>LT549889.1:4800000-6038730 GCA_900078775.1 Mycolicibacterium aurum
AGTTGGCGCCCAGGAACGTCGCCAGCGCACCCGTCGCGGTGGCCACCGAATTCATCGTCAGCACGTTCTCGCGCGGCACCAGATGCGGCAGAGCCGCCGACAGACCCGAGGACACGAACCGGGTGAACCCGTTGACGATCAACGCGCCGAGCAACAGCACCAGATGCGGGCTGCCGACCGCCAGCGCGGCGCCGACGGCGAGCACCAGCAGCAGCCGTCCGGTGTTGGCCCCGATCAACACGAGGCGGCGGTCCCAGCGGTCCAGCAGCGCACCGGCGAACGGGCCGAGCAGCGAGTAGGGCAGGAACATGACCGCGAACGACAGCGCGATCTCGGCCGGGGTGGCGGCCCGTTCGGGGCTGAACAGGATGGCCCCGGCCAACCCGGCCTGGAACAACCCATCGCCGAATTGGCTGACCGCCCGCAGTTCCAGCAGCCGCCGAAACTC
This sequence comes from Mycolicibacterium aurum, assembly GCA_900078775.1. GTDB lineage: Bacteria > Actinomycetota > Actinomycetes > Mycobacteriales > Mycobacteriaceae > Mycobacterium > Mycobacterium aurum_A. The sequence continues at coordinate 4,800,449 of LT549889.1, forward strand.
GGGTAGATCACGCACGCTGCGCCAGGTTCCCGGCGGATTGCGGGCGTCTGTCATCAGTTCAGATCCTGTCCGGGCCGGGACTGCGGTCGGCACCCGGATCCACAGTACAAATATCTCGTCTGCCCGCTTGTTGATCGCTGCTCGGCGGGGGTGCTGGTGACATGATGGACGAGTGGGACAGCCCGAGGAACCGGAGGATCACGTCACTCCGACGGCACCGCATGTGCGCGCCGGAACCCTGCTGCTGGCCGATACCGATCTGCTCGAACCGACCTTCCGCCGCACCGTCATCTACATCATCGAACACAACGAGGGCGGCACCCTCGGCGTCGTGCTGAACCGGCCCAGTGAGACCGCGGTCTACAACGTGCTGCCGCAGTGGGCCAAGCTCGCGATGAAGCCCAAGACGATGTTCGTCGGCGGGCCGGTGAAGCGGGACTCCGCGCTGTGCCTGGGCACCGTCCGGGTCGGGGTGGACATCACCGGTGTCCCCGGGATCCGGCACGTCCAGGGTCGGGTCGTCATGGTGGATCTGGACGCCGATCCGGATGCGCTGGCGCCCGCGCTGGAGGGGGTGCGGATCTTCGCCGGCTATTCGGGGTGGACCACCGGCCAGCTCGACGGGGAGATCGAGCGCGACGACTGGATCGTGCTGTCGGCGCTGCCGTCGGATGTGCTGGCCGAACCGCGGGTGGATCTGTGGGCGCGGGTGTTGCGGCGTCAACCGCTACCGCTGTCGATGCTGGCGACCCATCCGATCGATCTGAGCCGCAACTAGCTCAGCCGCAGATGCTGCGGCCCGACGAGTCGGCCGAGGTCAGCGAGCAGGAGCCGCAGGAACCGGCACAGCCACCACCGGATTCCCGGCGGGCCTCCTGTTCGGCCTCCTTCAGGGCGACCAGCTTGGCACTCTGCCAGCAGCCGGCGCCGACGGTCCCGATCGCGCCGATGACGCAGACCACCAGCACCAGCAGGCCCATCTGGGCCGGCGCGGCCAGCCCGACCACACCACCGGCGGCCAGCATCCCGGCCGCCGCGAACTGGGTGGGGGCGACGGCGCGCAGCACCTGCCGTACCGGGTCCCCGGCGTGGGGACGATTCAGCGACCAGGCGGCGGCACCGGCAGTGGCCGCTGCCACGCACAGGCAGAGCACCGCGGCGATAAGCATGCACCCAGGATAAGGGGCGCCGCGGGTGCCTCGGTCAGGGGAGGCCGGCCACCGGTGAGAAGGCGGGGCCGTTGGCGATGCCGCTGCCCAGGCTGACCGGGATCGTGGACGCACCCAGCGGGGAGGTCGACGGGGTGAGCCCGGCCGGCGCCGGCGCCGCGACCGGGGCGGGAGCCGGGGCGGACACCCGGAACCCGTTGACGATCGCGTCGACCGCGTCGGCGGCGGGCACCGCCTGCGATTCGGCGGTGGTGACCGACAGCGAGACCAGGTAGCGGTCGGTGCCCGAGGTCACGATGTGGTGGCGCCGCGATGTGTTCAAGGTCATGTTGTTCTCGCGGTAGGTGCCCTCGATGACCGACATCGGCACCCCGTTCACCTCGGCGATCGACCCGCCGGTGGACCGCCATGCGGTCAGCTGCTGGCTGTCGACGAACCCGTGCCGGACGGCCTCGCGGGCGTCGAAGTCACCGACCAGCTTGTACACGATGACCTGCGCGTTCGAGGTGTACAGGCCGTCGCCGCCGACCCGGTCGGCGATCACCGCGAAGGCATCGGGCACGTTCGGGTCCGGCACCTGGGTCCACCCGGTGGGCCGGGGCAGCACGATGTTCAGCGCGGAGAAGTTGGTGGGCACCTGCGGTTCCAGCGCCACGTTCCGGCTCTCCAGGTAGTCCCGGATGGTGCCGGACGGGTTCGGCGACAGCGGCACCGAGACCGGTCGCGGGGTGGCCGCGGGGGCCGTCGCGGTGGTGGTGGTGGTGCCGAGTCCGGTGGCGGTGCCGGGCGGGACGGCGGCCGGCAGGGCACCGGGCCCGGAGGCGGGGACGGCGGCCGGGCCGACCGGCGCGGCGGGGCCGCCGGCGCGGGGGCGGCCTGCGGGGCGACCGTGACGGTCTGGGTGACGGTGACGGGACTCGGGATGGACGGCTGCGGCGCGAGCGGTTCGGCCGACGCGGTGCCCGACAGCCCCACCACCCCGGCGAATCCGGCGGCGGTGCCCGCGATCGCGATCCGCCATCCGCTCCTGACGTTGTGGCCGCGAGCCTGAGACCCGCTCAGGCCGCGAGGCCGGGAGGCGTTGTGATTCATCTGACGCCGGTCCTTCCGAAGTAGCACGTGCCTGGGTCAGGGGCCGACTGTAACCACGCCCCGGTCGTGCTCACCAGGGCCGGAACAGAGCTGCAACCGTGTGGTGAGCGCCCCGCAACGCAACCGATACCAACCCGTGGCCGAAGAGCGCGCGAGCGGCGCTTATACCCTGTTCGGGTGACAGACTCCGCTGACCCAGCCGCCACCGACGCCGACGCCCCCAGCCACCGCTACAACGCGCAGTTGGCCGGTGAGATCGAGCAGACCTGGCAGCAACGCTGGCACGGGCTCGGCACGTTCCACGTACCCAACCCGGTGGGGTCGCTGGCGCCCGCCGACGGTGCGCCGGTCCCGGCGGACAAGATGTTCGTCCAGGACATGTTCCCGTACCCGTCCGGGGACGGCCTGCACGTCGGGCACCCGCTCGGTTACATCGCCACCGACGTCTACGCCCGCTACTTCCGGATGACCGGGCGCAACGTGCTGCACGCGCTCGGCTTCGACGCGTTCGGGCTGCCCGCCGAGCAGTACGCGGTGCAGACCGGCACGCACCCGCGCACCCGCACCGAGGCCAACATCGTCAACTTCCGGCGCCAGCTCGGCCGGCTGGGCCTGGGCCATGATTCGCGGCGCAGCTTCTCCACCACCGACGTCGATTTCTACAAGTGGACGCAGTGGATCTTCCTGCAGATCTACAACGCCTGGTTCGATCCGGAGCTCAACCGGGCCCGGCCGGTCGCCGAGCTGATCGCCGAGTTCGAGTCCGGTGCCCGGGCGTTGCCCGACGGCCGCAACTGGGCCGATCTGGGCAAGGCCGAGCGCGCCGAGGTGGTGGACTCCTACCGCCTGGTGTACCGCGCCGACTCGATGGTCAACTGGTGCCCCGGACTGGGCACCGTGCTGGCCAACGAGGAGGTCACCTCCGACGGCCGCAGCGACCGCGGCAACTATCCGGTGTTCCGGAAACGCCTGCGGCAGTGGATGATGCGCATCACCGCGTACTCCGACCGGCTGCTCGACGACCTGGATGTGCTGGACTGGCCGGACAAGGTCAAGGCCATGCAGCGCAACTGGATCGGCCGGTCCACCGGCGCCGAGGTTCGTTTCGCCACCGCGGTCGGCGACATCGAGGTGTTCACCACCCGGCCCGACACCCTGTTCGGCGCCACCTACATGGTGCTGGCACCCGAACACGAGCTGGTCGACGCGCTGGTCGCCGACTCCTGGCCCGACGGCACCGACGACCGCTGGACCTACGGCCACGCCACGCCCGCCGAGGCGGTGGCGACCTACCGCGCCGACATCGCGGCCAAGTCGGACCTGGAACGCCAGGAGAACAAGACCAAGACCGGTGTCTTCACCGGGGCGTACGCCACCAATCCGGTCAACGGGCAACAGGTTCCGGTGTTCATCGCCGACTACGTGCTGGCCGGCTACGGCACCGGCGCCATCATGGCGGTGCCCAGCGGGGATCAGCGCGACTGGGAGTTCGCCACCGCGTTCGGGCTGCCCATTGTCGAAGTCATCAGCGGAGGGGACATCACCGAGGGCGCCTACAGCGGTGACGGCACCCTGGTGAACTCCGACTACCTCGACGGCCTGGATGTCGCGGCGGCCAAGGAGGCGATCATCGCCCGGCTCGAGGCCGAGGGCACCGGTAAGGCGCGGGTCGAATTCAAGCTGCGGGACTGGCTGTTCGCCCGTCAGCGGTACTGGGGTGAGCCGTTCCCGATCGTCTACGACGCCGACGGCAACGCCCACCCGCTGCCGGAATCGGCTCTGCCGGTGGAACTTCCGGACATCCCGGACTACGCGCCGGTGATGTTCGACCCGGAGGACGCGGACAGCGAGCCGTCCCCGCCGCTGGGCAAGGCGTCCGACTGGGTGCACGTCGAGCTGGATCTCGGCGACGGCCTGCAGACCTACAGCCGCGACACCAACGTCATGCCGCAGTGGGCGGGCAGCTCCTGGTACGAACTGCGCTACGCGGACCCGCACAACCAGGATTCGTTCTGCGCCAAGGAGAACGAGGCGTACTGGATGGGCCCGCGCCCGGACATCCACGGCCCGCGGGATCCGGGCGGGGTGGACCTGTACGTCGGCGGTGTCGAGCACGCCGTGCTGCACCTGCTGTACTCGAGGTTCTGGCACAAGGTGCTCTTCGACCTGGGCCACGTCAGCTCCTCGGAGCCCTACCGGCGGCTGGTCAACCAGGGTTACATCCAGGCCTTCGCCTACACCGATGCGCGCGGCTCCTACGTGCCCGCCGCCGAGGTCATCGAGCGGGACGGGAAGTTCTTCTACCCGGCCCCCGAGGGTGAGATCGAGGTCAACCAGGAGTTCGGCAAGATCGGCAAGAGCCTGAAGAACTCCGTCTCGCCCGACGAGATCTGCGACGAGTACGGCGCGGACACCCTGCGGGTGTACGAGATGTCGATGGGTCCGCTGGAGGCGTCGCGGCCCTGGGCCACCAAGGACGTCGTCGGCGCGCACCGCTTCCTGCAGCGGGTGTGGCGGGCCGTCATCGACGAGACCACCGGTGAGCAGCGGGTCAGCGATGACGAGCCGGTCTCCGACGACACCCTGCGCGCGCTGAACAAGACCATCGCCGGGGTGGCCGAGGACTATGCGGCGCTGCGCAACAACACCGCCGCGGCCAAGCTCATCGAGTACACCAACCACCTCACCAAGGAGGGCGTGACGGCGCGGGCGGCGATCGAGCCGCTGGTGCTGATGGTGGCCCCGCTGGCCCCGCACCTGGCCGAGGAACTGTGGCGCCGGCTCGGGCATGACGGCTCGCTGGCGCACGGGCCGTTCCCGGTCGCCGACGAGCGCTACCTGGTCGACGACACCGTGGAACTGCCGGTGCAGGTCAACGGCAAGGTCCGCGGCAAGATCACGGTGCCCGCCGACGCCGACAAGGCCGCCCTGGAGGCCGCCGCGATGGCCGACGAGAAGGTGCAGGCCTTCCTGGCCGGCGCCACCCCGAAGAAGGTCATCGTGGTGCCGGGCCGACTGGTCAACCTCGTCGTCTAGCTGCGATTTGGGGAGTGTTAGCCGGAAATGAGTCCGGCTACCGCTCCACAAATCACCCGCGCGGGCGGATGACCACCTCGTGCACGTGCCCGTCGGGCGGGGTGAGCACCGCCTGCGCGACGGCCGCGGCCACGGTCTCGGGCCGCAGGAACTTCGCCGGGTCGTAGTCCTTACCCTCATAGGCCACCAGGTCGCGCTGCATCTCCGAATCGGTGCGGCCCGGGAAGACCGAGGTCACCCGCAGCGACGGCTCGTCGGTGCGCAGCGAGTCGGCGAAGGCGCGCAGCGCGAACTTGCTCGCCGAGTAGGACGCCATCCCGGCCGAGACCTTCTGGCCGGCACCGGAATTGATGAACACCACCTGCCCGCGGGCGGCCCGCAGGGCGGGTAGCAGCGCCAGCGTCAGCGCCACCGCGCCGGTGACGTTGATCTCAAAGCTGGCCCGCCACTGCTCGGCGGTGGACTCGCCGACGGTGCCCGGGTAGAGCACCCCGGCGTTGTGCACCAGCACGTCGAGTTCGGCGAGCGGCTCGGCGGCGGCCTCGATGGAGTCCGGGTCAGCCAGGTCCAAGGGCCAGGTCGGCGCCCCGAGACGGGCGGCGAGCGCGTCCAGGTGTGCCGACGGGCGGCCCGCCAGCAGCAGCGTGTGGGTGGGTGCGAGGGCGGCGGCGACGGCCGACCCGATCCCGCCGCCGGCACCGGTGATCAAGGCTGTGGGCACGCCGAGAACACTACCGACACTGCAAGTCGGGCCGCGGCATCGCATTATTGATGCGATGCCACCGGACCCCAGCTTCGCTCCCACCCAGCTCGCAGCGCGCGCGGCGTATCTGCTGCGCGGCAATGACCTGGGCACGATGACCACCGCCGCGCCCCTGCTGTACCCGCACATGTGGAGCTGGGACGCGGCCTTCGTCGCCATCGGGCTGGCCCCGCTCAGTGTGGAACGCGCCGTCGTCGAGCTCGACACCCTGCTGTCGGCGCAGTGGGGCAACGGGATGATCCCGCACATCGTGTTCGCCAACGGGGTGGACGGGTATTTCCCCGGCCCGGCGCGCTGGGCCACCTCCGCGCTGGCCGAGCACGCGCCGCGCACCCGGCACACCTCGGGCATCACCCAGCCGCCGGTGCATGCCATCGCGGTACAGCGCATCCTGGACCGGGCGAAGACCCGCGGCCGCTCCACCCGCGCGGTGGCCGAGGCCTTCCTGGACCGGCGCTGGGACGATCTGGTGCGCTGGCACCGCTGGCTGGCCGAATGCCGCGATCTGCGCGGGCACGGCCGCATCACGCTCTACCACGGCTGGGAGTCCGGGATGGACAACTCGCCGCGTTGGGACAGTGCGTATGCCAACGTCGTTCCCGGCGTGGTGCCCGAGTACCAGCGCGAGGACAACAAGATCAACACCGATGCCACGCAGCGGCCGTCGGATCTGGAGTACGACCGCTACCTGTGGTTGCTGGAGGAGATGAAGGCCGCCCGCTACGACGACGAACTGCTGGCCAAGTCAATGAGTTTCGCGGTGGAGGACGTGTTCGTCTCGGCGATCTTCTCGGTGGCGTGCACCGTGCTCGCCGAGATCGGCGAGGACTACAAGCGTTCCCCGGCCGACGTCCGCGACCTGTACGCCTGGGCCGACCGGTTCCGGGCCGGCGTCATCGCCACCACCGATGAACGTACCGGTGCGGCAAAGGATTTCGATGTCCGTGCGGACCGCTGGGTGGCCACCGAGACGGTGGCGCAGTTCGCCCCGCTGCTGTGCGGCGGCCTGCCGCACGACAAGGAACGCGCGCTGCTCAAACTGCTGGAGGGCCCGCGCTTCTGCAGCCATCCGGACCTGCGCTACGCACTCATCCCGACGACGTCCCCGGTGTCCCGCGATTTCCGGCCGCGCGAGTACTGGCGCGGCCCGGTGTGGCCGGTGACGACGTGGTTGTTCTCCTGGTGCTTCGCCCGCCGCGGCTGGGCCGAGCGGTCCCGGGCGTTGCGCCAGGAGGGGCTGCGCCAGGCCAGCGACGGTACCTTCGCCGAATACTACGAACCGTTCACCGGGGAACCGCTGGGCAGCATGCAGCAGTCCTGGACCGCCGCCGCGGTGCTGGACTGGCTGGGATGAGTCAGGACTGGGCCTGATCGCCCAGGCGGTCCAGCGAGCCCAGGGCCGCCGCCAGTGTCGCCTGGTCCTCGGCGCTCAGCCTGGCCAGCATGCTGGCCAGGTAGGCTCGCCGGGTCTCCAGGGCCTCCCGGTGCTGCACCAGACCCTGCGGGGTCACCTCGACGAGGACGGCGCGCAGATCCGAGGGGTCCCGGGAGCGCTTCACCAGACCCAGCTTCTCCAGCCGGCGGATCGCCACGGTCGTGGTGGGGGTGCGGACCCGCTCGTGGGCGGCCAGATCCGTCATCCGGATCGGGCCGCATTCCAGCAGCGTCAGCAGGATCGAGAGCTGGGCAAGCGTCAGATCCCCGGCGCCGGAGTTGGCGCCGGCGCGGCTGGTGTCCCCGCGTCGCAGCACCGAAAACAGTTTGGAGAGCACACGTTGCAGCTCTCCTGCCAGTTCGCCGGCCTGCGGATCGGTCTCGACCATAATTCGCTAGTCTAACCTGTCCGAACCTGTCACGGAGAGACCCGCGGAAGATCAGATCACCTGGTCCAGGAACCGCTGCAACCGCTCGGTCCCGGCACTTTCGAAGATCTGTTCCGGCGGTCCGGACTCGACGACCTTGCCGTGGTCCATGAAGACCACGGCGTCGGCGGCCGAGCGGGCGAAACCCATCTCGTGGGTCACCACCACCATCGTCATCCCGGTGGATCCCAGGTCGGCGATCAGCTCCAGGATTCCCTTCACCAGTTCGGGATCCAGCGCCGAGGTGGCCTCGTCGAAGAACATCACCTGCGGGGCCATCGCCAATGCCCGGGCGATCGCCACCCGCTGCTGCTGACCGCCGGACAGGGTGGCCGGCCGGACGTCGGCCTTGTGCTTGAGACCCACCCGATCCAGTTGGGCCAGACCGAGTTCGCGGGCCGCCTCGGTGGACATCCCCTTGAGCCTGCGCGGAGCCAGCGTGACGTTGTCCAGCACGGTGCGGTGCGGGAACAGGTTGAACTGCTGGAACACCATGCCGATCCGCTGCCGGAGCTGATCGGGGTTATCGGCGAGCACCGACCGGCCGTCCAGCAGGATGTCGCCCTTGTCGGGTTCGTAGAGCCGGTTCAGGGTGCGCAGCAGGGTGGACTTCCCGGATCCGGACGGGCCGATGACGGCGGTGGTGGTACCGGCCGGGACGTCCAGGTCGACACCGCGCAGCACCGGGTTGTTCCCGAAGGAGAGGTGAATGTCGCTGGCACCCAGGGAAACTGCCGCCAACTCCGGGGTGGCCATCAGATCATCTCCTCTTGGATGGTGGCGGGTTGTTTACCGGTGCGCAGCCGGGCGTCGATGACGTTGACCAGATGGGTGAGCGGGATGGTCAGGATCAGGTAGAACAGGCCGGCCGCCACCAACGGGGAGAGGTTGCCGGTCTGGGCGTTGAGGTCGCGGCCCACCTGGAAAAGTTCGCGCTGATTGGCGATCAGGCCCAGGAAGTACACCAGCGAGGATGCTTTGAGCAGCGAGATGAACTGATTGACCAGTGCCGGCAGCACCCGCCGGATGCCCTGCGGGATGATCACCAGCCGCATCGAGGACGAGTAGCTGAAGCCCAGCGCGCGGGAAGCCTCCATCTGCCCGGTCTCCACACTCTGGATACCGGACCGGAAGATCTCCCCGACGTAGGCCGCCGACATCAGCCCCAGCGCGGCGATGCCGAGCGGATAGGGGTTGTTGCCGGTCAGGCCGCCCACGATCGGGCCGATGCCCAGCCCGATGAGCAGGATGATGACCACCTCCGGCAGTCCGCGGAAGATGTCGGTGTAGACCCGGGCCGGCCAGCGCAGCAGCCGGGACCGGGAGATGCCGGCGACCGCCAGCGCCAGTCCCAGCACCACGCCGATGACCGCGGCCCCGGCCGTCAGGATCAGCGTGTTGGGCAGGCCGGTCTTGAACAGGTCGGGGATGGCCTGGCGGTACAGCTCCCAGTTCAGGAACGAGTCGGCGAGCTGGCCGAGCACCGATCTGGGTGCGCTCGGCGCCGCCGGTTCGGTGCTCTGCGGGCGGTCGGCGGCGATGGCCGCGAAGTCCGGAAGTTCCGGTGTGGGCGCGGCTTTGGAGCCGGGCTTCCAGCCCGGCGGCAGCGCGCGGGGCACCCAGTCGGTGTAGAGCTGCGACCAGGTGCCGTCGGCGATCACCGCGTCCAGCCCGGAGTTCAGCGCGTCGATCAGCGGCTGGTTCTCCTTGGCGACCGCGTAGGCCACGAAATTGTCCAAGCTGAACGTGTTTTCGATGATCTCGGTCGGGTCGCCCGGTTGCACGGTCCCGACGGCCTGCTGCGAGGGGGCCACCCAGGCGTCGATCTGGCGGGTCTTCAGGCTGCCGTACACGGTGTTGTAGTCCGGGAATTTCACCGGATCCAGGCCGAGGGTGTCCACCACGTAGGCCTCTTGCACGGTGCCCTGCACGACGCCGATGCGCTGGCCGGCGGCCAGGTCGGAGAAGCTGGTGATCGGCGAGCCGGTCGGCACCACCAACGAGAAGTAGCCGAAGTCATAGCCGTTGGTGAAACCGACGGTCTGGCGGCGGGCGTCGGTGGTGGTGATCGAGGAGGAACCGACGTCGAAACGGCCCGAGGCGACCTGGGCCAGCAACCCGGAGAAGTCGGTGCCGACGAAGTTGATCCGCAGGCCCAGCTTGTCGGCGATGGCGCGCAGCACCTCATTGTCGAAACCGGTGAACTGGCTGGCCGCGTTGATGCAGATGCTCGGCGGGGCGTCGGACAGGGTGCCGACGGTCAGTACCCCGGGGTTGGCCAGCCGCAGCGCGGCGATGTCGATGCTGTCCAAGGGTTGGACGTCGGGGGTGGTGTACTTGTCGGCCCCCGGGCCCTGCGCGGCCGCGGCCAGATTGGTCGGCAGCGCGCTCGCACTGTCGATACCCGGTGGGGCGCACTGATCGGCGGCGGCCGGCGCGGCCAGCCCGAGCGCGCAGGCCAGCAGGGCGAGCAGGACCGCCAGCAGCGGATGCACGATCCGGCGAAGCATCGAGGTCATGAGGAAAACGCTAGTCGCTGTGCGCGGGTGTGGTCGAAGAGTTCACCGGGATTCGAGCGGCCGGCGGGCTCAGCCGGCGGCCCGCTCGTCGCGCCACTTCACCAGTGCCTCGGCGATGCTCAGGTCGTAGTCGGGTCCGTTCACGCCGACGGTCAGCAGCGTCACCCCGAGGTCGGTGAGGGTCTGCGCACCGGCCAGCGCGGCCTCCACGCTCTTTTCCGGTACCCCGGAGGCGCGCTCGATGGCGGCGGGGTCACGGCCGACGTCGGCACAGTGGCCGTCGAGCACGGCGGCCTTGGCGGGGTAGGTATCGCCGTCGGTGAAACCGTGCCAGATGTGGGCGTGCTCGGCGACCAGGCGCAGTGTCTTGCGCTCGCCCTGCCCGCCGATCAGGATCGGGATCTCGCGCAGCGGAGCGGGATTGAGCTTGCCCAGCCGGCCGGTGATGCGCGGCAGGGCGGCGGCGAGGTCGTCGAGACGACTGCCGGCGGTACCGAATTCGTAGCCGTACTCGTCGTAATCCTTTTGCTTCCAACCCGATCCGATACCCAGGATGAGCCGGCCGTCGGAGATGTTGTCGACGGTGCGCGCCATGTCGGCGAGCAGTTCGGGGTTGCGATAGGAGTTGCAGCTGACCAGCGCGCCGATCTCCAGGCGCGAGGTCTGCTCGGCCCAGGCGGCCAGCATGGTCCAGCATTCGTAGTGCGCGCCGTCCGGGTCGCCGTACAGCGGAAAGAAGTGATCCCAGTTGAACGCGATGTCGATGCCGATGTCCTCGGCCCGGCGCACCGCATCGCGGATGTGGCCGTAGGCGGGGGAGTGCTGGGGCTGCAGTTGGACGGCGATGCGGATCGGGCGCGGAGTGGAGGTCGGCGAAGAGGTCATGGTTCCACTACTACCCCCAACCGGCCGATCACACGCCGATGTTGCCGCCGTCCCGCCAGACCGCCAGCACCGCGGGCCGGGCCGGGGCCTGGCCGCCGTCGGGCCAGTGCGACAGCGGGTCGTCCAGACTGTTTTCGTCGCCCTCGCCCGGGTGCTGAACACAGATGGTGATCAAGTCGTCGGTGATGACCGGTCCGCACGTCTCGGCACCGATCGGCACGGTGAGGAACTGTTTGGTCTCGCCGCGGTTCGGCCCGTCCAGGGCCACCGCGAACAGTCCGTCGTTGCCCTCCAACGCGTTTCCGTCGGTGGAGATCCACAGGTTGCCGTGGCTGTCGAAGGTCAGGTTGTCCGGGCAGGAGATGGGGCTGACCTTGGACTTGTCGAAGCCGCCGTAGTAGGTGTCGGCCGCGGCCGGGTCCCCGCATACCAGCAGCAGGCCCCAGCTGAAGGTGGTGCCGGCGTGGTCGTCGGTGATCTCCAGGACCTGACCGTTCTTGTTCTCGCTGCGCGGATTGGCCCCGTCGGGACCGGGCTTGCCCTCGGTGCCGCGCTTGTCGTTGTTGGTCAGCGCGAGGTAGACCTTGCCGGTTTTCGGGTCCGCCTCGAAATCCTCGGGCCGGTCCATCTTGGTGGCGCCCGCCCGGTCGGCGGCCAGCCGGGTGAACACCGCGACATCCTGGGCGGTGAAACCGTCGACCAGTGCCTGGCCCGCACCGTCAGGCCCGGAGTGCAGCAACGGGATCCAGGTGCCGGTGCCGTCGTCGGACAGCTTCGCCACATACAGCGTGCCCTCGGACAGCAGCGTCATGTTGTGCGCCGGGTTCCCCGGTTCGATCTTCTTGTCCGAGACGAATTTGTACATGTAGTCGAACCGCTCGTCGTCGCCGGTGTAGACCACGACGGTGCCGTCGCCGGTGACGTGGACGTTGGCGCCCTCGTGTTTGAGCCGGCCGAGCGCGGAGTGCTTCACCGGTACCGAGGCCGGGTCCCAGGGGTCGAGTTCGATGACGTAGCCGAACCGGTTCACCTCGTTGGGGGTGGCCGCCAGGTCGAAACGCGGGTCGAAGGCCTCCCACTTGTGTTCCGAGGGTTCGGCCGCCACCCCGTAGCGCTCGGCCTGCTCCGGGTGGGCCGGCGCGCTGCCCGCGGCCGTGCCGAAGTAGGAGTGGAAGTTCTCCTCACCGGAAAGGATGGTCCCCCAGGGCGTTACACCGCCGGCACAGTTGGCGAAGGTGCCCAGCACGGTGCGTCCGGTGGGATCGGCGGCGGTCTTGACGGTGTCGGCGCCGGCGGCCGGGCCGTCCAGGATGAACGGGGTGTCGGCGGTGATGCGCCGGTTGTAGCGGCCGAGTATCGGTCGAAGTCCACCCTGGGGGCCGCGTTCCACCTCGACGACGGACAGCCCCAGCGCGGCGATCTCCACGTCGAACTGCTCGCGGGTCGGGGCGTCGGGGTCGTAACCGGGGAACATGAACTGTGGGCTGTTGTATTCGTGGTTGACCACGAGCAGGAAGCGGTCGGGCCGTCCGGTGATGGGCAGCAGTGCCGCGAAGTCGTTGTTGTAACCGAACTGCTGACGCTGCGCGGCGCCGGTCTGCCTGGCGACGTCGAACACCGGTGCGCCGGGCAGGACCGGGTCGCCCCAGCCGATCACCACGCGCTGCCGGTAGCCGTCCGGGATCACCACCGCGTCTCCGGTGTTGACCGGGACGCTGTCGAAACGCATTCCCGCGGGGGAATCGGCATCGGTAGCGGGGGCGGCGGAAGTCTTGGTGGCAGTCGGGTTTTCGGTGGTGCCGCAGGCAGCCAACGCCGAGCCCGCGCCCACTGCGAGTACGGCCACACCGCCGATGCGCAGCGCCGACCGGCGGGACATCGCCGCCACGATGTCGCCGAAGTACTCGTTGTCGCTGGAGTTGGGCGCCGGCCTGGAGCAGGCGTCCCCGCACCGGTTGCGGCAGGTGATGTGCTGCCGCGACGACTGTCCGCGGTGGGCGACGAAGAGGTTCAACGGTGCGAGCATGCGGGCGAAGCTACGGGGGTCGGGTGCGCAGCAGGCAAGCAGAAGGTGAACGGTGGTCGACGGCCGAAATATCCACCAACCGCAAATAGTGCTGCTTCACAGGAATTGTCGCGCTGAGCGGGGCGCCGGAGCGTACATTTCCGGTAGTTCTATTGACGAAGGAGTCAAATATGGAGGTCGGCAACAGCACGCCCACCTCGGTCCGGCGAATCCGCCGGGCCGACGGATTCGCCGTCCGCCGCTGGCTGCAACTCGGTGCGGCCTCGGCCGGGATGGGCGCTGCGCTGTGGGGGCTCTCCATCGCTGGGCCCCAGGTGGGCACCGCCGAGGCGGACACCGGGGGTAAGTCCTCGGCAGCGTCGAGTGCCTCTGCATCCGATGGTCAGCGCTCGGTTCGATCCGTGCGGACGGTCCGGTCCGCGGGGGATCCGCGGCGCGCGGCACGTGCGGCGGACACCGAGGCCGACATCGATGCCGAATCGCCCACCGTCGACGAGCGTCCCGCCCGCGCACTCGGCAAGGACGGCGAGGACGCCAAGGAGGTCGCCGGCGCAGGTGGCGCCCCGGAACCGACGGTCGAGCCGACCGGGGTCACGAACACCGCTGCGCCACAGGATGTTCCGGATGCGACTCCGGTTCCGTCGCCGACCAGGTCGTGGCAGAGTCCGTACCAGCGTTGGGTGGCCCGCTCACTGGATGCCTGGACCACCAGCAGCCTGGCCTGGATCGACTCGTTGCAGACCACGGACCGGATCAAGGGCCAACTCGAGGCGTCGTTCTTCACCGTCCGGCGCACGTTCTTCAACCAGGCGCCCACCATCGATCCGGTGCAGATCACCGGGGTGCTCGACGGCCCGGTCACCGGGACCGTGGGCGGGTACGACCCGGACGGTGACCGGATCATCTACGTGCTGACCCGCGGACCCAAGACGGGCAGTGTGCAGGTCAACCGGGACGGCACCTTCACCTACACCCCCGGCCAGGACTTCGACGGTGTGGACGCGTTCCGGGTCACCGCCATCGATATCGGATTCCACACCAACCTGCTGCAGCCGTTCCGCCCGATCGGCAGCAATCCGGTGCGGTCGCTGATCAATCAGGGTGCGGTGACGTTCGACTTCGACTACACCGAAGGCGCGCAGTACTGGACTCCCGAGCGCCGGGAGGCGCTGCAGCGCTCCGCCGATGCGCTGATCCTCTACTTCCGGGTGCTCAACCCGGTGGTGCTCAACTACGTCGTGCGGGCCCAGGACGATCCGGACTCGTCCACCCTGGCATCCGCCGGCAGCGCGCTGATCAGCGATGAACCCGGGTACTGGGACACCGTGGTGCAGCACAAGCTGCGCACCGGTGTCGACGTGAACGGTACGGCCGCCGACGGCCGGATCACCTGGAATTTCGGTAGCGATTGGGCGCTCGGCGACGAAGTCGGTGCCGACGAGTTCGACTTTCAGTCGACCGCGATGCACGAACTGCTGCATTCGTTCGGGTTCCTGTCCATGACCGACGAGCCCGGCGACAACGAGGGCCGCGACTGGGCGACGCTGGACCGGTTCCTGGTCACCGCGCACGGGCGCCGTCCGATCGACCGGAACTTCGACTGGGACACCGACTACGACGCAATCCTCACCGGCCAGGACGGCGGGCTCTACGTCGGCGGCCGCTATGCGCGGGCGGCGTACGGCGGCAGGGCGGTCCCGCTGTACACCCCGTCGCCGTGGGAGGGCGGCAGTTCGGGCAGCCACACCGACGACAAGACCTTCATCGACGCCGCGCAGCTGATGATGAACGCCAAGACCGGCGAGGGACCGGGCGTCCGGGTCCTCAGCGTGATGGAGATCGGCATCCTGCGCGACATCGGTTACACCGTGGTGATGGTGCTGCCGGTCAGCGCGTGACGATGCCCCGCAGGATCTCGACGAGCTTGCCGGGCTGATCGCCCTGCACCGAATGTCCTGCGCCCTCGACGATGTGGGTCTGCCGGAAGCCGGGGGCGCCGTCGGCGAAGGCCGCCGCGTCCTCGTCGTTGACGAAGTAGGAGTTCGCGCCGCGCACCAGCGTGGTCGGCATGGTGATGGAACCGACGTCGTCCCAGAGGCCGAGGAACGAGTCGGGCATGCCCGCGCTCTTCTCGGTGGCGCCGTCCTTGTCGGCAGCACGGCGCATCGAGTCGTACCGCCAGGTCCAGGTGCCGTCCTCGAGCCGCTTGGCATTGTGGAACACGCCGCGGCGCAACGATTTACGGTCCCGGTGCGGGGCGGCGGCGACGGTCACGTCGAGCATCGCCTGAAAGCTGTCGAAGGTCCGCTCGCCCTGCACCAGCGCGACCGCGCCCAGCTGGGCCTTGGACATCTGCTCGTGCCGCTCCGGTGCCGACGGCGTGACGTCGACGAGCACCAGTTCGGGCACCAGCGCCGGTTCGGTCGCCGCGACCCGCAGCGCGGTCAGCCCGCCCAGCGACATCCCGACCACCAGCCGGGCGCCGGGGGCGTGCTCGCGCAGCACCGGTTTGACGGTTTCGGCGTTGAGCTTGGGGCCGTAGTCGCCGTCGTCGCGCCAGGCCGAGCGGCCGTGCCCGGGCAGGTCCAGCGCCAGCGCCGGTAGCCCGAGGCCGAGGATGACGGTGTCCCAGGTGTGCGCGTTCTGCCCGCCGCCGTGCAGGAACACCACCTCCGGCTCGGCATCGCCCCATTTGATCGCGCTGATCGGTCCGAGGTGCAGCCGCTGCGCGGACGGCAGGGGGCCGCTGAGCCCGAGTTGTTCGGCGTTCTCGGCGAGCAACGCGAACTCGTGGAGGTCCAGCAGATCGTCGTCGGAGTATTCGGGGGCAGCCACGCCTCGTTTATATACGAGTTCAGCGGCGATCCGGGATCAGTATCGTGCTCAGCACCCGCTTGACCCGGGCCGCACCAAGATCGGCTCCTGGCGCGCGCCGCGTCGGCGGATCTTCGCGGTGGCCCGCGCGCACACCCCGGCGGTCCGGATCGACCTGGTCGACCAGAAGTTTCAGCAGCTGGTCGTCAGCCTGCCCGATGCCGGGGCCGTCGCCGCGCAGCTGGCCCGGTAAACGACGACGGTGCGGTGAGATCGACATCGCGATCTCACCGCACCGTCGGCGGGTGAAACGAATCAGCCCTGGATGAAGGCTTCCAGCTGGGTGCGCGCGACGTCGTCGGCGAGCTGCTCCGGCGGGCTCTTCATCAGGTAGGCCGAGGCCGGCAGGATCGGGCCGCCCAGGCCGCGATCCTTGGCGATCTTGGCCGCACGCACGGCGTCGATGATGATGCCGGCCGAGTTGGGGGAGTCCCACACCTCGAGCTTGTACTCCAGGTTCAGCGGCACGTCACCGAAGGCGCGGCCCTCCAGGCGGACGTAGGCCCACTTGCGGTCGTCCAGCCAGGCCACGTAGTCCGACGGGCCGATGTGCACGTTCTTGTCGTAGACCTTGTCGGCCAGCGAGCCGGTCAGGTTGCTGGTGACGGCCTGGGTCTTGGAGACCTTCTTGGACTCCAGGCGGTCGCGCTCCAGCATGTTCTTGAAGTCCATGTTGCCGCCGACGTTGAGCTGGTAGGTGCGGTCCAGCGTGACGCCGCGATCCTCGAACAGCTTGGCCATCACCCGGTGGGTGATGGTGGCGCCGACCTGGCTCTTGATGTCGTCACCGACGATGGGTACGCCGGCGTCTTCGAACTTCTTGGCCCACACCGGATCCGAGGCGATGAACACCGGCAGCGCGTTGACGAACGCGACCTTGGCGTCGATGGCGCACTGCGCGTAGAACTTGTCGGCCTCTTCCGAGCCCACCGGCAGGTAGGACACCAGGACGTCGACCTCGGCGTCCTTGAGGGCCTTGACCACGTCCACCGGGTCGGCGTCGGAGACCTCGATGGTCTCCGAATAGTACTTGCCGATGCCGTCCAGGGTCGGCCCGCGCTGCACGATGACGTCGGTCGGCGGCACGTCGGCGATCTTGATGGTGTTGTTCTCCGAGGCGCCGATCGCCTCGGACAGGTCGAAGCCCACCTTCTTGGCGTCCACGTCGAACGCGGCGACGAACTTGACGTCGCGGACGTGGTACGGGCCGAACTTCACATGCATCAGGCCGGGGACGCTGGCGTTCTCGTCCGCGTCCTTGTAGTACTGCACACCCTGGACCAAGGAGGATGCGCAGTTGCCGACTCCGACAATCGCGACCCTGACTTCGGTGGACTCAGGCTTGGACATGGTCATTCTCCTTCGGATCCTCGATGGTCGGTGTGGTGTTTCACGGCTGTGCTTCCGGGTTGCCCTGTGCGACCCGTTCGGCCGTGATCAGTTCGTTGAGCCACTTCACCTCGCGCTCACTGGACTCCAGACCGAGCTGATGAAGCTGTTTGGTGTAGCGGTCGAGTGACGTGCTGGCCCGGGCGATCGCCTCCCGCAGTCCCTCGCGGCGCTCCTCCACCTGACGGCGGCGGCCTTCCAGGATGCGCATCCTGGCCTCGGCGGGCGTGCGGTTGAAGAACGCCAGGTGCACGCCGAAACCGTCGTCGGTGTAGTTCTGCGGTCCGGTGTCGGCCACCAGTTCGGCGAACCGGGCCTTGCCGGCGTCGCTGAGTTGGTAGACGCGCCGGGCGCGGCGCATCTTCGGGGTGCCGTCCGGCGCGGCGTCCTCGACGATGAGGCCGTCGGCTTGCATTCGGCGCAGCGCCGGGTACAGGGAGCCATACGAGAAGGCGCGGAACGCCCCGAGCAGGCCGGTCAGCCGCTTACGAAGTTCGTAGCCGTGCATCGGCGACTCCAGCAGGAGTCCGAGAATGGCGAGCTCCAGCATCGAGTCACCTCCCCCTCGGCGGCGCGCGGGCCGCGTCCAGCTGTCGCGTATCGGCCGCTACGACGGGCCGACACCTCGCGCAACTGTATCGCGCCGATATATAACTCGCTACATCGGAGGTCAGCTCGGGTAGCTGATCCGCTTCACCGAGGCGTCCCCGTTGAACTCGATGTAGCCGCTGTTGCCGAAGGTGGGCGTGACGTACACGCTGATCTCGATGCTCTCCGGCGGTGCGGTGCGATCGGAGTTCGGCTCCACGCTGACGTGGATCTGCTTCACCTCGGCCGGATCGATGCCGAGCGTCTCCGGCGCACCGCGGATCAGGCCGACGAAGGTGGGCACGTCGAAGGCGGCCAGGTCGACGAGCCGGGCGTCGCTGCCGACGCTGGTCTCCGACGGGTCGTCCCAGCCACCGCGGTAGCTGTACCGCAACACCCGGCGGGGCTCGGTCGGGTCCGGGCGTTCCAGGGACGCGTAGTCGTTGAAGATCGTCAGGTCGTAACCCGAGGTGTCGCCGAATTTCTCCTTCATCTGCTGGAACAGCCCGGTGAGGCCGCCGAGTGAATGCAGCTGCCGCGGCGGGGTCTGCACCGTGGCCGGGATGCCGTCCGCCTTGGCGCCGGGATCGGTCTGGAAGCTCAGCGGCGAGGAGGTGCTGCCGTACAGCCCCCAGCCGATGGCGATCCCGAGCAGCACCAGCACCACCGCGGTGGCGATCCGCAGGCCCCAACCGGCGCCGGGGCCGAGCGGTATGGCCTTGCGTTCGGGTGCGAGGTTCGGCAGTTTGACCGGCGCACCGGCGGTCTGCAGATCCGACACCAGGGCCTGTAGCTCCCCGAGGGTCGCTGCACTGGTCGCTGCCGTCACTCGCTGCCGGTGTTCCTCCATGGACAGCTGACCCTCGCCGAGCGCGCTGTCGAGGACCTTGCACGTGTCATTGCGGTCGGTGTCCCGTGCCCGGGTGCCCGCTGTCTGCCGTGTCGCCACGCCGCTGATCGTAAAACCAACTGGTCGTCGACGTGGCACGTCAGATTGTCAGAGACGTGGCACGTCAGATTGTCAGAGACGTGCGGCGTCAGCTCGGCTGCTCAACCCGCAATATCTGACCGGCCGGGTCCAGATGGATGTAGCCGTCGGTGCCGGACTTCGTGGACACCCGCAGCAGGATCTCCAGTGCACCGGGGCCGGGCGGGTCGGCGATGTGATCGACGTCGAAGTAGGTGTCCTCGATATCGCCGGGCGCGATCTGCAGAGTGGCCGGCGCCGCGGCCCAGGCGGCCACCGCGGCCGGCACGTCGAACGCGGCCAGGTCGGCGAGGTCGTCGGACTCCGAGCGCGGC
The DNA here is from genome assembly GCA_900078775.1 of Mycolicibacterium aurum. Classification (GTDB taxonomy): domain Bacteria; phylum Actinomycetota; class Actinomycetes; order Mycobacteriales; family Mycobacteriaceae; genus Mycobacterium; species Mycobacterium aurum_A. Next base: position 4,819,954 of record LT549889.1, read on the forward strand.
CGGCTCGACGGATCTCCCCAGCCGCCCCGGTAGGTGTAGACCAGCTTGGCCCGGTCGTCGGCCGGGTCGGGCAGTGCCAGGACCGCCCGGTCGGGGCCCAGGGCCAGTTCGTAGCCCATGGTGCTGCCGAAGCGCTTGCGGATCTCGTCGAGGATCGCGGTCATTCCCGCCACGGTGTTCATCTCGCGGGGGAGTGTGAGCACCCTGGGCGGCACATCGTCTACCGGCACCGAGGGTCCCTTGGTGATGGCCGGCGGCGCCGGACTCTCCGGGACCGCCGCGGCAGGTTGTCCGGCGTCGCCGCCGGACCCGGACACCGCCCAGCCCAGCACCCCCGCCAGCACGACCAGGCCGCCGGCCACGGCGAGGACGACACGGCGGCGGGATTGCGCCTGCGGCGGGGCGGGCGGTGGCAGCGGGTCGGTGATCTGCAGATCGCGCAGCAGATCCCGGAGCTCGCCCAGCGTGGCGGCCTTGATCGCGGCGTCGATCCGGCGCTGGTGCTCGTCCATGGCCAGCTGGCCTTCGCTGCGCGCGGTGTCCAGGGCCTTGCACGCGGCATCGCGGTCGCTGTCGCGGGCCCGTGTTCGCGCTGTTTGCCGTGCTGCCACGAGGAATGATGTTAGAAGTTCTGCCGCCGTCGCGCTGCCGTCGCGGCTCGGTAGCTGGGGCACCGACGTACTCTGGTGAACGTGCGATTGCAGCGACAGGTGGTGGACTACGCCCTGCGGCGGCGGTCCCTGCTGGCCGAGGTGTACTCCGGCAGGACCGGGGTCTCCGAGGTATGCGATGCGAACCCGTATCTGCTGCGCGCCGCGAAGTACCACGGGAAGACCAGTTCGGTGATGTGCCCGATCTGCCGTAAGGAACAGCTGACGTTGGTGTCCTGGGTCTTCGGGGAGCACCTGGGTGCGGTGTCGGGTTCGGCACGCACGGCTGAGGAGCTGGTGCTGCTCGCAACCCGATACGACGAATTCGCCGTCCATGTGGTGGAGGTATGCCGCACTTGCAGTTGGAATCATCTGGTCAAGTCGTACGTGCTCGGCACGCCGCGCCCCAAGGGGACGCAGCGCGCGAAGGGCACTCGGACGGCGCGTTCCGACGCGCGTACGGCCAGTGAATAGCGAAGGGCGCCAGAGCAGGTCAGCGGGCGATGCCGGTAAACAGCGGTCCGCTGGTGCTGCCCCGCACCGTCGGCCGGGCCCCGGCGTGCCCCCCGATGACCGCAAGACGGCGCTGATCCCGCCGGTGCGCGGGGAGGTCGCGCCGCATCTGCGGGACCCGATCGACGTGGTCAAGGCCGCCCTCGACGGCGGTCCGCCGCGTAAGCCACCGCCACCCCCGCCGACCGGTCCGCCGGGGCGCCCGGGTGGTAAACCGCCGGGCGGCAAGCCACCCGCGGCCAAGAAGTTCGAGTGGAAGTGGGTGCGCCGCGCGCTGTACGCCGCGCTGGTGCTGTTCGTCGCGCTGCCGATGATCACCTTCGGGATGGCGTACATGATCGTCGACGTCCCCAAACCCGGTGACATCCGCACCGCCCAGGTGTCCACCATCCTGGCCAGCGACGGCAGCGAGCTCGCGAAGATCATTCCGCCCGAGGGCAACCGGGTGGACGTCAAGATCGACCAGATCCCGGTGCACGTGCGCAACGCGGTGATGGCCGCCGAGGACCGCGACTTCTACGACAACCCGGGATTCTCGTTCACCGGGTTCGCCCGCGCGTTCCTGAACAACCTGTTCGGCAGCGGCAGCGGCCTGCAGGGCGGGTCGACGATCACCCAGCAGTACGTGAAGAACGCACTCGTCGGTGACGAACGCTCCGGCGTCGGCGGGTTGGTGCGAAAAGCCAAGGAACTCGTCATCTCCACCAAGATGTCGGGGGAGTGGTCCAAGGACCAGGTCCTGGAGTCCTACCTCAACATCATCTACTTCGGCCGCGGCGCCTATGGCATCTCGGCGGCCTCGCGGGCCTACTTCGACAAGCCCGTCGAGGAACTGAACGTCGCCGAGGGCGCGCTGCTCGCCGCGCTCATCCAGCGGCCGTCCACCCTCGACCCGGCCGTGGACCCCGAGGGCGCCGCCGACCGGTGGAACTGGGTGCTCGACGGCATGGTCGAGATCGGCGCGCTGTCGCAGGCCGACCGGGCCGCCCAGGTGTTCCCGCCGACCGTGGCGCCGGACTTCGCCAGCACCGCCAACCAGACGACCGGCCCCAACGGGTTGATCGAACGGCAGGTCACCCGGGAGCTGTTGGAGCTGTTCGACATCACCGAGCAGACGCTGAACACCGAGGGCCTGCAGATCACCACCACGATCGACCCGCAGGCGCAGCGGGCCGCCGAGGAGGCGGTCACCGAGACGCTGGAGGGCCAGGACCCCGATATGCGCTCGGCGGTGGTGTCGATCGACCCGCGCACCGGCGGGGTGAGGGCCTACTACGGCGGCGCCGACGCCAACGGCTTCGACTTCGCCCAGGCGGGTCTGCCGACCGGGTCCTCGTTCAAGGTGTTCGCGTTGGTGGCCGCCCTGCAGCAGGGCATCGGGCTGGGCTACAACATCGACAGCTCCCCACTGGAACTCAACGGCATCAAGATCGGCAACGTCGAGGGCAACAGCTGCGGCACCTGCAATATCGCCGAGGCGCTCAAGCGGTCGCTGAACACCAGCTACTACCGGCTGATGCTGAAGCTCAAGAACGGCCCGCAGGACGTCGCCGACGCCGCGCATCAGGCCGGGATCGCGGAGAGCTTCCCCGGTCTGGAACACACCCTCAGTGAGGACGGCGAGGGCGGCCCGCCCAACAACGGCATCGTGCTCGGGCAGTACCAGAGCCGGGTACTGGACATGGCCTCGGCGTACGCCACGCTGGCCAACTCGGGGGTCTATCACCGGCCGCACTTCGTGCAGAAGGTGGTGGATTCCGAGGGCAACGTGCTCTTCGACGCCGCCGAGCGCGAGGACGACGGCGAGCAGCGCATCGAGGCCGATGTCGCCGACAACGTGACCGCCGCGATGCAGCCGATCGCCGCTTACTCCAACGGGCACGCGTTGGCCGGCGGGCGCCCGTCCGCCGCCAAGACCGGTACCAACCAGCTCGGCGACACCGGGGCCAACCGGGACGCCTGGATGGTGGGCTACACCCCGTCGCTGTCCACCGCGGTCTGGGTCGGCACCACCGGGGGCGACAAGCCACTGGTCAACCAGTGGGGCGGCCCGGTGTACGGGTCCGGGCTGCCGTCGGACATCTGGAAGGCCACCATGGACGGCGCCCTCGAGGGCACCGACAACGAGACGTTCCCCAAGCCGACCGAGATCGGCGGCTACGCGGGACCTCCGGCGGCCCCGCCCCCGCGCCCGGCGCCGGAATCGACCGTCCCGCCGCCGCCGTCGGAGACCGTGATCCAGCCGACGCTGGAGATCGCCCCCGGCATCACCATCCCGTGGGGTCCGCCGACCACGGTCCCGGTCGGCCCGCCGCCGGGTGATCCGAACGCGCCGCCGCCCCCGCCGGGTGAGCCGCTCCCGCCGCCGCCTCCGGGCGCGCCGCCGGTGGGCGTGCCGCCTCCGGGTGTGCCTGTCCCGGCGCCGTGACCGCGGGGGACCAGGAAGGGGCCGAGGTCCTCTCGGCCGCCCCGTCGACGGAATTCGTCTCGCCGGCACCGCCGGCGGGGACTGTCTCGCCGGCACCGCCGGCCGAAGACCGGCGCAGCGACGACGGCCGTGACCTGCCCAGCCGCAACGACGCCCTCGGTGCGGCGCTGGCCCAGACCATCGGCGGCCCGGTTGGCCGGCACGCGCTGATCGGACGGTCCCGGTTCTGGACCCCGCTGCGGGTGATGCTGCTGATCGGCGTCGTCTTCCTGGCGCTGGGCTACTCCACCAAGGCGGCCTGCCTGCAGTCCACGGACACCGGCACCGCCGCCCAGCGGGTCGCCAACTGGGAGAACCAGCGGGCCTACTACTCGCTGTGCTACTCCGACACCGTCCCGCTCTACACCGCGGAACTGCTGAACCAGGGCCGGTTCCCGTACAAGTCGAGCTGGATCGAGAAGGACGCCGACGGCAACCCGCACGTGGTGTGGGACGGCAGCGAACCCGTTCGCTACATGGAGTATCCGGTGCTGACCGGCATCTACCAGTACCTGTCCATGTCGCTGGCCAAGACGTACTCGGCGCTGACGACGGTGGCCTCGGTGCCGGTGGTGGCCGAGGTGGTGATGTTCTTCAACATCTCCGCGTTCGGGCTGGCACTGGCCTGGCTGGTGACGGTGTGGGCGACCGCGCTGTTGTCCGGCCGGCGGATCTGGGACGCCGCCCTGGTGGCCGGATCGCCGGTGCTGATCTTCCAGATCTTCACCAACTTCGATGCGCTGGCCGTCGCCTGCGCGACCGGCGCCATGCTGGCCTGGGCGCGTCGCCGACCGGTGCTGGCCGGCGCGCTGATCGGGATCGGGGTGGCGCTCAAGCTCTACCCGCTGCTGCTGCTCGGGCCGCTGCTGGTGCTGGCGCTGCGCACCGGCCGGATGCGTGAATTCGGTAAGACAGCGGTGACCGCGGTGCTGGCCTGGATCGTGGTGAATCTGCCCATCCTGGTGCTGTTCCCGCGCGGCTGGTCGGAGTTCTTCCGGCTCAACGCCCGGCGCGGGGACGATATGGACTCCATCTACAACGTGGTGAAGTCGTTCACCGGCTGGCAGGGCTTCGATCCCGGGCTGGGCTTCTGGGAGCCGCCGACGGTCACCAACGCGGTGACCGCCGTGCTGTTCCTGGCGTGTTGCGCCGGCATCGGCTATCTGGCCCTGACCGCGGCGCGGCGCCCCCGGCTGGCGCAGCTGGCGTTCCTGGTGGTGGCCGCGTTCCTGCTGACCAACAAGGTGTGGAGCCCGCAGTTCTCGCTGTGGCTGGTGCCGCTGGCCGTGCTGGCGCTGCCGCACCGCCGAATCCTGTTGGCGTGGATGACGATCGACGCGCTGGTCTGGGTGCCGCGGATGCTCTACCTGTACGGCGAGCAGAACCGCGGCCTGCCCGAGCAGTGGTTCACCGCCACCGTGCTGCTGCGCGATGTCGCGGTGGTGGCCCTGATCGTGCTGGTCATCCGCCAGATCCGCCGGCCCGAGTTGGACCTGGTCCGCCGCTACGGGGTGGACGATCCCGCCGGCGGGGTGTTCGACCGGGCCCCCGACGATCCGCCGCGCTGGCTGCCGGCCCGGCTGCGGCCCCGCCCGCTGCCTGCCGTCGACTCCGCGGCTACGCCGGGAAGGGTCGAGTCACCGTCGCCCTGAGCGCAGGGTCGACGCCGTCGACTAGGGTGATCTCGGCTGGTCAACCGACCGGCTCCGACGGACAGGCAGGGAAGCCGGTGTGAATCCGGCACGGTCCCGCCACTGTGACCGGGCAGCGCGCTGCCCGGGAGTCAGGTCACTGCCCCCGGCGGACCCTGCTTCTGGGACGTGGACATCCCGGATGGAGAAGATCACCGTGTCAGTCGTATCCCGTTGCACCCGAGGGACCTTGGCGGCCGCCGCGACGCTGGGCCTGCTGCTCAGCGGTTGCAGTGCCGACCCGGGCACCGAACTCGTCGCCGACACCGCCGCGGGCTATCCGGTGACCGTGGACAACTGCGGGGTCGAGGTGACCCTGGACCGCCCGCCCACCCGCGCCGTCGGCTACTTCCAGCAGTCCGCCGAACTGATGCTCGCCCTCGGACTGCAGGACTCGGTGGTGGCCACCGTCTACCCGGACAATCCGCCGTTGCCGCGCTACGCGCAGGCCTACCAAGCGATCCCGGAACTGTCGGCCAAGGATGCCTCGTTCGAGCAGATCGTCGCGCTGGCACCGGATTTCGTGTACGGCGGATACAGCAGCGCCTTCGACGAGTCGGCCGGCCGGTCCCGTGCGGCGTTCGACAACGCCGGCATCACCAGCTACCTGAACCCCGAATACTGCGCCACCGCACCGATCGTGATGGACGACGTCTACACCGAGGTGCACACCGTGGCCACCCTGTTCGGGGTCCCGGAGCGCGCCGACGACCTGGTCACCGATATGCGGGCCAGCGTCGCGGTGGCGACCGACCGCGTGGGGGCGGTGACCCCGCTGCGGGCCTTCGTCTACGACAGCGGCGAGGACACCGCCTTCACCGCCGGTGGGCAGGGAATCGGCAACCAGATCATGAAACTCGCGGGCGCACAGAACATCTTCGGCGACGTACCGGAGACCTTTGCCGACGTGTCCTGGGAACAGGTCGTCGAGCGGGCGCCCGAGGTCATCGTCATCTACGACTATTTCGGCACCCCGTCGGTGGCGGAGAAGAAGGCCTTCCTGCGCAGCCGGCCCGAACTCGCCGCGGTGCCGGCGATCCGCGACGACCGGTTCGCCGTGCTCACCCTGCAGGACGCGGTGCTCGGTGTGCGGGCCCCGTATGCGGTGGAATCACTTGGCGCACAGATTCATCCGGACAAGTTCCGGTGACCTGTGACCGATGAGGTGACGGTCCGTCCCCGGCCGCCGTACCCGGTGGTGCTGGCCGCACTCGGGGTACTGCTGCTCGGCGCGATGGTCGCCGGGCTGGCCATCGGTTCGATCTCCATCCCGCCCGCCGATGTGGCGCGCACCGTGGCGCATCAGATCGCGCCGAATCTGGTGGACGCCGGTGGGCTCGCGCACTATCAGGTGGTGATCACCCAGGTGCGTGGCCCGCGGGTGGTGCTCGGCGCGGTGGTCGGCGCCGGACTGGCCGTACTCGGCATGACTCTGCAAGCGCTGGTGCACAATCCGCTCGCCGACCCGTATCTGCTCGGGGTGTCCTCGGGGGCCTCGGTGGGAGCGGTCGCGATGATCGTCACCGGCGTCGCGATGTTCGGCCCGGCCGTGCCGGTCGCGGCGTTCGCCGGGGCGCTGCTGGCGCTGGGTCTGGTGTACACGCTGTCGCGCAGCGGCGGCCGGATCACCACCACCCGGCTGGTGCTGTCCGGGGTGGCGGTCGCCTATGTGCTCTCGGCGGTGACCAGCCTGATGCTCATCACCTCCGGGACCGGGGATCAGGCCCGGCAGATCCTGAGCTGGCTGCTCGGCGGGCTGGGCCGGGCGAGCTGGGATGCGCTGTGGCTGCCGCTGGCGGCGGTGGGGCTGGGTCTGGTCGTGCTGCTCGCGGCGGGGCGGACCCTGAACGTGCTGCTGGCCGGGGACGAGGCGGCCATCACCATGGGTGTGGACGCGCACCGGTTCCGGGCCCAGACCTTCGTCCTGGTGTCGTTGATCACCGGGGTGCTGGTCGCGGTGAGCGGGCCGATCGGGTTCGTCGGGCTGATCCTGCCGCACGCGGTGCGGCTGGTGGTGGGCAGCGATCACCGCCGGGCACTGCCGGCCGCGGCGCTGGCCGGGGCGGCGTTCCTGGTGCTCGCCGACATCGTCGCGCGCACCCTGGCGTCCCCGCAGGAGATCCCGGTCGGGGTGCTCACGGCGCTGTGCGGCGGGCCGTTCTTCTTGTGGCTGATCCGCCGCGACGCCCGGCGCGGAGCGGCGGCCCAGCTGTGACCGCGGCGCGGCTGGACGCCGAGCGGCTCAGCGTGGAGGTGGCCGGGCGCCGGATCCTGCACGAGGTGACGGTGCGGGCGGTGCCCGGGGAGGTGGTCGGCATCGTCGGCCCCAACGGCTGCGGGAAATCCACCCTGCTGCGCACCCTGGTGCGGACCCTGACGCCGGTGAGCGGGACCGTCCGGGTCGACGGCATCGACATCGCGACGCTGCCGGTGCGCCGCACCGCGCAGCTGATGGCCGCCGTATTGCAGGACGCCACAGGCGATTTCGACCTGCGGGCCCGCGATGTGGTGGCGATGGGGCGGGCGCCGTTCAAGCGGATGTTCGCCCGCGACGGCGTCGAGGACGAACGCCTCATCGACGAGGCGCTGGCCCTGGTGGGCGCCGGGCACCTCGCCGACCGGCCGATCGCGCTGATGTCCGGCGGGGAACGGCAGCGGGTGCTGATCGCCCGGGCGCTGGCCCAGCAACCCCGGCTGCTGGTGCTCGACGAGCCGACCAATCACCTCGACATCCGGCACCAGTTCGACGTGCTGGGGCTGCCCGCGGCGCTGGGTATCACCGCGGTCATCGCATTGCACGACCTGAATCTGGCCGCGCACTACTGCGACCGGATCCACGTGCTGGACCGGGGCCGGCAGGTCTGCGCGGGGCCGCCGGCCGAGGTGCTGACCAGTGAACTCATCCGCGCGGTGTACGGGGTGCGGGCCGGCGTCGCGCCGCATCCGGGCACCGGGCGGCCCCAGGTCACCTACGATCCGGGCGATTTCGCAGATCAAGGGCGTTTCCTGTAGTTTGGAGCGGTTGCCGACGCAGGCGACCCTCCTGCCACGGAACACGCCGTGGCCGCAACGACCATAGGAGGTGATGGGTTCCTTATGCGTCCATACGAAGTCATGGTCATCCTTGACCCCACACTCGACGAGCGCACCGTAGCTCCCTCGCTGGAGACGTTCCTCAACGTCATCCGCAAGGACGGTGGCACTGTCGACAAGGTTGATATCTGGGGCCGCCGCCGGCTGGCCTACGAGATTGCCAAGCACGCCGAGGGCATCTACGCCGTCGTCGACGTGAAGGCTGAGCCCGCGACGGTCTCCGAACTGGACCGCCAGCTCAACCTGAACGAGTCCGTGCTGCGCACCAAGGTGATGCGGACCGACAAGCACTAGTCCGTTCAAGTCGCGCGACATCACGTGTACGTCGGTGCGGTTCCGTAGGCTCGCCTGCGACTGCACTTGTACGCATACGCCGCTGAAGACCAGATGCCCAGGAGGACCTCGTGGCTGGTGACACCGTCATCACTGTTATCGGAAACCTGACTGCCGACCCCGAACTGCGTTTCACGCCGTCGGGTGCCGCGGTCGCGAACTTCACCGTGGCTTCCACGCCGCGGACGTTCGACCGTCAGACCAATGAGTGGAAGGACGGCGAAGCGCTGTTCCTCCGCTGCAACATCTGGCGTGAGGCAGCCGAGAACGTGGCCGAGAGCCTCACCCGCGGTTCGCGGGTCATCGTGTCCGGTCGGCTCAAGCAGCGGTCCTTCGAAACCCGCGAGGGTGAGAAGCGCACCGTTGTCGAACTCGAGGTCGACGAGATCGGCCCCTCGCTGCGCTACGCCACGGCCAAGGTCAACAAGGCCAGCCGCGGCGGTGGCGGCGGCGGTGGGTTCGGCGGCGGAAACAGCGGTGGTGCCCCGCGCGGCGGCGGTTCCGAGCAGCCCAAGGACGACCCGTGGGGCAGTGCCCCGGCGGCCGGTTCCTACAGCGGCAGCGACGACGAACCGCCCTTCTGACCAGAAATCAGCGTTTTTCAAGAAAGAGATTGACCCATGGCCAAGACCAACAAGCGGCGGCCTGCACCGGAAAAGCCGGTCAAGACCCGCAAGTGCGTGTTCTGCTCCAAGAAGGGCAAGAACACCGTCATCGATTACAAGGACACCGCGCTGCTGCGCACCTACATCAGCGAGCGCGGCAAGATCCGTGCCCGTCGGGTGACCGGCAACTGCGTCCAGCACCAGCGCGACGTCGCCGTCGCCGTCAAGAACGCCCGTGAGGTGGCTCTGCTGCCCTTCGGTTCGTCGACGCGGTAGGGGAGAGACACACCATGAAGCTGATTCTCACCGCTGAGGTGGAACACCTGGGTATCGCCGGGGACTCGGTCGAGGTCAAGGACGGCTACGGCCGTAACTACCTGCTGCCCCGCGGCCTGGCCATCGTGGCCAGCCGTGGCGCCGAGCGCCAGGCCGACGAGATCCGTCGTGCCCGCGAGATCAAGGAAGTTCGTGGCGTCGAGCACGCCAACGAACTGAAGACCGCTCTCGAGGGTCTGGGCACCGTCAATCTGCCGGTCAAGGCCGCCGCCGACAGCGGCAAGCTGTTCGGCTCGGTCACCCCCAACTCGGTCGTCGCGGCGATCAAGAAGGCCGGCGGACCGAACCTGGACAAGCGCACGGTCGAGCTGCCCAAGGCCCACATCAAGGCCACCGGCACCTACCAGATCAGCGTGAAGCTGCACCCCGGCGTTGCCGCCGCCGTGTCGCTGAACGTCACCGCGGAGTAACAGCCCGCAGAGCTACCGAACGCCCGGATGGCAGCGCCTCGCTGACCATCCGGGCGTTTCTGTGCAGCGAACGATTTGGCGCAATCTGCCCACAGCAACGTATACCGGTTGTTAACCTGTTCGGCTTCCGCGGGCAACTCAACACGCCCGGACTGTCAACCCGGACCGACACGCCGTAGGACTTGATCTCCACAGGTCTTCCCCAGCGATACGCTGGTCTGACCTGGGAGGCGTTGTTGCAATCCGAAGTTTGTCCACAAGTTCTCCCCAACCCGTCAACACGGCTGACCGAGGCTGTCCACACGCCATCCACAGGTCTATCAACAGGGCTCGGTTGCACGGTGATCAGCAAAGCCTTACGTTAACCGTCGCGGTCGCCGCCGTGCCGGCTTGTCGGGGGTGCGGCGTAGCTTGACGATGGCTACTCTCGAATATGTGTTCGACTGAGTTTTGGTAGGAGGTGGGACGCTACGTGGCTGTCGTAGACGACTTCAGTCATGCCGGTGACCGGGGGCTCGTGGAACCGCCCCGCGAGGACATCGGCCGGCAGCCTCCTCAGGACATGGCGGCCGAGCAGGCCGTACTCGGCGGCATGCTGCTGTCCAAGGACGCCATCGCCGACGTGCTGGAGAAGATGCGGCCCGCGGACTTCTACCGGCCCGCACACCAGGACGTCGCCGAGGTCATCCTCGACCTCTACGACCGCGGCGAGCCCGCCGACGCCGTCACCGTGGCCGCCGAGCTGGACCGGCGCGGGCAACTGCGCCGGGTCGGTGGCGCGCCCTATCTGCACACCCTGATCTCCACGGTGCCGACCGCGGCCAACGCCGGCTACTACGCCACCATCGTGGCCGAGAAGGCACTGCTGCGCCGCCTGGTCGAGGCCGGCACCCGAGTGGTGCAGTACGGCTACGCCGGGGCCGACGGCGCCGATGTCGCCGACGTCGTGGACCGGGCGCAGGCCGAGATCTACGACGTGACCGAGAGCCGCAACCAGTCCGAGGACTTCGTCGCGCTCGAGGACCTGTTGCAGCCCACCATGGACGAGATCGACGCCATCGCGTCCTCGGGTGGCATCTCCCAAGGTGTCCCGACCGGGTTCGTCGATCTGGACGAGATCACCAACGGTCTGCACGGCGGGCAGATGATCATCATCGCGGCGCGGCCTGGTGTGGGCAAATCGACCCTGGGACTAGATTTTATGCGGTCCTGCTCCATAAAACACCGGCTGGCCAGCGTCATCTTCTCGCTGGAAATGAGTAAATCCGAGATCGTGATGCGTCTGCTCTCGGCCGAGGCGAACATCAAGCTCGGCGATATGCGCTCGGGCCGGATGAACGATGACGACTGGACCCGGCTGGCGCGCCGGATGAGTGAGATCAGCGAGGCACCGCTGTACATCGACGATTCGCCGAACCTGACCATGATGGAGATCCGGGCCAAGGCGCGGCGGTTGAAGAAGAAAGCCGATCTGCAGCTGATCGTCGTCGACTACCTGCAGCTGATGAGCTCGGGCAAGAAATACGATTCGCGACAGCAAGAAGTGTCAGATTTTTCGCGAAGTCTGAAATTGATGGCTAAGGAATTGCACGTTCCTGTTATTGCTATTAGTCAGCTGAACCGAGGCCCTGAGCAGCGTACCGATAAGCGCCCTCAGGTCTCTGACCTGCGCGAATCGGGCTCACTTGAACAGGATGCGGATATGGTAATGCTTTTGCATCGACCCGACGCATTCGATCGGGAAGATCCGCGCGGCGGTGAAGCCGACATTATTCTGGGCAAGCACCGTAACGGTCCGACCGCGAATATCACTGTGGCGCACCAGTTGCACCTGTCGCGGTTTACGAACATGGCGCGGTAACGGGCGGCTTTTGTGGCTTCTCAAGTTTCATGTCCAATTCTCAAGTGAAATGTCCACCCGATGTCCAAATGGACATCGGGGTGAGAATTTGCATGACCGTCGGCGCTTTGCGCTTGAGAATTGTCGCTCCACCGTGGCGCGGCTCGGTCCTGCGTTTGGTGAGCGCGCCTCCTGAGCGGAGCAGTCGTCGCGGGGAGGAAACCAGCGACACTACGGTTAGCGAGACCAATACACGTTGTAGGGGCCTCATGAGATGCTGTCGAGCTACTGGCAGCCTGCGAACCGGTAGTTGGCAGTTGACGCCTGTGTTGTCGGAGTTGTTGCGCGGTTCTGGGTCGCCGTTCCACGTCGGGCTGTTGTTGGGCACCGGTGCAAGGAAGCTCGAAAGCTGAGGAAGACGGATGTTCGGTAGAGATCGAGCAATCGATCTACACGCTATGCAGGCAGACGATCTGATCCCAGACAATCGTCTGCTTCCCGATGAGACGGACCTGCTTGAACACGAATCGATCACGAAAGCCGTGGCCGAGATCGCAGCTGGGCCGAACGATCTCCAGTTCACCTCACGTGATCGTGAACCCGCCGTCGACGCAGATGGTCTGGCCGTGAACGTAACTCGCCGCATCGGAGGCCAGCCACACCAGCGTCGCCGCGATCTCCCGGGGGTCACCGAGGCGATTGACGACAGTGCGCGCTGCGAACGTGTCGAGGCGTGATACGTCGTAGACCGCGGTCATCTCGGTCCTGACATAGCCCGGGGCAATGGCGTTTACCCGGATTCCCCGGCGTCCCGCCCATTGCTGGGCGAGGTCACGGGTCAACCCGATTACCGCAGCCTTGCTGGCGGTGTAAGCGGCCTGCGGCAGTCCCGCGGTCGTGATCCCGAGCACGCTTGCGATGTTGACGATGGTGCCGCCGTCGATCATCTGACGGGCTGCCGCCTGGCTGAGCCAGTATGTGCCGTGCAGGTTGACGTCGACGACACTACGGAACTGCTCGGGTGTCTCTTTGAGCGCGGGCACGGCAGACCCCACACCGGCATTATTGACCAGGATGTCGATCCGCCCCAAAGCCTCGACGGTGTCGTCGACGAGACGGCGGCAGTCCTCGACAACACTGACATCGGCGGTGATCGCGCGTGCCCGGCGCCCGGTGGCGGCCGCGATGCGCGCCGCCACCTCGGCCAACTCGGCGTTGCGACGGGCGGCCAGGACGACATCGGCACCAGCCTCGGCCAGCGCCTCGGCGAAGGCGACACCGAGACCCGAGGACGCGCCGGTCACGACCGCGACGCGACCATCCAGGCGGAATGTGTTGAGAATGCTCAATTTACTTCTTTCAACCGGGTGTGGTCAGCGTCCGGTCCACTGCGGTCGCCGCTTCTCGGCGAAGGCCTGGGCACCTTCGCGCGCATCCTCGGAGGCGAAAACCGGAAGCAGGATTCGTTCCTGCTCGCTCCAAGACTGTTCGGGTGTCCACTCCTCAGATTCGACGATGATCTGCTTGGTCGCCACAATCGCCAGTGGTCCGTTCTCGGCGATCTCCCGGGCCAGCGCCAACGCCCCATCGAGTGCCTCGCCCGCGGGGGTCAGGCGGTTGACCAGACCCAGTTCATGGGCGCGCGGCGCAGGCAGTGGACGACCCGTCAACGCGAGTTCCATGGCGAGTTGATAAGGGATGCGCGCCGGGAGACGCAGCAACGCCCCGCCTCCCGCGACGAGGCCGCGCTTGATCTCGGGAATGCCGAAGGTGGCGTCCTCGGCGGCGACGATGAGGTCGGTCGCCAGGGCGATCTCGGTGCCGCCGCCGAGGGCGAAGCCTTCGACCGCGGCGATCAACGGCTTGGCCGGCGGCTTCTGGTTGAAGCCCATTCCGCGGCCCTCCAGGGCAATCACCTCTCCGCGGGCGAAGGCCTTGAGATCCATTCCCGCGCTGAAGGTTCCGCCAGCGCCGGTGACGATTCCGACAGACAGCCCGGCGTCGGAGTCGAGGAGATCCATGGCATCGGCGAGTCCCTGGCTGACCGCGCCATTGACGGCGTTTCTTGCCTGCGGTCGGTTGATCGTGATAATCAGGGTTCGGTCTTCGCGTTCGACGAGTACCTCGGCCGAGTCAGGCCGCACATTCTCCGCAGTCACTATGTGTTCCTTTTCCGTAGATGTGGCTGGTCGTGAACACCGAGGCACGGTGCATTGCGTAGCGCGGCGACGGCGAGGCTGGCGTCCTGATAGGGCTGGAGATGGTTGTGGCCGGCCCACGCACGCAACTGATCGCGCAGCTCGTCAGGCACATCCATCTTTCGTCGATGTAATCCGTTCAACGCCGAAACGATTGCCTCGTCGTGCTCGTCGGCGCCGAGCAGCACGAACAGAAGCTGTAGTTCCGGTCCGCGCATCCGTAGCCGACACCAGTCGATCAGGTCCCATGCGAGCTGCTGCCTGACGTGATCTGTCATCAGCGGTCGGTTGTGAGTGAGGGCTTGTCGGGCAACGGTAGCGTCAGAAGCCCATGCCGCGGCCGACGATGTCGAGCATGATTTCGTTGGTGCCACCGTAGATGCGCTGCACTCGTGCATCGCGCCACAGTCGGGCGATCTCGTACTCGTTCACGTACCCGTAGCCGCCATGCAGTTGCAGGCAGCGGTCGATGATGCGCCACTGTGTTTCGGTCGCCCACCACTTCGCTCCAGCGGCTTCGTCGGCGGTGAGTTCGCCGCTGTTGACCGCCATGATCGCGCGGTCGACATAGGTTTGTAGAACTTCCATTTCGGTGGCCATCTGGGCCAGCGCGTGCCGATTGACCTGGAAGGTTCCGATGGGCTGGCCGAAAGCCTTGCGGTCGTGCGCATACTCGGTGGATAGATCGAGCGCGCGGCGGGCCTGTGCCGCAGCATGGATCGCGATACCGAGGCGCTCGGCGGGTAGGTTGGTCATCAGGTGATAGAAGCCCCGGTTGAGCTCGCCGATCAGGTTATGCGCCGGAACGCGGACATTGTCGAAAACGAGTTCTGCCGTATCGGCTGACTTTTGGCCGATCTTGTCGAGTTTGCGTCCGCGGCTGAATCCCGGCATGCCCGCTTCCACGGCCAGTAGGCTGATGCCCTTGTGCGGTGCCGATGCGTCCGGGTCGGTGCGGCACACCACGAGCACCAGATCGGCAAGTATGCCGTTGGAGATGAAGGTCTTGGACCCGTTCAGGATGAAGTCGTCACCGTCGCGGCGGGCCGACGTGGTGATCTTGGCAAGATCGGACCCGGCGCCGGGTTCGCTCATAGCGATGGCGCTGATCAGTTCGCCAGTGATGTAGCGGGGGAGCCACCGGTCCTTCTGCTCATCGGTGGTCAACTTGTCCATATACCCCGCGACGATGTCGTTCTGCACCCCGAGCCCGATGCCGACGGCACCGGTGTGATGGAACTCCTCGGTCATGATCGCGTTGAACCTGAAGTCCGTGATTGCGGCGCCGCCGTACTGCTCGGGCAGTTCCCACCCGATCAAACCGAGCTTGCCGGCCTCCAGCCAGGCCTCTCGGTCGACGTAGCCACGCTGCTCCCATTCTTCGGTGTGGGGGACGCAGACGGTCTCGTAGAATGAGCGTGCAGTCGCGCGGAAATCGTCGTGTTCGGGTTCGAAGATGTTGCGACGCAAGTGGTTCACTTCCCTCGGTGGACGTCGTCGTCAATGTGGGGCGGCCCACAATCAGTGGTTACTATACGTGTATAGTAACCACGTGGCAATCGCCTGAGACGTGCGTTATCTCGACCCGAGTACTGAGGAGAATCAGATGCGAGATGCGGTCATCGTTGCCGCCGTCAGGACCCCCATCGGCCGGCGAAACGGCGGACTCAAGGATGTTCATGCCGTCGACCTCTCGGCGCTGGTCCTGCAGGAGTTGGCCGCGCGCACGGGCATCGAGCCGAGGGTGGTCGACGATGTGCACTGGGGCAATGTGATCAGCATCGGCCAACAGTCGGGGAATGTGGGTCGGATGGCGGTGCTCGCCGCCGGGTGGCCGGAAAGCATTCCCGGCTTCACGCTGGATCGGCAGTGCGGGTCGTCCCAGCAGGCGATCTCCACGGCCGCCGCCACAGTCATCTCCGGGCAGGCCGACGTCATCGTGGCCGGTGGGGTCGAGATGATGTCGGGAGTGCCCATGACCGCGGCCTATGTCGAGGGGACCGGCGAGATGGGCGGTGAGGCCGTCGCGCGTTATGCCGAGGCCTTGGCTGCCCCCGGGTTCAACGGCCGGTTCAATCAGGGCGCCGGAGCTGAACTGATCGCGCAGGAGTACGGCCTGTCGCGGACGCAGCTCGACGAGTATTCCCTGATGTCCCATGAACGCGCCGCGAAAGCGCAGGACAGTGGCGCCTTCGACGATGAGATCGTGTCGGTCCCCATCGAGAACTCGCCTGTCCTCGCCGACGAAGGTGTCCGGCGGGAATCGACCCTCGAATCCCTGGGCAAGCTCAAGACACCGTTCCTGGCCGACGGAAAGATCAGTGCCGGCAACAGCTCGCAGATTTCCGACGGAGCCGCCGGGGTGATCGTCACGACGTCCGAACGTGCGCACTCGCTGGGGCTGACCCCGCTGGCGCGGGTCCACACGGCCGTGGTGACCGGTGATGATCCCGTCAAGATGCTCACCGGGCCCATCCCCGCAACGGCACTTGCGCTCAAGCGATCCGGGTTGTCGCTGGACGATATCGACGCCTTCGAAGTCAACGAGGCCTTTGCCTCGGTTCCGTTGGCCTGGCAGGCGGCCGTCGGCGCCCCCATCGAGAAGCTCAACCCACTCGGTGGCGCCATCGCGCTCGGGCATCCGCTCGGGTGCTCCGGTGCCAGGCTGGCCACCACCTTGATCCACCACCTGCGGCACACGGGCGGACGATTCGGGCTGCAGACCATGTGTGAAGGCGGCGGGACCGCCAACGCCACCATCTACGAACGTCTTTCCTGACAGCGTCAAATACGAAGAGGTAATAACAGTCATGGCTTTGAATACCGATTCCTCGGTGCTGGTCAGCGGTGGCGTCGGCGGTCTGGGAGCAGCCACCGTCCGTCGGCTGCACGCAGAGGGCTTGTCCGTCGTGGTCTGCGATCTGGCCGAGGAGCGTGGCCGGGCGCTGGTCGACGAACTGGGCTCCCGGGCCGTTTTCACCCGCATCGACGTCACCGATTCGGACAGCGTGTCGGCCGCCATCGCCACAGCGGCCGATCTGGCGCCGCTGCGGTATGCCGTTGTCGCCCACGGCGGTCCCGGGGTCGCCGAGCGGATCGTGACACGCAGCGGTGCCCCGACCGATTTCGACACCTACCGTTCGACGATCGAGGTGTACCTCAACGGCACCTTCAATCTGCTGCGACTCACCGCCGCGGCGATCGCCACGGCAGAGCCAGACGCCGACGGCGAGCGAGGTGCCATCGTGCTCACCTCCTCCATCGCGGCCTACGAGGGGCAGATCGGCCAGACCGCCTATGCCGTGGCCAAGGCCGGTGTCGTCGGCATGACCCTGGCGTCGGCCCGTGATCTCAGCGCGGTCGGCATCCGGGTCAACTCCATCGCCCCGGGCACCATGCGCACCCCGATCATGGAATCCGTCGGCGATGAAGCGCTGGCCAAGTTCGCCGCCAGCGTTCCGTTCCCCAAGCGACTCGGCACACCCGAGGAATTCGCGGATGCCGCGGAGTTCCTGCTGAGCAATCGGTACGTCAACGGCGAGGTGTTGCGACTCGATGGCGCACAGCGCTTTGCCCCTCGTTAACTGAGCCGTCCGGGAACACCGATCGGAGATGCCGTGACGTCCACGTTGACCACGGGAAGTCCCGCCCCGGTCCCCGCCGAACTGCGGCAGCACTACCTGCGCAGCGGACTGTGGGATGACACGACGTTCAGTTCCTTGTTGCTCGGCGGCCTGGATCGTCGACCAGATCAGCGAATAGTGCTGTGGTCCAACCGGGTGCGTCGCAGTGAGACATTCGCCGGGCTGGCCGATGCCGCCCGGCGATTCGCTCACGGACTGTCGACCCTGGGTGTCGGACCGGGGGATCGGGTGGTGCTCTGGCTGCCGAACGGGTGGGAAGCGTTGGTCGCCTTCGTCGGTGCAACGGTACGGGGCGCCGTGGTGGTGCCGGTGGCGACGTTCTACGGCCGCAAGGATGTCATCGCGGCTGTCAACGGGGCTCAGGCCGCCGTGGTGGTGACCTGTACCCGGCACGGTGGGCGGGAGTACGTCGACGAGGTGCACTCGTCGAGGCGGGACATGCCGACGCTACGTGCCGTCGTGCAGTGCGGGGCGGATACTCGGACCTCCGACCCCATGCTGAGCGCCTTCGAGGATCTACTGTCCGGGCGCCTCGCGCCGAGGACCGATTCTGCTCCCGACGACATCTGCCTGCTGGCCTTCACCTCAGGAACCAGCGGTACGGCCAAAGGTGTGGTGCACACGCACCGGACTCTCGGTGCCGAAGTGCGCCACCACCTCATGACGATGGTTCCGCAAGGCGCCACGCCGCAGATCATGGCGTCTCCGGTCGCACACGCGGCCGGTATGACCCTGGGGTTGCTGGCGCCGATCCACCGGGGTGAGCCGATCCACCTGATCGACTCCTTCGATATCGACTTCCTGTTGGATACAGCCGTGCGCGAGGGGTTGGCGCCGGGTGGGGGAGCGGCGGTGTTCCTGTCGGCGCTGATCGACCATCCCGAGTTCACCGATGAACTCGCCCACCGCATGGGCTACGTCATCCTCGGTGGATCGGTGGTGCCCCAGGCATTGGTGGCCAAGGCCGCTGGGCGGGGGATCACGGTACTGCGGTCGTATGGCTTGACCGAGCACCCGACGGTGAGCTCAGGTGTGCTACAGGATGATCCGACAGCACTAGCACAGACCGATGGCCGTCTTCTCCCCGGTGTCGAGGTCCAGATCCGTGATCCCGACGGCAGGCCATTGCCACCGGAAAGCGCCGGCGAGGTCTTCACACGCGGGCCGGACCGGTGCGCGGGTTATCTGCAACCGGACATGCATGCCACCTTTGACGACGACGGGTGGATGAGCACCGGCGATATCGGTGTGCTGGACGGTACCGGGCGGCTGGCGATCACCGACCGTAGCAAGGACTTGATCATCCGCAACGGTGTCAACATCGCTCCGGCGGAAGTGGAGAACATGCTGCTGACCTGTCCTGGGATCGCCGAGGTAGCCGTGGTCGGAGTGCCCGATACCACCACCGGGGAGCGGGCGGTCGCGGTGGTCGTGCCGACCGCCGGCCACTCCGTCACCCTGACCGATCTGACCACCCATCTGGCCGCCCGCGGTGTGGCCAAACTGAAGTGGCCGGAACACCTTCGGTTGACCGACAACCTGCCGCGCACCGCCTCGGGCAAGGTGCGCAAAAACGACCTTCGAAAGGACCTCACATGACATCTACGGCCGAAGAGGCGCTGAACCTCCCCGCGTTGGCGAACCACTTCGACAGAATCGGGGTGACTCGCAACGGCGCCCTGCGCGCCGATCTGATCTCCGGTGGCCGGTCCAATCTGACGTTTCTCATCTACGACGACAAGTCGACCTGGGTGCTGCGCCGGCGGCCTCTGCAGGGGGTGACACCGTCGGCCCACGACATGGGCCGGGAATACCGCGTGGTTGCCGCGCTGGCGGGTAGCGGATTCCCGGTTGCGCGGCCAGTGACATTGAGCGAGGACGACTCGATTCTCGGTGCGCCCTTCGCGGTCGTGGAATACGTCATGGGACAGGTGATCCGCACCGAAGAGGACCTCGCGGTGATCGCCTCCGACGACGCCGTCGAACAGTGCGTGGGTGGTCTGGTAGATGTGCTGGCGGATCTGCATGCGGTGGAACCCGGAGCTGTCGGTCTCGGTGACTTCGGCCGACCGGACGGATACCTGGAGCGCCAGGTCCGGCGGTGGGCCGGCCAGTGGAACCTCGTGCAGCGCGACGATGATCCCCGTGACAATGACGTGCGCCGCCTACATGAACTGCTCGCCGACGGGGTGCCTGCCCAGAGCGGGACATCGATCGTGCACGGGGACTACCGCATCGACAACACGATCCTGGAATCCACGCTACCGCATCGGGTAGGTGCGGTGGTGGACTGGGAGATGTCCACGCTCGGTGACCCGCTCGCTGACGCCGCGCTGATGTGTGTGTACCGCGATCCGATCTTCGACCTCGTGATCGGCGTCGATGCGGCCTGGACATCGGACCGCATGCCGAGTGCGGACACCATGGCCCAACGTTATTCCGTCTCGTCCGGCCGCGACCTGCAAGGGTGGAACTACTATCTGGCGTTGGGCTATTTCAAGGTCGCAGTCATCGCCGCGGGAATCGCCTATCGGCAGCGGACCATCGACGGCGCCGCCGATGTCGCCGACGACGCCGTGGCCCCGTTTATCGCGAAGGGATTGAGAATCCTCGGCAACGGGGCCGGCTAGACGATCTACGCGGTGGCTGCCGACTTCGCCCGCGCGGCAGCCACCGCGTCACGGTGTTCGGCCGAGTGCATGCTGGCCAATTCGCCCGTCAGAGCGGCATCGAAGGCCTTGTCCAATTGGATCTCAAGGTAGGCGTTGAGCGCCCGTTTGGTGTCCTGTAAGGCGGTCGCCGGGACCTTCGCCAGGCGGTGCGCCAGCGAGAGTGCCTCACCGAGCAGTTCGGTGGCCGGGATGACACGGCTGGCGAGCCCCAGACAGACGGCATCCTCTGCCGGAATCCTGTTCCCGAGGAACAGATATTCCTTGGCGCGGGCCAGGCCCACCAGGGCCGGCCACACCATGCCGCCGTCACCCGGCACGAGGCCCATCCTCAGGTGGGGGTCGGCGAGAAAACTGCCCTCGGCCATCAGCACGATATCGCTCAGGACTGCCAGACTGCAGCCCAGACCGACCGCGGGTCCGTTGACAGCGGCGACCACCGGAATACGGCAGCGGACCATTCCCTCGATGATCGATCGGCCCTCCTGCATGGTCTGCGCACGCATCTGATCGTCGTCGATGTTCTCCTGCATGTAACTGAAGTCGCCGCCGGCACTGAATGCTGCGCCATTACCCGTGAACACGACGGCGCGCGCTTCGGCGTCGGCATCGATCAGCGGCCACAACCGGGCCAGTGTCTGGTGCATCGCGCGGTTCGCGCCGTTGAGCTCATCGGGTCGGTTCAACCGCACGATACGCACCGGACCGTCGACTTCGACGGTGACCTCGCTCGGCAGTCCGTATCCGGCGTCGGTGAATTCAGTCATTATCGATCCTCATATTCGGTAGTCTCGAAGCGTACTTTACATGTATAGCTTCTGTGGGAGAGCGTTTGTGGATGACTTCGTGACGGTGCACCCGCCGCAGGATCTCGTGCACGCCTACCGCAGAAACGGGTGGTGGGACGACGCCACGCTCGGTGAGCTACTCGACACGTCGGTGGCTGAGCACGGCGGGCTCCGGCTCAACGTACACAGCCGGGGCGGCTCGCAGGCCGATCGATTGTCGGCGGTGGTCGAACTGGGGCGTCGTGTTGCAGCGGGCCTGGCCGCGCGTGGGATCCGCACCGGTGACCCGGTGGCGTTTCAACTGCCCAATAGTGTGGAGGCGGCCGCGGTCTTCTACGGCCTTGTTCATCTGGGGGCGGTGCTGGTTCCACTGAGCCACAACATGACCGGTACCGAGGTGTCGAGTGCGGTGCGACGCTCGCACGCCCGTGCGGTGATCCTGGCAGCTGCCGACGACACCGACCTGGATGTCGAGGCTGAGCTGGCTGAGGTCGCGGAGCACGTGGTGCTGGTGGGACCTGCGATTCGGTCGCCACGCTTCAGCACATTTTCGGACCTGGCCGAATCGGCCCCGCTCGGCGGGCTGGCGTGCCGTGACCCTGCGGCGGCTGCGGTGATCGGGTGGACCTCGGGTAGCACGGCAGATCCGAAGGGTGTGGTGCTCAGCCACCGCGCGCTGTGTGCCGAGGTGCGCCTGCACATGGCGCCGATGTTCGCCGGTGCGTCACGACCGCTGCTGAGCACCTCCCCGGTCAGCCACATGACCGGAATGCTGATCTCGCTGCTGGTGCCGCCGATGGTCGGCCGCGACATCCATCTGATGGATTACTGGGATGCCGGCGACGTGCTGGCACTGATGAGGCGGCACGGACTCAGTGCGGGCAGCGGAGCGCCGGTCTTCCTGCAGAGTCTGCTTGACCATGCGGACTGCTCGCCGATGCACCATGAATTGGTGGGGCAGGCGTTCTTGGGTGGTGCCAGTGTCTCTCCGGAGCTCATCGCACGAGCAGAACAACTCGGTATCGCTGCAACACGTGGCTATGGCTGCACCGAGCATCCGAGCGTGTCGTTGGGGAGGCCCGACGACGACCTGCCGCCCCGGGCCGGTACCGACGGGAGAATCTGCACGGGAGTGCAGGTTAAGATCGTCGACGACGAGGGGAATCCCTGCAGCCCAGGTGTGGCGGGCGAGATCGTGACTCGCGGTCCGGACATGTTCAGCGGATATCTCGATGCCGCCATGAATGCCGAAGCGTTTCATCGCGGCTGGTACCGCACCGGCGACATCGGCGTCCTGGACGACCGTGGATACCTGTCGGTGCGGGAACGCAAGAAGGACATCATCATACGTTCGGGTTTGAACGTCAGTGCGGCCGAGGTCGAGAACGTTCTCTCTGATATGCCGGCCATAGCCGAGATCGCCTTGGTGGCCGCGCCGAATGCCAGGACCGGCGAGCATGGATGTGCCTTCATCCGTCCGGTGCCGGGGCATGAGCCTCCCGATCTACCAGCCGTGCAGCGACTGCTCGGTGAGGCTGGAATGGCCAAATACAAGTGGCCGGAGGAGATTCGGATTCATCGAGGCGATTTGCCGAGGACTCCGGCCGGTAAGATCAGCAAGGCCGAGCTGCGCAGGATTGCTCGGAATTCCGACTAGCTCGGCTTGCTGCCGCTGACTCACACCGGCGGATAAGCGGGTGGTGGATACTGACCGCGAAGAATCCAGGCAAACCAGCTGATGCCGTACTCGAGTTCGTCGCTGATGTCGTAATCGGGGCTGGGGTCCATCGTTTTCCTCCGGATGTCGGACGGGGCGACGCGGCGGCCGCTGCGAGTGTGTTCGAGGCAGCGGCACCGCGGTCGACTAGCTGGGCTCGAAGCTCACCGGAATCTTGTTCGCCGCCCGGATGCCCGGGATGGAGTGGTATTGGATCTCTTCACCCTCGGTAACGCTGTACTCGGGGATGCGCTCGTGGAACCGGTTCAGTGCCGCCACCATTTCCAGACGGGCCAGGTGTGACCCGATGCAGCGGTGCAGGCCCACGGCAAAAGACATGTGCCGGTTCGGCTTGCGAGTGAGATCCACGGCCATCGGGTCTTCGAAGACGGCCGGGTCGATATTGGCGCTCGCCCAGCCGAGAAGAATCATGTGCCCCTTCTTGACCTCGACACCGTTGATCTCCAGGTCCTCGGCCGCCCACCGCGGGCCTCCTTGGGGCACAGGCGATTCGGTCCGCATCAGTTCTTCCACTGCGGTCGGCCACATCGAAGGGTCGGCTACCAGTCGCCTTCGCTCCTCGGGATGCATTGCCAGCCAAGCAAACTGGACCGACAGCGACGATGTCACGGTGTCCAGTCCGGCGATGGTGAACATGTGCATCAGGTTGATGATCTCGTCATCGGTGAGCGTGCGGCCGTCGTGCTCGAAGGTGAGGAACTGGCTGATCAGATCATCGCCGAGAGGCTGGTTCTTCCTTTCGGTCAGCCGCTTCTTCAGGTGCACCCGCAGGCGATCACCGCAGGTCATCGCAGCCTCTTCGCGCGCCTCCAGTGAGTCACCTGCCGCACCGAGGATGTCATCCTTGAATTTGATCAGGTCCTCCCGGTCCTCCTCGGGCAACCCGAGGATGTGCAGGAAGATTTTGGTCGGCAATGGCTCGCAGATGGCCGAGTACAGTTCGGCGCGGCCGGTGCCGATGAAGGTGTCGATCAGTTCGTCGGTGAGCTTACGAACGGCATCACCCCAGGGCTCCATCCGTTTGGCGGTCAGCAACGGGGTCAGCAACCTGCGGTACCACAGGTGCGTATCACCGGTGAGGTGCAGCGGAATCAACGGTTCGCGCGCGCCCATACCCAGCGCCAGCCCGGTGTAGGGATTCACGGATACGACATCAGGGTGGCGGCCGGCCGCCGTGATGTCGTCGGCACGAAAGAGCGCGACACCCATCTCCCACCGCACCACTGGGTAGTTCTGCAGCAGATCGTTCCAGATCTCACGCGGATCTTCGACACCGAACGTCGGGTTGGCTTCATACAGGATTGCCGCGCGCATGGCTGGCGTCATATCGGCGAAACCTATTTCGTGTACGTCTGTGCGCACTTTGCTCTCCTTTGGGCGTGAACCGACCCCGACCGCGGATTGTCAGGATTCGGCGAGGTGGATTGCTTGCTCGGGGCAGCTGTCGGCCGCCGAGCGTGCTTCCGCGTGCCACTCTTCGGGCACCTCGACTACCAGCGCTACGGCTCGACCCTCGTCGTCGGCGTCCACAAGCTGGGGGGCTTCCGCATAGCAGCGGCCATGTCCGACGCACGCGTTCATGTCGATCTCCAAGCGCATGTGACCATGCTAACAGGGAGACCTTTACATGTATAGTTCAGTTAATGCGCACTGCGCCTGGCTGGGGTTTTTCGGCTTGGCGGCAACGTCTTTCGCGGCGAGCTACGCTTCTTCACGATTGCCGAGGGGGTGAAATGGTCGAGCAACCCGGCCAGCGCCTCGTCAAACGATTTGCGGCTGTGCAGGGCATCCATGTACGAGAGGAGCACGTCGTCGGCGGGGACATGGGTGTGGATGTCGAAGTTCGAGCTGGTCTCGACCATGAGGCGGCCGATGCTCAGCTGGTGCAGGCTCGCGTACGCGATCTGGGCCTCCTCTTGGGACAGTCCCGCTCGCTGGAACTGGCCGATGCAGAAGAAGAGCAGTCGGCGAGCGTTTGGCAGGAGCGTGCGGGTCAGCATCGCCGAGGTCATTCCCGGGACGCTGGTCAAAGCGTCGTGGGTGGCGTGCACCGTGGTGGTGAGCAGCTCGCGCCAGTCGCCAGACTCCGGATCCGGCAGTTCGATGCGGGCCAGGATCGCGTCGCCCACCAGCTGGATGATCTCGTCTTTGTCGGCGACATGGTGGTAGAGGGCCATCGCCGAGACGCCGAGCTTGGAGGCGACAGTACGCATGGTGAGTGCGTCGATGCCTTCGGCCTTGATCAGGTCTGCGGCGACCGATGCAATGAGTTCCCTGGTCAGCGGAACACGCTCGACCTCGGTGCGTCGTTTTGCCACTTTACCCTCCGGCCGGTCTCGAACACATGACTCAATCTTGACCATACGCGTATAGGCAGCCAGACGTGCCTCTCACGTCCCCGACTGTGACACGAAGATCGAAGAAAGGTGAAACATGACTCACACCATCTACCCGGATCCCGATCCGCGCCGGATCGCCCTGGTTCTGGAGCGCGTACGACTGGAGGTCGAATCCGGGACATTGCCCTCGGCGCAGGTGGCGCTCAGCGTGGGCGGACAGTTGCATGCGTTCGAGGCCTTCGGTAAGGCGAACACCGGCACGCGTTATGTGCTGCAGTCGGCGGGCCGGCCGATCGTCGCAGGCGTGGTCTGGAAGCTGATCTCCGACGGACTGCTCGACATCAACCGCACCGTGGCCTCCTATATTCCGGAGTTCGCCACGAACGGCAAGGATGCAGTCACCGTCGAGCAGGTGCTCACCCATGTCGGTGGATTCCCCTTGGCTCCATTGGCTTATCCGGCGATGCTGCACCGCGACGAACGTTTGGCGGCGTTCGGCAAATGGCGCCTGACCTCGGTTCCGGGCGCTGAGTTGCAGTTCCATCTGACCTCGGCGGCGTGGATCATCGGTGAGCTCTGTGAGCGACTCACGGGACTCCCGATCTCCCGGTATCTAGCCGAGGAACTGACGGTTCCGCTCGGACTGGCCAGCATCGAGATCGGCCCGTCGATCGACCGGCAGGGTGATGTTGCGCCGTTCGTGCGCACCGGTATCGACGACGGTGGTGAGGTCAACCCGTGGGGGCCGTGGTATCTGTCGCGGCCGGAGATCCTGGCGGCCGGCGAGCCCAGTCACTCGTTGGTCGCAAACGCGGCAGACCTCGCCGGTTGGTACCAGGCCCTGCTGACCTCTGAGCTTTGGGATCGTGCCGTGGTGAACGACGCGCTACGGGTGCGGATCACGCTTCCGGTGACCGGTGAGCGCGGCGGCACCCGAAGTGTTCCCGGTAATGTCGCGCTGTTCGTCCTGGTCGCCGGCGATGATGGCTTGTCGCGGGGATTCCTGCCGACCGCATGCTCCCCGGGCACGTTCGGTCACGGCGGGGCGCCCTGTCAGATCGGGTTCGCCGACCCCGAGACTGGACTGTCCTTCGCCTTCCTGACCAATGGATATCCGGCTTCTGGGTATGAGCAGTCCCGGATCGGTCTGAACCGGATCATCAACATTGCCAACCTGGCTGCGGATTGTTTCAGCTGACGTTCGCGCACCCCGGGACGGGTCGCCTGGGCTAGATGCCCAGGCGATCCAGCAGGCGTTCATGGCTCACGGCCGGCCCACCGAGCAGCAGCTGCGAGGAGGTTGCTCGCCGGAAATAGACGTGCGCCGGGTGGTCCCAGGTGAACCCGATACCTCCGAGCACCTGGATGGTTTCCTTCGCGGCGAAAACCGCAGCGGCACTACATGTCAGGTGTGCGGCGGCGGCGTCGATCGAGGTGCTCTCAGCGCCTTCCTGGGCGCTCAGCACGGCCTCCTCGCACGATGCGCGGGCCAACTCTACGTGAGCCAGGATCTCGGCGCACAGGTGTTTGACCGCCTGGAAGCTACCGATGGGACGCCCGAATTGATGGCGCACCTTGGCGTAGTCGACGCTGATCTCCAGGCATTTCTGTGCAAGCCCCACCTGTTCGGCGGACAGCGCGAGCACGGTGATGTCGAGCAACTCGGCGAGCAGTCGCCCACCTCCACCCTCGCGACCGATCATCTCGGCCGGAGTGTCGGAAAGTCGGACGGTGAACAGCGGGCGCGTCTCGTCGATCACCCGCATCGGGTCGATCGACATGCCGGCGGCCGCCTGGTCGACCCGGAACAGTGTCGGTCCGGCGGTGGTGCGTGCCAGCACCAGCACCACGCTGGCGCCGTGCGCGTCGGGTACCCAGTTCTTGACGCCGTTGAGGATCCAGACGCCGTCGACGAGGTGTGCGCGCGTTCGGATCAGCGCGGCGTCCCAGGAGCCGTCGCCCTCGGCGATGGCGACGGTCGGGCGGCCCTCGCCCGCGGCGAAGCCGGGAAGCAGTTGCCGGCACTGATCCTCATCCCCGGACAACAGAAGTGCCTGAATCGCCGAGAAACTGGAGAGGTAGGGCGCCGGGGCGACCGCACGGGCCAGTTCCTCGAACACCACCGCCAGAACCGAGAGTTCGGCGCCATCACCACCGAACCGCTCGGGGATGGCCAGACTGTGAATTCCCAGGGCGGCATTCATCTCGGCGTACAGGTCGATCTCGAGGGGCTTTCCGTCGGCCACATTGGACAGGTCAGATTCCGGAAGTCGGCTTTGCAGGAACTTGCGGACTGCGGAACGGAGTTCGGCGAGTTCGTCTGGCGTGGCGGTCACAGCTGTGCTCCCTTGGCGTTCGAGGCGGCGGTCGCCGGTTTGGTCGCGGCGGCAGGCTCTTTGGGCAGCCCGAGGACCTGTTCACCCAGGATGTTCTTCATGATCTCCTCGGTGCCCCCGAGGATGCGGAGTGCCGGCGAGGCGAGCAACAGGTCGGACCAGGCGAAGGTGCCCCACTGCCCGCTGTCGGCGATGATGCGGGGCCCCAGGACCTCCGACACGAAATACGCTGCGCGGGTGATGTTGCGGGCGTGGACGAGCTTGGCAACGGACCGCTCGGGGCCGACGGGCTGCCCTGCCTGGATCTTGCGAGCCGCCGCGGCGTTGAGGCTTTCGACCGCCTTCGCCTCGGCCAACAGCGCGGCGAGTTGCCTGCGCAGTGCGCGATCGTCCCAGGTGGAGGTGGCGCGCATTAAGGCCGCCAGGTGTTCGGCCCTCAATGCCCGCGCCACCTCCGGCGAGTCCACCCCGGCGACCACGTCGCGTTCGGCGGTCAGCGTGGTCAGGGCGACGGTCCAGCCGCCGTCCACCTCGCCGAGTCGGTGTGCATCCGGAACGCGGACGTCGGTGAGGAACACCTCGTTGAACTCGCATCCGCCAGTCATCTGACGCAGCGGGCGCACCTCGACACCTGGTGCCTTCATGTCGATCATGAAGGCGGTCAGACCTTTGTGTTTCGCTGCGTCGGGGTTGGTGCGGCACAGTACTTCGCCGACATCGGCATGCTGGCCGACTGAGGTCCACACCTTCTGCCCGTTGAGCACCCAGTCCTGACCGTCGCGCACCGCACGTGTCTGCACGCCGGCCAGGTCCGATCCCGCCGCGGGCTCGCTGAACAGCTGGCAGGCAATCGAATCGCCGCGATACATCGCAGGCAGCAGCGCGGCGCGCAGTTCCGGCTGACCATGTTTGAGGACGGTCGGGCCGACCATTCCGAGACCGACCACGGCAAGCTGGCTCGTATCGGGCACCCGATAGGATTCCTCGGCCTGCTGATAGAGCATCTGATAGGCGACCGTCAGGCCCAGGCCGCCGTATTCCTGCGGGCCGGTGATCCAGCCCCAACCGTTCTCATGACGGATCCTCTGCCAGCGGCGCGCCGCCTGAACCGCTTCGCGTTCCTGTTCGGCCGTTCCGGACGCGAAGTACGAAACGCTGTCGCTGCCAGTACCCCAGGACTCATGGGTCGCATGATCACGCTCGGCGTGTGCAGTGAGAAACCGGTGCGCCGATGCGGTGAAAGCCTCGGGACTGCTGATGTCGGGACGCAGATTGGTAGCGCTGTCGGACATGCTTCCGTCCTATTCCGTTGAAGCGATCGGTCGTTTGGGACGAGTCGTGAACCCAGTCGTCGTCACCGCGATCGGTTGTGCCGACGATCGACGGACTCGTGCGGAGCCGCGGCACTTCACTATACATGTATAGGGGATGCGGTTAGGGAGAGGTGCGCAGGGAAATCGGTGCGCAGGAACTCGGCCGCTGGGGATTGGCGATCATCTGGCGGGTGCTGCCTTCTGTAATTTCCCAGTTGGCTTGCCCAACTATACATGTATAGTTGGGCAAGCGCTCCTCGGACCGCAACCGAGGTGGCATCGATGTGCAACGGAGGAACAGATGTCGAAAATCTGGGCAAATTCCGCAGATTCCCATGTTCTCGAACCCGATGACCTGTGGATGCAGCGGCTACCTAAACGGCTTGCCGACCGTGCTCCGCGCAGTGAGCGTGGTGACAAGTACGAGATTCTCTACATCGACGGCAAGCAGATCAATCGGCAGCTCAACGACTTCATGGACGCGATCCGTCCGCCGGGTGCACGTGACCTCGACATCAGATTGAAAGACCTCGATCAGGAGGGCGTGTGGGCGCAGCTGGCTTTCCCGTCGATGGGGTTCTGGACGGTGGAGATCATCGATCCCGAGCTTGCGCGTGAGGTCGTCAAGGCCTGGAACGACTGGGCCCACGAGGAGATCCTGCAGCGCACCGACCGCATCTTCACGCCCGCGATCGTCCCGCTGACCGACGTCGGCGATGCGGTGGCCGAGTTGGAGCGTGCTGTCGAGCTCGGATTCCAGTCGGTGTTCCTGCCGTGTGGGACGAAGCAGGGTGAGGAGTGGGGGCTGGACAAGTGGGAGCCGCTGTGGGCGGCTGCCGAGCGTAACAACGCCAGCCTTTCATTCCATATCGGTACCGGAGGTGAGAACGTGGTGTACCGCGGTCCAGGCGGTGCCGTCGTCAATTACATGGAGACCACCTATCCCGGCATGCGGGTCGTGTCGCACATGGTGGCCGGCGGTGCGCTCGATCGGCATCCCGACCTGAAGATCCTGATCGCAGAGGGTGGTGCCGCATGGGTTCCCGCCATTGGCGACCGGATGGACGAGGCCTATCGTCAGCATGGAATGTTCGTGCGGCCCAAGCTATCCCGACTGCCGAGTGAGATCGTCCGCCACCAGGTCTATGCGTCCTTCCAGCACGACATCAGTGGTGTGCAGATCATCGAGGGCACCGGATACCGCAATGTCTGCTGGGGGGACGACTATCCCCACCTGGAGGGAACCTATGGCCACACCCAGGAGACCCTGAACACGATCTTCGACGGGGTGGACCCGGAGATCCAGGACCGGGTGCTGCGCGGGGCCATGGCGGAATTGTTCCGCATCCCGGAACGCACCGCGGCCGACGAGGCACGCTGACATAGCGGAGATTTTGCCTGCGGCGCCGGGGGCGCCGCAATCGACGCCCATCGTGGACAGCTGAGACACGCCGTCCACGATGGGCGTTCTGCTGTGTCCTGACCAGGCGCGCGGGCACAAGAATGCGGCGGGCGGTCACGTTGCCGTGATCACCCACCGCATTCTGGTTCCGGCGCTTCTACATGTCAGCCGCGGTCTTCGAGCATCAGGTCGGCCGCCCGCCATGCCATGGCCATCATCGGCCCGTTGAGATTGCCGGACACCATGGTCGGCATGACCGAACAGTCCACCACCCGCAGGTTGTCCACCCCCCGGACCCGCAACCGGCTGTCGACGGGATCCTCATCGCGCGGTCCCATGCCCAGGGTCCCGACCGCGTGGTAGCCGCAGTACCCCTTGTCGAGGGCGGCGTCGATGATCGCCTCGTCGTCCCGAACGTCCGGACCCGGCGTCGTCTCGTGGTCGATCAGCCTGGCGATCGGCTCCTGTTCGAAGAGCTGCCGCATCTTGGTGAACAGATCCACCGCGACGGTCCGGTCGTAATCACTGTCAAAGAAGTTCGGATCGATATCCGACGGAGCCGCCGGATCCGCTGAGGTGATAGTGACCGTACCCTCGCTCGTTGGCCGCAACACGTAGCCGATCGCCTGGATACCGGGCTCGCGTTCGACTCCGAGTTGCTTGCCCGCCTTGAACGGCGCCGCGGTGAACGGTGCCGCAAGGATCTGGGCGTCGGGCCGGTCGCGATCGGGTCGGGTCTTGAAGAACCCGACCACGTCATATGCGCCGCCGGCGAGCGGTCCCTTCTTGGTGGCCAGGTAATGCACACCCGTGAGCGCCTGGCGGGCCGCCGTGCTCAACTGGCGATTGTAGCCGAGGTCGCGATTGAGCCGGTATTGCACTGCCAGACAGCGGTGTTCGAGCATCCGCTTGCCCACCAGCGGGCTGTCCGCCTGGACCTTGATCCCGAGCCATTCCAACACCGCCCGCTCGCCGATGCCCGACAACTGCAGCACGCGGGGGCTGGCCAGGCTGCCCAGCGCCAGGATGACCTCGCCGGAGGCGCGGAACGTGGCGGTGCTGTCGTTCGATGTGGTCTGGACGCCGACGGCCTTGCCCGCCTCGATCAGGACGCGGTGCACCTCGGCGCCGGTGACGACGGTGAGGTTGGGTCGTGACTGGACCGGATGCAGGAAAGCGTGCGCGGCGCTGACCCGTTGGCCGTTCTTGATGGTGCGTGCCGAGGGGCCGATGCGTTCGCCGTCACCGTCGTTGATGTCGTCAGTTCCCGCCCATCCCATCTTCTGTCCGGCCGCGACCACGTCACTGCAGATATCGGGGAGGTCCGGGGCCAACGACACTGGGAGCGGGCCACCGGCGCCACGGAAGGCGTTGCCCCCCAACTGGTGGTCTTCCATTGCCTTGAAGATCGGGAGCATGTCGTCCCAGCCCCATTCGGGGTTACCCAACGCCACCAGCTCGTCGTAGTCGGCACGATGTCCACGGTTGTAGACCATCCCGTTGACCGCGCTGGACCCACCGAGGGTCTTACCGCGCACCCACTGCTCGACCTTGTCGTTCGGGCCGATGGGGCGCACGGTGTGATGCCAGGCCAGCTTCGGATTGCCGAGGATCTTGCCGAATCCCTTGGGGATCTTGATCAGCGGGCTGGTGTCCTTGCCACCTGCCTCCAGCAGCAGCACGTTGATGCGGGGGTCGGCGCTGAGCCGGTTGGCCAGTACGCAGCCGGCCGAACCCGCACCGGCCACGATGTAGTCGTATGTCGTCACAGCGGGGGTGCTCCTTACTCGGCGGCCGGGCTGGCGATGGTCTTCACCTGCAGGTAGTCGCGGAAGCCTTCTTCGCCGTGTTCGACACCGTCGCCGCTGATCCCGTAGCCGCTGAACGGGGCATCGGGGGACAGGTAGAACGAGTTGTTGATGTTGACGGTCCCGGCGTGCAGTCGGTTCGCCACGCTCCAGGCCCGGGCCTCGTCGGCGGACTGGACGTATCCGGACAGGCCATAGCGGCTGTTGTTGGCGACGCGGACGGCCTCGTCGTCATCGCCCTCGTATCGCACGACCGCCAGCACCGGACCGAACACCTCGGTCTGCGCCAGTTCGGCGTTCTCGTCGACATCAGCGACGACGGTGGGCAGATACCAGAAGCCCTTGCCGCCGCGATCGCCGCGCTTACCGCCGGCGATGATGCGGGCGCCGTCGGCGACGGCGCGGTCGACGAGCCCTTCGATGCGCTCCAGCTGTTCGGCGCGGATGATCGGGCCCACCACGGTGGACTCGTCACGCGGGTCACCCCACGGGATCATGCCCGCGACCGCCGCCAGCCGCGCGAGCACTTCGTCGTAGATGTCGGCGTGCACGATCATCCGGGTCGCCAGGGCGCAGCCCTGCCCGCTGTTGGACATGCACATACCGATGCCGAGTGCGCACGCCATATCGAGGTTCGCGTCCGGTAGCAGGATGTTGGCCGACTTACCGCCGAGTTCCAGGACGGTGTGTCGGATT
This sequence comes from Mycolicibacterium aurum, assembly GCA_900078775.1. Taxonomy (GTDB): domain Bacteria; phylum Actinomycetota; class Actinomycetes; order Mycobacteriales; family Mycobacteriaceae; genus Mycobacterium; species Mycobacterium aurum_A. The sequence continues at coordinate 4,852,823 of LT549889.1, forward strand.
CCGACGGCGGCGTTCTCGGCGATGCGCTGGCCGACCTGCGGGGAGCCGGTGAAGTGCAGCAGCCCGACGCGTGGGTCGGTGGTGAGAGCTTCGCCGGCGAGCGCCTTGTCGGCGGAACTGATGGTGTTGAGCACGCCGGGCGGGAGATCGGTCTTCTCGGCGGCGACCTTGGCGATACGGGCGGCGGTCAGCGGGGTGTCCGGGGCGCTCTTGAGGACCACGGTGTTGCCGGTGGCCAGCGCGTGGCCGACCTTCCAGATGTTGGTCATGAAGGGTGCGTTCCACGGTGAGATCGCGCCGACGACGCCGTACGGTTCGTAGCGCACACGGCGGTTGCTGCGCATGCCCAGGAGTTCATAGGGTGGAAGATCCCGCTCCCAGCGCCAGGTATCGATCAGGCCGTTGAAATAGCTCATGTCCTCGATCTGAGCCGTCACATGCGTCAACGTGGCCGAGTACGGGGTGCCGGCCTCGGCCACGGCCAGCGCGCGGAGGTCCTCGGCTTCCGCCCGCAGACCGTCCTGCAACTGCTGCAAGCAGTGCAGGCGGAACTTGTGGTTGGTGGCCCAGTCGGTGTTGCGCGCGGCGTTGTGTGCGGCATCGACGGCCCGCGTGACATCGGCGGGGTCGGCGTCGACTGCGGTCCCCACGGTCGACTCGTCGGCGGGGTTGATGACGTCGTAACGCCTGCCCGCGATGCCCTCGGTGAACTTGCCGTCGATGAACAACCGGCCTTCGTACTCGTTGTTGATCGTCATGATCGCTTTCCGTTCGGGGACCTGGAGAACGGGCCGCCGGAGCTGTCGTGGTGGCCACTTTCGTTTACGAACTATACATGTATAGTAGGCTCATGTGAACGGCCTCACAAATATGACTTTCCGAGTGCGGTGCCCGGCCGGAATCCCTTGGTGCCGCCGACGTTCGAGGAGCCCACAGTGGGGTTGAATCCCATCGCTGAAGATCTGTTCTGCGAAACCGATGACGGTATTCGCCTGATGGGTAGCCGGTGCGCGGACTGCGGCCAGGTCACCTTCCCCGCGCGATCGTCGTGCGGCCAGTGTTACGGAACGACCATCGAACGGGAGTTGCTGCCGCGGCGCGGCACCGTGTGGACGTGGACCACGCAGTCGTTCCTGCCCAAGGAGCCCTACGCCGGCCCCGAGACCGATGAAACCTTTACCGGCTTCGTGGTGGGCTATGTGGACCTGCCCGGCGCCTGCAAGGTCCAGGCACGCCTCGACGTGCCCGTCGACCGGGCCGCCGAACTGGCCGCCATCGGCACCGAGATGGAGTCGGTAGCCATCGAGTTCACCAAGGACTCGGACGGAAAACCCGTGCACGTCTATGCATTTCGCCCCGTGACCGCCGCAGGTTCGACCCAGGAGGCCCACCAGTGAGCAGCGAATTGGCCATCGTCGGCATCGGCATCCACCCGTTCGGGCGATTCGACGCCAGCGCACAACAGATGGCGCTGTCGGCGGTCGCCGATGCGCTCGCCGACGCCGGAGTGGCATGGCCGGATATCGACATCGCCGTCGGCGGCAGCCTCGACGGCGGGCAGGCCGATGTCATGGTCGGCCAGCTCGGTCCGACCGGCATCCCGTTCATCAACGTGCTCAACGGATGTGCCACCGGCACCGCGAGCCTGATCACGGCGCGCAACATGATCAGTGCCGGCATGGGCGATCTCGGTCTGGTCGTCGGCTTCGACAAGCACCCCCGCGGCGCGTTCGCCGCCCCTGACGTCACCACCTGGGGCGTGGGTCGGTGGTACGGCGAACTCGGCATGTTCATCAACCCGCAGTTCTTCGGCCTCAAGGCGCAGCGGTACATGCACGAGCACCAGATTCCGGTGGAGACGCTGGCTGCGGTCGCCGAGAAGGCCTTCCTGAACGGGGAGCTCAATCCGAATGCGTGGCGGCGCAAGCCGATGGCCCGCGAGCAGATCCTGAATTCCCGTCTGATCAACGACCCCCTGCGGCAATTCATGGTGTGCTCGCCGAGTGAGGGAGCGGTGGCTCTGGTGGTGTGCCGGGCCGAACTCGCCCATCGGTATACCGATACGCCGATCTACCTGCGCGCCGCCGAACTGGCCAGCCGCAAGAACGGGTCTTTCGAACTGTTCCAGACGTCGTTGCCCACCGACCTGCCGCCGACGCCGTCGGAACTGGCGTCGCAGCGGGCGTACACGTCCGCCGGAGTCACGGCCGCCGATATCGACGTCTGGCAGCTACAGGACACCGAGAGCGGCGCCGAGGTCATGCACATGGCCGAGGTCGGACTCTGTGACCACGGTGCGCAGCCTGAGCTGGTGGAGTCCGGCGCCACCAAGATCACCGGCAGCCATCCGGTGAACACCGACGGCGGGCTGCTCGCCAATGGCGAACCCGTAGGCGCGTCGGGTCTTCGGATGGTGTTCGAGGTCTGCACACAGTTGCGCGGAGCGGCCGGTGAACGACAGGTCGCCGATCCCCGGACCGGGTTCACTCACGTGTACGGAGCCCCCGGGATCAGCGCCTGCACCATCCTTTCCAAGGATGCAGCCCCATGACCGTCGCGCTCGACGTCAATTCGATCTTGGCGGAATTCGCGCAAGCCCTCGCCGCGGCGGAGGAACTGTTGCCGCTACAGCGGCACGCTCCAGAGGTGTCCGAAGAGCTCCGTTCATCACAGACACTCATGAACTGGCTCTTCGACGGTGGCTGGAGTCGGTGGGGTTGGCCCGAAGAGGTTGGTGGACTGGGTGGTTCGCCGCTGATCCGCTGTCAGATTCTGGAACATCTGGCGCTCTCTGGCTATCGCATTCCAGAGCATCTCCTGGTATTGGAAGTCGTGGGTCCCGCATTGGTGAATCACGCCCCGGCGTTGGCGGCGCGATATTTGCCTGCAGCTCTGCGAGGGGACGAGTTGTGGTCGCAGGGATTCTCCGAGCCAGAGGCCGGCAGTGATCTGGCTGCCCTCCGCACCAAGGCAGTCGCACGCAGCGATGGCACGTACGTCATCAACGGCCAGAAGATCTGGACTTCCTACGGCGCCTTTGCTGATCGCATCGTGTTGCTGGCCCGTAGTGGCGCGGTCAGCGATCGCCACAGGGGGCTGGTGATGCTGCTCGTCGACCTCGAGGTTGACGGTATCGAGCGCCGCCCCATCGCCTTGGCAAGTGGCCGCGAAGAATTGGCCGAAGTGTTCTTCACCGACGTCGAGGTTTCCGCCGACCGCTTGATCGGCGCCGATGGCAATGGCTGGGGTGTCGCGATGGATCTGCTGCAGTACGAACGCGGTACGTATGCGTGGATGCGGATGGCAACCGCCACCGCGTACCTTCAGCAGTTGCTGGCTGGACTCTCCGACACCCGCGACGCGCGCACCGCCGCAGCGATCGGCCGTACATATCTGAATCTGGCCGCACTGCGGGCACGGACCGCCTCCACCCTGCGCAGGCTGGCCGCACACGAGACCGTCGGCCCCGAGACTAGCGTCGACAAGCTGCTGCTGTCGACCGCTGAGCAGGATGTACTCGACAGTGCACTGTCGCTGCTGGGCGCAGAGCCGCTTCTCGCAGAGGACGATGCCGCCGAAGGGTGGCGAGACCGATGGTGGTATTCGCGTGCCGCGTCCATCTACGGCGGTGCCCGCGAGGTGCAGTACAGCATCATCGCCGACCGCATCCTGAAACTACCGAGGGAGAGCACCCATGGACGCTGAGACCCAGGACCTGCTGCGGGGTTCGGTTCGTGATCTACTCGCCTCCGGAGATGACGACATCGCCGTGGGTCTGCGCGACCTTGGCTGGGCGGACGTGGTAACCGAAGACCCGGCCATCGCCATCGATCTGTTGTTCAGTGAACAGGGTGCGAGTGGAAAAGCATCCTCCGCGCTGGACACGGTGGCCTTCGCAACGGGCGAGGACGGCACAGGCCACCCGGTGCTGCACCCGCTGGGTGCGTCGACCGCGGGCCGGATGAGCGACGATGTGCTCGATATCGACGGGGTGTTGTTGACTGAACCGCACGCCGCGGTGGTGGTCGCCGTCGGTAGCGCCGATGCCGGCGTCTCTGCGACGTATCTGCTCGACGCGGACCCCGTGGCCGCGGCCTCGACACCGGTACGGGGGTTCGCGCCCGGTTCGCGGTTGCACCGGCTGCGGCTGAAGGTTGACCGGCCGTCACTGACACCGGTCGCTGTCGACTGGGCTGCGGTGGACGCGGCCGCCCGACGTGCCCTGGCTGCCGAACTGGTGGGCAACGGCAACGCGATGCTGGGGCTGGCCGCCGTGCAGATCGCCGATCGACACCAGTTCGGTCGTCCCATCGGAGCGAATCAGAGTCCGCGTCATCGGCTCGCCGAGGCTTACGCGTGGCTCTGCGGAGCATCCGAACTCGTCCGTATGGCATGGCAATCCGGTACCGCCTGGGATGCGCGGGTGGCCAAGGCCTACGCCGGCTACGCGGTGGAAGCGACCGGTCGAGCGTGCCTGCAGGTGTGCGGAGCCATCGGGTTGACCACCGAGCATGAGCTTCCGACTTACGTTCAGCGCGCCCGAATCCTGGATGCGCTCTACGGCGGCTGGTCTGATGCAGCCACAGACATCGGCGCGCAGCTGCTGACTACCGCGGCGGTGCCTGCGGGCGCGCGGTTGTGACCGATCCGGTGGCGCATGCCGAGTTCAACACGCCTGAGTCGAGGGTCGCGGTCCTGCGGATCAATCGTCCGGACCGGCTGGGCGCCTACACACCTCAGATGTGTCAGGAGCTGCTGGAGGGGATCCGTCGGTACCGACTCGACGACGACCTCCGGGCCCTGATCCTGACCGGTACCGGCCGCGGATTCTGCACCGGTGGGGACGTCTCGCCCGACGCCGGGTTCGCCGAGGTGCTCAGTCACCAGGTCGGGCGCGCGCGTGAACTGCGTGAGGACGCCCACGCGATCGTCAGCGCGCTGCACCGCCTCGACAAACCGGTGGTGTGCGCGGTCAACGGGCTGGCCGTCAACGGGGGATTGTCCTTCGCGCTGGCGTGCGATCTACGCGTCGTGGCAGCGGGAGCGCGCATGGGTGATACCAGCGCGCGCGCCGGTCTGCTCCCCGACGAGGGCGGTGCCTGGCTGTATCCGCGAGCCATGGGTTACGACAAGGCATTCCGGATGGTGGCGCTCTCTGAACTGTACGACGCCGAGGAGTCGCTGCGGCTCGGGCTGGCGACCGAGGTGGTGCCGGACGACGAGCTGTGGTCCCGGGCGTTGGAGCTTGCCCGTCAGCTTGCGGCCGGCGCTCCACTGGCACTACGGGCCGTCAAATTCATGATGCGCCGCGCGTTGGATGCGACATTGGAGAGTGCGCTCGGCGATGCGCAGCAGGCCGTGCTCTGGGTCGGTCCGAGCGCGGATGCGACCGAGGGCAAGGAGGCGTTCCTGGCGCGCCGCCCTCCGAACTTCACCGGCCACTGAACCGATTCCAGGTCAATCCCGCCAAATCATCTCCAGATCATTTCGGGGGTGCGGTGTGGCGGCCGAGGACATCGGTCAGCAAGGTGCGCACCGTGTGCCGGCACCGGCCGCATTGCGCACCCGCGCCGCAGGCGTCGGCCACAGCACGGGTGGTGCATGCTCCGTCCAGGATCGTCTCCCGGACGTGGGCCGCGGTGGCGCCGCTGCACAGGCAGACGTACATCAGTGCGGCCATCCCGTCGCGGCGACGTCGATGGAATCCGCCAGATTGCCGACAAAACCGGCGGATAGATCGCAAGGCCCGCTCGCTCGGCCCAGGCCAGTCCGATCCGTGGCAGATCAGCGATAGCGTGGGCTCGGCCGGAATCGTCGAACTCGTGGAACACCATCAGTTCATTCGGTTGATCAACCGACTCGTAGACATGGGTTCGTTCGATACCTGCGTTGATGAAAGTGGTTGCACTCGCACGAACTTGGGAAACAAACCCGTACGCAGCGCTTACCGGGGCAATCGCGGCGACCACCATAGCGGGCGGCACGGTCTCGCGACCGGCTCCGAACCTGATCTTCTCACGCAGCGATCCGACAAAGGTCGGCGGAATATCGGTCACGCCCGCCATATCGAACCAGCGCATGACGGCCGGCGAGCCGAGCAGCCGTCCTTTCGGACGGTCAGTCCGCACAGTAATCGTCATCAGCACGTCGTGCTCGTCTTTCACGGATCGGTAGCCGACCACGTGGCGCGCGCCCAGCTGGGCCAGGGACCCATGGTGCGCCCGTAACGCCGACCGCAGGTGACTGTGGTCGGTGACGGAGAACTGCGAGGCCAACAGTACTGACCTTGCTGCAGGCCGCGGTCATTGCGGTGGCTGCGACGGCGAGGTGCCAAATACCTCAACCGAATACCGTCTCGTGGAAGCCTTCCGCATATGCTAACTATACATGTATAGTTAGCACCATCGCCTGCAGCGTGGCACGTCGGTGTTCGCGCGCATGACGGCGAAAATCAGGGCGAAAGGACAAGTGTTATGGCGGTCATCGAAAACACTGTTGGTGAACTCCCATACCGGCTCACCGACTTCGATCAGCACTCCTACGAGGCGGAGGACTGCTTCACGCGGTTCATGCCGAAGGCCAAGCTCGACACCGCGGTGCGGCCCATCATTGCGCCGTCGGGTCGCAAGATTCTGTTGGCCAACGACCGGATCGTGAGTGCGCTTGAGAACGACCTGGATCAGGCTTACGTTCCGGGGTCGTTGGTGGAGATGCTCAAGCAGCGCGCCTCCGGCAACGCCGCCGATGCCGAGCGCTTCTACGAACCGATGCAGACCGAGTATCTGGACCGGGACGCGCGGCTTCGTCAACTCGACGAACAGCAGATCGAGCGCACCATCATGTACCCGGGCGGCTGGGCACTGATGGCCGAACAGTACCTTCAGGGCATCGACCCGTTGTACGACAACATCGAGTCGTTCAACAAATGGATCGACGAGGACTGGGGTTTCAACTTCAAGAATCGGATCTACGCCCCCGCACTGCTGTCGATGCGCGATCTCGACCGCGCCTGCGAGGAACTCGACCGGATTCTCGCTGCCGGTGCCCGATTCATCACGCTGCCGGCAGGCCCGGCCTACGGTCGTTCGCCGGGTGACCCCTACTTCGATCCGTTCTGGGCGCGTATCAACGAGGCTCGTGCAGTCGTCTGCTACCACATTGCCGAGTTCTACTACCAGGACAATGTGGCCTCTGATTGGGGATGGGGCCTGGTCCCGCCGTTCCAGTTCTCCGCCTGGCAGTGGCAGAACACCTACGGAGAGCGGCCGATCACCGACACCATCTCCGCGCTCATCTTCGACAACGTGTTCGGCCGTTACCCGAACATCAAGGTTCTGGTCAGCGAGTTCGGGGCCGAGTGGGTGCCACATTTCATCCGGCACATGGACAAGAGCCGCGGTATGGCCCGTAACGGTCGTTGGCTCGGCGGCCAGCTCACCGAGCGGCCCAGCACCATCTTCAAGAAGCACGTGCGCGTCGTGCCCTACCCCGAGGATGACACCGTCTCGATGATCGAAAAGCTCGGCACCGACCAAACCCTGCTGATGGGTTCGGACTGGCCACATGCCGAGGGGCTGCGCGAACCCGCGGACTTCTACAACAAGGTCGAAGGTCTCGACGAGACCAAGAAGCGGAACTTCCTGCGCGAAAACGGTATCAAGCTCACCGAGGGAATCAACTGAGTACCGGCGATCAGTCGGGCGAAGCGATCACGGCGGCGGATGAGGTCAGCGACGACACGCTCGTCGGCCTCTTCCCCGGCGAGTCGTTGTCCCACGATAATGCGGCGCATTATCGTGGTCGGCTCCGCCGGCAACTACTGGTCAACCGGTGCGCGGAATGCGGGACGTGGCATTCCCCGCCCAAGCCGGTCTGTCCCAGCTGCTGGTCCAGTTCGGTGGAGCCGACGGAGGTTTCCGGATCTGGCACCGTGTACCTGCTGACCCTGCTGTATCAGGGACCGCCCGCCCCGGGCGTCAGCTATGAACAGCCGTATCCGGTGGTCACCGTCGAACTCGATGAGCAACCCGGGCTTCGTTTCACCTCGACTGTGGTCGATGCCGATCCGTCCGATGTCGTGATCGGATCGCGCGTGCGGCTGGCCTGGCGCATCCCGGACCGGGCGCCGATGCCGGTGTTCGTCCTAGTAGGGGAGCGTTCATGAGTGCCGCGCGGCGCAACACATTCAAGGATATGGTGGCCATCGCCTCGGCGACGACCACTGGGTTCACCGCCGCCAACACTCCTAGGAGCCAGACCTCACTGGCGGCCGAGGCCGGTATCGCGGCGATTCGCGCGGCCGGGCTGACAGCTGCCGATATCGACGGTTTGTGCGGTAGCTGGCCCAGCACACCGGTGCTGCAGTCTGCCCTCGGGATCCCGCACCTCACCTGGTCCGGCAATCCCGTCATCCCGCTGGTCGATCACGTTGCCACTGCGGCGGCGGCCGTGCATGCCGGCTTGTGTGAGACGGTGCTGGTCTACCATACGGCGTATCGGGCGGCGTGGAATACCGGTGCGGCGCTGAAGGATCCGTTCCGGCGCAGTGCCACACCCGGGTTGAGTGACCCGCCGCCACGGCCGGAGTCGATGGCCTCCAGCGTCGGCTATGCCGGGTGGGCCAGTCGCTACCTTTACGAATTCGGGCTCACACGTGAGGATTTCGCGCCAGTTGCCCGCAATGCCCGGGCCTGTGCTGCCGACAACCCGGCGGCCGCCCGCCGGGAGCCGTTGTCCCTATCGCAATATCAGGCCGGACGGATGGTGCGCTGGCCGCTGTCGGTTTACGACATGGATGTCGCAGTCGATGGTGGCGATGCGTTCATCGTCACGACCGCCGAGCGGGCCCGTGATCTCGCGCTGCCGCCGGTGCTGATCCACGCTGCGGTCCTGGGCCAGGCCAGTCCGGCCGAGGAAGACCAGAACACCAGCCTGCGCCACCATGGGCAGCAGGTGGTCATCGATACGCTGCGGGCCAAGAGTGACTTCTGGCTCGATGGCGTCGATGTGTACTTCCCTTACGACGGATTCACTCCGATCACGCTCAACTGGGTCGAGAACGCCGGATGGTGCGGGCTCGGTGAAGGCCCGGACTTTCTGCGGTCGCACGCCGAAGATTCGGGACGGGTCCTGATCGACGGGCGTATCCCGGTCAACCCGCACGGCGGGTCGCTCGCCGAGGGGGCGACACAGGGGTCCGGACACATCCGCGAGGCGGTGCACCAGTTGCAGGGACTGGCGGGGCCGCGACAGGCCGAACAGGCCCGCACTGCGCTGATCACCGCGGGCGGCTACTTCTTCAACGCCCAGGGCCTGATGCTACGGGCCGACTGACCACTGAAATCACCGATGCCGAGGAGGCTTCCGGATGTCTCGACAGGCATCACAATCACCGGGTGAGGACACCATCTTGACCGTGTTCGGCCGCACCGTGGCCGACGCCGCCGAGTCGCCGGCGCTGGTGTACTTCGACACGACACTGAACGCCGCCGAACTCGATGCCGCCAGCGACGCGCTGGCCGCCGCGCTGCAAACCGACGTGCAGCCGCAGCAGCGGGTTGCGGTGTACATGCAGAACATGCCGCAGTACGTCATTGCGCTACTGGCGATCTGGAAGCTGAACGCCACCGCGGTCCCGCTCAACCCGATGCTCACACCGAGTGAGGTGAGCAAGCTCGTCGACGATGCGTCCCCGAAGGCGCTGATCGCGCTGGACTCGTTGTGTACACCGGAACTGTCGGCGGTCCTGACCGGCAGCTCGGTGCAGCAGATCCTCACCACCAGCGCTCTGGACTTCCAGCAGACCGATGATGTGCGGATCCTCCCCGCACAACGGTTACCCGTGCCTGCCGGGGCGCAGGACCTGCTGCAGCTGATCGAGCAGCACCGGGGTCGGCGCACAGGGGCGCCGCTACCCGGTCCCGACGATGTCGCGGTGATCACCTATACCTCGGGTACGACCGGAAAACCCAAGGGCGCGATGAATACTCATCGCAACGTCCTCACCGGTGGAAGCGCCTACCGGCAGTGGTTCGAGCTCGGCTCTGACGATGTCCTCCTCGGTGTCGCACCGCTGTTCCATGTGACCGGTCTTTCGGGGCATATCGCTGCGGCAATCTGTGCCGGCGCGCCGTTGGTGCTGTCCTACCGGTTCGATGTCCGCGTTGTCACCGACATGATCCGCAGGCATCGGCCCACCTTCACCGTCGCGGCGTTGACGGTGTTCATTGCGCTGCTGGAATCCGGTGTGAGCCGCGATGACATGGTCAGCCTCACCAAGCTCGCCTCCGGTGGCGCGCCGGTCGCGGCCGGTGTGCTGGACCGGTTCGTCGCGCACTACGGGACGTATGTCCACAACGTCTACGGAATGACGGAGACCACCTCGCCGGTCCTGGCCGTCCCGGTCGGCAGCACAGCTCCGGTTGACCCGGCCACCTCCGCGCTGTCGGTGGGCAAGCCGATGCTGACCGCCTCGGTCCGGGTTCTCGACGACCAGGGCGATCCGGCCCCGACCGGCCAGGTCGGCGAGCTCGCGGTGTCCGGCCCGCAGATCGTGCCGGGGTACTTCGGTCAGCCCGAGCAGACCGCCGCCGCGTTCCGTGGCCAGTGGCTGCTCACCGGCGATGTCGGCTACGTCGACTCCGAAGGCTGGTTCTACCTCGTCGACCGCAAGAAAGACGTCATCGTTGCCAGTGGGTACAAGGTGTGGCCACGCGAAGTCGAGGATGTGCTCTACACCCATCCCGCGGTACGTGAGGCCGCGGTGGTCGGCGAACCCGATCCCTACCGCGGCGAGACGGTCAAGGCGTTCGTCTCGTTGCGTGACGGAGCCACGACAGATGAAGCGGATATCATCGCGTTCTGCCGAGAACGCCTGGCCGCCTATAAGTACCCGCGGACGGTGCAGTTTTTGGACGACATTCCCAAGACCACCACCGGCAAGGTGCTGCGGCGCACGCTGCGCGACTCGGGCGTCGAAAACGATGCGGCGCCTGCCAGTTCCTGACACTGGTGCCTGCCACTCTCAAACACTGGCGCCAGCCACTATCCAACACTGAGGAGACTCGATGGACTTCGCGATGTCGGCGACTGCTGCCGACCATCACGCTCGGCTGACCGATTTCATCACCGAACACGTGGTGCCGGCCGAGGCCGCATACGACACCTACCGGCGGCAGGCCGGCCCGGATGATCACACCGTGCCCCCGGTGGTCGAGGAACTCAAAGTCCTTGCCAGGCAGAAGGGTCTGTGGAATCTCTTCCTGCCGGCGATATCCGGGCTGACAAACCTCGAGTACGCACCACTGGCCGAGCTCACCGGCTGGAGCATGGACATCGCCCCGGAAGCGCTGAACTGCGCGGCTCCCGACACCGGCAACATGGAGACACTGCATCTGTTCGCCACCGCCGAACAACGCGAGCAGTGGCTGCAGCCCCTGCTCGACGGCGAGATCCGCAGCGCCTTCTCGATGACCGAACCGGCGGTTGCCTCCAGTGACGCCCGCAACATCGAGACGTTGATCGTCCGCGACGGTGACGACTATGTGATCAACGGGCGGAAATGGTGGACTTCGGGTGCGTCGGACCCGCGCTGCCGCGTGCTGATCGTGATGGGCCGGACCAACCCGGATGCCGCTGCCCACCAGCAGCAGTCGATGATCTTGGTGCCGGTCGACACCCCTGGCGTGACCATTGTGCGGTCCACTCCGGTATTCGGGTGGCAGGACCAACACGGGCACTGTGAGGTCGTTTACGACGATGTCCGGGTGCCCACATCGAATCTGCTGGGCGAGGAGGGCGGCGGATTCGCCATCGCCCAGGCCCGGCTGGGGCCCGGGCGGATCCATCACTGCATGCGCGCCATTGGCGCCGCGGAACGCGCACTGGCGTTGATGATCGACCGCGTCCAGACCCGCATCGCGTTCGGTAAACCGCTCAGCGAACAAGGTGTAGTCCGAGAGTCGATTGCCAAGTCTCGTAACGAAATCGACCAAGCACGCCTGTTGTGCGAGAAGGCGGCCTGGACCATCGATCAGCACGGAAACAAGGCGGCGCATGTATTGGTGTCGCAGATCAAGGCCGTGGCACCGCAGATGGCCTGCAATGTCATCGACCGCGCCATCCAGGTGCACGGCGGTGCCGGCGTCAGCGACGATCTTCCCCTCGCGCGGTTGTACGGCTGGCACCGGGCGATGCGGTTGTTCGACGGTCCTGACGAGGTGCACATGCGGACCATTGCGCGGGCGGAACTGGGCCGCGATAAATCTGCCCTCGCTACCGCAGTCTGCTGACATCGCAGCCGTCGGATCAACGAAACATCAGGTACGACCGGAAATCTGGAGAGCATGAGTCTGCTCGTGGGCAAAGTGGCGTTCGTGACCGGTGCGGCGCGGGGGCAGGGGCTCCCATGCGGTCCGGCTGGCCGCCGAGGACGCAGCCGTCATAGCGGTGGACATCTGCGCACCCGTGGGCCCCGACTGCCACTACCCGCCCGCCCAACCGCACGATCTGGAACAGACCCGCACGCTGCGGGCCGAAACCGGGGGCCGTCTGGACATCGTTGTCGCCAACGCCGGGATCTGCAGCTGGAACCGCTTCTGGGAGATGTCCGATGAGCAGTGGCAGACGATGATCGATATCAATCTCACCGGAGTCTGGCGAACACTGCGGGCCGCGACACCGCACATGATCGCCGCAGGCAACGGCGGGTCCATCTTCACCGTCAGCTCGGTGGCGGGTATCAAATCCCTGCCGGGGCAGGCCCACTACAGTGCCGCCCAGCACGGCGTGGTCGGATTGACGAAATCCGCGGCGCTGGCGCTGGGGGAGTACGGCATCCGCGTCAACTCCATCCACCCCTGGGGCGTGAACACCCCGATGCTGGCCGATCCCACCACGGCAGCGATGCTCGACGCGCACCCGCAGTACCTGTCCTCGTTCGGGGCGATGCTGCCGGCCCTGCCGGTCGCAGAGCCCGAGGACATCACCGATGCGGTGATGTGGCTGGCCGGGCCGGCCTCGCGCGCGGTCACCGGAACACAGCTCACCTTGGACATGGGAGCCACGAAGGTTTGATGCCCGACGGTGATCACCCAGGTTCGCCGGACAGTTCGTGGGCGTCGCTGGAACGCAGCGACCGCCGGTCGTCCCTCTACGTGGACACCTCGGACACCGGATACGTGTTGTGCCGGTCCTGCCGGGTGGCACGTCGGTGCCGGCTGGGCATCGACGCCGAGGAGATCGCCGCGGACGGGTCTGTGACATTCATGTTGAGCTGTCCCCGCGATCACGAGGGCGGTCCGGACGTTGCGCACGGTGGGTGGACCGCCAGCGCGCTCGACGAGATGTCGGGTCATGCGCTGTTGCTGCTCGATGAGTTCGCCGTCACCGGCACCCTGACGGTGAAGTTCCGCAAGCCGGTGCCGATCCTGCGCCCGCTGATCGGGCGGGCCTGGATCGCCGAGCGGGCGGGACGGCGGGTGCACGTGTGCTGTGAGCTCAGGCTGGCCTCCACCGGCGATGTGGTGGCGACCAGCACCGCCGAGATGATCCGACGTCCGTCGGACCATTTCGAGCAGCATCAGCGGTGGCTGACGTCCCGGGCGACCGAATCCGAGGACTGAGGGATCCGGTCGCCTGTTGCCGTTGCCCGGGTGGCGACGTTCAGGTGGCGACGTTGCGACCGCCCGGGTAACCGCCGCCCCCGAACCTCTCGTCCAGCGCCTCGTAGTCGACCATGCCGCCGGTCATCGGCAGTTCGTCAACGAACTCCACGAACTTGGGCTTCTTGTACGACGCGATCTTTCTGCGGCAATGATCGATGATCTCGTCTGCGCTGACCGATTGCCCCTCGGCAAGAACGAGCACGGCTTTGACCGACTGGGTGTACTGCGGGTCCGGAACGCCGATCACGGCCGCCGCCGCCACCGCCGGATGCGAGGCCAGGCAGCGTTCGACCTCGGCCGGGTAGACGTTCTCGGCGGCGGACTTGATCATCCTAGTCATGGTCCCGAGGAATTCCAGGGTGCCGTCAGGTTCGATGCGTCCGAGGTCGGTGGTGTGCCACCAGCCGTCGCGCATCCGGGCGGCGTTGCGTTCGGGCCGGTTCCAATAGCCGAGGTGCACGTTGTCCCCGCGCACGGTGATCTCTCCAGTTTCGCCGGCCGCGACCTCCTTGCCGTCGGGATCCACGATCCGTAGTTGGCACAGAGGTGTGGCGCGACCGGAGTTACCGGTTCCCTTGCCGCCGTATCCGTTCAGGATGCACAGCCCGCTGAGCTCGGTCTGTCCGAAGCCACCGGCGGATCGGGCCCACGCACTGGTGTCGGCGGGCAGCGCGTCACCCCACAGCGGGCCGAACGGACCGGTACGCAACGAGGAGATGTCCAATCCCAGTTGGGAATTGAGTTCCTTCATCTTCAGGATCGTCGGCGGCATCAAGAACCCCGAGGTGACCCGCTCTGCCGCGATCAGCCGCAGCAGATCCTCCTCGACGACCCGGCGGACATAGACGTTGGTGCCACCGCGCACGAAGACCGGTAGGGAATCGAATTGGAAGTTGCCGATGTGGAACAGCGGGCCGGAGTTGACGAAGACACTCGTGTGGTCCACCTCGGTGATGACACCCGTCATGGTGGCCATGGCCAGCAGGTTTCGTTGACTGAGCATCGATCCGGCGGGTCGCCCCACCGTGGCGGCGGTATAGATCACCAGCAGGGCGGCATTGGCGTCGGCATCGGCGAACCACGCCGGTCGATCCTGTCCGGCAACCAGGTCCTCGTATCCGTCCGAGTCGTCGGTGTCGTGCTGAATCCACACCGCACCCTGCTCGTGGGATCGTGTCCGGGCGTCGGCGACGGCGGCACCGATCTCTTCGTCCTGCCAGATGATCACGGCCGGGTCGAAATCGGCGATGACAAAGGCCAGTTCCTCACCTGATTGCCGCCAGTTGACCGGGCAGATCATGGCTTGTAGGCGGGCACAGGCGAGCATGAGTTCCAGGAAGCGGACCGAGGTCTGTGCCAGCCAGAGCACCCGGTCCCCGGCGCCGATGCCGTGGGCGGCCAGCATGCCGGCCACCCGGTCCACCCGCCCATCGAACTCCGGCCAGCTATAGCGGGTGGCACCGTCGATCGCGGCGGTGCGGTCCGGGAAGCGGCGGGCGTTCTCGCGGCAGACGTCGGAGAGGTTCACGGGGTGCATGGCGCGTCCTTCGAGGGTGAGCTGAGCCGGTCGGGTCGTTGCTTGTGAACTACCTTACGTGTAAGAATCGGTTTAACTTTACATGTAAACCCAAGAGGGGTGCGGACCACTCGGCCGCATGGGCGGTACATCGAAGGTAGCGAGGAGTCGGAGGGCCATGTCCGTCAATAGCAACACCGCAGGTGTCGTGGGTGCCGAAACGCAGCGGCGATTTCTGGAACCCGGTATCGAAGCCATCTCGCGGCCCGAACTGGAGCAGTTGCAGGAGAAGCGGATCCTGGAATTGGTCGAGTATGCGTGGAACAAGTCGGCGTTCTATCGCGAACACTGGTCCAAGGTGGGGGTTTCGCCCGCCGACATCACCTCGACGGCTGACTTCGTGGCGCGGATCCCGACCGTGTCGAAGTCTGATATCCAGGCGTACCGCGACCGGACCGGTGACCCATACGGGGGTTTGCTGTGTGTCGACCCGACGGAGCTGACCTCGGTCACGTCCACCTCCGGTACCACCTCACTGCCGGAACCGCTTCCGGAGATCTGGTCGGTCGCCCCGCCGCTGCCCGCCATCTCCACCCGCGACCTGTGGGAGATCGGGGTGCGTCCAGGTGACCGGGTCATCGTCCACACCGGGACCATGCGCAACTATTTCGACGACTTCCTGCATCAGCTCGGTGTTGTCCCGGTCTTCATCGATACCTGGGTCGGCGAGGGTGAGCGCGTGCTGCAGGCGATCAAGAAGTACCAGGTCGCCTACATCCAGTTCATGCTCCCGATGGTGATGGAGTTCGAGCGGCTGGAGAGCAGGTACGACATGCGCGACATGTTGTCATCGCTCAAGGGTGCGGCCTTCGCGGGACAGCCGCTGGGCGCGGCGCTCACGAACAAGATTCGCAACGACTGGGGTGTGGATCTGTACACCTACTCCAGCGCCGGCGACACCGGCACCGCCTGGGAGGGGCGCGAGCACGACGGCTACTACCTTTGGGAGGATACCGTTTTCGCCGAATGCCTGGATCCGGTGACCGATGAACCGGCAGCCGACGGGGCCGCCGGCGAACTCATCGCCACCGATCTCGACAACTGGGCCTCGCCCTATATCCGGTTCCGCTCGGGCGACCTCGTGCGGCTGACCCGGCAACCGGGTGCCCACGGCCGCACCCACAGCCGGATCTGGATCGCCGGCCGCAAGGGTGACGAGACCGTGGTGGCCGGCAAGGCCATCCTGGTATCTGAAGTGTGGGCCACCGTGGAGTCGATTCCGGAGCTGTCCGACGGCATCTTCCAGATCGTGCGGGCGTCCGAGGCGATGCACCGGCTGCGCATCCGGGTGGGGTACGCCCCGGATCGCACGGGCGACAAGGCCGACCTGCTCACCCGGGCGACCGCCGCGCTGGCCGACCGCTTCGGAGTCGATGTCGACGTCGAGCTGTCGACATGCGACGAGCTGCTCGCCAAGAGCACCAGCGTGGCCAAGTTCGCGAGAGTGGTGAAAGCGTGACCGAAGACAGAGTCGAATCGATCATGATGTGCGGCCGCACAACCGGTGAGGAGGACGTATGAGCCGTCAGACGATGATGGAAGCAACCGCAGAACTCGGACGATCGCCGCTCTACGGCCTGGCCAGTTGCCGAGTGGGCTCGGAGTTCCTCGATTTCGAGATCGGCTGGCCCGAGTTTGAGCGTGACACTGACTGGGCCGAATCGGTTCTTCGCCGCGCCGGTCTGGCGCCCGGCGACATGGTGCTGACCACCTTCACCAATTGGGAATCACCATGGGCGAGCCCGGTCGTGCATGCACTGCGTCGGCTGGGGGTCACCTATGCCACGGCCGAGGTGTTCGGCTGGGATGTCCGACGTGTCCTGATGTTCCTACAAAGATTCCCCATCAAGGCGGTGGTGGGACTCAGCGGGCAGACCCTCGATGCGCTCAAGGATGCGGGGGCACCCCTGCACGAGCTGCTTGCGGGTCTCGACCTGATCTGGGCTCGACCCAAGGCGGCTGCCGCACTGCAGGACCAACAGCTCAAGGTGCTGCCCTACGCCAGATTCGGGCCGGCATTGGCACTGGGTCTGCCCGGCCTGGCCGGTGCCCTGGTCAATGCTGAGGAATGGGATGTCGCCGCGACCGACCGCGGTCTGGTGGTGTCGAACGCGCGCAATCGCGCGACCGAATTCCATCAGATAGCAACGGGCTTCCACGGCACCGTGACGACGGTGGGGTCCGAGGTCGCCGTCTACGGCGAGCCCATCGACTAGCAACCGTCCAGCCACGCGCCCCCGACCGTATCGAAAGGCCCAATGCCCGAGTACAGCACAATCACAGCTGATCTGACCGCACCGATTGCCCGGATCACGCTGGACCGGCCGCAGGCCGCCAATGCGATGAACCTTGCCATGGTGACCGAGTTGGCCGACGCAGCGACCCGGTGCGCGTTCAGCGAGGCGAAGGTGGTGACCATCGGTGCCACCGGCAGATTCTTTTGCGCTGGAGGCGATCTCGGTGACTTCGCTGCTGCGGCCGATCGGGCGCAGCACATCAAGGTGATCGCCGATACGTTGCACCGCGCGCTGTCCACCCTGGCACGGATGGACGCCGTGGTCATCGTGGCGGTCAACGGCGTCGCCGCCGGTGCCGGTCTGTCCTTGGCGGCCTGTGCGGACATCGCGCTGGCCGCCGATTCCGCGACGTTCACGATGGCCTACACCGGTGTCGGACTCAGCCCGGACGGTGGTGCGTCGTACTACCTGCCGAGACTGGTCGGTATGCGTCGCACGCAGGAACTGATGCTGACCAATCGGAAGCTGACGGCAGCTCAGGCCTGTGAGTGGGGGATCGTGACAGAGGCTGTCGAGGACGACCGGTTCCGGGACCGGGTGGAGGATGTGGCGGCCCGGTTAGCCTCTGCATCAAAACATTCCAATGCCTCTGTGAAGAAGCTGCTGCTCGCCACCTTCGGCAACGGGCTGGAGGGGCAGATGGAGTTCGAGGCACAGCTGATCGCGCAGAATGCGGGTGGCCAGGATGGCCGCGAAGGCGTTGATGCCTTTCTGGAGAAACGAGCTCCCCACTTCCGGTAGCGGTGATCAGGCCGCAGGCGGACGATAGAACAACGTCAACTGTCCGATCCCGCCGGCGAGACCGAGGCACACGGCAACTGCTGCCCCCTGCCATCCCGCAAGCCACTGCCACCCGAGGACCGTCGCGTCGACACTGAACGCCCCGGCGCCCAGGCCGGCGACCGCAACAGCGCATGTGGCGAGCACAAAATTGTACTCCCAGCCCTGCTTCACTATGAAGAATCCGTTGTGGCGGTGCGAGGTCCACGCGGCCACGATCATCAACGCGAGAAAGCCCGCGCATGCCACTGGTGTCAACACGCCCACGGCCATTCCGAGCCCGGCCGCCACCTCCGCGCCTGCAGCGATGCGTGCGTGCAGCCACCCCGGTCGCATGCCCATACCGTCGAACCAGCGGGCTGTTCCCGGAATCCGGCCACCGGCGAAGAACTTGTTGAATCCGTGCGCTGCCATCGTGATTCCCAGGCACAGTCGCAGAAGCAGGAGTGCAGTATCGAACGCCGCTGAGCCTGTTGTCATCGGGATTCCTTCCGGAGGCTTCGGCGCAGGCCGGCCGTGCACGACCGCACCGCACAGTGAGATGGCTAGCACTATACATGTATAGTGCTCGGGTGGGCGGGCTCACGTGCCGCCAATCTTTCAGCTACACCTCGCGGGGGACTTCTGCATGGATATCGGTGGAGCCGTTGCGCTCGTGACCGGGGGAGCGTCGGGCTTGGGGCTAGCCACAACCCGCGCGCTTGCTCGGCGCGGCGCGACCGTGGTGGTGCTCGAACTCAAGAGCCCGATCTATATCGAAATCCGTACTGGTAGTGGTGAGTTCGTAGAAGGAAGCGTGACCGACGAGGCGGCGGTCGCTGCCGCCCTCGATACCGCGGAGGCTGCGGGCCCGGTGCGCATCGCCGTGAACTGTGCCGGCGTCGCCAATGCGGTCAAGACCCTGTCCTCGTCGGGCGCCTTCCCGCTGGACGACTTCCGCAGGGTGGTCGAAATGAACCTTGTCGGAACGTTCAATGTGCTCCGCCTGGCGGCCGAACGGATAGCCCGGAGGTCCTCACTGCGCGACGAGGAGCGCGGCGTCATCATCAACACCGCGTCGGTCGCTGCGTTCGACGGTCAGATGGGTCAGGCCGCCTACTCGGCGTCCAAGGGCGGCGTCGTCGGGATGACGCTGCCGATCGCACGAGACTTGGCGCGCAGCTTGATTCGTGTCGTGACCATCGCCCCAGGGTTGTTCAAGACGCCGCTGCTGAGTTCACTGCCCGAGGAAGCTCAACACTCGCTGGGGCTGCAGGTGCCCCATCCGGCACGCCTCGGAGACCCAGCCGAGTACGGCGCCCTGGCCGTCCACATCGTCGAGAATCCGATGCTCAACGGCGAGGTCATTCGCCTCGACGGAGCAATTCGTATGGCGCCCAAGTAGATCCAAGGAGATTTGTGACCATCGAAGCGAAGAACATCAGGACGAAGTTCACCGAGACGTTCGGTATCGAACACCCTATTGCACAGGGCGGAATGCAGTGGATCGGTCGGGCCGAGTTGGTGGCAGCAGTCGCCAACGCCGGCGCACTGGGGATGCTGACGGCACTGACCCAGCCCACTCCCGCGGATCTGGCCGTGGAGATCGCCCGGACCCGGGAACTCACCGACAAGCCGTTCGGGGTGAATCTCACGATCCTCCCGAGCATCAACCCGCCACCGTATGACGAATACCGCCAGGTGATCATCGACGCGGGGATCAAGGTCGTCGAGACTGCCGGTTCGAACCCGGCGCCGCACCTTCCCGCGTTTCACGACAACGGCGTCAAGGTCCTACACAAGTGCACGTCGGTGCGCCACGCGGTCAAGGCCCAGGAGATCGGCGTCGACGGCATCAGTATCGACGGATTCGAATGTGCCGGCCATCCCGGGGAGGACGACATCCCGGGGCTCGTACTGATCAGGGCGGCCGCCAAACAGATCGAGATCCCGATGATCGCGTCAGGAGGCTTCGCCGATGGCCGGGGGTTGCTCGCCGCCCTGGCGCTGGGTGCCGACGGCATCAATATGGGTACGCGGTTCATGTGTACAGCGGAGTCGCCCATTCATGACAACGTCAAGCGGGCCATCGTCGCAGGCGACGAGCTCGGTACCGAGTTGATCTTCCGTACGCTCAACAACACCGGGCGGGTCGCGAGCAATACCGTCTCTCGTGAGGTGGTGGACATCCTGAACCGCGGGGGACAGTTCGGTGACATCGCACACCTGGTCTCGGGAGCGCGGGGTCGCACCGTCTATGAGACCGGTGACATCGAGGCGGGTATCTGGTGGGTCGGCACCGCAATGGGCCTGGTCGGTGACATCCCGACGGTGGGCGAGGTCGTGGCGCGCATCGTCGGCGAAGCAGCAGACCTGATCTCCTGCGGTCTGCCGGGGATGCTCTGCTCCGCCTCGGCCTGATTATTAGCCAGTATTTCCAGTTCGCGCGGCCAGAAGATTGCTGGCGGTGGGCATTTCGGCACGAAACGCGATGCGATGGGCCTGTCTGTGCATAGCGTTTTCGCGCACGATACGCATGTGGCTTGAGTCACAAGACGCACCGTGTATAGTTCTACCTTACACGTAAAGGTCAAGGTGCGTGTCATCACGTCAAAGCCCTTCGGCAGGCAAGGAGCATCAGGATGACGTCCGTCTCGATGGGCGCGATTGCGGGGCCGGCTCGATCGCTGGGGCAGTTCTTCGCGATGTCGCTCGACACCGTGATCCTGACCTTCAGACCACCGTTTGCGTGGCGCGAATTCCTGCTTCAGACTTGGTTTGTCGCGCGCGTGTCACTCATGCCGACCATGATGCTGTCCATCCCGTTCACGGTGTTGACGGTCTTCATCCTGAACATCCTTCTCGTAGAGATCGGTGCGGCCGATGCCTCGGGCACGGGCGCCGCACTGGGGGCCGTGACGCAGATCGGTCCGGTTGTCACGGTGCTGGTTGTGGCGGGAGCGGGCGCGACCGCCATGTGTGCCGATCTGGGTGCCCGAACCATCCGAGAGGAACTGGACGCGCTCCGGGTGATGGGTGTCGATCCCATCCAGGCGTTGGTAGTTCCTCGTGTGCTGGCCGCAACGCTCGTGGCGTTGCTGTTGTCATCGGTGGTGACGCTCATCGGCCTGACGGGGGGCTTCATCTTCTCGGTCTTCATCCAGCACGTCACCCCGGGCGCGTTCGCAGCCGGACTGACTCTGCTGGTCGGCCTGCCGGAAGTCATCACCTCGGTGGTCAAGGCCGCGCTGTTCGGGTTCGCCGCAAGCTTGATCGCGTGTTACAAGGGGACGCACGTGGGTGGTGGTCCGGCCGGTGTCGGAAACGCCGTCAACGAAACCGTGGTCTTCTCGTTCATGGCGCTGTTCTTCATCAACGTCATCACGACCGCGGTCGGCGTTCAGGCGGGCGCATGAGTACGGTTGCGCCCCGGAGCTTCCCGCGGTTGCGGCGCAGGCTCAAGCGCTGGTCTGCCGGATTGGACACCGCTGGCTTCCAAACTCTTTTCTACGGGAAGACATTGACGTCCATCGGCGACGTCTTCCTGCACTACCGGATCGAATTGCTGCGTCTGATTGCCGCCATGAGTCTGGGGACCGGCGCACTGGCTGTCGTCGGTGGTGCGGTGGTCATCATCGGGTTCCTGACGTTGTCGGCAGGGGCAGTTCTCGCGGTGCAGGGCTACAACTCGTTGTCCGGCATCGGGGTGGAGGCACTCACCGGATTCATTTCCGCCTATGTCAACGTGCGGATCGCCGCACCCTTGGTTGCCGGTATCGGGCTGGCCGCCACGATCGGCGCCGGGGCCACCGCACAGCTGGGTGCCATGCGGATCAACGACGAGATCGACGCCCTCGAGGTCATGGGAATCCGCTCGATCGCCTACCTTGCCTCCACCCGTCTGGTGGCGGGCATCATTGTCGTCATCCCGCTCTACTGTGTGGCTGTTGTGATGTCGTTCCTATCTGCCCGGTTCGCCACCACCGCGGTGTACGGCCAGTCCACCGGCGTCTACGACCACTACTTCGGTACCTTCCTCAACTGGACCGACCTCATTTGGTCGTTTCTCCAGGCCGTCGTCATGGCGATCGTCGTGATGCTGGTGCACACCTATTACGGCTTCACCGCAGCGGGCGGGCCTGCCGGGGTGGGCGAGGCAGTCGGGCGGGCCGTGCGCACCTCGCTGATCTGTGCGGTCATGGTGACACTGTTCGTCTCGCTGGCCATCTATGGGCAGTCCGGCAACTTCAATCTCTCGGGATAACCGCGATGGATACACTTTTCAGGGACTCCCGGGTGCGCCCGAAATGGGCTGCGGCGATGCTCGCACTGGTACTTGTTGCGCTGATTGTTTTGTGTTCCTTGCTCTTCGCGGGCACTCTGCGGCCACGGGTGACCGTGACCCTGGCCTCTGATCGGGCAGGCCTGGTGATGGAATCGGGCGCCAAGGTCAAGTTGCGCGGTGTCCAGGTGGGACGGGTGGGCACCATCGCCGGGGGGCGCGACGACGTGCGGTTGACCTTGGACCTCGATCCCGATCAGTTGCACTTCATCCCATCCAACGTCGAAGGCCGGATTCGCGCCACCACGGCATTCGGTTCGAAGTATGTCGACCTGGTGATGCCGGAGGATCCGAGCCCGCAACCCATCGCAGCGGGTGCCATCGTGCCGTCACTCAACGTGAACACCGAGGTCAACACGGTTTTCGAGAACCTGACCAGCGTCCTGGACCAAGTCCAACCGGAGAAGCTGAATGCGGTGCTCACCGCGCTGGCCGACGGGGTTCGCGGACAGGGCGAGCGCATAGGTCAGGCCACCACCGCGGCCAATGACGTGCTGATGGCCCTCAACGCGCGCACGGATACCCTGCGCGCGGACTGGAATTCACTCGAGGCGTTCAGCGATGCCTACGGTGCTGCCGCAGCGGATCTGGTGCGCATTCTGGAAGCCGCCTCCACCACCAGCGCCACGATCACCCGGCAGTCCGGGGATCTGGACGTCCTGCTGATGAACGCGATCGGGTTCTCGAACTCCGCC
This sequence comes from Mycolicibacterium aurum, assembly GCA_900078775.1. Taxonomy (GTDB): domain Bacteria; phylum Actinomycetota; class Actinomycetes; order Mycobacteriales; family Mycobacteriaceae; genus Mycobacterium; species Mycobacterium aurum_A. The sequence continues at coordinate 4,876,156 of LT549889.1, forward strand.
ATCAACTTGCTGGCACCCAATCAGCAGAGCCTGATCGAATCGATCAACGTGCTCAGGCCCACGACCGACCTTCTGATGAAGTACAACCCCGAGTACACCTGCCTTCTGGTCGGCGCCAAATGGTGGCTCGACAACGGCGGGTATGACGCGGTCGGGGGCAACGGCTACTCCGATATCGCCGATGCTGCACTGCTGTGGGGTAAGGATCCCTACCGGTACCCCGATCATCTACCGATCGTCGCAGCCAAGGGTGGCCCGGGCGGAAAGCCGGGTTGCGGTTCGCTGCCCGATGCCAGCAAGAACTTCCCGGTTCGCCAGTTGATCACCAACACGGGCTGGGGCAGGGGTCTGGACATCCGACCGAACCTTGGTATCGGCAACCCGTGTTACGGCAACTATCTGCCGGTCACCCGGGCGGTGCCGGATCCGCCGAGCATCCGGCAGTGCCTGCCGGGCCCGGCGATCGGACCGGTGCCCTACGCGGGTGCTCCGCCGTACGGCGCGCCGCTCTACGGCCCCGGGGGTGTGCCACTGTGGCCGGGCGTCCCGCCCGCACCGCCCCCAACACCGCCGGTCGTGCCAGCACCGCCGGCTCCGGTGCCGACGCCATGATCGCGACAACATCGACCGTGGAGGTGAACCGTTGAAAGACAATCTCTCAGGTGCCATCGTGCGGTTGACCATCTTCGTGACCGTGTGTGTGCTCGGGATGGCCGGCTTGGTGGCCGTCTTCGCCCAACTTCGCTTCGACGCTGAGTCCACCTACCGGGCCGAGTTCAACAACGTCTCGGGTCTCAAGAACGGCGACTTCGTCCGCATGGCCGGGGTCGAGGTCGGCAAGGTCAAGAGCATCAAAGTGCAACCCAACGCCGTGGTGCTCGTCGAGTTCAGCGTCAATCAAGGGGCGGTGGCGATGACCGAGGGCACTCGTGCCGCGGTGCGCTACGACAACCTGATCGGTGATCGCTTCCTCGCGGTGGAAGAAGGAGCCGGAGGGATCCGAAAACTCGAATCGGGCGAGACGATTCCGTTGTCCCGAACCGATTCGGCGCTGGACCTCGATGCCCTGATCGGAGGTTTTCGCCCACTGTTCCGGGCATTGGACCCCGACCAGGTCAACGCTCTGAGCGGACAGTTGATCCAGGCTCTGCAGGGCCAAGGTGCCACCATCGGTTCATTCCTCAATCAGACGGCGACGCTGACGAATACGCTCGCCGACCGGGATCAGCTGATCGGCGAGGTGATCGATAATCTCAACGCCGTGCTCGGGTCCCTGGGCGACCAGAACACCCAGTTCGACAAGGGCGTCACATCACTGACGGAACTGGTGACAACCCTGTCGGACCGGCGTGGCGACATCACCAACACGGTTGCCTACGCCAACGACGCGGCCGGCACCATTGCCGATCTGCTTTCGCAGGCCCGGCCACCATTGAACAAGGTGGTCACCGAGACCGATCGGGTATCGACACTGGCGCTCAATGACCACGAGTACCTGGAAACGTTGCTCGACAATCTGCCCGACAAGTATCGCGTGCTGAGCCGCCAGGGACTGTATGGCGATTTCTTCAGCTTCTACCTCTGCGACATCATCCTCAAAGTCAACGGCAAGGGAGGCCAACCGGTGTACGTCAAGGTGGCCGGTCAGACATCGGGACGGTGCGCGCCCAAACCATGAAACTATTCTCCGAACGTAACCCCTACGTCGTGGCGGCGGTGGGCGTCGTCATCGCCACCGTGATGGTGGTGGGCGCCCTGCAGTACAAGAGTCTGCCGTTTTTCAACTCGGGCAGGACCTACCACGCGCAGTTCGCCCAGGCCGGTGGTCTCACATCGGGGGCCGCCGTGCAGGTCGGCGGCCACCAGGTGGGTGAGGTGACCGATATGGAACTCGACGGCCCACAGGTCCTGGTCACCTTCACCGTCGACGAGTCGATTCCGCTTGGGGAGCGGACCGAGGCGGCCATCAAGACCAAGACGCTGCTGGGTTCCAAGGTGCTGGAGGTGATTCCGCGTGGAGACGAACCGATATCGGGCACGATTCCGTTGGATCGCACCACCTCGCCCTATCAACTGCCCGATGCCTTGGGCGACCTGACGACCACCATCAGCGGCTTGGACACCGGCCAGGTATCGCAGTCACTGGACACGCTGGCTCAGACGTTTGCGCAGACGCCACCCGATCTGAAGATTGCCATCCAGGGTGCTGCCCGGTTCGCCGACACCCTGAACCGCCGCGACGACCAACTGCGCAACCTTCTGGAGAATGCGCGCAAGGTTACTACCGTGTTGCACGAACGCACGGATCAGATCGTCGCCCTGATTTCGGCCACCAGTGCGCTGCTGGTCGAATTGCAGACCCAGAGTGCGTCGTTGGATGCCATTTCGCGCAATATCTCCGCGGCCAGCCGGGAATTGGTCGGCTTCATCGAGGACAACAACGAGAGCCTCAAACCCGCGCTGGAAAAGCTCAACGGGGTGTTGACCATCGTCGACGACCGCAAGGGCAAGGTTCAGGAGTCGATAGTCCGGCTCAACGCTTACTCGATGTCGCTCGGCGAATCGGTGTCCTCCGGCCCGTTCTTCAACGCATACATCTCGAATCTGCTCCCTGGGCAATTCGTCCAGCCGTTTGTCGATGCGGCCTTCTCCGATCTGGGTCTGGATCCCAACGTGCTGCTGCCGTCGCAACTGGTGGACCCGCAGATCGGCCAACCGGGAACTCCGGCACTGCCGACACCGTTCCCGCGAACTGGCCAGGGTGGGCAACCGCGACTGACCGTTCCCGATGCGATCACCGGAAATCCGGGCGACCAGGCATGCGGGCCCCTGGGGGTGCCCTTGCCGGGCCCGGGCTGTTACCCGTACCGGGAACCGATTCCCCCGCCCGCACCCGGTGGTCCGCCGCCGGGCCCCCCGGCGCCGGGGACCGCTGATATCCCTTACTACCCCCCCATCTTCGATCCGGCGCCCGGTGAACCGGAACAGGCAGGAGCTCAGCCATGACCGCGAAGCGACTGCGAATCGGCCTGGCCGGCATGTTGGTCGTGCTGATCGTCGGTGGCCTGCTGTTCGCCGTGGGCATCACCGATCGGTACACCCGCACCATGGTCACGGCCTATTTCGCCAACAGCAACGGCATTTTCACAGGTGACGAGGTGCGTATCCTCGGCATCCCGGTGGGCGAGATCGACAAGATCGAACCCGAGCCGGACCGGGTCAAGATCACCTTCTGGTACGACAAGAAGTACTCGGTGCCCGCCGACGCGAAGGCGGTCATCCTGTCACCGAACCTCGTGACATCACGTGCGATCGAACTCACGCCGGCCTATACGGGCGGGGCGACGATGCCCAACGACGCGGTGATACCGCAGGATCGGACCGCAGTTCCCGTCGAGTGGGACGACTTCCGCGAGCAACTGCAGCGGCTGACCGAGATGCTGCAACCGACACAGCCCGGTGGCGTCAGCACGCTCGGAGCGCTCATCGACACGGCCGCTGACAATCTCAGAGGTGAGGGCGCCAATGTGCGTGATGCCCTCATCAAACTGTCACAGGCCTTTTCGGCGCTCGGGGACCACTCCACCGATATCTTCTCGACGGTCCGCAATCTCTCCACCCTGGTGTCGGGCCTACAGGGCAGTGTCGACCTGATGAGCCAGCTGAATCAGAATCTGGCCGGGGTCACGCAACTCCTTGCCGATGACCCGGGTGAAGTATCTGCCGCGGCAAACGATCTGAGCACGGTGGTCGCCGAGGTCCAGACGTTCGTGGCAGACAATCGGGAAACCGTCGGCGTCACGAGCGACAAGCTTGCCTCGATCACTCAGGCGCTCAACGACAGTCGTGAGGACATCAAACAGACCCTGCATTCGGCCCCCACGTCGATCGGCAACTTCATCAACATCTACCAACCCGCGCAGGCCACATTCACCGGTGTGCTGGCCGCGCAGAACTTCTCGAACCCGGTCGGCTTCCTGTGCGGGGCCATCCAGGCCGCGTCGCGTCTGAACGCGGAACAGTCGGCCAAGCTCTGCGTGCAGTACCTATCGCCCATCATCAAGAACAGGATGTACAACTTTCCGCCCATCGGCATCAATCCGTTCGTGGGTGCGCAGACGAGGCCGAACGAGGTCACCTATAGCGAGGACTGGATGCGGCCGGACTACGTTCCCCCGGCCACGCCGCCCGCCCCTGCGCCGCCCGCGGATACTGCCGGCCCGACTCCAATGGGCACACCGGGCGGACCGCCGCTTGCTGCCGAGGCCCCGCCCGTGACGCAACCCCAGCCGGTCCAGTCCGACCCGGGCGCCGGACTGCCAGGTCTGATGGTGCCGCCTGGGAGTGGATCATGAACCGCAACAGGATGGTTCGAGTCATCGCCGCCGTGACCATTGGGGCCGCCCTGCTGGCCGGGTGTGAGTGGCGCGGCGTGAATTCACTACCGTTGCCGGGCACCGAGGGCAAGGGGCCGGGATCGTACAGCGTCCAAGCGCAACTGCCCGATGTCACCAATATCCAGCGGAACTCCCGGGTTCGGGTTGACGACGTCACTGTCGGCAGCGTCACCGCGATCGAACCGCAGGGCTGGCACGCCCTAGTCACGATGCAACTCGATGCCGGCGTGGAACTGCCTGCCAATACCACTGCCAAGGTCGGCCAGACGAGTCTGCTCGGTTCTCTGCACATCGAATTGGGTCCACCGGTCAATACGGCTCCCGAGGGTCGGCTGCAGGCCGGCTCGTTGATCCCACTGGACCGGGGCAGCGCGTATCCCACCACCGAGCAAACCCTGGCTACGGTGTCGATGTTGCTCAACGGCGGCGGTATCGGCCAGATTCAGGACATCACTGCCGCTTTCGCCACCGCGTTTGCGGGCCGTGAGCAGGATCTGCGCAGTCTGATCGGCCAATTGGACATGTTCATCGCCAACACCAACAGTCAGACCGATGACATCATCTCGGCGACCGAGAGTCTGAATAACCTTGCGGGCACATTCGCCGACAGTAAGCCGGTGGTGGACAACGCACTCAGAACGATTCCCGATGCGTTGGCCGAATTGAGCCAACAGCGTGACAATCTCGCTGAGGCGCTGACCCAGATCGGCCAGTTCACTGCGCTGGCCGCCGACTCTGCACATCAGACCAAGGACGCGTTGGTGCAGAATCTCAAGAACCTCGGTCCCGTGCTGCAGTCCTTCGCCGACGCGGGCCCTGCCATGACGAGGTCGTTGAGCATGATCACCACCTATCCGTTCCCGAATGAGACTCTGGAGAACTGGATTCGAGGTGACACGGCAAACCTCACCGCGATCGTGGACCTCACGCTGAGCAGGCTGGACAACTCGTTCCTCACCGGCACCCGGTTCGAGGGTGCGCTCACCCGCCTGGAACTCCAATGGGGACGCACCATCGGTCAGATCCCCAGTCCCTACACGGCGGTCAACCCATTGACCGCTCCGTACAACCTCAACCAAGGGCCGTAAGCCATGCTGACGCGTCGTGTGAAAGTGCAGCTGTCCATCTTCGCCGTGGTGGCGGTGGCGTTCGCCGCGGTCATGGTGTTCGGGTATATGAAACTGCCGGCGAATCTGTTCGGAGTCGGCCGGTACACGGTCACCCTGGAACTCCCCGAAACCGGCGGCCTGTACAAGAATGCCAACGTCACGTATCGGGGGACAGAAATCGGCCGGGTCGAATCGGTCGATTTGACGCCGACCGGAGTCCAGGCGCGGCTGTCGCTGCACTCAGATGATCCGATCCCCGCCGATGTGCGCGCCGAGGTGCACAGTCAATCGGCGGTCGGCGAGCAGTATGTCGCGCTGCTTCCGCGCAGCGGTGACGGACCCGAACTTGCCGATGGTGCCGTCATCTCGAGCGCCGATGCCACGGTACCGCCCGATATCAACGCACTCCTGGACGCGACCGATGAGGGCCTGAAGGCGATACCGCGGGACAACCTCAACACGGTGATCGAAGAGGCCAATGTGGCCTTCGGCGGTCTTGGTGCTGACATAGCCCGGTTTGTTCGTGGTTCGACGAATCTGGCCATCGACGCAGGGGCCAATCTCGAACCCCTGACGAACCTGATCGACCAAGCCGGACCGGTACTGGACTCGCAGTCGGAAACAGCCGATTCGATCGGCGCCTGGGCCGCCCACGTGGCCAGCGTCACCGAGCAGCTCAGTACGAACGACGCAGCCGTCTCCGGTACCCTGACCCACGGCGGACCCGCAGCGGCAGAGGCTCAACAACTGGTCGAGCGCCTTACACCCACGCTGCCAGTCATCTTGGCAAATCTGGTCAGCCTCGGTCAGATCGCCGTCACATACCAGCCCGCGGTCGAGCAACTACTCGTGCTCATCCCGCAGGGTGTGGCGGCGCTGCAAGCTGGTGTGGTGGCCAACTTGAACACCAAGCAGGACTTCAAGGGCGCATTCCTGAGCTTCAATCTGAACCTGAACAACCCGACCACGTGTGCCACCGGCTTTCTCCCGGCACAGCAGCAGCGGACACCCGCCTCGGTGGATGCGCCGGATCGTCCGGCGGGCGCCATCTACTGCCGGATCCCGCAGGACGCGCAGCGCAATGTGCGTGGCGCACGCAACCTCCCGTGTCTGACCGTTCCGGGCAAGCGCGCGCCGACGGTCAGGATGTGCGAGAGCGATGAACAGTACGTGCCGCTGAACGACGGCTACAACTGGAAGGGCGACCCGAACGCCACTCTGACCGGTCAAGGTGTTCCACAGCTCCCGGACAACACCCCGGTGGTGCCCGGCGCGGCGCTTCCAGCCCCGCCGTCGGTACCCGGTGCAGCACCGCCTGCCTCGCCGCCGGTTGTGTTCGCGGAGTATGAGCCGACCACCGGTCGATATATCGGTCCGGACGGAAAGCTTTACACCCAAGCAGATCTAGCGAATACCGCACCCGAGGAGCGCACATGGCAGTCGATGCTGACACCGCCGACAGCGAACTAGAGGAGCCGGATACCCCAGCCGACGGGTCCGCCGATAACTCAAAGGGTGACGACCGAGCAGCGGCGCCTCAACGCCAGCGTCGCGTCTCCGGCAGCGGGTTCGTCTTCCTGGCAATCGTCATCGTGGCGGCCGGTGTAGTGGCGGGCTGGTTCGGTTATCAAGCGCTGCAATCGAAGACGGAACAGGACCGGAATCAGCAGTTCCTGGATGCCGGGCGGACGGCGGCGGTGAATCTCACGACGATTGATGCCGCCAACATCGACGCGGATATCCGGCGGGTGGTCGAATCGTCGACGGGCGATTTCCGCGCGGAGTTCGAGAAAAACGCCGTCAGTTTTGCCGATGTCGTGCGCGATGCGCAGGCAAAGAGTGTCGGAACGGTCACCGCGGCCGGTATCGAATCGGTCGACGGTGACACCGCCCAGATCCTGGTGACCACTTCGGTGCAGACAACAAATGCCGGGACCGCCGACCCGCAGCCGCGATTGTGGCGGATGCGGGTGACTATCGAGAAGCAGGGAGATGTACCGATGGTGTCGAAGGTGGGATTCGTCCCGTGAGGTCGACTATACGTCGGCGAAACGATGTTCCGCCGACCGATGTCGCCGAGGCGCCCCCCGACGAAAACGTGGTTCCAAACTCACCTATGGGCGGGCGCCGCAAGATCGCCTTCGCGGTCCTGTCGGCGGTAGCCGTGATGGTGAGTGCTGCTGCGGGATATGCCTTTTGGCGTTCCTATTCGGCGGATGCTGCGCAGTCGGCGGCGGTCGAGTCGGTGCGCGTCGCCAGTGAAGGCGCCGTCAAGATGCTGTCGTACACCCCTGGAACAGCCGACCAGGATCTGCATGCCGCCCGTGACCTGATGACAGGAACGTTCAAGGAAGACTATCAGAAGCTGATCGATGGGGTCGTGATCCCAGGTGCCAAGGAACGCCAGATCTCCACGGTCGCATCGGTGCCCGCAGCATCCTCGGTGTCGGCTAGTCCCGGTCAGGCAGTGGTCCTGCTGTTCGTCAACCAATCGGTGATCGTGGGCACAGGGCCGCCAACCAACACGGCGTCGAGTGTCAAGGTGACCCTGGACAAGCAGGAGGGGCGATGGCTGATCTCGGCGTTCGAGCCGGTGTGACCACAAGGCCTGTCTTTGTGATGTTGTCTGTCTGCCTGGCGGCCGCTGCCGTCCACCCGCCGGTAGCCGGGGCCGACAATCGCAGGTTGAACGAGAGTGTCGCAGCTAACGTCTACACAATTCAGAAACAGCATGGCTGCACAACCGATATCACTATCGATCCAAAACTGCGTCTCGCGGCGCAATGGCACACCAACGATGTTCTCAACAACCGGGCGCTCAACGGAGACATCGGATCCGACGGTTCGACGGCCCAGGTACGCGCGAACAACGCCGGTTTCCAGGGTGTTGCAGCCACCACGGTGGCCATCAACCCAGCGTTGGCGATCAACGGAATCGAGATCCTGCGACAGTGGTACTTTCGGCCCGACTACATGGCGATCATGTCGAACTGCGAATTCACCCGCATCGGGGTGTGGTCCGAAAACCGCCTGGACCGAACCGTCGTGGTAGCCGTATACGGTCGACCCGCCTGAAAGGCTCTGAACAAGAGGAGGATTGAACGTGGCAGGCCCGCTGCGAGGATTGCGTGTCGTCGAATTGGCCGGCATGGGTCCTGGCCGCACGCGGCCATGATTCTGGGCGATCTGGGCGATCTGGGCGCCGACGTCGTGCGCGTCGACCGCCCATCGCCGGGGGCAGATGCCGTGCGGGACGCGATGCTGCGCAACCGCCGCTCGGTCACCGCCGACCTGAAATCCGATGAGGGGCGCCAGTTCGTGCTCGACCCGGTCGCCAAGGCCGATGTGCTGATCGAGGGTTTCCGGCCCGGTGTCACCGAACGTCTCGGGCTGGGGCCCGAAGACTGTGCCAAGGTCAACGAGAAGCTGGTCTACGCCCGGATGACCGGCTGGGGCCAGGAGGGCCCGCGGGCCCAGCAGGCCGGCCACGACATCAACTACATCTCGCTGAACGGCGTGCTGCACGCCGTCGGGCGTAAGGGTGAGAAGCCGGTGCCGCCGCTGAACCTGGCCGGCGACTTCGGTGGCGGGTCGATGTTCCTGCTGCTCGGCATCCTCTCGGCGCTGTGGGAGCGGCAGACCTCGGGCAAGGGCCAGGTCGTGGACGCCGCGATGATCGACGGCTCCTCGGTGCTGATCCAGATGATCTGGGGCATGCGAGCTTTGGGTGTGTGGACCGACGAGCGCGGGATTAACATGCTCGACACCGGCGCCCCGTACTACGACACGTATGAGACCGCCGACGGTAAATACTTCGCGATCGGCGCGATCGAGCCGCAGTTCTATGCCGAACTGCTGGCCAAACTGGGCCTGGATGCCGCGAAGCTGCCGGGGCAGACACGAAGTTTGAGAAGCCACAGCTTTCAAGCATTGCACCAGCTGCTTAGGGAGCTGAGTAGCCCGCTCCTCCCGACATCGAGCTCAAGCAAGCGGCAAAGCGATCGCCTATCGTCTTCACTATTTAGGGTGTCTTGCGTACTGGCGTAGGCGACGAAGTGGGCGACCAGGCGTCCCGTGCTGAGGAACGGTCATCTTTGACGTCGGTCAGGTCGGCGACCCGAGATACCCGGTGGCTGCCCCCGGCTCTGGCGGCGACGACGGCGCCGAAGCTAGGCGTGGTGGAGCCGGACGCACCGGCGCAGCTGCCCAAGAGCGAGCCGCGGACAGCACCAACCCAGGCGAAGTCTCGGGCCGTTCCGATACTCGCGTCGGCCTTGCGGCGGGCGCGACTACGCCTGACCCAAACTCGGCCGGTAATCAGCCGCCTCGGCCTCGGCGGCAAGCAATGCGCCCAGCTCACCCTCCTGCTGGGCGACAAACACACCGATAACCTGCCGGCATACCTCCGGCACGCTCACCCCACGCATTCTCGCAATACGGTTCAGCCCGACCAGCATTGACGTAGACACGTGAAACTGCACAGCGAACTGACCGCACGAACCATCCTCAGGCGGAGATCCCGGACCGACCACCACGGGTTCATCCACCCCGTACTCGCTCAGCTCAGCAGCCCGAGCTCGCTCGACAACCCCACCATCAGAGCCGCCGCCAACGCCGTCGGCCGCGCCCCGGAACTCCTCATGACTGAACAAACCCATTCCGCCCACGCTAGACCTCGCAGAATTCTCAGGCCGCCAACCGCACGACGCCGATCGCGAGAAACCTGGGCCAGCGAAGCGGCGCCGCAGTCGTAGAGAGGAAGCGGTCGGGGGTCAGTCCGGCCGGTAGGGGCTGTCGACCCAGCCGGCGTCGACGGCGAGGAGGCTGGGCCGGTACCCGGCAAGGAAGCCGCGCTACGAGTGGTGCGCTGCCGGCTACCGCGCCGGAGGCGGTGACGGCGCCGGCTCGGGTTCCGGCCCACCCTCGGGACCATCCATCACGCCATCGAACAGCGGGCGATGTAGCCCCGCAAACCTGGGCATGGCTGGGCCGGGAATGTAAGGGTCCTGGCGCCGCGTTGAGTGCTGCATGGCAACAAACACCTTGACCAGACGGTTCTCGATAGCGGTAGGCGGTGCCGCCGTCATCGCGATGATCGGCTTCACCGCGGCATGCAGTACCGACAGCGAAACACCCGAGCAGTCCCCGACGACCACCACGGAGTCCTCGCTGACGCCGACCGAGAAGTCGATCAAGCCCGCCCCGGGGCCTTTCACTCCGCCGGTGACGGCGCCGCAGCAGACGGTCCGGGCGCCGAACGAGCCCATCGACCGGGGCTGAGTTCACGCGCGCGTCGTGACCGCGGAGATCGACACCCACAGGGCATCGATCTCGGCGCGCGCGCGCGTTCCAGGCTCTCCTGGGCCAACGGTCGCAGGTGCGCCATGCGGGCGTCGTCGGCGGCCATGGTCAACTCGGCCACGATGATCCGCGGCTCCAAACCGGTCAGCGAAACCGCTTGAGCGATCCAGGATTCCGCATGATCCCAACCATGCTTCGGAGTGCCCTCCCGGTAGCCTCCGCCGCGGCTTTCGATCACGACGAACTCGGTCCCGGCTCGAGCCGTCAGCGCGCGGCTCACCGATCGCTCGGCGCGGACCGAGGAGTCGATGTGCAGGAGAGTGCTCATGATCTGTTCTTTGGAGCTCTAGGGGCCATACACGGGTCGGTGTCCAGCGCTTGCAGGACGAAGTCGTAGCGGGCCACCAGGAAGGGCTGATCCATCTGCTGATCGTCGGGGCCGGTACCGGCCAGGTGTTCGACGAATCCGACGACGAGTTCGTCCTGGACGCCGAAGACGACGTCGGTGTCCAGGTAGTCGGTGCCGTACTGAAACAGATGCGTGATCAGCCGGTGGTAGCCGGGCGCCTCAAGCAAGCAGTGGACGTGGGCGGGCCGGTAGGCGCTGATGTCCGTTGCCTTGATGAGTCTTCCGACCGGGCCGTCCATCGGGATGGTGTAACCGAGCGGGGCGATCGTGCGCACGCAGTAGGTGCCGTCGCAGCGGGTGGAGTACTTGGCTCGTAGCCGGGCTTCGTCGAGTTCGGCGTACTGCGCTTCGTAGGTCCCGGTGGCGTCGGCCTGCCACACGTCCAGGATCGCGCCGGCGATCGGGGTACCTGCGGTGTCGGTGACAGTGCCGGTGATGAACAGCGGTGTCCCTTCGACACCGTCGGACATGTCGAATCCGAACGGGGCCGGTGGGGAGCCGTCGATGTAGAACGGGCCCAGGACGGTCGCCGGGGTCGCGGGCGCCGGGAGCCGGTTGTTCATCTGAACGACGAGGGTGCTCAAGCCGAACACGTCGGAGGCGAGGATGAATTCCTGGCGCTTGTCGGTGCTGATCCTGCCGACCTCGGTGAGCCAGTCGACGGCGGCCATCCACTCCTCGGTGGTCAGCCCGACCTCGCGGGCGTAGTCGTGGATATGGCGGACCAGGACGCTCATGAGTTCGGCCGTACGCGGCGAGTAAGCAGTCGCCCAACGTTTGACGGCCAGATCGGTGATGTTGTCCTCGGTGACGAAGGCCATGGAGCTTCCTCGGGGTGCTCGTGCTGGGATTGCGGTGGTTGTCAGCGCTTTCACCGATCATCCTGACGGGGCGGTGCACCCGGGCCCAGGCAGCGGTTTTCCTAGCACCGGCAGGGCCACTCGGCGCGGCGGCACAGCCCCATCCAGAGAACATCTGGGTGACAAGGGTGGTGCTGACACTGCCTGGATACCCGTACCTCGCGCCGCGACGCTTGTCGTATGCCCGCTGCCCCGGATCGCCACCGTGAATTCTTCAAGCAGACAGCGCTTTCCATTGCGCGCATCGTGCTTCTCACCGCGGTGCTGCTTGTGGTGGTGTACGTGATGTGACGCCGGGCGACGTGTCAGACCACGTCGGGCAGCCTGCACCAGCTCAGCTCATGCAACGCGGCTTCCGACGGCGAACCAGGGTCGGCCCAGAAGACCACCATGATGTACTCGCTGCCGCGCAGGGCCAGTTGCTGGAAATGCAGGTCGAGCGGCCCGACCAGCGGATGGTTGATCGACAGCAGGCCGCGGCCGTGACGCCGGACGTCATAGGTGGCCCACAGCGCGCGGAAGTGCGCACTGCGCGAGCGCAATTCCTCGATCAACGCGTCCATTCCGGGATCCGGGTGGTGGCTGGCGAAGTCACGGAGCCAGCGCACCGCCCATGCCGTCAAACCCTCCCAGTCCCGGCAGAATTCGCGCATGTGCTCGTCGAGGAACAGGCTGCGCACCGGATTTCCGCCGACCGCGAAGCTCTCCGACAGCGCCGCGGCACACCCGTTGGCCATCACCACGGTCGCGGAACTGTCATGAATGCTCGCCGGCGACATGTGCCAGCCGTCGACCAGGGCCTGGAGCGCAGGATTGACCGGCTGGCACGGCTTGACGTCTGATGGTCGGGACGCCGAGTGCGCCAACAGATGCCGTAGATACGCGGCCGCGTCGGGACTGAGGCGCAAGGTGCCGGCGATGGCGTCGAGCACCTGGTCGGACGGCCGTTCACGCCCTTGCTCGATGCGGTGGTAGTAGTCGACGCTGATACCGGCGAGGCTCGCCACCTCTTCCCGGCGCAGTCCCGTCACCCGGCGTCGGCGTCCGGTCGGCAGACCGACATCGCTCGGTTGAACCTTGGCGCGATGTTGTCGGAGAAACTCCGCGAAAGGCGTGTTTCTGCTGGGCACTTCACCAGGGTAGGGGGAGTGCTATCCGGCCACCAGCAGCAGAATTCACAGAAGTTCATGTGCGAGAGGCACTGTGGCTGCCGATCCGCGGCAGGACCAGCGGTCAGCGCACCCCGTCGAAGGTGAGCGTCAGCAGTGCGTCGATGTGCTGCGGCTCGATCGGCATGTCGTGGAACAGCCGGTATTCGATGACCCCGTAGAGCACATCGCGCAGCGTCGCCACGTCGGCGTCGGGACGTATCTCGCCGCGTTCTTGGGCCAGGGCCGCCCGCGCGGTGAACCCTTTGATGTTGGGTTCGATGACCTGCTCGTGGACGGCCTGCAACAGGCCGGGGTCGGACTGACCGGCGGCGATGACACCCCGGTATGCCGCTCCGAAACTCGTGGTCGCGATCAGGTCCACGATGCCGACCAGCTGCTCCCGCAGGTCGGTGACCATGTCACCGGTGTCGGGAAACACGACGACCGGATTGAGACTCTGGATCGCGGCCTCGAGCACCACCGCACCCTTGGACGGCCACCAGCGGTAGATCGTCTGCTTGCCGCAGCCCGCCCGCTTGGCGATCGCCTCGACCGAGACGTTGTCGTAGCCGAGTTCGCCTACCAGTTCCAGCGCGGCCTCGAGAATCGCCCGCCGCGAGTGCTCGTTGCGTCGGCTGGGATCGGGTGGAGGCGGCGGCATGGCAGCACACTAACGCCGCACGCGCCCCAGAGACAACACGAGACGTGCCGTCTTGACCGGAGACGAGACGTATCGTATTGTCAGAGGGTCGGCCGAGTGCCGGTGCCCTCTCCGGCCTCCCATCGGGTGAGCACGGGCAAGCCGTACAAGAAGTGGAGCTCCGATGTCAGCACTGGCAGGTAAGACGGCCCTCGTCACCGGGGCGACATCGGGCATCGGCCTCGCCGGGGCGCGGGCGCTCGCCGGGGACGGCGCGCACGTGGTCCTCGTCGGGCGGCGTCAGGACGCTCTCGACGACGCCGTGGCCGGCATCGGTGGCCAGAACGCCAGCGCCATTTCCGCCGACGTGACGGAACCGGCCGACCTCGTCCGCGTCGCGGCCACCATCGAGGCTCAGGGGGGCGGGCTCGACATCGTCTTCGCCAATGCAGGTATCGCCGAGGTAGCGCCGTTGGGGGAGATCACCCGGGACCATTACGCACGGACGTTCAATACCAACGTCGGCGGGATCATCTTCACCGTCCAGGCTGCCCTTCCCCTGCTCAATGACGGCGCTTCGGTGATCCTGTGTGGTTCCGCCGGTGATGTGAAGGCCTCGCCGGGCACAAGCGTCTACGCCGCATCCAAGACCGCTATCCGCTCGCTGGCCCGAAGTTGGGCCGCCGAACTCGTCGACCGCAGGATTCGCGTCAATGTCGTAGCCCCGGGACTCACCGAGACTCCCGGGCTGGCCGGCCTCTTCGAGGGAGCCGATGCAGCGCTGCAGGACTTGACCGCCACCGTGCCGATGAAGCGGCGCGCACGTCCGGAGGAAATCGGCGGTGTGATCGCCTTCCTGGCCTCTTCCGCCAGCACGTACATCACCGGCGCGGAGATCTACGTCGATGGCGGAGCCAGCCAATTCTGACACCAGGGCGGCAATACTTTTCATTGTCGTGGTCAGGATTCACACACTTCGGTGGCCACAATGCCAATACTCGCGCGAAAGTCCGCACGCATTGTGCGGCGCGCGATTTGGATCAGGAAGTGGCGCAAACACCGTATGCACGTCGGGGCCGAAATGTGCATATACCCAGCGACGGTAAGGAACCCGAAGATGGCACCGAATACCCTGACTCGTCGGCTCTCGGCAGCGGTAGGCGGTGCCGCCATCCTCGCGATGATCGGCTTCACCGCCGCGTGCGGCACCGACACTGACAGCCCGGAACCGACACCGACCACCACCACGGAGTCCTCGCTGACACCGACCGAAAAGTCGATCAATCCCGGCGCCGAGCACTTCACCCCGCCGGTGACGGCGCCGCAGCAGACGGTCCGGGCCCCGAACGCGCCGGTCTTCCGCGACTGACTGCATCACGCCCAGAAGGACTTAGCAGACAAGGGATCAGGGGCGGCAGTCACCTAACGGGACTGGGGGTCGGTGACGATCTCGACGAGCGCCGGCCCGGGATACGCGAGGGCCTCGGTGATCGCCGAGGCGAGGTCGGCGGGGTCGGTCACGCGGACGGCGTGCGCGCCGCAGTTGCGGGCGAAGGCCGCGAAATCCGGGTTGTGCAACGAGGTCTGCCATACCGCGTACTCGGCGGCCCGCTGTTCGTCGCTGATCTTCGCCAGTTCGCCGTTGTTGAGCAGAATGTGGGTGATGTTCATCCCGTACTTGACCGCCGTGGTGATCTCAGCCAGGTACTGGCCGAATCCGCCGTCGCCGGTGACCGTCACGATGGGCCGGTCCGGGGCGGCGGCCCAGGCGCCCATGGCGGCGGGGAAGCCGAAACCGATGGACCCGAGATAGCCCGACATCAGGACCGACTGCTGCTTCGTCTCGAAGTACCGGCCGAACGAATACGCGTGATCGCCGACGTCGACCGCGATGACCGCGTCGGCGGGCAGCACGTCGTTGAGCGCCTCGATGACCGCGGCAGCGGGTACGCCGCGGTCGGTCCGCGCCGCCGCCCGCCGTGTCTTCTCGCCCCGCCAGACGGTCCACCGCTCGGCCACCTCGGGACGTTGGTCCACCAGCTCCGGGTGCACACGCAACCCGGCACACAAAGCAGCGCAGCACATTCCGACGTCACCGAGTAGCGGCACCGTGACCGGCTTGAACCGGCCGAGCGTCAGCGGGTCGGTGTCGATCTGGATTGTCGGCTTGTACGCCGAGATGCCGGTGTGGTCGGAGAACGACGCACCGAACACGAGCAGCAGGTCGGCCTTGTTCATCATCCAGGAGGCCACCGGGGTGCCCGAGCGGCCCAGCACACCGCAGGCCAGCGGATGGGAATCGGAGATCTGCCCTTTGGCCTTGAATGTGGTCAGCACCGGGGCATTCAGGGCCTCGGCGAGGGCGACCACGGCCTCCATGTCGTGTTTCGCGCCGGCCCCGACAATCACCACCGGTCGGGTCGCTGCGGTGATCTGGTCCAGGGCCTGCCGTAACGGTTCGGTCGGAGGGCCCGTCCGCAGATCCGGCATGCGGCCCTGCGGACCGGATACCGGCTGACCGGGTGCCTCCAACACCTGGACGTCGTCAGGTATGACCAAATGGCCTACTCCGCGTTGCAGGATCGCGTGCTTGAGTGCCAACGTCATCAGTTCGCCGTGCTCTGACCCGGCCCGCACCATCTGCGAGTAGACAGCCACATCGGCGAAGGCGGCGAGCAGATCGATGTCCTGAAATGCACCCTTGCCCGCCACCGACGAGTTGACGTTTCCCGATAGCGCCAGCACCGGCACTCGATCGGATTTCGCGTCGTACAGTCCGGTCAGCAGGTTCGTCGAACCCGGCCCGGCGATCCCGAAGCACGCTGCGGGGCGCCCGGTGAGCTTCCCGTAGGCCGCGGCGGCGAAAGCCGCGGCGCCCTCGTGCCGGACGCCGAAGTACTGGAGTTTCCCGGCAGTTTCCGCGCGGTGAAGAGCCTCGGCGACACCCAGATTGGAGTGGCCCACCATGCCGAACACGGTGTCCACACCCCATTCGGCCATCGTCTCCACGAGGACGTCACTGACAGTCCGGGTGTGGGGGAGCGGCGGCGCGGCGGCGACGTAGATGCCGTCGTCACGGGCCTCTACCGAGTAGGTAGGGACGTCGAAATCGGGTCCTCCGGCAGCCTCGCCGGTGAAGGGGTCGAAGTCGAAGCCATGCCAAGGGCAGCGGATCTTGTCGTTCTCCACCGTGCCCTGCCCGAGCGGACCGCCCTGGTGCGGGCAGCGGTTGTCGATGGCGCCGTAACGGCCGTGCAGTTTGGTCACCGCGACGGTCTTGAGTCCCACCGGGCACACCCGCACCTCACCCTCGGCGAAATCGTTCGAATCGGCGACCTTGTGCCAGTCCAGGTTTCGTTGCCGGACAGCGAGGCCGTCGCGTTCGTCGGGAGTATGGTCTGTACTGGTCACAATGGCACCGCCCCGGCATAGGGGACTCCGGACAGATAGGCGAAGTCCCGGTCGAATGTGGTGAGATCGTCGAGGTCGAAGTCGGCCAGGCGGCGGTGTCCACACGCCCGGGCCAGCACCACCATCAACTCCACGGCGGAGCGCAGATAGCGGTTCAGTCGTTGGGCGGCGGCCGGCACCGGGAGCCGCGCACGCAGCCGCGGGTCCTGGGTGGCGATGCCGGCAGGACACGTATTGGTATGGCAGGCGCGCATTCCCACGCACCCGATCGCCTGCAGTGCCGCATTGGACAGCGCGATGGCGTCGGCGCCCAGTGCCAGTGCCTTCACCATGTCCGCCGGGGTCCGGATGCCACCGGTTATCACCAACGTGACGTGACCGGCGTCGGAGGAGTCCAGGTGTCGGCGCGCCCGTGCCAGTGCCGGGATGGTGGGTACGGAGATGTGGTCTCGGAAGATGGTCGGCGCGGCCCCGGTGCCGCCGCCCCGGCCGTCGAGGATCAGGTAGTCCACCCCGATCTCCAGCGCCGCATCGATGTCCTGCTCGATGTGCTGTGCGCTCATCTTGTAGCCCACCGGAATCCCGCCGGACTCCGCACGCACCCGGGCGGCGAAATCCCTGAACTGAGTCAGATCATCCCAGTCGGGGAACCGCGCCGGCGAGATGGCCGAGGTCCCTGGGGTCAATCCTCGGACCTCGGCGATGCGGTCCACCACCTTGGTTCCGGGCAGGTGTCCACCGGTGCCGGTCTTGGCGCCCTGCCCACCCTTGAAGTGAAATGCCTGCACCTTGGGTAGATGCTCGAAGCTCCATCCGAACCGGCCGGAGGCCAGTTCGTAGAAGTATCTGGAATTCGCCTGCTGTTCTTCGGGAAGCATGCCGCCCTCACCCGAGCATATTCCGGTGCCGGCCAGTTCGGCTCCGGCGGCCAGTGCGGTTTTGGCTTCTTGGGACAGCGCGCCGAAGCTCATATCGCTGACGAACAACGGGATGTCGAGAGTCAACGGTCGCGCGGCCCCGGGGCCGATCACGGTTTCGGTGCTGACCGGCTCGTGCTCCAACAGCGGCAGCCGACGCAGTTGGGCGGGTAGCAACTGGATCGAATCCCAGGAGGGGAGCCGATCGCGCGGGACCCCCATCGCGTCGACCGGGCCGTCGGGGCCCACCCGGCTGAGTCCATGCGCGGCGAATTCATGAATCTGCGTGACGAACGGTTCTTCGGGCGTATCGGCGGGCTTGATCCATGTGCCCTGGTAGCCATCGTCGCCGTACGGTTGCGGGTTCGCCTCGGCGAACGCGGAGACCGCGGCTTCGTCGACGTAGACTTCGCCGTCGCTCACCCAGGCCGGAAACTTCGTCAGCGCCACCGACGGGTTGGCCGGCGCTATACCGGTGTTGATGTCGTACCGCCATCCGTGCAGACCGCACACCAACGTGTTCTCCTTGATCTGGCCGTCTGCCATCCGGGCACCGCGATGCGCGCAGCGACCGTGCAGCGCCGAGATGTCATCGCCGACGCGGATCAGGACCAGGTCCACTCCCGCGATCTGCACATCGTGGGGTGCCCCCTCGGGGATACCCGCCAGCCCACCGACGTGGGCAACTTTTCCCGGTACTGAACTCATCGGTCCGCCCTCCCGTTGCCTCCGATGCTGTCACGCCCGCGCGTGTTCAATGGAGACTTGCTGAAATACTCTGATTCACTACGTGATTCGGTGCCGCAGTGCGGACCGAGACGGCAGAGGTGCCGGGTCACAGCTGGCATCGGGCGCCCGTCGGCGGAAGTTTGAGGTGGATCAGGTAGTCGGCGGCGACGGCGTTGACACACGAGTTGGTACCCGCCGTCACGATCGTGTGCCCTTCGCCCTCGACGGTGAGCAGTGCACCGCCGAGCGCCTCCGCCAGGTTGATGCCACCGGCATGGGGCGTGGTGGGATCCCCGGTGATGGACACGACCAATGTCGGTGGAAGATCGTCTATCTCGGTGGCATAGGGGTATCCGAGGGTGGGTTCGGCCGGCCAGTGCTCGCATCCGTCACGCGCCCCGGTCAGTTCGACGCCGGGATCCATGAACGGTGCCGCCCCAAAAATGGCGGCCCGCAGTTCGTCGCCCTCGGCCTCGCTGAGGCGCTCTTCGTCCATGCAGTTGATCGCGTAGAGCGCTTCGGTGAAATTGGTCCAGCGGCCCTCGGCGTCCCGGAGTGCGAAGTCGTAGTTCAGTTGCAGCAGTTCGTCGCCGCGCCCCTGCTGTAGCTGTGCTATCCCGGCAATGACGCGCGGCCAGGCTGCCTCGGTGTACAGACCGGAGATCACGCCACCGATCGCTTCGTCGTAGCTCAGGTCGGAGTCCAGTGCGGGAAGCGGGGTTTCGTAGAGCGGCCGTACGAGCTGACGGAACATTTCGGTGGCACGGTCCGGGTCATGGCCGATCGGGCAGATGGCCTGCGCGGCGCAGAACTCGGCCATCTGTTCGAAGGAGCGCTGGAAGCCGGCGAATGCACCGATGCGGCGTTCCGAGGTGCCCTGGTGCGGATCGATCGCCCCGTCGAGCAACATGGCACGTACGTTCTGCGGGAACTGTTCGGCGTACACGGCGCCCAGTCGGGTTCCGTAGCTCTGGCCCAGGAACGTCAGCTTCTCGTCCCCGAGGGCGGCCCGCAATACGTCGATATCCCGAGCCGCAGCACGGGTGCCGACACTGGCCAGTACGTCGCGGCCCCCGGAGCGCTCGGCGCAGCGGTCGACGATTGCCCGGGTATCCGCCTCCGTCCATTGGACAGTCGTGCCCTGGGTACTCAGCAGGACCTCGCCCTGATCAGCTTCGGCATCGGTGAAGCAGTCGATGGCCGGCTCCGACTTACCCACCCCGCGGGGATCGAGCCCGACCAGATCGAAGCTCTCGGTCATCGGGTCGTGCGCGAGCCCCAGCGACGTCGCCGCGGCGGCGAACAGGCCCGACCCGCCCGGCCCGCCGGGGTTGATGACCAGCGAGCCGATAGCCTCGCCGCGCGCGGGTACCCGCATGACGGCGAGTCGGGCCGTCTTGCCCGTGGGTTCGCGATAGTCCAGCGGCACCATCAGGCGCCCGCATTCGGCGGTGGGCGCGGCGGCGAATACGGCCGTCTCGATGGACGTCGTGGCGTAGTCATCGCATGTCTCCCAGGCGATCCGCTGGTCGTAGAACCGGTCGAGCCCGACGGTCGGGGTAGGTGCCGGCGCCGACGTACACGCCGTCAGCAAGACCGCGAAGCCCAGGGCGAGAACTCCGGCCGCCCGCTGCGTCAAAAGTGGTCGGGTTCGTTCGTGCGGTTCCACTGTGGTCTCCATGGGATTGAGCGTCGGCTGAGTGGGGGCCTCAACGGGCAGATGTCACCGGGATGCGGTGGTGTCTGGTGCCGGTTGTCGTCGTCGGCGGGCGGTATCCGCGTTCGGCGGCGAGGTCGGCGAGCAGGACCCGCAGCCGCGATCGGCCGCGATGGATCCGGGACATGACGGTGCCGAGGGGCGTGCCCATGATCTCGCAGATCTCTTTGTGGGGCAGGCCTTCGACGTCGGCGTAGTACACGGCCATCCGAAACACCTCGGGCAGTTCGTCCAAGGCCGATCTGATGTCGTTGTCGGGTAAGGATTCCAGGACGATCAGTTCCGCCGAGCGGAGTGCTCTCGGTGACCGCCCGGCGTAGTCGGCCAGTTGCCACTCGTGGATCGTGCTCATGACGGTCTCCGTGGGCCGGCGCATCCGTTTGCGGTAGCCGCTGATGTGCGCGTTCGCCTGGATGCGCAGCAGCCACCCCGCGAGATTGGTGCCGGGCTGGTAGCTCCGGAACCCCGCGTACGCTCGGATCATCGTCTCCTGAACCAGGTCTTCAGCGTCGGCGCGTTGCAGGGTCAGTCGCATCGCCGCGGTGAAGAGTCGGTCCAGTAGTGGGATCACCTCACGCTCGAAACGGGTGGTCAGTTCGTCGTCGGCGCATCGATCGGGCACGCTCATGGGAGTGGTCCTAGGTGTCGTCGGGCAGCGTCGTACTCGGGTAGGAGCGTGAGACCCCTTGTCCGGCTGGGGAATCCGACAGCTCCGTTGTATCGGTGATCTGCGGGACGGGAGCATCGCACCGAGATCGGTCGGTGGCACGGGGGTTCTTCTCTTGGCAGGTGTGTCAGACGCGCAGCGTCAGACGATTTATCGCGGGAGTTCAGGTCGCCGAGCTAGTCCTCAGTACGATACGGAACGGGCCGTCTCGTGTCAAGACGGCCCGTTCCGTCTTGCGTGCATGGCCTCGGCGGTATGAAATCGGCGAGCGACGGCGTTTACCGTCTCGATGGGAATTACCAGCACCAACGCGACAGACCGTCGGCGGGCACCGGTGAAGCGGCCCCGCAGGCGTGCCGTCCTGGGCCTGGCCTTGGCGCTGACCATGACGGCGATCGGCGCCACCGCCGCATTCCAGTTCGGCACGCCATGGGCGATGGGAAAAGGCGACCGCAACCACGTGTTCGTCGGCGACGGCGGGCACCAGCGCTACCAGGTGCACGTCCCGCCGCAGCACGACCGGGCTTTCGGGCTGCCGGTGGTCATCGCGATACACGGCTGCGCGATGACCGGATTCGGGTGGAACTCGATGAAGGCGACCACCCAGTTCAACCGCCTGGCCGACCGGGAAGGGTTCATCGTGGTGTACCCGACACAGCGACTGCTCCGCAGCGCGGGGAACTGTTGGGGTTCGAGTGACCCGCGCGAACAACACCGCGGCAGTGGAGAACCCGCGCTGCTGGCGGGCGTCGCACAACAGGTCGTCGCGGACTACGCGGCCGATCCACGCCGGGTCCATGTCGTGGGTGCCTCCTCCGGCGCCGGCACCGCCGTCGTCCTCGCGGCCACCTATCCCGATCTGTTCGCGACGGCCACATCCGTCGCAGGCGGTGAGTACGGGCTGAATCAGGTGCGGCCCGACGACCCGGGCGCCACGCCGCCGGAGTACACCGCGCGTCAGGCGTGGGCCCAGATGGGGGAGCGGGCCAGGCATGTGCCGATGCTCGTCATCCAGGGTGCGCAGGACGAGGTGGTGCCGCCGCCGGTCGCCGATCGCCTTGTCTCGCACTGGACCGCGGTGAACGATCTGGTCGACGACGGTCTGCTCAACGACAGCCTGGGTGTGATCGAGGAAGTCCACACAACGCCGGCCACACCCGACCGCCACGGCTACACCAGAACCACCCGGACCGCGGCAGGCGGTGTCACGCTCGTCGAGTCCTATCTCGTCGAGGACATGGGGCATGCCTGGCCCGGACCGTCCGGTGCCGGACTGTTCACCGACCACGCAGGACCCGACGCAAGCGCTCTCACATGGGAATTCGCGAGGCGACATGCACTCTCCTAGCTGCCGGCGACCGCATCAGGTGGTGGTCCTCGTCCTTGAGGGGGCGCTCCCGATGGATGTCGGGATCCCGGCGGAGGTATTCCATCCGGAAACGGGGTTCGGCTACCAGGTGTCGGCCTGCGGGGTGAGCGCCGGCACCGTGCCCTCCCACGGAGGATTCGGCTACGCCGTCCCACGGGGACTGGACGCATTGGCCGACGCGGACACGATCATCGTCCCCGGGTATGCACCGGCCGGCCGGTCGATACCGGCGCAGGTGCCGGAGGCGCTGCGAAGCGCGGCATTCCGTGGGGCCCGCATCGCGTCGATCTGCTACGGCGCGTTCGCCCTCGCGGAGGCGGGTCTGCTCGACGGCCGCAGTGCGACGACGCACTGGGACGCGGCCGACAAGCTCGCGGAGCGTCATCCGCAGATCACGGTCGAGCCGAACGTGCTCTTCGTCGACGAGGGATCCGTCCTCACCTCGGCCGGGGCCGCCGCCGGTCTGGACCTGTGCCTGCACCTGGTTCGGCGTGACCTCGGAGTGAGTGCAGCGAACGAGATCGCCCGGGGACTCGTCACCGCGCCTTACCGCGCCGGGGGTCAGGCCCAGTACCTGCCGAGGAGCCGTTCGGCGGGCTGTGGCGAAACCCTTGCGGCGACCCGTGAATGGGCCATGACGCGGCTCGATCAGTCGCTCACGGTTGCCGGACTCGCCGCGCACGCGCGGATGTCGCCGCGGACGTTCCTGCGTCGCTTCACCGAGGAGACCGGCAGCACTCCGCTGCAGTGGGTTCTCCGGGCGCGGGTGGACACCGCCCGCGAACTCCTGGAGGGCACCCGACTGCCGATCGACCGCATCGCCGAAGAGGCCGGCTTGGGGACCGGATCGAACCTCCGGCTGCATTTCCGCCGGCTGCTGGGGGTGTCGCCCACCGAGTACCGCGCCACCTTCGCCGGGCGGGGCTGATACCGCGACGGTCGCCGGGGAGTCCGGGCTCGCGTCATGCGGCGCGGAGCGGCGGAAGCGCAACGCTGTCACCCGCCACGTCGATCGCCACCTTGCCGCGCAGCACATACCGCTGCCTGTTCTCCAGCAGTTCGTGAGCCTCGCCCATGCGCGCCAGCGGAAGCGTCGCGCCGATGACGGGTTTCACGAGGCCCCGTTCGACCAGGGTGGTGAGCGCGTTGAGCTTTCCCTGGTTCTGTCGGGTGAAGACGAAGTGGTAGGCGGCATTGCGGCCCCATGCCTCGATGAGGTTCTGTGGCTGCGTGATGTCGACAATGGTGACGACGCGTCCGCCGTCAGCGAGCGTCAGCGGGCTCTTGGTGAGCGTGTCGCCTCCGATCGTGTCGAAGACGACATCGACACCCCTACCGCGGGTCATATCGGCCACGGCTTCGACATAGTCCGTCGAGGTGAAGTCGATGGCCACATCCGCCCCGAGCGAGTGCACGAACTCGTGGTCGGCGGTCTTGGCCGTGGTGATCACCTGTGCACCAATCGCTTTCGCGATCTGAATGGCGATTGTCCCGACTCCGCCGGCACCGCCGTGGATGAGGATGGTCTCGCCGACGGTGAGTTGAGCGCGGGTGACCAGCGACTCCCAGACGGTGCCACCGACAAGCGTCAGGCTCGCCGCCTCCAGATGATCGATGTTCTCCGGCTTGCGGCCGACGAGGTCGACGTCGGCGACGTGCTGCTCGGCGTACGAGCCGGGCCCACCGAAGATTCGGGGCGTGTAGTACACCGCGTCGCCAGGGCCGAACTCGGTCACGTCGGATCCGACCTCCTCGATCACGCCGGAGACGTCATGCCCGATGATCGCCGGCAGCGGCACATGATCCGGGTAGTCGCCGCGACGGATCTGATAGTCGAGCGGATTGACCGCAGTCGCATGCACGTTGACCCGTACCTGGCGGGGCCCGACCTGCGGAACGGAGACATCGCGAAGCTCGAAAGCATCGGGCCCGCCGAACCGGGCGAGCACAACGGCCTTCATCGGATCAGTCATATCGGTGTTCCTCACCGTTGTTCTGAGTACGTGATGCGCCCGACGGGCGGTGAACTCAGTGTGGCGCGAACGACCACCACTATCCAGTGGCGGCTTCGCCAATATTCGCGAGGAAAGTGACAGGCCTGGCTCGCTCGGTGCCGGCTGCCATGGGCATCACCGATGCGATCCGGACGACACCGCGCTGGTCTCCGATACTGCGGCGAGCCGTGGGGAAGCTGAGGTGATCGAGGATCCGACATTGCGGTCGACGACGGTAGGGCTCGCCGACAACCTCGACCGGATCAGCAGCCCAAACCCGAGCAGTCCGCCGGACGGGTTCCCGGATCGGGTTCACGTAGGTGGGTCGCACGATTCGATGTCGACGGGCCACACCCTGAAGATCGTGTATCCGGCAGCCGTCGATGACCGATTGCCCGGAGATCTGCGGATCGACCGGGCGTGCATGGTAGGAGCTAGTGCGCCGCGTCGTACGCCAGCAGGACCGCTGCCGGAATCCGCCCGCGGGTCGACACGGTGTGTCCGTTCTCCGCGGCCCATTGGCGGATGGCAGTCGTCCGCGCCGGACCGGTGGTCGCCGCCGCGGTCTTGCCGGCGGACTTGCGACGTGCGACGGCAGGTTTCGTGGCCTTGGTTTTGCGCGATGCGGTCTTGGTCGCCGGACGTGCCGCGCGTGCCTCGCGGGACTGAGCCTTCTTGGCGGCGGTGATGTAGCGGGAAATGTCCTTGTCGAACTGGGCGCCGTTCTTCTTGGTCAAGACAAGGGTGTAGTCCTGGCCTCGGTACGAAAACTCTACGGTGTCAACCGATTCTGCGGAGACCGATGTGCCTTCGAGGTCGTCGACGTATTCGATGGTCACTATCTTGCCCACGGTTGTCCTTCCCAATGCAAACAAATCGTCAGGTGAAGCCTAGCGTGCGGGCAGACCCGCGAGCACCGTGGGAAGCGCGTGGCAGCGCCAACGCGTGCGGGACAGCACCGAACCGAGGTGCTGTCCCGCACGACCCGAGATGGCCTGCGAAGTGCTCAGCCGCCGTCGCGGATCAGGTCGGCGGCCTTCTCTCCGATCATGATGGTGGCGGCGTTGGTGTTGACCGACACGACTCTCGGCATCCCCGACGCATCCGCCACCCGCAGGCCGTCGAGGCCGTGCACCCGCAGTCGGGGATCCACCACCGACTCCGCACCCGAACCCATCATGCAGGTACCCACCGGGTGGAAGTAGGTGACCGCGGCGGTGGACAGGAAGGAACGCAACGCCCTCGGGTCGGCGGCGGCGGGCCCGGGCAGCACCTCGCGCGCCCGCCACGGGGCGAACGGCTCACTTGCCGCGATCTCGCGCGCGACTCCGATGCCCTCGACCATCCGCCGCAGATCGGACTCCGCTCCCAGGTAGTTCGGGTCGATGAGCGGTGCGGTCCGCGGATCCGGCCCGGCGAGCCGGATCGACCCGCGCGATTCCGGCACCATCACGGCGACACCGAAGGTGAAACTGTTGGCCGGGGCGGACAGGTGCGGCGGGTTGAACGGCACGTGGATGAACATGATCTGCATGTCCGGACCGGCCAGGGACGGATCACTGCGCCACGCCATCGATGTCTCGGCGTGATTGGTCTGTCCGACCGGCAACGGCTGCGCGGCCTCGTACACCACCCCACAGGCCGGATGGTCGTGCAGGTTCCGGCCGACCCCCGGCAGGTTGTGGACAACCTCGATGCCGACGGCTTCGAGTTCGGCCGCCGGACCCACCCCGGACAACAGCAGCAGTCGCGGCGAATCCACCGCCCCCGCGCTGAGGATCACCTCGGCGTCGGCGTATGCCGAGACGGTTCGCCCCGCCTGATCGAACTCGACTCCGGTGCAACGGTTTCCGTTGAAGGTCAGCCTGCGGGCCCGGGCGTTCGTCAGCACCGTGAGATTGGGTCTGTCGCCGCGCACCGGGTGCAGATACGCCCGGGCGGAGCTCTGTCGTATGCCACCGGCGATCGACAGATCGTGCCAACCCGCACCCTCGGCGCACGCGCCGTTGAAATCGTCGTTGAGCGGAAAGCCTGCTGCGGCGGCGCCGCGCAGGAACACCTCGGACAGCGGGTTGGCGATGCCCTGGGCGGCCGGTGCCGGCCGCATCGGGCCGTCTGCGCCACGGTAACGCGGATCGCCACCCTGCACCGTCTCCATGCGCTTGAAATACGGCAGCACCGACTCGTAGTCCCAGCCGGGACAGTTCCAGCTGTTGAAATCGTTCGGGTGCCCCCGCAGGAACACCATCGCGTTGATGCTGCTGCTGCCCCCGAGGGTGTGGCCCCTCGGCCAGTTGTGTCGGAGTCCTTCGGTGCCCGGTTGCGGAACCGTGGTGTAGGCGTAGTCGACCTCGGTACCCCACAGTGCCGGCCACGCGAGTGTTGCGTCGATCTCCGGTCGGGTGTCCTCGGGGCCGGATTCCACCAACAGCACCGTGGTGTCCGGGTTCTCGGACAACCGGGCCGCCAGGACGCATCCCGCAGACCCCGCGCCGACGACGATGTAGTCGTGGTGCAGCGGTCCGTCCGTATGGGTGGTAGCGCTATTCACAGCTGATCACTTTCCTTCGTGTTGCGGGCACCGACCGCCGGCCGAACCCGCTGATGGTGTCGGACATTCGTGGGTTCAATGCCGGGGGCCGATATGCACGGGCAGGCTCAGCAGACCGTGCAGCAAGGTGCTCGGCCGATACTCCAGCGGTTCGTCGGCGGCCAGTTCGATCTGCGGAAACCGCGACAGCAACCCCTCGAATGCGATCTCGGCCTCCATCCGGGCCAGCGGTGCGCCGATGCAGTGGTGGATGCCGTGACCGAACGCGAGGTGGCGGTTGTCCGTGCGGTGGACGTTGAAGCTGTCCGGGTCGTCGAACTGACGCTCGTCATGATTGGCACCCAGCAGGGCGATCATCACCAGCTGTCGGGCCGGGATCTCGATACCGTCCACGTCGACCGGCTCACTCGTGAAGCGGACGGTCGCGGTATTGAGTGGGCTTTCGGCGCGCAGCGCCTCCTCGATCGCGGAGGGAAGCAGGGATCTGTCGGCGCGCACCGCCGCCAGCTGCGCCGGGTTCCGCAGCAGCGCGAGCGTACCGTTGGCGATCAGGTTGACCGTCGTCTCATAACCGGCGACGATCAGCAGAAACGCCGTACCCAACAACTCGTCTTCGGTGAGGCGATCCCCGTTGTCGCGCAGATGGACGAGATGGCCGAACACATCGCCGGCCGGCTCCTCCCGCTTGGCAGCGACGATCGACCGCAGCAGCTCGGTCAGCTCCTGCCGAGCGCGGTCCATCTCGTCGGGTGCGCTGGTGTCGAAGATCGGCATCGTCAGCGAGGTGAATCGTTCTCGTGATTCCGCTGGGACACCGAGCAATTCGCCGATCACGCGGATCGGCAGTGGCAGAGCCAACGACTGCATGAGATCGATGCGTCCCGGAGCCTGATGGCCCATCGCGGTGAGCAGGTCGTCGGCGATCTCGACGATGGCCGGGCGCAGTCCGCGCATCGCCTGCGCGGTGAACGCCGCGGTGACCAGGCGTCGCAATCGGGTGTGATCGGGCGGATCCCGGAACAGCATGTTGTCGCCCAGCACGGTCCCGATGGTGGTGTGGCCCGCCGGGAACAGGCTGCTGGCGGTGGGTCCGTGCTTCTTCAACCGAGGATCGGCGAGCAACTTCCGGGCCGCGGCGTAGCGCGTGACCATCCAGACATCTACTTCGCCCTGTATCCGCACCCGGTGTACCGCACCGCGCCGGTTCAGCTCGGCATACACCGCATGGGGACTCTGAAAGAACGAATGATCCAGGGTAAGTGGAGGATTACCGGGATGGTTCTTGTTGAGTTGCACGGTCATACTGCCATCCTGGTGGCGCCGCGCCGGCCTGCCCAGGCAGTGGTTTTCCTAGCACCAGCAGGTCCATGCGGGACGAGAGCACGTGCTGTCAGTCGGCGTCGGTCCCGGACGGCATCCGCGCCCGCGACTGGTGCACCTTCAGTGCGAGCTGCAGCGGAAACCACTCCGATGGCTCCATCACGTCGATGCCGCTGAGATTCGCCGCCCGCGTCAGGCGCTGGGTCAGCGTGTTGCGATGCACGAAAAGCTCACGGCTGGCGACACTCTGGCTGCGATAGTGCAGGAACACCGACAACGTGTCGAGCAGTTCGGTGCCCTTGACCCGGTCGTATTCGGCGATGCGGGTGATCGCCGTGGCATAGCGATCACGGATCGAGTCGACGCCGGAGACCCGCATCAGCAGCAGGTGCTGCCCGACGTCATCGAGGGTGAAGACCCCGTTCGGATTGTCGAGTCGGCTGCCGATCGCCATCGCCTCCCGCGCCTCGGCCAGCGCGCCCCCGAGCTCGGCCAACGCGGACACCGGTCTGGAAACCCCGAAGGTGACGGCGTGCCCGGCGGCCCGTAGCCGCGAGCACACCTCCAGCAGTGGCATCCGCAAAGTGTCGATCGACGCGTCGTCGCCCTGCCACGGCACCACCGCCACCGTCTGATGCGGAGTCGATGCGAACAGGCTGCCCGCCGGCAGCACCGCGCCGTCGGCCAGAAGATCCCCGAGTGCGGGGGTCAGGGGCCGCGTCTCACCCCGGCGCATCGTCAACGTGGAGGCGCTTGCCACCACGAACACGTGGCCGACGGTGGTGTCCAACCCGACCGACGCAGCGCGACGCCGCAACTCCTCGGCGCTGAGCCGCCCCAGGGTCAGGTCGCGCAGGAACCAGTTCAGCCTGTTGCGGGCGGACAGTTCATCGGTCAGCATCGCCAGTCGGATCGCCACCGCGGCCTGATGCGCCACCGCTGCGGCCAGCGCGGTCTCGGCGGTGGTGAACCGCTGGGCGGTCAGCCGGTAGCAGGCCAGCACGCCGAACTCCTCGGCACCGACGCGGACCGGGCAGCTTGTCACCGCCCCGGCGATGCCGTCGAACGCGCGGTTCACCGATTGCGCGGCGCTGCGCCAGTCGGCGATCCCGTTGCGGACGTCCATGTCCACGGTGAGCAACTCGGCGCGCAGCGCCTCGATTTCGGTTCCCGGCGCCTCGGGGCGCACCTTCGTGTGCATCCGGTCCGCGCCCGATGGGTCGGTGACGAGGGCGACCGCGACGTCCACCTCCGCGGCTTCGGTGAGGAGTCGAACCGCATGGTCGATCGTCGAGCCGGTCGACGTTCCCGAGGCGACCATCGAGGCCAACTCGGTGAGCCCGTCGGCCACCGCGATCAGTCGACCGCACGCCTGCCGCTCTCGGGCCGTGTCGAACACCGGCGCCACGAGCGCCGCCATCCGCTCGACGAACGCCACCTCACCGGGATCGAAGCGGTGACCGGCGGTCGCCCACACCGTGATGGCGCCCAGCGGCTCGGCGCGGGACGAGACGATCGGCACCGAGAAGATCGCGCCGTAGCGCTCCTCGCCGATTCCCGGATAGGGCTGAAACCGCGGGTCGCCGGCGGGCTCATCGGGCACCAGGTAGCTCTGCCTGGTGGCGGCGACCCAGCCGGTGACGCCCTCTCCGTAGGCCAACCGCAGCGCGCCCACATGCGCGGCGGCCGGGCTTTCGGTGGCACCCGTGAGGACGAGTTCCTTGGTGGCGGTGTCGTAGACGTAGGCGTAGGCGTCACGCGTGGCCCGTCCCGACTGGATCGCCTCGGCGACGCCCTGGGCGACCACCGCGACGTCGTCGGTGGAGCCGAGGACCCGCGCTATGTGCTCGACGGCGCGCAGCTCCACCTGCGGCAGCGACTCATCGGGCATGGCCCATCGTAATTCGCGGGCACCGTGACCGGGAGACATTGCGGGCAACTCAGATGCGGGTCAGATAGCGTCCGGTCTCCCAGTCGCTGACAGCTTCGCGGTGGCGGTCGCGTTCCCAGATCCGCGACGCCAGATAGTGGTCCACGAATGCGTCGCCGAATGCGGTGCGGGCGGGGGTGCTCCGCGCGAACGCGTCGACGGCCTCGGCCAATGAGCGCGGCAGCGGTGCGGCATCGCCCTCGTACGCGTTGCCGTGGACGGGATCCGGCGGCGCCAACTGGTTCTCCACCCCGTGCAGCACCCCGGCCACGCAGGCCGCCAGCGCAAGATAGGGGTTGGCGTCGGCGCCCGGCACCCTGTTCTCCATCCGGCAGGCCGCTTCGTCAAGGGCGATGGCTCGCAGGGCGGCGGTGCGGTTGTCGGTGCCCCACGTCGCAGATACCGGTGACCAGGACCCGGGCACCCGTCGTTTGTAGGAGTTGACCGTCGGACAGTACAGCGCGGTGAAGTCGCTCATCGTGGCCAGTTGGCCGGCCACCGCCTGGCGCATCAACCTCGACGGGCCGTCACCGTCCCACATCGCGTTGCGGGTCGGCGTGGCCAGCGACTGCAGGCTCTGGTGGATATGGGCGCTCGACCCGGCCGCATCGGTGGCCACCTTCGCCATGAAGCAGGCGATATAGCCGTGTTGTTCGGCGATGCGGCGGACACCGTTCTTGTAGATCGCCACCCGGTCGGCGGTGGTGAGCACGTCGGCGTGCTCGATGTTGATCTCGATCTGGCCGGCGCCGTACTCGGTGTTGGACGCCAGGATGGGGATGTCGCAGGCGCGCATGCCCTCCCGGATGGCCCCGATGACATGTTCGAGGGCGCTGTGCCGGTTCAGGCTGAAGGTCGCGATGCCCGGTGCGGCCGGGGTGAGGTTGCGGTAGCCCTTCTCCGCGGCCGTCTCCGGTGTCTCGCGGAACAGGTAGAACTCCAGTTCGTATCCGGCGGTCAGCTGGTAGCCGAGCGCCGCGGCGCGGGCCACCTGTCGGGCCAGGACGGTGCGTGGGACGACGGGCACCTCGGATCCGTCGGTGTGCACGACGTCGCACAGCACGAAGGCATGTCCGGGTTCCCAGGGCACCGGTCGCAGTGTGCTCAGGTCCGGCATCAGCACCACGTCGGAATACCCGGTGTGCCAACCGGATAGCGTGAAACAGTCCATCAGCGTGTCTTCGATGTCCCAGCCGAAGACGATGTTGGGGATCGACGATCCCCGGGTGGCGATCGAGTCGAGGAAGAAGTCGGCGGGCACGAACTTGCCGCGCATCTGCCCGTCGAGGTCGGTCATCCCGAACTGCACGGTGGTGATCTGATGGCGTTCGAACAGCGCACGGGCGGCGTCCACGGTGTGGTCCGCCTGTCCGTTCACCACACCGGTCTGCGCGGTTCCGGTCGACGTGTCGGGCGTCGATGTGTTGGGCGTCGATGTGTTGGGCATTGCCGAACTCCTTTGAGAAGCAACCGAGTCACCTGACATCGACTGCGTCGTCGCCCCACTGGCCGCGGTTCGGGTGCGTGGCCAACCTAACCCGGCTCCGTCCACACGGTCTGCGTGCAGCTTGTCCATAGTTTCATGGCAGGCGTGGATGGGCCCGGGTTCGGCGACTTAGCTTCTGCTCATGCCCCACTGGAGCAATCTGAACCGCGACGATGTGGCCGCAGCGGCACGGTCGGGAGCGGTTGCGGTATTGCCGCTGGGCGCCATCGAGCAACACGGTGCTCATCTGCCCACCGGCACCGACGCCCTGCTGGTCGGCGCCGGCGCCGACGCCGCCGTCACACGGACCGGGGACATCGTGCTGCCCACGGTGGCGTACGGATGTTCGCTCGGGCACACCGCGCACTGGCCGGGCACGTTGTCGCTGTCGGTGGCGACGTTGACCGCGATCGTCACCGACATCGGGCGCTGGGTGGCCGCCTCCGGGTTCGGAAAGCTCGTGGTGCTCAACTCGCATGCCACCAACGGACCCTCCGCGCAGAGCGCGCTGCTCACCCTGCGCCATGAACATCCCTCGCTACGAACATGTTTCGCCTCGTTGTACGACATCACCGGCCAAGCGAACGCGGGCTATTTCAGCGACGCCGACGATCCGCACGCGAACGTGGCGGAGACGTCGATGGTGCTGTATCTGGACCCCGACCTGGTCGCGCTCGACCGGGCGGTCGACGAGGAAGACCGCACCCTCGGCCGGGTACTGACCTATCCGATGCCCGACGTGACCCGCAGCGGCGTGGTCGGCCGACCCACGGCGGCCACCGCGGACTCCGGCGCCGCCCTGTTCACCGCGATCGTCGACGGGATCGCCCGGCTGTTGGAGCAGGTCCGCGCCGAAACCGAACCGTTTCCCGACCGCGCGGTGATCCGGCCGTCGGTCGACCCGCACGCACCCTCGAAAGGACCGACATGAAACTCCCCTTCCGCCGACTCGTCGCCACGACCGCCGCAGCCGCGGCCGTCTTCGCCACCCTCAGTCCCGGCGGGCCGGCCCAGGCCCAACCCGCGGAGGTGCGCAACGTCGTGCTCGTGCACGGCGCCTTCGCCGACGGGTCCGGTTGGCGCGGCGTGTACGACGAGCTCGTCACCCGCGGCTACCGGGTCAGTATCGTGCAGAGTCCGCTGACCTCGTTGAGCGACGATATCGCCGCGACCCAACGTGTCATCGACCGTCAGGACGGCCCTACGGTGCTTGTCGGGCACTCCTATGGCGGCGTGGTGATCACCGAGGCGGGGGTGGATCCGAAGGTCACCGGGCTGGTCTATGTGTCCGGGCTCGCGCCCGATGCGGGGGAGACCATCAGCCAGCAGTACGCCGACTACCCAGCCCCGCCCAGCTTCGTGATCGAAACCGGGCCGGATGGGTTCGGGTTCGTGAACTCCGAGAAGTTCAAGGCCGGCTTCGCCGGGGACACCTCCGACGCGGTCGCGGCGTTCCTCCGCGACGCACAGGTGCCGATCAACATGTCCATTTTCGGCGGCACCGTCGCCCAGGCCGCCTGGCGGACCAAGCCCAGCTGGGCCGTGGTCGCCACCCAGGACGAGGCGATCGATCCGCGGATGTTGCGGCAGACCGCCCAGCGGATCGGCGCCCAGATCACCGAGATCGAGGCCAGCCACGTCGTCTTCCTCACCCATCCCCGCGCCGTCGCCGACGTGATCGACCGGGCCGCCAGAGAATCCGGTCAGATGTGAGGCGAGGCAAGGTGGTGACAGCGCTGCCTGGATCCGTGTTCGGCGCGCCGCGATGATGGCTCTATGCCCGCCGAACCGGATTGCCACCGCGAATTCTTCAAGCAGACGGTGCTTTCCGTTGCACGCACGCTGATTCTCGCGACCGTGCTGCTCGCCGCGGTGGTGTACGTGATGTGACGCAGCGTGATTTGAAGAAAATGCAGGGCGAGTGGTCCACGCACATGGTCGTGGTCGGTGCGGCGCTGTCCAGATGGGAACGCCCTGCGGTGCACCAGCGGACCGCAGGGCGTCAACCCCACCTCGACCGACCGGAGTCGAGCTGGGTAGCGGATCGCCTAGGTGGCGGCGCACTCTCCGAACAACTCGACGGGGGGTTGATATGCCCCGCCGCCGACGCGCCCGTGCCCCGCGGCGGAGATCAAACCGAGCAGCACGATCGGACCGACGCCGCGGGAGGCGACTGCTCCCGCAGACAGCCCGGTGCGCAACCCGCCGACGCCGCTCAGCTGGGCGGGCAGCAGTTCCTCGGGCCGGGAAAGCGCATCGGCCGGGAGGTAGCCGGTGAGCGCCGCACGGACAGCGGGTGCATGTCTCAGCGATTGCCCACCGAGGCCGAAGACGTCGACGACAGCGGAATCGCCGATGGCGCCGAGAACTTCGGTGCCCTCCGCGCCTGCGTCGAGGGGCCCCGCGGCGGAGCCGCCGCCGTCGTCACCCAGTGTCCCGGGCGAGAGGCGATCTGGACCCCGAACTCGGTCCCGTTGCCGCCGGCCCGGGTGACCAGGTCACAGTCCGGCACACCTTCTGCCGCCGCCAAGGCCAGCGCGGCGGCCGCCATCCACAGATTGAGGGCGAATGCGCCGCACGTACCGAGGAATTCGGCAATGTCCGCGGGGGTGTCGGTATCGACCAGTAGGTCTCTGAACAAACCGGACGCCGCCAGTGTCCGTGAATGTCCGTCATCGCCGAGAGACTGGGACTGGACGAGCAGGGGGAACAACCGGATCGGGGCGGTCACGCGCTGCGCGAGATAGTCGGCGTACTCCCCGTTGAGCCAGTGGTGAAACGCCGGGATGTCACGGTCGTCGGCGCCCAGCCGCAGGCAGTGCTGCATGCCCTCGTTCAGGGCGGCGTACTTGACCCGGGTGGAGTTCGTGTCGGCGACGACGTGCAGCGCCATCGACGGCGAGATGACCCCGCACAACGGCACCACCATGTCGTAATCCTGGGCAGGTCCGAACGCGATCTCTCCGTTGGCCAGTGCGCAAAGGGCGTCCTCTGGTGTGGCTGACCAGCCCTCGTACACCGCAGCGAGGGCCATCGAGTTGCGCACCGGCCGCGGCACCGTATCCCAGTGTGCGAATGGTGGTCCCGCATGGAACAGCACGCGACCGCTGGGTGTGACCGCGGATGCACGGGTGATGCCCGTCCACACCGGGTCCACGGAGGCGATGTGCTGCAGTGCGACGGCGTTGCGGTCGTCGAATCCGGCGGACGTCATGCCTGAATCCAGGTCTCGGACAGAGCCATTGCCGCCGATTGGGCGCGGCCACCGAAGAAGTCACGCTCGACGGTGGTACCGGCCAGGGCTTCGCCGTTGACCTCTACGACACCCGACTCCGCCGGCCGGAACACGCTCAGCATCTCGTGCCGGCCGGTGCCGGACTCCTGCTTGGGCTGGTGGACGGCGAACGGGGCGCCGAGGTTCTGCCAGCGCATTGTGATCGTCGTATCGGCGGTTTCGTCGGTGGCCGACTCCACCCATTCGCGGTCTCCGAGGCGCTGCTCGAATATGGCGTTGGTGTGCAGGATCGGATTCTTGAGTGCGCCGGTGGGACGGAAGAGTACGAACTTGCCGGCGAATTCCTCGATGAGGAAACGGGCCAGGGGTTCGTTGTCGGTGAGACCGATCGCCTTGGCGTTGTCCTGGTCGTAGGGGTCGGTCACCGCCAGGATCAGGTGGCCCATGCCATGGCCGGAGCTGGTGACGCGGAAGAACAGTGACAAGGAGGACCAGTCGCCGGCGGGGTCGGTCTTGAGGTAGATGAACGGGTTGTCACCCGTCCAGTCGACGGCGCCGGGCAGCACTGTTGGGGTCATGACGATCTCCTGGGATTGAGGGGTGAATGCGAGGCGAACGCAAAGCCTGTTTCTAGACTCCGTGTTGGGTACGCAGGGTCGGAAAGTCGGTGGTGGGCTCCCAGCCGAGCAGCTGGCGTGCCTGCTGGTTGCTGAAGATCGAGGCACGCGGGTTGGTCTGGAAGGTACGGGGATTGAGGATCTCGGGCAGCGCGCCGATCCGGTCGCGGTACCAGTCGAGGGTGGGCTCGGGGTGGGATGTGTCGTCCGCGCTGAGGAAGAACGTACCGAACTTCAGGTCGCGGCTTTCCAGAGCTCGACGGAACCCGGTGGCGACGTCGCGGGCATGCACGTAGTAGTACAACCAGTGCGTGTCCGGGTTGTCGATGAACTCGCAGTACTCGGCGATCGTCTCCGGCAGAACCACCGCCAGCGGCCGCAGGCACAGGACGTCCATATTCGTGCCGGTGGCAAAACTGCGCCCCATCGTCTCCATGATCTGCTTACTCACGCTGTATGCCTGAACAGGTTTCAGCTCGTGACGTTCGTCGACCTGCAGGCTCTGCGGCGTCCAGTCCGGTCGCATCTCGGAAAGTCCGCATGCCGACACACTGGAGCAGAGGGCGACCTTCTGCAGGTCGTTCTCCGCCGCCGCCTGCAGCACGTTCCAGGTGCCCATGGTGTTGACGCGGATGTACTGCTCGGGGGCGGCCTTCCAGTCGTAGTCGATTGCGGCCAGATGCACGACGGCGTCCGCGCCCTTGAGGGCGCGTCGCATGCTGTCGAGATCCGTGACGTCGCCCTCGATGTACTCGACGGCCGCGTCAGACTGCGTCAGATCGACATTGGTGACGTCGAATGCGGAGGCGAGCTCGTCGACGACGAAACGACCGACCCGCCCCGATCCGCCGGTGACGGCCACCTTGGTGGGAGTTGACATGGTAGTGAAATCCTTTCTCACCGAACCTCTCAGAGGTCCAGTACCAATCGGGGGGTTCGTGCGCGCGAGACGCAGGCCATCATCGTCTCGTTGGAGTCGCGTTCCTCGGGCGACAGAACAGCGTCTCGGTGATCCGGAATACCCTCCAGGACAACGGTTTCGCAGGTTCCGCAGACGCCCTCCGAGCAGGAGTACTCGATCTGGACGCCGTGCTCGCGCAGGGCGGACAGCAGTGAACAGCCCGGAGCCACGGTGAGCGAGGTCCCACTGCTGTTCAACACCACCTCGAACGCCGTGTCCGAGGCCGTATCGACGTTGACGGCAGTGAATCTTTCGAGGTGCAAGCGCCAGGAGGATTCCGGCGTCTGTAGTGCTTCCAGCGCGTCGAGCAGCGGTCCCGGTCCGCAGGCATACAGATGGGTGCCGGCCGCCAGGCCGTCGACGTACCCCGCCAGGTCGAACCGCCCCGACTTCTCGTCGGCCCAGATCGTGACGTCCGCGCCCAGCGCCTGGAGTTCTTCGGCGAAGACCAGCCGTTGTCGATCTCGGCCCAGGTACGCGGCCTGCCAGGGCTTGCCGGCGGTTGCGGTTGCGCGGGCCATTGCCAGAATCGGTG
Source organism: Mycolicibacterium aurum (assembly GCA_900078775.1). Taxonomy (GTDB): domain Bacteria; phylum Actinomycetota; class Actinomycetes; order Mycobacteriales; family Mycobacteriaceae; genus Mycobacterium; species Mycobacterium aurum_A. The sequence goes on from LT549889.1 coordinate 4,913,462, forward strand.
TGATGCCGATGCCGCCGGCAATGAACGCATACGAGGGTGCATCTTCGAGCGGAAAGTGATTCCGCGGCCCGCGTACCCGGATCAGAGATCCGGGGTAGGCGGTCTCCAGGATGCGCGCGGAACCGCCGCGACCGTCGGTGAGCGCCAGCACTGCGATGCGGTAGACGTCTGCCCGGAGTGGGTCTCCGCACAGCGAATACTGGCGCAGCATGACGTCACCCGTATCCGAGGGGAGAGCGACTTCCAGGTGTGCACCGGGTTGCCACGGTGGCAACGGGTCGCCGGTGGCCGAGACCAGATCGAGCACCACGATGTCACCGCCGACGACGCTGCGGGCCGCCACCTCGAGCGTGAACGTGTCGACGTCGACTGCGGAGGTGGTGGGCGCCAGCACGGCAGGGCCGGTCATGACTGCCGATCGGCGACGCGGTACTTCTCCACGAGCCAGTGGTTGAGGTTGACCAGCACGTCTTCCGGCGGTGCGTAACGGCCACGCGGGGCATAGCGCGAGGCCATCCCTCGTTGCGTGCCGTTCCAGGCCATTTCGTCTTCCCGCATGACCTCGGACAGGTCGGCGGCTTCCTGCTTCCAGTCCGCCTCGAAGTTCGGCAGGGCCAGTGTCGACTCCGGGTACATCCAGGTCGCGGCGAAACGTGACGTGTTCGCGCTGCCCGGCAGCCAGTGGAAGTACTTGACCTTGTCGGGCATGGCGATGATCAGCAGGTTCGGTGCGATCGTGACGTAGGCCAGCTTCGACCGCTCCTCGGAGGTCAGGTTGGGCAGGTAGGGCTGCATGACGCGACCGGTCTTCGTGGGGGAGGCGCCTTCCTCCACACTGATCAGCTCATATCCGACGATTCCGTTGGCCGGGTCGTTGAACGCGGCGTTGAAGTTGATCTGCTCGGCCGAAGTGGGGTACATCGGCACCCAGGACTGCGAATGCAGGAACTGGCAGTGGTAGCACTCGTCGCCGAACAGCTTCCAGTTGAACGCGTACTCGGTGAACTCCTGCGGTGCCGCAGATTTCAGCGACGCGAGATCCCAGTTGCGCAGGTACTCCGACAGTCCGGCGAGGCGTTCCGAGATCGGCGGGATGGTGTCGTCGAAGGTGATGAAGACGAACCCTTCCCACACTTCGGACCGGACGGTGGGCAGCGCGACAGTGGACTTGTCGAAGCAGGGCGAGTTGTTCAGTTCCGGCGCAGACTGCAACTGTCCGTCCAGTCCGTACACCCAGGCGTGGTAGGGGCATTGGAAGCGACGCTTGTTGCCACTGCCCTCGACCAGGATCATCGCACGGTGCTGGCAGACGTTCGCCAACACGCGGATCTCGTCGTCGCGACCCCGCACCGCGATGAGTGGGTCGTCACCGACGGTGACGGTGAAGAAGTCACCGGGGCGGGTGATGTCGGTGGCGCGGCCGATACAGATCCACTCGTGATTCCACACCGCCTCGAACTCAAAGCGGTAGAAATCCTCGGAGGTGTAGGTGTCCGGCGGCAGGGATACCGCGACCGTGGTGTCCTGCGCGCTGGTGTCGAACTGGGCGATCGGAATGGGGCTTTTCATCATCGTCTCCGGGGTAGGCAGGGTGTGCAGGGTCAGGCGAGTTCGGCGATCAGTGCGCGCATCCACGCGCCGAGGTCGCGGGGGAGTTGGGCAGTCACAAGGTTGCGGTCCACGACGACGGGTTCGTCCACCCAGTCGGCGCCGGCGTTCTGCAGGTCGTCGCGGATCGCCGAAACACTGGTCAGGCGACGGCCTTTCACGATTCCGGCGGAGATGCCCACCCATGCGCCGTGGCAGACGAACGCGACGGGCTTGCCTTCCGCGTCGAGCTTGTTCGTCAGTTCCAGCACTGCCGACGAGCGCCGCAGGAGATCGGGGGCGAATCCTCCCGGCACGACCAGCGCGTCCACCGCGGCCGGGTCCACCTCGGCGACGTCCACGTCGACGGGATACGGCCCGTACCCGGATTTACCGCGGACCGGGCCGGTGCCCATTCCTGCCACCGTCACCGAGTACCCCTCTTCGCGCAGGCGCAGAACGGGATAGATCAGTTCGGACTCTTCGAAGAAGTCCGCGGCGAGGACGACGACGTGGGTGTTTGCGGCGTGTGTGGACACAGAGACTCCGTGTGATGAAGCCAGGCGATACGCCCGGTGTTCCGTCAGGGACAACACAAGTGTTCTGTAATACAGAACACTTGTCAAGGTGCGGAGCCCCGTCGGACCGTGCGCAGTGCGGGTGCCGAGATGTGTTGCCGGTGTTACGCGTTCGATACCCAGACGGCGCGGGCCACGCCGGGCCCTGCGTTCCAGAAGCGGTGTGGCCGTGATGATTCGAACGAGATCGAATCGCCGACGCCGAGGACGTAGGTGTCGAACTCCACCTGGACGTGCAACCGGCCTTCGAGGATCAGCCCGAATTCCTTGCCCTCGTGCCGGATGAACGCTTCGTTGTTCGGTGCCGCCGGCGTGGGCTCGTAGACGATTTCGCGGAAGTCGATCGGGGTATCGGTAGACGGGGTGAGCAACTCCCAGCGCACGCCGGGGCTGGCCTCGATGAACTGCCGATCCGCGGACCTGACGACGTAACGGCCCTCGCCGGACGTCCGCGGAACCTCCGGATCGCTTTCCTCCGAGCCTGATCCGCCGTCGCGTGTCTTGTCACCGAACAGCGAGTCGAGTGATACGCCGAGCTCGGCGGTGATGGCGTACAGCAGGCTGATCGACGGAGCAACAATGTCGCGCTCGACCTGTGACAGGTGCCCGGGGGATACGTCCAGCCGGCGGGACAGCTCACGAAGCGACATCTGACGCCCCTCGCGGGCGGCGCGGAGGCGTGCTCCCCACGGGGGTGTGGATGCGGTTTCCGTAACGTGTACCTGCGATTCAGCCACGATCCGAGTGTAGGTGACCTGAGACGAGTTCAGGTCGGCTCCACACAGAACGTTCGCTGACAGTAAACGAGTGCCGGCACCGCGATGCTCACGACGCGCAGCGCAGACGGTCGGCGAGTCGCAACAGTGCCCGGCCGTCGCCGGCTCCGACGAGTTGGGCTCCGAGCGGGAGCCCCGCCGGCAGGCCGGCGGGAAATGTGGCCGCCGCCAGCCCGATCGCCTGCCACGGCCGGCTCATGATGGGGTTGCCGGTCGCCGACAGTCCCTCCGGTGCAGTGCCCTGTGCGGCCGGCGCCAGGATCGCGGCATTCGCGGAGTGCAGACGGTCGAGGACCTGCTGTCGAGCGGTCCGTGCGCAGTCGACCGCCTGCTCATAGCTTGTCCGGTCGAGAACAGCGCCCTCGTCGAGCAAGTCCTGCAAGGCCTGGCTCAGTGATGTCCGGGGGAGCGTGGCGGCTCGGCTCTGGCGGGCGGCTTCGTAGGCCATGATGCGGCGGTGTGCGTCGACGAGGGCCAGTGCCTGCGCGTCGATGTCGAACTCCTCGACATCGAGGCCATGCTGCGCGGCGAGTTCGCCGACCTGGTCGATTGCGGACAGCATTTCGTGGTGCACACCGAATGCCGGGCCGGGCCGCCAGACCAGGAGAGTCGAAAAGTTCTGCGGTGAGTCATGTTTCGGGTCAGACAGGTTCAGCGCTTCGATCACCGCGGCTAGACCGAGCGGATCGCTGCCGAGGAGACCCGGAGCATCCAGCGATTCGGCCAGGCCGGCAATTCCGCCGGTATCGGATACACCGTGCGGCAACACGATCGAGAAGACGCCGCAGTAGGCGGCGGGCCGCGTGACCGAGGCGGCGGTCTGGGTGCCGACCGCCAACGGTGTCATACCGGCGGCGACCGCGGCCGCCGACCCGGAACTCGAACCGCCCGGCGTGTGGCCCAGCCGGCGCGGATTCGCGGTAGGCCCGGGGGAGAAGTACGCGAACTCCGTGGTGACGGTTTTCCCGAGGATCACGGCGCCGGCATCACGCAAGGCCCGCACCAGCGGGGCATCTGTCGTCGCCGGCGCACCTGAGGTGGCGGTCGAACCGCAGCGGGTCGGGAAGCCGCGCACATCGACGATGTCCTTCACCCCGATCGGCAGGCCGTGCAGCGGTCCGCGCTGCGGGGCGGGCAGGGCGTCGAGTCGTCGAGCCTGCGCACGGGCCCCGTCCTCGTCGACGGTGACCCATGCGGCGACCCGTCCGTCGACGGCGCGGATGCGCTCCAACGCGGCCTCGACGCATTCCTCTGCAGAGCGTGCACCGCTGGCCAGCGCCGTAAGGCTCGACAGCAGTCCGAAAGTTCCCGAGATCGCGGAGTCGGTCGGAGCAGACATGAGTCCCTCGTTTCGTGCGGTAGGCGCCCTGCCTGCCGGGTTGTTCTGTAGAGCAAAACACTAGGAAGCTGGTGTCGTCAACGTGCCGCCGACCGCGAAAGCGGCTCAGCCTGGACATAGGCAGATTTCTGCACCGTCTCCTCAAAAAAGCCGCGTCGGCTATTGCACGAGCGTTCTTTAGATGTAAACATGTGTGCGCTGTCACAGAACGCCTCACGGCAGGGCGGGGCTTACATCAACCGTCCTGGGCTTCCCGGGGGTACCGCAGCTGGCCCCGGCTCTGGGGCCGTGTCTAATGAAAGAAGCACTATGACCGCAGAAGCGTTGGTTCCATCCCGGTCCCCGGTGTGCCCGGAGACCGGTTTGCCGCTGCTCGCCAATGGCAAAATTGACACCCGACGGAATGAGCACGGAGAGCACGGAGACTCGGTGTCGGGGGAGACCCGCCGGAAGGTCGTCCTGGCAGCTCTGGCCGGCAACTTCGTCGAGTGGTACGAATTCGCCGCCTACGGTGTCGTCGCGGCATTCGTCGCCCGTGAATTTTTCTCCCCCGACGACCCGGTCGCTGCGTTGCTGGGCGTGTACGCGGTCTTCGGGCTCGCTTTCGTCGCGCGACCCATCGGCGGCATCATCATCTCGCGGTTCGGAGACACCCTCGGCCGCAAAGCCGTCATGTCTTTCTGTATCGTCGCGATGTCACTGACGACATTCGGGATAGGCGTACTGCCGAGTTATGCCGCCATCGGTATTGCTGCGCCACTGCTGTTGCTGTTGCTGCGACTGCTACAAGGTGCCGCAGCAGGAGGTGAATGGTCCTCGGCGGTGTCCTTCGTGTTCGAGCACTCACCATCGACTCAGCGCGCGCGATGGATTTCCTACCTGGCAGCGTCGACCTATCCCGGTCTGCTCGGCGGTGTCGGCCTGGGTGCCGTGCTGGCGCTGACGCTCGGGCAGGAGGCGTTCGAGTCGTGGGGCTGGCGCATCCTGTTCCTGGTCGCACTGCCGCTCGGTGCGATCGGGGTCTTCATTCGCCGTCGCGTCGACGAGTCTCCAGCGTTCCTCGCGGTCCGGGCAGAATCGGAGAAGCTCGCCGAGAAGGCCTCTCCGCTCAGGGAAGCCTTCGGGAAGTACCACCGCCCGATGCTGGCGCTGTTTATCATCACCATCACCTACATCACGTGCGTTTACACGAATTCCGCTCTCTACGTGACGTTTCTGATCAGGAACGACTACACGGCCAGCCAGGCGCTCAACGCCAACCTGATCGGTTTGGCTTTGATGACCGGCGGAGTCCTGCTGTTCGGTCCGGTGTCCGACCGCATCGGGCGAAAGCCTGCTCTGATGATCGGGCATCTCCTGCTCGGTCTGGCCATCTTCCCGATGTTCTGGCTACCGACGCATTTCGGCACCATGTGGTCGGCCATGCTGGGTTGCGGATTGTTCTCGCTGGCCATCGCCTTCATCGGCGCACCGGTACTGACGTCGTTGCCGGAATTGTTCCCGGCACACGTGCGAGCGACCGCGGGGGCCCTGCCTTATAACCTGGCGACGATCCTGGCTGGGTTTGCCCCCTACATCGCCATTTGGCTCAACGACCGACTCGACACCCCGATGGCGTACCCGTTCTACGTCGCGGGATTGGCAGTGATCGGGTTGGTCGGGACGCTCATGCTCTATCGCGATCCCAGCCGATACTCCCGTAAAGAGTTGATGCAGATGCGAGCCGCACGACAGTTCTAGATCGGCAGGGAGTGGTGGTCTGGGCGGGCGTCCACAGCGCTCGTGCAGGCCGCCATTCCTTTGTCGGGCAGCGGATTCCGTCGAACGTGAGTGTCAGTAGTGTGTCGATGTGCTGGGGTTCGATTGGCATCGCCCGGGCCGCTCAGATGGGCCGCCAAAGTCGGCTGGGCGGTGCTGCTCGCCTCGGTGGTGTACGTGATGTGACGCAGCTCGATTCGTCAGACCACGTCGGGCATCCGGCACTCGCTCAACGTGTGCAACGCCGCCTCCGACGGCGAGCCTGGGTCGGCCCAGTAGACCACCATGATGTACTCGCTGCCGCGCAGGGCCAGGTGCTGGAAATGCAGATCGAGTGGTCCGACCCGCGGGTGGTTGAGCAACAGCAGGCCGCGACCGTACGCCCTGACGTCATAGGCGGCCCACAGCGTGCGGAAGTGTGGACTCTGGGTGTGCAGTTCTTCGATCAATACGTCTATTTCCGGGCTGGGGTGGTGGCTGGCGAAGTCACGAAGCCCGCGCACCGCCCAGGCCGCCAGATCGTCCCAGCTGCGGTAGAACTCGCGCATGCGCTCGTCGAGGAACAGGGTGCGAATCGGATTCCCCCCGACCGCGAAGCTCTCCGATAGCGCACCAGCGCATCCGTTCGCCATCACCACGTTCACCGAGCCGTCGTAGATGCTGGCCGGAGAAACATGCCAGGTGTCGATCAGGTCCTGCAGCGCGGGGTTTATCGGCTGCTTCGGCTTGACGAGAGCTCGTCGGGATGTGCAGTCTGCCACCAGGTTCCGCAGATATGCCACTGCGTCGTGATTGAGTCGCAGGGTCTGGGCGATGGCGTCGAGCACCTGGTCGGACGGCCGCTCACGTCCTTGTTCGATCCGGTGGTAGTAGTCGACACTGATGCCCGCCAGACTCGCCACCTCTTCCCGACGCAGCCCGGTCACCCGGCGTCGGCGTCCGGTCGGTAGACCGACATCGCTCGGCTGGATCTTGGCGCGGTGCTGCCGGAGAAACTCCGAGAGTGGCGTGTTCCTGCTGGGCACTTCCTCAGGGTAGGGCGGGCGCTGGCCGGCCGTCAGGGACAGAATCCACAGAGTTTCATGTGCGACTGGCACGTGGGTGCCCACAGGATGGCCGCCCGTAAGTATGTGCGGCCCGCACACAAAGAGCCCACCCGATGTCCACTCGGCCACCGCCGGTGTGGGCGCCGGGGTATCAACGCCTTGTGGCCACCGCGGCGCACGCTGATTCCGAAAGAGGCAATCATGGACATGAAAGCCGCACGTATTCACGACTTCCGGCAACCACTGGTGATCGAGGAGGTGCCAGTTCCCGAGCCAGGGCCGGGACAGGTGCTGCTCAAGGTCGCGGCGGCGGGAATGTGTCGCAGTGACTATCAGCTTGTCGACGGCTACTTCGGTGACCTGCTGCCCTTGAGTCTCCCGTTGATCCCGGGCCATGAGGTGGCCGGCACCATCGCCGCGCTGGGCTCGGGGGTGCCGGACAGCAGCAGGTTGGCCGAAGGAGACCTCGTGGTCCTCTACCCGAACTGGGGTGACGGCTCTTGCCGCCAATGCCGTGAGGGCAACGAACAGCTCTGCGGCAGCGGACAGTTGGTGGGTTTCGGTCCCGATGGGGGTTTCGCCGAGTATATGGTCGCGCCCTACGGCAAAGTGATTCCGATCCGGGAGTCCGGTGCCGAGCCGGAGTTCCTCGCCCCGCTGACGGACGCGGGTCTGACGCCGTATCGGGGGATGAAGAAGCTGCGCGATGCCGGAAAGCTCGGCGCCGGGCGGATCGTGGTCGTCACCGGAATCGGTGGCCTGGGCGCCTACGGGGTGCAATACGCAAAGCTCCTGGGAGACGGTGCGACCGTGGTGGCCTTCGCCCGGAGCGACGAAAAGTTGGCCGTCGCCCGCGCGAACGGGGCAGATCACACGGTGAACGTTCGCGGCAGGTCCGTCGAGGACGTGCAGAACGAACTGGAAGATCTCGCCGACAGCCGAACGGTCGACGCGGTCTTGGACTGCGCAGGGTCGTCGGAGTCCCTTGGCCTGGCTGCATCGATCCTGGCGACCGAGGGGGCCCTCTCGCAGGTGGGGTTGATGGGTACGACGGTGGAACTGCCGCTGTTTCCCTTCGTCAGCGGCGAGCGGTCGTACTTCGGGTCGTTCTGGGGAAACCCTGCCGACCTGCAGGAGGTCCTCGCCCTCTCCGGCGAGGGGAAGATCAAACACAATGTGGTGACAACGAAACTCGACGACATCAACGACGCTCTCGGAGCGTTGGGCCGCGGCGATATCGTCGGGCGCGCGGTCGTCATGTTCGATTGATCCCGGCGGAGCCGGCCCCGCTGTGGCCCGCGCAGGCGAGTTGGTGAGCACATGCGCAGGTACCGGTCCCGCGTTACCCTCGACTACGAGGCCACCGTTAGAACGGGACTGCTGCTTCAGGCTTCCGCGTATCCGCGCGCAAACGCAGTTTCGCCACATTTGGTAGCGAATAGAGGACCGAACATGGCATCAAATCGTGTGGCTCGTCGACGCATTTCGGCCGCGGTTGGCGGCGCCGCCGTCTTCGCGATGATCGGTTTCACCGCGGCGTGTGCGAGTGACACCGAGAAGCCCGAAGAGTCGCCCACCACGACCACCACCACGACGGAGCCCACCGTCTCGCCGACCGAGAAGTCGATCAACCCCACCGGCGGGGTCTTCACTCCGCCCGTGACGGCACCCCAGCAGACGGTCCAGGGACCCAACGACTGACCGGGCCTGATCGACACCGCGCCTACACCGCCCGGGCGTGGGGCGGCTGCGCAAGGCCCTCCTTGGCCTGCGCGGCGAGCGCGTCCAGGATCTCGATCGCGCCGGCCTCCAGACCGTCGAGTGCCAACCGGACCAGGTCGGCCGGGTCGATCACGGCGCCCTCGGGGAACTCGAGGCCGTGCTGTGCCGCGAAGTCGAACAGGGTCTGGGTACCCACCAACCCGGGTACCAGCGCCACCACCTGGGTGCCTTGACCTGCCAGTTCGAGTCGCACGCCGTTGGTCAGACCCCACTGCGCGGACTTCGCGGCCGCGTACGCGGTGTTCCCCTCGACGGTGGTCCAGGCCGCCGCGGACAGCACGTTGAGGATGGCCCCGCCGCCGTTGCGCGCGAGGATGGGTGCGAACGCCCGGATCATGGCAAGGGTGCCGTAGTAGTTCGAATCCATGGTCGACCGGATCGCGCGCAAGTCGCCGGTCACCAGGCTGCCGCCGGCGGTGTCGGCGGCGTTGTTGATAAGAAGGTCCACGTCTCCGGCCAACGCGGCCACCGCATCGACCGATGGCTGGTCGGTGATGTCGAGGCGCAGCACCTCCGCGCCGGGGATGTCGACCAGGTTGGGCCGCCGAGCGGTGGCGTAGACCTTCGCCCCGCGACGCAGCAAACCGGTGACGAAGTGATGGCCGATCCCACGATTCGATCCAGTCACCAGCGCGGTGGCTCCGTGCAGCTTCATCTGTCCTCCAAGGCGTTTCACGCTCTGCAGCAACATGACCGATTGGTCATCTTGATTCCACTACGGTGACACAAGATGACCGGCCGGTCAACTTGGTAGTCTCGGTGCGTGACCACCAGTCGGCCGATCCGCGCGGATGCCGCACGCAACCGCGCCCTGTTGTTGGCCGCGGCGGAGGATGAGTTCGCCGACCGCGGCCTCTCGGCGTCGGTGGCCGACATCGCGCGCCGGGCCGGAGTGGCCAAGGGCACGGTGTTCCGGCACTTCCCGACGAAGGAAGACCTGATCGTCTCCATCGTCTGCGCACACATCGCCGAGCTGGCCGACGCCGCCGGGCGCCTCGCCGACGCACCCGACCCCGGGGCGGCGCTGCTGGAGTTCCTGACCGTCGCCGCCGATCAGCGGCAACGCCACGATCTGACATTCCTGCAGTCCGCGAGTGCCGGTGACCCCCGGGTGGCCGAGGCCCGGGCTGCGCTGCACGCCAACCTCGAAACGCTGGTCGACCGTGCCCGCGGCGCCGGCGCCATCCGTGCCGACATCACCGAGACCGATGTCTTCCTGATGATGTGCGCGCCCATCCACATCGTCGAAAACCTCGCGGCCCCAACGCCACTGCTCTGGCAGCGCTATCTGGCGATCATCTTCGACGGGTTACGGCCCGACGGGGCGCATCCGTTGCCGCAACCGCCTCCCGTCATGCCGTGAGCCGGTTGCCGTTGTTTCGATCTCATTCGCGGTCGGCTGCCGGAAATCGGCGACGGCGCGTAGCTGTTCTGCCTGATGAGCCTGGTCTCGGCGGGTGCCGTGTCCGCGTACGTTCCGCCGCCACCCCAGCCTCCTTGCCGCCTACGCGGAGGAGTCGGCCCTCTGCGTGCACGCCTTGGACCTGCGCGATGCCCTGCGGGACTGCTTCACGGCGTTGCTCGTGGGTGTCCTCCCGCGCGGATAGGGCGACGCCGTGCCGGAGAATGCGATACGCCGGCATTGAGCCGGATGCGAATTGCAGGTAGCGGACCACCGATGACCAGTTCTGATGAATACCCACTGACACCGGCGCAGCAGCGCGCGTGGATGACCTACATGCGCGTGTATCACCGGCTCGAGTACGAGATGAACCATCACCTGCGCGCGGAGTGCGGTGTCTCGCTCGACGACTACACCGTGCTCAGCACCCTGTCGCGGGCGCCGGGGCGTCGCCTGCAGGTGACGGCGCTGGCAACGACGATCGGCTGGGAGCGCAGCAGGCTGTCGCATCACCTCACGCGGATGACACGCCGTGGCCTCGTCGAACGCGCCGCGTGTGAGACTGACCGCCGCGGAACGGTTGTCATTCTCACCGCGGAGGGGTGGCAGGCGCTCTCCGATGCTGCCCCGGTGCACGCCGAGTGGGTCCGGCAGGCGTTCTTCTCCGATCTGGATCCCGGACAGGAAGAGGCCCTCGCCGACATCCTCGGCACGGTCCATGAGGGACTGCTGCGGGAGGGCACCCTGCCGCGCCCGGACCTCTAAACCTGGTTGATGCCACCGTCGACGACGATTTCGGACCCGGTCATGAAGCTGCTCGCGTCGGATGCGAGGAATACCACGGCCGCGGCCAATTCGTCGGCATCACCGATGCGTTGCATCGGATTCGACGCCAAACTGTCAAATATGGCCTGGCGCTTCGCAACATCGGGCTCCAGGTCGGTGAGGCCGGGCGTCAGGATGGGACCGGGAATGATGGTGTTGACCCGGATCTTGCGGTCGGCCAACTCGGCGGCCCAGGTGCGTCCGAGGGAGCGGATGGCGGCCTTGCTGGCCGCATAGGCGCCGAACGCCGGCAAGCCTCGGGTCGCCGCGGTCGAGCCCGCCAGCACGATCGAGGCGCCGGGATTGAGCAGCGGCAGGGATTTCTGCACGGTGAACACCGTCCCGCCGACGTTGCGGTTGAACGTGTCCAGCAGATGCTCGGGTGTCTCCTCCGCCAGGGTCACGTACTCGCCGCTGCCCGCGTTGGCGAAGACCGCGTCGAGGCCGGCCCCCGAGTCGCGGATGACATCCATCAGCCGGTCCAGATCCTCGAGACTGGTGACGTCGCCTGCGACACCCACCACGCCCGCACCGAGCGAGGCCGCGGCGTCCGCGACGCGCTGCTGGGTGCGGCCGGTGATGAACACCGTGGCGCCGGCCTCGGCGAACGCGCGGGCCGTGGCATAGCCGATGCCGGACGTCCCGCCGGTGACCAGTGCCGTCTTTCCTTTGAGATCAGGCATCTCATTCTCCTGTTGTCGGGGATCGCCTTTGGCGGTCCTCACCCGACAACTCCGTGATATGTCACCTTATTCCGGAATGTCGCCCAGGCGGCAATCGGCGGAGCGACTAGCCAGGGTGGCCGCTGCTCAGTGCTTGCAGGACGAAGTCGTAGTCCGCGCAACACAGTATTCGCCACATCTGGCAACAAGCGGAGGACCGAACACGGCATCAAATCGCTCGGCTCGTCGTCGAATCCAAGCCGCGGTTGGCGGTGCTGCAGTGATCGCGATGATCGGCTCCCGGATCGCATCGGCACCCGGGGAAACCACGTTGCCGGGCTAGATCGTGCCGCCCGGGAACATGGTCTTGACCGCCTGGGTCAGGTTCGCCCGGGCCGCGGCCTCACCGGTCGGATCGAGCGAGCCGATCGCCATCACGTAGCGGCGGTCGGATCCGATCACCCCGGTGGACATGTGCAGCTGATTGGGGCCGCTCCAGCAGCAGAACCAGCCCTGCTTGACCGCCACGGTCTCCCCGGGCAGGCCGTCGGGGATCCCGAACCGCTGCGGGTAGCCGTCGACGCCGGTCGGCGTGAACCGGGACAGGTTGCCCAGGATGAAGTCGGCCTGCTCGCGGGGCAGGCCGCCGGAGCCGTCCAGCAGCTTCGCGTAGTAGCGGACCAGGTCGCCGGCGGTGCTCTGGGTGACGTCCCAGTGCTGGTTGCCGGGCGCGATCGTGCCCGCCAGCCCGTACCGGGCCTTGATGCGGGCGAGGACGGCGTTCTGCCCGCCGCGTTCCCAGAACGTCTGGGCCGCGCCGTCGTCGGAGGAGCGCAGCATGAGATCGAGCGCCTGCCGGTCGGCGACCGACAGCTCGGTCTCGCCCTCCGCCTCCCGCATCAGCAGGTCGTCGGCGATGAACAGCTTGGCCACCGAGGCGATCGGGAACGGTGTGTCGACCCCGTTGGACACGGTCTGGCCGGTGCGGCGGTCCAGCACGGCGGCCGCGAGCCGGGCGCCGGACTCGGCGGCGTCGGCGGTGGCTTGCCGGATGCGGGCGTCCAGCCCGGCCAGCGGCGCACCGGCCCGCGGCGCCGGTGCGACCTCCGTCGGGCGCGGGGTGTCCTCAGGGGACGGTGGGGCCCCCGACACCTGCGCCATACACCCGGATGCCAGCAAAGCCGCGCACACCAGTGCCGACCCCGTCATCGCCCATGTCGGCCGTCTCCGCCGATGCATACGTCTCCTCCGAGCAGTCCGGAACGCGTCGGCGGGCCCTGGTCGGCGCCCACCGGTGACATCCAGCCTAGTTCGCCGTCAAAATCGCCTCTACCTGGGCATATGCGATGCACCCCAGCAAACTTTGTGACCCTTTCCGGCCCGGGTGGACATCGTCGGTGTCAGTTCGTAGCCTGTTCGAGACACAGAAAGCGGGGCCAGGATCGGTCCTTGAACCGAAGGATCGTGACTATCCGTATGACCCGGGTGCGCCACTCGTTGCGGCGAACGGTGTCCGGTTCGGCGGCCGCGCTCCTGGTCCTGGCCGGATCCATCGGAGCGGTGAACGCCGACCCCGCTGCCGACGCACTGGCCAAGCTCAACGAACTGTCCCGGCAGGCGGTGCAGACCCGTGAGGCGGTCACCGCGGCCCAGCGTGAAGCCGACGCCCGGATGGCCGAGCAGACCGCCGCCCTGGATCGTCATCGCGCCGATCTGGAGACCTTGGCGGTCGCGAACTCCGAACTCAAGCCCTATCAGGCCGCGGTCGACCGGGTGGCGGCGATGACGTACATGAGCGGGCGCACCGGCCAGCTGGCGGCCGTGCTGACCGCGGACTCCCCACAGCAGCTGATCGACGGCCTGGCCCTGCAGCGGACGATCACCGACCGTGCCGCCGTGCAACTGGCCGGTCTGCGCACCGCCCGGGAACGCGCCGCCACCGCCGCCGCGGAATCGGACTCCTCGGCCGCCGACGCCCGCGCGAAGGCCGAGCAGGCCGCCGCCGTGCGCGCCGAACTGCAGGCCAAATGGAAGGACCTGCTGAGCCAGATCGCTGCCGCCGAGGCGCAGTACGCCGCGCTGACGCCCCAGCAGCAGGCGGTCGTCGACGCCGCGCCGCCGCCGCCGCCGAGCGCTCCCGCCCCGGAGGATCCGGCGATCGTCGCCATGCCCGGCCCGCAGCCCCCCGTCGACCCGGGCCCGTCGTTGGCCGCCGCGGTGATGGACATCCCCGATGCGCTGCCCGTCGGCGTCGCTCGGGAGGCCGGTCTGCAGCCCAAGGCGATCCTGGCGGCCCGCGCCGTGAGTGCCCAGTTCCCGCAGATCCGCGAGATCGGCGGGGTCCGGCCGGACTCCAAGCCCTGGCATCCCAGTGGCCTGGCGATCGACATCATGATCCCGAACCACACCAGCCCCGAGGGCATCGCGCTCGGCGACCAGATCATGGCGTTCGCGCTGAACAATGCGGGGCGCTTCGGGCTGCAGGATGTGATCTGGCGGGGCACCTACTACACGCCGGCCGGTCCGCAGGCCTCCGGTTACGGGCACTACGACCACGTGCATATCACCGTCACGCGCTGAGTTCGCCCGATCCTCGCGCTTGACCCGTCAGGCTGACCTGGCGACGTCCTGATCCCCGATCTTCTCGACCTCGACCAGGTTGTCGCCGTAGACCCCGGCGTTGCCCAACCCGCAGTGCCGGTCGGCGGTGATCGCGTTGACGGTGGTGGCCGAGGACTTGCCCTGCCAGTGCCCGACGTTGGTCATCACCAGACCCGGCATCAGACCCGCCTCGTAGGCCGCCGGGCCCTGGAACGAACCGCGGTCGTTGAACACCCGCACCACATCGCCCTCGGCGATGCCGCGTTCGGCCGCATCGGCGGGGTGCATGAACACCAGTTGCGCGCCCTGCACCTGCTGCTTGTCCGCGGCGTTGCCGTACTGGCTGTTGAGGAAGGCGTGCGGTTTCGGTGAGATGATCGACAGCGGGAACCGTTCGGCCAGTTCCGGATTGGACTGCGGCGACTCGAACGGCGGCACATAGTCCGGGACCGGGTCCAGGTAGCCGCCGGGCTGCATGCCCTCGTACATCGACCGCCAGACCGGGACCACGAAGTTGCCGCCCTCGGCCAGGCTGGACTTGAACTCGCACTTGCCCGACGGGGTGGGGAAGTTGCCCTCGGCGTGCGGGGCCCGGGTGTCCGGGGTGCCGACGTTCAGCCGCATCCAGCCGACCTCTTCGAGCTTCTCGTAGGTGATGCCGGACAGCGCCGGGGCGTCCCAGTCGTGGAAGTCGATCAGCATCTCCCGATCGGTGCGCTCCCAGTACGCCATCGACTCCGCATCGAACTCCATGGTCTCGGCGAGTCGGCGGAACAATTCCACATTGGGTACACACTCACCCGGCGGCTCGATCGCCGGCTGGTTCAACGAGATGTACAGATGACCCCAGGTGACCATGATGTCGAGCTGCTCGGCCTGCATGGTCGCCGGCAACAGTAGATCGGCGAATTTCGCTGTGTCGGTGATGAAGTGTTCACTGACGACGGTGAACAGGTCCTCGCGCATCAGGCCGCGCATGGTCTTCTGCTGCGCCGGGCCCTGGGACACCGGATTGGAGTTGTACACGAACAGTGACTTGATCGGCGGGTCCAGATCGAGCTCACCGGTCAACGCCATGCCGAGGTCGAGCTCGTTGACCACCCGGGTGCCCTCGGGGATCCACTCCGGCTTGCAGATCGCGTCGAACCTAGTAGGGAACTCCCAGATCGGCATCTCCATGGTGCCGCCACCGACGTGCCGCCACGCGCCGACCAGGGCGGGCAGGCAGGTGATGGCCCGGATGGCCTGTCCACCACCACGACTGCGCTCCAGCGCCACACCCTGTCGGATCGCCGCCGGCTGGCTGGTGGCGTACTCGTAGGCCAGCGTGCGGACGTCCTCGGCGGGGATGCCGGTGATCTCCTCGACCCGCTCGGGCGGGTAGTTCGCGGCCCGGGCGGCGAGTTCCTCGTAGCCGACGGTATAGCGCTCGACGTAGTCGGTGTCGACGAGGCCTTGGGCGATGATCTCGTGGATCATGCCCATCGCCAGCGCGCCGTCGGTGCCGGGCCGGATGGGAATGTGCCAATCCGCCTGCCGCGCCGTGCGATTGCGGACCGGATCGATGACGACAATCTTGGCACCGTTGTTCTTGCGGGCTTCCAGCAGGAACGGCCAGCCGTGCAGATTGGTGCTGGTCATGTTCATGCCCCAGACGATGATGTACTTCGAGTACGCCATCGACTCGACGTCCAGGCCGCCACTGCCGCCCACGGTCATGTGCCACGCGGTCGAGGAACCGGACTCGCAGTACGTCTTCTCCGCCACGGTCGATCCGAGCCGGTTGAAAAAGGCGTCGCCGGAGGTCAATCCGTTGAGCACTCCCTGGTGGCCGAGGTAGGCGTGCGGCATGATCGCCTCGCTGCCGTACTCGTCGATGATCGACGTCCAGCGGGACTTGATCTCGGTGAGCGCTTCCTCCCAGGTGATCCGCTCGAACTCGCCGGCACCCTTGGCCCCAGCCCGGCGCATCGGGTAGAGCAGGCGATCGGCCTGGTAATGGTGTTCGTGGAAGTTCTTGACCTTGACGCATAGGCCGCCGCGCGTCATCGGTTGGTTCGGATCACCCTGGACGTCAACAAGTTTGCCGTCTTCGACGTGATAGAGCATGGCGCAGGTATCCGGGCAATCGTGGGGGCAAGCGCCGCGGACGATCTTGAGTTCCTTCATGGAGGTGTCCTCGTGACGGGGGCTGCGGACGCTCTCCAGTAGAAGTCACAGGTATGGCACTCCAATTGCGCCGATATTAAGGTGCTGTGACCTGGGCTACGGGTGCAGGTTCCACTGGCCGACATCTTGGGCCAGCACATCATTGACATCGACGCGGGCGCCGCCGACGAGCGGCCCCGGATTCGACGCGGTGTCGATGATGCGTTGGTAGAGCGTCGCGCCGGGGAAGATCTGGCCCCCGGACCAGGACCGGGTCTGCCAGGCCCAGACCTTGCCGGGCGTGCCGGACCGGCCGATGACTCCGTCGGCGGTGGCCCACTGGCAGGGCCGGATACCGGCGTAGATCCCGGTGCGCTGCACCCCGATCACCGAGTTGATCCCGCGAAACCAGGGCAGCGCCACGTTGTTCCACGTCTCGCGGTCGATGTCGTCGTCGACGCTGAAGTAGATGGGGGCGCTCTGCCCCCGCCGGCGGCGGTGTGCAGCTGCCATCCGGTCTTCGCGTCGGCGACCCCGCCGGGGTAGCCGCGGGTGAAGTCCGACGGCGCGGTGCCGCCCGGCTTGCCGTACTGGTAGTTGCTGACGATCACCAGACCGGCGGCGGCCAGGGACCGGGCGTAGGGCAGGGTGATCGGTTTGGCGCCGAAGGAGGACCCGGGCCGGGAGGTGGAGACGTAGTTGATCACTCCGGCGTGTCCGGCCGCCCGGATGTCTGCGGCCGGGATCTGGCGCATGGCGAAGTCGATCAGGGTGGGGGCGGCAGCGGCCGCGGTGGGAGCGCCGGCAGCCGCGGCGGCACCGAGAGCGGCGAGTGCGGTCGCGGCGGTGGCGTAGCGCAGCGCATCGCGCCGGGAGATCCCGCGTGCTGCGGGCAGGTCAGGGCCGCCGGGGGTTTCGCGCATCGCGCGATGTTAACAAAGTGACTGTTGTTATTCGTGGTGCCGTGCGGTGCTGTGATCGAAGCGTTTCAGGAGTCGGCCTCGGCCTCGTGCCGCTCTTCCTTGATCCGGTCTTTGCTGCGCAGCAGGCGCAGCAGGGTCACCAGACCCAGGCCGCCGGCGACGTTGCCGAGGATGACGTACCAGAACCAGCTCAGCCAGTCGAGGTACCCGAACGGCGCCGCACCGGTCGCGATCGCGCCGAAGATCAACAGCGAGTCCAGGATCGAGTGGAACATCTGCAGCCCGGCCAGCAGGAAGGCACCGGCGACGGCGGCGGCGATCTTGCCGAACACCGAGTCGGTGCCGTGCTGCATGCGGGTCATCAGCGTGATGGCCATCCCGCCGAGCAGGGACAGCGCCACCGTCTCGGCGGAGATCGGGGCGTCGACGTAATGCGCGGCGGACTCCACCGTCTTCTCGTGCAGCTTCGGGAACGCCAGCATGATCAGCCACATCAGCACCCATCCGCCGGCGAGGTTGCCCGCCAGGGTGCCGCTCCACAGTTTGAGCAGCTGCCCGACGCCGGCACGCTTGGCGGCCACGGTGGTGATGGGGATGAGGAAGCCCTCGGTGAACAACTCGCTGCGGCCGAGCAGCAGCGCCAGGAAACCGATCGAGAAGGCCAGACCGGCCAGCAGCGGATTGCCGGTGGCCTGCAGCACCGCCAGATAGGCCAGCACACCCATCGCCACCTCGGTGCCGCCGAGGAACCCGGTGACCAGCACCTCGCGCCAACTGCGGTGCAACCGCTGGGTGCCCTCGTCGACCATCCGGTTGAAGGCGTCTTCGAGTTCGTCCTCGATAGGGCTACCAGAGCTGCCCAGCTCGCGTTGGTCCGTCTGGCTCATGGAGGTCCTCTGCGTCGGTGTCCGGTCGACGGACGGAGTACCCGGCCCGCCGGTCACCGAAGCGCCCGAGCACCGATCAGTGCGGAGGGTGCGCCGCCTACTCCGCCGGCGCCGGGGTCACATCCACCCCGGACCCCTTGATCGAGGCCTTCGCCCGGTTCTCCGCGCGCACCGCCTTCTTGCCGCGCACATATCCCGTCGCCGAGATCGCCGCCGCCAGCAGCGCGTCCTCGCCCTTGACGAACGGGTGGAACCCGACGCCGGCGCCGCCACGGCCCTTGACCGGGATGTCGGCGACGTCGGTGACCTTCCAGCTCTTCTCCGACAGCGACAGGATCGCCTCGCCGTTGGCGCACGAAACCGGCAGCGCGGCAATCACTTCGTCACCCTCGGCGGCGAGCTTCACCCCGGCAACCCCGTTGCCGGCCACACCCTGCGGGTTCACCGCGGCGGGATCGATGCGCAGGATCTTGCCGCGCCGGGTGACCAGGGCCAGGTGATACCCCTCGGGCAGCATCCCCGACCGCAGCAGCCCGGTGATGTCCGGGGCGACTGGGATGTCGCGGATCTTGTACGGCAGACCACCACCGGTGGTGAACTTGATCCGGCCGTCGGTCCACACCGCCCAGCCCAGCCCCGAGCTGAGCAGCTCGCCGTGGCTGTCGGAGAACACGCCGCGATCGTCGAGACGCCAGGCGGCGTTGACCTTTCGCTCGCGCGCCCCGTCCTCCCCGGCCCCGGCCGTCACCGGGGTCGCCTCGAAGTCCAGCACGGTGCGGCGGTCGTACTCGGGTCCCTTGAACAGTTTCGCGGTCTCCACGAGTTCCTTGTCGATCACCACCCGGCGGGCATCGGGGTTGGTCACCAGTTCGGTGAGTTCGGCGTACTCGGCGTCCAGCTTCTCGGCCTCGGCCTGCAACTCGATCACGTCGAGCTTCGTGAGTCGGCGCAACTGCAGGCTCAGCACGTAATCGGCCTGCTCGGCATCGATGTTGAAGCGCTCCTGCAGACCCTGGCGTGCGTCGTCGACGGTGTCGGATGCCCGAATGATCGCGACGGCAGTATCGATGTCGAGGTGGATGAGCATCAGGCCGGACACCAGGTGCCGGCGCGCGGCGACCTTCTCCAGCCGGTATTCGCTGCGGCGCAATACCACCGAATCCCGCAGGTGCAGGAACGCGGCGATCAGCTCGCGCACCGACCACCAGCGCGGCACCCGGTTCTCGTCGAGGGCGACCAGGGAGGCCGCGAACGTCGACTCCAGGGGCGTGAGCGCCAGCAGCTGATCGCGGATCTGCTCGGCGCTGTGCCCGCGCTTGGCCGTGACCACGATCCGCAGCCCGTTGCGACGGTCGGTCAGATCGGACATGTCCGCCACACCGGCCATCTCCCCGGACTCGACCAGCGCCCGGATCCGTTCCTGCACAGTGTTACTGGCCACCCCGGGTGGTAGTTCGGTGATGATGCAGTTCTTACCGTCCACGGTCACCGTGCCGCGCACGGTGAACTGGCCGCGCCCGGTGGTGATGTACTCGCGCAGGCCGTTCTCGCCGATGACGCGCGCCCCGCAGCCCCAGTCCGGGCCCGGGATGAGCTTGACCAGACGGTCATCGGTCATGTTCGGGGTCTTCAGCAGAGCCCGGCAGGCGGCCATGATCTCGCGCGGGTTGTGCGCGGGCACCTTGGTGGCCCAGCCCTCGGCGATACCCATCGCGCCGTTGCACAGCAGCACCGGCCACTGGGCCGGCAGCCACGTCGGCTCGGTCCACTCACCGTCGAACGTCGGCACCATCGGCACCGCATGGCTGTCGAGTTCGGCGGTCAGTGCCGCACCGGGCGCGGACAGCCGCATCTCGGTGTACCGGTCGGCGGCCGGGATATCACCCTGGATCCGGGGGAAAGCGCCTTGTCCGTCAATGACTTTCACGCGCTGGAACTCGGCGGCCATCAGCGCCGCGGCACCGTACATGGAGGCTCCGCCGTGCGGGTGCAGGTTGCCGGTGACCGCGGAGCACACCTTCGAGGACTTCTGTGGCTTGTTGCCGGGCAGCAGTTTCGAGTCGTGCATCTGGTACAGCAGTCGACGCTGACCGGGCTTGAGCCCGTCGTAGGCCGACGGGATGGCGCGGTCGCTGACGCTGTACAGCGCAAACGTCAGCTGGTACTGGTTCCAGTAGTCATCGGCGCTCTGGTCGAGCACCAGGTCGGGATTCTGTTCGGGAATGTCCAGGGTGGCGGGCACAGTCTTCTACCTACGATCTCTTACGTCAGATCCAGTGCGGAGGTGTCGATGCGGGAGGCCACGTCGGCCATCCAGGTGCGTCGCCCCTCGGGCGGACCACCGAACAAGGTGTGATGCAGTTTCTTCTCGCCGTCGTCCAGGTGGACCCGAATCACGGTGCGCCGGTGTGGATCCAGCACCGTGTTCCAGAAGTCGTCGGCATCCATCTCACCGAGACCCTTGTTGCGCTGCACCTCGACCCGCTTCTTGGAGCTCTCCTTCAGGCGGGCCACCGCGGCGTCACGCTCGGACTCGTCCTGGCAGTAGATCCGCTCGTCGCCGTTCTTCACCACGAACAGCGGCGGCAGCGTCACGTACACCATCCCGGCCTCCACCAGCGGACGGTAGAAGTCCAGGAACATCGAGATCAGGCTGGAGTTGATGTTGCCGCCGTCCGGGTCGGCGTCGGACGCGAACAGGATGCGGTCGTACCGGCACAGTTCCGGGTCGCAGTTGTCGCGCACGCCGCAGCCCAGGATGCGTTCGATCGAGTCGAACTCGTCCTTGGCCCGCGCCTTGCTCAGGGCGTACCCGTAGACGTTCGGCGGCTTCCCCTTCAACGGGAACGCGGCCTGGAAGGTGGCGTCCCGGGCGGCCTTGATGGTGCCCAGTGCCGAATCGCCCTCGCAGAGGAACAGTTCGGCGCCCGAACCTCGCCCGGACTCCCGGCTGGGCAGCAGCTTGGGCGGCAGCGACAGGTTGGTGCCCAGCCCCTTGGCCTTGGAGGCGGCGCGGGCGCGGGCCTTGGCACCTTCGGCGCTGCGCCGCGCCCGGGCGGACTCCAGCGCCAGCTTGGTCCACAGCGTGACGGTGTCGTTGTTGGCGGGGTTGGCCGCCCAGATGGTGACGCTGCGCGCCACGTCCGGGGCCATCGCCACGTTCAGCGACCGCGACGACACCGCGGTCTTGGCCTGGGAGTCCCACGCCACATCGGGAGCGCGGGTGTCCACCGCCAGCGCGGTCACCGCGACGAAGTCCTGCGGCTCCGGCCCGTCCTCGCCCTTGGCCAGGCCCAGGTCTCGGATCCGGGATGCCCGGTCGGCCAGCGCCTCGGACAGACCCTTCATCGCCGCCGTCAGATGCGAACCGCCGCCGGGGGTGCGCACGGTGTTGCAGAACGCGGCGACGGTCGCGGGCTCGGCCGGTCCCGCGGTCAGTGACCAGCGGAAAGGCGTCGGCCCGCGGCCGGTGGTGTACTCACCGCGGCCCTCGACCACGGCGCGCACACCGGGCGCCGGGGTGCCGGCGGCCGAGCACATCAGATCCAGCAGCGTGTCGGTGCCCCACGGGCCGCTGAACGGCTCCAGCAGGGCCGGCGGGATCTCGCCACCGGGCCAGCCCTCGTCGACGACGACCAGGTGCACACCCGGCGACATCCGGGCCGCGGCGTGCGCCCGCAGCAGCACCTCGCCGACGTCCACGCTGGAATCGGGCACCACGGCCGGGTCGAACAGGATCCGCACGGTGGTGCCGTGCGCGGTGGGTTTGCGGTTGCTGACCCCGCGCAGCGTCTGGGTGTCGTTGCGGGTGAAGGGTGCATTTGCGTCGAACCCGAGGTCCTCGGCGCCCTCGAACACGCCGGGGTAACCGGCGCCGAAGCTCTGCAAGTACGTCTTGCCGGCCCGGCGCACCGTGACGTCGGTGCGCGCGGAGATGAATACCGCTGCGGCAGCGCCGATTCCGTTCAGGCCGGCACCCGTACTGGTCGCGTCGGTGTGCGCGGAGAACTTGCCGCCGGCGCGCGCGGTGCCCAGCGTCTTGACGATGCCGTTCTTGCCGGTGGTCGGGTCGGTGTCGACGGGCAGGCCGCGGCCGTCGTCGGCGACGCTCACCGAGCCGTCGGGGTGCAGGGTGATGGTCACCGTGGAGCCGCCGTGGCTGGGGACGGCGACCTCCTCGATGGCGTTGTCGACGATCTCGCGCAGGGCGGTGTTGAGCACGTCGAGCCCGAGGTTCACCGCCGGCCGCAGGCGGGTGTGCTGGACATCGTCGAGCTCGGTGATGTCGGCGGCGGTGTAGCTCACTGCTGGTTTCTCTCCGTCGGTGCCAAGGGGGTGCCGGAGGAATGGTAGTCGTCCGAGCCGACATCCCCGCGCATCCATGCGGGACGGTGCAGGGGAAACGTGGTCGGGTCAGCCGCTGCTGTGCTGGTCGTCACTGTGCCGCCCGCGGGACTCGCGCAGCAGCCGGCCCTGCCGGATGTCGGCCTCCTCCTTGGCCCGGTTCTTCTCCGAGACCCGGTCGTCGCGGGCCGGCAGCTGCAGGTCGCGTTCGGCGGCGATCCCCGCCTGCAGCTGGCGTCCGCGCTCCAGTTCGGCGTCCAGCTCGGCGCCGAAGAGCAACGCCAGGTTGGTGATCCACAACCACAGCAGGAACACGATCACCCCCGCCAGCGCGCCGTAGGTCTTGTTGTAGCTGCTGAAGTTGGCGACGTAGAACCCGAACCCGACGGAGGCGAGCACCCACAGCAGGATGGCCACGGCTGCCCCGACGCTGATCCAGCGGAATTTCGGTTGTTCGACGTTGGGCGCCGCGTAGTACAGCACGGCGACGGCGCCGGCCACCAGGACCAGGATGACCGGGAAGCGGGCGATGTTCCAGGCCGTCTGTGCGGCGGGGCCGAGCCCGACGGCCTCACCGATCGCCGCCGCGATCGGCCCGCTGACCGCCAGCATGAACGCGACCGCCGCCGCGGCCACCAGCCCGACGAAGGTGAGCAGGAGCTGGATGGGGCGCAGCTTCCAGACCGGTCGGCCCTCCTCGACCTCGTAGACCCGGTTCATCGCGCGCCCGAACGCGCCGATATAGCCCGACGCCGACCACAGCGCGCCGGCGATGCCGATGACCAGCGCTAACCCAGCCGACGGTGCCTCCACCAGCTGTTGGATCGGCCCGCGCAGCGTGTCGACCGCGGACGACGGGCCGAGGTCCCCGACGATCTGCAGGACCGCGTCGGTGGTGCGTTGTCCCTGGCCGAAGACGCCGAGCAGCGAGACCATCACCACCAGCGCCGGGAACAGGGACAGCACGGCGTAGTAGGTCAGGGCCGCCGCGAGGTCCGTGCACTGATCGGAACCGAACTCCCGGGCGGTCTTGCGCAGGATGTAACGCACCGACGGTTTGGTCAGGTCGGCCGGCGAATCCGGCTTGGCCGGGTCATCGGGGTCCGGTGCGTCGGCAGGGTCTGGCGCGACATCCCCGGGGTGCGCCCCGGAGGCCGGGCTCCGCTCGGCGGTGTGTGACCCGGACGCCCGCCGGCCGATCAGGACACCGGCCGCAAGCCCGCCGGTCGCGGCGATCAACGTCTTCATGGCGAGCGCTCCCCGTGGTGGGCCGTCGAGTGCATGGACAGAGGGCATGCCCGCGGGCGGAGGTGGCGAAACCGCGGGGCACAGCCCGAAGAGCGCGTGTTTCCCGGAATCCGTCCCGGCGCCACGGTGGCCGCCGCTGTCCAACTTTCGCTGATTCACGCACGTCGCCGGCCAGACTCGCCGCGACCGGACGGTCGACTCGGTGCTCATCGCATCGCGCGCCCGCAGCGCGAGAACCCACCTCGGTGAGGTCTTCGATCACTGTGCATGGAGGACCTTGGCCTCTGATCGGCACGCTGTGGCGTGACACACACTCGGAAGGGTGAGGCCGTTCAAAGATCGTGCCGGCGCCGGACGCCAGTTGGCCCGCAGTCTGGACTTTCTGCGCGGCCGAGACGTCGGTGTGCTCGGCCTGCCACGCGGTGGAGTGCCGGTGGCGGTCCTCGTCGACGACGGTGTCGCGACCGGAGCGACCGCCGAGGCGGCATGCCAGGTGGCTCGCGCTCACGGCGCGGGTTTCCAGGGTGCCGGCCCGGGCCCGAATGCCGACGATCCGCCGCTGCGCGATGAGGAGGTCGAAGTGACGGCCGGACCGGTGGTGGTGGCCGGTCACCTGACCGTTCCGGAGCGCTCCAGCGGCATCGTCGTCTTTGCGCACGGCAGTGGCAGCAGCAGGTTCAGCGCACGCAACATCTATGTGGCGGATGTGCTGAACGCTTCCGGAATCGCCACGTTGCTGTTTGACCTGCTCACCCCGGCCGAAGAACGCAACCGCGCCAATGTCTTTGACATCGAGCTGCTGTCCCGCCGCCTGGTCGACGTCACCGACTGGCTGGCCGGTCAGCCCGACGCTGCAGCGCTGCCTGTCGGTTACTTCGGCGCCAGCACCGGAGCAGGCGCGGCGCTCGTAGCGGCTTGCCATCCCCGGGTGAACATCAGCGCGGTGGTCTCTCGGGGCGGCCGGCCCGATCTCGCGGGTGAATCGCTGGGCAGGGTCCACGCGCCGACGCTGCTGATCGTGGGTGGACGCGATGAGATGGTGCTGGAACTGAACCGCCAGGCGCAGGCCGCGATACCGGGTACCTGCGAACTCGTCGTAGTGCCCGGCGCCACCCATCTCTTCGAAGAACCAGGCACCCTGGAGCAAGTTGGGGTGCTGGCCCGGGACTGGTTCCTCGAACACCTCGGCTCGGCTCGACACCGACAGCCCGGGGTATTCGACGGCCGGGACGAGTCACCACGCTGTGAATAACATGTGTGTAACTCACCGTTTGGGCAGTTCAGAGGGGTGACCGCCTGTGGATGGAGCACAGCCGCCGCAGCGGGATGTCCGTCGTCAACGGGTGACGTTTCGACCGCGGGGTTGCCGGAAACCCCTCTCGGTGGAGTTTCCCAATTTCGGTGATGAGGAGGAGCGATGACAGCACGAGGACGACGCGACCGTGGCCGTCTGCCCAGGTTCGTGGCGGCCGTCGGCGCGACCGGGATGTTGGCGTGGGCATCGGCGGGCCTGGCGAGTGCGGAGCCGGCACCGGGTCAGTGTTCCCCGGCGGCGATGATGCGGGCCCATGCCGGAGCGATGACCCAGATGGCGGACTACCTGGACTCCCGACCCGACGTCCAGCAGGTGTTCATGGATGCCAGGAGCCGGGCGACACCCCAGGAGCGGCACGATGTGATCAGGACGTACGTCGACGCTCATCCCGACGTGGCGGCGGCCCTGCGCAACATCCACCAGCCGATTCGGGACCTCCGGGTCAACTGCGGCCTACCGCCCATGCATTCGGGCATGCATGACGATATGGACTTCGGCCCGATGGGAGACGGTGAGTAGGTAGCGAACACGCGGCCTTCGCAACCACACGGGACGCGCGCTCGCGTGAAAGTCTTTGGCGCGCCCGGTCTGTCGTGGTTTCGCAAATCTATCGCGATCATCGTCCGGGGCGGACCGAGTATGGCAATGTGGGCGCATGAAGAAGCGCAGGCTCGCGGCGCTGGCCCCGGTCGCCGCGCTCGCCGGCATCGCGGTGCAGGATCTGCTGCAGAAAGAGCACGCACTGCGCCGAAATTTCCCGGTCATCGCACGGGCAAGGTATCTGCTGGAGTCCATCGGCCCGGAGCTGCGCCAGTACATCATCACCAGCAATGACGCCGAGCGGCCGTTCAGCCGCGATCAGCGGCGTTGGGTGTACACCTCGGCCAAGAAGGAGAACAACTACTTCGCGTTCGGCACCGACAACGACACCGAGAACGCCGCTTATCCGATCATCAAACAGGCGACCTTCTCCGACGTCGTCCCCGCCTCACCGATCCACGGGCACGATATCGAGGTACCCGGGGCGAAGGTGCTCGGCGGGCCGCGAGGTCGCCGGCACGCCTTCCGGCCGGCATCGGTGGTCAACGTGTCGGCGATGTCGTTCGGGTCGCTCAGCCCGCAGGCGATCCGGGCGCTGAACAAGGGCGCCGAGATCGCCGATTGCTGGCACAACACCGGCGAGGGTGGACTGTCGGATCACCATCGGCAAGGTGGTGACCTGGTCTTTCAGGTCGGGACGGGGTACTTCGGTTGCCGCGACGAACACGGCCGTTTCGATCTGGACCGGCTCGTCGACGTCGTCGGCTCCGGGCCGGTACGCGCCGTCGAATTCAAGCTGAGCCAGGGCGCGAAGCCGGGACTGGGCGGGCATCTGCCGGGTGCGAAGGTGAACGCGGAGATCGCCCGGATCCGCGGCGTCGAGCAGGGCAAGGACGTCGCCAGCCCCTCCCGGCACACCGCCTTCCGAAACATCGACGAGATGCTGGACGTCGTCGAGCGGGTCGCCGATGCCACCGGTCTGCCGGTCGGCATCAAGTCGGCGGTCGGGGAACTCGGCTTCTGGCAGGACCTGGCCGATCGGATGGCCGACGGGCAGCGCGGCGTGGACTTCATCACCATCGACGGCGGTGAGGGCGGCACCGGGGCGGCGCCACTGGTGTTCGCCGACCACGTGTCCTTCCCGTTCCGGATCGGCTTTGCCCGGGCGTACGGGGCGTTCGCGGAAGCCGGCCTGACCGATCGTGTCACCTGGATCGGCTCGGGAAAGCTCGGGTTGCCGGCCAACGCGATCGTGGCGTTCGCCCTGGGTGTCGACCTGATCAATGTGGCGCGCGAGCCGATGCTGGCGATCGGCTGTATCCAGGCGCAGAAATGCCATACCGATCGCTGCCCGACCGGGATCGCGACGCAGAAGCCTTGGCTGGCACGGGGGTTGGACCCGGAGCAGAAGTCGCATCGGCTGGCCAACTACGTATTGACGCTGCGCCGCGATCTGCTGAAGGTCGCGGAGGCGACCGGGGTACGCCACCCGGCACTGCTCGACCCGAACGAGGTCGAGATCCTCGACGGCGATCGGGGGCACCGCACACTCGCCGATGTGTACGGATACCAGCCGGGCTGGGGCGTCCCGGGGCCGGAGATCCGGGCCGAGATCGACGCGTACATGCGCCGCTACGACGATATGCCCGGCACCCACGAGGTCGTCGAGCATCGCCCGCTCAAGGTGGCTGCGGAGCCCAACGAGGCGACGGAATAGCCGAGAGCGGGCGGCGCAATCGGCCGACGGGAAGAGTGCAGCACAGATGACTACCAACGTGAAGTGCCGGAACTGTGGAACGGTCAATCGGCTCCCGGCGGCCGCACGCGGCACACCCCGCTGCGCCACCTGCAAGGAGCCGCTGCCGTGGATTGCCGTCGCTGATGACGATGACTTCGCCGAGGTCGTCGAGAACTCCAAAGTGCCTGTCCTGGTCGACCTGTGGGCGACCTGGTGCGGTCCCTGCCGGATGGTCAGCCCTGCGCTCGAACAGCTGGCCGCCGAGCGCGCCGGGAAGCTCAAGCTGGTGAAAGTCGACGTGGACGCCGCACGCCGGACCGCGGCCCGATTCTCCGTGCAGGGCGTTCCCACCCTGCTCGTGATGGTCGGCGGCACGGTGCTGGCCCGGCGGGCGGGTGCCGCGCCGGTGACCGCCTTGCGTACCTGGCTGGACCAGGCACTGGCACCTCCGAGGTGACCCACGTCAGCGAGGCGCTGTCGTACCCGCGGGCTCCACGTGGATGAACGTCTCGGTGTGCGGAAGGGCCGCGTCGATGTCGGCTTCGAGCCGGTCGGCGAAGTCGTGGGCGGCCTGGACGGTCCACTCGCCGGGTACGGCGACGACCACGAACACCAGGCGCTGCCGGCCGGATTCGACCGTGCGCAGCGGTGCGAACTCGACCGGGTACTCGCTGCGGTAACGGTCGAGGACCGCGTCGACCGCGGCGTGATCCTTTTCCGGGAGGGCAGCGCTGAGCAGGCTGCTCATCGAGCCGCGCAGCAGCCGATATCCGGTCCAGAGGATGTTGATCCCGACCGCCAGCGCCACCAGCGGATCGAGGGGATACCAATTCGTCAGTGCCACAAGTGAAATGCCGACGATCACGCCGGCCGAAGTCCACACGTCGGTCATCAGGTGCTTGCCGTCGGCGACCAGCGTCATGGACCGGTGCCTTCGACCTACCCGTATGAGGGTGAGTCCCACGGCGAGGTTGATCCCGGCCGCGGCAGTGGACAAGGCCAGACCCAGCCCGGGCTGGACGAGCGGCGCCGGGCTCATCAGGCGCTCGACGGCGCTCCAGATGATCGCGGTGGCTGCCACGAAGATCATCGCGCCCTCGACCAGCGCCGAGAGGTACTCGGCCTTGCCGTGCCCGAAGTGGTGGTCGGCGTCGCGTGGGCGGGCCGCCACCCGCAACGCCCACAGCGCCACCACGGCAGCAACCAGATTGACCCCCGACTCCAGCGCGTCGGACAGGAATCCGACCGAACCGGTGACCACCGCGGCCCCGGCCTTCAGCGCCATGGTGGTGATCGCCGCGGCCAGGCTCAGCAGCATGAACCGCGACAGCAGGCGATGCTCCTGCTGCTTGGACAACGGAATCGCAGTCACGTCGGCCGTCCTCAGATGTTCGACGCGTCGGCGGGCACGTCGGGGACTTGTCGAGTTGCGGAGAACGACGTGCCGGTGGCGTCCGGAGCCGCCAACCCCAGCGTGTAGGCCGTCATCGACAGCGATCCGTAGGAGTAGCCGTCGACCAGGACGTCGACGTCGTCGGCCGCGGTGGCGGCCAATCCGGCCAGGTACAGCCACGGGATGAAGTGATCCGGCGTCGGCACCGCGGCATCGAAGTCGGCGTGACCGTCGAGCGTCGCGGCCTCCGCCGGGGCCGAGCGGATCAGCGACTTCGCGTCCTCATCGAACCGGCGCGCCCAGTCGTAGCCGGTGTCGAGGTTCCAGTCCATCGCGCGCAGATTGTGCACCACATTGCCGCTGGCCAGGATCAGCACGCCCCGCTCGCGCAGCGGCGCCAGCTTGGCGCCCAGCTCGAGGTGGTAGTCCAACGGTTTGTCGGCATTGACCGACAACTGCACCACCGGTATCGACGCGTCCGGGAACGCGTGCACCAGGACCGACCAGGTGCCGTGGTCGATACCCCAACTGTCCAGATCCGAGCCCACCCAGGTGGGGTGAACCACCTCGCTGACCTCGTCGGCCAGCTCGGGCAGTCCGGGCGCGGGATACTGCACGTCGAACAGCTCCCGCGGGAAGCCGTAGAAGTCGTGGATGGTGCGCGGTCGCGCCATCGCGGTGACCGCCGTCGCGTTGATGTACCAGTGCGCGCTGATCACCAGGATCGCGCGCGGACGAGCGACCTGCCGACCGAAGGCTCGCCAGGCCGCGGTGTACCGGTTGAGTTCCAGCGCATTCATGGGGCTGCCGTGTCCGATGAATGCCGCTGGCATCAAAGGGGTCTGGATCTCGCCGGTCATGAGGTATCCACGCAGTAGCGCATGGAATCAGCTTGTCACCTTCTCGGCCTCCGCGCGCTCAGATCCCGGACTCCGGGGTCCCCCGGGAGTGCCCCGGCGGACGCGGAGCGTTGAGCTTGTAGCGCACCCCGAGCATCCTGATCACGAAGCAGGCCGTCACGGCGATCAGCGCGGCGGGCAACCCGTAGGTGTCGGTGCCCATGGCGGCCACCGTGATCGCGGCGGCCACCAGTGCCGGGATCGCGTAGAGCTCGCTGCGCAGCACGGTGGGAACCTGCCCCACCATCAGGTCGCGGATGGTGCCGCCGCCCACTGCGGTGATGACGCCCAAGACCATGGCCGGCCCGGCCCCGAGCCCGGCGGTCACCGCCTTGCTGGCCCCGATGACGGCGAACACGCTCAGCCCGATCGCGTCGAGCGTGGTCAAAGACATCTCCAGCCGGGCCAGCGGACGGTTGAGGACGAAGGCGATGAGCGCGCCGACCAAGGCGAGGGTGAAGTAGGGCCAGTACAGGAACGTCGCCGGCGGCAGCGAGCCGATGAGGATGTCGCGGATCACCCCGCCGCCCAGCGCCGTCATCATGCCCAGCGTCACCACACCCACCACGTCGAGATGGGTGGCGCGCAGCGCCGTGAGGGCTCCGTTCAGCCCGAACACGAACGTGCCGGTCAGGTCCAGCGCGAATATCAGCGGTGGTTGGGTGTCCACCCGTAGTACCTAATCACGGACCGCAGGACGACAGCGAGACCCGCGGCTCCGGGCCTCCCACCGGCTGCCCGTGGTGCCACCCGACCGCCAGTTCGGCGGTGCGCGCCACATCGTCGGCATTGTCGACCAGGGCGTAGCGGGTGCTCAGATCCTGCAGACCGTTGATCGCGCACTGATAGCCCACGCGGTGCAGCAGCTGGCGGACCCAGCTGGTCGCCCGGATCCGCTGCCCGAAGGACAGGTGCCGGGCATCGCAGACGACCAGCAGCCGGCGCGGACCCGTGCGCAGCGCGACCGAGACCGTCGAGTCACTGACAGTGTTCTGGCACAACCGTGTTCGACGCTTCGATACCGACAGGCGGTGGCCGGAGAGCATCGAATCGCCGCGGCTCTCGTCGAGGATGACGACGATCGAGTCGGCCGCGTCGTCGGCCTGTTCCACCGCGGTGTCCCCGTGCAGGGCGACCACCCCGTGGCGTTCGAAGGCGGTGACGAAGGCGTCCAGCAGCTCGGACGGCCGGCCGAGGATGATCACCGGTGGGTGGCCGGGCGCTCGCATGTTCACGAGGACCTCCTGCTCTGGCCAAGCCGCAGCCCGCGACGAAAGTATGAGATAAGTACGCGCACATCGAACGGTCCGGAAATAGTTCGAAATCAATTTCGCTGCCGACATTTTCGGCACGCCATCAACACGATTTCCGCAAAACAGAAATTGAAGTTTCAGGCAGCGGCGAGCGGAGTCGTCGGGGACGCGCGCCGGCGTCCGCCGGCGGCGCCACCGACGCCCGAAAAAGACCCTTACCTGTACCTAGGCGCGCTCGGGCCGCTTGCGCCGAGTCTGTGTCAGCGCCTCTTCGGCGGCCTTGGCGCGTTTCAGGGCGCGCCGTTCCTTGATATCCATGGCGGGTTTCTTTGCGACGCGATTCGGGGATTTGTCAGCCATTTCCTGCGCCTTTCTTGAGTGCTTCGATCCCGACCATACCCAAGAAAAAATAAAAAGCCAGTCTGTCGAAATTCGTCGCACCGCGGTCAGTTTCGGTACAGCCCCAGCGCGCGGGCGGCCTCGGTGGACACCGCGCCGCTGAGCCCGGCGATGGGTGGGCCGCCGCGGGTATGGATCACGTTCGCCAGCACCACCACATAGGTATCCGAGCCCGGATCGATCCACAGCGTCACCCCGGTGAAACCGGTGTGACCGAAACTTCCGACCGGGAACAGCGTGCCGCGGGGACGGGAATGGGGCGTGTCGATATCCCAGCCCAGACCGCGCAGGTCCTGCCCCGGGATGGCCGGATAGCTCGGTGCGTGTCCCGCCCGACGGTCCTGGCGGACAGCGTCATTGGCCGCGACCAGCTGCTCGGGGGAGTGCCCGGGCTGCTGTGGTGTGGTCATCGTCGCCGCACCGGCCCGGGTCAGCGGGAAGGCGCTGGGACGCCCGGCCAGCCGGTCGAGCAGGGCCTGGGCGAACCGGCCGAGATCGTGGACGGTCGAGAACACGCCTGCGCTGCCCGTCACCCCGCCCATCCGGCGCGCGGTCGGGTCGTGCACGGTGCCGCGCAGCGGAAACCCGTAGTCCGGGTTGAGATCCGGGGTGTCCTCGTCCAGCGCGGTCGGTGCCACCCGGGCCAGCAGCCCGGTGCTCCAGGTGCCCGCCGGGCATCGGCCCGTCCACGGTGCGTGACCATCGAGGGTGACGGCGGCGCCCCGAACACGGTGCGGGCCACACACTTTGGCCACCGGCAGGTAGTGGGTATCGGCCATGCCCAGTGGCGCGAACACACGCTCGGTGATGTAGCGGTCCAAGGGCTCACCGGTGAGGTTCTCGATGATCGCGCCGATCAGGATGAAGTTGATGTCCGAGTAGTGGAAGACCGTCCCGGGCTCGAACACCACCCACGCCCCTAGCGCCCGGCGTACACCCTCTTCCTTGGCGGGCCGGTCCAGGCCCCACGGCCCGTCCAGACTGAGATCGCCTGCGATGCCGGAAAAGTGGGTGGCCAGCATGCGCAGCGTCACCCGGGCGCGGCGCGGGTCGGGTGTCGGGTTGAATGCCGGCAAATAGTGCTGCACCGGGTCGTCGATGTCGACCAGACCCCGTTCGGCCAGTTGGAGCAGCGCGGTCGAGGTCGCGAGGCTCTTGGTCAGCGAGGCCAGGTCGAACAGGGTGTCTTCGGTCATCGGTTCCGCGGGCGCCGGGGACCCGTCCAAGCCGGGCTCGCCGTCGAGCTTGCGGGACCCGAACGCCTGCCGGTAGACGATGTCGCCGGCATGCCCGATCTGCACGACGGCGCCCGGCAGCCGGCGCGCGGCGACCGCGTCCTGTACGAGGTGGGTCACCGCGGCGAAGTCGGTGCCGGGCGTGACGGCCGGGATCGTCGGCGCCGGAACCGGGACGGCCGCGGCCGGCGCGGGCGGCTCGGCGCGCGGCGGGGTGTCCGCCGCCGGATCCCCACAGGCCGCCAGCACCGCGAACGCCAGCAGCCCCGCGGCACCCGCCCGCCGAATCGACACCCGCTCGACGGTAGTGCGGGGCCGGCCGGACGGCACCGGATCCGCGGACTCCGGGCGCGCGGTGAAGTCAGCCGTGAGGTGTGCTCGTGAGCGGGGACGTGGCGGGCCTGCGTCAGGACCTTGCGCCGCAACGCGCGTCGCCGCCCAGCCATCTGGGCACCAGTTCATCGTCGTCGGCGTCCACCGATCGCAACGCGGTCAGCGTGGGGTGCCCGGCGGCCAGCAGCGCGCTGTCGGTGCCCTCCTCTGGCACATCGGACATCTCGATCTCCGCCAACCGAAGATCGCCGTCGCGGATGTCCTGCACCCGGGTCTGCACCGCGCCGCCCCGAGCCAGCCGGGCGTGGCGGATCGGGCCCAGATCCCCGGCCGGGCGGTCGGGCACGTTCAGCGACAACACGGTGGCCTCCGGTGCCTCGAAGACCATTTCCAGCACCGGGGCGAGGAGGCCGGCGGCGCTGGCCCAGTGCCGTTCCCCGGTGGGATACAGCGCGACGTCCAGGGAGACCGCCACCGCCCGGGTGCCATTGATCTTCGCAGTCAGCGCCGCGCCCACCGTGCCCGAATGCAGCACGGCGCGACCGATGTTCGCGCCATGGTTGATCCCGGACAGCACCACGTCGGGTGCTGGGTCGAACCACCCGTTGAGCGCGGCGGCGACGATGTGCCCGGGCTGGGCGTGCACCGCCCAGGCCTCCATGCCGTCGAGCTGCGGCAGGTCCCGGCGCTCCACCACGGTGCGGCCGTCCCGGCGGACCGCGCTCAGGGCGGCGCTCGCACCGCTGGCCTGTTCGACGGGTGCCGCCACGATCACCTCCAGACCGGCCCGCGCCGCCGCCGCGGCCAGCGCGTGCAGTCCGGGCGAATCGATACCGTCGTCATTGGTCACCAGTGCGCGTCGCACGTGTCGTCCTCCCGTCATCGCCGGCTACTTCCACCGCCGCAGTTCGACCCGTTCGGCGAGGGTGTTCACCGCCCGTGCCCCGCCGGTGCCCAGGCCGTGCCGCACCACATTCAGCGCGCCGCACGCCGCACCGACCTGCAGCGCCTCGTGCACCGGCCGGTCGCCGGCCAGCGCCGCGACCATGCCGGCGGTCATCGAGTCGCCCGCCCCCGCGGAGTCGGCGGGTTCCAGCTTGGGCATCTCGATCTCGAAGACGTCGTCGCCGTCGGCGGGCAGGGCCAGGGCGGGTGCGGCACCCGACCGCGACACCACGACGGTGCCGGCGCCGTCCTTGCGCATGGCGCGCATCGCGGCGACGAGGTCCTTGGCGTCCTCAGATTTCGCGCGACCGTCGTCGAGAAGCTCCTCGTGGCTCACCTTGATCAGGTAGGGCTTGCCGGCCAGCACCGCCTCCAGGCGTTCGCCGGAGAGATCGGCCGCCACCTTGCACCCGTTCGCGCCGAGATCGGTGGCCAGCCGCCGGTAGAGATCGGCGGGCAGCACGTCGTCCTCCTGAGGTCCGGACAACAGCACCCAGCCGTGCCGCAATCCCTCGGTCAGAGTGAGCTCGTAGAGGGAGTCGATCTCGTGACGGTCCAGCGGAATGCCCGGGCTCTCGGCGATGACCTCCCGGGAACCGCTGCGCCGGTCGTGCACGTAGGAGCCGTTGCGGGCGCTGACCGGGACGGTGTTTGCGGTGACGTCCGGGATCGGCAGCAGATGCCCCAGCACATCACCGGTCTCACCGCCGAGGGCCGCGCACAGCACGACCGGGACTCCGAGCGAGGACACCATGCGGGACTGCCACACGCCCTGTCCGCCGGCGTGCACATGGATGTCGGGGGAACCGGATCGGTCCTCCACCGTCACGGTCAGGACGGGCAGCGGAGCGAAGATGACGACGGCGTCCGGCTTCGCCTTCTTCGACGTGTCTGCGGCGCTGCCACCGCTCGGTGTGTGCGTCATGGGGGGAGGGGTACCCACTCGCGGCCGATATGTCGCGATCTGTTTGCGGTGGCCGAATCCGGTGCGGTGCACCTGGCGGGCTGCCACGGTAGGGGTCGGTAGTCCTGCGATGACGTGCACGCCAGAAGGGGGAGATCGAATGACCACTGCCGCCAAGGGGACCGACGCGGAGAAGGGACTGGCGCGGGTCGCCCAGTCGCTGGCCGGGTGGACGGAGAAGTGGTTTCCGGACGCGTATGTGGTGGCGCTGGCGGGCGTCGTGCTGGTCTCGGTAGCGGCCCTGGCCAACGGGGCCTCCCCGCAGGGCGTCGTGGACGCCTTCGGCGGCGGGTTCTGGGACCTGACCGCGTTCACCCTGCAGATGGCCATGGTGGTGCTGACCGGATACGTGGTGGCCACCTCCCCGCCGGTGGCCAAGCTGATCGACCGGCTGGCCACCCTGCCCGCCTCGGCGCGGACCGCGGTCAGTCTGGTGGCCTTCCTGTCGATGACGGTCTCGTTCCTGAACTGGGGGCTCAGCCTGGTCTTCAGTGGTCTGCTGGCCAGGGCGATCGCCCGCCGCGCCGACCTGCGGGTGGACTACCGGGCGCTGGGCGCCGCCGCGTTCATGGGGGTGGGTGCGGTGTGGGCGCTGGGGTTGTCCTCCTCGGCCGCCCAGTTGCAGGCCACCCCCTCCTCGCTGCCACCCGAACTGCTGGAGATCACCGGGGTGCTGGATTTCGGCACCACCATCTTCACCTGGCAGTCGCTGCTGATGTGCGTCATTCTCATCGCACTGACCGTGGTGATCGCGCACTTCTCGGCGCCGACGGGGGCGGCGATCACCACCGCAGAGGATCTCGAGGTGGATCTGGACGACACGACCGAGCCGGTGCCGCCGCGGTCCCGGCCGGGGGAGTGGCTGGAGTACAGCCGGGTGTTACCGGTGCTGGCGGGGCTGATGACGGTGGGCTGGTTGATCTCCCAGCTGCTGACCAAGCCCGTGTTGACGACGGTGAGCAGCCTCAACGGCTACCTGCTGGTGTTCCTCATCCTGGGCCTGGTGCTGCACGGAACGCCGCGGCAGTTTTTGCAGGCCGTCGCCAACGCCGTGCCCGCGGTCGGAGGCATCCTGGTGCAGTTCCCGCTGTACGCCGCCATGGCCGCGATCATCACCCGGGCCGAAGGCCGAGGCGGACTGACGGTTTCGGATCGGCTGGCCGAACTGTTCACCAACGTCGGCGCCGGGTGGTTCGCGGTGGTGATCGGCCTCTACACCGTCGTGCTGGGCATCTTCATCCCGTCCGGCGGCGGTAAGTGGTTGGTGGAGGCGCCGTATGTCATGCAGTCGGCCACCGATGTACAGATGAACCTGGGCTGGACGGTGCAGATCTACAACGTGGCCGAGGCGGTGCCGAACCTGGTCAACCCGTTCTTCATGCTGCCGCTGCTGGCGGTGCTCGGCCTGCGGGCCCGGCACCTGGTGGGATTCACGTTCCTGCAGTTCATCTTTCACCTGCCGGTGGTCCTCCTGCTGGTCTGGCTGCTCGGGATGACCTTCGATTTCGTCCCGCCGGTCATTCCGGGCAGCCCGTAGGGGCGCCCGCAACCGCGCCCACTACGAGGCCGACCCGCCACCCGTCTAGAGGTGTTTGCGGGCCTCACGTTTCGACAGACCGCTCAGCCGGTCCTCGCGTGCGGCCACGAAGTCCCGCACCCACTGCGGGTCGGTCCTGGCGTGCTGGCGCAGCGCCCAGCCGATGGCCTTGCGGATGAAGAAGTCGGGGTCTGCGGTGTTCGCGTCGATCGCGTCGGTGAGCAAGTCCCGGTCGGTGTGCTGCTTGGCCGCCAGCTGGGCGATGATCGCGGTGCGGCGCAGCCACCGGTTCGGGTCGGTGACCCATTCGACGATCGTCGGGCGCACTTGGTCGGGATGGGACAGCAGGATCGGGCCGATCAGGTTGGCGGCGATCTCGTCGACGGTGTCCCACCACGCGCCGATCTCGATCAGCGTGCGGTACAGCGGGACCCGGGCCGGCGTCTGGTACGCCCGGTAGCGCCGGTGCCGAGCGAGTTGCAAGGCGGCGTAGTGCTCTTCGCGTCGGCCGGCGGTGGTGAACAACTGCCCGACGGTGGCATCGACGGAGCGTTCTGAACTCAGCGGATGCTCGTCGAAGATAATGCGGCAGATGCTGCGCACCTCGGGGCGGCGGACACCGTGAAAGGGCATCACCGATTTCATATACCGCTGCATGTCGACCGCCCGCTCCGGGGCGCCGGCGGCGGCCAACTCGCGGCGAACCCGGGTGATCAGCTCATTGTCGGCGGTGTGCACGGACCCAGATTAGGGGGCTATGCGTCGTAGTCGACCGATACCGTTGGGCTGGTCGGATGCGCCTGGCAGGTCAGCACGTATCCGGCGGCGAGTTCGGCGGCGCCGAGCGCGAAGTTCTGGTCCATCTCCACGGTGCCCCGCACGAGCTTGGCCCGGCAGGTGCCGCAGGCGCCGCCCAGGCAGGAATACGGCGCGTCGCCGCGGACCTGCAGTGCGCCCTCCAGAATCGAGTCACCGGCGGCGAGATCGACCGTGGCGCTTCGCCCGGAAAGCGTGAAAGTCACTGTGGCGGCTGCATAGTCACCGTCGCCGACATCGGTCGACGGGTAGCCGGTGAACAGCTCCAGATGGATACGGTCCGCCACTACACCGTGATCGATCAACGTCGCCCGCGCGGCCGAACTCATGTCGAGCGGACCGCAGAGGAACCATTCGTCGACCGTATCCGGGTGCAGGGTGTCGCCCAGCCACTGCCGCAGCTTCTCGGTGTCGATCCGGCCGCGCAGTTCCGGGCTGTGCAGCGGCTCCTGGGACAGAACGTATTTGACCTCCAGCCGGTCGGCGTAACGCGACTCCAGTCGCGCCAGGTCCTGCCGGAACATCGTCGACTCCCGGGTGCGGTTGCCGTAGATCAGGGTGAACCGGCTCTCGGTCTCGATGGCCAGCACCGTCTCCAGGATCGACAGCACCGGGGTGATCCCGCTGCCGGCCACCAGACCGACGTAGTGCCGTCGGGCCAGCGGGTCCAGCGGTGCGCCGAACCGGCCGGTGGGGGTCATCAGCTCCAGCACGTCGCCGGCCTTGAGGTCCTCGGCCACGTAGGTCGAGAATGCGCCGCCCGGAATGTGTTTCACCGCGATGCGCAGCTGGGCGCGGGTCGCGGGTGCGCAGATCGAGTAGCTGCGTCGGATCCCTTCAGCGCCCAGGACGGTGACGTGCTGACCGGGCTCGAACCGGAATGCATCGCGCAGTGCCTCGGGGACGGCGAAGGTCACCAGGGTGCTGTCGGCGGTGATCGGATCGACCGCGGCCACCGGGATCCGGTGTGCCACCGCGTGCGGGGCGCTGGACCGGGCCGGCGTGCGCACCGGCAGCAGCCGGGCGAGTCGACCGTTGAGCCGCTTCCATTCCCGGTACTCGCCCGCGTTCAGGTGTCGCCCGAACACCGTGGTGATCGCGGCCTCGCGGTCCAGGTAGGCCGCCTCGTTGCGGTCCCAGGTGTCGCGGTATCGGTAGAACGGCACCGAGGGGTGTAGATGATGCACCAGGTGGTAGTTCTGTGACAGCATCAGCGGGGTGTAGAGCCACTCCATGCCGACCCGGGCCCGGGTGGCCCCGTACCGGTTCTGTCTCTGGGTGTCGGCCAACCCGTGATGCGGCAGCCAGTCGAACCACCACACCAGCAGGACGAGTCCGATCCGCTGCGGGATCAGGAACACCACCGCCAGCGTCCAGAAGTGCCCGGACGCGATCGCGACGGTGAGCCCAACCAGGCTCAGGATCAGCATCCCGACGGTCTCGGCGACTTCGGGCTTGGGTCGGCTGCGCGCGGTGCGCAGGATGAACGGGCCGTACAGCAACTCCGGGAACGGCCACCGCAACGGCATCTGCCACCACCGGGAGTGCGAGGCCCAGGCGTCGGGGTCGTGCTCGTCGTCATTGGCGTGCCGGTGGTGCTCGATGTGCACGAACGCGTAGGTGGGGAACGAGATGATCGGCACCACCAAAATGAAGGCCAATCGCCCGACCATGGTGTTGACCCACCGGGTGCTGCTCACCGCGTAGTGGATGGCGTCGTGGCTGACAGTGAACATCACGAAGATCACCGCGGCGTTGACCCCGACGGTGCCCGCAGTCGGCCACCAGCCCTGTAGGTAGCCGACCGTGGACGCCAGGAACGCCGACCAGCCGGCCAGGAGCAGCGCGACGGTCGGCACGGCCAGTCGCGGGACCCGGGCACCCGGATCCGGCAGCGGGTGGCGTTCCGGTGCGGTGCGGGTGGACTCTTCGACTGCTGCGGTGATCGTCATGAGGGCTCCCGGGGTCGCGGATGTCGGCAACGATAAGAATCGTGAGCACCAAAATCGACGTGTCCACGACATCAAACTGCGGCTCTGATTTGTCTCCCGGGAACAAGTAAGGTGCCCGCATGGAACATTCCCCGGACCGTTCGGTGGCCGCATCGGCGGCGACCGTCGTCGCTCGGCTCACCGACACCCTCGATGCGGTCACCGTGCGGACCCAGCGGGTGCTGGTCGGGGAGGTCGCCGAACTGCGCGGGGACGCCCAATTGGTGCAACTGCTGCGCGACAACGTCGCCGCCAATATCGACACCGTCTTCTCCGCGATCAGGCACGGCATCCCGGTGGAGCACGTCGAGGCGCCGACGGCGGCCCTGGAGTACGCCCGGCGGCTGGCCCAACGCAATGTGCCGGCCAACGCGTTGGTGCGCGCCTACCGCCTCGGCCATCAGGAGGTGCTCAAGATTCTGCTTGAGGAGATCCGCACGGCCGAATTCGATGAGGCGCGCCGGCTCGACGTGTTCGACGAGATCCTCGCGGTGACCTTCCGCTACATCGACTGGATCACCCAGCAGGTGCTCAGCACCTACCAGCAGGAGTACGACCGCTGGCAGCAGAGCCGGAACCGCCTGCAGGCCGACGAGATTCGCGCCGTTCTGGACGGTGACGACCAGGTGGACATCGACGCGACATCGGCGGCGCTGCGTTACCCGCTCCGGCGGACCCATCTGGCGCTGGTGTTGTGGTGTGAGAACGCCGCCGACGACACCCTGGCGGTCATGGAGCGGTATGTGCACGATTACGCGGCGGCCGTCGACACCGGCGAACGCGCACTGTTCGTGCCGGCGGACAGATTGACCGGGTGGGCGTGGATCCCGGTGTCCGAGCAGTTCCCGCCGGCACCGGACCACCCGGTGTTACGGGTCGCGGTGGGCCGCCCGTTGCCGGGGGTGTCCGGGTTTCGGCGCTCACACCGCCAGGCCCAACTCACCCGGGCGGTGATGCTCTCGGCAGGCGCACAGCGGCCGGTGAGCGCCGCCGAGCCGGGGGTGGTGCTGGCCGGGCTGGCCGGGCACGACCTGGGCGAGGCGCGGGCCTGGGTGGCCGAGGTGCTGGGGCCACTGGCGTCGAATGGTGAAGGGGACGCCCGGTTACGGGACACCCTGCGGGTATTCCTGCGCGCCGGGTCGAGTTTCAAGGCCGCCGCCGCGCAACTGCACCTGCACTTCAATTCGGTGAAGTACCGGGTCTCCCGCGCCGTCGAACGCCGTGGCCGGCCCATCACCGAGGACCGGCTCGACGTGGAAGTCGCTCTGCTGCTGTGCCATTGGTTCGGCGACGCCGTACTGTCCGGCTGACGCCGCTACCGCCAGACGTGACCCGCCGGCACCAACTGCACTGCACCGGAGGTGATCTCGGCGACCGCCGACTCCAGCAAGGTCGGATTGTCGGTCGTCACGGTGAGAGTGGCCCGCTCGGCATAATTGACGTCGACCACCTCGATACCCCGGCGGCGCAGCTCGGCCTCCACCCAGCCGGCCGTGGCGTGCTGCACCGCGAGCCGGAACAGCTGGGCGCGCACCCGCGGCCGTAGCTCGACAAATTCCAGCGCAGCGATCACGGTGCCCGAGTAGGCGCGGACCAGACCGCCGGCCCCCAGTTTGATTCCGCCGTAGTACCGCGACACCACCGCCGCCACGTTCACCAGGCCACGCCCGTGCAGGGCGGCCAGGATCGGGGCGCCGGCGGTGCCACCGGGTTCGCCGTCGTCGGAGAACTGCTCGATCCGGCTCTCCTCCTCCTCGCCGATGACGCAGCCGTAGCAGTGGTGGCCGGCCCCGCGTTCGAGCTCGCGGACCTCGGTCAGGAACGCGGTGAACGCGGCCTCGGAGTCCACCCGGCGCACGCGGGCGATGAAGCGGGACTTCTTGATGAGCTCCTCGGCGTGCGGCCGGGCGTCGGCGGCCAGCGAGAAGAGCATCGCAGCACTATATGCGTGTCGAGAAGCCGCGTGGATCAGGTCTCGTCGGCCAGCTTGTGACGGTCCTGATGTGCGCCGGGCGCGTCCGGGTCGTCGTCCTGGTGGTCGAGTTGGCGCTGTTCGACGCGCTGCTCCTCGGTGACCTCGGTGGCGTCCTCGGGCACCGACTCCCGGCGATGCTTCTCCACCACGTCCGGGGCCACCTCGCGGGTGGCCATACCGCCGGTGCGGCCCTGGTCGGTGGGTCCGGGTGGGGGTGTCTGATCAGTCATGGGCACCGGATGCCCCACCGAGGAGCTTCCCAAGCGTGATTCGCGGTACCGGCGTGGAACGGTCCAGTGCCGGCCGAACTCCTCGTTGAAGTACTCCGGATCGAACGGGCTGTCCCCGGCGGCGGGAAAGCTGGTCAGCTCGCCGAACACCACCCGCCCGCCCACGTAGTACAGATCGACGCGGACGAAGTCGGTCTCGGCCCCCAGACGTTCGGCGATACCGATCATCTCGGCCAGTTGCGGAGGTTTCCCGGGCCGCGGGGTGGCCCACGGCGGCCCGCCGCGCAGCGGTAGGTGCTCCCAGTCGGGCCGGAAGAAATCCTGGGTGCGCCGACCGAACCGGCCGCCGTCGACCTGAACGTAGGCGCATCGGCCGTGGAAGACGAAGAACTTGTAGTCATCGGGGATCGCCCCGTCGGCGTCGGTTAGCAGTTCCTCGACGATGACCCGCCGCGGTACCCGCCCGTACACCCACTCCCGGTTCGGTCCCCGACCGTAGAGTTGGGCCACCCACCCTCGCCCGATCCGCACGATGTCCCGCCGATCCGCGAATTCCGGCCGGACATGCCGGTAGGACCAGTCGCCGGGTTCGCTGGGCAGCCGCGCGTCGACCGGGGCATCTTCGGAGACCACGATGACCGCGCCGCTGCCGTGTGTGGGCTTCACCACGAATGTCGCGGGCAGTGCCGCGGTGTAGAGCTCCGACGGGTCGTCGGCGAGTGCGTAGAGCTTCGGAAGATATTGGTGCCCAACCATTCTCGCGATGTAATCGCGCACCGCGGCCTTGTCCGCGAACGTCACCACGAGATCGCGGTGGTCGCGCAGCATCTTGTAGCGCACCTTGTCCCGGAATGTGCGCGGATCGCGGGTGCGCCACAACCGCACCGCGCGCACGAGACGGCTGCGTTCACGCCGGCTGACGTGCGCAGATCCCATCCGATCAGGCTACGGCGGGGGGCGCGGCTCACGTTTCCGTATCGTCAGAACCGGGCACATCAGCTATCCGATCACGGACACGACACGGTTCGAGGAGAGCATGGCCGACCATCCCACCTTCGGCGTCGAGGAGGAGTTCCTTCTCGTCGACCCGGACTGCGGCGAGCCCGTCCCACTCAACACCCGGGTGGCCGTGCTCGCCGAGGACGACGGTGTCGACCTCCAGCTCGAATTGACCAGCTGTCAGGTCGAAACCGCGACCGAGGTGGCCGACAACGTCGAGGATCTGCGCGCCCAGCTCACCCGTCTGCGCCGGATCACCAGCGTCGCGGCGGACAAGGCCGGCGCCCGGCTGCTGGCTTCCGGACTGCCCCCGACGGTGCCCCATCGGTTCCCGATCACCGACGCCGAGCGCTACGCGCGGATCGCGGACCGATTCGGCATGATCGCGCACGAGCAGGGGATCTGCGGCTGTCATGTGCACGTCGCGGTCCCGGACCGGGAGGCGGCGATCCGGGTGAGCAACCGGCTCCGGCCGTGGCTGCCGCTGCTGCTCGGACTGACCGCCAACTCCGCGATCTACCGCAACGCCGACAGCGGCTATGCCAGCTTCCGGCAGGTGCTGTGGTCGCGGTGGCCCAGCGCGGGCCCGCCCCCGCACTTCGACTCCGCCGCGGACTACGACGCCGCGGTGCAGCGCATGCAGGACATCGGCGCGATGCTCGACGACGGCATGGTCTATTGGGACATCCGGCCGTCGGCCAACTTCCCGACCGTCGAGGTGCGGGTGGCCGATGTGCCCGCCACCGTCGCCGATACCGTGCTGCACGCCACCCTGACCCGTGCCGCGGTGATGACGGCCCTGGACGAGGAGCAGCGCGGCGAACCCGTCCCCGATATCCGGGCACATGAACTCGCGGCCGCCTACTGGAGTTCGGCGCGCTACGGGCTCGACGGGCCGGCGGTGGACCCGTTCTCCGCCAACGGGGACCACACCGCTCCCGCCGTGGACCTGCTGGGCGCCCTGATCGACCGGGTCGCTCCGGCGCTGCGCACGGTCGGCGACTACGAGTTCGTCCGCGACGGGCTGGGCCGGCTACTGGAACGCGGCAACGGGGCGCAACGGCAGCGCGCCGCCTGGCAGCGCCGCGACGAGATCTCCGACGTCATCGA
The DNA here is from genome assembly GCA_900078775.1 of Mycolicibacterium aurum. Taxonomy (GTDB): domain Bacteria; phylum Actinomycetota; class Actinomycetes; order Mycobacteriales; family Mycobacteriaceae; genus Mycobacterium; species Mycobacterium aurum_A. Next base: position 4,957,040 of record LT549889.1, read on the forward strand.
TGCGGTGGCCACCGCGACGGTGGAAGACTGCGACGACTAGGGAGGGCAGATGAACGCCACACCGAACGCACCGATCCTGCTGTACGACGGGGTATGTGGGGTGTGCAACAGTGCGGTGCGCACCATTCTGCGGTTCGACCACCGCGGCACGCTGCGATTCGCCGCCCTCGACAGCGACGTCGCCCGCGACATCATCACCCGGCACCCGCGCCTGGAAGGGCTGGATTCGGTTGTGTTCGTGCGTAATCCGAATCGGCCGGACGAAACCGTGAGCACCGAGACCACCGGCCTGCTGGAGGTGGCCGACTATCTGGGCGGGTACTGGAAGCTGGCCCGCGCGGCGCGGGTGGTCCCGGCGTTCGTCCGCGACCGGTTGTACGCCGCGTTCGCCGCGGTGCGCTATCAAGTCGGCGGCCGATATGACTCCTGCCCGATCCCGCCGCCCGAGGTGCGCAGCCGATTCCTGGACGCGAGCTACGGCTGAGGAAACAAACGCGCGGTCCGCCCTGTTACACCCCACAGGATTACGAAAACGGGAAGAGGCGAGATCGGTGAAGAAGCTCGGAATCGGTTTGGTGGGCGGGATCGTCGGCGCATTGTCGGCGGCGGTGATCGGCTTCGCGGGCCCGGCCCAGGCCGCGGTGGACGTGCACGATGTCGTTGCCCTGAGCCCGGGTTCCGGCGTCTACGACAACGACAGTAACTACCCGTGGCGGGATCAGCTGTTCCCCCGGGTGAAGGTGCCGCGCGTGGATACCTCGGTACGCAACTAGTACCCGGACACACGACAGCGGTCGCAGCAGAACCATACGGTTCCCGCTGCGACCGCTGTCGTTGTGAGAGGCGCTACCGGCTACAGGATGCCGATGCCGCCGTAACCTCCGTAGCCCCAGGGCCACATGCCCCACTGGGTCTCCCCGAGCTGCCCGGGGGAGCTGGTGATCTGGGCGTTGCCCGGGCTCTGGCAGACGGTGCTGGTGCCGGAGACGATGTTGCCGGCGTTGGTGCAGTTGGTGGGTTCGGCCGAAGCCGATGGGGCGGCGATGATCGCGCCGGCGGCGCCCGCGGCGGCGAGCAGGGCGGCGGTGGTCCAACGTGAGTTGATCACAGGGATCCCTTTCCTTGAATGGGTGAAGCGAACTGGTTGATTACCGCTGGACTCAGAGGATGTCGACGTCGCCATCGCTGTCGACATCGCCGCAGCGAATGCGCGCGTCCTGCAGCGGTTTCCGGATGTTCTTCAGTTCCGCAGCGGTCTGCGGGTTTGCGGTGAAGTACTCGTCGACCTTCGCCTCGATCTCGTTGTGCGGCAGACCGTGCAGGCCGGTGAAGAAGTTGTTGGCCTCGGGGTGGGTGAACAGGTAGGCCGAGGTGGCCGCGGAGACGCCGGAGTTGATCCCGGCCAGATCGGCGGCGGTGCAGTTCGGCGGCGGGACGGGCTCGGCGAACGCGGTGGGGAGGGCGGCGAACAGCGTCGCGCCGGTGAATGCGCCGGCTCCCAGGATTCCGGCGACCGTGCGGCGGACATTGAGCGACATTGTGCGGCTCCTTCGTATCGGTCTTCGGGCGGGCTGCCCGACGTCTTCAGGTCACCGGGAGTGGTGGGCCTGACCTGCAGAGCTAACCAGATTCGACGTGCACTTTCTCGGCTTGGGCACAGACGGCCGGGAACTTCTTTCCGAAGCCGCGGATCGGTGCCGGGCGTCCGGACGGGCCGAGCCGCCGCGATGCCGGGCACCCGGTGGGCCGTCCGGCATGGCGACGTGGCCACAAGGTTGACGCATGTGTATATTTGCCGAACGACCCAATGAACTGCTGTTCAGGAGGGGATACCAGGGGCCATATCGATTAGCTTAATGCTTGCCTGGGCAAGCAATTAACGGATATCGCTACCGGCGGAGCGTAATTACCTCTACATTTCTCGGCGTGGCCGAGCAGCAGTACCCCGTCGTGGACGGAGGGGAGACCTTCCACGGCCGGCCGAGCCGAATCGGGGGCACCGACCGATCGATGGAGTCATCACCATGTGCGCTGCCCCTGCCCGTCACCGTGCCTACGGACCCAACGAGCACTTCTGGATGGCCAAGGAGCTCCTGACTCCGGGTGAGACCGGCAGTGCCGCCCGGCATGCGCGCGCATCCGCCTCGACCCTCGGACTGCACGTCGGCCGGGTCGGCGCACTGGCGGTCTCGCTGGGTGTCGGCTTCGCGATCGCCGACTCCGCGCAGCCCGCGTACGCCGACACCGGTACGAGCGCGAGCACCCAGTCCGCGTCCTCATCGGACAACGACTCTTCGGTCACCGATTCCCGCGCGGCGACCGACCGCAACCGCGGACCCCGGACCGCCACCAAGCCGACCACCGCCGCGGACGCGGACGCGGACGCGGATAAAGCGTCCGACGACAGCGCCGAGTTGACCCCGCCGGATGGGCCCGAGTCCGGGTCAGTCACCGACGAGGCCGACCCCGTCGACGTCGCCGAGCCCGTCGAGTCCTCGGATCCGATCGAAGCGACCCCCGACATCGACGATGCGCCGGCCGAGCCCGAATCCGAGGCCGTCGCGGACGAGGCGACCGGCGGCGCCAAGAACCGCAAGGCGCGGGCCTACGCGCGCGTCGTCGAGCCGATGCAGGTCGAGACGGCCGTCACCGCCGTCGTGCAGGCGGCACCGGAGCCCGCCGCCGAGGCCACCCCGCCGGTGGACACCGATGCCGACACCGCGCCCGTGGCGGCGCCGGTCACCACCGAGGTGGCTCCCGCTCCCGAGGTCGGGGACACCCAGACCACGATCGGTGCGGTCACCCCGAAAATGACCGCCGCCAGCGCCACCCTGAACACCCGCAGTGCGCTCGCCAACCCGCTGGAGCTGCTGGTCAACAGCATGATGGCCTGGGTGGCCCGACAGATCAGCCACACGTTTGTCAACCGGACCCCGATCGCGGGCCCGATCGTCTACGAACAGAACCTGCTCGGCCAGGTCTACATCGACCTCAACGCCACCGACCCCAACGGCGACGTACTGACCTACGAGATCATCCAGCCCGAACACGGTTGGGTGTACCGGGATCTGCTCAGCGGGAAGTTCGTCTACACGCCGTGGTCGCTGGTCACCGGCCAAGGGTTGACGGACAGCTTCAAGATCGTCATCCACGACGACTCCGAGCATCTGCCCGGCGTGCTCGGTCAGATCCAGGCCGTGGTGGAAAAGGTCACCCGCTTCCTCGGCATCGCCCAGGCCGACAACCTCACCGTGACCATCCCGGTCAACGTCGACCCGGTCCTGCAGCACCCGCCGCTGGTGACGCCCATCGTCGGTGGCGGATACCAGCTCGGCAAGGATCCCGCCCCCATCGTGTCCACGGTCGACATCGTCGACGGCGACACCCTCGGGTTGAAGCGCGTGGTCATCAAGATCGCCACGCTGCCGCAGGCCGGAGATGCGTTGTCCTACAACGCGCCCACCGGCAGCCCCATCGTGGGCTCCTGGGACGGGGACACCCTGACGCTGACATTGACCGGGGATGCCACCCTGGCCGAGTACGAGCAGGCGATCAAGGCCGTGAACTTCTCCGCGACCCAGGGCGCCGGCCTCGTGCGCGGGATCTCCATCTCGGCCACCGACCAGGACGATGTGGACAACATCGCGCCCGGGTTCGTCACCGTCGCGGTATGGCCGGAGACCAAGTTCCCGCCGCTGGTGACTCCGATCGCCGGCGGTGGCTTCACCCTGGGTGGCATCCCGGCCCGGATCGTGTCCGCGATCGACATCGTGGATGGGGACTCCGGCCGGTTGTCCAAGGTGACGCTGCGCATCGAGACGCTTGCCCAGGCCGGCGACGTACTCGGTTATGTTGCCCCGCAGGACAATCCGATCATCGGCAGCTGGGATGCGGCCACCCGCACGCTGACCCTGACCGGGGACGCCACGCTGGCCGAGTACGAGGACGCGGTCAAGGCGGTCACCTTCTCGGGCACCCAGGGCGCCGGTCTGGTGCGCGGTATCGCGATCTCGGCCACCGACGAGGACGGGGTGGAGAACGTCGCGCCCGGATTCGTGACGGTGAGCGTCTGGTCGGTGCCGACGCTGCCGCCGCTGGTCACCCCGATCGCCGGCGGTGGGTTCACCCTGGACGGCAACCCGGCCAAGATCGTCAGCGCCATCGACATCGTCGATGCGGACTCCGGCCGGCTGTCCAAGGTGACGGTGCGGATCTCGACCCTCGCCCAGTCCGGCGATGTGCTGGGTTACGTTGCCCCGCAGGGCAGCCCGATCGTCGGCAGTTGGGACGCGGCCACCCGCACCCTGACGTTGTCAGGGCTGGGCACGCTGGCGGAGTACGAGCAGGCCCTCAAGGCGGTGACCTTCTCGGCCACCCAGGGCGCGGGTCTGGTGCGCGGACTGTCGATCTCGGCCACCGACGAACACGGGGTGAACAACGTGGCGCCCGGGTTCGTCACCGTGACGGTGTCCTCGCCGTCGCGGCTGCCGTCGCTGGTCACGCCGGTGGGCGGCAAGTCGTACACGATCGGGGATTCGCCGGTGACGCCGGTGGCCTCGGTGAGCATCGTCGACGCCGACTCCAGCCACCTGCAGCAGGTCGTCGTGCGGGTCACCACGTTCGGTAAGGATGGGGACACCCTGTCGTTCACCGGGATGCCCGGCACCCCGATCACGGCGACCTATGACGCCGGGACCCGCACCTTGACGCTGTCCGGGGTCGCGACCAAGCAGCAATACGAGGATGCGCTCAAGGCTGTCACCTTCACCGCCACCCAGGGCGGCTGGACCACCCGGACGATCACCATTGTCGCCACCGACACCGAGGGCGTGAACAGCTCGACGGCGGGGCTGACCCTGTCGGTCTGGTGACCGAGCGGCTCAGCTGAAGCGGACGTTCAGGGTCGCCAGACCGAAGATCTTGCGGCCCCCGGACTTCGCGCCGACGAGGATGACGCCGCTGCGGGTCTCGGGGTCGAGCGACTTGATCTTGCCGGTGTACTCGATCTCGGTCCCGGTGACCGGCACGATCGCGGGCTGCGAGAGCCGCACCGCGTAGCGGGTCACCGCGCCCGGGTCGCCGGTCCATGAGGTGGCGTAGCTGGCGCCCAGCCCCATGGTGAGCATGCCGTGGGCGAGGACGTCCTCCTGGCCCGCGAGCTTGGCGACCTTCTCGTCCCAGTGCAGCGGGTTGGCGTCGCCGGCCACCCCGGCGTAGTTCACCAGGTCGCCGCGGGACAACCGGGTCTGATGGTCGGGCAGGGTGTCGCCGGCCTTCAGGTCGTCGAACGACGGGGACGCCGGCGTGCGGGTCAGGCCGGCCTGGGCGATGCGCTGCTCACCATCCTCGCGCACGGCCTTCTCGTAGGCGATCCCGGAGAAGTCCGCACCGAGCATGTTGATCCCGTGCATCATCACGTTCGCCACGGCCGGGCGGATGGCGGCGTCGACCTCCTCGGCGCCGACGCCGACGACGGTGGTGTGCAGGGTGTGCACGACCTCGCCCGCGGTGTCGGTGAAGGTGTTGGTCACGGTGATCAGGTCACGGCCGGCGATCCGGCGCACCGCGGTCAGTTCGACGTCGATGGTCAACTCATCGCCCTCGACGATGGGGCGGTGCTGTTCGAAGACCTCCTCGGTCTGCAGGTACATGTCGTAGCCGACGACGACCTGCTCGAACATCTTCTGATTGCACGCCATGGCCGGGGCCGAGGTGAAGGTCAGCGGGGCCACCAGGCCGGAGTACCCGAGCTTCTGCGCAGCGGCGATGTCCCAGTGGGCCGGGTGGTAGTCCTGCACGGCGCGCGCGAACTCACGTACCTTCTCGCGGCCGACCAGGTAGGTGTCGTCCATCTGGTAGTAGTGCCCGACGCGGTCTTCGAGAGGCGTCGTTTCTGCTGCTGCGGTCATCGCTGTGCCCAACTCTTCTGTCTGCTTGTCTCGCCAAGGCTGATACAGCAGGTTAACGCGCAGGGCTGCGCAGCAAAAACCGCTGTGCGGCCGAGGCACGGTTGAGCGCGGCGGATCAGCCCACGAAGTCGCGCAGTGCCGTGACCACGGCCGCGGGCTGATCCTCGGGGATCAAGGTCCAGCTGTCCTCGACGATCACCGTGGTGGATTCGGGATACAGCCGCGCCAGTCGATCTGCGTGCGCCAAGGGCATCATCTGGTCCTCGCGGGCCCACAGGATCAATACCGGCCGGGTGAATGTCCGCATCCGTTCGGACAATTCGAGCAGCCGCCGTCGCGGCGGCGCACCGGTGGCGAACTTGACCAGATCCCGGCGGATGGCCGGGTTCTCGACCGCCGCCGAGAACCATTCATCGAACAATGCATCCGGCACCCCGTACTTGGTGAGTGCGCCGTATGCGCGGTTGCTGTGCCGAAAGAACTTGGTGCCCATCAGCTTCGATAACACCCATCCGCCGCCCGGCAGCCGGCACAGCCACGCGGCCGGACGCGCCGGCGCGGGAGGGTAGTTGTCGAACGCGGTGCAGGATGCGAGCACCAACCGTCCGAGGCGCGTGGCCCTGCCGTCGGAGATCAGGAACTGGCCGCCACCCCAGTCGTTGAGCACCAGCGTGACGTCGTCCAATTCGAGGGCATCCAGGAAGTCGGCCAGGATGCCCGCCACCCCCTGTTCGGTGAGGTCGGCGTCGGGGTGCATCGGCTCCGGGTGCGCGCCCATCGGCAGCGTCGGTGTGATGCAGCGGTAGCCGCTCAGGTGCGGGATCACCTTGCGCCACTGCCTGCCGTCCATCAACAGGCCGTGGCCGAACACCAGCACGGGGCCGTCACCGCCGGTATCTCCGTAGGCGATGCGACCGGAAGGTAGATCGACGGTGGGCATCGCGCGCTCCTAGATAGATCGTTCTATTTGGGCCTCACGATATGCTGCATCCACCCGCGAGGCAATGAGGAGATCTGATGGCCGAGCCCGGTACCCGTGACCGGATCCTGAATGCGACCGCTGAGCTGTACCGGCGCCAGGGCATGGCGGCCACCGGACTCAAACAGATCTCGAGTGCGGCCAAGGCCCCGTTCGGATCCATCTACCACCACTTTCCCGGCGGTAAGGAGGCGATAACCGTCGAGGTCATCCGATGTGAGGGGCTCCGCTACGGAGCGTACGTCGGGGCTCAATTGGCGCACACCGAGCCCGCCACCGGGATACCGGCGCTGTTCGCGAGTGCCGGCGACCTGATGGTCTCGCAGGACTACAGCGAGGCATGTTCGATCGAGACCATCGCGCTGGAGGTGGCCAGCACGAATGAGCCGCTCCGCCAGGAGTCGGCCACGGTCTTCGAGGGCTGGCTGTCCGGCCTGGCCGCCTGGTTCGGACAGCTCGACATCAGCGAGGAGCAGAGTCGGCGGCTGGCCTTGATCACGTTGACCGCCTTGGAGGGCGCCTTCGTGCTCTGCCGGACGTTGCGGTCGGTCGAGCCGATCGTCGTCGCCGGGCAGGGCGTCCAGGCCGCCGTGTCGGCGGTGCTCGCCGAGTAGGGGCAGCCTGTTTGTCCTGAAGTCACTGTGACACAGCGGTGTTCGCGGCCATGAGGTGGGCAAAGACCCGGTCCAGGGAGGTGGCCAGCGTCGGCTCGTGGCCGTCCGCCCAGCGCCGCCACGCGAGATCCAGGGCCGCCAACGCTGCCGTGGTGATCGGGCGGGCCGCATCGGGATCGGTGATCCGCTGCGCCAGAACGGGGGTCAGTGCGTCTTCGTGGGCGAAACGACGCTGGGCCATCCGGGTGCGCAGGGACACGTTGGCATTGATCATCCGAACCCGGGAGCGTTCGAGTTCGGAATGCCCATTGATGTGACCGAGCGCGCTCTGGAAAGTTCGGAGCAGCAGGTGCCAGGGGGTTTCCCCCTCGATCGTGGGAAGCGCCGCCAGCTGCGCCGCGTAGTCGATCGACGAGGCCTCGATCGCCGCGAGCACGGCGTCCTCCTTGGAGCCGAAATAGCGGAAGAACGTCGCCCGGGAGATGCCCACCTCGCCGGCGGCTTCCTCGACGGTCACTTCGTCGAAGCCACGTTCGGCGAAGAGCCGGCTCATCGCCTGGGCGATCTCGGTGCGCAGCGCCAGTCGCGCGCGCTCACGTACGCCTGCGGTCATCGGCCCAGGGTAACCGATCCTGATGCTTGATGTCAGGATCGATACGGCGACTACAAGTTGATACCCAGTCTCAAGGGCCGGTACGGTGGCGGGGTACGCAGGCGAAGGGTGGGCGGATGACAGTGCAGGCACGGACGGCGGTAGAGTCGCCCGCCGGTACGCCGGCGCCCTCCGTGCGCGCCGCCCGCGTGGTGTCGCCGCTGGCCTTCGCGGGCATGACCGCCGCCTTCACCCAGACGATCCTCATCCCGATCCAGGGCGAGCTCCCGCAGCTGCTCAACGCCTCCAGCGGGGACACCGCCTGGGTCATCACCATCACCCTGCTGGTGGCCGCGATCTGCACTCCCATCTCCGGCAAGTTGGGCGATATGTACGGCAAGCGCCGGATCGCGCTGATCCTGCTCGGGGTGCTGATCCTGGGATCCATGGTCGCGGCCCTCTCGCCGACGGTGGTCCCGTTGATCGTCGGCCGCGGATTGCAGGGCATGGGGATGGGCGTCATCCCGCTCGGTATCGCGATCCTGCGCGACGCGCTGCCCGCGGACAAACTCGGGTCGGCGATCGCGCTGGTCAGCGCCACGCTGGGCGTCGGTGGCGCACTGGGGCTGCCGATAAGCGCTTTCGTCACAGAGCATTTCGACTGGCATGTGCTGTTCTGGTTCGCCGCCGGGCTCGGCGTCACCGCCTTCGTCTTGATCATCACGCTGGTACCGGAGAGTGATCTGCGCGTCGGCGGCCGGGTGGACGGTGTCGGCATCGTCGGTCTGGCGATCGGTCTGACCGGTGTGCTGCTGGCGATCTCGCGGGGCAACGACTGGGGCTGGACCTCACCGCGCACGGTGGTGGCACTGGCCGGCGGGCTGGTGGTCCTGTTGGTGTGGGGCTGGCTGGAACTGAAGATCCGCGAACCACTGGTGGACCTGCGGGTTAGCGCCCGGCGCCCGGTGCTGCTGACCAATCTCGCCTCGATCGCCATGGGCTTCGCGTTGTTCTCCTCGCAGATCGCGTTCCCGCAGTTGCTCGAATTGCCCACGGAGGTCGGCGGACTCGGCAAGCCACTGCTGCAGGCGAGCATGCATCTCATGCCCGCTGGGTTGGCGATGCTGGCCATGTCGCCGGTGGCGGGCCGGTTGTCGCGCCGGTGGGGTCCCAAACCGCTGTTGGTCTCCGGCGCGATGATCATGGCGTCCGGCTATGCCATCGCCGTGCTGTCTGACCTGCAGGCCGGGCACATCCTGGTGATCAACCTGCTGATCGGTATCGGCATCGGGCTGGGTTACGCCGCCATGCCGACGTTGATCATGCGGGCGGTGCCGACCTCGGAAACCGGTGCGGCCAACGGGCTCAACACCCTGATGCGCTCGCTGGGCACGGCCACCGCCGCCGCCGTCATCGCCGCTGTGCTCGCCCGGTACTCGGTCGACTTCGGCGGGGTCGACGTGCCGAGCGCCGAGGGGTTCGAGGTGGCATTCCTGTTCGGCCTGGGCGCTGCCGCACTGTGCACCGTGATCGCCCTCTTCATCCCGCGCTCGGAGCCGGCGTCCCACGGTACCGAGTAAAAACGAGCTCTACCCTGGTGGGATGTTCTTCCTGTTCGGCTTCGGTACCAAGCAGAAACCACTCGGCGCCGGTCAGGTGCGGACGTGCCCGCGCTGCCACAACACCACCGAGTGGTTGCGGCTGCGGCAGTTCAACCAGTTCACTCTGTTCTTCATCCCGATCGCGCGCTGGAAACGCCGGCAGTTCGAGGCGTGCGGGATCTGCGGCGCGTCGATCGCGGCGTGAGGACCTGCCGGCTCGCTACCGCGGGAGGCCGGCCGTCACCCGCACCGGGATGTTGCCCTGCCGGGGCAGCCCGGGGCAGCGATCAGCTGTCCCGCCAGACCCGGGCCGGGGCGACGGTCAGCCCGACGTCCTTGAGGGTGAGGATGCCCGCCGGGGCGGCGACGATGTCGTGCACGGCGTTCACCGCAGGCATCGCGGTCATGGTGTCCCATTCGTGGTTGCCCCAGGATTCCGGTGGTACGAAGCGAATTCGGGTGCGCACCTCGGGTTCGCCGTGGATCGTGATGTTGTAGTGGTCCTCGTCGAGGTCCCAGTCCGCGTTGAGCTTCTTGGTCAGGTGCCAGACGACGGCGGTGCGCAGCACGGTGTCCTCGCCGATCTTGGCGCTCCAGCCGCCGCGCAGCGCGGCGATGGTGTCCTTCTCGATGCGCATCCAGCCCAGGTCGACGGTCTCGGACGCGGTGGCGAATTCGATGTCGAAGTCGATGCTGTCGAAGGTGTCGAAACCCAGTGCGACACCCATGCGTTCGACCGAATCCCGGAAGCTGATCATGCCCAGCTTGGCGATCTCGACCACGTCCGGTGAGGCCTCCCGTTTGGAGATGCCGAGCATCTCCCAGGTTTCCACGGATTCGTAGACCGATACGTCGGCCGCCTCGACGATCGTGATCGACCGCACGTCCCGGCACACCGCCGTCAGTGCGGTGGTGATCGAGTTGGCCCAGCCGGGGTGGATACCGGTGATGTAGAGCGAGCTGTTCCCGCGCGCGCAGGCCGCGGCGAGCGCCTCGCGGGTTTCCCCCTGCACGCCGCCGACGTTGAGGAAGAGGTTGGTGCTCAACACGTTGAGGCCGCTCTCCAGCAGCTTCACCACATGATCGACATCGGCCATGAACGGTGTGTAGATCACCGCATCGGCCGCCGACGCGAGCAGCTTGTCGATGTCATCGGTCGCCGTGACCCCGGTGTCCGGGCGCCCGCACAACTGGCCGGCGTCGATGCCGGCCTTGTCCGCGGAGTAGGCGTAGACGCCGGCCAACTCGAGCCGTGGGTCATCGAGAATGCCTCGCAGGCTCAACTTTCCGACTTTGCCGGTGGTCCACTGGATGACACGCATCGTTGTCGCGCCCTTTCGTCGAACGATTTATCCACGCCCGTGGAAAAATAACAGATTGTGACGTGCGTCGCAATGGTGTGGCCGCTATCTTCATGGGGTGGCGACCGGGACCGAGGGCGGGCGGCCGCGCCGTGGCCGCCCACCGCGCATCGATCGCGCGCGGATCGTCGCCGCGGCCCGCGCCATCGCCCCGGAGGACCTGACCATGCAGGCCGTCGCCGATGCCCTCGGCGTGGACCGGACCTCGCTGAACTACTACGTCGGGGATCGCGAAGGCCTGCTGGAACTGGTGGTGGCCGACCTCTTCGACGCGGAACTGCGGGATCTCGCGCTGCCCGAGGACGCGCACTGGGCCGACGTGCTGCGCGCCTACGGCAAGGCGCTGCACCGCGGCGTCGTGCACCTGCGGGCCACCGCCGCCGTCGTGCAGCTGCGCGGGAGCAACAGCCTCGGCCTGGCCGAACGGGTGCTCGCCGCGCTGGCCGCGGCGGGCTTCAGCGCCGAGGACGGTGGCCACATCCTGTCCATGGTGTCGGGGGTGGCCTATACCGCGGCCCGTGACCTGCTCGGCGGCGACCAGTCCCGCAGCCACCACACCTCGGAGGTGACACGGGTGCTCGGGGAGGTGGCCGCCGGGCAGTTCCCGCTGCTCGGTGCGGTGATCGCGAACCGGGCGGTCGCCGGTACCGCCGACGACTTCGAGTTCAGCCTCGACGTCATCATCGACGGATTGCAGCTGCGGTTGAACCGGCAGCGGGGCACCGCCTGAGCGCGATGGCTACATCCGGTCGGTTGCTGGGCGGCGCGAACGTCGGGTGGGCCTGCAAGCAGTACGGGTGGGAACCGGCCGTGGGCCGTTTGCCCAGCACATTTTCCGCCGCTGACCTGCGCATCCGCGATTGGCGCCGATCGCGAAGCCACACTAACTTTCCATAGGTGAAGTTCTCCGCTGCCCGCACCGCCGCGCGGTGGCTGGCCCCCTTCGTCGCCGTCGCTGCCGTCGCCGGATTCGCGGTGTCCCCGACACCGGCACCGCAGGTCCGCCTCACCAGCGAGGCCAACCCGTTGGCGGGCAAGCCGTTCTACGTCGACCCCATCTCCAAGGCGATGCGCGCTGCGCAGGCCGCCAACCCGTCCAATCCGCAGCTCGACTACGTCGCCAACACCCCGCAGGCCTACTGGCTCGACCAGGCCTTCCCCGCGGGCACGGTCAACGGCACGGTGGGCAAGCTGGTCGGTGCCGCCCAGGGGGCCGGCGCCACACCCGTGCTGGTCATCTACGCCCTTCCGCACCGTGACTGCTACAGCTACGCCGCGGGCGGCTTCGGGTCCGCCGGCGCCTACCGGCAGTGGATCGACTCGATCGCCTCCGGGTTGGGTGCCGCACCGGCGGCGATCATCCTCGAACCCGATGCGCTGGCGATGGCCGACTGCCTGACCGCCGACCAGCGCCAGGAACGCTTCGACCTGATCCGGTACGCGGTGGACACCCTCACCGCCAACCCGGCCGCCGCCGTCTACATCGACGCCGGGCACTCCCGCTGGGTCGCCGCGGACAAGATGGCCGCCATGCTCAACGACGTCGGCGTGGCCAAGGCCCGCGGGTTCAGCCTCAACACCACGAACTACTACACCACCGAGGAGCAGGCCGGTTACGGCGAAGCCATCTCCGGGATGACCGGCGGTGCGCACTACGTCATCGACACCTCGCGCAACGGTCTCGGCCCGGAACACGACGGCGACCTGAACTGGTGTAACCCCAAGGGTCGTGCGCTGGGCACCCCGCCCACCACCGCCACCGCCAGCCCGCACGCCGACGCCTATCTGTGGGTCAAGCGGGTGGGGGAGTCCGACGGTTCCTGCGGCCGCGGGGAACCGGGCGCCGGCACGTTCGTCAACCAGTACGCCATCGATCTGGCGCTCAACGCCGGCAAGTAAGCCCGCGGGATCAACGCGCGACGGGCCCGCCGAACCGCCCGTTGGTCGCGTCCCGGACCGCCCGGTCGATCAGCGCCAGCGCCTCCTGCTGGCTGACCGTCTCCCGCTGCACGATCACCCGGCGGCCCACGTCCTCGTCGACGACGCGGAACGCGCCGGTGACCGCGGCGGCGCACAGCCGGACGGTGAGATCGTCGCGCGGCAGGCCCAGCCGCTTTCCGACGACGGGGATCAGTCCGCGCTCCATCTCGTCGTGCACCATCAGGTAAGCCGCCCGCAGCGCCGGCTCCTCGGCCGACATCACCGCGATCCGCAGCGCGCTCACCTCGTCGGCGGTCTCCTGCTCGGTGAGCGGATGTGCCGCCATATCCGCCGCCAGGTGATCGGCCAGCGACAACTCGGCCGGCCAGCGGTCGGTCACCGTGAGGAAGCGTTGCACCGACAACGACAGCACCGGCTCCACACAGGCTTCCTTGCTGCGGAAGTAGCGCCAGATCGTGCGCGTGGAAAGGCCTGCGGCCGCGGCGATGTCGTCACCGCTGGTGCCCGAGACACCGTGCGCGCAGAACAGTGCGCAGGCGTGCCGGGACACCTGCAGGCGGGCCTGCTCCTGCCTCGGATTCGGGTTGCCCCGCATATCCTGGGTGGCGATGATGGAGATCTCCTGACACTCAGTGACACCACAGTGTGTCGCCGAGTGGCAGTCGGCGCAAGCTTCGGGGGGAGCCTATGGCGGCAGCGCAGAACCGGGTCCTGATCCCCGGTCGGACCTGCCGGGAACTCGTGCACGCGGACCACTTCGCGCACATCGTGGACGGGGCCGACTACCTGCGGCACACCAAGGCCGCGATGCTGCGGGCCCGGCGCCGCATCATCCTGGTCGGCTGGGATTTCGACGCCGGCACCACCTTCGAACCCGGCGGACCCACCATGCCCGGGCCGAATCAGCTGGGGGCCTTCCTCTATTGGCTGTTGTGGAAGCGGGCCGGTCTGCAGATCCACATCCTGAAATCCAATCTGCGGCTGCTGTCGGTGTTCGACGACGTGTGGTACGGCATCACACCGGTCTCCATCCTGAATCGACTCAGCGGCCGCCGGATTCGCTTCGCGGTCGACGGCGCGCACCCCACCGGCGCGGTCCACCACCAGAAGATCATCAGCATCGACGACGCCGTCGCCTTCTGCGGTGGCATCGATCTGACCCTCGGTCGGTGGGACACCTCCGAACATCGCGACGGCCACCCGCTGCGACCGAACGCGACACCGCGCCACGAGGTCGCCGCCGCGGTGGACGGGGCCGCGGCCCGCGCGCTGAGCGCGGTGGCCCGGGAGCGGTGGGAAGGCGCCACCGGGCAGCTGCTGCCCGAACTCGACGTCGCCCACACGGTCTGGCCGCGCGGCCTGGAACCGGACCTGCGCGACGTCGAGGTCGGCGTCGCCCGCACCGTTCCGGCGTTGCCGGACAACGAGGAAGCCCGCGAGGTCGAGGCGCTCGACCTCGCTGCGATCGCCGCCGCCAGACACCTCATCTATCTGGAGAACCAGTACCTGGCCTCGCGCCCCCTGGTGCAGGCGCTGATCGACCGGCTGCGCGAACCCGACGGCCCGGAGATCGTCATCATCCTGCCGCGGCGCTCCGAGAGCCGGCTGGAACAACAGTCCATGGACAGCGCGCGCAGCATGCTCATCACCGAACTGTGGGCGGCCGACGACCACCGGCGCCTGGGCGTCTACTGGCCGGTGACCGAACAGGGCACACCGATCTATGTGCACTCGAAGGTCGTCGTCGTCGACGACCGGCTGCTGCGGATCGGATCCTCCAACCTGAACAACCGCTCGCTGGGGTTCGACAGCGAATGCGACATCGCCCTGGAGGCCGGGGAAAAGGACGGTGCGGTAAGCGAATTCATCGCACAGGTGCGGTGCCGGTTGGTCGGTGAGCACCTCGGGGTGTCCGCCGACGACGTGCACGCCGCGTCTGAGCGGCACGGCTCGTTCCTGTCGGCGGTGCAGGCGCTGCGCGGTCCCGGCCGCATTCTGGCACCGATGACCGCCGACGTGGTCGCCGGCGAGGCGGGACCGTTGGCCGAAAACGAACTGATGGACCCCGACCACGTGCCGACCTCGTTGGCCGGGGGCGTGCGCCGGCTGCTCAACGACCTGGCCGGCTGGCAGTGACCGGTGGCACCATAATGTGCCCATGACCAAACCCACCGGCACGCTGTGGATCTGCGTGGTGGCGACCCTGGCCGGTGTGGCGATCGGATTCGTCGGTGGCGCCTTTCGCTGGTGTCTGCAGGTCGCCGACCGGTGGCGGGTGGAACTGGTCGACTGGGCCCACCAGTTGCCCGGGCACGGGTGGCTGATCCCGATCGCGTTCGCGGCGGCCGGTGCGACCGCCGCCGCGCTCGTGGTCCGCTGGATACCGCTGTCCGCCGGCAGCGGTATCCAGCACGTCGAGGCGGTGTACCGCGGCGCGGCCGAACCGCCGCGGCTGCTGCTGTTGCCCGCCAAGTTCATCGGCGGTGTGTTGGCCATAGGTTCGGGCCTGGTGCTCGGCCGGGAAGGCCCCACCGTGCACATGGGGGCGGTGATCGGGACACAGGCGGCGCGCCGGGCGGGGTTCGCCGATCCGGATGTCCGGATGATGCAGACCGCGCTGGGCGGGGCCGGGCTGGCGGTCGCCTTCAACGCGCCGATCGGCGGTGTGCTGTTCACCCTGGAGGAGGCCACCAAATCGATCCGGATGCGCACGGTGCTGGCGACGCTGTGCGCCGCCGGAACCGCGGTGGCGTGCTCGCGGGTGCTGTTGGGCAACCATCCGGACTTCCAGGTCGAACCGATCGCGGCGCCGGCCCTGGCCCTGATCCCGGTCTTCGTCGTGTTCGGTCTGCTGACCGGAGCCCTCGGCGCGGTGTACAACCGGATGGTGCTGGCCGCGCTCGACGGTGTGGCCGCGGTGCCCCGCCTCCCGATGGTCGCCAAGGCGACCGTGATCGGCGCGTTGATCGGGCTGGCGATGTTCATCGATCCCCGTGCGGTCGGCGGCGGGGACACGCTCACCCAGCTGATCGTGGGTGGTGGCGCGCTGGCCCTGCCGGTGGCCCTGGGTCTGCTGGCGGCCCGCGTGGTGGCCGGACCGCTGTCCTACGCCTCCGCGGTTCCCGGCGGCCTGTTCGCCCCGCTGCTGGCGGTCGGCGCGCTGTGGGGTGTGCTGTTCACCGGTGCGGTGAACATGTTGTGGCACAGCGGTGCTGAGAACCTGGTGGTGCCGATGGCGATCATCGGGATGGCGGCCTTCTTCGGCGCGGTGGTGCGGGCCCCGCTGACGGCGGTCGTGCTGGTCATCGAGATGACGGCGACCACCTCGTTGACGGTGGCCATGCTGGCCGCGACCGCCGCGGCGGTCCTGGTCGCCGAACTGCTGAAGTCACCGCCCATCTACGACAGTCTGCGGGCCCGGATGCCCGTGCGACGATAGGTCCCATGACCGCAACGCTCGTCGCCAAGGATGTGGCCGGCGGCTACGCCCACCGCGTCCTGTTCGACAACGTCGACCTGACCGTGGCGCCGGGCGACGTGATCGGTGTCGTCGGCGCCAACGGTGCCGGCAAGAGCACCCTGTTGCGGATCCTGGCCGGCGAACTCGCTCCGCTCGGCGGCACGGTCAACGTGGCGCCCCCGGACGCGTTCGTCGGGTGGCTGCCCCAGGAACACGAGCGGGTGCCGGGGGAGACCATCGCCGGCTACATCGCCCGGCGTACCGGTTGTGCGGCCGCCACTCGGGAGATGGAGGCGACCGCCGCGGCCCTGGACGACACCGCGGCCAGTGCGGACGCCTACTCCACCGCGCTGGAGCACTGGTTGGCCACCGGCGCAGCCGATCTCGACGAACGGCTGCCCGCCGTGCTCGCCGATGTCGGGCTGGCCGGCGTCACGCCCGACCAGACCCCGATGACCGCGCTATCGGGCGGGCAGGCTGCTCGGGTCGGCCTGGCGGCACTGCTGTTGTCCCGGTTCGACATCGTCTTGCTCGACGAGCCGACCAACGATCTGGACCTCGACGGCCTGGACCGGCTGGAACGCTTCGTCGGTGACCTGCGCGGCGGCGTGGTGCTGGTGAGCCACGATCGGGAGTTCCTCGCGCGCAGCGTGACTCGCGTCCTGGAGTTGGATCTCGCGCAGCATACCAGCACGGTCTTCGGAGGCGGCTACGAGAGTTACCTGGAGGAACGCGAGGTCAACCGGCGCCACCGCCGGGAACAGTACGAGGAGTTCGCCGACAAGAAGGCCGATCTGGTCGCCCGCGCCCGCACCCAGCGCGAGTGGTCCAGCCAGGGGGTGCGCAACGCCATGCGCAAATCCCCGGACAACGACAAGATCCGCCGCCGCGCGCAGAGCGAGTCCAGCGAGAAACAGGCGCAGAAGGTCCGGCAGATGGAGAGCCGGATCGCCCGTCTCGAAGAGGTCGAGGAACCGCGCAAGGAATGGACCCTGCAGTTCACCATCGGTTCCGCGCCGCGGTCGAGTTCGGTGGTCGCCACTCTCGACAATGCCGTTGTGCGACAAGGAGATTTCGTGCTCGGCCCGCTGTCACTGCAGGTGGACGCCGGCGAGCGGATCGGCATCACCGGGCCGAACGGGGCGGGCAAGTCGACGCTGCTGGGCACCCTGCTGGGACGACGGGCACCCGACTCCGGGCGGGCCGGCCTGGGCGCCAGCGTCGCCATCGGCGAGATCGACCAGGCCCGAGCCGAATTCGCCGGACCGGGACGGCTGCTCGACCGCTTCGAGCAGCATGTGCCGGACTGGCCGACCGCCGAGGTGCGCACCCTGCTGGCGAAGTTCGGGCTGACCGCCGTCCATGTGGAACGTGCGGTCGACGAACTGTCCCCCGGGGAACGGACCCGGGCCGGACTGGCTCTGCTGCAGGCCCGTGGCGTCAACGTGCTCGTCCTCGACGAACCGACCAACCATCTGGACCTGCCCGCCATCGAACAACTCGAGCAGGCGCTGGAGAGTTATGACGGCGCACTGTTACTCGTCACCCATGACCGGCGGATGTTGCAGAACGTACGGCTGGACCGGACCTGGCGCGTCGAGAACGGTCAGGTCATCGAGTAGCGGGCCACCTGCTGCGGGTGGATCACCACCCGCAGCAGATCCGCGCTCAGCATCGCCTCCGACTCGGCGGTCCGGGTCGCATCGCCCAGATCCCAGTAACGGGCCGCCAACCGGGCCGCCAGCTCGTGTGCGCCGTCGGTTTCCAGGGTGGTGCGGCCCGCCACCGCCACCCAGCGCTCGCGCTCCCCAGCCGGGGCGGCGACCACCAGCGAGGCCCGCGGATCGGCATGCAGGCGCCGGACCTTCGCCGCACCGGGCTCGGTGATCAGCTGGACGGTGCGCTCGGCGGTCACCTCGAACCACACCGGCCGGGGCTGTGGCGGCACCGCACCCGTTGCGACGGTGAAGAATCCGTGCAGCGGGCGACCCAGGAACTCGACGTCATCGGGTGTCAGCAGGCTCATCGCGACCACGCTCCGGTGGCCGCGGTGCGCAGCACGTAGTCCTCGAACGTGCGGGGAGGGCGGCCAAGTACCGAGGCGACGCGATCGGTCGTGGTGGCGATCGGCCCGCCGGCCATCAGGATGAACATCTCGGCGACGTGCCGCGCCTCCGGTTCGGGGACACCCTGTTCGACCAGCAGCGCGGTGTACTCCCGCGGGGACACCTGCTTATAGGTGATCTGCCGCCCGGCCGCCGCGGCGATCATGCCCACCGCCGCCTCGAAGGTCAGCGCGGCGGGCCCGCTCAGTTCGTACACCTGCCCGGCATGGCTGCCCGGCTGGGTCAACGCCGTCACCGCGACATCGGCGACGTCTTCGATGTCGATGAACGGTTCGGGGATTTCGCCTGCCGGCAGGGCGATCTCACCGCCCATAAGCGGGCCGTGGAAGATGTCCTCGTCGAAGTTCTGCGCGAAGTTGTTGGGCCGCAGAATGGTCCACTCCAGACCCGACCCGCGCACCGCATCTTCGGCCGAGCGCATGTCCAGGCCGAAGGCGGAGTCGCCGTATCGGTCGGCGCCGCGGCCGGACAGCAGTACCACGCGCCGCACGCCGGCCGCCTCGGCCCCGGCGATGAATTCGTGCGCCGGTCCCGGGGCCGGCGGCGCGATCAGGTAGACCGCGGTGACACCGTCGAGTGCGGCATCCCAGCCGCCGGGGTCGGACCAGTCGAACGTGGTCTCGCTGGATCGGGACGCGGCCCGGACAGGTATGCCGCGCAGGCGTAGCCGGGCGGCCACGCGACGGCCGGTCTTACCGCTGGCTCCGAGGACGAGGGTGGTGTCGTTGCTCATGGGCTCCAGTGAACGACACCGTCCTGGACGATTCCATGGGGGAGACGCCGGTATACCTGTGAATTCGTCTAACCTCGTGTGGTGGATGTGTTCGGAGACCTGTGCCGGGGCGTGCGCGCCCACGGCTCCCTGTTCGGCAGCTCGCAGCTGACCGCACCGTGGGCGCTGCGCTTCGTCGACGGCGCCCCGCTGACCCTGTGCGCGGTCATCGGTGGGTCGGGTTGGCTGGTGCCGCAGGACGGGGACCCGGTCCGGATGCGGGACGGCGACACCGTGGTGGTCAAGGGCCCGGAACCGTTCACCTTCGTCGATGAGCTCGACACCCCCGCGGAGCCGGTGGACTGTGGGGAGTTCTGCGCCGTGCCCGAACTCGGCGGCACCCGGCACCGGCTGGGGTGGGCCGACGCCGCCGATGCCGCCGGCACCACGCTGGTGGTCGGCGCCTATCCGGTGCGCGGAGAGATCAGCCGACGCCTGCTCGATGCGCTGCCGGCCGTGCTGCACATGCCCTGCGGCGGCGCCGACCCGGTGCTCGACCATCTGGCGGCCGAGGTGGCCCAGGACGTGCCGGGTCAGCAGGTTGTCCTGGACCGGCTGCTCGACTGGATGCTGGTATGCACGCTGCGCAGCTGGTTCGACCGGCCCGACGCCGCACCGCCGGCCTGGTGGGCCGCGCAGCGGGACCCGCTGGTCGGCGACGCGCTGCGGCTGCTGCACGCCGAACCCGCGGCACCCTGGACGGTGGCCTCGCTGGCCTCGCGGATCGGGGTGTCCCGGTCCACCCTGGCAAAACGGTTCAGCGAGCTGGTCGGGGAACCGCCGCTGACCTATCTCACCGGCTGGCGGATGACGCTGGCGATGGATCTGCTGATCGAGCAGCAGGACGCCACCGTCCGCGAGGTCGCTCGCGCGGTGGGCTACTCCGATCCGTTCACCTTCAGCGCGGCGTTCAAACGGCACCGGGGCGTCAACCCCAGCGAGTTCCGGCGCCGCAGTACCGCGTGACGGTACTCACCGCCCGTAACGCCGGGCCCGCCCGGCGGTGCCCGTAACGCCGGGTGCCCCCGGCGGCGATGTACCGCGTAGTGCCGTGGGGAGGGGCTCACATGATCATTCGCCTGGGGATGGCGGTCGCGGTGGCCGCGACGACGCTGGCCGGCCTGACCGCGGGGACCGCCGCCGCGGCGCCGGCCTGCGCGGACTACCACTGGATCGGCGCCGCCGGTTCGGGGCAGCGGGACGGTACCGCGCTGGTCGCCGACGCCGGGATGGGCGATGTGGTCTACCAGTCCTACCAGCAGCTGGCCGGCGCGTTGGCCGCCCTCGGACAGACCATGACCGCCGAGGCGGTGCAGTATCCGGCCGCACCGGTCCCGCTCGCCGGCGGTCTCGGCGGCTGGATGGACTTCATGGACAGCGTCGAGGACGGCACCGACGCCACCGCCGAGCAGCTGGACGCCTTCACCGCCCGCTGCCCGCAGACCAAGGTGGTACTCGCCGGGTACTCGCAGGGCGCGATGGTGATCCACCGCAATCTGCACGACCTGCCCGACGATTCGCCGGTGGTGGCCGCGCTGCTGGTCGCCGACGGTGACCGGTTGCCCGCCGACACCACCATCAAGATGGGGTCGACCGCCGTAATGCCGGCCACCGGCAAGGGGGTCGCACAGGAGCACTCATTCCTGGCCTCGACGGACACCTCGCCGCTGCCCCCGCGGATCGGGGCGCGCACCGTCAGCGTGTGCGATGTGGGCGACCCGGTCTGTGATTACGACGCGGACGCCGAAGAGATCCCGGCCTCGGCCATCGCCATCCACACGGCCTACGCCCCGGCCACCAGCGGTGCGCACGCCTGGGTGACACCGCTGTATCACCTGGTGACGGATTCGACCCATACCCCGCTCTGAGGTGCTCGCACCCGGATAGGGTCTATGCAGCATGAACACCTCGGATATGTTGCGCCGCATCAGCAAATTCAGCGTCGCCACAGTGGCCGCCGCGGTCCTCGTGGCATGTGGCGGGACCGGTGATCCGGCAACCACGGAGTCGAACCCGGCGGTGGCGACGACCACCGAGTCACCGATCGTGAGCCCGTCCGCGCTCGATGCCGGCGACTACCCGACCGCGCCCCGGCCGCCGCTGGGCAACGCCGGTGACCCCGGCGTCGGTGCGATCGTCGAGGCCCAGCGGATGGCCGATCACGTGGTCGGGCCGTGGGAGGCCGACGCCGAACTGATCACCCCGTACCTGGGCACCTACTATCTGCTCGACGCTCCCGTCGCGCTGAGCCAGTTCGCACCGGACAGCGTCGCACAGCAGGCGCAGACGCACGGATTCGTCAACGGGTTCGCCTCGGCCCGGCAGCACCCCGACACCGCGGTGATGATCAACGCGGTGTTCCGGTTCCCCGACCCCGCCGCGGCGACGGCGGCGGCCACGGACATGAATGCCGCCTCGGCCGCCCAGGTCGTCCGCGGGGCCACGCCGGCGCCGGCGGCCATCCCCGGCCACCCCGAGGCGGCGGCGTCGACCTACCCGTTCACCCCGCACGAATCCGGCCGGGAATGGGCGGTGGTGCGGTCGTTCACCCCGCACGGCCCGTTCGTGTTCATGCAACTCGTCCAGTCCGTCGACGGTCTCGACGCGGCCACCGCACTGGTGCAGAAGGCGATCGACGCCCAGGCACCCCGGATCGACGACTTCGACCCGGCCCCGGTCGATGCCCTCGCCGAGGTGCCACTGGACCCGACCGGGCTGCTGGCCAAGACGCTGCCCGCGGGCGCCGGCACCGCCAAGACCAAGAACGCCGTCTACACCCGCCGCGGGGCAATGCACTTCCAGAGCAACCCGATCGGATCCAAGACCTTGTTCACCGACACCGGTGTGTCGGCCGTCGCCATGGCGCTGACCAACGTGTACGAGGCCAAGAGCCCGGGACTGGCCTCGATGGTGGCCGGGTCGTTCGACAAGGAGGTCACCGCGCAGGGCGCGACGGCGGCCGAGGCGGTGCCGGGATTGCCCGACAGTCGTTGCTTCGCGCGCGGTAAGGGCTTCTACTGCGTCGCGGCCGCCGGCCGGTATGCCGTCGAGGTCAACGCCGACCTTCTGCCCGACGCGCACCAGCAGATGGCGGCGCAGTACATCCTGCTGACCGCGGGCTGATCCGCCGATCGGGGGACGGCGGATTCATCCGGTAGGCGGCCCGGTCGGCCGACAGACACCCGGGCGTCGGCCGGAGATCCTTGAATCAGCTTCCGCGAACAAAGGATCTGTCCATATGAACACCATCACCCGGCGCATCGGCACCGTAGTCACCGTCCTGGCCGCCCCGGTCATCATCTCGATGGGGGCCGCCACCGCCGCCCAGGCCGCCGCGGCCAACGCTGCGCCCGGACCGTCGACCACCCAGATCGTCGACGCCAAGTACAACCGGGCGGCCCCCGCGGTGGTCACCGGTGTGAGCCACCGCCACCACGGCTACTACCACCGCCGTTGAGGACGGCGCGACACATCGAGTGGACGGCAGCCTTCGGGCTACCGTCCATTCGCAGCGTCCGGACTTGTTGGTGCATAACAGCTTTGCCGAACATGGCGGCGAGCTGTCCACGCCGGAAGGCTGGGGATGCCGCGCGCCGCTGATTACACCGGCCCGTTGCCGGGTACAGGCACCGGATCAGAAATCGCGAACCGGGAGGAGATCAGCGATGACAAGTCCGGACCCGAATCCGTCCGAGGTGCAGGCCGCCGAGGAGGAGGTGCTGGCACCGGCCACCCCGGGCGCCGAGGCGTTGCCCACCGAGGAGCCCGAGGACCCCGACTCCTAGCGGCTTCCCCCGATCGGGGGACAGCCGATTCCCCCGGTACGGGGGCCGGTCGACGGACAGACCAGGACTCCTGGCTGCGACATAGTCGAGTCATCGCCGAAACACTCCGGCGCAGAACTCAAAAGTCCAGCAGCACAGGAGATCATGCCATGAAGAGCATCGCCCATCAGTTCGTCGCCGGCTTCGCCATGCTGGGAGCCGCAGCCATCATCGCGGTGGGGGCCATGACCACCAATCAGGCCATGGCCGCCACCGCGATCACCCCTGACTCGAACACCGTGCAGACGATTCCCGCCTATCACGCGGGCGAGGCCGCAATCAGTTCGGTCGCCGCGGCAGCTCACTGACGAAGCCGGTCGCGGAACCGCGGTAGATGGACGCCACCGGGGCGCAGCAGCGCCGGAAGGGGTCAGTCGGCGAGCCGGTCGGCCCGCTCGCAGATCTCCAGCGTCCGGCCGGCGCCGACTCCGGTAAGCAGGGTGAATTCGGTATCGGCCAGCACGCAGCGGGATTCGAGCGTCTTGAGCGTCCAGTAGCCGTCGGTGGCGAAGAACCCGACGCCGGACAGGTCGAGGATCATCCGTCGGCACAACAACAGCTTGCCGAGGGTGTAGTCGAGCAATCTGCGGGTGTTCGTGGCATCGATATCGCCGGCGACCGTGATGACGGCCAGATCGATATCACGCCACTCGGTGGCCATCTCCAACCGTGCCGGCCGCGAATGAGTGCCGCTGGCAAGCATGTCCGTCATGGCAGCTTCTCCGCTCCACATTGACTTCTGCGGTCAGTTTTTCTGACGTCGCGACTGCGACGTATCCGGCTGCTGCTGAACCGATCACCACCGTACCCGTACCGGATAACGAATTGGATGCCGCGGAGTCCGTAATCCGAAGATCTGATGTCCGTGGAACGCAGATCAGCGGCGCAGGGTCTCGTGCGGGCTCTCCCCGAACGCCCGGCGGTAGATGACGGCGAAGCGGCCGGTGTGCGCGAAGCCCCAGCGCGCGGCCGTCGCGGCCACGGTGGTGACGCTGCGATCGCTGGCGATGAGCTCCTCCCGGGCACGTGCCAGCCGGATATCGCGCAGGTAGGCCGTCGGCGTGGTGTCCAGATGCCGCCGGAACATGTACTGCACCGTGCGCGGCGACAGGTACAGCGCCGCCGCGACATCGCTGACGCCGATGTCATGCGCAGCGTTGTCCTGGATGAACTCGATGGCCTGGCGCAACAACACCGGAAGCGTCTCGGCGTCCTCCGGGGCGTCCTCGGGCGGGAGATCGTTCGGGAACGTGGTCAGCAGGGCACTGGCCAGCAGCCGGCCGGCCGCCGCGAGCAGAATCCGGTTGTCGGTACCCTCCTGCCCACCGAGCAGCCGGTGCAGGAACCGTTCGGTGGTGCCGAGCGTGCGCGCCGCGCCGGGATGCACCGGGACCAGGCCGGTGAACCGCGGTACCGCGGCCGCGGCGGTGTCGATCGCCGCGGCCTCGGTCAGCAGGGGTCGCGCGACCACCACCGAGCGCAGGTGCGCCTCGCGCAGGCGGACCCGCACGCCACCCACCCCGCTGGAGGCCAGCACCCACTGCCCCGGGCCCGCGACACCGGTCAGTTTCCCGTGCTCGACCTCGGCGTGCCCACTGACCACGCACAACGCCACCACGGACGGGATGCGGTCGGCGCGCAGCAGGACCTCGCCCGCCTGCCGGATGTCCTCGATCGCATAGCTGCCCGCATCGATCCGCGAGTGCGCGAGCGCACAGGCCGCGGGGTCGGGGCGGGAGATGGCAAAACGCGCGGAGTAGGTCTGATCGAGGTGTTTCTGGATCAGATCGGGATCGCTGGTATCGACGCCGAAGCGTTCAGGGAAAACATCCAACCGGTCGGATTTCATCAAGGCTCCACAACAACAGCGCCGGATGGGCATCGACCTGAACCCACGTTCGCCTGATACTAACCCGCTGTTCCGGTGGTGTGCGCCGGGGACACGTGCTCACCGATCGGTCGCGCCGGTGCCCGAGGTCGTCACGACCCGCTCGGCCAACACGGCCAGCGGGGTGTTCGACTCCTGGGACAGCTTGCGCAGCAGCCCGAACGCGGCGGCGGCGTCGATGCCGTAACGCTCCATCAACACACCCTTGGCCTGGCCGATGACATCGCGGGACGCAAGCGCGCTGCGGAACTGTTCGTCGCGCATCAGCAGGTTCCATGCGATCGCGGTGTGGGTGGCCAGGGTGAGCCCGAGTTCCAGGGAGTCGTCATCGAAGGCGTGCGGCCGGTCACCGTAGAAGTTCAAGGCGCCCATGGAATCTCGGTTGCGGAACAGCTGAAAGGACTGGGCGGAGCGGACCGGGGTGTCCTGCAGGGTCCACCGGCAGAAGTCCGGCCACCGGGTCTCGGCGGCGACGTCGTTCATCCGCACGGTGTGCTGCTCCCACGCCGAGGTCAGACACGGGCCCTCCTTGGTCCGGTCCTGAATGGCATCGACGGCCTCGGCGACCGGATCGGAGGACGCCACCGAATGCACCTCGCCGGTCCGGTCGATGACCGTGATGCCCGCGGCGATCGTGCCCGGCAGGGCTTCGGCGGCGGTCACCGTGAGGTCCCGCAGGGCGCCGTCGGTGTCGGGAGGCTGGGTGCGTTCCAGATCCCGCAGCAACTCCGCGAAGCGCAAGGTGATGTCACCATGCGGGTTTCCTGTCATGGGTCCCCCGCCTCGTCGAATCGGTCGCGCTGCACTGCCCGGATGCTGGTTGGGCGCCGCCGGAGATGGGTAATTCACGCACATGGCACACCCCGACGAGGCCGATAGTGCGCTAACCGTAACCCGCGAGACCTCCGCGACGCGGAAACAGGTGTGGGCAGTGATCGCCGACGGCTGGACCTATTCGCAGTGGGTGGTCGGAAACAGCCGGATGCGCGCGGTGGATCCGAACTGGCCGGCACCCGGCAGCACCATCCACCATTCGATCGGCGTCTGGCCGCTGGTCCTCGACGATCACACGGTCGTCGAGGACTGCCAGCCCGAACGGCAGCTCGTCCTGCTGGCCAAGGGCCGCCCGTTCGGCAAGGCGCGTATCACCATGCGCCTGGCGGACACCCCCGACGGCGGCTGCCGCATCGACATGGCCGAGGTACCGGTGGGCTTCCCGATGGGCTGGGTCCCCGAACGCCTGGCGCTGGCCGCCGCGATCCCGCGGAATCGGGAATGCACCCGGCGGCTCGCTGCGATCGCCGAGCGGCGAACGCCGGAGGCCGTAGCGGATTAGCGCGCATCCGCATCACCGGGCGAGACCCGCTTGCTCGCCGCGCGCGACACCGCGAACAGCACCGCGCCGACGGCAAGCAGGATCCCGGCGAACAACCACACCTTGGCCGTCTGCTGGGTGAGCAGCAGCAGGCACGACCCGACGCCGAGCACCGGCACCGCCGTCCACACCCGGAAATGCGGGTGGTCGACGGTGTCCCGGCGCAGCATCAGCACCGCGACGTTCGTCGAGATGAACACCACCAGCAACAGCAGGACCACGGTTTCGGCCAGGGTGGCGAGATCGCCGACCAACGTCAGCGCCATGGCCGCCACCGTCGTCGCGGCGATGGCGACCCACGGCGTCCGGCGGCGCGGCAGCACCCGGGCGAACGGGTGCGGAAGCAGTCCCTGCTCGGCCATGCCGAAGGTGAGCCGACTCGACATGATCATCGTCAATAGGGCGCCGTTCGCGACCGCGATGAGCGCGATGGCGCTGAAAGCCCATGCGGGCACCCCGATTCCGGCCGCCGACACCACATCCAATAGCGGGCCGGACGACTCGGCGAGGTCACCGGGCGCGAGTACCGCGGAACTGGCGATCCCGACCAGCACGTACACCAGGCCGGCACAGATGAGCGAGCCGAACAGCGCCTTGGGGTAGACCTTGCTGGGGTCGCGGATCTCCTCGACGACGTTCGCCGACGTCTCGAACCCGACGAACGAGTAGTAGGCGATGATCGCCCCGCCCAGGATGGCCAGCGCCGGCGTCGTGTTATCCGGGAACTCACCGATCCGCCCCAGATCGCCGCGCCCGGCCCCCACCGCGACCGCACCGGCAATGATGACGAGCAGCAGACCGCTGAGTTCGACGACGGTCATCACCACGTTCGACT
This sequence comes from Mycolicibacterium aurum, assembly GCA_900078775.1. Lineage (GTDB taxonomy): Bacteria > Actinomycetota > Actinomycetes > Mycobacteriales > Mycobacteriaceae > Mycobacterium > Mycobacterium aurum_A. Next base: position 4,984,317 of record LT549889.1, read on the forward strand.
TCACCGATTCGCTGATGCCGCGGGCATTGAGCAGCGCGATCAAGCCCAGGAAGACGATCGCCGCGGGTACCGCCGGGACGTCGATGAAGGTGGCCAGGTAGTCACCGGAGAACGCCAGCGACAGCCCGGCGGCGCTGGTGATACCGGCGGCCAGCATGCAGAACCCGACCAGGAAGGACAGCAGCGGACGCCCGAAGGCCCGTTCGGCGAAGACCGCGGCCCCGCCCGCACGCGGGTACTTGGTCACCAGTTCGGCGTAGGACCCGGCCGTCAGCAGCGCCAGCAGCAGCGCGCCCAGCAGCGGCGCCCACAGCGCACCCCCGACCTCACCGGCCAGCACCCCCATCAGCGCGTAGATCCCGGCGCCCAGGACGTCGCCCAGGATGAACAGGAACAGCAGTGGGCCGGTGATCTTGCGTTTGAGTTTCTCCCCGGCGGCCTGCGGTTGGGCCTGCAACTCAGCGGTCATGGCCCGCTAGTACCCCGCGGGCATGGATTCCATGTTTGAGATCCGGTCAATTCGAGCACCCTGGCTGCAGCGGCCGTTCGTGGCCCGACGCGCAGTAACGCGCGGATGTGGTCCGTGGGCCCAGCGCAGCGCCCGCGGGAACGCAGATGACACATCGCCAGAAACCGATCGGATGACTTCGTGTCATGCGCCGGGAGGAGAAGCATGAGTGAGCACCATCAGGCCGACGAGGCCCGCAAGGGCCTGATCGATTCGGTCAAGGGCAAGGCGAAGGAGATCGTCGGTGCGGTGACCGGGAACGACTCGCTGGCCGCCGAGGGCCAGCTGGAGCAGACCCAGGCCAAGCACCGCAAGGAGGCCAACGCCGTGGACGCGGTGGCCGACGCGGAAGCGGCCGCGGCGCACGACGAGGCCGCTGCTGTCCGTTCCCAGGCTGCCGCACAACGAAATTCGGTACGGACGACGACGGCGGCGGTCGAGGAATCGGTCGAGCAGCAGCAGGTCGCCCAGGAGAAATCCGCCGCCCGGCACGCCCGTAACGAGGCGGCCCAGGAACAGGTGCAGGCCGATATCGACGCCCAGCGCGAGGTGGAAGAGGCCAACCGCGAGGAGCGTGCGGCGGTGCGCGCCGCCGACGCCGAACTCGCCGAGGCGGTGGACGAGCACCGTGAGCTGACCGGTCAGGCCGCCGAGGAGCAGGCCGAGGCCGACCGTCTCCGGCAGCGCGCCGACCGGCTCAGCGACGACAAAGACCTGCCCTGATCAGCCCGAGACAGTAGGAGACCCACAGATGAACGTCATCGAAATCCCGCGCACGGTGTTGCGCGCCCAGTACCGGCTCGCCCGGTTGCCCCTTCAGCTGTTGGAACAGCGTGTGCTGGCGCGCCTGGACGACGACGCCCCCGCCCGACTGCTCTTCGAGCGATCCCTGGGCGCACTGGACGCCGCCGCCGGCAACGTGCTGGGCGATCCGGGTCTGCGCCGCAACGGCGTTGCGCTCGCCCAGCGCAGTGCCGACCGTGGTCGCGCCGCCCAACTCGAGGCGCAGGCCGCGGCGCAGCAGAAGCAGGCGGACACCCAACTCCGTGCGGTGCGCGAGGAATCGGCCGAGGAGAGCAGTGCGGCGCATGCGGCCAGGGCCGATGCCGTCGAGGACGCCGAGCAAGAGGCGCAACGTCGTCGTGTCGACGCCGCCCAGACCGCGCAGCAGCGCACCGCCGCCGCGAAGCGGAACGCCGAGGAAACCGCGGCCCAGCGCAAGCAGGCCCGGGAGAACGCCGAGGCGGCCGAGATCAAGCGCATCGACGCCGCGGAGAAGAACCGGGAGAAGCCGGCCCAGGCCAAACTTGCCGACGCCCGCGACAAGCAGGAAGCGGCGCAGGAGCAGCGGGTCCAGGCCGACCGCATCGAGGATCTCCAGCAGGTCGAGAAGCGTAAGCGTCAGCAGCAGAACTGATTCGGATCAGGAGACGGGGTGGGGCAGCGCCGGGGCCGGTGATGCCACCGCCGCCTCGCCGGCGGTCCGGTGTGAGCGCTCGGCGCGCAGCCGCCGGTTCAGGCGACGGTCGTCGCGTTTGGTGATGGTCCGGCTGAGCCGGGCGAGCCGATCGAGTTGCTGCCAGCTCAGGCCGTCGAGGTCGCCGTCGAAATCATGGGTCGCGATGACCACGCCGCCGCGTAGCAGCGGCACCGTCTTCGCGTCGAAAGTTGTTGTCGCCAGCAGCAGCTCGGTGGCGTTGCGGTTGACCCGCCGCTGGCAGCCGTGGGCGTCCGGGCTGAACCAGAAGTCGAACTGCCGGTCGGCGCTGGTGAGCGAGTGCAGGCCCTGGGCGCGGACCAATCGGGTGATGTCGGCGGGGCTATAGGCGCGGGTCTCGTATGCGGCGCCATTGGCGCTGAGGTACAGGACGGTGTTCATAACGGTGATCCATTCGGCTCTCTTGTCGTTTCGGTGTGCGCGGACGCATCCGCGCTGTGACGAGAGTTACCCGTGTGACAATCGAGGCAAACCTCGATAACGATTCGGTCTCCCGAACGGATGCCGGATCAGCGCGCGGGTAGGGCGCCGGTGAGCTTCGACGGCCGGCACAGCGCCGCCACCACCAGTGTCAGGGCCGCCGCCACGGCGAACGCCACCTGCACATTCACCAGGTCGGCCGTGCCGCCGAGCAGTGCCGCGGCGATCGGCCGGGAACCGAGGAAACCGACCAACCACAGCGCCATGATCCGGCCCCGCAGTTCCTGCGGTGCGCGTTCCTGCACGACCGTGCTCAGCCCGGTCAGTGCCCATCCGAAGCCCAAGCCCGCCAACGCGAAACCGCCGATCGCCACGGCCGGGACCACGCTGCCGGCCAGCGCGGCACAGCCCAGGCCGAGCCCGGTCAGGCCGATACAGGACACCCGCGCGGAGGCCATCCGGCCGCGCATCAGGGCCAGCGCGGCCATGCCGAGTCCGGCGCCGATGCCGAAGATCGCCGACAGCGCGCCGACCATCCGGGTGCCGCCGCCCAGGGCGTCGGCCAGCGAGGGCGCGAGGGTGATCGAGGGGTCGGCGGCCACGCCCACGGTCGTCACCGCGACCAGCGCCAACAGCAGCGGACGGTCCCGCCACACATAGCGCAGCGCGGTCCGCACCCGGAAGTCGGTGTCGGAGGCTCGCTCCGGCGGGGCGGGCAGGCGCACGACCACCAGCAGGACCGCGAATACCAGGTGCATGGCGGCGCTGAACGCGAAGCCGGTGACCGCGCCGAAGTGTGCGGCCAGATAGGCGCCCGCGGCCGGTCCCAGCACCCGGCCGATGGTCATCGGAATGCTGTTGAGCGCCATGGCCGTCGACAGTTCGCCGGCGCGGATCAGATCGGGCACGATCGACTGCATCGCCGGGCCGCCGACCACGAAACCGAAGCCCACCAGCGTGGAACCGATCAGCACCGGCACGGCAGCCGACAACCCCTGTAGCCCAGGCTCGATAAGCATCCACGCCGCGACCGATCCCGATCCGGCGATACACAACACCCGGCCCAGCAGGATCTGGCGGCCCGGATTGCCGGTGTCGGCCCACTTGCCGCTGATCGGACTGAGGATGAGCTGCGGGCCGAACTGCGCGACGCCGACCAGCCCCACCATCAGCGCCGATCCGGTCGCCTCGTACATCACCACCGCGGCGATGATGCTGTGCGTCCACACCGCCACGACCGAGAACATCTTGCCCCAGAACAGGGCGCCGAACACGGGGTCGAACATCAGCCCCAGCGCGCCGCGCGGCCGGGCGACCGGGGCGGTCGTATGGGCACTCACCGGCCGGCCACCGCTTCGAATCGTTCGGTGAGGCGCTCCAGCAGGCCGACCAGGGCGTCGAGATCGGCCGCCGCCCAGTCCGGGATGGTCTCGGCGAGCAGTTCGCGGCGGCGTTCCGTCACGGTGGCCAGCGCGCGGATCCCGAGCTCGGTGAGCACCAGCACACTGCGGCGCTGGTCGTCGGCGGCGGCGGACTTCTGAAGCAGGCCCGCGGCGACCAGGCCGGACACCGTGCGGCTGGCGGTGGAGTGTTCGACCGCCAGGTAATCGGCGACATCGCCGATGGAGGCTCCGCCGTCGGTCCGTTGGTGATGCTCGACCGCCCGCAGGGCGCGCAGCGTCGCCACGCTGGTCACCGGGTCCGCGCCGGCCAGGAGCTGGCGCCGCCAGCTCGGACGCTGACGCGCCATGTGCAGCCGGGTCAGCAGATCGTCCAGATGGTCGTAGCGGGTCTGGACGGCATCGGTCGGGGCGGGCGTGGGCACTAAATATGTTTAGCACATACATCTTTCCCGGAACCACCGGCGATTACGGCCCAGCAAATCGGGGTAATCGGGGGCGGCACGTGTCCCAGCCGGAAGGACCCATGACCAAGCCTCGCCTGCAGCCCGATCCGGCAGCCGGACCCGAGGCCGGGGACGTCGTCACCGCGGTGGCGAACGCATTCTCGGCCAAGGTCGTCGGACAGCACGATCTCCGGGAATCGATGCTGCTCGTACTGCTCTCCGGCGGCCACCTGCTGATCGAGAGCGTCCCCGGCCTGGCCAAGACCACGGCCGCCCGGGTCCTCGCCGACGCGATCGACGGCAGCTTCCGGCGCATCCAGTGCACCCCCGACCTGCTCCCCAGCGACATCATCGGCACCCAGATCTACGAGGCGGCCAGCAACACCTTCGCCACCCAGCTCGGGCCGGTGCACGCCAACATCGTGCTGCTCGACGAGATCAACAGATCCAGCGCGAAGACCCAGAGCGCCATGCTGGAGGCGATGGAGGAACGCCAGACCACCATCGCCGGCGTCGAGTATCCGATCCCGGAACCGTTCCTGGTCATCGCCACCCAGAACCCCGTCGACCAGGAGGGCACCTATCCGCTGTCGGAGGCCCAGACCGACCGGTTCATGCTCAAGGACCTGGTGCGGTACCCGTCGGTGGACGAGGAGGTCGAGATCATCGGCCGGATGGATGCCGGCCTGTACGACCGCGACCACCACGGCGCCCCGGTCGTCACCCTCGCCGACGTCCGCCGGGCCCGGGCAGCGGTGCAGGCCGTGCACATGGACCGCGCGCTGGTGCAGTACGCAAGCCGGCTCGTCGGGGTGACCCGCGACCCGGAGCGGTACCTGTCCCCGAATCTGGCCCGGCTCATCGAATACGGCGCCAGCCCGCGCGCGACCATCGCGCTCTGCCGGACCGCACGGACGATGGCCGTACTGCGCGGCCGCAACCACGTCCTGCCCGACGACATCGCCCGGCTGGCCCATCGCGTGCTCCGGCACCGCCTGATCCTCGGCTTCGAGGCCGCCAGCGCACGGGTCACCCCCGACGTCGTCATCGACGCTGTGCTGCAGGCAGTCCCGGTGCCGTGAGCTCACCATGGGTAAGCATCTCAATGCCGCCAAGGCCTACTTCACCCGCGACGGCGCCGGTCTGCTGGCCGGCGGGCGTTACGCACTGGTGCACACCCGCAGCCTGGAATTCGACGAGTTGCGGCCCTACGTGCCCGGCGACGACGTCCGCGACATCGACTGGAAGGCCACCGCCCGGACCGGTCACACCCTGATCAAACAGTTCGTCTCCGAGAAACACCACAAGATCCTGATCGTCACCGACACCGGTCGCAACGCCACCGCCCGCACCCCGTCCGGGGAACGCAGATGCGAAGTGGCGTCCCACATCATCGGGGCGGTCGGACTGATCTCGCTGCCCCGCTCCGACGAGATCGGCATGGTGGCCGGCGACCGGCGCGGCTGTGTGGACATCCGGCTGCGGCGCGGCGAGACCCACATCGAGCGGATGCTGCACCGCTACCTGCACATGGTGGACACCGAGCCCGGCGCCAGCGACATCGTCACCCAATTGGAATGGGTGGCACGGCATCACCGGCATCCGCTGCTGATCGTGGTGGTCTCCGACGAACCGGATGTCGACGACCGGCTGCGAGACGTGCTGCGCCCACTGACCGGGCGTCATGACCTGCTCTGGGCCATGGTCGCCGATGCGCCCGCCGTGAGCGCCGAGGCCACCGGGCGGGGCTACGACGTGGCCGACGGCCGCCCGGTGCTCGGCGCGGACATCCTCGGCGAGCCGGTGATCGCGGCGTACCGGGAAGCCGAACGGCAACGCCGCGAGGAGCTCTCGGAACTGCTGACCGCGCACCGGGTTCCGCACACCTATATCGGGTCCAGTCGCGGCATCCTGCCGGCCCTGGTCGCCATGACAGAGGTGTACACGCGTGCCCGATGACCTCATCGGCAGACTGATCGGGCCGACACCGTACTCGACGTCCTGGCTGTGGCTGGCGGGCGTTCTCATCGCGTTGACGGTGCTCTGGTACCTCGCCGTCTTCCGGTGGACCGCCCCGGACCGGCCGCGAGCCGAGACGTCCATGATCGACACCGCGCGGATCGCGCTGCTGCGGCGGCGCACCCTGCGTAACCTCGACGAGATCGAAAAGCGGCTCAGTGCCGAGGAACTGGGCACCGCCGCGGCGGCCGGTGCGCTGGGCGCGGAACTGCGCCGGTTCCTGCGCGAGGCCACCGGGCTGCGCACCGACTACATTCAGGTCCCCGACCTTGCCGCGGTGTCCGGCGGGCGGCTGGCCCCGGCCGCGCCGGTGTTGGCCGATCTCGAAGACGTCCAATTCAACACGCACCCCGCGGTCGATCTCGCCGACGTGGGTGCCGCGTCGCGGGAGCTGGTGCGACAGTGGACCTGACCTGGTGGGCGGTCGCGATCGTCGGCTGTATCGCGCTGGCGGTGTGCATCACCGGCGCGCTACTGGCACCCCGGCGGGATCCGCCGGAGTCGTTGCGGCCGTTGGCCAATACCGCCCGGCTGACCCGGTTGCCCGAATACGCCCGGGCCGCCCGCCGACACATCCGGGCCGCGGTCCTGGTGATCGCGCTGCTGACCGTGGCGTTCGGTGCGGCCACGCTGGCGGCGGCCCGCCCGACCGGCCTGCCCACGCCGGGCCGGGATACCGCGGCAGATCAGCCCGAGGACATCATGATCTGCGCCGGCGGCCCGTCCACCGACCCGGCCGTCGGCCAGACGCTGCGGTACTTCGCCGGTGCGGTCACCGCATTCGGGACCGAACGGATCGGTCTGACCTCCGCCAACCGCAGAGTGGTTCCGCTGACCCGCGACTATCAGTACGCCGCCGCGCGCCTCGCCGGTGCCGCCGGCCCGCTGGCGTCGCCGGTGTCGTACGCCGACTACGCGGCCAATATCAACGACGTCCTGGCGCTGTGCCTGAGCGGCTTCCCGGACGCGGACACCGAAAACGACACCGCCCCACGCCGGTCGCTGATCTACGTCGGGCCGGGAACCCTGGGTGGGGAGGCCGGGCCGACGCTGTTCACCGCCGATCAGGTCCGTGACACGGCCGCCCAGGGTGGCATCCAGGTCAACGCCATCACCGAACCCGACAGTCTGCCCGCCGAACTCGCCGGCGCGACGGGAGGTCGAACCCATACCGCCGACGGGGCTGTGGCCGCACACCTGGCCGACATCCGGGCCAAGCCTCCACCGGCACAACCGGACCCGGATGCGCGGGCAGCCTCGGCCGAGACACCGGAGGTGCTGCTGGTGGCGGCCGCCCTGCTGGCCGTCCTGGCGGTGATCCTGACCCGTGATTCCCGGCGCCGATACCTACCGTTGGCCGCGGCCGTGCTACTCCTGCTGGGTGTGGCGCGCCCGGCGATCGGGGACACCGAACCCGGCATCACCGCGATCGCCGGGGCGCGGGAACCCAATGTGTTCCTGATCGTCGACCGATCGGTGATCGAGGAGGCGCAACCCGATATCGCGGCCGTGCTGGAACACCATCGTGGGGCGAGGTTCGCGCTGATCGGATTCGACGGGCGCGCCGCGCTGAACTGGCCGCTGTCGGCTGACGTGTGGACCCTGCGGCCGGTCATCGATGCCTCGGCGCCGGATAACGACGCGGAGGCGGCCAACGTCGGCGCGGCGAACACCGTGCTGCGGTACCAGTTGATCGGTGCCGTGCAGCAGTTCCCGAAGGCACCGAACCTGGTGTACTACTTCGGATCCGGGGCGCCCGACTCCACCGTTGCGCAGCGTGAGTTCCAGGTCCCCGAGGGGGCGGTCGACGGTGGTGCCGTCGTGGGATACGGGGAGGCCGGCGCGGCGCGGCTGCGTGCGGTGGCGGACCAGATCGGGATCGGGTACCTGCCGCACGATCAGCGGCGGGCCCTCGATGAGGAGGCTGTCGACGCCGCCGGGCGGCCCTCGGCCGAAACCGTCGCGGCACCGACCGGGCTGGACCTGTACTGGGTGCTGTCCGGGGTGGCGGCGGCGATCCTGCTCGCCGAGTTGTACCGCGCGCTGAGCCGGTTACGCCGCACTCACCTCGACCGGATCGGCGGCGGCCGATGACCGGCACCCGGCGCAAACTGCTCGTCTACTCCGCGCCCGTGGCGGTGGTGGTGCTGCTGTTCGCGGTCAAACTGATCTCGGTGGTCGTGGCCGGGAATGCCGCGGTGTCGCATTTCGCCGCGTCCGACGGCGCCGCTCTCGATCGTGACGCGGGGGTGCTGGGCACGGTCAACATCGTCGAACCCGCCAAGGCACACTTCGTGGCCGGCACGGCCGCCGCGTTGCAGGGCCGGCTGGGCGACGCCGACCGCGAGTTCGCGACGGCCCTGCGGCGCACCGAGCAGGAGAAGTCCTGCCCGGTGCGGGTGAACCTGGCGCTGGTCCGGGAGGCACAGGGCGACGAGGCAGCCTCCGCATTCGAGGCGCGGACCGCCGTCGACTTCTACCGGGCCGCCCGGCAGGTCATCGAGCAGGCCGCGGCCGACTGCCGGGCCGAGCACGCCGACACGCTGGCCGTGCTGGACGCCAAGATCACCGCGGTGGCGACACCGCCGCCGCCGGCCCCGCCGGTGGTCCCACCGGCCGCCGTTCCGACGGCCCGGCACCGGGCAGCCCCGCGCCGGCGGACCCGCGCCACCGGCTCGATCCGGGGCAGGGCGACCCCATGGAGCAGCTGCGGCAGATCCTGCGGGATGCGGCGCGCTGACCGTCGGCGCGGATTGCTAGCTGGTCTTCGTATATCGTCGGCGTCATGAGTCGAGTGACGGTGATCACAGGTGGTGCCGGCGGCATGGGTGTCGCGACGGCCAAGATCGTGGGACGGGACGGTCCGGTGCTGCTCTGCGACGTCCGGCAGGACCGGCTGGACTCCGCGGCGGCCACCATGCGCGACCTCGGGATCGACGCCACCATGGTCGACTGCGATGTCACCGACCGGCAGGCCGTGGACGAGATGTTCCGGACCGCAGCCGGTCTGGGACCGGTCGCGGCCGTCGTGCACACCGCCGGGGTCAGCCCCGCGATGGGCGACGCCGAGTACGTCCTGCGGACCAACGCCATCGGCACCCTCAACGTCAACGAGGCGTTCTTCTGCATCGCGCCCGAGGGTGGGGCCATCGTGAACGTCGCCTCGATGGCCGCGTACCTGATGCCCGAGGAGATGATCCCGGTCGCCGCGTTCCCGACGGCACTGACCGACCCGCAGAAGTTTCTCGCCGAGCTGCTGGCCGGCTGCGATATCGCCGGCGCCGAGGCACGCTCCGGTATCGCCTACGCCTTCAGCAAGAACTTCGTGAAGTGGTACAGCAGCGCGCAGGCCGAACGGTTCAACAGCCGGGGTCTGCGGATCGTGTCGGTCTCACCCGGATCGGTGGACACCGAGATGGGCCGCCTCGAAGAGGCCGGCGGCGCAGGTGCGCTGGTGGTGGACGCCGCCGTGCCGCGGTGGGGCAAGCCCGAGGAGATGGCCGAACTGTTCGCCTACTGTGTCAGCGACAAGGCGGGCTACCTCACCGGCACCGACATCCTCAACGACGGCGGCGTGGTGGCCTCGTTGCGGGAGCGGGCCAGGGCCGCGGCCGCCACCTCCTGATTTCGCCGCAGAGGTTCGAATCCGCGGCCAGTGGGCATATATGGCGCATGTCCACGGCGGGAAGTGAAGCATTCGAGAAACTCGTTGGCACACTCGACTATCCGATGTTCGTGGTCACCACGGGCGACCCGGATGCGCCCTCGGGATGCCTGGTCGGATTCGCCAGCCAGACGAGCATCAATCCACCGCGCTTCCTGGTCGGGATCTCCAAGCGCAACCACACCTTTCGGGTCGCCATGGCCGCCGACCACCTGGCCGTGCATCTGATCGACCGGGAAAACCGGGCATTGGCCGAGTTGTTCGGTGGCAAGACCGGTGACGACTTCGACAAGTTCGCCCACTGCGCGTGGCACACCGGCCCGCAGCGGATGCCGATTCTCGACGATGCCGCGGCCTGGTTCGTCGGCCGGGTGCTCGACCGGGTGGAGATGGGTGATCACGTCGGCCATTTCCTGGAACCCGTGGACGGCAAAGCCCCCTCGACGGACCTGCCCTGGATCACCTTCAGCGACGTCCGCGACCTCGAACCCGGTAAGCACGCGTGATGGCCGGGCCGACCCTCGCCAGGGTGGACAGCGTCGCGGAGTTGGCCGACTTCTACGCTGAGCCTCCGGATGGCGTGCGGGCCAACATGATCTTCAGCGCCGACGGTGCGGCGGCCTTCGCCGGGCGGGCGGGCCCGCTGTCCAACAGCGTGGACCAGGAACTCCTCGGCATCCTGCGGGGCTACGCCGACGTCGTCCTGGTCGGCGCCGGCACCGCACGCGCCGAGAACTACGGCCCGGTACGGCTTTCCGTCGAGCGGCAGGCGCGGCGGCGGGCCGGCGGCCGGCCCGAGATACCGCCCGTCGCGGTGGTCAGTCGGTCCGGCGATCTTCCGGCCCGACTGTGCGAGAACCCGGACCGCCTGCCGATTCTGGTCACCTGCAGGGGCGGTCGCAACGGCCGGACACCGATCGCCCGGGTGATCGAGGCGGGAGTGGACTCCGTCGACGTCAACGCCGCGGTGTGGGAGCTGACCGCCGCCGGAATGCCGCGCATCCTGTGCGAGGGCGGACCGACGCTGCTCGACGAGCTCGTCGAGCAGGACGCCCTCGACGAACTCTGCGTGACGATCGCCCCCAAACTGGCTGCCGGTCAACCGGTTCGCGGGACCTCTCGGACGTCGACGCTGCCCGCGCCCCGCGATATGCGGCTGGCGCATGCCCTGACACACGGGGACTATCTGTTCCTGAAGTACCGCCGCTGACGGACCGGGCGTTTCGGGTCACCCGGGGCGGGGAACCCGTGTCCAACCCCGATACACAGAGGTGGTGACGATGCCGAATTCGTCGATCAAGAACGAGAAGATGTACGAGGACCTGCGCGAGCAGGGCAACTCCAAGGAGAAGGCCGCTCGCATCTCCAACGCGGCCGCGGCGCGCGGCAAGTCCGCGGTGGGCCGCAAGGGCGGCAAGTCCGGCTCGTACGAGGACTGGACGGTCGCCGATCTGAAGAAGCGCGCCAAGGAACTCGGCATGGCGGGCTATTCCGGGCTCACCAAGGACAAGCTCGTCGAAAAGCTGCGCAACCACTGATCACTCGGCGATCCCGAGCCGGTCCGCGAGCGTCAGGAACGCCACCGCGAAGTCGCTGTCGGCGGTGTCCCGGCGCACGGCCGGCCAATCGATCCGCTCGCGAACTGCCCGAACACCCGGTAGCAGGGCCGCGAAATCGCAGTAGTGCTCGTTGAGCGCCCGCAGTTTCTGGGTGAGCACGAACGTCACCGGTAGCACCGGCATCCGGATGGCGATGACGTCATGCTCCTCCGCGCAGTCCAGCGTCTCGGGGCGTACCGGCACACCGTTGATCCGGTGCAGGACGTCGACCAGCACGTCACCGCTGTGCGCCTTGAACAGCCAATCCTCCGGCGGTCGTTCGATCCGGAACCCGGCCTTGCCCAGGGTGGTGGCGGCCACTTCGGTGTCCACCTCGGCGACCACGAAGTCCACATCGTGTACCGGTTCCGGGCCGCCGTTGACCCACAGCGCGTAACTGCCGGCGAGGGCGAACCGGGGCCCGTGCTCCTTCAGCGCCGAAGCGGCCGTCCGCAACGCCTCGCGCAGTTCCTCATGGGTGGACATCCATCCTGGGTACCCACCTTGCATGAGGATTGCGACCTTCAACATCCTGCACGGCCGGACCGTCGGCGACGGGGTGCACCCGGCGCGGCTGACCGAATGCGTGCGGCGGCTGGACCCCGACATCCTGGCGCTGCAGGAGGTGGACCTGGAACAGCAGCGGTCCGGCCGCGCCGATCTCACCGCGGTGGCCGCCGAGGCCATGGGGGCGGTGGCCCACCGCTTCGTCGCGGCGATCTCGGGGACCCCGGGGGCGACCTGGATGGCGGCCACCGGGGAGGAGCAGCCCGGCACCGCCGGCTACGGCATCGCGCTGCTGTCCCGGTACCCGGCGTCCAGCTGGCAAGTGGTTCGGCTGCCGCGGATCCCGATGCGCTTCCCGATGTACCTGCCCGGACCGAACCGGGTGAAGATCGTCGACGAGGAGCCGAGGGCGGCGGTGATCGCCCAGCTCGACACCCCGCTCGGGCCGATGTCGGTTGCCAACACCCATCTTTCGTTCGTGCCGGGCTGGAATCGCCGGCAACTGGGCCGGCTGGTCCGGGACCTCAAGGGGCTGCCGGGTCCGCATCTGCTGGCCGGCGATCTCAATCTGACCCCGGCTGCGGTGACCCGCTGGTCGGGGTTGCGGCCGTTGGCGACCGCGCTCACCTTCCCGGCCGACGCACCGACGCGGCAGCTGGACCACATCCTGACCGACGACCCCGCGCTGTGTGCCCGGGACTGCACCACCCCGATGGTCGGGATCTCCGATCACCGGCCGTTGGCGGTGGACATCGAACTGGGCTGAGCCGGATTCCGAAGACGAGACAACGACCGGGCGTACGCATGCCCGCCGACATCGAAGATCACCAGCTCAGGCGGCGGTCTGCGGATCGGCTCCGCGCGACCTGCGGGCCTTACGCCGGGTCTTGTGCCGGTACAGGTCCCGGTCTGCTTCGGTCAGCAGCGCGGTGAAGGAGTTGGGCGCGTGCGCCGGTCCGACCGCGACGCCGGTACTGACGTGCACGGGTCCCGTCCCGCCGAGGGCGTCGGCGAGGGTGCGCGCCCGGCCCTCGGTGCACCCGGTGAGGACGGCCACGAACTCGTCCCCGCCGATCCTGCCGAGCACGGCGCAGGGCGGAAGTTGCCGGGTCCAGCGGCGGGTCAGCTGGATCAGGACGCTGTCGCCGGCTGCGTGTCCGTCGCGGTCGTTGACGGCCTTGAAATCGTCGATGTCCAGCACGATCACGGCGAGCGACTCACCGCGGCGCCGGGCCCGGGGCTGCAGTCCGGCCAGCTCCCGACTGAGTCCGGCGCGGTTCCACACCGCGGTCAGCGGGTCGCGCAGCGCGGCTTCGACCAGTGCGGAGATCAGCAACCCGAACAGCTCCGCGCTGCCCAGGATGCAGGCCGGGAACAGCACGAACCACAGTGCCGGCGCGGGTGCGGGGGCGAGCCACAGGCACAGCGTGATGCCTGCCGCCAGTGCCCCGGTGAGCAGGCGTGCGGTGGCCGGCCGGTGCCAGCTCCGGATGTACACCGCGATCATGGTCACCGGGATCAGGGCCCATACCTGCGCGGCGAGTTCGTGGTGTCCGAGCACCGGGGCCAGCGGCGCGAGACACGCGCAGAGCACCGAAACCGCGTAGCGCCAACCGCGTAGGTGCCGGGGGAGGGCCGCGAGGAGCCCGAGCGTGCTCAGTGCCACCGCCACCCACTCGCCGCGGGCGTCGGGCAGTCCGAAAGCGGCGGCAACGGCCGCGGCGTACATCGCGAGCACGGTGACCAGATAGGTGACCAACATGCGCCGACGCAGCAGAGTGTTCAGAACCGGCACACCCCACCTCGCCCTCGCTGCGCTGACAAGCGAATCATTCTGCCCGGTGTCGGCGGTGTGTGCCAGGGTGACCCCCGGCTGAAACGACGCCCGATTGCGTGCGCAAACCTGTGATTTCGGCAAATTTTTGATGACAAAGACTTGGAGCTCGATCTGGGGCCGAAAATGTCCTGCGTGGGCTGGTTATTGTCCAGATAGCGAAGATCCGGCAAGCGGAGTGTGGCCACAGGTACCCGGATTAACCGCGTGTACGCCGATCGGTGGAACTTTTCAGCAAAAGTGACGCGGGAGTAGCAACGTTCTACGCCTGCGTCAATACTCATGTCGCGGACCTTCGATTTCAGCGAAGTTGGGAACCGCACTCGGACAACGGAGTAAGGGGACAGTCATGGCCGGTGGACATCGGTTGCCGAGAGGCGCCAAAGCGAACCGTTCGGGCAAGCGGGGTCGTCGCGGCGGACACCGCGCCGAGACCAGCCGTCCGGAACCGTACGCCTGGCTCGGGGCGGGGGCGGTGACCCTCGGTCTCGGTGCGGCGCTGGCCACCGGCCCCGCCGTCGCCTACGCCGACGAGGGCGCCGACACCGGTGGTAGCAGAGTGTCCGAGTCTTCGCCGGGGACGCAGTCGGCCTCCGGCAACACCGGCCCGTCCGCGAATGAGCCCTCCCCGACGACGACATCACCCAGCGAGGACTCCCCCCTCGGCGGTGACGCCGACCCGGCCGACAACGACCTCGCGGACGACCTCACGGACGACTTCGCGAACCCGGACCCGAAGGGCTCCGACCGGATCGACACGGACACCGACGGTGACGGCACCGGCGCGCAGGTCGAGGAGCCGGCGCCGCCCAAGAAGAACGGCCGGTTCGGCCAGCTCCGAACCACGAAAGCGGCCGTCCAGGAGCGGGTTTCGCTGGAGTCTACGGTCGAGCAACCGGTATCGACGCCGGCCACCGGTGCGGCCGCCAAGGCCGAGGCGGACGCCGACTCGGCAGCCCCCGAGATCACCCCGACACAGCAGACCGGCACGTTGCAGGCCGCGTCGGTGACCGCGTCCAACGTCGGCGCGGCCGCCGAGCCCGCGGCGGCGTCCCCGATCCCGAAGGCGATCGCGGTACCCGTGCTGAAGTTCATCGGCGGGTTCCTCAACCTGTTCGGGGTCAAGACGAATTCACCGCTGCCGCAACTCGATGTCGGTCTGGCCGCGGCCTGGACCTGGTTCCGTCAGCTGCAGACCGACTGGGGAGTGGCGCCGCCGGTGGCGGGGGTGCCGACGGCCACCGAACCGGAACCGGACACCGGCGTGGTCACCGGCAACATCAACGCCACCAATCAGGCGAACCTGCCGATGACCTACACGGTGGCCATCGACCCGCTGCTGGGCGAGGTCACCGTGGAGGCCAAGACGGGTGCGTACACCTACACCCCGTCCGAGGCCGCGCGGCTGGCGGCGATCGTCGCGCCGATCAGCGATATCTTCACCGTCACCGTGTCCAACGGACTGGCGTCGAACTACGTCCTCGTCACCGTCAAGATCGGCGCGGCCACCTCGGCGATCCCGAATGCCCCGGAGACGGTGTCGCAGAGCACGAATGCCGACAGCGGGTTGGTCACCGGGCAGGTCGGCTCGCCCGGCTGGACCGGCGGGCCGCTCACCTACACGGTGCTCACCCCGACGGTCGGCGGCACGCTGACCTTCGACGAGGAGACCGGCAACTACACGTATCAGCCCTCGGCGCTGACGATGGCATTGGCGAGCCTCGGTCTCGCGGCCCCGGACTTCTTCACCGTGGTGGCCAACAACGGATCGATCCCGAGCCTGCCGGCCATCATCACGGTGCCGATCACCGCCAAGGACGCGATCCCCAGCACTCCGGTGGCGGGCGCGCAGACCGTCGATGCCGCAACCGGTTTGGTGACCGGCAGCGTGAGTTCCTCGGACGGGTCCGGGCAGGCACTGACCTACACGGTGCTCACCCCGACCGTCGGCGGCACTCTGAACTTCGACGCCGCCACCGGGCAGTACACGTACCAGCCGTCGGCGGCGTCGATGGCGCTGGCCAGCCTCGGACTGTTCCCGACCGACGCCTTCACGGTGGTGGCGACCAATGGCACGTTCATCAGCGCGCCGACGATCATCACGGTCCCGGTCACCGCCAAGGACGCCATCCCGTCCGCGCCGGCATCGGCCTCGCAAAGCGTCAACACCGCAACCGGTTTGGTGACCGGCAGCGTGAGTTCCTCGGACGGGTCCGGGCAGGCACTGACCTACACGGTGCTCACCCCGACCGTCGGCGGCACTCTGAACTTCGACAGCGCCACCGGGCAGTACACGTACCAGCCGTCGGCGGCGTCGATGGCGCTGGCCAGCCTCGGACTGTTCCCGACCGACGCCTTCACGGTGGTGGCGACCAATGGCACGTTCATCAGCGCGCCGACGATCATCACGGTCCCGGTCACCGCGGTGGACGCCAAGCCGAGCACCCCGGTGGCTGGCCCGCTCACCACCAATGCCGGCAGCGGTGTGGTCACCGGCAGCGTGACCTCGACCGATCCGGCCGGGCAGCCGCTGACCTACACGGTGATCACCTCGACGCTCGGCGGCTCGTTGAATTTCAACTCGGCCAACGGCACGTTCACATACACGCCGTCGGCGGCGGCCCGGGTGGCCGCGAGCGCGGGCGTGACCACCGATGTCTTCACGGTGGTCGCCACCAACGGCACCTTCACCAGTGGTATCGCGTCGATCACGGTGCCGATCGCACCCAACCCGGCGCCGCCGAGCGCCCCGGTGAAGGGCAGTCACACGATCGACACCAGCAACGGCCGGGTGACCAGCCGCGTGACTTCGACCGATCCGAACGGGTTGCCGCTGACCTATTCGCTGACCACGGGGGCAGTCCGTGGCACCGTGGTGATGAACTCGAACGGCACCTTCACTTACACGCCGACGGCCGATGCCAGGGCGGCGTCGTATGCAGCCGATCTGGTCGGCGACCCCCTCTCCGACATTTTCACGGTGACTGTCACCAACGGTTACAGCAGCAACTTCGCAATCATCACGGTGCCGATCAGCCCGAAGGCGCCGTCGTGGCCCTTCTGACATGAACGCCGCGGGCAGGTTCGGCCACTCTGGTCGAGCCTGCCCGCCGGGCATTCGAGGTGGTTACCCTGAGCGCATGCCGACCGAGATCACGGTGCGGGGCGCGTTCTCCGCATTCCATCCGCCCGAGCGCGGGACCGTGCGCGCGAGCATCGCCTACGAGGGCCCGGATATGGGTTCGGTCTATGACCGGGTGGCCCACGACCTCGCCGCGGTGAAGGCCTCGGTCGCTCGGCTGCAGGAGGGCGATCCGGCGCCGGTGACCTGGTGGTCGGCCCAGCAGCTGCGAACCTGGTCGCAGCGGCCCTGGCACAAGGAAGGCAAGCAGCTACCGCTGGTGCACCACGCCGCGGTGGCGGTCGAGGTCAAGTTCGGTGACTTCGCGGCGCTGTCGCGGTGGGTCGGCGAACACATCGGCGGCACTTCGGGATTCCGGGTGGCATCGGTCGAGTGGACCCTCACCGAGGTCCGCCGCGATGCCCTGATCACCGACGCGCGGACCCGCGCGGTGCGGGATGCGGCGGCCCGGGCCCAGCAGTACGCCGACGCGCTGGACCTCGGCACGGTGCGGCCGGTGGCCATCGCCGACGCCGGAATGCTCGGCGCGGCACTGCAACCCGAGGGCGGCACCGGCGCGACGTTCCTACGTGCGGCGGCCACCGCCGGTGGCGGCGGGGACGTCGAACTCATCCCGGAGGACATCGAGGTCGCCGCGACCGTGGACGCCCGCTTCCTGGCGGACTAGCCGAACGCGTTGCGCAGGAACGGCGTCGAATCGACCAGCGAGGCCAGCACGGTGCCGCTGTGGTCCTCCTCGGGATAGATCTTCAGTTCGACGTCCTGGTTGTTGGCGTCCAGCTGCTCGTAGAGCATCAGCGTCGAGGCCGGCGGCACATCGCGGTCCAACAGACCCACACCGAGGAAGACCGGGCGGTCGTATCCGGACACCGGGGTGCCCATGAACTCGTCGAGCGCCTCGGCGATCCCCGGGATCGAGTTCAGCGGCGCATCGAACATGGCGGCCGGGCTCAGCTGGGCCAGCTCATCGGTGAGCGGGTGCACGCACACCGTCTCGGCGCGCGCGGCCGCGTTCAGGCCGGCCGGGGACAGCACCCGGTTGACGTCGAGGTCGGGCCGGGCCTCCCGCAGCGCGGCCAGAATGTAAGCGGTGTAGGCGTTGGCGACCGGCCCCAGCTCGGGCAGCTGCAGATCCGGACCGGCCTGCGCCACGAACTTCTGGATGTTGGCCGGGGTGCCGGTGGCGACCACGCCGCGGTAGTCCAGTCCGCTGCCCTGGCTGAACTCGGTGGCCCAGCGGGCGCTGGACACCGCCGCGCCACCGCCCTGGGACTGACCGACGATGGCCCACTTCGGCGACAGCGCGATGTCCATCTGATGCGCGGCGATCACCGAGTCGATCACCCCGTGCGCGGTGGTGACGCTGTTGAGGTAGCTCATCAGCCCGGGGGTGCCGAGTCCGGCGTAATCACTGGCGACGATCACGTAACCCTGGTCCAGCCAGTGCGTCAGGTACTCGTTGTCGCGGGGGGTGCGCGGCAGCGCCGACGGCGTGCAGTCATCACCGAGCCCGACGGTGCCGTGCGCCCAGGCGATCACCGGGTAGCCGCCGGCCGGGGCGGCGGCGTGCGGGACGAAGACCGCCGCGGTGCTGACCGCGGGTGCGTCGTGCTGATCGGTGGTCGAGTACAGGATGCGGTAGGCCGCGCCGGCGCCGGCGACGGACAGCTCCGGGTCCAGCGGCACGGCGTCGATCAGCGTCCCGGCCGCCGGGACGGGCCCGTTGTAGAAGCGGGCGTCCAGACCCGACCAGTTCGGCGCGGCGGCCTGGGCGAGGCCGGGGACGGTGAGAACCACCGCCAGGACGAGTAACAGGGTGGTGCGCAGCGCGCGTCGCAGACCGAACATGCCCGCAACCTTAAGCCCGGGGCACCCGGAGGCCGCGCGCCGCATCCGCGAGATCCGTTCCGGGGAACCCGGTTACAGCCGCGACCCGATGCCCGAAAGCTTTTCTTGACTAATTCCAGAAAAACGGCATACTGGCTGCATGACCACGACAGCGGACTTCCAGCAGATGCTGCGGGAGGCCTCGCTACGCGTGACGCGACCCCGACTGGCGGTGCTCGGTGCGGTCGCCGCGCACCCGCATGCCGACACCGATGCGGTGATCCGCGCGGTGCGCACAGAGCTGCCCGAGGTGTCGCATCAGACCGTCTACGACTCGCTCAACGCGTTGACCGCGGCGGGCCTGGTGCGGCGCATCCAGCCGTCCGGTTCGGTGGCCCGCTACGAGTCGCGGGTGGGCGACAACCACCACCACGTGGTGTGCCGGGCGTGCGGGGTGATCGCCGACGTGGACTGCGCCGTCGGTGCGGCCCCCTGCTTGACCGCCTCCGACGATCTCGGTTTCAGGATCGACGAAGCCGAGGTCATCTACTGGGGCCTGTGCCCCAGTTGCGCTACCGCACAGAGTTTTTCACAGTAAGTATTCAGTCCGTCAGCCCCGGAGAGGATCCATAAATTGACTGACGCTCGTCCCGTAGAAGAGACCCCGCCCATCGGTGAAGCGCAGACCGATGCGACCGAGGGCGGTTGCCCGGCCGGTTTCGGCACGGTCAAGCCTCCCGTCGCCGGTGGCGGCAACCGCGATTGGTGGCCGGATCAGCTGAACCTGAAGATCCTGCAGAAGAACCCCGAGGTCATCAACCCGAACCCGGGCTTCGACTACCGCGAGGCCGTCAAGAACCTCGATGTCGACGCGCTGCGCGCCGACATCATCGAGGTCATGCACACCTCGCAGGACTGGTGGCCCGCCGACTTCGGGCACTACGGCCCGTTCTTCATCCGGATGAGCTGGCACGCCGCCGGCACCTACCGCGTGCAGGACGGCCGCGGCGGCGCGGGCACCGGCATGCAGCGCTTCGCCCCGCTGAACAGCTGGCCGGACAACGTCAACCTGGACAAGGCCCGCCGCCTGCTGTGGCCGGTCAAGCAGAAGTACGGCCAGAACCTGTCCTGGGCCGACCTACTGGTCTACGCCGGCAACGTCGCCTTGGAGGACATGGGATTCCAGACCGCCGGTTTCGCGTTCGGTCGCGAGGACCGCTGGGAGCCCGAGGAGGACGTGTACTGGGGCCCCGAGCAGGAATGGCTCGACGACAAGCGCTACACCGGCGAGCGTGACCTGGAGAACCCGCTGGCCGCAGTCCAGATGGGCCTCATCTACGTCAACCCCGAAGGCCCGGCTGGGAATTCGAATCCGCTCGACTCGGCGGCCGACATCCGCGAGACGTTCGGCCGGATGGCGATGAACGACATCGAGACCGCGGCGCTGATCGTCGGTGGCCACACCTTCGGTAAGACCCACGGCAACGGCAATGCCGAACTCGTCGGCCCCGAACCCGAGGCCGCCGATCTGGAGCTGCAGGGTCTGGGTTGGCACAACCCGCAGGGCACCGGCAACGGCAACGACACGGTTTCGTCGGGCCTGGAGGTCATCTGGACCCACACCCCGACCAAGTGGGACAACAGCTTCCTGGAGATCCTGTACGGCAACGAGTGGGAGCTGTTCAAGAGCCCGGCCGGCGCCAACCAGTGGCGGCCCAAGGACAACGGCTGGGCCAACTCGGTGCCCGAGGCCCAGGGTTCGGGCAAGACCCACCCGTCGATGCTGACCTCGGACCTCGCGTTGCGGGTCGATCCGGCCTACGAGAAGATCACCCGCCGCTGGCTTGATCACCCCGAGGAGTTGGCCCAGGAGTTCGCCAAGGCCTGGTTCAAGCTGCTGCACCGCGACATGGGCCCGGTCGAGCGTTACCTCGGCCCCGAGGTGCCCAGCCAGACCTGGCTGTGGCAGGACGTCGTCCCGGCCGGCAAGACCCTGTCCGACGCCGATGTCGCCTCGCTGAAGAGCGCCATCGCCGCCTCGGGTCTGTCTGTCTCGCAGCTGGTTTCGACCGCGTGGAAGGCCGTCTCGACCTTCCGTGACAGCGACAAGCGCGGCGGTGCCAACGGCGGACGCATCCGGCTGCAGCCGCAGCTGGGCTGGGAGGCCAACGAGCCCGACGAGCTGGCTCAGGTCATCGCCAAGCTGGAGGAGATCCAGGCCGCGTCGGGCACCGGCGTGTCCTTCGCCGACCTGGTGGTGCTCGCCGGCAACGTCGGCATCGAGACCGCCGCCAAGGCCGCGGGTCACGACGTCACCGTGCCGTTCACCTCGGGTCGTGGCGACGCCACCCAGGAGCAGACCGACGTCGAGTCGTTCGCCTACCTGGAGCCCAAGATCGACGGGTTCCGCAACTTCCTCGGCAAGGGCCTGCGGCTGCCCGCGGAGTTCCACCTGATCGACCGCGCCAACCTGCTGAACATCTCCGGCCCGGAGCTCACCGCTCTGGTCGGCGGTCTGCGGGTGCTCGACACCAACTACGGCGGCACCAAGCACGGTGTGTTCACCGATCGCCCCGGCGCGCTGACGAACGACTTCTTCGTCAACCTGCTGGACATGGCCACCGAGTGGAAGCCGGCGCCGGCGGATGACGGCACCTATGTCGGCATCGACCGGGCCACCGGTGCGCAGAAGTACACCGGTACCCGTAACGATCTGGTGTTCGGCTCCAACTCGCAGCTGCGGGCATGGGCCGAGGTCTACGCCGAGAACGGTGCGGAGGCGAAGTTCGTCAACGACTTCGTCGCCGCCTGGGCCAAGCTCACCGACGCCGACCGGTTCGACCTGAACTAATCTGCAGCCCGCATTCCAGGCCGGTCCCGTTCGGGGCCGGCCTGGATGTGGTTTCGGGCCCACCGCAAGGGTTTTCCGGCCTACCATCGATACATGTCGTCACCGGTGTTCGCCGGTGGAGGGCGGCGGCTCAGCAGCCGTCAGGCCCGCCGATGGAGTGCGCGCCTGACCGCGGTCGGCGTGACGATCAGCCCGGCGCGATTGCGCCAACTCGCGGCCGGCAGTCCGGCCACCGCGGCCGAGTGCACCGATTTCGCCTTCGCGCTCACCGCGGTGGAACTGCGTCGCGAGCGCAGGCACACGACCGCGGTGCACGTCCACGACGCCGCGGTGTGGCTGTTGGTCCAGGTGGTGGTGGCGCTGCTGGTGCTCTTCGTGCTGTGCTCGATGGCCTACCTGATGCTCAGCATGGCCGTCCCCGGCCCCTAGTGCTGCGCGGCCTTCTTCTTGCCGAACGGCAGCAGGTGCACGATCACCGCGACCACGGCGCCGACCGCCAGCCCGAGGATTGCCGAGATGCCGGTGTTCACCAACCAGCCGATGCCGCCCTCGAAGACGCCGATCGCATGGGCCACCCAGTGCTCGGCGTCGTGCACCAGGTCATACGGCGGGCGCAGTCCGGCTTGGTGGCTCTGGGCGAGCAGGATGTGCCCGCCCACCCACAGCATGGCCACCGTGCCGATGATCGACAGCGCGGACAGCACCCGCGGCATCGCGGACACCATGCCGCGGCCGAGCTTCTTGGCCAGCGTCGAGGACCGCTGGGCCAGTGCCAGCCCGGCGTCGTCCATCTTCACGATCAGCGCCACCACCCCGTACACCGCGGCGGTGATGACGATGGCCACCACGACCAGGCTGGCCAGCCGCATCCAGAACGTCTGCTCGGCGACCTCGTTCAGTGCGATCACCATGATCTCGGCGGACAGGATGAAATCGGTGCGGATGGCGCTGTTGGTCATCGCCTTCTCGACGTCCCCGCCGACGATCGCGGCCGGGGCGGCGTGCGCGTCGTCCCCGGAGATCCAGCCCCACACCTTCTCCGCGCCCTCGAAACACAGGAACGTCGCGCCGGCCATCAGCAGATAGGGCAGCGCCCACGGCGCGAAGATGCTCAGCAGCAGCGCGGCGGGAAGGATGAACAGCAGCTTGTTGCGCAGCGAACCGATCGCGATCCGCTTGATCATCGGCAGTTCGCGGGAGGCGCTGATGCCCTGCACATACTGCGGGGTCACCGCGGTGTCGTCGATGACGACGCCCGCGGCCTTCACGGTGGCCTTGCCCGCCGCGGCACCGACGTCGTCGATCGAGGCCGCCGCCAGGCGGGCCAGCATGGCGACGTCGTCGAGAAGTCCGAACAGGCCTGCGCTCATGTACCGCAGGCTAGTCGGTTCCGGGCGGACAGGAGGTGTTCGGCGCTGCGCCGCCGGTCCGGACACCGGGGTCTGATATCCATTGACCATGGGAACCAACCAGCGCGCCAAGATCGTGATGACCGAGGACGAGATCAGCGAGTTCATCGCACGCAGCCGCACCGCCACCATGGCGACGGTGCTGCCCAACGGCCGGCCACACCTGGTGGCCATGTGGTACGCCCTGATCGACGGTGAGATCTGGTTCGAGACGAAGGCCAAATCCCAGAAGGCGGTCAACCTGCGCCGCGACCCGACCGTCACGGTGATGATCGAGGACGGGCTGACCTACGACACCCTGCGCGGGGTGTCCATCGACGGCACCGCCGAGATCATCGACGACCCGGAGACCAACCTGCGGATCGGCATCAGCGTCTGGGAGCGCTACACCGGCCCCTACACCGACGAGATGAAGCCGTTTGTCGAGCAGATGATGAACAACCGGGTGTGTGTCCGGGTGGTGCCCAGCCGCGTCCGCAGCTGGGATCACCGCAAGCTGGGAATGCCCGCGATGCCGGTCGGCGGCAGTACCGCGCAGTACCTCGATCAGTGATCGCGCGGCGCGAAGCCGGGGCTCAGTAGCGCGGTGGCGATGCCGCTGCCGATCGGTCCGGACCGGTCGAACAGTGTCGCCGTCCCGGTGGCGACCCCGGCCGCGCTGAAGTGGGTCAGCGCGCTCAGCCCGATGTCGGCGCTCTCCGGTAGCCGGCTCAGCGTGAGCGTGTAATCGGCGTTGATGTAGGACAGCCCGGCGGGCCCGAAGTGGGTCAGTGAGCTCACCACGTCGCCGGCCATGGCGGCCCGGGTGAACGGTGTCATCGGTTGGTCCTGCACCAGCGGGGTGACGTTGTTGACCCAGATGTGCTTGGGGCCGGTGTGCCGCCAGGCGCTCAGATCGACGCTGCTGCCCGCGCCGTGCGCGACGAGTTCCATCGGGGTGCCGGCCCCGACGTGGTCGGCCCCGGGCGGGTCGGGGATCGGCATCGGCATGCTCCAGATGTCGGTGGGCCCGGCCGGCCCGCGGCGCAGCAGCACCACGCTGGCCCGGGCCACCGCGTCCCCGTTCTGGATCGCCTGGGCGTCAACGACTTTGATGCGCCGCCCGGCGCGGACGATCTCGGTGCGCACGGTCAGCGGTGCCAGCGCGGCCGGGCGGAACAGGTCGACGGTCAACCGGGCGGGCTGCAACTCGGGGTCGCCGTGCTCGCGGTCGAGGACGAAGCCCAGCAGGCCGCCCAGGATGTTGCCGCTGATGGTGGGCCCCCACGGGCCCTGGGCGATCTCGGTGGGGGCGAAGGTGGCACCGTCGGCGCGGAAGTAGGCCGTCGGTGGCGTGCTCACCCTTGGTACTCGGGGTGTTTGGCGATGTACTGGGTGACCATCGAGCAGTGCGAGACGATCCGCAGGCCCGAGTCCTTGGCGGCCGCCAGCGCGTCGGCGACCAGGATGGTGGCCAGCCCGCGTCCGCCGTAGGCGGGGTCGACCTCGGTGTGGGTGAAGGTCCGCACGCCGTCCCGGTCGTGGAAGTCGATCAGGCCCACCTGTGTGCCCTCGACGGAGATGGTGAACTGGTCCTCCCCGGCGCGCACGACTGCCTGGGCGCCGGTCTTGTCGGTGTGCTTATCGGCCACGAGGTTTGAGCCTAGCGTTGGGCAGCGCCGGGGCGGGCAGTCGGGGGACGGCACCGGTATACCCGGTCACCGACCCGAACCGGTCGTCGCCGGCCTGCCACCGGTCGCGGTATTCGACGATCTCGTCGTGGGTGCGGCCGACGAAGTTCCACCACATCAGCAGCGCCTCCCCGAACGGGGGACCGCCCAACAGGATCAGCCGCGCCGGCGCCGGGCCGCGGTTGACGATCTCGAGGCGGTCGCAGCCGGGGGACTGATACGCCAGATCGCCGCGCTGCAGCGTGTCGCCGGCGAATTCGACGTCCCCGTCGTCGAGCAGCAGCCCGTGCTCGAAGGCCGGGTCCACCTCCAGCACCGCCGTCGTGTGCGGGGCCACGTCGAGCTGGGCGCCGAGCAGCGGGGTGAAGGTGTGCACCGGGGAACGGCTGCCGGCCAGCTCGCCGAGGAACACCCGCAGGGTGGCGCCGTCGGTGCGGGCGAGCGGCGGCGCGTGATGCGCGAAATCGCGGGCGGTGTGCCGGTCGGCGTCGGGCAGGGCCACCCAGAGCTGCACGCCGTGCAGCACGCTCGACGCGGGGGTGGACACCTCCGAATGGCAGATGCCGGCGCCGGCGGTCATCAGGTTGAGCTCGCCCGGGCGCACAAAGGCATGCACGCCGTTGCTGTCCCGGTGTTCGATCTCGCCGGCGAAAAGCCAACTGACGGTCTGCAATCCGGTGTGCGGGTGGGGTGGGACGTCCATCCCGGCGCGGTCGCGGACATGATGGGGCCCGTAGTGGTCGGCGAAGCACCAGGCGCCGATCATCGAGCGTTGTCTGGCAGGGAGGGTGCGGCGCACCGACATGGCTCGCGGGCCGCCGAGCGGAACCTCGCGGGCGGGCAGTACCCCGGTGAAACGTGATGCCCGACAATCGACTTCGTCCGGATCGGGATCGACGTTGCTCACCATGCCGATAGTAGACGCAGGCACGGTGTCGGCAGGTCGCCTCGGGCGCAAGTGGTCGTTCGCAGCGACGAGTGTCTCGGTGGTACCCGCCCGTCAAAATTGACGTTCCCGGAAGGTAGGCTGCTGCCGACGGACAGCTGCTGAAGGGTCGAGACGATGCCGGGTCGGGGTGCGAACGTGCTGGTTGCGGGGCTGGTTGCCGCCGCGGCCGGGCTCATGGTCGGCGCCGGGGTCGCCGCGGCGGCGCCGGAGGGGGCCGCGGTGATGCCGATGACCAGCATCGTGCGGGCCTGTGACTACAGCGCCGCCGAGCGCACCTGGCGGACCGGCAATGCCCGCGCGGTCGCCTACGTGCATCCGGCGACGGCGGATTCGGTCGCCATCGAGGTGCAGCTGCTGACCGCGCTGCCGAACACCGACTACTACGTGAAGGTGTTCACCATGCCGCGCGGTTCCGCGGACTGCGGCGTGGCCCCGGTCGGGGTGCGCACCGACGCGGCCGGCGCGATGACGGTGACGGTGACGACCCCGATCGACGCGTCCACCACCGGCGTCTGGGTCTCGGTGGAACGCCCGGATCCGTACTCCCAGCAGCCGGCCGAGGTCTACACCTCGGACTTCATCGCCAAGGTCTGATCCGCGCGCGGCGTCGCCCCCGCTGCCGGCCCCTCGAATGCGGCAGCGAGGGCGACGGGTCCTAGGCGGACTCCAGGAAGAGTCGGCGCATCCGCACCGGGTAACCGTTGCGCTCGGCCAGCGAGCGGAGTTGGCGCAGCGCGAAGGTGCGCCCCCGGCCGGACTCGGGGACCGAGATCCCGGCCCAGATCCCCTCCGCGCGCGGCAGCTCGCAGGCTTCCCGGGCGCAGGCCCAGCGGCGCGGGCAGGCTCGGCAGATCGCCTTGGCTCGCTCGTCGCCGGTGGTGGTCCACAGGTCCGGATTGCGGGTGCATTCGCCGATCGGCAGCCCATCCATCCCCAGTGCAGTCATCGTGTGTCTCCCCCTGTGTGGCGGCGGGACTGCCGCGTTGAGACGAATGTAGAGGACGAACCGTAGCAATGCAACAGTTTAGTGTTCGGTTTACCGTAGCGGATCGTCGGAGAGGTCTCGGCTGCTTACCCGCGTAATCGTCATTCACATGCTGTTACTACGCGTCGGAGCGCGCGGCAGTGCGGGACTTTCGCTATCGCATTGGTACGGTTGTCGAGGCGGTTCCCGTTGCGGAAGCCCGCCTCAAGCCATAGCAGTGCTTCAGGTTGGCTAGGATCTGAGCGTCTGAGTCCGGTTCAGGAGGTGCCGCGCGTGGTCGAAGCCGACGCCGGCATGGTCCGCGCCGGAGCCGCGGCCGCGGCCCGCCGCCGCGAACTCAACATCAGCCAGCGCAGCCTCGCTGCCGGCGGGGTGATCAACGCCGGGGCGCTGATCGCCTTCGAGAAGGGGCGTAGCTGGCCGCGCCAGGTGACCCGGACCAAGCTGGAAGAAATCCTGCAGTGGCCGGCGGGCACCATCGAACGGATTCGCCGCGGTGAGCCGGCCCAGGCCGGCCCGGTGCGCAGCGCCGGGACCGAACCGGCCGCCGAGGTTCCACTCATCGCCCAGGCGGTGACCACCGCCGCGCACACGGTCGGCGCGACGATCGACGCCCTGCCCGCCACGGCCGACCCCGGTTTCACCGCGCGGGCCACCGCGATCCTGGCGGATCTGCGCCAGCTCGAGGCGGTGGCGTCCCGGGCCGCCCGCATCCAGGTGACCCCCGAGCTGATCCGGGCGTTGAGCGCGGTGCGCAGCCGGATCGACGAACTGACGCTGCGTGCGGCGGCTGCGCCCGACGCGACCCTGGGCCAGCGGCTTTACGCCGCGCGCCGGCGCGCCAATCTCACGGTGGGCGAGACCGCGCGCGCCGCGGGCGTCGCCGAGGACGTCATCGTCGCCGCCGAAGCCGAACAGCCGGTGTCCGCCGCCGATGTGCAGTCCATCGAGCTGCTTGTCGGTCAGATCGACTGGCGCTGAACCGGATTCAGAACCGTTCCCGGTGACGGTCGTCGCTGGTCGGGAAATGTGCGGCCAGCGCGGCCGCGACCTCCAGGAACTTGCGCCGGGTCCGCGGGGACATCACCGCCGTTCCCGCGATCACCCCGCCGGGACGCAACTGCCCGTCGAAGGGCACCTCCACCACCGCCTGCCCCTGGCCGCCGAACTGCTGGGCCAGGATGCTGCGGGTGCGCTTGTCGGCGTGCCCGTCGGAATCGTTGAGCACCACCACGGTGCGCTGCAGCAAGCCGGTCAGACCGCGGTTGGCCAGCCAGTCCATCGTCTGCCCGGCCGCGGCGGCCCCGTCCACCCACGGTGAGGACACCACGATCAGCGCATCGAGATCGCGGAGCACCTCCTGGGTCACCGGGCTGTCCATGGTGGAACTGCAATCCACGATGGAGATGCTGAAATAGCGGTCCAGCCGCGCCGTGGCCTCCCGGTAGATGGCCGGGTCCAACACCCGGCGGCGGGCCGGGGTGGCCTCGCCGGCCAGGACGAACAGGCCGGCCGCGTTGTTCCCGACCCGGCCCCGGATGTCGGCGAACGTCTCCAGGTGCTGATCGGTGGCCAACTCCCAATACGAGCCGGCCGCCCGCGGATCCACCCGGCTGCCGAGCTTGCCGAACGCGGTGTCCGCATCGACGGCCACCACCCGATCCTCCTGTCGGAGCTCGGCGAAAACCGAACCCACGCAGGCGGATACGGTCGTCTTGCCGACACCGCCCTTGCCCAGCACCCCGATCTTGTAGTGCCCGCGCAGCACGCCGCGGATGCGCGACTCCAACTCGGCCTGGCGTACCTCGTCGGGGGAGGGGCCCGGATTGATCAGACCGAAGGAGGCCCGGAACACCAGCCGACGCCACCCCCGGGCGGGCGGCAACCTGCGCTCGGGCACCAGTTCGTGGACCGGAATCCGGTCGGCGTAGGACCCGGGCGGCGGCACCGGGCGGTGCCCGGCGCCGGGGTGTTGCGGCGGTGGGCCCGGGTGCGGACCCTGGGGCGGTGGTCCGGGAATGTGTGGGCGGGGCGGCGGCGGTCCCGGCGGGGCCAGCCCGGCCGGTGGGTGGGGATGGGCCCGGTGTCCGCGCCACGCGGCGGCGGGTAGTCGGCCTCGGCCGGGCCCGTCCAACCCGGTTCCCGCCGTATTGCGTCATCGCGGTCGCTCACCGCGGGCCTCCTCGTGGGCTGTCGGTTCGGCGTACTCCGGCCTCGCACCAGTATCAACCACGGACGTCGGCGGCCGGGGCCGCACCGCGCCGCGCCGAGAACGGCAAAGCCGCGATCCGGGGCCTTCCGGGCCCGAATTCGTGCATCCGGGGGTGCTGTGGCGCTGCTACTGTCGTCGACAGGGGTAGGGAAATCTGAGCAGGTAGCCGACTCGCCGTGGCGGGCCGGCAACCTGGCGCTAGGGGGGCGAAGTGGTTGTGATCGGGGTTTCGGTCCGGCCGGGGTGGTGCGGCGGCAGGCCGGTGGCATAGCCGATGAGCAGTTCGTTCGCCGGCCACCGGGAGCCCCCGCACTACGACGACGTCGTCGCCGTGGAGGTCACCATCGACGGGATGCTGGTCATCGCCGACCGGTTGCAGCTCGAGGAATTCCCGCCCGCGCTCGGCATCCGGCCGAACATCCCGCAGCCGGAACTGCGCGACAAGGTCTGGGACATGGTGGCCCGTGATCTCACCGAACAGGGTGTGCTCGATGCGTTCGGCAAACCACATCCCGAGGTCGCTGCGATGACCGACACGCTGTCGCGTTCGGACCGGATGCTGGAGGGCCGGTGGTGGCGCCGCGACGCCGGGGGCACGATGACCCGCTTCGTGGTCTGCCGCAAGGGCGACCGGCACGTCATCGCCGCCCGCGACGGCGACCTGCTGGTGCTGCAACGGGTGGCTCCCCAGGTCGGGCTGGCCGGCATGGTGACCGCGGTGCTCGGTGTGGCCGAACCGGCCGAGGTGGAGCCGATGACCGGGATCACCGAGCGGCTGGCCGAGTCCCGGACACCGAATCAGTTGGCGCAGTTCGGGATCGCGCCCGCCTCGGCACGGATCTACGCCGAGGCGACCGCCAATCCGAGCAGCTGGGTGGAGATCACGGCCGCCGAACGGCATTCCGGCGGCACCTTCACCCAGGCCGATGTCGCGGCCGGGGTGCTGGACTCGCCACTGGGCCGCATCGTCTCGATTCCGCGCAAGGTCAACGGCGAGCTGTTCGGCAGTTTCCTGGGCGGCACCCAGGACAACCTGCAGCGGGCGCTGGACGAGCTGATGACCTTTCTGCCCTCCGGGGTGTGGTTCGAGGCCAAGACCGACGCAGACTTCTACTACGACGGCGAGTGAGGGATTGGATGGGCAATCCGCCGTACGACGACTTGGACACCGACTCCGCTGACTACGGGTTGGCGGCCTTCGACGACTGTCTACCGCCGCTGCCCGCTGACACCGGCGAAACCGACGAGACGTTGTTCTCGGTCACCAATCCGCCCGGGACGGTGACGGTTTCGGCGTTGTTCGACGGCCGGGTGCACCGCATCGAACTGTCGCCCGAGGCGGTGACCGTGTCGGAGGACCAGTTGGCAGCGGAGATTCTGGTGATCGCCGAGCTGGCGACGCGGCGCGCCAAGGCCGCCCAGTTCTCGTTCATGCTCGAAGGGATGCAGGGGCACGGGCACGACACCGCCGACACCCGGGACTTCCTGCACCGCACCGTCGGGCTGCCGTCCCCCGAGGAGGCCGACGCCGCACAGGCCGAGATCTTCGCGACTCGATATGCGGGTGAGCATGACTGAACATCTCTCCAGCCTGTTCGGTACCGCGGTGGGCATGTTGCCGACCGCCCCGGCCCGGTCCCTGGAGCTCTTCACCGAGATCACCTCTCTCGACGAGACCGCCTGCGACGCCTGGGTCGGTCGGCTGCGCTGCGGCGACACCGACCGCGCCACCCTGTTCCGGGCCTGGTACTCGCGCAACAACTTCGGCCAACTGGCCGGCACCGCCGAGATCTCGATGAACAGCGTGAACGCCCGGATCCCGATCGGGGGGCTCTACGGCGACATCACCTACCCGGTGAACTCACCGCTGGCGATCACCATGGCCTTCGCGGTGCGCGAAGCCGCCGAGGGCAACTTCGCCGATGCGATGGAGGCCCTCGACGATGCGCCCGCGATGGGGGCCGAGTACCTGGTGTCCTGGATCCGCGCGGTCATCTACGGGGCGGCCGAACGCTGGTCCGATGTGATCGACGAGGTCCGCGCAGCCTCCGGGTGGCCGGACAAGTTCCTCGCCGCCGCAGCCGGAGTCGCCCACGGGGTCGCCGTCACCAACCTCGGCCTGTTCACCGAGTCCGAACGGCGGCTCACCGAATCCAATGCCTCCCCGGCCGGGGAGGCCTGCGCACCGGCGATCGCCTGGTACCTGGCGATGGCGCGGCGCAGCCAGGGCAACGAGGAGGCCGCGGTCGCCCTGCTGGAATGGCTGCAGGCCACCCACCCGTCACCGAAAGTATCCGCGGCGCTGAAGGATCCGTCCTACCGGTTGATCACCACCACGGCCGAGAAGATCGCCGCCCGGACCGACCCGTGGGACCCGGGCAGTGCGCAGGCCGACACCTCCGGGCGGGAGAAGCTGCTCGCCGACGCGCAAGCCGAACTCGACCGCCAGATCGGGCTGAGCCGGGTCAAGGAACAGATCGAGAAGTACCGTGCTGCAACGCAGATGGCCAAGGTGCGGGCGGCCCGCGGGATGAAGGTCGGCCAGCAGTCCAAGCACATGATCTTCACCGGGCCACCGGGCACCGGGAAGACCACCATCGCCCGGGTGGTCGCCAACATCCTGGCCGGGCTCGGCGTGATCGCCGAACCCAAACTGGTGGAGACCTCACGCAAGGACTTCGTGGCCGAGTATGAAGGTCAATCGGCGGTCAAGACCTCGCGCACCATCGACCGTGCGGTCGGCGGGGTGCTGTTCATCGACGAGGCCTACACCCTGGTCCAGGAACGCGACGGCCGGGCCGACCCGTTCGGCACCGAGGCGCTGGACACCCTGCTGGCGCGGATGGAAAACGACCGGGACCGGCTGGTGGTGATCATCGCCGGCTACAGCGCGGACATCGACCGGCTGCTGGAGTCCAACGACGGTCTGCGGTCCCGGTTCGCGACCCGGGTCGAATTCGATTCGTACTCCGCCGAAGACATCGTCGACATCTGCAAGGTCATCGCCGAGGCCAACGATTCGCAGTTGAGTGAGGAGGCCGCCAAACAGGTGCAGGACGCGGCGACGCTGCTGCAGGACCGCACACTGAACGGTAAGCCGGCCCTCGACATCGCCGGTAACGGCCGGTATGCGCGCCAGCTGGTCGAGGCCGGGGAACAGAGCCGGGACATGCGGCTGGCCCGCTCTCTGGACATCGAGGGCCTTGATGTGGATCAGCTCAGCGAGATCAGCGCCGAGGACATGGCCTCCGCGATCGCCGCGGTGCACGCCCGGCTGAACATCGGCGGGTAACCATGGCAGGTTTCCGGCTCACCACCAAGGTTCAGGTCAGTGGTTGGCGTTTCCTGCTCCGCCGGGTCGAGCACGCGATCGTGCGGCGCGACACCCGGATGTTCGACGACCCGCTGCAGTTCTACAGCCGGGCGGTGATGGCCGGGGTCGTCGTCGCCGCGCTGGTCTGCGTCGGCGCCGTCCTGCTCGCCTACTTCAAACCGCTGG
Source organism: Mycolicibacterium aurum (assembly GCA_900078775.1). Lineage (GTDB taxonomy): Bacteria > Actinomycetota > Actinomycetes > Mycobacteriales > Mycobacteriaceae > Mycobacterium > Mycobacterium aurum_A. The sequence continues at coordinate 5,016,755 of LT549889.1, forward strand.
GCAAACGCGGCTCGGACACCCTGCTGGTGGACCGGACGACCAATCAGCTGTACGTGCTGGTGCCCGGGTCGGACGAGCTGCGGCCGGTGTACAACCTGACCTCGGCGCGGCTGGTGCTGGGTAACCCGTCCGATCCCTCGGCAGTGAAATCCGAAGAGCTGAACCGGATGCCGAAGGGACAGCCGATCGGCATCCCGGGGGCGCCTTACGCCACCCCGGTCGGTACGCCCACGTCGAGCTGGTCGCTGTGCGACACCGTCACCAAACCCGACAGCGTGGCCCCCGAGGTACGGACTTCGGCGCTGGTGCTGCCGCTGGCGATGGATGCCTCGGTCGGGCCGATCGAACCCGATCAGGGTGTGCTGGTCACCCATCAGACCCGCACCTGGCTGGTCACCCAGGACGGCAGGCACTCCATCGACCTCGCCAACCGGGCCGTCACCTCCGCGGTGGGGATCCCGGTCACCGCCAAGGCCACCCCGATCTCGACCGGCCTGTTCAACGCACTGCCGAACGTCGGGCCCTGGCAGCTGCCCGCGGTGCCGTCGGCGGGCGCCCCGAATACCGTCGGGCTGCCGCCGAATCTGGTCATCGGCTCGGTCTTCGAGACCATCACCGACAACAACGAGCAGCGCTATGTGGTCCTGCCCGATGGGGTGGCCAAGGTCAACGGCACCACCGCCGCTGCGCTTCGTGCCACCAACTCCTACGGGCTGATGGCCCCACCGACGGTGGAGGCCAGCGATGTCGCGGCGATCCCGGAGCAGGTGTTCGTGTCCCCGCTGCCGGACGAGCCGATGGACATCCAGCTCCCGCAGGATGCACCCACACTGTGCTGGTCCTGGCAGCGTGAACCCGGCGATCAGGCACCACGCCAGACCGTCATCAGCGGCCGTCACCTCCCAGTACCAGCAGGCCGGTTGAACGGCGGCATCGACCAGATCGCCGGTGATGCAACGGTGTTCATCGACGGTGGTCAGTTCGTCCGGCTCCAGTCGCCGGACCCGCGGTACGGCGAGAGCCTCTACTACATCGACCCGCAGGGTGTGCGGTACGGGCTGCCGAACGAGGACACCGCCGGCGCGCTCGGCCTCAGCGGCCCGCTGACCGCGCCGTGGCAGGTCGTCAGCCTCTTGATCGACGGTCCGGTGCTCACCAAACAGGCGGCGCTGCTCGAACACGACACGCTGCCCCCGGATCCCAACCCCCGCAAGGTCGATGGTGAGCCGAACCAGGCGACGCCAGTGGGTGCGACCAACCCGCTGCCCGGCCCGGGGGCGCCGGCGGCCGGCCTGCCCGCACCGGCGCCGGGCTCCCCACTGCCGCCCGAAGGAGCAGGCGGATGACGACCAAGAAGTTCACTCCGATCATCAAGCGCGGACCCCGGCTCACGCCCGGCGAAATCAACATCACCCCACCGGATGACCTCGGAATCGACATCCCGCCGTCGGGCATCCAGAAGGCGCTGCCCTATGTGATGGGTGGCGGCATGCTCGGGATGATCGGGATCATGATCTTCACCGGCATCCGGCAGTTGTCTCCCTACATGCTGATGATGCCGCTGATGATGATCATGGCGACCGTCGGCTTCATGGCCGGCGGCGGCCCGGGCGGCAAGCGGGTGCCCGAGATCAACGCCGACCGCAAGGAATACCTCCGCTACCTCGCCGGGCTGCGGACCCGAGTGACCACCTCGGCCGCCGCCCAGGTCACCTTCTTCAACTACCACGCACCGCATCCCGAGGATCTGCTGTCGATCGTGGGCACCCACCGGCAGTGGTCGCGGCAGGCCAACGCCGACTTCTACGCGGCCGTCCGGATCGGGGTCGGCGCCGAACCCGCCGTGGACCGGCTGCTCAAGCCGTCGGTGGGCGGTGAGCTGGCCGGGCCGCAGGGAGCGCCGCAGCCGCATCTGGAACCGGTCAGCCACATGTGGCTGGTCAAGTTCCTGCGGACGCACGGCCTGATCCACGACTGCCCGAAGTTGGTACAGCTGCGTACGTTTCCCACCATCGCGATCGGCGGGGACCAGGAGCGCGCGGCGCGGCTGCTCACCGCGATGATCTGTCATCTGGCGGTGTTCCATCCGCCGGACCTGATGCAGATCCGGGTCCTCTTGGATGATCCGGAAGACCCGGAGTGGACCTGGCTGAAGTGGCTGCCGCACGTGCAGCACCAGACCGACACCGATGCGGCCGGCCCGACCCGGCTGGTGTTCACCCGCCCGGACGGGCTGGCCGACCTGACCGCGCGCGGACCGCACACCGCGGACGCGGCACCGAGCGGCCCGTACGTCGTCGTCATCGATCTCACCGGCGGTAAGGCCGGATTTCCGGTCGACGGCCGGGCCGGCGTCACTGTGATCACCCTGGGCAACCACCGCGGCTCGGCGTACCGGATCCGGCTCGACGCCGACGGTTCCGCCGATGACCGGTTGCCGAACCAGACCTTCCGGCTGGTGGCCAACGCCGCCGATCAGATGACCCCGGGGCAGGCCGGGCGGCTGGCCCGCAAGCTGGCCGGCTGGTCGATCACCGGCACGATCATCGACCGCAACACCCGCGTGCAGAAGAAGGTCGCCACCGAATGGCATCAGCTCGTCGGGGCCCAGTCCGTCGAAGAGGTGACCCCGGCGCGCTGGCGGATGTTCACCGACACGGACCGGGACCGGCTCAAGATCCCGTTCGGCCACGAACTCAAGACCGGCGACATCATGCACCTCGACATCAAGGAGGGTGCGGAGTTCGGCGCCGGACCACACGGCATGCTGATCGGAACCACGGGCTCCGGCAAGTCCGAATTCCTTCGCACCCTGATCCTTTCGCTGGCCGCGACACACCACCCCGACCAGGTGAACCTGCTGCTGACCGACTTCAAGGGCGGGTCCACGTTTCTGGGCATGGAGAAGTTGCCGCACACCGCGGCGGTGGTCACCAACATGGAGGAGGAGGCCGAACTCGTCAGCCGCATGGGCGAGGTACTCTCCGGTGAACTCGACCGCCGCCAATCCATCCTGCGCCAGGCCGGCATCCAGGTCGGCGCGGCCGGTGCGCTCTCTGGTGTGGCCGAGTACGAGAAGCATCGTGAGCGGGGGGCCGATCTCGCGCCGTTACCGACGTTGTTCGTCGTCGTCGACGAGTTCGCCGAGCTGCTGCAGAACCACCCGGATTTCATCGCTCTGTTCGACCGGATCTGTCGAGTCGGTCGTTCGTTACGGGTGCATCTGCTGCTGGCCACGCAGTCGCTCAACACCGGCGGTGTCCGCATCGACAAGCTCGAACCCAACCTCACGTATCGAATCGCACTGCGTACCACGAGTTCTGCCGAGTCCAAAGCTGTGATCGGGACACCGGAGGCGCAGTACATCACCAACAAGGAGAGTGGTGTGGGCTTCCTGCGGGTCGGCATGGAGGATCCGGTGAAGTTCCGCAGCGTCTACACTGGCACCAATTACGTTCCGGCGTCGGCGATCACCGCCGACGGGGAGGTGACTCCGCGGCAGCGTCCGCCCAGTGAAATGCGGATCCAGCCGTTCACGGCGGCCCCGATGATGGACGCCTCGGGGGTGACGTCGCGATGACTACAGCGGAGGAACCGCGGGTCCTGCGGGAGGTGGTACTCGGCCAGTTGGCCACCGGGGAGGACCGGGCCTACAAGATGTGGCTGCCCCCGCTGACCGACCCGACCCCGGTCAACGAACTCGTGGAACGCGATCAGCACCGGCCGCTGCGCTTCGGTCTCGGCATCATGGACGAGCCGCGTCGGCACCGCCAAGAGGTCTGGGGGATCGACGTTTCGGCCGCCGCGGGCAACATCGCGGTCGGCGGTGCGCCGCAGACCGGGAAGTCGACCTTCCTGCAGACGCTGGTGCTGTCGGCGGCCGCCACCCACACCCCGCGGCAGGTGCAGTTCTACTGCATCGATCTCGGCGGCGGCGGCCTGATGTATCTGGAGGACCTGCCGCATGTCGGCGGGGTGGCCACCCGCTCCGAACCCGATCGGGTGAACCGGGCCGTTGCGGAGATGAAAGCTGTTCTGCGGCAGCGGGAGGCGATGTTCAAGCAGTACCGGGTGGGGTCGATCTCCGCCTATCGGCAGATGCGGGAGGACCCACAGCATCCGGCATCGGCCGATCCGTTCGGCGACGTCTTCCTGGTGATCGACGGCTGGCCGGCCTTCGTGACGGAATTCCCGGATCTGGAACCGGTGGTGCAGGATCTGGCCGGGCAGGGACTGGCGTTCGGGGTCCACACCATCATCTCCACCCCGCGCTGGACCGAGCTGAAGTCCCGGGTCCGTGACTATCTGGGTACCAAGGTCGAATTCCGCCTCGGCGATGTCAACGAGACTCAGGTGGACCGGATGACCCGCGACATCCCGGTGAACCGGCCCGGCCGCGCCATCTCGACGGAGAAGCACCACCTGATGATGGGCGTGCCGCGCCTGGACGGGGTGCACAGCGCCGCCGACATCGTCCCGGCGCTCACCGCCGCCGTCGATCACATCGGCTCGCTGCACACCGACGAGGCACCGCGGGTACGGGTGCTGCCCGAGCGGATCCACCTGCACGAACTGGATTCGGCACCGCCCGGGCCCGAAGCGGATTACCGGACCCGGTGGACGATTCCGCTCGGCATCCGCGAATCGGACCTGTCGGTAGCGGCCAACAACATGCAGATCACCCCGCATCTGCTGATCTTCGGGGCACCCAAGTCCGGCAAGACGACGATCGCGCACGCGGTGGCGCAGGCCATCTGTGCCCGCAACAGCCCGCAGCAGGTGCGATTCATGTTGGCCGACTACCGGTCTGGGCTGCTCGACGCGGTGCCGCAGAGCCATCTGCTGGACGCGGGCGCGGTCAATCGCAACAGCACCACATTGGAGGAGTCCATCAAGGCGCTGGCGGTCAATCTCAAGAAGCGGCTGCCTCCGCCCGATCTGACCACCGCGCAACTGCGTTCGCGGTCCTGGTGGTCGGGGCCGGATGTGGTGTTGCTGGTGGACGACTGGCACATGATCGTCGCGGCCGGCGGCATGGTGCCGCCGATGACCCCGCTGGCTCCGCTGTTGCCGGCGTCGGCCGATATCGGGTTGCACATCGTGGTGACCTGTCAGATGAGCCAGGCGCACCGGGCGACGATGGACAAGTTCGTGGGCGCCGCCTACGGGGCGGGTTCGCCGACCCTGTTCCTTTCCGGCGAGAAGACGGAGTTCCCGACGAGCGAGTTCAAACTCAAGCGCAGGCCCCCTGGCCAGGCGCTTCTGGTGTCGCCGGACGGGAGGGAGGTCGTCCAGGCGGCCTATATCGATCCCCCGGCAGAAGAAGTGCTCGTAGCACACCCAAACCGCGGTTAGTATGGGATTCGAGGCGCTTCAGCAAAATCTACTGCTGAGTGTCAGCAACGGGTCGGGGGGAACGATTCTGATGCGACGGAGCAACGGCTGCGTCCCCCTTTGTAGAAGGATTTTCCAGCAGTTTTGGACTTCACGGGGAGGAACGGCACATGCAACCCTTGCAGCACAGCCCGGCGGTAACGGGCATCGGTGGCCAGGTGGTCGCAAACGGTTCACGTGGTCTGGCGACCGGGACGGCCGCCACCGCGGAGGCGGCGGCGCTCTTGCCGGCCGGCGCGGAAGAGGTATCTGCGCAGGCTGTGCTGGCTTTTGCCAGTGAGAGCGCGCAGATGGCCGCGCTGAATGCCTACGCACAGCAGGAACTGGCGCGGGCCGGTGCCGCGTACGCGGAGGCGACCGGCATCTACACCACCGTGGACGGCGAAGCCGCCGCGACGCTCTCCTAGCAGAATCGGACCACCGGGCCGGACGAGACCAACCAGAAAGTCATGGCCAGCAAAGTATGACGACGGTACCCGCTATCGTGCCGATGCTGTACGCGGCGCTGCCCCCGGAGATCAACACCGGCCGCCTGATGGCCGGTGCCGGTCCCGCGCCGATGTATCAGGCGGCGGCAGCCTGGGAGGCCCTCGCGATCGCGCTGGAGACACAGGCCGAGGAGCTTTCGGGGAGCCTGGCATCGCTGGCCGGGGCATGGCAGGGCGGGGCGAGCGAGCGGGCCGTGCAGGCCACCATGCCGATGGTGATGTGGTTGCGGACCAGCGCGCTGCAAGCGCAGAAGCGCGCCATGCAGGCCATTGCGCAGGCAAACACATACCTGCTGGCCATGGCGGTGACTCCGCCGCTGGTGGAGATCGAGATGAACCATGTCACCCACGCGGTGCTGGAGGCGACGAACTTCCTCGGGGTGAACGCGGTCCCGATCGCGGTCAACGAGTTCGACTACTTCGTCCGGATGTGGACCCAGGCCGCGGTCGCGATGCACGGTTACCAGGCGGAGACGGCGGCGAACACGGTGTTCGAACCGATCCCGCCGATGAAACCGATCGTGATGCCCGGTGTCGGCGAGGCCGCGCTGGGGGCCGCGAGCGGCAGACTCGCCGCGACGCTGCCCGGATCGGTGCTGCGGGAGACGGCGTTCGCGCACGTGACCGCGCAGGCCACCATCGAGTCGGCAGCACTGCTGGCCGGACGCGGTGCGGCCCTGGGCAATCAGGCGGCCAATGCGGCGCAGAGCCAGACGCGTAAGGCCGAGAACACCGCGCAGCAGGCCCAGGGGGAGCCCGAACAGCTGATGAGTTCGGTGCAACAGGGTGCGCAGATGGGCATGCAGGTCGGATCCCAGTTGGGTTCCATGCTGGTGCAGGGGCCGCAGCAGATGATGCAGACGGTCACCCAGCCGATGCAGCAGCTCGTCGCGCCGCTGCAGCAGGTCAGTTCGATGTTCGGGCAGATCGGTCCGGGTGGGCTGAACCAGGGCGCCCAATTCGGGCTGGTGGGTGCGAGTCCGTTCTCGAACCATCCGCTGGCCGGTGGTGCCGGTCCGGCCGGCGGCGCCGGTCTGGTGCGGGCCGCCTCGCTGCCCGGCGCGGGCGGCACCATGGCGAGTACGCCGTTGATGAACAGCCTTGTCGCCCAACCATCTACCGTGCCGTCCGCACCGGTCGGCGCTGCGGCGGGCGGCAGTGGTTCGGGCCTGGCTCCGGTGGGCGGAGCCGGGGGTGGGGGCCCGGTCGGGGCGGCGGGCAACGCGGGCAAGAGCGGCGGCAGGAGGCAGAGTCTCGCGGCCCCGTCTCAGCTCGCACACGATCTGGGGGAGGACGAGGACGACGAGGATGATTGGTGAATCACCAATCGACACAGGACTTCCCGGCCGAGGGGGCTGGAAGACTCGCCATCCGTGGTGAGGACACAGGAGAACAGGAAGAGTACCGAGCATGGCAATGAATACCGATGCCGCTGTCCTCGCCAAGGAGGCAGCGAATTTCGAGAGCATCTCCGGCGAGCTGAAAACCGTTATCGCACAGGTCGAGGCCACCGGCGGCGCACTGTCCGCACAGATGGTCGGTCAGGCCGGCACCGCCGCGCAGGCCGCGCTGATTCGCTTCCACGAGGCCGCCGCGCGTCAGGTCCAGGAGCTCAACGACATCTCCGCGAACATTCACACCTCGGGGACGCAGTACACCGCGACCGATGACGACCAGGCCGCGACGCTGTCGTCGGCGATGAACCTCTGACCTCGACGACCTACGAAGGAGACACACATGACTAATCAGGTTTGGGATTTCGGGGGAATCGAGGGCGGCGCCGGTGAGATCCGCGGCGCGGTCGGTGTCACCCAGGGGCTGCTCGACGAGGGCAAGGCCTCGCTGGCCTCGCTGGCCTCGGTGTGGGGCGGCTCCGGCTCGGAGGCCTACCAGGCCGTCCAGATGCGCTGGGACAGCACCTCGGCCGAGCTGAACGCCGCGCTGCAGAACCTCGCGCAGACCATCAGCGAAGCCGGGCAGTCCATGCAACAGACCGAGAACGGCGTCACCGGGATGTTCATCTAGTACCACGCGGCGACGGGTGGGCGGACTAGCCACGGCATGTCCGCCCACCCAATGCGTTTCGTGATCCGTCTGACTTTGAGAGGTAGCTATGTCGGCAGACTATGACCGGCTCTTCCACTCCTCGGGTGCCGCCGACGCGGCCGACGAGGACGCCGCGCACCGGGACGGTGGTTCCTCGTCGACCGGGGCTGCCCCGATGCCGATCAGCACTTCCGGCGCGAGTACCGCGGGTTACGCCGGTGAGCACGCCGCGCCGCCCATGCCGATCTCGTCGGCCCAGACGTCGGCGGCACCACCTGCAACGCAGACCTCGCAGGCCCCACCCGAGCGCGCCACCGAGGTCACCACCCAGATTCCCGCGACACCATCGAACACCGGGCCGCAGCGCGTGCAGAACGGGATGCTGCGGACGCCGCAGGCCAATCCGGCGGCCGGTGCCCGGTTCGAGCAGCAGTACGCTGCGGCCGCGCCGCAGCCGCGTTCCGCTCCGGCACCGGCGCCCAGCCAGCACTTCAGCAGTGTGGCACCGGAATCCACCTGGACACCGGCACCACCGTCTGCGACCGGGCAGCCGGCGCCGACGTCGGCGGCCACCATGGGCAATCACCGTGCGATCGACGCCCTGTCGCATGTCGGCGTGCGGACCGCGGTGAAGATGCCCTCGCAGCGGGGCTGGCGGCACTGGCTGTACATGTTCACCCGGATCAACATGGGTCCCTCCCCGGACGAGCTGTACGAGATGGACCTGCAGGCGCGGGTCCGGAGGAACGCCCGGGACTCCTACCAGATCGGCATCTTCGGCCTCAAGGGCGGCGTCGGCAAGACTGCGGTCACCGTGGCGTTGGGATCAGCTCTGAGCCGGGTGCGCGGTGACCGGATCCTGGCCATCGACGCCGATCCCGACGGCGGCAACCTCGCCGACCGGGCCGGTAGGCAGTCGGCCGCCACGGTCTCGGATCTGCTGTCGGACGGGGAATTGACCCGCTACAACGACATCCGTGCATACACCAGTATGAATGCCGCCAACCTGGAGGTGTTGTCCTCCGAGGAGTACAGCGCCGCCCGCCGCGAGTTCAACGACGAGGACTGGAAGGCCGCCGTCGGGGTGGTCTCCCGCTACTACAACCTGGTGCTCGCCGACTGCGGTGCGGGCTTGTTCACCACCTCCTCGCGTGGGGTGCTGTCCACCGTCTCGGGCATGGTCATCGTGGCCAGCGCGTCCATCGACGGCGCACGTCAGGCCGCGATCACAATGGATTGGTTGCGGCAGAACGGATATCAGGATCTGTTGGGCCGGTCCTGTGTGGTGATCAACCATGTCACCCCTGGCAAGACGAACATCGACGTCGAGGATCTGGTGCAGCAGTTCGAACGGCATGTGGCCCCGGGCCGGGTCGTGGTGCTGCCCTGGGACAAGCACATCGCCGCCGGCACCGAGATCCAGCTGGAACTGCTCGGCCAGACCTTCCAGCGCCGCATCCTGGAGTTGGCCGCGGCGCTGTCCGATGACTTCGACAGGCTCGAACGGCGTTGACCACCACTGCAGCCCCGTCCGGGGCCTCCGCACCGTCGGCCGTCACCCCGGGCCGTCCCTCGACCACCAGGGTCACCGTCCTGACCGGTCGGCGGATGACCGATCTGGTGTTGCCGGCCTCGGCGCCGATCGAGGCGTACATCGACGAGACGGTGTCGGTGCTGGCGGAGCTGATCGGCGATGCCCCCGCCGATGTGTTGGCGGGCTTCGACTTCAAGGCGCAGGGCGTGTGGGCATTCGCCCGGCCGGGCGCGCCGCCGCTGAAGGCGAGTGAGTCACTGGACGAGGCGGGGGTGGTGGACGGCTCGCTGCTCACCCTGGTGTCGGTCAGCCGCACCGAACGCTACCGGCCGCTCGTCGAGGACGTCATCGACGCCATCGCGGTGCTCGACGAGTCCCCGGAGTTCGACCGCGGCTCGCTGAATCGGTTCGTCGGATTGGCGATCCCGGTGGTGTCGACGATCGGCACCCTGACCGCGCTGGTGGCCTGGAATCAATCCGGGCAGTCCTGGTGGTGGGCGGTAGCGCTCGCCGTGCTGGGGCTGGGCCTGCTCACCGCGGGTATGGTGTCGCAGAACCGGTACCGGAACACGGATCTCGCCGAGAGCTTGCTGTTGGCGGCGCTGCCCGCGCTGGCTGCGGCGGCCGCGCTGGCGGTGCCGCTACCCCGGGAGGCGGACGGGCTGGGCGCACCGCAACTGGCCGCCGCGGCCGGACTGACGCTGCTGTTCACCCTTGCCACCCGCGGCGGGCCGCGGCGGCGGGCCAATGTGGCGTCGTTCGTGGCGGTGCTGACCGTGGCGATCACCGCCGCGGCCGTCACCTTCGGCTACGGCGGACAGGCGTGGGTGCCGGCCGGCGCCATCGCATTCGGATTGATCGTGGTGACCAATGCCGCGAAGCTGACGGTCGCCGTGGCCCGCATCGCGCTACCGCCGATCCCGGCGCCGGGGGAAGCCGTCACCAACGACGAACTGCTGGACCCGGTGTCGCGGCCCGACATCGCCGGCGAGGAATCACCCACCTGGCAGGCGATCATCGCCTCGGTGCCGGACTCCGCCGCGCGGCTCACTGAACGCAGTCAGCTGTCCAAGCAACTGCTCACCGGATTCCTGACCGCCGGCGCGGTGATCCTCGCGGCCGGCGCGATCGCCGTTGTGGTGCAGGGCCACTTCTTCGTGCACAGCATGATCGTGGCCGGCCTGGTAACCCTCATCTGCGGGTTCCGCTCCCGGCTGTACGCCGAACGGTGGTGCGCATGGGCGCTGATGGCGGTGGCGGTCGCCGTCCCCACCGGGGTGGCGATCCGGATGTGCCAGTGGTACCCGGACCGGGCCTGGCTCGTGCTGGCGATCTACCTGGTCGTCGCCGTGGTCGTCCTGATCACCGTGGCCGCCACCGACAACGTCCACCGGCTGTCACCGGTCACCAAGCGCATCTTCGAGCTGTTGGACGGGGTTTCGATCGCCGCGGTGATCCCGCTGTTGCTGTGGATCACCAGCGTCTACGACCTCTTGCGCAATCTGCGTTTCTAGGGCGTTCCGGTGATCTCGGCGACCGCCTCGTTGAGTCGGTCCTGGTCGGCCGCAATGGATTCGGCGGCGTCGGCGGTGGCGTTGAGCAACGCCTCGTTGAGTCGCTGCTCCACGGTGTCCGAGCCCAGACGTAACAGTCCGTCGGTGATGAACACGTCGACGAGGTGATGGTGGCCGTTGAGGGTGACCTCGACGGTCTCGGATTCGTCTGTCGCGGTGAAGGACTCGCTGGCCATCTTGTGCAGCTGCTGATCCATCAGTTCCTGCAGCCGGCCCGCCTGGCGCAGTACCGCGGCCACCTCGGGATGCATCCCGGCGGGATCGGTGCTCACTTGGCGTCCTTGTCCTGAATGTCCCGGCGCCGCCGGTTCCCGATCACCGGCTCAGTGTAGGGCCGGTCCTCCACGTACAGTTCCTCATCCGGCGCGAACCGGGGGTCCCGGCGTTTCTCCTTGCCCTGCTGAGCCCCGCCGTGTCCCATACCGCCCATCCCGCCGGCCATACCGCCCATCCCGGCGCCCATCGCCGCGGACGGAATGCCGCCGGACCCGCCACCTCGTGCGGCCGCAGGACCCGGCGCCACGGTTTCGGCGCCGACGTTGGGCTGCAACGGCATCGACGGGAGACCACCGCCACCGCCACCACCGGCGCCGCCGCCGACGCCGGCCGGGGAGACGCCCGGATCGTCGAGGCCTAGATCCGGCAGCTCGGGGGCCGGCTTGGCACCGCCGGGAAGCTTGCCGCCGGGCAGACCACCCGAGGGCAGCCCACCACCGGTGGGCGAGCCGCCGCCCGAGGAGGATCCGCCGCCGGCCGGGGACCCGCCACCCGAAGGCGACCCGGAACCGGAAGGCTGGCCGCCGCCCGGCGGGATATTCGGGGGTTGCCCGGACCCGGTCGAGGAGACGGGCTGCGCAGGTGTGCCGGCTGCACCCGTGCCGTCGCCGGATCCGCCGCCGGTGGATCCACCGCTGCCGGTATCGGTCGGCTGCACGTCGATCTTCTTCATCCGGCCGCTGCGGTCGAACTCCTTGCGCGGGGAAGCCAACGCAGCTCGGACCGGTGGGGTGGGCGGCTGTACCGGCGTGATCAGAGATCCGACGGCGTACTCGGTGAGTACCTGTTCGGAACGGGCCTGCAGTTCCTGGTACGTGACCATCAGCAGCGACATCTGCGACGCGTCGAGAGTGCTGCGCAACGGCACGGTGACCGCGCGGACCTCGGCCTCGGTGGGATGGGCGGCGACCGCGCTGCGATGCACACCCGCCAGATGCCGGGCGTGCTCGGCCAGCGTCCGTGCGGCTCCGGCCATCTCCTTGAGCCAGACCTTGTGACGGCCCAGGGCTGTGCCCGCCACCTCGGCGGCGGTGCCCTGCCAGTTGAGGGCATCCAGGTCGAACACTTCGGCGCGGGCCTCGAGTTGGGATGCGTAGGAGGTCCAGTCGGTTGCGAAGCCGTCGAGCGTCGCGGCCTGGTCGGGCTGCGCGATCTGCTTGGCGGCGACCTCGACGTCCAGGTAGCCGGGTGGTCCGGGGCAGGCCGCGATCGGCATCTGCGGCATGGGAATCCCGCCGGCCGGCTGGGGGATCTCGGCGGCGATGATCTCGCCCACCGTGCTGTCCAGGGCCGCCCTGCCGGCGGCATCGGTCGCCTCGTACGCGGCGGCGGCGCCCTGGAAGGCCAGCGACAGCAGCTTGGCCTCCTCCTGCCCGGCTTCGATGAAGGACTTCATGCCGTCGCCCTCGGCGATCACCTGCCGCACGACGACACTCGCGAGGTCCAGACCGCAGGGCGGGTTGGGTTGTGCCGGGGTGGCGGGAAACGGTACGTCGAGTTGGGCGGCCTTGTTGCGCAGATCTGCGGGCTCGACCTGTAACGATGCGGTCATGACACCCCCTCCAGTGCCATCTGGTAGCGGCTCTCCTCACGCGGGTTGATCAACCTGATGGGCAGCTGACTGTGCCGGGGTGTCTCGATGAAGTTGCTGCGCAACACCACTCGGCCGATGCCGGGATGCGGGCCGAGATACGTCGTCGCATTCGGCCAGGACACCTTGGCCGTCTGGCCGATCCGCCCGTTGACGAAACCGGCGAAGTCGCCGAACTGCGGACCGAGGGTGACGATCCCGCCGGCCGCCGCGGACCGGATGACGAATTGGGTGAACAGTCGGGCATCACCGAGATTGACGCTGACATCCACATCGTCGAACGGCATGTACACCGGGTAGCGGTCGGCGGTCTCACCGATGAGGACCCCGGCCGAGCCGATGGGCAGCTCGTAATGCCGGTCGGTGACCGGGCTCTCGCCCAACAGGGCTGCCCGCTGCCCGCCGAACAGGCACGAGAACCCGCGCGGTGTCGAGGGATTGGCGAGGGTGGTCAGCAGCACTGTGGTGGTGGGCGCCTGCCCGGGCCGGATCCGCACCCGGGTGATGGTGTGGTCGGCGCGGGCCGCCCACCACACGTCGGGTCCGCCGGGCGCCACGTAGGCGGCGGTGAACGTGCTGCGCCCCTTGATCGAGGACCAGGATTCCCGCTCGAAACTGATCTCGGTGGCGCGGTCGAAGTCGTCGAAGCTGCGGCTGCTGCGGGCGTCGATCCCGTTGCCGGCCAGCTGGTCCGCGATACGGGTGGCCGAGGAGACCAGATACCGGGCCAGCCCGGACACCCCGGTGTCGCGGCGTTGCGCCGGCCGGCGGGTGGCCGCGGGGGCGGCGCGCAGCACGATCCAGGTGCGTCGGTTCGCCGGGGCCGGGTAGGGCCCGACCACCTGTTCGTAGAGTGCGACCAGCCCGGCCGGTGCGATCTTCCCGACGCGGTAACCGGCCGACACCACATCGGCTTGCAGCTCGGGGCAGTGCGCGGTGAGCAGCTGCTCCACCACGCGGGTGTCGACGACGTCGTCGGTGAACGCCGCACCGTCGACCAACACGGTCGGGGTGAAGGGGCGGGGGATCAGCTCGATGATCGCGACGAGATGGTCGTCCTGCCAACGCACCGCGACATGATCACCGGGCAGCACGGTGGAACCCACGGCCGGCTCCGAGGGCGCTGGGGGTGGTGTGGTGTGCCGTCGGCGCCAGGAGAACAGGGCCGCGATCCACCCGGTGGCCCGGCGACCCCGGACGGTCAGCGTGGTGGCGACGGCGATCAGCACCGCGATGGTGATGCCGAGCCAGCGCAGATCCAGGGCGGAGAAGATCGCGATACCGGCCGGGATGAGGATCGCCGCCCACAGCATGTGGCCGGTGCTGAGCCGGAAACCGAAGTGCGCGAGGAACTCTCTCATCGGTGCCTCAGGGCTCGCCGGGCCAGCGCGCCGATGCCGAGGACCAGTGCCAGGCCGACGCAGGTCAGTACGACGATGGTGATCGGGCCGCGGTCGGGAGGTTCGATGACCACCGGGGGAGGCAACTGCTTGACCCGGTAATCGGCCACCTCCGGCCCGGCCGGCACGTCCCAGGTGAGGGCCGCCACCGGGTCGATCACGCCGGCGCCGACGTAGTTGTCCACCCCGCCGCCCGGATGCCGTGCGGTCGAGGTGATCCGGTTCATGATCTGCGCGGCGGTCAGGTCCGGGAAACGCTGGATGAGCAATGCGGCCAGACCGGAAACGTACGCGGCGGCAAAGGAAGTCCCGGCGATCGGGATAGGGCCATCGGCGCCGTTGAGTGCGTTCACCGGATTGCCGTCGTAGCCCAGTGCGGTGATGTTCTCCGCCGGTGCGGCGGCGTCGAGCCACGGTCCGGACATCGAGAAGGTGCTGGGCTGACCGGTCTGCCCGATGCCGCCGACGGTGAGTACCAGTGGGGAGTACCAGGCCGGTGACACGATGGTTTGAACCTGTTGCCAGCCCCGCGGATCACTGGGCTCATCGGCTTCGGGAGGCGGGTTCTGCGAGCAATCTTGGCCCGTATTGCCCGCTGCCACAACGACAACCGATCCCTTGATGTTGACCGCGAAGTTGATCGCGGCCCCCACCGTGCCCTCGTCGATGGGGCGGGTGGACTTGTAGCACGCGGCTTCGCTGATGTTGATCACCTGGGCGCCCAGGTTTGCCGCATGCACGATGGAGCGCGCCAGACTGCGCAGCGATCCGGCGGTCTGCGTACTGTTCGGATCGTTGGGGTCGCTGCGTGATCCGACGGGCTGAAAGTTGTCCGAAGTCTGGCGCAGGGACAGGATCCGCGCTTGCGGGGCCACCCCGACGAATCCGTCGGTGGGTGCGGGCCGGCCCGCGATGATGGCCGCGGTGAGCGTGCCGTGGGAATCGCAGTCGGACAGTCCGTTGCCGGCCTTGTCCACGAAGTCGCCGCCGGGTTCGGCGGGCACCCGCGGCGACCCGTTCACACCGGTGTCGATGACCGCGACGGTCACCCCGGAGCCGGTGGCGAACTTCTGGGCGTCGGCGATGCGCAGGTAGTCGTTCGCCCACGGCCGGTCGGTGAAATTCGAATCCGGGAAGGTGATCGGCGACGAGCACTGCCGGCGTTGCTCGGTGGGTTGGTCCGGGCCGGTCTCGTCGGGCGGTACGGCGGCCGGGTCGATGGTCGGTGGCTCGATTGCGGCGGCCGGTGGCGCCGTCAGCAGGACCACCGCCACGGCGGTGAGCAGCGCACCGATTCGTCGCACAGTAGATCTCCCCCTTGCATCCCCCGGTCACGGGTGGTGCACGCACGACCCGCGGCAGAGGGAAAGCCACCCACCGGCGTATCGATCGCCGTCGGCAGGGCTCTCACCTTTGCCAGAGCAAGTTTACGGGTGTCCGGACCCGGTCGGTTCCGCTTTCTCGCACGGCACCGGTTGCGGCGGTGCCGGGCGAACCCGCTGGTGACCGGGTGCCGCGACGGGTGCTGAACGCAAAATTAAGTGGGCCTAAGTTAGGTTAGGCAGCCCTATTGCACATTAACTTAGGCTAAGTTAATGTTCTCGCGCCCCCGGCAAATTTTAACCACCGCGTCAGTAAGTCATCACCCAGGAGAGAACGTGTACGTAACAGCCCCCGCCGGCGCGCCCTGCGCCGCAGTCTCGACGGCTTCCCGCCCCAATCGATTCATGATCGCCGGTGTGGCGGCGGCCGGCGCCGCGGCCATGGCGATCAACCCGGTTGCCCCGATGGTTCCGGCCGTGTCCGATGTGCAGCAACGTGCCGTCCAGCTCGCCGCAAACCCGATCGCCGACCTCGGCGGCTTGGTCAAGAATTCCCTGACCAACTCCTTCACGCTCGGCAACCAGGTGCTGACCAGCACCATCCCGGCCGTGGCGCAGGCCATCACCAATCCGGAGCTGTACGCGGACTTCATCAAGTTCCTGGGCTCCAACGTGCTGAACCCGCTGCCCGCACTGCAGCAGATCATCGGCTTCAACTCGCTCTACGGCGGCGTCCTGGGCTCCGGCATGAAGGCCGGTGCCGTGGCGCTACAGGAGCGCCTGGACCAACTCCCCGGCAAGCTGAAGGCCACCTTCGAGTTCCTGCAGAAGGGTCAGTTCGTCGAGGCGTTCAGCGAGATCAACGTCTGGTTCCTGGTGAGCATCGAGCGCGCCCTGGTGCCGATGCTGCCCGCACTGGGCATCCCCGGTGACATGCTGGCGGCGCTGCCCGGCGGTGAGCGGCTCGCCGCGGTGTTCGACACCGTCCTCAAGCGCGGCATCTTCACCGAGTTCACCCGGTCGATCATGGGCCCGCCGATCACCGCGCTGCTGCAGTTCTCGCTGATCCTGGACACCGTCCGGCACGCGGTCGTCACCGGTGACGCCAAGACCGTCATCAGCGAACTGGTCGCCCTGCCGATCAAGGTCGTCAACGCCTTCGTCAACGGTTTCACCCCGCCGTTCGAAACCCGGAGCCCGTGGACCGGCCTCCTGGGGCCGAAGGGCACGCTGACCTACTTCCTGCACGATCTGCCCAAGGCGCTGTTCGACGCCATCAACAACCCGGTGTACCCGACGCCGGTTACCACGTCCATCACGCCGGCGCTGGCCCAGGTGACGTCCATCTCGACGGGCGGGGCCACTGTCGCGGTCGAGCTGGCCGACGACGCACCGGCCGAGGCTGCCCCGGTTGCCGACGAGGCAGCGGCGGAGGCTCCGGCCGAAGCGCCGGAGGAGACCCCGGCGGCCGTCACCGACGAGGCCGACGAGACCGAAGCCGACGAGACCGAGGCCGCCGACGAGACCGAGCTCGCCGATGAGACCGAAGCCGGCGAGACCGAGGTCGCCGACGAGGACGATGCGGACCTGTCCGACGACGCCGCCGAGGACGTCGACACCGACGAGGACCGTGATTCGTTGACCGACAACGACTCCGCGGACAACGAGTCGTCGGGTGACGATTCCGCCGCCGATGCGGACAGCGGCTCGTCGGGCAGCGGTTCGTCGTCGGGCAGCGGCTCGACCGGCGGCGACTCGTCGACCGGTGGGTCCTCCGACAGCGGCTCCTCCGACAGCGGCTCGGGCAGTGACGCCTAGTCACACCCCGTGATCGTGAGATGGCCCCCTCGCCGAGCGAGGGGGCCATCTTCGGTATGCGGCGGATGGGGTCAGGCGTCGAGGTCCTGGGTGACCAGGTCGGCGATGGTGGCCAGCGCCGCCTCGTCCTCGGAGGCCACCGTGACCTGCGCACCCTGTCCGGCGCCGAGCGTCATGATCATCAGGGCGGAGCCGGCGTCCACGGGTTCGCCGCCGTCGACGGACAGGGTCACCTCCGCACCGGCGTTGACGACGGCCTCGGCGATGATCGCGGCCGGCCGGGCGTGCAGGCCGATGGACGATCCGACGGTGACGGTCTTCTCTGGCATTGCGTGACTCCTTCTCATCGGGTGGTGCGGTTCAGGCGGAAACTGCTTGGCGGGGCGAGATGAACTGCTTGGCGGCGATCACCGCGAGGGCCGAGACCGCGGTTCCCGCCACCAGGGCGATGACAAACCACAACAGGTTGCCGATCGCGAAGAACACGAAGATGCCGCCGTGCGGGGCGCGCAGCGTGACCCCGAAGGCCATGCACAGCGCGCCGGTGATGGCCCCGCCGAACATCATCGACGGGATGACCCGCAGCGGGTCGGCGGCGGCGAACGGGATGGCGCCCTCGGAGATGAACGAGGCGCCCAGCAGCCAGGCGGCCCGGCCGTTCTCCTTCTCCGGCTCGCTGAACAGCGCGGGCCGGATGGTGGTGGCCAGCGCCATCGCCAGCGGCGGGACCATACCGGCGGCCATCACCGCGGCCATGATCTGGAACGACCCGGTGGTGGCGGCGGCCAGGCCGGCGGTGGCGAAGGCGTAGGCGGCCTTGTTGACCGGGCCGCCCAGGTCGAAGCACATCATCAGGCCGAGGATCACCCCGAGCAGGACCGCCGAGGTGCCGGTCAGCCCGTTGAGCCAATTGGTCAGGCCGGTGTTGATCAGCGCCAGCGGACGGCCGATCAGCAGGAACATGATCAGCCCGACGACCAGCGAGGCGACCAGCGGGATGATCACCACCGGCATCAGGCCGCGCAACCACTGCGGCACCTTCAGACTGCTGATCCACAGGGCGACGAACCCGGCGATCACGCCGCCGACGATGCCGCCGATGAAGCCGCCGCCGACGAACACCGCCAGCGCGCCGGCAGTGAAACCCGGTGCCAGGCCGGGCCGGTCGGCGATCGCGAACGCGATGTACCCGGCCAGCGCGGGGACCAGGAAGTTGAACGCCAGCCCACCGAGGGTGAACAGGATGGCGCCCAGGTAGGTCATCAACCCGCCGTCGGGCAGATTGGTCAGCGAGTTGTTCAGCGCGATGTCGTTGCCGTTGTCGGCGATCTCGTAGCCACCGAACAGGAAACCCAGCGCGATCAGCAGACCACCGGCGGCCACGAACGGGATCATGTAGCTGACGCCGGTGAGCAGGATCTGCCGGGTCCGGGTGCCCCAGCCGACGTCGGCGGAACCTTCGGCCTCATCGGCCGCGGCGCCGCTGCCCTCCACCCGGGCGGCCTTCGGATTCTCCGCGGCGGCAACCGCTTCGGCGATCATGGCGTCGGGCTCGTTGATCGCCCGCTTGACCCCGGAGGCGACCACCGGTTTCCCGGCGAACCGGCCGCGGTCCTTGACGCCCACATCGGTGGCGAAGATGACGGCGTCGGCCCCGGCGATGGTCGACGCCGGCAGCGGGGTGCTGCCCGAGGAGCCCTGGGTCTCCACCACCAGCGCGACGTCGGCGCGGTCGGCGGCGAGCTTCAGTGCGTCGGCGGCCATGTAGGTGTGCGCAATGCCGGTGGGGCAGGCGGTGATCGCCACCACGGTCTTGCGGGCCGCGGGTGCGGCGGCTGCGGCCGGGGCCGGGCTCACCGGGGCCGGGTTGACCGCACCCTGCACCAGTTCCACCAGCTCACCGGCGGTGCCGGCGGTGCGCAGCGAGTCGACGAAGTCCTGGCGCACCAGCGCCCGGGCCAGGCTGGAGAGCAGCTTCATGTGCTCGGCCCCACCGGATTCCGGTGCGGCGATGAGGAATACCAGATCGGCGGGGCCGTCCGGCGCGCCGAAGTCCACCTTCGGGGACAACCGGGCGAAACCGATGGTCGGGGTGTCCACGAACGGGGAGCGGCAGTGCGGGATGGCGATCCCGCCGGGAAGCCCGGTGGCGGACTTGGCTTCGCGGGCCATCGCCGCGGCGGTCAACCCCTCGGCGTCGGTGGTGCGGCCCGCCCCGACCAGGAGCCCGGCCAGCCGGGATATGACGGCCTGCTTGTCCGCGCCGGCGTCGGTGTCGAGCAGGACCAGGTCGGTGCTGATCACCGAGGTTGTACTGGGCATGGTGGCCTCTTCGTTCAGGAGTCGGACCGGGCCGGCGAAATGGCTTTCACCGGTACGGCATTGAGGTCGATCAGGTCGGGGGAGGGCAGGGCGGAACCGGGAAGTGCGGCCGCCGCGCTGCCGTAGGCCACGGCCATCCGCAGCCGGTCGGGGGCGTCGGCGCCGGCCAGGGCGGCCCGGACGTACCCGGCCAGCGCCGAATCGCCCGCGCCGACGGTGCTGCGCGGGGTGATCGGCGGTGAGTCGGCCATCCAGCAGCCGGACGGGTCGACCAGCACCGCACCGGCCGCGCCGAGGGTGACCAGGATGGTGTGTGCGCCGCGGTCCACCAGGCGGCGGGCGGCCTCGACCACCGGGCCCGGATCCCCTGCGGCCGCGGCATCCTCGAGGTCGCGGGCGCGGGCCCCGGTGAGGCCGGCCAGCTCCTCGGAATTGGGTTTGATGACATCGGGTGCGGCCTGGCCGAAGGCCTCGGCCAGGGCCGCCAGCGGGGCGTCCGAGGTGTCCACCGCGACCGGGCAGTTCAGCTCCGCGAGCGCGGCGACCACCTCGGCATACCAGTTCGCCGGCACACCGGGCGGCAGCGAACCGGACAGCACGATCCAGTCGGCCCGCTGTGCCGCCTCGACCACGGTGCGGCTCAGCGCGGACAGGGACTCGGCGGTCAGCGCGGTACCGGGCTCGTTGAGTTTCGTTGTGGTGCCGTCGTCCTCGGTGATCGCGATGTTGGTGCGGACCGCACCGTGCACGGGCACGGCGGCGAACGGCACCCCGGCGACGCGCAGCGCGGCCAGCATCGGGTCGTCGTCGGCGGCGGGCAGCACCGCGAGGGCGTCCAGGCCGGCCAGGCCGAGCGCGCGTGCCACGTTGACGCCCTTGCCGCCGGGCTCGTCGGTCACCGTGCTGATCCGGTGCACCGCACCGCGGGTGAGGGTTCCGGGCAGGGTGATGGTGCGGTCGATGCTGGGGTTGGGGGTGACCGTGACGATCATGCGGTTGCTCCTGCGCAGGTGACTTCGACGCCCAGGGCGATGAGTTCGTCGCGGGCCGGATCGGTGATCTCGGTATCGGTGATGAGTGCGTCGACGCTGGAGAGCGGCGCGAAGCTGTGCAGATCCTCGCGCCCGATCTTCGATGAGTCCGCGACCACCACAACGTAATTCGCGCACTGCACCATGGCCCGCTTGATGGCGGCCTCCTCGCCGTCCGGGGTCGAGAGGCCGTGCCGGGCGGTGATGCCGTTGGTCCCGATGAACGCGATGTCCACCCGCAGCCGGCCCAGTGCCGCCAGGGCCTGCTCGCCGACCGCGGCCTGGGTGAGGCCGCGGACCCGTCCACCCAACAGCTGCAGGGTGATCGAGGGCACCGCGGACAGCCGGGCGGCGATGGGCACCGAGTTGGTCACCACCACGAGGTCGCGGTCGGTGGGCAGCAATGCGGCCACCCGACTGGTGGTGGTGCCGGCGTCGAGCAGCACGCTGGCCCCGCCCGCGGGGAACACGTCGGTGGCCGCCGCCGCGATGGCGTCCTTGTGTGCCGCGCGGGTCACCTCCCGCTCGTCGACGTCCTGCTCGACCAGGTGCAGGGCGCGGGCCGGCACCGCGCCGCCGTGCACCCGGCGCACCAGCCCGGCCTTGTGCAGGACCGCGAGGTCCCGGCGCACCGTCTCGGTGGTCACGTCATAGGTCGCGGCGAGCTCGGTGACCGAGGCGCGGCCCTGCTGCATCACCAACTCGGCGATGGCGTGCTGACGTTCCTCGGCGTACATCGGGCTCCGTTCTGGGGAAGTCCACCAGTTCAAATGTTGGTATGTGTGGTTTTACGCCTGATTCTGTTGACTTGTCAATGCTTTTCTGTAATCTGGGTCACATGAGTACTTCGTCGACGACGGCACAGGTTCTGCGCGGGGTCCCGGTGGTGGCCGGGATCGCCTACGCCCCGGTGATCCGGCCCGGAGCGCGGCCCCCGGCACCGCCGGCCGAACAGAAGGAGATCGGCGAGGCCGACCGACCGGGTGAGGTCACCCGGATGAAGGACGCGGCCGCCGCGGTGGCCGACCGGCTGCGCGAACGCGCGGGACACGCGACCGGGGTCGCCTCCGAGGTGCTGGCCACCACCGCGGCCCTGGCGCAGGACCGGGCCTGGCTCGTCGACGCCGAAAAGCGGATCACCGCAGGCGGTTCCGCCGAGCAAGCGGTCACCGCGGCGATCGCCAAGATCGCCGACGCGCTGGCCAAGGCGGGGGATCTGATGGCCGAGCGGGTCACCGACCTGCGCGATGTGCGCGACCGGGTGCTCGCCCAGCTGGCCGGGCTGCCCGAACCCGGGGTGCCGGTGCCCGATGCCGCCTCGGTGCTGTGCGCCGAGGATCTGGCGCCGGCCGACACGGCCGGCCTGGACCCGACGCTGGTGGTGGCGCTGGCCACCACGCTGGGCGGTCCGACCAGCCACACCGCGATCATCGCCCGCCAGCTCGGCATCCCGTGCGTGGTGGCGGTGGACGGGCTCGACGCGGTGCCCGTCGGCGTGCCGGTGATGGTGGACGGGGTGCGCGGCACGGTGACGGTGACCCCGGACGCCGCCGAGGCCGAGCGGGCCGTCGCGGAATCGCGCCGCGAGGCCGAACGGATCGCGCAGTGGACCGGCCCCGGCCGCACCGCGGACGGACATCCGGTGGCGGTGCTGGCCAACGTGCAGGACGGTGCCGCGGCCCGGACGGCGCGGGCGACCCCGGCCGAGGGCATCGGCCTGTTCCGTACCGAACTGTGCTTCCTGAACCGCGACACCGAGCCGTCGGTCGAGGAGCAGGCGCGGATCTACGGGGAGGTGCTGACGGCGTTCGAGGGCCGCAAGGTCGTCATCCGCACCTTGGACGCCGGATCCGACAAACCGCTGAAGTTCGCCGGTCATCCCGACGAGGCCAATCCCGCCCTGGGCGTCCGCGGTGTGCGCATCTCGTTCGGCAATCCGGGACTGATGAGTCGCCAGCTGGAGGCGATCGCCGCGGCGGCGCGGGCCACCGGTAGCGATCCGTGGGTGATGGCGCCGATGATCGCCACCGCCGACGAGGCGAAGACCTTTGCCGCACAAGCGCGTTCCCACGGGCTGACGCCCGGGGTGATGATCGAGGTGCCGGCCGCGGCCCTGCTGGCCCGGCACATCCTGGAGCATGTCGACTTCCTGTCGATCGGAACCAACGATCTGGCGCAGTACACGATGGCGGCCGACCGGATGTCCTCGGAGTTGGCCACGCTCACCGATCCGTGGCAGCCCGGGGTGCTGGCCCTGGTGGAGATGACCGCCCGTGCCGGGGCCGCCGTCGGCAAGCCCGTCGGTGTCTGCGGGGAGGCGGCGGCCGACCCGCTGCTGGCCTGCGTGCTGGTCGGGATGGGCGTGACCTCGCTGTCCGCCGCGGCCACGGCCGTCCCCGGCGTCGGTGCCGCGCTCGCCGAGGTCACCCTGGAGCGCTGCCGGGCCGCCGCACAGGCGGCGGTACAGACGGCAAGTGCCGCGGACGCACGGTCCGCGGCACTTGCAGCGTTGGAGTGAGCGCGTTCTCGGAACGCGCTAGAACCAGACTTTTCGACCACCCACCGGGCGGCCGACGGCGCCGAGGATCCACAACACGACGCCGACCACGATGAGAATGGCGCCGATCGTGTACAGGATCGACAGACTTGTGAAGTAACCGATCAACAGGAGGACGATGCCGAGCACAATCATGGTGATTCCGTTTCCGTGAGGTGGTGCTGACGCGTTGTCGCAAAACTGAATTGCCAAATTGGTCAAAATCGAAACCACATTCGGGAGGGAATGAATCGGACCGCAGTCCGGTTAGATCGATCATGCCTGCAATCACAGCCGATACGCTCACCCTGCCCCGCATCTCGGCCGCCGCGCCGAGCGACACCGCACGGCCGGTCCGCTCCATCACCACCGGCCCCAGCGGCTATGAAGGCGAAGGGTTCCCGGTGGTGCGCGCCTTCGCCGGCGTCGCCGCCGCCGACTTGGACCCCTTCGTGCACATGGACCAGATGGGCGAGATCGAATACCAGCCAGGAGAACCGCGCGGCACCGACTGGCATCCGCACCGCGGCTTCGAAACCGTCACCTACATGATCGATGGGCGCTTCGCCCACCAGGATTCGCACGGGGGCGGCGGTCTGATCACCGACGGCGCCACCCAGTGGATGACGGCCGGTGCGGGCATCCTGCACATCGAGACGCCGCCGGCCGAACTGGTGGAGAGCGGCGGCCTGTTCCACGGGATCCAGCTGTGGGTGAACCTGCCCCGCAAGGACAAATTCTCCACTCCGCGTTACCAATCCATCGAAGGCCGGGAGGTCGCCCTGCTGTCCTCCGGCGACGGCGGCGCGCTGGTCCGCGTCATCGCCGGTGAGATCGACGGCCACGGCGGGCCGGGAGACACCCACACCCCCATCACGCTCGCGCACGCCACCGTCGCCCCGGGGGCGCGGCTGGACCTGCCGTGGGACCGGACCTACAACGCGTTGGCGTACGTGCTGTCCGGGCGCGGCACCGTCGGGCCCGTCGACCATCCGATCCAGCAGGGTCAGCTGGCGGTGTTGGGCCCCGGTGATCGGATCACGGTGGCCGCCACGTCGAATCAGGATGGCAACCGTCCGGCCCTCGAGGTGTTGCTGTTGGGTGGCCGGCCCATCCGGGAACCGGTGGTCCAGTACGGGCCTTTCGTGATGAACACCAAGGCCGAGGTTCTGCAGGCCCTGGAGGACTTCAACGCTGGTCGGTTCGGGTCGCTGCCGCCCGACGCGCTGATGCCGCACCGGGTGCGCTGAAGCCGCCTCGCGGCGTTTGCTGAAACCCGATCTTGATGCGTCTTCGCCACTTTGGTGCACTAGTCGGATGGGTGATCTGTGGCACAATTTTTACTGTGCCGCATATAGCCAGCAGAGGACCGGGGCGTCCCCCCGCCGCGAAGGCGGCGGAGACGCGTGAACGGATCCTGCGGGCCGCGCGCGAGGTGTTCAGTGAACTGGGTTACGACGCAGCGACATTCCAGGCCATCGCGGTGCGGGCGGACCTCACCAGGCCGGCGATCAATCACTACTTCCAGAGCAAGCGGGTGCTGTACCGGGAGGTCGTCGAGCACACCAACGATGTGCTGATCCGGGCCGGCGAGGATAGGGCCCGTACGGAGACGAGTCTGCTGAAGCGGCTTTCGGCGCTCTTCTCGATCGCCGTGCAGGTGGACACCAAGGATCGTTCGGTGGCGGCCTTCCTGGTGACCTCCGTGATGGAGGCGCAACGGCATCCGGACCTCAAGGAAGACGAGCACGATCCGCTGGCGAACTCCCGGGCCTTCGTGCACTGGGCGGTCACCGACGCGATCGCCCAGGGCGAGCTGCGGACCGATACCGACGTGGAGTCGGTGGTCGAGATGCTGGTGGCGATCATGTGGGGGATGGGCTTCTACGCCGGCTATGTGGGTTCGCACGACGAGTTGATGGCCGTGGTGGCTCAGCTGGAATTGCTTCTGGCCAACAAACTTTGGACGCTGTCGGGGGAATCGACGGCAGATGGTGCATCCGAGTAGGCCGGTAGCATCGTCGGTATGAGTTCACTGCGCACCCACGACGACTCCTGGGACATCGCCTCCAGCGTCGGCACCACCGCCGTGATGGTGGCGGCCGCGCGGGCCGCCGAGACCGCCGGCGACAACCCGCTGATCAACGACCCCTATGCGCGCATCCTGGTCGAGGGTGCGGGCGGTGGCCCGTGGGGCCTGATGATGGACGAGGACTGGGTGGCCCGCGCGGCCGAGATCGACCCCGAGGGCGCCGCGATGTTCACCCACATGGGTAACTACCAGGCCGTCCGCAGCCGCTTCTTCGACGACTTCTTCATCGCCGCCGGTGCCGCCGGGATCCGCCAGGTGGTGATCCTGGCCTCCGGGCTGGACTCCCGGGCCTACCGATTGGACTGGCCGGCGGGCACCGCGGTCTTCGAGATCGATCAGCCCAAGGTGCTGGAGTACAAGGCGTCGGTGCTGGCCGAGCACGGTGTGCAGCCCACCGCGAGCCGCCACGAGGTGGCCGTCGATCTGCGCCAGGACTGGCCCCGGGCGCTGCGGGCGGCCGGATTCGACCCCGAGATCCCGACCGCCTGGCTGGCCGAGGGCCTGCTGATGTACCTGCCGGCCGATGCGCAGGACCGACTGTTCGCGCAGATCACCGATCTGTCGGCGGCGGGCAGCCGGATCGCGGTGGAGACCGCCCCGCTGCAGGCCGAGGAGCGGCGTCAGCAGATGAAGGAACGGTTCGAGCAGATCAAGACGAACTTCGGCATCGAGGACACCCTGGACGTCGGCGAGCTGATGTACCACGATCCGGACCGGGCCGATGTGGCGGTCTGGCTCGCCGGGCACGGATGGGACAGCACGGCGGTCCCCGCGGCCGCCGAGATGCGCAGACTGGACCGCTGGGTGCTGCCGGACGGGCCCGATACCCCCGGCGACGACGCGTTTTCCCAGTTTGTGACCGCCACCAGGCGGGGATAGCGCCGCATCGCGGAACTGAGCGGTTTCCGTCGCGTCGAATTCGGGTCTTCTGGACCGACCGACCGGATGGTTAGGATCGAGGCTCCCCGTCTGGAAGGACGCGTCGATGACCACCCATGCAGATGCACCCACGTCAGCCGTCGTGACGGATATCCCGGCGGTCGTCGCCGGCGTCCGCGCGGCCTACGCCACCGGGCGCACCCGGGACCTGGAATGGCGTAAGCGCCAGCTTCGCGGCCTGGAGAAGCTGGTGGTCGACAACGAGACCGCCATCGCCGAGGCGCTGGCCACCGACCTGGGCCGCCAGCCGTTCGAGGCGTGGCTGGCCGACGTCGCCAGCACCGCCGCCGAGGCCGCCGATGCGGCCAAGAACGTCGGCAAGTGGGCCAAGCGCCGGTACCGGCGCCTCGAGCTCTCCCAGCTGCCCGCCCTGGGCTGGATCGAGTACGAGCCCTTCGGCACGGTGCTGGTCATCGGGGCCTGGAACTTCCCGTTCGCGCTGACCCTGGGCCCGGCCGTGGGTGCGCTGGCGGCCGGCAACACCGTCGTGCTCAAGCCCTCCGAGCTGGCACCGGCCTGCTCGGCGCTGATGGCCGAACTGGTGCCCAAGTACCTGGACCCCGAGGCCGTGGTCGTCGTCGAGGGTGACGGCGCGGTCAGCCAGGAACTCATCGAGCAGGGCTTCGACAAGATCTGCTTCACCGGCGGCACCGAGATCGGGCGCAAGGTGTACCAGAGCGCCGCCGCCCACCTCACCCCGGTGACGCTGGAACTGGGCGGGAAGAGCCCGGTCATCGTGGCCGCCGACGCCGATCTGGGCGTCGCCGCCGAACGCGTCGCCTGGACCAAGCTGATCAACTCCGGCCAGATCTGCATCGCACCGGACTACGTGCTCGTCGACGCCTCGATCCGCGACGAATTCGTGGCCAAGGTCAAGGCGGCCATCGAGCGTTTCGAGTCGCAGGCCACCGGCGGCAAGCGGATCGTCAACCGGCGCCACTTCGAGCGGCTCACCGCGGCGGTGGCCGCCACCGCGGGCGAGGTCGCCATCGGCGGTGGCTCCGACGCCGACAAGATCGAGATCGAGCCGACCGTCGTGGTCGATCCCTCGGTGACCGAACCGCTGATGACCGACGAGATCTTCGGGCCCATCCTGCCCATCGTCACCGTCCAGAACCTGGATGAGGCAATCGCTTTCGTGAACGCGCGGCCCAAGCCGCTGGCGGCCTACCTGTTCACCCGGAGCAAGGCGACCCGCGAGCGGGTCATCCGCGAGGTGCCCTCCGGTGGCATGGTGGTCAACCATCTGATCTTCCACTTCGCCACCACCAAGCTGCCGTTCGGCGGCGTCGGCCCGTCCGGGATCGGCGCGTACCACGGCCGGTTCGGGTTCGAGGAGTTCAGCCACAGCAAGTCCGTGCTGACCAAGACCACCCGACCCGACTTGGGCAAGCTGATCTACCCGCCGTATACAGAGAAGGCGTGGAAACTGGCCCGTCGGCTGTTCTAGCCGCCGGATTGACCAACAGGAGAGGAACGCAATGCCCGGAGTGCAGGATCGCGTCGTCGTCGTCACCGGTGCCGGTGGTGGCCTTGGCCGTGAGTACGCCCTGACCTTGGCCCGTGAGGGTGCCAGCGTCGTCGTCAACGACCTCGGTGGTGCCCGCGACGGGTCCGGCGCCGGTCACAACATGGCCGATCAGGTCGTGGCCGAGATCAAGGAAGCCGGTGGGCGGGCCGTCGCCAACTACGACAGCGTTGCCGAGCCCGAGGGCGCCGAGAACATCATCAAGACCGCCATCGACGAGTTCGGCAAGGTCGACGGCGTGGTGAGCAACGCGGGCATCCTGCGCGACGGCACGTTCCACAAGATGACCTACGACAACTGGGACGCGGTGCTCAAGGTGCACCTGTACGGCGGCTACAACGTCATCCGTGCCGCCTGGCCGCACTTCCGGGAGCAGAGCTTCGGCCGGGTCGTCGTCGCCACCTCCACCAGCGGCCTGTTCGGCAACTTCGGCCAGGCCAACTACGGCGCGGCCAAGCTCGGCCTGGTCGGCCTGATCAACACGCTGGCCCAGGAGGGCGCGAAGTACAACATCAAGACCAACGCCGTCGCGCCGATCGCGGCCACCCGGATGACGCAGGACATCCTGCCGCCCGAGGTCTTCGAGAAGCTGACCCCGGAATACGTTGCGCCCGTGGTCGCCTACCTGATGACCGAGGAACTGGCCGACACCGATTCGATCTTCATCGTCGGCGGCGGCAAGGTGCAGCGCACCGCGCTGTTCCAGAACGAGGGCCTCACCTTCACCGAGGTGCCCTCGGTGGACGACATCGCCGCCAAGTGGGGCGAGATCACCGATCTGTCGGCGGCCCAGCAGGCCAGCTTCAAGCTCGGTTAAGCATCTGTGAAAGCCCTTGTAGCGCAGGAGCTCTCCGGTCCTGCCGGGCTGGTCTACACCGACGTCGATGATGTGGTGTCCGACGACGCCGTCATCATCGACGTCGGTGCGGCCGGCGTCTGCTTCCCCGACCTGCTGCTGACCCGCGGCGAATACCAGCTCCGGCTGCAGCCGCCGTTCACCCCGGGCATGGAGGTGGCGGGCACGGTGCGTTCCGCACCCGCCGGATCGGGTTTCACCGTCGGGCAACGGGTTTCCGGGCTCTCCATGATCGGCGGATATGCCGAGCAGGCGGCGGTATTGCCGGCCAACGTGGTGCCCACCCCCGACGGTGTCGACGATGCCTCAGCGGTCGCCCTGCTGGGTAACTACTACACCATGTACTTCGCCCTACAGCGTCGCGCGGCGCTGCGCTCCGGGGAGACCGTGCTGGTGCTCGGTTCCGCCGGCGGTATCGGTGTGGCGAGCATCCAGATCGCCAAGGCGCTCGGCGCCCGGGTGATCGCCCTGGTGCACCGCGCCGACGCCCGGGATTTCGTGGCCGGGGTCGGCGCCGACGTGGTGCTGCCACTCGCGGAGGGCTGGAAGCAGGCCGTGCTGGACGCCACCGACGGCCGCGGTGTCGACGTGGTGGTGGACCCGATCGGCGGTGACGCCTTCGACGACGCGATCCGGGTGCTGGCTCCCGAGGGCCGGTTACTGGTGATCGGATTCGCTGCCGGACAAGGTATCCCGACGGTCAAGGTGAACCGGCTGCTGCTGCGCAACGTCAGTGTGGTCGGGGTCGGCTGGGGCGAGTTCGTCCGGCACACCCCCGCCGCGCAGGCCGAGGTCGGCGCGGGGCTCGCCGCTCTGGTCGAGGCCGGACTGCGCCCGCCCCCGCCGGTGACCTACCGGCTCGCCGACGGTGCCGAGGGCCTGCAGGCGCTGGCCGACGGGAAGGTGCGGGGCAAGCTCGTCCTGGTGCCCTAGTGGACGCTCCGCGCGCATTGGCGTTCGACGTCTTCGGCACGGTGGTGGACTGGCGGTCCAGCATCATCGCCGAGCTGCAATCCTTCGGCGCCCGTACTGGGCTGCAACGGGATTGGGCGTCGATCGCCGATGCGTGGCGGGCCGGATACGCCCCGGCGATGGACCGGGTCCGGCGCGGGGAGCGGCCCTGGGCCCGCATCGACGACCTGCACCGCGAGATCCTGGTCGAACTGCTCGACGGGGCGTCGGTCACCGCGCAGGACATCGACGATCTCAACAGGGCGTGGCACCGGCTGACGCCGTGGCCCGATTCGGTGCCCGGCCTGCACCGGCTGAAGCGGCGCTTCGTCATCACCACGCTGTCCAACGGCAACGTCTCGCTGCTCACCCAAATGGCCAAGAACGCCGGATTGCCTTGGGACTGCGTGATCTCGGCCGAACTGTTCGGCCACTACAAACCCGATCCGCAGGCCTACCTGGGCTGCGCCCGGCTGCTCGACGTGGCTCCCGGCGAGCTCATGCTCGTCGCGACCCACCCCGGTGACCTGCGGGCCGCGCAGGCCTGCGGACTGCGCACCGGGTACGTGCCGCGGCCGGCCGAACACGGCGCAGGCCACCCGCTGCCGGCGGTCACCGACGGCGAGTTCGACGTCTTCGCGCGGGATTTCGTGGACCTGGCCCGACAGCTCGGCGCCTAGACCGTAGATTCGAAGGCGTGAGCACCCTCGGCGTCGTCCTGGTCGCGCTGGCGATCGCCGTCGGTCTGGCCGGCATCATCATCCCGGTCTTGCCCGGCGGCCTGCTGGTCATCGGTGCCATCACGGTGTGGGCCGTGGTGCAGGGCGGCACCGTCGCCTGGGTGGCCCTCGGGGTGGCCTGGGCGTTCTTCCTGACCGCCGAGGTGATCAAGTACCTGTGGCCGGTGCGCCGGATGCGCGCCGCCGAGGTGGGCACCTGGAGCCTGGTGGCCGGCGGCGTGCTCGGCATCATCGGCTTCTTCGTGGTGCCGGTACTCGGCCTGCTGCTCGGCTTCGTGCTCGGGGTGTACCTGGCCGAACTCGGCAAGCGCCGCGACCAGCGCCGGGCGTGGGCGTCCACCGTGCACGCACTCAAAGGTGTTGCGCTCTCGGTCGGCGTGGAACTGACCGGGGCGCTGCTGGCGACCGTCACCTGGGTGGTCGCGCTGGTGATCACCCAGTGAACGAGTGGATTGTCGGCCCCGACTCGGGCGAACTGCTGATCCACACGGGCGTCACCGGTAGGGCAGCCGGGATGGGCCACCGGCTGACGATCTCGATGGACCGCTGGCGGGCAGTGCTGCGCGACGGCGACGCGAACCTTCGTGGCGTCGAGTTGACCGTCGACCTCGACTCGTTGACCGTCCTGCGCGGCGCGGGCGGCATCACCCCGCTGTCCGGTCCGGAGAAGCTGCTGATCGTCGCCAACGCTATGAAACTACTTCGGGTGCAACGATTTCCGCAGGCTCAGTTTGTGTCCACCGGGGTGGAGCGCAACGGGGAGACGATGCGTCTGACCGGAACGCTGGACCTGAACGGGCACACCGGTGCGCAGACGGTGGATGTGTGGGTCGAGGATGCCGGTGAAGTCTGGCGGCTGAGCGCACGCGCCGAGGTGCGCCACAGCGCGTTCGGCCTCAAGCAGTACTCGATGCTCATGGGTGCGATGAAAGTGGCCGATGAGGTTGGCGTGACGCTCACCGCCACCGTCGCCAAAGATGGCGGCTGATCGGCGGATAGCCCGATTTCCAACGGTGTTCGCACAGGTTCCTGTCAGTTTGTGCATAACGATGTACATCGGGGTCGGGAAGAGTAGTGATGGGAGATGGTGAACGTGAGGAGTCAGAATCATGAACATCGTCTCAGGCACAGTGCAGGTCATCAGCCGCACCGCTGACGCCGCCACCGCCACCGCGGGAGCCATCGGAGGTGCCGCCGTCAACGGTGTGCTCGGCGGGATCAAGGGCACCGGTTCCGGCATTCGGGCCGGGATGAGCCAGGGCAGCAAGTCCTCGGCCGCTGCTGCGGTCACCCTGGCTGCAGTGGGCGCGGCGGGACTCGTCGAGTGGCCGCTGCTGCTGACGGTCGGTGGGGCCACGCTGTTGGTGCACGAAATCAACCGGCGCGCACAGGACGGACACGCCGCGGAATCGACCGACGACGAGCCGGTCAAGTCCGCGCCCGCGGCCGGGCGGTCCCGCACCAGAGCCGCTCCCAAGGCATCCACCCGCCGGACCGCGTCCCGACGTCCAGGATCGTCCGCCGGTAAGTGATCGGCGTCATCGGGCGGGCGATCCGCGGCGCAGTCGACCTGGCCGCGGCGCCCCTCGGTGAGCTTGTGGGTGCGGCACCGGCACGTCGGTGCTGGCAGGGCGCCGACCGTTGCTGGATCGAGGTCCGCGGCCTGGACACCGAGCAGCATCGGCTCATCGCGGCCGACCTCAGGAGCGACATCGGTGATCGGGCCGGGGTCCGGTCCGTGCAGGTCAACTATCCGTTGTCCCGCGTCATCGTGGAGGTCGGTGACGATCCGGAATCCCCCCGGATGTCTGCGTTGTGTGAGCTGGTGGCGCAGATCGAAGACAAGTATCGGCACTCCTGTACCACAAGTCGGCCGGTGGACCTGCCTGGTGACGGAATCGTGCTCGCCGAGAAGGCGATTGCCGCCGCGGCGAGCGGGATCGGTGTCTGCGCGGCCGTCGCCGGCCGGGCGATGCACTGGCCACGGATGCCCGCCGGACTGACAGGCGTCGTTGCCGTCGTCGATTATCAGCCCAAGGTCCGCGCCGTGCTGGAGGCGGGCCTGGGGCAGCAGGCCGCCGACACCGTGCTGGCGGTTGGCACCGCCGCTGTCTATTCCCTGACACAGTCCCCCGCCGCGGTGGCGGTCGAGTTCGTCCGCCATCTGGCGCAGCTGGGTGAGGCGCTGGCCGCATCGGCGGCGTGGCAGACGCAGGAACCCGTCCTCGCGTGTCACGCCGAATGCCCGGAGCCGGCAGCGGTGACGCCCCGGCCGAGACCGGTGCCCGACGGTCCGCTGGAACGGTATGCACGCCGCTGCGGACAGGCCCAAGGCGCGGCGGCCGCCGTGGCGGGCCTGTTGACTGGTGATCCGGGCGCCGCCACGACCGCGCTCGGCATCACCGTTCCCAAGGCGGGGCGCTGCGCTCGCGAGGCGTTCGTGAGTACTCTCGGCCGTGGACTGGCCGACCGGTGCGGGACGTTGCCGTTGCGGTCCGACGCACTGCGTTTGCTCGACCGGATCGACACCGTCGTTGTCGACCCGAGGGTGTTGGCCACCGACGAACTGCGGATCGGTCGGTTCCGGGACGTTGCCGATCGGGATCGCGCGGCGGTGTGGCAGTGGGCGCAGGCACGGCTTGAGGTCGGCCGGCTGACCGCCGGATGGCATCGCGTCGCAACGGATCTCACGGGGAGGCCAGGCAATGGCAGGCCGCTCGGGCAGGTGTTGGTGTGCTGGCGTCAGGACCCGTTGGCGGCCGTCGTGCTCGGTGAGATCCGGCGGTCCGGCGCCTCGGTGGTGTCGGTCGACCTCGATGAACTCGATGATCTGCGGTCCTCTTTCGACGATCTGCACAGCGCCGACGGCGGCGTCGACTCGGCGTTGACCCGGGCGGTTGAGGGCCTGCAGCGCGACGGCCACACGGTGGCGGTGCTGTCGGCCACCTCTGCGGCAGCCCTGCGGGCCGCCGATATCGCGTTCGGACTGTGCCAGGAAGGCAACCGAATCCCTTGGTATGCAGACGTTCTGGTGAACGACCTGCCGGCAGTGTGGCGGGTCATGCACGCGCTGCCGGCAGCGCGGCGGGCGACCGAACGCGGCGTCGAACTGTCCATGGGGGGATCGGCGCTGGGGATGTTGCTGATGGTCCCGGGTGTCCAGGGCCAGGGCCCGGGCCCCGTCACCGCCAGTGCGGCGGCCGGGCTGGTCACCGGCTTTTGGCTGGCGCGCAGGGTTCTCCTGGACCAGCCGCCGCGGCCGGCCACGGTGCAGGACTGGCATGCGATGACACCCGAACAGGTCCGCCGCATCCTTCCCGAATCTGCTGTGCCACCGGATGAATCGGCCGATACGCGGCGATCCCCGGGTCGGTTGGGTGCGTCGATACGCAGTCGGATGGTCGAGATGACCACCGCGCTGGCCGGTGAACTGTCCGATCCGCTGACGCCGGTGCTCACCGTCGGAGCTGTTGCGAGTGCCATGCTGGGTTCGCCGGTGGACGCCATCCTGGTCGGATCGGTGCTGGCCGGCAACGCCGTCCTGGCCGCCACCCAGCAGGTGCGGGCCGAGCGCCTGCTGCGCCGGTTGCTGGCCGTGCAGGACCCGCCCGCCCGCCGGCTCGACGGGGGACGCGCGGCCACCGTCGCGGCGGCAGCGCTGCGGCCGGGTGACCTGATCGAGGTGCGGGCGGGAGAGGTGGTGCCCGCCGACGCGCGGATCGTCGAGGCAATCGACGTGGAGGCCGACGAGGCCGTACTCACCGGGGAATCGCTCCCGGTGGCCAAACAGGTCGCCGCCACACCCGGCGCCGTGCTCGGCGACCGGCTCTGCATGCTCTACGCCACCACGACGGTGGTCACCGGTAGCGCGGTCGCGGTGGTCACCGAGGTGGGTTCGGCGACCCAGGCCCGGCGGGCGGTCGATCTCGGCCACGGAACCGGGCCCACCGTCGGTCTGCAGACGCAGTTGCGGGAACTGACCGATCGGGTGCTGCCCTACAGCCTCGCCGGTGGGGCGCTGGTCACCGGGTTGGGCTGGGTGCACAGACTGCCGCTGCGCAGCGCGGTGGCCAGCGGCGTCGCCGTGGCGGTCGCCGCGGTACCGGAGGGACTTCCGTTGGTGGCCACGCTGGCACAGCAAGCGTCGGCGCGCCGTCTGACCCGTAGCGGAGTGCTGGTGCGCAGCCCTCGCTCGGTCGAGGTGCTCGGTCGCGTCGGGGTGGTGTGTTTCGACAAGACCGGCACGCTCAGCGAAAACCGGTTACGGGTCACGCAGATACGCCCGGCCGGCCGCGGGGTGTCACGTCAGCACCTGCTGGACTCGGCCGCCCGCGCCACCCAACCCCGAAACGGTGCCCACCACGAACACGCCACTGACTCCGCGATCGCCGAGGCGGGCGGTCCGGCAGCCCGGCCGGCTTCGGGGATCGCCTACCTGCCGTTTCGGAGCGGCCGAAAGTTCTCGGCTGCGGTATCGGAGGGTGGATTGGTGGTCAAAGGAGCTCCGGAGGTCGTGCTGGCCGCGTGCAGCGGTCTCGATGCGGCCGCCGAACGGGAGGTCGAGGCGATGGCGCGCGGTGGGCTGCGGGTCATCGCGGTGGCCGGACGGGAGCTCTCCGCCGCACAGGTCGCACAAGCCCGCGCCGACGCCGGCGCGTTCGCCGAAATGTGTGCGAGCCGACTCGAGTTGATCGGCCTGCTGGGGTTGTCCGACACACCCCGACCGGAGGCGTCACATGTCTTGAAATCGCTGCAGCACAACAACATCGGCGTGCGGATCATCACCGGAGATCACCCCGTGACGGCGATGGCGACGGCGGCCGAACTGGGTGTGCCGGTGACGGCTCGACAGGTGATGAGCGGTGAGCAGTGGGAGGCGATGCCACGCCGGGCCCAGGAGCGGGCGGTCCGGGATCGGCTGGTGTTCGCGCGGATGTCGCCGGAACAGAAGGTGCAGATCGTGCAGACCCTGCGACGTACCGGGCAGGTGTGCGCCATGGTGGGTGACGGCGCCAACGATGCGGCGGCGATCCGCGCAGCCGATATCGGCATCGGCGTCGCCGCCCGGGGTAGCGATCCAGCCCGCAGCTCGGCCGATGTCCTGCTGCTCGACGGGCGGATCGGATCGCTGAACGACGCGTTCGACGAGGGCCGTCAGCTCTGGCGGCGGGTGCACGCCGCGGTGTCGGTACTGCTGGGCGGCAACGCCGGCGAGGTGGTGTTCTCCGTGATCGGCAGTGCGCTGACCGGCCGGTCGCCGCTGAACACCCGACAGCTGCTGCTGGTGAACATGATGACCGACGCGTTACCGGCGGCGGCGCTGGCGGTCAGCCCCGCGCGTTCCACCGACGGCACCGCATCGGGCCCCACCCACGGTGAGCTGTGGCGCACCGTGGCCATCCGGGGTACCGCGACCGCGGGCGCGGCGACCGGTGCCTGGCTGTCGGCGGGATTCATGGTGGCCCCCCGCCGCGCGTCCACGGTGGCGCTGGTCGCGCTGGTCTCGACCCAACTTGCCCAGACCCTGATCGATTCGCGCAGTCCGCTGGTGGTGGCCACGGCGCTGGGTTCGCTCGTGTCATTGGGCGCATTGATCAGCACACCCGGCATCAGCCAGTTGTTGGGTTGCACCCCGCTGGATCCGATCGGATGGGCAACGGCCCTGACCGCGACCGCCCTGGCGACGGGGGCCGCCGCGGTCGCCCCGAAGCTGTTGTCGGCGCTCGTCCCGGCGGAGTCGGCGCCGGATCAGTCGTCGATCTCGATGACGCCGCAACGCCACAGCACCGCGTACAACTCGCGTAACGGGACGGTCAAGACGCGGGTCATGGCGTCGGCCAACGGTAGGACGGGCAGGCCCGAGCCGAAATCGGTCACGCCCGCAACAGTCGGCAATGGAGGCGTCGGAAAACCGAAACCGACATGACGAAGAGGTGACGAATGGCCGAAGTTTCACAGCGGACGAAGGGACAGCGCGACGCGGTGCACACCGTGCGCCACGCGCAGGGTTTCTCCATGACACTGCCGTGCGTGGGCCGGATCAAGGTGCCCCATCCCGAGCAACTCGCGTTCTATGGCGCGCTGGGCGTCCTGGCCGCGGTGGAGATCATCGACTGGCCGGTCGCGCTGTTGGTCGGAGTGGGGCACCTGTTGGTCCAGGACGAACACAACCGGATCGTCCAGGAGATCGGCGAGGCACTCGAAGAAGCCTGACCGCTACCCGACCAGCGTCGTGCGCAACCTCTTGATCTGCTCATCGCTGACGCCGGCGGCGTCGAGGAACCCGGTCACCGACCCGTAGGCCACGGTGAGCTTGTGGCGCGCGGCTTCGAGGTACTCGGTGCGGACCCCGAGCACGGCGTCGGTGAGCCGGGCCTCGGCGAAGGTCAGCACCTCGGGGGTCTCACCGGCCCGGGCCTTCACCGATTCCATGATGGAGTCGCGCAGCGGGTCGATGGCCTGGTTGCTGCGCAGGAAATCGGTCAGGATCGCCTCGCGCGGGACGCCGACGGCCTCCAGCACGGTGGCGATGGTGAACCCGGTGCGGTCCTTACCGGCGAAGCAGTGCGCGATCACCGGCCGGCCCTCGGCCAGTAGCGTGATCACCTGGCGCACCGCGACCTGCGCACCGGTCAGCGTCGGGAACTCCTCGTACACCTCGGTCATGTACCGCTTGGCCGACTCGGCGACATCCTCACCGTCCGGTGACTCCGACATCACCCGCTGGAACGTCGCCTCGTGCGGGGCGTCCTGCGCGGAGTCGTTCTCGAAGTGAAATGGCAAGTGGTGCAACGCGACCCCCGCGGGCACCTGTCCGGGACCGCGGCGCTCGAGTTCGCGCCGGGACCGCAGGTCCGCCACATCGTTGATGCCGAGCGAGAGCAGTGCCGCCCGGCCGTCATCGGTGAGCCGGCTCAACTCGCTGGACCGGAACAGCAAGCCCGGCCGGATGCCGGCGGACTCGGCAACATCTCGAAAGTTCCACGCTCCCGCCAGCATCTCGGTCATAGCGAGGTGACCGCCGTGCTCGATGGGCGGCACACCGCCGCGGCGAAGGGGCTCTTTTCCTTGCCGAGTTCGGCGCGGGCGATGGTGCGCATGTGCACCTCGTCGGGACCGTCGAACAGGCGCATGGCGCGGTGCCAGGCGTACAGGCGGGCCAGCGGGAAGTCATCGCTGACCCCGGCGCCGCCGTGCACCTGGATGGCGCGGTCGAGCACATTGCACGCGACCTGCGGGGTGACCGCCTTGAGCTGGGACACCAGCACGTGTGCGGCCTTGTTGCCCTGCAGGTCGATGGTCCAGGCGGCCTTCTCGCACAGCAGGCGGGCCTGATCGATCTCGTTGCGGGACAGTGCAATCTGCTGTTGCACCACGCCTTGCTCGGCCAGTGGCTTGCCGAACGCGATGCGGGTCTGCACCCGGTCGATCATCAGCGCCAGCGCGCGCTCGGCGGCACCCAGCGCGCGCATGCAGTGGTGGATGCGGCCCGGGCCCAGCCGGGCCTGGGCGATGGCGAAACCGGCGCCCTCCTCGTGCAGCAGGTTCTCCACGGGCACCCGGACGTTGTCGAAGTTGATCTCGCAGTGTCCGTGCTGGTCTTGCCAGCCGAACACCGGCAGCGAGCGCTGGATGTCCACCCCGGGGGTGTCGGTGGGGACCAGGATCATCGACTGCTGCTGGTGAGCGGCGGCATCCGGGTTGGTGCGGCCCATCACGATCATGATCTTGCAGCGCGGGTCGGCCGCGCCGGTGATCCACCACTTGCGGCCGTTGATCACGTAGTCGCCACCGTCGCGCAGCATGGTGGTCTCGATGTTGCGGGCATCGCTGGAGGCCACCGCGGGCTCGGTCATCGCGAACGCCGAGCGGATCTCACCGTCGAGCAGCGGTTGCAGCCACTGCTTGCTCTGCGCCTCGTTGGCGAACAGGTGCAGGGTCTCCATGTTGCCGGTGTCCGGGGCCTGACAGTTGGTGGCCTCCGGGGCGATCTCCATGCTCCAGCCGGTCAGCTCGGCCAGCGCGGCGTACTCCACGTTGGTCAGACCCGACAGCGAGGGCAGGAACAGGTTCCACAGCCCGGCGGCCTTGGCCTTGACCTTGAGCTCCTCGACCACCGGCGGCACGGTGTGGTCCTTGGGGCCCTTCTCCTCGCGATAGGCGTGGTAGGCGGCCTCGGCCGGGAACACGTTCTCGACCATGAAGTCGGTGAGCCGCTTGTGGTAGTCAGCCGCCTTGGCGGACATCGCGAAGTCCATGACCGCCACGATAGGCCACCTGGTTAGACAACTCCGCAGCTGGGCGCGTATCGCAGTACCAGCACGGCCAGCACCCCGGCCGACAGGGCCAGCCCGATGACGATCCCGGCCACGGCGGTCCAGCCCGCGGCGTCGAACGCCAGCCCGGCCAGCCACCCGATGACGCTGGATCCGGCGTAGTAGGACAGGTTGTACAGCGAGGACGCCTGGGTCTTACCGGCCTCGGAGGCATAGGCGACCCAGCCCGACGCGATGGCGTGCGCGCCGAAGAAGCCGGCGGTGGCGACCAGCAGTCCGGCCAGGACCACCCCCAGATTCGAGCTCAGCGTCAGTGCGGTGCCGGCGACCATGGTGGCGATGGACCCGATCAGCACCTTGCGCCGGCCGAACCGCCCGGCCTCGGCCCCGGCCCGCGCGGAGGCCCAGGTGCCCGCCAGATAGGCCAGGAACACCAGGCTGACCAGGGTGTGCGGCAGGTCGAAGGGTGCGGCGGTCAACCGGAATCCCAGGAAGTTGTAGATGGCGACGAAGCCGCCCATCAGCAGGAAGCCCTGCGCGTACAGGGCGAGCTGGCGCGGGGAGCGCAGGTTGCCCCACAGCCGCCGGAGCAGATCGCCCCCGGTGGACGGCCGGAATCCGCGGGCCGGGGGCGCCAGCCGCACGAAGGCCACCGCGGACAGCGCACACAGCCCGGCCACCGTCAGCACCCCCACCCGCCAGCCGGCGTGCTCGGCGAGCGGGCCGGTGATCAGCCGGCCGGCCAGCCCGCCGATGGTGGTGCCGGCCACGTAGCTGCCCGCCGCCCGCGCGGCGTGACCGGCCGCGATCTCCTCGGTGAGATAGGCGATGGCGATGGCCGGGACCCCGCCGAGCATCAGACCCTCGACGAACCGGCCGGTCAGCAGCATCCCCGTAGTCGGGGCGAGCGGTACCAGCAGTCCGAGAATCGTTGCCGCCGTAATGGATATCGTCATCGCCTGGACCCGGCCGATCCGGTCGGCCAGGGCTGCCCAGGGGATCACCCCGACGGCCAGGCCCACGGTGGCCGCGGACACTGTCAGCGCGGCCTGTGCGGCGCCGGTGCCCAGGTCACGGGCGATCAACGGCAGCACCGCCTGCGGTGAATACAGTTGGGCGAAGGTCGCGACGCCGCCGAAGAACAGCGCGGCGAGCAGGCGCCGGTACTCCGAGGACCCGCGTGAATGGCCTTGCCAGTCAACGGGGCTCAGAGTGGCGGTCACCGAAGCGACGGTAGGAGCCTAGTTTCGATGTGTCCAATGCATGAATCTATGCATATTGATGACGATTATGCATGATGAAGTCGACCAGGCGGCGGGCCGCGGGCGACAGCTCCCGGTCGGTGTTCCAGGTCAGGCCGATCTGCCGTTTGGCGGTCGACTCGGTGAGCGGGATGTAGGCCACCCCGGGATCGGCGTGGTCCGGTCGGGGGGCTGGGACCACCGCGACCCCCAGACCCGCGGCGACCAAACCCTCCACGGTGGGCAGTTCCATCGCCTCGAACACCACCGGCGGTGCGATACCCACCTGCTCGCACAGCTCGTCGGTGAGCCGGCGCAGACCGAAGCCGGGCCCCAGCGCCACGAACGGTTCGTCGCCGGCATCGGCCAGCCGCAGCCGGCTGCGGGTCGCGAAGCGGTGCTCGCGCGGCACGGCCAGGCACAGCCGCTCCACGTCGAGCACCCGCCACGGGTAACCGGACGGGCGCGGCGAGGTGATGGCCAGATCGGACCGGCCCGCGGCCAGCCGCGCCACGATCTCGTGCGCCGCACCCTGGAACAGGTCGAACCGCACCCGCGGCGCCTCGGCCCGGAAGCCCCGCAACAGGTCCGGCACCAGGCCACCGCCCTGGGAATGCAGGAAGGCCAACCGCACCGTGCCGGTCTCCGGATCGCGCAGCGCGGCGATCCGCTCGGTGGCCGACCGCATCTCGTCGATACTGCGGCGCGCGTGCTCGAGCAGGATCCGGCCGTAGTCGTTGAGCGCCAGCCTCCGGTTCAGCCGGTCGAACAGCGGGGCCCCGACCGCGGTCTCCAGCCGGGCCAGGGACCGGGACAGGGTGGGCTGGCTGATGCCCAGTTCGGCCGCCGCGTCCGTGACGTGCTCGGTCTCGGCGAGCGTCACGAACCACTGCAGCTCTTCGATGTTCATCGCTGCGAATTTTCCCGCAGCCCGGGCCCAAATCGGCCGTGCGGCGGGCGTGTCGTGACAAGCTGCACGGCATGCAGGATTCGGCACAGAAGGTGCGGGTGGTGGTGGGTGACGATCACCCGATGTTCCGCGACGGTGTGGTGCGCGCGCTGGCGGCCAGCGGGTCCATCGAGGTGGTCGGCGAGGCCGAGGACGGCCCGGCCGCCCTGGAACTGATCCGTACCCACCAGCCGGCGGTGGCACTGCTGGATTACCGGATGCCCGGGATGGACGGCTCCGAGGTGGCCGCCGCCGTCGTCCGCAACGATCTGCCCACCCGGGTGCTGCTCATCTCCGCCCACGACGAGTCCGCCATCGTCTACAAGGCACTGCAGGACGGGGCCGCCGGGTTCCTGTCCAAGGAGTCGACCCGCGGTGAGCTGGTCGAGGCGGTACTGGATTGCGCCCGCGGCCGGGACGTCATCGCCCCGGCCCTGGCGGCCTCGCTGGCCGGGGAGATCCGGCGCCGCAGTGAGCCGGATGCCCCGACGCTGTCCGGCCGGGAGCGCGAGGTGCTGGCCATGATCGCCCGCGGTCTGAGCATCCCGGCGATGGCCAAGGAGCTCTACCTCGCCCCGTCGACGGTCAAGACACACGTGCAGCGGCTTTACGAGAAGTTGGGTGTCGGGGACCGCGGGGCCGCGGTGGCCGAGGCGATGCGCCGCAAGCTGCTCGACTGACGTGGCCCGCCTGATCGAGTTCTTCGCGGCCCAGCCGGTCCGGGTGTCGGCGGTGCTGCGGCTGCCGCTGATCGCGTTGATCGCCGTGCTGGTGTGGATCTGGGACGTCGACCACTGGCTGCCCGGGCTGTACGTGGCGGTGCTGGGCGGCTATGCCGCCGTCGCGGTGGCCTGGGTGGTCGCCGCGCTGCGCGGGCCGCTGCCGCCATGGGCGGGCTGGGCCTCCACCGCGATGGACGTGCTGCTGATCGCGGTGCTCTGCGTGGTATCCGGGGGAGCCACCGCGGCGCTGTTGCCGGTGTTCTTCCTGCTGCCCATCTCGGTGGCGTTCCAGGACAAACCCTGGCTGACGGCGATCATCGGAACCGTCACCGCCGGTGCGTATCTCACGGTGTGGATCGTCTACTCCAAACGCGACGACCAGATCGGCCTGCCCAACATGGTCTACACGCACTTCGGGTTCCTGCTGTGGCTGGCGGTCGCCAGCACCGCGCTGTGCCTGGTGCTGGCCATGCGCGCGGCACGGGTGGAGGCGCTGGTGGGGATCCGCAACCAGTTGGTCTCCGAGGCAATGCACGCCGACGAGCAGCACAGCCGGGAGGTCGCCGAGAGCCTGCACGACGGCCCGCTGCAGAACCTGCTGGCCGCGCGGATGGAACTCGACGAGATCCGGGAACGGATCTCCGATCCCGCACTTGATGCGGTGCGCGCGGCGCTGCAGGACACCGCGAAACAACTGCGTACAAGCGTCACCGAACTGCACCCGCAGGTGCTGGCCCAACTCGGCCTGACCGAAGGCGTGCGGGAGCTGTTGCGCCAGTTCGAATCCCGCACCCGCTGCG
The DNA here is from genome assembly GCA_900078775.1 of Mycolicibacterium aurum. Classification (GTDB taxonomy): domain Bacteria; phylum Actinomycetota; class Actinomycetes; order Mycobacteriales; family Mycobacteriaceae; genus Mycobacterium; species Mycobacterium aurum_A. The sequence goes on from LT549889.1 coordinate 5,059,181, forward strand.
AGGTGGACGCCGAACTCGACGAGGTGGGCAAGCCGCAGTCCCAGGCGCTGCTCTACCGGGCGGCACGCGAACTGCTGGCCAATATCGGCAAGCACGCCGGCGCGGACGTGGTGAGCGTCCGGCTGTCGCGGGCCGACGACCGAGTGGTGCTCACCGTCGCCGACAACGGCACCGGTTTCGACCCGGCGCTGGTGGCGCAGCGGCTGACTGCCGGGCACATCGGGCTGGGCTCGCTGCAGGCCCGGGTCGACGCGATGGGCGGATCGATGGACATCGATTCGGCGCCCGGGCGCGGGACCACGGTCACGGTCGTCTCCCCGCCGGAACCGGTCGATTCCCTCGGCGAACAGTCGTAGAGCCGCACGAGAACCGCACGGATCGCGCGATTTTGTGTCTGCTCGCAGCAGGCGATGCGATTCGTCAGGCGCTGAGGCTGCGCGCCATCACCATCCGCTGGATCTGGTTGGTGCCCTCGAAGATCTGGGTGATCTTGGCTTCCCGCATGTACCGCTCGGCGCGGAAGTCGCGGGTGTAGCCGACCCCGCCGAGCACCTGCACGGCGTCGGTGGTGACCTTCATCGCGGCATCGGTGGCGACCAGCTTGGCGATGCTGGCCTGCGACCCGTACGGCAGCCCCAGATCGCGCCGGCGCGCGGCGTCCAGGTAGGTGGCCCGGGCGCTGGCCACCGCGGCGGACATGTCGGCCAGCATGAAGCCGAGCCCCTGGTGGTCGATGATCTTGCGGCCGAACGTGGTCCGCTCGTTGGCGTAGCGCACCGCATCGTCGAGCGCGGCCTGGGCGATGCCGACGGCCACCGCGGCGATACCGAGGCGGCCGGAGTCCAGCGCGGAGAACGCGATCGGCAGGCCCTGGCCCTCGATACCGATCAACCGATCCGCGTCGAGGCGGGCGTCGTCGTAGAACGCCGCGGTGGTGGGCACCGCGTGCAGGCCCATCTTCTCCTCCGGCGCACCGAAGGTCAGGCCCTCCAGATCGCCGGGCACCAGGAAACAGCTGATGCCCTTGCTGCCCGAACCGGTGCGGGCGAACAGGGTGTAGAAGTCCGCGATCCCGCCGTGGGTGATCCAGGACTTGGCTCCGTTGATGACGTACTGATCGCCGTCCCGCACGGCGGCGCAGCGCAGTGCGGCCGCATCCGAACCGGCCTGCGGCTCGCTCAGGCTGTACGCGCCGATCTGGGTACCGGACAGCATCCCGGGTAGCCAGCGCTGCTTCTGCTCCTCGGTGCCGAAGGCCAGCAGCGGGTGCGAGGACAGGCTGTGCACGCTGACCGCGACGGCCACCGCCGCCCAGCGCGCCGCGATCTCCTCGAGCACCTGCAGGTAGACCTCGTAGGGCTGGCCGCCCCCGCCCCACTCCTCGGACTGCGGGAGGCTCAGCAGCCCGGCCGCACCGAGTTGGGCGAAGACGCCCTCGGGGTAGGTCTCGGCCTTCTCGTGCGCGTCCACGATCGGGTCGAGCACCTTGTCGGCGATGTCGCGGGTCAACTCGATGAGCTCATGAGCTTCCGGGGTGGGGAGCAGGCGGTCGACGGGCACGGGAGGCGCCTTTCGCAAAGTGGTACTGATCGGAAAGTAGTACTGACAGAAGTCGTGCAGTATCAATCCTTAGAGTACTCCAAAACCGTGTGCAGTACTATTTCGGGCATGCTGGATGCGCCCGCCGACGGCTTCGGTACCCGTCGCCGGACCCGTCTGTTCGACGAACTGCTCGCGCTGTTCCTGGCCGAGGGCTTCAGCCACCTCACCCTCGACGAGATCGCGGCCCGGCTGCGATGCTCGAAATCCACCCTGTACACGCTGGCCAACAGCAAGGACGAGCTGGTCCGGCGGGTGACGGTGCACTTCTTCAAACGCGCGACAGCCGCGGTGGAGGCCACCGTGTCGCAGGCCGGCAGCGCCCGCGAGCGCGTCGCCGCCTATCTCACCGGGGTCGGCGCGGAACTCGCCGTCGCCTCGGACGCCTTCATGACCGATATGAACGCATTCGCACCGGCCCGGGAGGTCTACGAGGCCAACACCCGGGCGGCCGCGCACCGGGTCCGCGAACTCATCGAGGACGGCGTCGGCGAGGGGGAGTACCGCGCGGTGCACACCTCGTTCGCGGCCGACCTGATCGCCACCATGATGGTCCGGATCCAGCAGCGCAGCGTCCGGGAGGCCACCGGGCTGACCGACGCCGAGGCCTACGCCGAGCTGGCCACCCTGCTCACCGAGGGCCTGCGGGCGTGACGCTGAAAGCAGCGCCGAAAACAGTTACGCCGAGGATCCGGGCCATCCGCTGGCGGGGATCCTCGGCGTAAGTGCGTCCCTAGAGGGCGGCGTTGATGGCGTCGACGCGGTCTTTGGCGTCGCCGAAGAGCATCTGGGTGTTGTCCCGGAAGAACAGCGGGTTCTGCACGCCGGCGTAGCCCGAGGCCATGGAGCGTTTGAACACGATGACGTTCTCGGCGTTCCACACCGTGAGCACGGGCATGCCGGCGATGGGGCTGGAGGGGTCTTCGGAGGCGGCCGGGTTGACGGTGTCGTTGGCGCCGATGACGAGCACCACTGACGTTTCGGGGAAGTCGTCGTTGATCTCGTCCATCTCCAGCACGATGTCGTAGGGCACCTTGGCCTCGGCGAGCAGCACGTTCATGTGCCCGGGCAGCCGGCCCGCGACGGGGTGGATGCCGAACCGGACGTCGACGCCGCGGTCGCGCAGTTTGCGGGTCAGGTCGGCTACCCCGTACTGGGCCTGGGCCACGGCCATGCCGTAGCCGGGGGTGATGACCACCGAGGACGCCGAGCTCAGTAGTTCGGCGGCGGCTTCGGCGGTGATTTCGCGGTGTTCGCCGTAGTCCTTGTCCTCGGCGGGGCCGGCCTCGATGCCGAAGCCGCCGGCGATGACGGAGATGAAGGACCGGTTCATCGCCTTGCACATGATGTAGGACAGGTAGGCACCGGAGGAGCCGACCAGGGCGCCGGTGATGATCAGCAGGTCGTTGCCGAGCAGGAAGCCCGAGGCCGCGGCGGCCCAGCCGGAGTAGCTGTTGAGCATCGAGACCACGACGGGCATGTCCCCGCCGCCGATGCTCGCGACCAGGTGCCAGCCCAGCAACAACGCCAGGATCGTGACGACGATGAGCAGCCACAGCTGCGGGTCGATGACGAACCAGACGGTCAGGGCGATGAACACCAGCAGGGCACCGATGTTGAGGATGTTCTTGCCGGGCAGCATCAGCGGTGCGGACTTCATCCGCGCCGACAGTTTGAGATTGGCCACGATCGAGCCGGTGAAGGTGACCGCGCCGATGAACACGCCGATGAACACCTCGGCCGAATGGATGCCGAGCATGCCCGCCGCGTCCATCGCCACGGTGTCGGGGCCGTCGGGGTGGGCCTCGATGTGCAGGTAGCCGTTCCAGCCGACGAGCACGGCGGCCAGGCCGACGAAGCTGTGCAGCAGCGCGATCAGCTCGGGCATGCCGGTCATCTCCACGACCCGCGCCCGCCACAGCCCGATCGCCGCGCCGACGACCATGGCGCCGATCAGCAGGCCCAGCCCGAGCGGCTCGATGTCGCGACCGAGGGCGAGCACGATGGTGGCCACCAGGGCGATGGTCATACCGGCGATGCCGAAGGTGTTACCCGCCCGCGACGTCTCGTGCTTGGACAACCCGGCCAGCGCCAGGATGAACAGCAACGCTGCGACCACATACGCCGCGGTGGCAGCGGTTTCTAGAGAAAGCATTCAGGAATCCGTTTCCAAGAAGGGTGTGGGGCAGCGTCAGCTGCGGGAGAACATCGCGAGCATGCGGCGGGTCACCGCGAAGCCGCCGAAGACGTTGATGCTGGCGAGCAGGATCGCCACGAACGCCAGCGCGGTGATGGCGGTATCGCCGGTGCCGATCTGCAGCAGCGCACCGACGACGATGATCCCGGAGATCGCGTTGGTCACCGACATCAGCGGGGTGTGCAGCGCGTGGTGCACGTTGCCGATCACGTAGTAGCCGATCACGATCGCCAGCGCGAACACCACCAGGTGCACCTGCAGCGCGGCCGGGGAGATCGCGATCAACGCGAACAACGCGGCGGCCGCGGCGAACGTGATGCCCAACCGCCGCGCCGTGGTCATCGGCTTCTTGGGTTCGGTGACCACCGGCGCGGCAGCCGGTGTGGCTGCCGCCGGGGCCGCGGACACCTGCACCGGCGGCGGCGGCCAGGTGATCTCGCCGTCGCGCACCACCGTGATCGAGCGCTGCACCACATCGTCGAAGTCCAGGGTCAGCGCCCCGTCCTTGTTCGGGGTGAGCAACTTGAGCAGGTTGACCAGGTTGGTGCCATAGAGCTGGGAGGCCTGGGCGGGCAGCCGGCCGGCCAGATCGGTGTAGCCGATGATCCGCACCCCGTTGTCGGTGAGGATGGCCTGATCCTTGACGGCGCCCTCGACGTTGCCGCCGTTGGCCGCGGCCATGTCCACGATCACGCTGCCCGGCTTCATCGAGGCCACCATCTCGGCGGTGATGATGCGCGGCGCGGGACGGCCCGGGATCAACGCGGTGGTGATGATGATGTCGACGTCGGCGGCCAGTTCGGCATACAAGGCGGCCTCGCGGGCCTTGTAATCGTCGCCCATCTCCTTGGCGTAACCCGTCGCCGAGACCTCACCCGCGTTGGGGTCCACCGACACGTACTCCCCGCCCAGGGAGGCCACCTGATCGGCCACCTCCGGGCGCGGATCGGTGGCCTTGACGATCGCGCCCAGGCTGCCGGCCGCGCCGATCGCGGCCAAGCCGGCCACCCCGGCGCCCACGACGAGGACCTTGGCCGGGGGCACCTTGCCCGCCGCGGTCACCTGGCCGGTGAAGAACCGGCCGAACGCGTGCGCGGCCTCCACCACCGCCCGGTAGCCGGCGATATTGGCCATCGAGGACAACACGTCCAGCGACTGCGCGCGCGAGATCCGCGGCACCGCATCCATCGCCAACACCGTGATCCGGCGCGCACCCAGCTTCTCCACCAACTCGGGCTTGAGCGCCGGCGAGATCAAACCCACCAGCGTCGCGCCGTCGCGGACCGCGGCGATCTCGGCGTCTTCGGGAGCGTTCACCTTCAGCACCACATCCGCGGACCAGGGTGATCCGATGGTGGCGCCGGCCTCCACATAGGCGGCGTCGGAGAAGCTGGACGCGTCGCCCGCTCCGCTTTCGACGACTACTGTGTAGCCGAGCTTGATAATCTGCCCGACGGTCTGCGGTGTCGCCGCGACGCGAGTCTCGCCAGGTAGTGACTCGCGCGGTATCCCGATGATCACGTTGTTCCGATCCGATCTGCTGGGCCCAGGACGGGGTCAAAAGAGTCAGTGTAGGAAACGTTCGGACGGGGCGGACACCCCGTCCACCCGACGCTGATCTTGACCGGTGCAGTTTGCCGGGCGCGACCCGCGGTTACAACCAGTCCCGTCGTTTGAACATGGCGTACAGCACGACGACCAGCGCGACCATCACCACCGAGCTGGTCAGGAAGCCTGCCACGGTGCCGACCCCGGGGTACACCACGTTCTGACCGTAAAAGCCGGTGATGGCGGTCGGGACCGCGATGATCGCGGCCCATCCGGTGAGCTTCTTCATCACGGTGTTGAGCCGGGCGTCCTGCAGTGAGAGGTTGGTCTCGAAGACGGTGGTGACCATGTCGCGCAGCGATTCGGTCCACTCCGAGGCGCGCAGCACGTGGTCGTACAGGTCGGCGTACAGCGGATCGAGGTCAGGAGCGCCGGCGTCGAGCCTGCGGTGCTGGATGGTGCTCACCACCTCCCGCACCGGCAGCACCACGCGGCGCAGGTCCACCAGATCTTTACGGACCCGGAAGGTACGCCGCTGCAGGCTGTGTGGCGACCCGGCCCGGTTACCGGAGTCGGAGAACAGTTCGTCCTCCAGCGATTCGATGGCGTCGTCGAGAGCCTGGACGGCGTTGAAGTGCCCGTCCACCACGACGTCGAGCAGCCCGTGGACCAACGCTCCCACCCCGTGTGACTGCCCGCCGAGTTCATCGAACCGCCTGGACACCTCGCCGATGTCGAACTCGGTGGCGCCGCTGTTGACGCCGGGCAACCGCACGGTGATCAGCGCGCGCGGCAGCACGAAGGCGGAGATGCGGTGCTTGACCAACATCGATTCGTCGGCTCCGGCGGCTTCATGGGTGTCCAACGCGTAGACCGTGAAGAACGTATGTGATTGGTAGACCGCGGCTTTGGTGCGCTCTTTGGGTGCGACGGCATCCTCGACCGCCCAGATGTTCAAGCCGATCTCGGCGGCCAACAGGCTTAGGGCGTCATGGTCCGGGTCGTAGATGTCGGCCCACACCAGCTGGTCCTCGGATGCCAGGCAGTCGGAGATGGCATCGAAGGTGAACTCGTCATCGTGGGGCTCGCCGCCGCGCCACAGCCGACCCGTCACTTTGGTCACCCGCCCATTTTCCCCGGCGTGGCCACGTTTCGTGGGACCGGCAGGCGGGAATGCCTCGAATTGGCGGGCGCGTCGATTATCGGGGCGCCGACATTCGAAGGAGTCGACATGTCCAACACCGAAACCGTGGTGGTCATCTGCGCGGCCGTCATCGCCCTCGTGGTGGTCATCAGTCTGTTCGTGACGGCGAAACGTAAGCGCACCCAGGGCCGCCGGGAGGAGGCCCACAAGCTCCGCGAGGAACTGAAGGCCGAGCGGTCGCAGGTCGCCAAGCGGGCGGCGCTGGCCGAGGAGACCGACGCCCGGGCCCGCGCGGCCGCCGCGGAGGCCGAGGCCAAGGCGGCGGAGGCGCGTCGCCTGAGCGAGCGGGCCGCCGAGCACCAGCAGACCCTCGACGCGCACCGCGACGAACTCGATGAACGTCGCAAGCACATCGACCGGATCGACCCCGATGTGAAGGACCGTCGGGACCGGGCCGGCGACGACGAACCCGACCGCCGGGTGATCGACGCGCCGCCCCGGCATGTCGAGCACCCGCGCTGAGCCCGGCCGGAGGATCTCGGTTGAGCAGCGAACGTGCATCGACATGGGACTCCCCGACTGCATCGCCGGTCGGGGAGCCCACGATGTACCCCATGGAATTGGTGGTCGAACGCGGAAAGGCCCGATGCCCCCGCTGTGTCGCGGTGGCCGAGTACTCCTTCGTCGAGGTCGGGCCGGAACTGCTGCGCTACGAGGTGAGCTGCCAAGGCTGTGGAGAGCGGTACCGGGAGAAGCTCGGCCCGGTCGCCGTCCCGGCCGGATTACCGGCCACCCTCGATGCCTGGCCGCCCACGCCACCGGCCCCGGCCGTGCCGATGCGTGAGCGCCTGCAGGTCTGGGCCGACACCGCCCGCGGTGCGGCGGTCTCGGCGTGGGGACGCGGAAGCGCGTGGGCGGCAGGCGCTCTCGAGCGCATACCCCGCGACGTCGGCACCAAGACCGGCACCAAGATCGGCTGAATAAAAAATCAGGACGATTTCATCCCTCCGCAGTTCGACCACCCGCGGGTAGTAATACCCGGGTGACCAACACGCTGTCCGACTCTTGCTGTCGCTGAGGCCGTAAACCTCAGCCCTTTTCGTAGTTCTCCAGCAAGAGAAAGTCGGCCAGTGTCTGTCTTCGTAGATGTCGTGCCCGACGAGCCCACCGCGGCCCCGGCACGCACGGGCACGTCCTCCGCACCCTGGCGTGGCCTGCTCACCAAGGTGGGCCTGCCGCTGCTGTCGGTGCTGGTGTTCTTCGCCGTCTGGCAACTCGTCGCCACCCTGGGCATCTGGAACCAGACCTTCGTCCCGTACCCCAGCACCGTGTGGCGCGCCTTCATCGACGTCTCCACCACCCACGACGGGGCCCGCGGCTACGCGGGATACCTGCTCTACGAACACCTTTACATGACGTTGCGCCGGGTGCTGGCCGGCGTGCTGATCGGTGTGGTGCTCGGCGTCCTGCTCGGGCTGCTGATGGGTTCGGTGAGCTGGCTGCGCAGCGTGCTGGAGCCGTGGCTGACCTTCCTGCGCGCGCTGCCGCCGCTGGCCTACTTCTTCCTGCTGGTCATCTGGCTCGGTATCGACGAGGCGCCGAAGATCACCCTGCTGGCACTGGCCGCCCTGCCGCCCGCCGCCGTCGCGACCACCGCGGCCGTCGTCGCCGCCCCGGTCGGCCTGCAGGAAGCCGCCCGCGCGCTGGGCGCCTCCCGAGCCCAGGTCATCCGCGATGTGGTGGTGCCCTCGGCGTTACCCGAGACCTTCACCGGAATCCGGCTCGCGGTCGGCATGGCCTACTCGTCGGTGGTCGCCGCCGAACTGTTCAACGGCATCCCCGGTATCGGCGGATTGGTCAAGGACGCAAGCAATTACAACAACACCCCTGTCGTGCTGGTCGGGATCTTCGCCATCGGGTTCTCGGGTCTGGTCATCGACGGTCTACTGCGGGCGCTGGAACGGCGCGCCGTCCCCTGGAGAGGAAAAATCTAGATGAAGTTCAAATCCCTTGTGGCCGTTGCTGCCAGTGCGCTGGCGCTGGCCGGCTGCGCGGTGGACAACTCGGGGACCGATGCCGCGAAGCCCACCATCCGGATCGGCTACCAGGCACTGATCAGCGGTGACCTGATCGTCAAGAACAACAAGTGGCTCGAAGAGGCCCTGCCCGACTACAACATCAAATGGACCAAGTTCGACTCCGGCGCCGACGTGAACACCGCGTTCATCGCCGACGAACTGGACTTCGGCACCCTGGGTTCCAGCCCGGTGGCCCGCGGCCTGTCCGCGCCGCTGAACATCCCCTACAAGGTCGCGTTCATCCTGGGCGTGGCCGGCGAGAACGAGGCGCTGGTGGCCCGCGACGGCTCGGGCATCAACACCGTCGCCGACCTGAAGGGCAAGCGGATCGCCACCCCGTTCGCGTCCACCGCGCACTACAGCCTGCTGGCCGCCCTGGCCCAGGAGGGCCTGTCCGCCAACGACGTTCAGCTGATCGACCTGCAGCCGCAGGCCATCCTGGCCGGCTGGGAGCGCGGCGACATCGACGCGGCGTACTCTTGGCTGCCCACCCTGGACGAGCTGCGCAAGACCGGCAAGGACCTGATCTCCAGCCGGCAGCTGGCCGAGGCCGGCAAGCCCACGCTGGATCTGGCGACCGTCTCCGACGAGTTCGCCACCGCGCATCCCGATGTGGTCGACGTCTGGCGTCAGCAGCAGGCCCGCGCGCTCGACGTGATCGCCGGTGAGCCCGAGGACGCGGCCAAGGCCATCGCCGCCGAGATCGGCCTGCCCGCCGAGGATGTCGTCGGCCAGATCAAGCAGACCGTGTTCCTGACCCCGGCCGAGGAGGCCTCGGCCGAATGGCTGGGCACCGAGGGCAAGCCGGGCAACCTCGCGGCGAACCTGCAGAGCGCCTCGCAGTTCCTGGCCGCCCAGTTGCAAATCCCGGCCGCCGCGGATCTGCAGACCTTCTCCGACGCCATCTACACCGACGGGCTGCCCGGTGCCCTCACCGACAAGTAGCCCCGGCGGTCTGCGGATCGCCGACGTCGCGCACCGCTACGGGCGCGGTCCCGATCAGGTGACCGCGCTCGGGCCGGTCGACCTCGAGGTGGAACCCGGCGCGTTCCTGGTGCTCGTCGGGGCCTCGGGCTGCGGGAAATCCACGCTGCTGCGGCTGATCGCCGGGTTCGAGTCGCCGACCGAGGGGCAGGTGTACGTCGGCGGTGCCGCACCGACCCCGGGCGTCACCTCCGGGGTGGTGTTCCAGCAGCCGCGGTTGTTCCCGTGGCGCAGCGTCGGCGGGAACGTCGACCTGGCCCTCAGGTACGCCAAGGTGCCCCGGGAGCGTCGGGACCAGCGGCGTGCGGAACTGCTGGAGCGCGTCGGCCTGGAGGGCACCGCATCCCGCAAGATCTGGGAGATCAGCGGCGGGCAGCAGCAGCGCGTCGCGATCGCCCGGGCGCTGGCCGCCGAGACCCCGGTGTTCCTGCTCGACGAGCCGTTCGCGGCGCTGGACGCGCTGACCCGGGAGCGGTTGCAGGACGACGTCCGGCAGGTGAGCGCGGAGTCGGGGCGCACCACGGTCTTCGTCACGCACAGCGCGGAGGAGGCGGCGTTCCTCGGCTCGCGGATCGTGGTGCTGACCCGCCGACCCGGCAAGGTGGCCCTGGACCTGCCGTCGGAGCTGCCGCGCACCGGGGTGGACGGCGACGAGTTGCGGCGCTCCCCGGAGTTCCTGAAGCTGCGCAACGAGGTCGGCGCGGCGGTCAAGGCCGCCGCGGCCTGAGTTTCCGGGCTTCCGGGCCACACAAAAAGCACCCGTCACGCGCGAGCGTGCGGGTGCTTTTCTATCGGCCGGATCTAGACCGGCGGGTAGGCCGGCGGCGGGTAGACGCCGCGCAGGCCCCAGGCCAGCCAGCTGAAGAAGAACTCGCCCTCATCACTGATGTCGTAATCGGGATTCGGATCCATGAGTACCTCCCAGGCACGGCTACTTTGTGCAGGAGTTTAGCCCGACCCGCCCACACCGGGACACCGGATCGGGCTTAATGCTTAAACTGGCCAACCAGTTGATTGGTTTCCCGGGCCTGCCCCGGGCAGAAGATAGTGAGTCGCGATGCCCACCGAGTCCGCAAGCAACGGATCGACCCGGCGCGACGAACTGCTGGCGGTCGCCGCCAAGTTGTTCGCCGCCCGCGGTTACCACGGCACCCGGATGGATGACGTGGCCGACGCGGTGGGCCTCAACAAGGCCACCGTCTACCACTACTACGCCAGTAAATCGCTGATCCTCTGGGATATCTACAAGCGCACCGCGGACTTCACCGTCGACGCCCTGCACGACGACCCCACCGCCACCGCGCGCGAGACCATCTACCACTTCACCCGCCGCCTGCTCACCGGCATCGCCCACGACCTGGAGGCCGCCGCAGTCTACTTCCAGGAGGGTCCCTACATCTCGGAGTGGTTCACCGAGGAGCAGGTCGCCTACATCCGCAAGGCCGAGTCCACCGTCTACGAGCACGTCCGCGACGTCATCGACCGTGGGATCGCCAGCGGTGAGTTCTACGAATGCGATTCGCACGTGCTGGCGCTCGGCTACATCGGGATGACACTGGGCGCCTACCGGTGGCTGCGCCCGCACGGCCGGCGCACCGCCCAGGAGATCGCCGTCGAGTTCAGCACCGCACTGCTACGCGGGCTGATCCGCGACGAGACGGTCCGCAACGAACAACCGCTGGGAGCCGCACAGAAATGACCGATCTGTTCCGGCTCGACGGCAAGGTCGCTGTGGTCACCGGCGGTGGCCGCGGTATCGGCGTGATGATCGCCCGCGGGCTGCTGCAGGCCGGCGCCGCCAAGGTCTACCTGTCCGCCCGCAAGGAGGCCGAACTGGCTGCCGCGGTGCAGGAGCTGTCCCCGTTCGGTGCGGTCGAGGCCATCCCGGCCGACCTGGGCACCGAGGCCGGCGTGCAGGCGCTCACCGAGGCGCTGACCGCCCGCGAGGACAAGATCCACGCCCTGTTCAACAACGCCGGCGCCAACTGGGGCGAACCGTACGAGACCTTCCCGGCGGCCGCCTTCGACCGGGTCTTCGACGTCAACGTCAAGGGCGTGTTCCTGCTGACCCGGGCGCTGACGCCGCTGCTGACCGCCGGCGCCACCGAGGACGATCCGGCCCGGGTGGTCAACACCGGCAGCGTGGACGGCTTCCACATCCCCGAGGTCGGCCGCAACAACTTCTCCTACGCCGCCAGCAAGGCCGCCGTGCATGCGCTCACCCAGCAGCTGGCCGGCGAGCTGGCACCGAAGATCCTGGTGAATGCCATTGCGCCGGGGCTCTTCCCGTCGAAGATGACCAAGGTGCTGCTGACCGCCGGTGAAGAGGCCGTCGGCGCGGCGCTGCCGCTCAAGCGGGTCGGCCGGCCCGACGATATGGCCGGCATCGCGGTCTTCCTGGCCAGCCGTGCCGGCAGCTACGTCACCGGGGCGGTCATCCCCGTCGACGGCGGGGTCAGCGTCATCCGCTGATCCGCAATCCGGATGTGTGAACGCCGGTCCGCCCGGGTAGTCGGTGGACATGTGTTCACTCAGCCTTCGCGGTCTTGCCCGGTGGAGTGCGGCACCCGCCCGTGATGTCCCCACCGCCGGCACGCGCAAGATCAACCTGATCCGCGGTCTCGCCGCCCGCGCGACGACCCCGCTGCTGCCCGACGATTACCTGAAGATGCTGCACCCGCTGTGGACGGCCCGGGAACTGCGCGGCGAGGTCGTCGACGTGCGCCGCGAGACCGAGGACTCGGCCACCGTGACGATCAGACCCGGCTGGGGATTCCGGGCCGACTACCGGCCCGGGCAGTACGTCGGGATCGGGCTGCGCGTCGGCGGTCGCTGGCACTGGCGGTCCTACTCGCTGACCTCGGTGCCCGTCCACGACCACAAGCTCATCTCGATCACCGTCAAGGCCACCCCGGAGGGTTTCCTGTCGACCCATCTGGTCGACGGGGTGGAACCCGGGACGATCGTCCGATTGGCCGCACCCAAAGGGGATTTCGCGCTGCCCGATCCGCCGCCGGACAAGATGCTGTTCATCACCGCGGGCAGCGGCATCACACCGGTGATGGCGATGCTGCGGTCGCTGGCGGTGCGCGGACAGACCGGCCGCGACATCGTGCACGTGCACTCCGCGCCGTCCGAGGCCGACGTCATCTTCGGCGAGGAACTGCAGGGCCTGCACGAGCGCGCCGAGGGGTACCGGCTGCACCTGCAGCTGACCGATTCGATGGGCCACCTCGACTTCGGCCGGCTCGACGAGATCGTCGCGGATTGGCAGCAGCGCCCCACCTGGGCGTGCGGCCCACCGGCGATGCTCGACACGATCGAGCGGGTCTGGTCGCAGGCGCAGGTGCCCGCCGATCACCTGCACATGGAGCGTTTCGTCATCGCCCGCACCGACAAGGGCGGGCAGGGGGGCACCGTCACCTTCGCCATTTCGGACAAGACCGTCGAGGTGGACGGTGCGACCTCACTGTTGGAGGCCGGCGAGCAGGTCGGCATCCAGATGCCGTTCGGATGCCGAATGGGTATCTGCCAAACCTGTGTGCTGCCACTGGAAGACGGCTACGTCCGTGACTTCCGCTCCGGCACCGAGCACGGTGCCGGCGACCGGATCCAGACCTGCATCTCGGCGGCGTCCGGAAACTGCACCATCAACGTCTAGGAGAATTTCGCATGGCCATCACCGACATCAAGGCCTACGCCCACCTCACCGAGGCGGACGTCGCGGAACTGGAACGCGAACTGGATGCCATCCGGGCCGATATCGAAGAGTCCCGGGGCGAACGCGACGCCCGCTACATCCGGCGCGCGATCCGGCTGCAACGGGCGCTGGCCGTGGGCGGCCGCATCGCATTGTTCAACAGCCGCAACAAACTCGCCTGGGCCGCCGGCACCGGCATGCTCGCCGCGGCCAAGATCATCGAGAACATGGAACTGGGGCACAACATCACCCACGGCCAGTGGGACTGGATGAACGACCCGGAGATCCACTCCACCGAATGGGAGTGGGACACCACCTCGCCGACGGTGCACTGGAAGAAGTCGCACAACTACATCCACCACAAGTACACCAACGTCGTCGGCCTCGACGACGACATCGGCTACGGCATCATGCGGCTGACCCGCGATCAGCGCTGGGAACGCTGGATGATCGGCAACCCGGTGTACAACCTCCTGCTCGGCACGTTGTTCGAGTGGGGTGTCGCGCTGCACGGAGTCGAGACGACGAAGTGGCGCAAGGGCGAGAAGTCGATGGCCGAGGTGCGCAAGGACCTCAAGATCATCGGTCGCAAGGTCGGCAAGCAGGTCGGCAAGGACTACGTGGTCTTCCCGGCGCTGGCCGGGCGGAACTGGAAGCACACCCTGGCCGCCAACGCGGTCGCGAACCTGATCCGCAACTACTGGGCCTACATGGTGATCTTCTGTGGCCACTTCCCGGACGGCGCAGAGAAATTCACCCAGGAGGAGTTCGAGCAGGAGTCGCACGCCGAGTGGTACCTGCGCCAGATGCTGGGCTCGGCCAACTTCCACGCCGGGCCGGTGATGGCGTTCATGAGCGGCAACCTCTGCTACCAGATCGAGCACCACCTGTTCCCGGATCTGCCCAGCAACCGCTACGCCGAGATCGCCGAACGGGTCCGCGCGCTGTGCGACAAGTACGACCTGCCCTACACCACGGGATCGCTTGTGCACCAGTACAGTCAGTCGTTCGCGACGATCGCCAAACTGGCACTGCCGAACAGATTCCTGAAGGCCACCCCCGACGACGCGCCCGAGACCAACTCCGAACTGAAGTTCCGGCTCCGCGGCGGCATGCGGGACACCTTCGGCGTCGACCCGCGCACCGGGCGCCGGCGCGGGCTGCGCACCGCGCTGCTCGAACTGGAGGAAGACACCGTCGCCGCCGGTTGACCCGGCCGCTAACCGAACAGCAGGGTGAACCAGCCCCAGGCCAGGAACATGAACACCGCCAGGAACACGGTGTCCCCGGCCATCGCGATCCACTCGCCGCGCCGGAAGCGGGTGGTGGCGGCGCCGGCCATGAACAGCGCCAGCCCGCACGCGGCCAGCGGGGTGAGGATCGGTGCGATGCCGACGGCCGCCGGTAGCACCAGCCCGACGGCGCCGGCCACCTTGAGCCCGCCGATGGCCTTGAGCTGACCGTCGCCGAAATCGTCCACCCATTGCTGCGTGGACGCCAACGCCCGGTAGCGCTGCCGGGACAACACCAGTAGGGCGGCGCCCCCGGCGGTGTAGGCCAGCGCGGCGATGATCGAGACGGTCCACAATGTGGCAGCCATAGTCGTGTCCTTCCGTTACCCGAGCCCGATTCGGCTCGTCATCCTTGTGACGGGAGAGCGCGACGAGAGGTAACTCATGACGGACGCAGCACTGGCGCAGGCCTTCGAGGAGCAGCGGCCCCGACTGCTCGCGGTGGCGCACCGCGTGCTGGGCTCCCGCACGGACGCCGAGGACGCGGTCCAGGAAGCGTGGCTGCGGCTGTCCCGGCAGGACCCGGACACCATCGACAATCTGGCCGGTTGGCTGACCACCGTGATCGGGCGCATCTGCGTCGACATGCTGCGCGCCCGGACCAGTCGTTCCGAGGTGCCGGTCGCCGACCTGGTGGTCACCGAGGACGTCATCTCAGAGAGCCCGGACACCCCGGAGGACGCGGCGGTGCTCGCCGACACCGTGGGGCTGGCGCTGCTGGTGGTGCTCGGATCGCTGCGGCCGGAGGAACGCCTGGCTTTCGTGCTGCACGACATGTTCGCGGTGCCGTTCGCCGACATCGGGCCGATCCTCGGTAAATCGACCGATGCCACCAAGATGCTGGCCAGCCGCGCCCGACGCAAAGTGCAGGACGTCCCCACCCCGGCCGTGGATCGCCGGCACCGCGAGGAGCGTCGCGCCGTGGTGGACGCCTTCCTGGCCGCCGCCCGCGACGGCGACTTCGAGGCGCTGCTGCAGGTGCTGGACCCCGACGTGCACTGGCAGCGGCACACCGCCACCGGCGTCGTCGTGGGCACCGGCGCGGACGGCATCGTGGACGCGGTGCGGCGCGGCCTGGGCGGGCGGGTGAGGGCCCGGCGGGTCTCGGTCAACGGCGAACCGGGCGTGCTGGCCTGGGGCCCGACCGGGCGGCCGCTGGGCGTGATGGCCTGCACCGTCGAGGGCGGGCGTCTGGTCGGGATCGTGTCGATCATCGACCCGGCCCGACTGGCCCGGATCCCGCTGCCGGCACCCGACCCTGAGGGCTAGCCTGGCGGGCATGAAGTCGACCATTCTCTCCCGCCGCGACCTGGACTTTCTGCTCTACGAGTGGCTGCGGGTGGAGGAGCTGACCACCCGCGAACGGTTCGCCGAACACTCCCGGGAGACCTTCGACGGGGTGCTGGATCTGTGTGAGCAGGTGGCCGAACGCTACTTCGCCCCGCACAACAAGCTCAGCGACGCCCACGAGCCGCAGTTCGACGGCACCACGGTGACCGTCATTCCCGAGGTGAAGGAGGCCATCGACGCGTTCGCCAAGGCCGATCTGCTGGGGATGAGCTTCGACGCCGAATTCGGCGGCGCGCAGCTGCCGGTCACCGTCGCGCAGGCCGGCTTCGCCTGGATCTCGGCGGCCAACACCAGCAGCTCCGGGTACGTCATGCTGACCATCGCCAACGCCAACCTGCTCGCCAAGTTCGGCACGCCCGAACAGATCGACACGTTCGTGCGGCCCATGCTGGCCGGGCGGTTCACCGGAACGATGGCGCTGTCGGAAACCCAGGCGGGCTCCTCGCTGGCCGACATCACCACCCGCGCCGAACCGCAGGACGACGGCAGCTATCGGTTGTTCGGCTCGAAGATGTGGATTTCCGGTGCCGAGCACGAGCTCTCGGAGAACATCGTCAACCTGGTGCTGGCCAAGATCCCGGGCGGCCCGGCCGGAACCAAGGGCATCTCATTGTTCATCGTGCCGAAATACCTTGTGGAGCCGGATGGTTCGGTCGGGCGCCGCAACGACGTCGCGATCTCCGGGCTCAACCACAAGATGGGCCAGCGTGGGATCACCAACACCGTGCTCAACTTCGACGGGGCGGTCGGCTATCTGGTCGGCGAACCGCACCGCGGCCTGGCCTACATGTTCCACATGATGAACGAGGCGCGCCTGGGGGTCGGGATGGGTGCGGTGGCGCTCGGCTACACCGGATACCTGAAATCCCTGCAGTACGCCCGGGAGCGCCCGCAGGGCCGCCTGGTCAAGGATCCGGCCACCCCGCAGGTGCCGATCATCGAGCACGCCGACGTCAAGCGGATGTTGTTGGCGCAGAAGGCGTATGTCGAGGGGGCCTTGGGGCTGGCGCTGTACTGCGCGAAGTTGGCCGATGAAGAGGATACCGCGCTGCTGGACATCCTCACCCCGATCGCCAAGAGTTGGCCGTCGCAGTGGTGCCTGGAGGCCAACAGCCTGGCCATCCAGGTGCACGGCGGGTACGGCTACACCCGCGAGTACGACGTCGAACAGCACTATCGGGACAACCGGCTCAACCCGATCCACGAGGGTACCCACGGCATCCAGAGCCTGGATCTGTTGGGCCGCAAGGTGACCCAGAACGGCGGCGCCAGTCTGGCGGCCCTGTCGGAGCGGATTTCCGCGACGGTGGCCGCCGCCGGCGACGACCCGTTCGCGGCCCAGTTGGACACCGCGTGGCAGCGGCTGGTGCGCGTCACGGCCGCCATGTTCGCCTCCGGGGACATCGAGGCCGCGATGGCCAACAGCGCGGTCTACCTGGAGGCGTTCGGGCACATCGTGATCGCCTGGATCTGGCTGGAGCAGTACCTGGCCTGCGCCGGTCGCGACGGCGACTTCTACGCCGGAAAGCGGCAGGCCGCCAAGTTCTTCTTCCGCTACGAACTGCCCAAGACCGCCCCGCAGCTCGACCTGCTGGAGAGCCTGGACCGCACCACCCTGGAGATGGAAGACGCCTGGTTCTAGAACTCCGGGCCGTCAGAACTGCACGATCTGGCGCACCGCCCGTCCGTCGGCGAGTTCATCCATGCCGGAGTTGATCTCGTCGAGCGCGATGGTGGAGGACACCAGCTTCTCCACCGGCAGCCGGCCGGCCCGCCACAGCCCGACGAACCGCGGGATGTCCCGGGACGGCACCGCCGAGCCCAGGTAGCTGCCGATCAGCGAGCGGCCCTCGGCCACCAAACTCAACGGGGACAACGAGATCCGGGCATCGGGAGCGGGCAGTCCGACGGTGATGGTGCGCCCGCCCGGCGCGGTCAACCCGATCGCGGTCTCCAGCGCCGCGGCATGCCCGACGGCCTCGATCACCACCTGCGCCTTGAAGTCGGCCTGTTCCGGGGTGAACGTCTCATGCGCGCCGAGTTCTGCCGCCAGCGCCAGCTTGTCGGGCAGCCGGTCCACCGCGATCACCCGGACGTCGTCGTGGGCGAGCGCGGTCAGCATGGCCGCCATCCCGACCCCGCCCATCCCGACGATCGCCACGGTCTGCCCGGGCTTCGGTTGCCCGGCGTTGAGCACCGCCCCGCCACCGGTCAGCACCGCACAACCCAACAGCGAGGCGACCACCGGCGGAACGTCGGCGTCCACCGGCACCACCGAACGCCGGTCCACCACCGCGTGGGTGGCGAACCCGGACACCCCGAGATGGTGCAGCACCCCGCCACCGAGGCGGACCGCGCCGGTCAGCAGGGTGCCCGCACCGTTGGCGGCGCTGCCCGGGATGCAGGGCGCCAGGCCGTCGGTGGCGCACGCCGAGCACTCCCCGCAGCGCGGCAGGAACGTCATCACCACCCGCTGCCCGGGCGCCAGGTCCGAGGTACCGCCGACCTTCTCCACCACCCCGGCGGCCTCGTGGCCGAGCAGCATCGGGATCGGCCGGACCCGGTTGCCGTCGACCACCGACAGATCCGAGTGACACAGCCCGGCCGCCTCGATGCGTACCAGCAGTTCACCGGCACCGGGATCGTCGAGCTCGAGCTCGGTCACCGACAGCGGCCGCGACGCCGCATACGGCCGGGACGCGCCGATCGTCTCCAGCACCGCACCACGGATCCTCATCCATCCAGCCTGACATGCTGACCGGCATGGAGTACTCGAACGCGGACTTCCCGGTGCACTGGCCGGTGCAGACCCGGTGGACCGACAACGACATGTTCGGCCACCTCAACAACGCGATCTACTACCAGCTCTTCGACACCGCCATCAACGCCTGGATCGACACATCGCTCGGGATCGACCCGATGTCCGCCCCGTGGCTCGGGGTGGTCGCGGAGTCGAGTTGCCGGTACTTCGCCGAACTGAAGTTCCCGTCCGACCTGGTGGTCGGGCTCGCGGTCACCCGGCTGGGCAGTAGCAGCGTCACCTACCGCACCGGGCTGTGGGCCGCCGGTGGACCGGTCGCCGCGGTCGGCTCCTGGGTGCACGTCTACGTCGACCGGGATACCCGCCGGCCGGTCCCGATCCCCGACGCGATCCGAAACCTGCTGGCTCCGGCCGTCCGGGACGCGAAGCCCTGACCGGCCCCGATATGCTCGCCGGATGCCGATCGTCAGCAAGACCGTCGAGGTCGCCGCACCCGCCGCCGCCATCATGGGGATCGTCGCCGACTTCGAGGCGTACCCGCAGTGGAACGAAGAGGTCACCGGCGCCTGGGTACTGGCCCGTTACGACGACGGCCGGCCCAGCCAGCTGCGCCTGGACACCAAGGTGCAGGGCATGGAGGGCACCTACATCCAGGCGGTGTACTACCCGGGCGAGCTCCAGATCCAGACCGTGATGCAGCAGGGCAACCTGTTCTCCAAGCAGGAGCAACTCTTCGCGGTGGTCGATATGGGCCCCAGCAGCCTGCTCACCGTCGACATGGATGTCGAGGTGTCCGTGGCCGGGGTGCCGTCGATGATGGTGAAGAAGATCGCGGGCGATGCGCTCGAGCACCTGGCCGACAACCTGAAGAAGCGAGCCGAAGAGCTGGCCTGACACCGGGATCGACGTTCGGTCGGTCTCCATCCCGCACTCCGGCGCCCGTCTGTCCGGTCGGGCGGGAAAAAGCAGGGGTTAGGTCCACAGCCCGAGTTCGTCGAGCAGGCTGGTCAGCCGCCGCGCGCCGTCGTCGAACTGACTGCGGGTCAGCCGCACCACCTCGGCGACATCGCGGCGCCGCATGGCCGCCACCAGTTGGCGATGGTTGGCCACCGCCTCGACACCCCACTGTGGGTCGGAGGCGTAGATGTGCGGGGGCAGGTAGCGGGCCGCGTTGAGCAGGAACCAGGCCAGCTTCATCCGGTTCGTCGACCGGTTGAATGCGCGGTGAAAGTTGAACTCGGCCAACGCGATGGCATCGACGTCGGCGTTCTGCACGGCGGCGTCCAGGGTATCGGTCAGTCGGTCCAGCTCATCGATGTCGGCGTCGTCGGCGCGCACCGCGGCGGACGAGGCGAGCTCGGCGGCGATGGTGCCCTGCAACCAGAAGATGTCGGCGATGTCGTCGCGGGTGAACGGCGCGACCACGTGCCCGCGGTGCGGTTCCAGGTGCACCAGACCCTCGCCGCGCAGGGTGCGCAGCGCCTCGCGCACCGGGGTGATGCTCACACCCAACCGGGCCGCGGTCTCGTCGAGTCGCACGAAGGTGCCCGGGCGCAGCGTCCCGGACATGATCGCGACCCGCAGGTGGCCGGCGACCTCGTCGGAGAGCTGTTCGCGGCGGCGCTTCACTGGTGTTTGCACGTCTGTCGGCGCCGTCCTTTCGAGCGAGCTGTTCCGGTGGGACGGCTTGTTCTTCCGGCCGTTGTCGTCATAGTGTGACCGGGCCGACACAATGTTTGATCAAATATCAACATTGCGCAAGCCTCGTTGCGCACCCTCGACGAAAGAGCCTTCGCGTTGACCGCTCAGAGCACCGAACAGCCCTACCTCGCCCGGCAGCAGAACTGGTCCAACCAACTCTCCCGGCACGCGCTGATGCAGCCGGAGCGGACCGCGCTGCGTTTCCTCGGCCAGACCACCACCTGGGCCGAACTGGACCGCCGGGTCACCAAGCTGGCCGGGGCGCTGCAGCGCCGCGGTGTGCGCTTCGGCGACCGGGTGCTGATCCTGATGCTGAACCGCCCCGAGTTCGTCGAGGGGTTCCTGGCGGCCAACCGGCTCGGCGCCATCGCGGTGCCGGTGAACTTCCGGATGACCCCACCCGAGATCGCCTTCCTGGTCAGCGACTGCGAGGCGGCGGTGGTCATCACCGAGGCCGTGCTGGCCCCGGTGGCCACCGCGGTGCGGGACCTGGACGCCACGCTGTCGACGGTGATCGTGGCGGGCGGGTCCACCGAGGACGGGGTGCTCGGCTACGACGATCTGCTGGCCGAGGACGGCCCCGATCCGGCTCCGGCGGACATCCCGAACGACTCCCCGGCGCTGATCATGTACACCTCGGGGACCACCGGACGGCCCAAGGGCGCGGTGCTCACCCACACCAACATCGCCGGGCAGGCGTTGACGACCCTGTACACCACCGGTGCGGACATCAACCACGACGTCGGCTTCATCGGTGTGCCGTTGTTCCACATCGCCGGTATCGGCAACATGATCCCGGGTCTGCTGCTGGGCCGCCCGACGGTGATCTACCCGCTCGGCGCATTCGATCCGGGCGCCCTGCTCGACGTGCTGGAGGCCGAACGGGTCACCGGTATCTTCCTGGTGCCCGCACAGTGGCAGGCGGTCTGCGCCGCCCAGCGCGCACAGCCGCGCAAGATGGCGCTGCGCGCCTTGTCGTGGGGGGCCGCGCCGGCCTCGGACACGTTGCTCAAGGAGATGGCCGAGACCTTCCCCGGCGCCAACATCCTGGCCGCCTTCGGGCAGACCGAGATGTCCCCGGTGACCTGTATGTTGTTGGGCGAGGACGCTATTCGCAAACTCGGCTCGGTCGGCAGGGTGATCCCGACGGTGTCGGCCCGGATCGTCGACGAGGACATGAACGACGTCGCAGTCGGTGAGGTCGGTGAGATCGTCTACCGCGCACCGACGCTCATGGCCGGCTACTGGAACAACCCCAAGGCCACCGCGGAGTCGTTCGCCGGCGGGTGGTTCCACTCCGGAGACCTGGTCCGCCAGGACGAGGAGGGCTACATCTGGGTGGTCGACCGCAAGAAGGACATGATCATCTCCGGCGGCGAGAACATCTACTGCGCCGAGGTCGAGAACGTGCTGGCCGCGCACCCGGCCATCACCGAGGTCGCGGTCATCGGTCGCCCGCACGAGAAGTGGGGCGAGGTGCCGGTGGCCATTGTGGCGTTGGCCGCGCCTTCCGACGCGTCGCTCACCCTGGAGGCGCTCGACGAGTTCCTGACCGGGCGGCTGGCCCGGTACAAGCACCCCAAGGCGCTGGAGATCGTCGACGCGCTGCCCCGCAATCCCGCGGGTAAGGTGCTCAAGACCGACCTGCGTGCCAGGTACGGTTCCGACGCCTGATTGACGCCGACGAAAGTTCCACTGTGGCAATGGTTTCTGAACCGGCTCGGCCTAGGGTCACCGCACGGGACGTGTTTGCTAACAGTTGCGGGGTCAATGAAGCCGTTGTGCAGCACCGCCGGTACCGGATCGGGTACAGTCCTGTGGTCTGTCTTACTACCGGCCAGTAGTAAGGCGGTGCATCACACACCGACGGATACGGGGCTCCGGATAAGTGGAGGAGGGGGCGTGCGACAGCTGATGCCGCCACGCAACGAGCTCGGTTCGGCGGTGCGTCGGTGACGGCGGGCGACGGTCTGGTCGACTACCTCAAAGACCAGCTGGACAAGCCGCTGACCATGGTCGGCGGCTTCTTCAAAATGTCTGTGCTGACCGGAAAAGCGCTGATCACCAGGCCCTTCCAATTCAAGGAATTCGTGCTGCAGGCCTGGTTCCTGATCCGGGTGGCCTTCCTGCCCACGCTCGCGGTGTCCATCCCGCTGACCGTGCTCATCATCTTCACGCTGAACATCCTGCTGGCCGAATTCGGCGCGGCCGACGTGTCCGGGGCCGGTGCCGCGCTCGGCGCGGTCACCCAGTTGGGGCCGCTGGTCACCGTGTTGGTGGTGGCCGGTGCGGGATCGACGGCCATCTGCGCAGACCTCGGTGCGCGCACCGTGCGCGAGGAGATCGACGCGATGGAGGTGCTCGGCATCGACCCCATCGAACGGCTGGTGGTGCCCCGCGTCGTCGCCGCCACCTTCGTGGCCTTCCTGCTCAACGGCGCGGTCATCACCATCGGCCTGGTCGGCGGGTACTTCTTCGGCGTCTACATCCAGAACGTCAACGCCGGTGCGTACGTCGCCACGCTGACGCTGCTCACCGGACTCCCCGAGGTGATGATCTCGGTCATCAAGGCAACCCTGTTCGGGCTCATCGCCGGACTGGTCGGCTGCTACCGCGGCCTGACCGTGGCCGGCGGATCGAAGGGCGTCGGCACCGCGGTGAACGAGACGTTGGTGCTCTGCGTGGTGGCGCTTTTCGCGGTCAACGTGGTGCTGACGACGATCGGCGTCCGGTTCGGGACGGGAGGCTGATGTGAGTACCTCAACCGTCCTGCGGACCCGGTTCCCCCGCGCCTTCGACCGCACCCGCGGCGTCGTCGGGGCGCCCGGCCGGTTCCTGGACAGCATCGGTCACGTCGCCTGGTTCGTGGTGCAGGCCGTCGGCCATCTGCCGCACGCCT
This sequence comes from Mycolicibacterium aurum, assembly GCA_900078775.1. Taxonomy (GTDB): domain Bacteria; phylum Actinomycetota; class Actinomycetes; order Mycobacteriales; family Mycobacteriaceae; genus Mycobacterium; species Mycobacterium aurum_A. Next base: position 5,082,434 of record LT549889.1, read on the forward strand.
TCAAGCACTACCGCCGGGAGGCGCTGCGCCTGGTCGCCGAGATCGGGATGGGCACCGGCGCAATGGCGGTCATCGGCGGCACCGTCGCGATCATCGGGTTCGTCACGCTGTCGGCCGGGTCGCTGATCGCGATCCAGGGCTTCGCCTCCCTGGGCAACATCGGCGTGGAGGCCTTCACCGGATTCTTCGCCGCCCTGGCCAACATCCGGGTGGTCGCCCCCGTCGTCACCGGCCAGGCCATGGCCGCGACCGTCGGCGCCGGCGCCACCGCCGAACTCGGCGCCATGCGGATCAGCGAGGAGATCGACGCTCTGGAAGTGATGGGCATCAAGTCGATTTCGTACCTGGTGTCCACCCGGCTGATGGCCGGCGCCATCGTCATCGTCCCGCTCTACGCGATGGCGATCCTGCTGTCCTTCCTGTCCGCCCAGCTGGTCACCACGGTGTTCTACGCGCAGTCGGTGGGCACCTACGAGCACTACTTCCACACGTTCCTGCGGGTCGACGACGTCATGTGGTCGTTCCTGGAGGTGATCATCATGTCGATCATCGTGATGCTCAACCACTGCTACTTCGGCTACTACGCCAGCGGCGGCGCGGTGGGCGTGGGCGAGGCGGTGGGCCGTTCGATGCGTACCTCGCTGATCGCCATCGTGGTGGTCGTCCTGTTGGCCTCGTTGGCGCTGTACGGCACCGACCCGAACTTCAATCTCACGGTGTGATGCCATGACGAACACCGCTGCGCCGCTGAACAAGCCGAAGAGCCCGCCCTACAAGCTGGCCGGGTTGGTGCTGCTGCTGATCACCGCGCTGGTGCTGACGCTGACCTGGCTGCAGTTCCGCGGGGCGTTCGAGGAGCGGGTGCAGCTGACCGTGGTCGCCGAGCGGGCCGGCCTGGCCATGGACCCGGGCTCCAAGGTCACCTTCAACGGGGTGCCGATCGGGCGGCTGGCCGAGGCCGGGGTGATCACCGTCGACGATGTGCCCAAGGCCCAGCTCACCCTCGACGTCGAACCGAAATACCTTGCCCTGATCCCGTCCAACGTGCAGGCCGAACTGCGCGCCACCACGGTGTTCGGCAACAAATACATCTCCTTCCTGTCGCCGGAGGACCCGGCGGCCAGCCGCCTGGTCGCGGGTTCGACCATCCAGGCGTCGGGCACCACCACCGAGTTCAACACCCTGTTCGAGACCATCATGGGTATCGCCGAGCAGGTGGACCCGGTCAAGCTCAATCAGACCCTCACCGCGGCCGCCCAGGCGTTGGACGGCCTCGGCGACAAGTTCGGCCAGTCGCTGGTGGACGGCAATCAGATTCTCGGCGAACTGAATCCGCGGATGCCGCAGATCCGCCGCGATGTCACCGGCCTGGCCGATCTGGCCGACGTCTACTCCGAGGCCTCCCCGGACCTGTGGGACGGGCTGGCCAATGCGGTCACCACCGCCCGGGCCCTCAACGACGAGCGGGGCAACATCGACGCCGCGCTGATGTCCGCGGTCGGGTTCGGCAACACCGGCGCCGACATCTTCGAGCGCGGCGGCCCGTACCTGGTGCGTGGCGCCGAGGATCTGTTGCCCACCGGAAAGCTGCTGGACTACTACAGCCCGCAGCTGCTGTGCACCATCCGCAACTATCACGACGCGGCACCGAAACTCGCGGGCGCCCTGGGAGGTAACGGCTACTCGCTGCTGACCCGGTCCTCGGTGCTCGGCGCCGGCAACGCCTACGTCTTCCCGGACAATCTGCCCCGCGTCAACGCCAAGGGTGGCCCCGGCGGGCGGCCGGGCTGCTGGCAGCCGATCACCCGGGACCTGTGGCCGATGCCGTACCTGGTGATGGACACCGGCGCCAGCCTCGCCCCGTACAACCACTTCGAGCTCGGGCAGCCGATCATGAACGAGTACGTCTGGGGACGCCAAGTGGGGGAGCACACGATCAACCCATGATGAGTATCAGATGAGTATTCGAGGGACGCTCTTCAAGCTGGCCGCGATCTCCGCGGTGCTGCTCACCTTCACCGCGGTCATCTTCGTGGTGTTCGCGCAGCTGCGGTTCGACCGGACCACCGGCTACTCGGCCATCTTCGAGAACGCCAGCGGCCTGCGGGCCGGCCAGTTCGTCCGGGCCTACGGCGTCGAGGTCGGCAAGGTCGAGGACGTCGTCCTCATCGACGGCGGCGACAAGGTGCGCGTCGACTTCGCGGTGGAACGCAATCTGCAACTGTTCGACGAGACCACCGCCGCCATCCGGTATCTGGACCTGATCGGCAACCGCTATGTGGAGCTGCGCCGCGGCGACAGCGACACCGTGCTGCCCGGCGGCAGCACCATCCCGGTGGAACTGACCGAACCGGCGCTGGACCTCGACGCGCTCGTCGGCGGCTTCCGCCCGCTGTTCAAATCCCTTGACGCGGACAAGGTCAACAACATCGCCACCTCGATCATCACCATCTTCCAGGGCCAGGGCGGCACCATCAGCGACATCCTGGACCAGACGGCCGAACTGACCAACGCGCTGGCCGACCGCGATCAGGCCATCGGTGAGGTCATCACCAACCTGAACACCGTGCTGGACACCACCGTCAAGCATCAGAAGCAGCTCGACGACACCTTGCAGAACTTCGAGACCCTGATCACCGGGCTGAAGAACCGCGCCGACCCGATCGCCTCCTCGGTCGCCGACATCAGCAATGCCGCCGGATCGTTGTCGGATCTGCTGGCCGACAACCGGCCGCTGCTGCGGGACACCGTCGGCTACCTGGAGACCATCCAGCAACCGCTGATCGACCAGCTGGATCAAGTCGACGAGATCGTGTCCCAGATCCCGGCCGCGCTCAAGGTGATCGGCCGCGCCGGCGGCATCTACGGTGACTTCTTCAACTTCTACGCCTGCGATCTCTCGCTGCGGCTCAACGGCGCTCAGCCGGGTGGCCCGGTCCGCACCGTGAGGGTGACCACCCAGCCGACGGGCAGGTGCACACCGCAATGAGGACAATCCAGGGATCGGACCGGATCCGCAAGGGCGTGATGGGCGTCGTCACGGTGGCGCTCGTCATCGGCGTCGGCTCGTCGATCACCAGCGTGCCGATGCTGTTCGCGGTGCCCACCTACTACGCCCAGTTCAACGACACCGGTGGCCTCAACGTCGGCGACAAGGTGCGCATAGCCGGCGTCGACGTCGGCACCGTGCAGAGCATGGAGATCACCGGCGACAAGGTCGAGATCGGTTACACGCTCGGCGGCATGGAGATCGGCACCGAGAGCCGGGCGGCGATCCGCACCGATACGGTGCTGGGCCGCAAGAACATCGAGGTACAGCCCCGCGGGACCACGACCCTGGAACCGCGCGGGTACCTGCCCGTGGAGCAGACCCAGACGCCGTACCAGATCTACGACGCCTTCCTGGACGTGACGCGGGCCTCGTCGGGGTGGGACACCCAGGCCGTCAAGCAGTCCCTGAATGTGTTGTCCGAGACCGTCGACCAGACCGCACCGCATCTGAAGTCGGCGCTGGAAGGGGTGCAGAGGTTCTCCGACACCCTGGGCAAGCGCGATGACGACCTCAAACAGCTGCTGGCCAACGCCAACAAGATCGCGACAGTCCTCGGCGACCGCAGCGGGCAGGTCAACGCCCTGCTGGTGAATGCGCAGACGCTGCTGGCCGCGGTCAACGAGCGCAGCCGCGCGGTCAACCTGCTGCTGGAACGGGTTTCGAACGTCTCGGCGCAGGTGTCGGGCCTCATCGACGACAACCCCAACCTCAACCATGTGCTGACCCAGCTCAACACCGTCAGCGACACGCTGGTGGAGCGCAAGCACGACCTGGCCGACACCCTCAGCGTGGCAGGCAAATTCATCACCTCGCTGGCCGAGGCGCTGGCCTCGGGCCCGTACTTCAAGGTCATGCTGGTCAACCTGCTGCCGCCCACGCTGCTGCAGCCGTTCGTGGACTCGGCGTTCAAGAAGCGCGGGATCGACCCAGAACAGTTCTGGCGCAACGCCGGCCTGCCCGCCTTCCAGTTCCCGGACCCGAACGGCACCCGGTTCGAGAACGGCGCACCGCCGCCGGCCCCGCGCGTGCTGGAAGGCACCCCGGAGTACCCCGGTCCCGCGGTGCCGCCCGGATCACCGTGCTCCTACACCCCGCCGGCCGACGGGCTGCCCCGGCCCGGAAACCCGCTGCCCTGTGCGGATCTGACCGTCGGCCCGTACGGCGACAACCCGTACGGCCCGAACTACCACGGCCCGGTCGGGGTGCAGACCTCCGCACCCGATCCGCACGGCCTCGGGCCCACCCCGGGTATCCCCAGTGCGGCGGTCCCCGGCCAACTGCCGCCCGATGTGCCCGGCACCCCGGTGCCGATCGCGCCCGGTCCGCCGGGAGCGCGCACCGTGCCGGTCGGACCGCCCGGAGTCCCGGCCCCGCCCGGGCCCATCCCGGGCGCCGCGGTGCCGGCGACGATCCTGCCCGGACCGCCGCCCCCGCCCGGACCCGGACAGCAGTTGTCCCCGGCCGGGACCGGGCCGCTGCCCGGCAACCCGCCGTTCCTGACGCCCGGATCGCAAGAGGGATAGGGGCGAACAGATGTCGACGATCTTCAACATCCGCAACATCAAGTTGCCGCACCTGTCCCGGACGGCGGTCATCCTCGGTGCCATCGTGCTCGCGGTCGCCGTCGGTGCTGCGGCGGTCGGCTGGAACGTCTACCGGAAGCTGACCACCACCACCGTCACCGCGTACTTCCCCGAGACGCTGGCGCTCTACCCCGGCGACAAGGTGCTCATCATGGGCGTCAAGGTCGGTTCGATCGACTCGATCGAACCTGAGGGCGACCGGATGCGCGTGGAGATGCACTGGGACAGCAAGTACAAGGTGCCCGAGAACGCCAGCGCCTCGATCCTGAACCCGTCGCTGGTGGCGTCCCGGGTGATCCAGCTGTCCCCGCCCTACACCGGCGGCCCGGTCATGCAGGACGGTGCGGTGATCGACATGGACCGCACCCAGGTACCGGTCGAGTACGACCAGCTGCGCGACCAGGTGACCCGCCTGCTGGCCGACCTCGGCCCCACCCCCGAACAACCCAAGGGCCCGTTCGGCGACATCGTGGAATCCTTCGCCGACGGATTCGAGGGCAAGGGCGAGCAGTTCAACAAGACCCTGCAGGGACTTTCGGATGCGGTGACCGCCCTCAACGAGGGGCGCGGCGATCTGGTCGGCACCGTCAAGAGCCTGGCCGTGTTCGTCAACGCCCTGCACCGCAGCGATCAGCAGTTCGTGGCGCTGAACAACGACCTGGCGCAGTTCACCAACTCGTTCACCAACACCGACTCCGAAGTCGCCACCGCACTCGAGGACCTCGACAAAGTGCTGGCCACCACCCGGAAGTTCCTGGACGAGAACGGGACCCCGCTCACCAACGACATCAACAACCTGGCCGAGGTGACCAACGCGATCCTGCAGCCCGAGCCCCGCGACGGCCTGGAGACCGCGCTGCACTCCTACCCGAACCTGGTGTCCAACGTGGTCAACGTGGTGGCGCCCAACCAGGGTGGCATCGTCGGCCTGCCGGTGCTGCCCGGTGTCACCAACTTCTCCAATCCGCTCAACTTCATCTGCAGCTCCATCCAGGCCGGCAGCCGACTGGGCTACCAGGAGTCCGCCGAACTGTGCGCCCAGTACCTGGCGCCGATCTTCGACGCGATGAAGTTCAACTTCATCCCGTTCGGCATGAACCTGGCCGCCGGGGCGATGACGCTGCCCAAGCAGATCGCCTACTCCGAGGAGCGGCTGCGCCCGCCGCCGGGATACAAGGACACCACCGTGCCGGGCATCTTCTCCCGCGACACCCTGTTCTCGCACGGCAACCACGAGCCGGGCTGGATCGTCGCCCCGGGCATGCAGGGTGTCGAGGTGCAGCCGTTCACCGCGAACATGCTGACCCCGGATTCGTTGGCCGCCTTGCTCGGTGGGCCCGACATCGTGCCGCCGCCGGCGCCGCCGGCCTTCGGTGTGCCCCCGGGCGGCAACCTGCCCGGCCCGCCGAACGCCTACAACGAGAGCAGCCCGCTGCCGCCGCCGTGGTACCCGCAGCCCGGCCCGCCGCCGGGACCCGCGCCCGGCGTCATCCCCGGGGATCCGCCGCCGGCCGCACCGGTCAGCGGACCGGGAGCTCCCGCCGCACCGGCGGCACCCGCGGTACCCGCCGGGCCGCCGCTGCCCGCCGAGGCAGGGGGTGCCTGATGACGCGTAACTGGAAACGACTGGGAATGCGCACCATTGCGCTCGGCGCCGCCGCGTTGATGCTCAGCGCCTGCGGGCAGTGGCGGGGTATCGCCAACGTGCCGCTGCCCGGCGGTCCGGGGACCCAGGAGGGGCACTCCACGATCTACATCCAGATGCCGGAGACGTTGGCGCTCAACGCCAACAGCCGGGTGCGGGTCGCCGACGTGTTCGTCGGCCGGGTACGCAGTATCGAACTGAAGAACTGGGTGCCGCTTCTCACGGTGGACCTGGAACCCGGTGTGCGGCTGCCGAAGAACGCGCTGGCGCGGATCGGGCAGACCTCGCTGCTGGGTTCCCAGCACGTCGAACTCGACGAACCCGAGGATCCCTCGCCGGAGCCGCTGCGCAACGGCGACACCATCCCGCTGGCCAACTCCTCGGCGTTCCCGACCATCGAGCGGACGCTGGCCAGCATCTCCGGCATCCTCACCGGCGGCGGCATCCCGAACATCGAGGTGATCCAGAACGAGGTCAACGCGATCCTCACCGGGCGGTCCGGGGAGATCCGGGAGTTCCTCAACCGGCTGGACACCTTCACCGACGAGATGAACAAGCAGCGCGAGGATCTCACCCGCGCCATCGACTCGACCAACCGGCTGCTCTCGATCGTCGGCCAGCGCACCGAGACCCTGGACCGGGTGCTGACCGAGTTCCCGCCGCTGATCCAGCATTTCGCCGAGACCCGGGACCTGTTCGCCGATGCGGTGACCTCGTTGGGCCGGCTGAGTGCGACCGCCGACGAGACGTTGAGCAACACCAACGCCAACCTGAACACCAACCTGGCCAATCTGCAGCGCCCGCTGCGCGAGCTGGCCAAGGCGTCGCCGTATCTGGTGGGCGCGCTGAAGCTGCTGCTGACGGTGCCGTTCAACATCGAGAACATCCCGAAGGCCATCCGCGGCGACTACATCAACGTGTCGGTCACCATCGACCTCACGCTGAGCGCCATCGACAACGGGTTCCTCTCCGGCACCGGGCTTTCCGGCATGCTGCGCGCCCTGGAGCAGGCGTGGGGCCGCGACCCGGCGACGATGATCCCGGACGTGCGGTTCACCCCCAACCCGAACAATGTGCCCGGCGGGCCGTTGATCGAAAGGTCGGAGTGACTCATGCTGCTGACCCGAATGATCAAGACCCAGTTGCTGATCTTCGTCCTGCTGACCGTGGTCGCGCTGGTCGTGCTGTCCGTGGGCTACCTGCGGCTGCCGACCTACGCCGGCATCGGCATGTACCGGCTCTACGCCGAACTGCCGAACTCGGCCGGTCTGTACAAGACCGCCAACGTCACCTTCCGCGGCACCACGGTGGGCAAGGTGATCGCGGTGGAGCCCACCGAGACCGGGGCCCGGGTGACGATGGACATCGACGATGACACCTCGGTGCCCGTCGACACCATCGCCAACGTGCACTCGGTGTCGGCGGTCGGCGAGCAGTTCCTCGACCTGGTCTCGCCCGACGACGTCCCGCAGCACTTCGCCGACGGGGACACCATCACCGAGGGCCGGGTACCCGCGGAGGTGGGTCCGGCGCTGGACTCGGCGCAACGCGGGCTGGCCGCGCTGCCCAAGGAGAAGATCGGCGTCCTGCTCGACGAGACGGCCAAGGCCGTCGGCGGGCTCGGCCCGTCCCTGCAGCGGCTGGTCGACGCCACCCAGAACCTGGCCGGGGACTTCCGGGAGAACCTGCCCAGCGTCACCGACATCGTCGAGAACTCCGCCCCGATCATCGAGTCGCAGGTGCAGTCCGGCGACGCCATCGCGCGGTGGGCGGCCAACCTGAACACCATCACCGCGCAGACCGCGGAGAAGGACGCCGCCCTGCGCAGCGGTCTGCAGCAGGCGGCGCCGACCGCCGATCAGCTCAACGCGGTGTTCGGTGATGTGCGGGAGTCGCTGCCGCAGACGCTGGCCAACCTCGAAGTCGTCATCGACATGCTCAAGCGCTACAACAAGAACGTCGAGCAGGTGCTGGTGGTGCTGCCGCAGGGCGCGGCCATCGCGCAGACGGCGACGATCTTCGCGCCGGACGGTCTGCTGCACTTCGGCCTCGGCATCAACTCGCCCCCGCCGTGCCTGACCGGCTTCCTGCCCGCCTCGCAGTGGCGCTCCCCGGCCGACACCAGGACCGACCCGCTGCCCGAGGGGCTGTACTGCAAGATTCCCAAGGACGCGCCGAACGCGGTGCGCGGCGCCCGCAACTACCCGTGTGCGGACGTGCCCGGCAAGCGGGCGGCCAGCCCGCGGGAATGCCGCAGCGACGAGCCGTACGTGCCGTTGGGCACCAACCCCTGGTACGGCGACCCCAACCAGATCCTCGACTGCCCGGCCGCGGGTGCGCGCTGCACCCAACCGGTGAACCCCGGCCAGGTGATCCCGGCACCGTCGATCAACAACGGGACCAACCCGCTGCCGGCCGGTCAGCTTCCGCCCGCCGAGTCGACGCTGCCGGTCAGTGATCCGCTCACCCCGCCCGGCCAGGGCACGGTCACCTGTAGTGGACAGCAACCCAACCCCTGCATCTACACTCCGGCAGCAGGTCCGTCGGCGGTCTACAGCCCGTCCAGCGGAGAGGTGGTCGGACCCGACGGGGTCAAGTACTCGGTCAACAACTCGAATAACCCAGGAGAGAACGGATGGAAGGAGATGCTGGCACCAGCCGGCTGAACCCCACCGACCAAGACGACGAGACCAGCGACATCCCCGCCGCCGAGGAAGCGGTCGCCGCTGCGCCCGAGGAGACCAACCCCGGCCGGCTCGGCCGTGGCTGGCTGACCGGGATCTGCGCCGCACTGTTCGCGCTGGCCGCGGGTCTCACCGTGACCGGGTACCTGCTGCTGCAGTCCAACGAGCGCAGCGCCCAGATCGCCCGCGATGACGCCGTCGCGCTGCAGGCGGCCAAGGATTGTGTGACGGCCACCCAGGCCCCCGACACCGCCTCGATGGGCGCCGCGCAGGCCAAGATCGTCGACTGTGCGACCGGCGACTTCGGCGCCCAGGCGGTGTTCTACAGCTCGATGATGGTGGAGGCGTACCAGGCGGCAAAGGCCACCGTCGAGGTCGCCGACCTGCGGGCCGCGGTCGAACGCCACCACGACGACGGTTCCGTCGACGTCCTGGTGGCGGTGCGCACCAAGGTCACCAACTCCGAGACCGCCGACCAGGAACAGGGCTACCGGCTGCGGGTGACCATGCAGCGCGCCGACGGCACCTACAAGATCGCCAACCTGGTCCAGGTCACCACGTGACGGTCGTGTTCGAGGACGCGGCACCCGAACAGAGCGCACCGCAGGACGAGGCGGTCCTGGCGTCCTGGGGTGCGCGGGCCGGCGCGCTGAGCATCGACGTGCTGTTCGGGCTCGCGCTGATCGCCACCCTCGCCCTGCTGGGCTGGACCGCGCCGCTGTTGGGTTGGCTGTGGTGGGCCTACGTGGTGGTGGCGAGCCTGCTCGGTCTGGCGGTGATGGCCAACCGATGGCTGCTGCCGGGCCGGACCGGATGGTCACTGGGCCGCGCGGTCACCGGCATCCGGGTGGTGCGCGCCGACGGCACACCGGCCGGGGCCGGCCGGCTGCTGGCCCGCGACGTCGCGCATCTGCTGGACACCGCCGCGCTGTTCCTCGGATGGCTGTGGCCACTGTGGGACCGGCGCCACCGCACCTTCGCAGACCTGTTGCTGCGCACCGAAGTTCACCGGGTTGGCGAACCAGCCCGGGATCTGCGGCGCCCGGTGGCCATCGGGCTGGCGGCCACCGCACTGGTCTGCACCGCGGCGACCGCCGCGGGATACGTGGTGGTCTACCGGCACGAGCAGGCCCTCGACGCCGCGCGCGGCGAGATCAGCGCCCAGGGCGCCGGCATCGTGGAGCAGATCCTCAGCTACGCCCCGCAGACCGCCGATGAGGACTTCGCCCGCGCGCAGTCGCTGGCGAGCGAGGATTACCGGGCACAACTCGTCGAGCAGCAGCAGGCGCTGCGCACGGCGCCGTTGGTGGCCAACGAGTACTGGGCGGTCAACAGTGCGGTGCTGGAGCAGCCGGAGCTGACCCCCACCAGCGCGTCGATGTTGCTGGCGATGCAGGGGCAGCGCGGCAACGACCCGAAGGCCATGCGCTTCATCACCGCCACGGTCCGGGTGGACTTCGTCAAGACCGGAGATCGGTGGCAGGTGCAGAATCTGAGCGTGCTGACCCGGCCGTACACCGGCGGCGCGCAGGCCGGGGGCGGCGGATGAGCCCGCGCCGCGTCGTCGATCCCGACGCCCCGGAGATCTTCACCGCACCCGAGCCGCCCACCCGGTGGGGGCTGCCGCTGGTCGCCGGGCTCGCCGCGCTGGTGATCGCGGCGGCGCTGGGACTGGCGTCGTTCATGACGGTCTCCTACGAGTCCAACCGCCAGACCCAGATCCGTGACGCCGACGCGCTCGGCTACGTGCGGGCCTTCATGACGGCCTACACCACGTTGGACCCGTTCAACGCCAACGACTACGCCGACCGGATCCGGGCCCAGGGCACCGGGGAGTTCGTGCAGACCTTCACCGAGAAGCAGAATGAGATCGTGCTGCAGGTGGCCCGGGCCGAACCCACCAGCGGGGAGGTGCTGGAGGCCGGTGTGCAGCGCTGGAACGACAACGGCAGCGCCGACGTCCTGGTCGCCACCAAGATGACCAGCGCCACCCCGGACGGCAAGCAGACCATCGAGACCGGAAGTCGTTGGCTGGCAACGGCGATCAAGGAGGGACAGCAGTGGAAGATCAGCCGACTGATTCAGGTGATCTGACCACCGAAGCCGAGCCCGCGACTCGGGTGCCGCACCGCCGGCCGGGCCGGGCGGTCAAGGCCGCCGCCGCGGTCGGGGCCGGGGCGTTCGTCGCCGCCGCGGCGTTCGCCGGGGCCGCCGCCGCCCCGTATCTGACCGACCGGGCGCAGGTGCAGGTCAAACTCGACATCGCCGGGACCGCTGCCGACGCCATCACCACGCTGTGGACGTACACCCCCGAGGACATGGAGACCCTGCCGGACCGGGCGGCCAAGTTCCTCGGCGGCGATTTCGAGGCCGAGTACCGTCAGTACATCGATGCGATCGCCGCCCCGAACAAGCAGGCTCAGGTGTCCAACAACACCGAGGTGCTCGGCACCGCGGTGGAATCCCTCGACGACGACAACGCCTCGGCGATCGTGTACACCAACTCGGTGGCGACCAGTCCGGTCACCAAGAACATCCCGTCGCTGCGCTACCTGTCCTACCGTCTGATCATGGAGAAACGCGGAACCGACTGGCTCATCACCAAGATGAACGCCGTCACCTCGCTGGATCTGACGCCCCGGCTGTAGCGCCCGGGGGTCGCCGGTATGAAATCGCCCGTCTCGCAGCGACTCACCATCACGGCGCTGCTGCTGCTCACGTTCGCCACCGGGCTGGTGGACGCGGTCAGCGTGTTGGTGCTCGGGCACGTGTTCGTGGCGAACATGACCGGCAACGTCATCTTCCTCGGATTCTGGTTCGTCCCGCATTCCGGGGTGGACCTGACGGCCGCGCTGGTGGCGTTCCTCAGCTTCATCACCGGCGCCGTCATCGGCGGGCGGATGGTCCGCCACCGCGGCCCGTCGGCGCGCCGCTGGCTGCCGACCGCGCTGGCGGTGGAGGTGGCGCTGCTGGTGACGCTCACCGCCCTGGCCGGAGCCGGCGTGCTGCACTATGACGACGACACCAAGCTCGTCCTGATCGCCGGGCTGGCAGTGGCTTTCGGTATCCAGAACGCGAGTGCACGGCAGTTCGGCATCCAGGAACTCAGCACCACCGTGCTGACCCAGACGATCGTCGGCATCGGCTTCGACAGCCGACTGGCCGGCGGCACGGGACAACGCGAGAAACTGCGCTACGCGGTGGTGCTGACCATGTGCGCGGGCGCGGTGCTCGGGGCGACCATGACCCTGAAGATGGTGGCACCGGTGATCGGGCTGGCCGCGGTGCTCGTCGCGGTGGCGGCGCTGATCTTCGCGTTCGGCCCGGAGGCGTCCGAGGAGTAGAAGCCCTACTGTGCGCGGCCGTGCGGATCTCGCAAAGCGCCGCGCGGGCCCGGCCCGGCGCATCCGACGTGGTGGGCGCGGGTGCCGACCGGCAAACCGAGTGCCCACCGCTATATACTGGCCCACTTGTCTGCGAAACCCCTTGCGGCAAAGCAGATCAACGCCACCGATAATTACTGATGCAAAAGCCCCGGTCGGAAAGATCTTGATGTTAAGTTTCCGCTGAGAGTTCACTGGCAGTGGGGGAGGCGCGGGGAAATGGCCGGGAGACACCGCAATGTGGCGGAGCGGACCAGGCGGGTCGCGGTGGTCACGGCGGCGACAGCCACCGCCACGGCGCTCACGGTCGGTGCCGCGGCGCCGACGCCGATGCCCCGCCCCGAAGAGCACTACCTGCGGGTGGTGGAGCAGCCGGTCGATCTGAGCGCGTCGGTGAGCCCTTTCGGCCCACCCGGAAACCGCTCCGACATCACCCGCGGCGCGGGCAAGTCCGCCTACAACAACCTGCAGGCCTTCATCGAGTCCTACGAGCGGGCGCTGGCCGGGATCAACCTGGCCGGTGGCGTCGGGCTGAACGTCGGCGACCTGCTCAGCGAGATTCCGATGGCGTTCATCGACGACATCCTGGGCGTCATCCCGATCGACCTCGGTTCGGTGCTCGAGCCGATCCTGGGCAATCTCGTCACCCCGTTGCTGATCGACATCCTGGAACTGTTGAACATCACCGATTCCCAGGGGAACATCACCCTCTCGGCGGTGCTCGGGTTGGTGGGCCTGGACCTGTCGGATCCGTTGAACCTGGCTGGGCTGAACATCCCCGGCGTCAACATCGTCACGCCCGGCGAACCGTTCACCCTGCTCAAGATGCTCGCCGGCCTCGACCTGGGGTGGACGCCCGGGACGGCGAACGCGGTCGCCGCCGAGGTCAACCAGACCCCGTACCTGGAGGTGGGTGTCGAGGCGCTGCTGGACAGCGTGCTCGACCTGGCCGGAAACGCAGCCGGCAACATCCCGCTGCTCGGTGGCCTGATCGACGCGGTGCTGGACGGGATCGTCGGCATCGACCTGCCCGACCTGAACGTGATGGACATCCGCATCCCGATCGTGGTCGGCTACGGCTTCGGCGCGATGGCGGCCGGCTCGGCGTACCAGCAGGTGCTCGCCGATCTGGCCAATCAGCCACGCATCGGCGCCAACGGCGGCGGGCTGCTCGGCAGCCTCAGCCTGATGCCGATGATCCTGGCCAACAACGTCGGGCGGGCCAACGGCGGCATGCTCGCCCGGTTCTACCCGCTGTTCGAGCGGCTCGGCATCGACATCATCACCCCGGATGTCCGGGCGACCAACGTCGGGATGGGAATTCCGGTGCTGGGCACCGGAATCGAACTCGGTGCGGCGAACCTGGTCCCGATCAAGGTGGATGCCACCGTCCAGTACCAGCCGTACTCCGACTTCGCCGCCTGGCCGAATCCGTTCACCCTGTTCAACAATCTGCTGGCCGGCACCATCGGCGCGTCCTACATCATGCGCGGGGTGGAACTCGACGGTGCGCTCGACGAGATCCTCGGCGAGGTCGGCGAAACCGTGGTCGACCTCCTGGACCTCGGCAGCCCGCTGGACGTCAACATCTATCTGACCCTGGCCACCAAGACGCTGCCGCTGCTGGAACCGCTGTACCTGATCGGCGACTTCCTGAACATGGTGAGTTTCGGGACGCTGGGCACCATTCCGATCCGGCTGGCCAATGCGCTGTCGCCGGCCCTGACCAGCCTGGTGAACCTGGGCTACACCGATGTGGTGCGCAACCCGGACGGCACCTACACCCGCACGCTGGACGATGCGGACACCGCCACCCCGTTCCTGTCGTTCCCCAAGCTCAACTGGGGCCGCGCGATGAACGACGTGCTGACCTCGCTGGTGAACGGTTTCCACAAGGAGTTCTTCAGCGGCAACCCCACCGCCGCCCCGCCGAATGTCCTGGCCAACCTCGGCAAGCTGATCCAAACCCTCACCCGCGGACTGAATCTGGGCGGACTCACCGCCGGGCTGCAGCAGGGTATCGACGACCTGGTCGACGGGCTCACCGGCCGGGACGCCCGGCAGGCCGCCAATACCTCGCGCACCCTGGCCGCGGCGGCCGGCGCGTTGCCGGACTCCGAACCCAAGCTGGTCACCCTGTCGGTGCAACCCGACGGTGACGTGCCGACCGGCAAGCACGCCGCCCCGCCGGACGCGCAGATCCCGGCCGATACCGGTGCTGAGCCCAAACACGCGGCCCCCGAACCGAAGTCCGACGACACCGTGGAATCCACCGAGGGCGTCGCGGAGACCACCCCCGAGGACGCCGCCGCGGAGCCGACATCCGATGCGGTCGAGTCGGCGGTGGACGCCAACCCCGAGGACGCCGTCGAGGACGCCGCCGAGGATGCGGGCACGGTGAAGCAACCGACCGCGAAGAAGGACCCGGTGCGCAAGCTCGTGCGCGACCTGAAGAAGGCTTTCGCGCCGAAGAAGAAGCAGTCCACCGAGAGCACCCCCGATTCGGATGCCGATGCCAAGGCGCCGAAGAAGTCCGACAGCAAGAAGAGCGAGACCACCAAGGCGGACACGGACACGTCCGGATCCGAGCGGGCCGACAAGGCGGCCGCATGACGCGGTGTCGCCTCGTGCGGGCGATTCGGTGTCCATGAGCCGACCGTAGGCGGCGGGGTCGACTGCTCGGTCCGCCTTTCAGCTGGTGAGCCGACAACCTGTGGATGAATCGGTGATTGTGGATAACTACCGGTTTCCCGGCGCCGCGCACCGCCACGTGTCGGACCTTGTCTGGAGAGTGGTCGTATGCCACCGCCGACAACACCTTTCGCCGCGAACTACGTCACGCCGCGGCTGGACGTGCTGTTCGACGAGATCGCGGAGCTGACCGGGCAGCGCAACGCGATCGACGGCCGGTTGGTGGAGATCATCGCCGAGATCGACGGCAGAGGTGCCGCCGACGGCAACTCGCTGTGGGGTGCCACCGGATGTAAGTCGATCGAGGCGTTGGTGGCCTGGAAAACCGGGGTCACCCCGCGGCGGGCCGAAACGATGGTCGCCGTGGCACACCGCATCGACGAATTGCCGCGCTGCACCCAGAGTCTGCGCGAGGGCCGGGTCTCCCTCGATCAGATCGGGGTCATCGCCGAACAGGCGGCCGCCGGTTGCGATGATCACTACGCGAATCTGGTGCAGTACGCCACGGTCACCCAACTGCGGACCGCGGTCAAGCAGGAACCCCGGCCCGAACCCGACCGCAAGCCGGAGCCCAAGCGGTCGTTCTCTGCTGTGCATGGCGACAGCTACACCACCTACAAGATTCGGCTGCCCAAGGTGGAGGCCGCGAAGTTCGACGCCGCGGTCGCCTCGCACAAGGATGCGCTGATCGCGGACTGGCGACGCGATCACGATGCGGGAGACAGTGACGATGAGCAGGCCGGTGAGCTGACCTCCGAGCAGGCACCACCGTTCCCGGACACCACGGATGCGTTCATGAGCCTGATCGAGGCCGGCTGGGACACCGATGTCGCCGTGCGCCCGCACGGCGCGCACACCACCGTGGTGATGCATCTGGACGTCGAAAAGCGTGTCGCCGCACTGCATCTGGGGCCGGCACTGACCGACGCCGACCGACGCTACCTCCTGTGTGACGCTACCTGCGAGGTATGGTTCGAACGCCACGGCCGCCCGATCGGGGCGGGCCGGACCACCCGCACCATCAGCCGCCGACTACGCCGCGCGCTGGAGCACCGCGACAAGACCTGTGTGGTGCCCGGCTGCGGAGCCACCCGCGGCCTGCATGCCCATCACCTGGTGCATTGGGAGGACGGTGGGCCCACCGAACTGTGGAACACGGTGCTGCTGTGCCCATTTCACCACCGAGCCCATCACCGCGGCGACATCACCCTGACCGGTCCCGCCGACAAGCTCACTATCACCGACAGTGACGGGGACCCGATGACCGGCGCCGCCCTGGCCCGCCCGCCGACCACACCCCCGCCCGACGTCCCACCCTGCAAAGGCCCACTCGGCGAACGTGCCCAATGGTGGTGGTACACCCCCTACCAACCCCCGCCCACGGAACAGACTGAGCTCAGTTGAAGGCCAGCCAGCTGGGCAGCGCCCGCTCGCGGGAGTCGCACAGCACCTGGTAGGTATCGCAGGAACCCTTGGGCACACCGGATCCCGCCCACATGCCGCCGGTGTCGCGCCGCAGCACGATGGCCGAGGAGCCGCCGCCGTCGAGCAGGATGGCGCTGTCACTGCCCAAGCCTCGGAACAGATCCTGGATCTGGTCGGGGGTGTAGCTGCCGCCCTGGAAGACGTACATCTCGTCGCGATCCCGGGCATAGGCCAGCGCGGTCCGGGCCGCCGAGGGGCCGGGATCGTTCATCTGCCCGGTTTTGCCGGGGGCGAGCAGCCCGAGCCCACTGACGGCGACGAACCGGGTGCCCTTGCTGACCAGGTCGTTGATCACCGGTCCGGCTGCGTCGAAGTCGTCGCCGGAGCGCGGCATCACCATGAACGGCGCGCCGGCGACCGGGAGGATCATCGTGGCCAGCGGCGTCCACACCTCGTCCCCGCCGGACAGACCTTGCTTCCCGGCGTAGGCGATGGTGCCGGTCAGTGGCACGTTGGCACGGCCCAGGCCGCGCGTGTTGTCCACATAGGCGCCCAGCGGAGAGCTGCACCCGGTGGTCTTCCAGGACCCGCGCTGCTGTCCGCGGATGTCGAAGAAGTTGGCGTTGACGGCAATGGTGGGCTGCCCGAGTGCCTGCCACGCGGCGATCGGGGTGTAGATCTCGGAGGCCTGCACCAGACCGTCTCCGGTGCGCGCTCCCGGTGTCCGCTCGCACCGGGCCTGATAACCGTTGTGGGTGTCCACCAGCAGCCGGGGCGCCAACCGCGACGAGGCCGCCTTGATGATCATCAGATGCCCGCCGTTGCCGCTCTCGTACCAGTGCCCGGCGGCGTTCAGCAGCGGGGCGGGGTGCCCACTGCCGAAGTTGTACACCAGATAGGAGCCGCGAGTGTTGGCGATGGCGGATGCCAGCAGCGTGCGACCGTCCGCGGCGGTCGCGACGGGGGTGCCGGTGGTCGTGGCCAACGCCGCGGTGACCGCGAGCGTCACGAGTCCGGCGGCCAGGCGCCGGAAACGGGCAGCAACGATCGGCACGGTCTTCCCTCCAGGATCGGCGGGCCACGGGTGCGGGCCGAACGCTCAGATTAATCACAGCAGCAACACTGTCAACTTGCGTCACAGCTGAATCACAGTTGCGCATCGAGTTACCCGCTTGAACTCCACCGAATTTGGGTAAACAGGCCAAACCTGTCACTTAGTTGAGGAGCAGCAATGATCGGGACAATTATCAGCGCGCTGGTCGTGGGCCTCATCGTCGGCGCGTTGGCACGGTTGATCATGCCGGGCAAACAGAACATCGGCGTGCTCATGACCATCGCACTGGGTGCGTTGGGCTCCCTGGTGGGCAGCTGGGTGACGTACCAGCTCGGCTACGCGAACAGCAACGGCGGCTTCGCCATCATCCCGTTCCTCGCCGGCGTGGTGGTCGCCATCGTGCTCATCGCGCTGTACGTCGGGATGTCCGGCCGACGGGGCACACCCGTCCACCACTGACGCGTCAGTCCGGCGGTGCGAGCCGGTACACCGCATCGGCGTAATCGTCGGTGATGTACACCGCGCCGTCGGGCCCGCTGACCGCTGCCACCGGCCTGCCCCAGCGGTCTCCGTCGGGCGCCTGGAAGCCCCCGACCAATGTCTGCTGGTCCCCGAGAGTGCCGTCGCGCCAGGCGAAGAACGACACCTCGGGGGCCTGCGGATTCTGCCGGTTCCAGGAACCGTGCACACCGACCAGGGCGCCGCTGTCATAGGGCGCCGGCAGCCGGTCGACGGTGAAACTCATACCCAGCGGCGCGGAGTGCGCGCCCAGGCTCTGCTCGATCGGCGGTAACGCGTCACAGTCCATCGCCTCCCCGTCGGGGTTGGTCTGCACATCGCGGATGAGCGGCAGATCGGCCGGCCCGCCGTCCGGATTGCAGTAGGGCCAACCGAGTTCACGGCCCGGAGTCAGCCGCGCCACCGACTCGGGCGGGTGATCGTCTACATAGTCGGCGCGCACCGTTCCAGTGCTCGGGTCGGCGACGTTGTCACGATTGTTGACCGCGGTCCACACCGAACCATCCGGTGCCACAGCCAATCCGGTCCCGTTGCGCACCCCGGTGGCGAAGGCCTCCATGGCACCTCCGCCCGGTGGCACCCGCATGATGGTCGCCCGGGGAGGGGTGGCCGCGCGGTCTTCGGCCGAGATGTTGCCGGTGGAGCCGATGGAGAAGTACACGGCCCCGTCCGGGCCGATCGCCACACTCTTGAGCGCGTGCGAGTACGCGCCGCGTAGCTCGGGACTGCGCGCGTCGGGTAGCCCATCGGCGATGGTTCGGCGGTCGGTGGCGGAGCCGCCCCGGTAGCGGTACGCGTCCACCCGATCGCTTTCGGCGACGTACAGAGTGTCCCCGGCGAAGGCCAGTCCGTGCGGCTGGTTCAGTCCGTCCAACAGCACCTCGGACCGGCCGTCGCGGATCGAGAGCAACTGTCCCGTACGGGGGATCGAAACGATCAGGCTGCCGTCCGGGGCCCACGCCGCCAGTCGGGGTTTCGACGTCCTGGCCCACACCTCCAACGTCCAGCCCCGCGGTACCAGCGCGCGCCGGGGCTGATCGAACGGGGTCTGATCCATACCGTCGGGCACGGCGACCGTCACCTCGGCCAGACCGGTCGAGACCGGGGATGGCGTACTGGTGTCCGAAACCGGGGGCGGGCCGGGCGCCGGGGCCTCGGTCGAGCACGCGACCACCAGGGCGGCCCCGGCCAGGCCGCCGATCAATCTGAAGCTAGCCGCCCAGGCCGGCATGCATCTCCCACACCAGGATCTCCGACGGTTCGGTGGCGGTGACCCGCTGCCCGCCGGTGGCCGTCAGCCGCGCGGCGTCACCCTCGCCCAGTTCACCGGCGCCCTCCAGGGTGACCGCGCCCCGGGGTACGAACAGATGCAGATAGGGCGCCTGCGGCAACTGCACCGACCGGCCCGGTTGCAGGCGGGCGCCGTGCAGTGCGGCGTACCGATTGCCGATGGTGATGGCCGAGGTGTCGCGGTGCTCGGGCATCCCGGAGGCGATGGTGACCAGTCCGCCCCGGAGCAGTTCGTCGTCGATCTCCAGCTGCTGATAGCCCGGATCGCGCCCGGACTCGTCGGGCACCACCCACATCTGGACGAAATGCACGGGCTCGCTGTGGCTTTCGGACCCGGTCAGCGTCCACGAGTCGTTCTTCTCCGAATGCAGGATGCCGCGGCCGGCCGACATGCGTTGGGCCAGTCCGGGATAGATCACGCCGTTGTTCCCGGTCGAATCCTGGTGCACCAGCGACCCCTGCAGCACCCAGGTCACGATCTCCATGTCCCGGTGCGGATGGGTGTCAAAGCCGGTACCCGGCGCCACCCGGTCGTCGTTGTTCACCAACAGCAGGCCGTGATGGGTGTTGTCCGGATCGTAATGATCGCCGAACGAGAACGAGTGCTTGGAGTCGAGCCAGGAAATCCTGGTCGCCGCGCGATCGGCCGCGGGCCGGATGTCCACGGATGCGGTTCGGGTCATCGTGCTCCTCGATGTCGGTGCCCAGCCTAGGTGGGGGCGATGGACAGCACAACTTAAATGATGTGTCATGTATTCCATGTGGCTGAATGCGCAGGAGCAGGTGCTGTGGCGGGGATACCTGACGATGACGGGACGGTTGCAGGCCGTGATGAACCGGCAGTTGCAGCGCGAGGGCGGACTGTCGCTGGCCGACTACGACGTGCTGGTGGCACTCGATGAGGCGCCGGGGTGCCGGGTCAACGATCTCGGCGGCCGGCTGGGCTGGGAGCAGAGCCGGGTGTCGCACCAGTTGCGCCGGATGCGCGACCGCGCCCTGGTGGAACGCCGCGATGCCGACGACGACCGGCGCGGTGCGGTCGTGGAGCTGACGGCGCAGGGGCGTGCGGCCCTGGCCGATGCCGCGCCCGCGCATGCCGAACTGGTGCACTCGCTGGTGTTCGACGGGATGACGCCCGCCGAGGCTCGCGCCATCGGGCGCTGGGTGACCCGGGTCGCCGGCCGGCTCCCATAGCGGCCTCAGCCCGCCGGATCCCAGCCGTGCATGGCGGCCTGCATGCCGTCGGGTGTCAGCGCGTTGACGGTCAGGGGCTGCTGATCCGGACGCCGGCGCATGCCCTCCACCAGTAGTGCCACGTAGCGGCGCCACAACTCCGGGTCGACGTGACCGGCCCATTCGCTGACGGTACCGGCCAGCAGGAAAATGATCGGGGTGTCGGTGTGCTGAATGTCCGACCTCAGGTAGCCGTCGCGGCGAGCCCGCTCGACCAGCTTGGTCATCAGAGGGGCCAGCCGTTCCCGCACGCGCTCGACCCGGTTGCCGCCGTAGGTCTTGCTGTAGACCATCTCGCGCAATCCCCGGTCGGTGGCCGTGAGTTCACACTGGCGCTCGATGAACCAGACGAAGCCGTCCCACGAATTCTCTTGTTGGAGAGCGGTTTCGGCCAGGCATACCACCTCGTCGATACCGTCCTCGAAGACGGCATCGACCAGTTCGTCCTTGGTGGCGAACCGCCGGTACACCGTCCCGACGCCGACGCCCGCGTGATGGGCGACATCGTTGAGGGTGGCTTCCATGCCCTTGACGGCGAACAGCTCCCGGGCGGCCTTGAGTACGCGCTGCCGGTTGCGCTCGGCATCCTTGCGCAGTCCTCGACATGGCTGGTCCGTCACGCGGCCCACTGTAGTGACGTCGCTTACCGGTCGGGCTAAGCGGATTGATCTCATCCACTTATTTCGTTAGGTTAGCTCACTAGAAAAGTGTCGGTCGCCGCCGGGGGGCCGTTCGTCGTCGAAGGGGCACCGCATTGATTGGCGTCATCGAGCATCGCGCTGTCCGCATCCGCGAGGTCCGCGCATGACCAAGGTGCTGCGCCGGCACTGGCTGCCGCTGCTCATCGTGTGCGCGGTGGCGGCCGGTGCCTACACGGTGAGCAACCTTCGCCTGGTGTTCGGCTCGAACCCGGTGATCGTCACCCCGGTCGGTGCGGGCATCGCCGAGGACACCGACCCCAAGATCGTGCTCCTCGAGGTGTTCGGCACCGGCGGCACCGCCGTCATCAACTACCTCGACCTCGACGGCAAACCGCAGCGCGCGGCCGACCCCACGCTGCCCTGGTCGCTGACGATGACCACGACGGCCGCGGCCGCCAACGTCAACCTGCTGGCGCAGAGCCACGGCGACAGCATCACCTGCCGGATCACGGTCGACGGTGAGGTCAAGGATGAAAGGACCGCAACCGGCATGAACGCCGAAACCTACTGCCTGGTGAAGGCCGCATGAGCACGACCGTCGACGACGATCAGGACGAGGCCTGCACCAGCCCGATCCCCACCGCGCGGCACCGGTCGCAGGAACGCAAGCCCCTCATCCCGCGGTTACTGCGGACCTTCGCCATCCCCGTCATCCTGGCCTGGGTGGCCATCATCGCGGTGCTCAACACCGTTGTGCCGCAACTGGACGAGGTCGGCAAGATGCGCGCGGTCTCGATGAGCCCCGCCGATGCACCGTCCAAGATCGCCACCCAACGGGTCGGCGAGGTGTTCGACGAGTACGACACCTCCAGCTCGGTGATGATCGTGCTGGAGGGCGACGAGCCGCTCGGCGCCGAGGCGCACGCGTTCTACGACGACATGGTCGCCCGGCTGGAAGCCGACACCAAGCACATCGAGCATGTGCAGGACTTCTGGGGCGACTCGCTGACCACCACCGGCGCCCAGAGCGTCGACAACAAGGCCGCCTACGTGCAGGTCTACATCGCCGGTGAGCAGGGCGAGGCGCTGGCCAATGAGTCCGTGCACACCGTGCGCGAGATCGCCTCGGACGCAAACGCTCCCGAGGGTCTGCACGTGTTCGTGACCGGACCGTCTGCACTGAGCGCCGATCAGACCGTCGTCGGCGACGCCAGCATGAAGACCATCGAACTGGTGACCTTCGCCGTCATCATCGTCATGCTGCTGATCGTCTACCGGTCCGTGGTGACGACGGCCATCGTGCTGGCGCTGGTGATGGCCGGCCTGCTGTCGGCGCGCGGCATCGTGGCCGTGCTGGGCTACCACCACGTCTTCGGCCTCACCACGTTCGCGATCAACATGCTGGTGACGCTGGCCATCGCCGCGGCCACCGACTACGCGATCTTCCTCATCGGCCGTTATCACGAGGCGCGCCGCAAGGGTCTGGACCGCGAAGCCGCGTACTACGACATGTTCCACGGCACCGCGCACGTGGTGCTGGCCTCCGGCCTGACCATCGCCGGTGCCGCGAGCTGCCTGTACTTCACCCGGCTGCCCTACTTCCAGACCATGGGCATCCCGCTGGCCGTCGGCATGGTGATGGTGATCGCGTCGGCACTGACGTTGGGCCCGGCGGTGATCTCGGTGTGCAGCCGGTTCGCCCATGTGCTCGAGCCCAAACACCTGGGACAGTCGCGACTCTGGCACAAGGTCGGCACCACCACGGTCCGCTGGCCGGGCGCCGTCCTGGTGTGCGCCGTCATCGCCGCACTGGTCGGCCTGTTGGCCCTGCCCGGCTACCACACCACCTACAACGACCGGATCTATCTGCCCGAGACCGTACCGGCCAACGTCGGCTACGCGGCGTCGGACCGGCACTTCACCCAGGCCAAGATGAACCCGGACCTGCTGCTGATCGAGACCGACCACGACCTGCGCAACCCGGCGGACTTCCTGGTGATCGACAAGATCGCCAAAGCCCTTGTGCGGGTGCACGGTATCGCCCAGGTGCAGACCATCACCCGGCCGGACGGCAAGCCCATCGAGCACTCGACGATCCCGTACACGCTCGGCCAGAGCGGCAACCTGCAGATCATGAGCAACGACTACACCCAGAACAATCTGGCGAACATGCTCACCCAGGCCGACGATCTGCAGGTCAGCATCGACGCGATGACCGAGATGATGAACATCCAGGAGGACCTGGCCGCGGTGTCGGCGTCGATGGCCGACAAGATGGCGACGACGTCGGACGACATGAACGAGGTGCGCGACCACCTGGCCGATTTCGACGATCAGTTCCGGCCGCTGCGCAACTACCTGTACTGGGAACCGCACTGCTTCAACATCCCGATGTGCTGGTCCATGCGGTCGATATTCGACGCCATGGACGGGATCGACGTGATGTCCGGCGATTTCGAGGAACTGGTGCCGGAGATGCGCCGGATGGCGGATCTGATGCCGCAGATGGTGGCCGTCATGCCGGCACAGATCAACTCGATGAAGCACCAGAAGGAGATCCTGCTCAATCAGTACGCGTCGCAGAAGGCACAGCAGGACCTGGCGATGTCCCTGCAGGAGGACATGACCGCGATGGGCGATGCGTTCGACGCGGCGCTCAACGACGACTCGTTCTACCTGCCGCCGGAGGCGTTCACCAACGCCGACTTCATCGACGGGATGGACAACTTCATCTCACCGGACGGAAAGGCGGTGCGGTTCACCATCACCCACCAGGGTGATCCGCTGACCCCGGAGGGGATTTCGCGCATCGAACCGCTCAAGGTCGCCGCGGCCGACGCCATCAAGGGCACCCCGTGGGAGGGATCGTCGATCTACCTGGGCGGCAGCGCGGCCACCTATGCCGATCTGCAGCAGGGCGCGGACTACGACCTGCTCATCGTCGCCGTCGCGGCGCTGATCCTGATCTTCGTCATCATGATCGTGCTCACCCGGGCCATCGCGGCGGCCGGGGTCATCGTCGGCACCGTCGTGCTCAGCCTGGGTGCCTCCTTCGGGCTGTCGGTGTTGTTGTGGCAGCACATCGTCGGCATCCCGCTGCACTGGATGGTGCTGCCGATGTCGGTCATCGTGCTGCTCGCGGTCGGGGCGGACTACAACCTGCTGCTGGTCTCCCGGATGAAGGAGGAGGTCCACGCGGGCATCAACACCGGCATCCTGCGCTCGATGGTGGGTACCGGTTCGGTGGTGACGGCCGCGGGCCTGGTGTTCGCGTTCACCATGATCTCGATGTCGGTCAGCAAGCTGATCATCATCGGGCAGGTGGGCACCACCATCGGTCTGGGTCTGCTGTTCGACACGCTGGTGGTGCGCTCGCTGATGACGCCGTCGATCGCGTCGATGCTGGGCCGCTGGTTCTGGTGGCCGCAGCGGGTGCGCCCGCGTCCGGTGCCCGCACCGTGGCCCGCACCGCGGCCCGTCGCCGAGGAGGCGAACGCGTGAGGCGCCTGCTGGCCGGCCGCCCGCTGAACTCCCTAGGCTGGCTGCCATGGGCCAGCCGTACCCGGACGACGTCCCGGGGGAGTACGACGAGAACTGGGACTGCACCGACTTGGCGGAGCCGGTCGACTTCGACGATCCCGACGACGAGATCGTGCCGCGGCCGAGCAACCGGGGTGCGGTCGGCATCTTCCTGCTCGGCTGGCTGTTCCTGCCCTCGGCGGCCGTTGTCCTGAGCCGGCTGCAGAGCCCGTGGTTCGAGGTCGCCAGCGTGGTGACCCTGACGTTCGTCGCGATCTTCGTGGTCGCCCTGGTCCGGGTGGTCAGGAACTTCTGGTCCGCGCGCTGAACGGCCCGGCCCGGGAGACGCGGGCTCACCAATCCACCGGTCGGGTGGTTTGAGCGCAGGGCTTAGTCTGTCGACGTGGATATCAATGGAGCTAGCGCAATCGTCACCGGTGGCGCGTCGGGTATCGGCGCCGCCTCCGCCCGTCTGCTGGCGGACCGGGGTGCCCGGGTCGTCGTCGCGGACCTCAACGCCGAACGCGGTGAGGCCCTCGCCAAGGAGATCGGCGGCGTGTTCGTCACCGTCGACGTGACCAAGACCGATCAGATCCTGGACGCGGTCAACACCGCCATCGACCTGGGCCCGCTGCGTGCCCTGGTCAACTCGGCCGGCATCGGCTGGGCCCAGCGGACCATCGGCAAGGACGGCGAGTTCGACTCGGCGCACAACCTGGACGCGTACAAGAAGGTGCTGGAGATCAACCTGGTCGGCACCTTCGACTGCATCCGGCTGGCCGCCACCGCGATGAGCCGCAACGAGTTCACCGAGACCGGTGAGCGCGGCGCGATCGTCAACCTGACCAGCGTCGCGGCCTTCGACGGCCAGATCGGCCAGGCCGCCTACTCGTCGTCCAAGGGTGGCGTCGTGGGCCTGACCCTGCCGGTCGCCCGCGATCTGTCGGCCGCGGGCATCCGCGTCAACACCGTCGCCCCGGGTCTGATCGACACCCCGATCTACGGTGAGGGCGAGGCGTCGGAGGCGTTCAAGGCCAAGCTGGGCCAGTCGGTGCTGTTCCCGCACCGCCTGGGCAAGCCGGAGGAGCTGGCCTCGATGGTGATCGAGCTGCTCACCAACTCCTACATGAACGCCGAGGTCGTCCGCGTCGACGGTGGCATCCGGATGCCACCCAAGTAGTCCCCACACCCAACCCCCGAAGCCCCCTCTGCCCGCTCTTGGGCGAGGGGGCTTTGTGCTGCCCGAGCAGGCTGCCAGAGCGAACAAGGCCATCCTGACTGGAATTAACACAATAATTTGCCGAGCGCGCAAATTTTCGGCCGGATATCCGTACCGGTCGGTAACTGGGGCAAATATGTCCGCTCAGCGAACGGCGCGCCGGTCGATCTTGAATGTACTGGTGGTTTGGTGATTGGACGTCGGAAGTCAGTTGTATAGTCACCGCCACGGTCAACAAGTTCGGACGACGAAGTCGGAGACAAACGTGGTGAGCAAGCATCGCAAAAAAGGTAGCCAGACAGTACGTACATCGTTGCTGGGTCTGACGACGGCAACGGTCACCGCGGCGGCGTTGACGATCTCGGCGCCGGCGCCGACACCCCCGGCGCTGCTCGCCCAGGAACAGCAGCTCAGCCAGCGTGCCGTCGACCTCACCGCCGCGAGCACGCCGTATCAGCAGGCCCAGAACGTGGTGAACACCCTGCTGCCGGCGCTGATCAACACCTTCGGAGCGCAGCCCACCGTCACCCTGGACTCGCTGCTGTCCCAGGTTCCGGCCGGCCTGCTGACCGAGTTCCTCAACGCCAACGGCGGCACTGTCAATCTGTCGACGCTGCTGACCACCCTCGGCCTCAACTCGGCGGACTCCGACCTCAACGCCGCGGTCTCCGCCGCCATCAGCTCGGCGCTGACCGACTTCCTGAACTCCGCGACCACCGGCGACAATGCCGCGGCGCTGGAGGCGCAGCTGCGCACCCAGATCGCCGCGGCGGTCCATCAGCAGCTGAACAGTGCCAGCGTCTCGGTGCGACCTGTGTCGTTCCTGCCGGCGGTGACGATCCGGTTGAGCGACGTCGTCGGCGCCGGCGGTGTCACCAACATCGCCAACGGCGTGGCCGGCTCCGTCACCGACAGCATCATGAACAACCTGACGGACATCCTGCCCACCGCCGATGAGCTGACCGGCGAGATCACCGCCGTGCTACCGGATCTGCTGCTCACGCTGTTCAACTCCGCGGAGCTCACCGACGGTGGCGGTAACTTCCAGTTCGGCAACCTGCTGGACCTGCTCGGGTTCAACCTGGGCACCCTGGCCGAAAGCGGCGGGCTCACCATCACCTCGACCGGCCCGCTGTTCACCCTCGCCCGACTGTTCGGCGGGGTGGACCTGGGCTGGACGCCCGGCACCCAGAGCGCCATCGCCAATTCGGTCAACGGCACCGGATACCTCGAACTCGGTACCTCGACCCTGAAGACGAACCTGGCGGCCGCGCTGGCCGACGAATTGGCGGACGGCTCGCTGGCCGCCGAACTGGGCACCGTGCTGACCCCGGCACTGAACAACGTCGTCAACATGATCGTCGACAACGCGACCGCCACGCTGGAAGCCGATCTGCGCGCCAGCATCCAGAGCAGCCTGACCGGGCTGAACTTCACCGTGCTGGGGGTCTCGGTGCCGGCGGGCAATCTGCTGTACAACGCGATCAGCCCGACCATCTCCAACCTGGCCAACAACCTCAACAACCAGGTGTCGGGCCAGGTCGCCGGCCTCGTGGACGGGGCCGTGGAGAGCGCGACCGGCAGCGTCGGGGGCGCACTCACCGACGCGGTCAACGGTGCGATCGACGCCATCCCGGATCAGGAGCTCGCCGCGGTGCGCATCCCGATCGTCATCGGGACCGGGATCGGCGCCTTCGCCGCGGGTGCGGCCTACCGAGATGTGCTGGCGCAGTTGTCCGCACAGCCGGGTGGGGTGGACTACACGGGGGCCAATCCGCTGCTGGGCAGCCTGACCCTGCTGCCGGCGATCCTGCTGAACAACGCCGGGCGCGCCAACGGCGGCATCATGGCCCGATTCGCCTCCCTGTTCAAACTGCTGGGCATCGACGCCGTCACCCCGGATGTCGCGATCAGCAGCAGCGGCGGGACGGCCGTCGGCGAGACCGGGCTCGCGCTCGGTGGTGCCAATCTGGTGCCGATCAAGATCGACGCCACCGTCGAGTACCAGCTGATGTCGGACTTCGCCGCCTGGGCGAATCCGCTGACGCTGGTGAACAACCTGGTGGCCGGTCTGCTGCCGACCTACATGCTGCGCGGTATCGATCTGTCCGGTGCGGCAGACCAGTTGACGGCCGAACTGGAGGGCCTGGTCGAGGACCTCGCCGACCAGAGCTCGCCGGACACCAACATCTACCTGACGGTGCGGGCCAACACCCTGCCGATGCTGGAGCCGCTCTACCTGGTCGGTGACGTGCTACGGCTGGCCGGTCTGGCGCCGGTCGCCAACGTGGTGAACGGATTGGCCAACGCGCTGTCGCCGGCGCTGACCAGCCTGGTGAACCTGGGCTACTCCGACGCGTACTTCAACCCGGCGACCGGGGCCTACGAGCGGACCCTGGACTCCGCGGCGACCCGGGTGCAGTTCGGCATGCTGCCGAATGTGAACTGGGGCGAGGTGCTGCCCAACGTGCTGCGGCAGGTGTTCACCGGATTCCAGACCGCCACCCGTACCGACAACAACTCGGTGCCCAATGCGCTCACCGGGGTGAAGTCGCTGGTCGACGGGGACCTCGGTGACGTGCTCGGCGGCCTGCTCGGCGGTGCCGGAGCTCCGGCGGGCGGCAGCGCCCTGGCCGCGGCCGCAGCCGAGGACGAGAACACCGGTGCGCAGGGTAGCGGTGCCGATGCGACCGCGAACCGGGTGTCCGGAACGGGTGCGCCGGTCGAGAATGCCTCTGCCACCGGTGAATCCGATCCGGTGGGCGAGCAGGCGCCGGCCCCGGCCGCAGAACCGGCACCGGCACCGGCCGTAGAGCAGGCGCCCGAGGCCGACGTCGTGCCGCTGACCAAGGCGCAGAAGCGGGCCGAACTGCGGGCGGCGAAGTCCGCCGCGAAGCAGGCCAAGCAGAACGCGTCCCAGTTCCAGGGATCCGGCTCCGATGCGGGCGCACCGGCCGCCGGCGCCCCCGGGGGCTCCGACGATGCGGGCTCGCCCGCCGGGTCGGACGACGGATCGGAGTCCGGTGCGGGCAACGGTGACGGTGCTGCGGGCAACGGCGGTGGGGGCCAGAACGCGGCCTAGTGCCGCTTCCTCACCAGACACGAAGGGCCGCAAAAGCGATTGCTTTTGCGGCCCTTCGCGTTGTCCGCGAACGGAGGCGACCTACCAGTCGGCCTCGTCGTAGCGGATGACGCCACGGATGTTGTTGCCGTCCAGCATGTCCTGATAGCCCTGGTTGATGTCTTCCAGGCGGTACGTGCGGGTGATCATATCGTCGATGTTCAGCAGGCCGGACTTGTAGAGCGCGGCTAGCCGCGGGGTCTCCACATGCGAGCTGCCACCGCCGAAGATGTTGCCCTTCAACGTCTTCTGCAGCATGGTGAACAGGAACAGGTTCAGCTTCACATCGGCGTCCATCATCGAGCCCATACCGGTCACCACACAGGTGCCGGTCTTGGCGGTGAGGATCATCGCCTCCTCGATGTACTCGCCCTTCATCTCACCGACGGCGATGATCACCTTGTCGGCCATCAGGCCGTGGGTCACGTCGATGACAGGTGCGATGGCCTCGGCCATGGACGGGTAGACGTGCGTGGCGCCGAACTTGATCGCCTGATCGCGCTTCCACTCGTTCGGGTCGATCGCGATGACCTGCTTGGCCCCGGAGATGACCGCACCCTGCAGCGCACTCATGCCGATGCCGCCGACGCCGACGATGATGACGGTCTCGCCGGGCTTGACCTCGGCGATGTTGGTGGCTGAACCGAAGCCGGTGGGCACCGCGCAACCCATGATGGCCGCGGTCTCGAACGGGATGTCCTCGTCGATCTTGACGACCGAGTCCTTGTGCACCGTCATGTACGGGGCGAAGGTGCCCAGCAGGTTCATCGGCGACACCTCATGGCTGCCGGCGTGGATGCGGCTGGTGCCGTCGGCGATGGCCTTACCGCCCAGCAGGACCGCACCGCGGTCGCACAGCGAGCGGAAACCCTTCAGGCACGGCGGGCACTCGCCGCAGGCCGGGATGAACGCCAGGATGACGTGATCACCCTCGGCCAGGCCGGTGACGTTCTTACCGACCTTGGTGATGACGCCGGCGCCCTCGTGGCCGCCCAGGGCGGGCAGTCCGATCGGGGTCGCACCGGTGGTGATGTGGTAGTCGGAGTGGCACATGCCGGCCGCGTGCATCCGGATCTGCACCTCATCGGCCACCGGATCGCCCAAGTCGATCTCGTCGACCTTGAACGGCGAGTTGAGTTCCCAGAGCAGGGCACCTTTGGTCTTCATGGAAGCCGATAATAGAACACGTTACAGATTGATGGATATCTTCCGTGTGAACTGCACGTTTACCGGCTTTATTTCGTCGTGCCCAGATCCTCCCGATGAGTCCTGCTCGTCGCCCGGGTCTATTCATCACACGCTGATGAACCGATGAAAGTGAGCCCGCAATGGCCCAGATCAACGCCCGCATCGTGCCCAACCTCTGGTTCGACCGGGAGGCGCTCGAGGCCGCCGAGCACTACATCGCGGCCTTCGGGGGCAACGGCAGGATCGTTGCCACCACCGCGGCGCCGCCCGGTTCGCCGTCCCCGCCGGATGTGCCGCTGGTGGTGGAGTTCGAACTCGACGGGCAACCGTTCGTCGGCATCAACGGCGGACCGGAGTTCCACTTCACCGAGGCGGTCTCGCTGGAGGTCCGCGTCGACGGCCAGGAGCAGTTGGATCAACTGTGGGCCGCACTCATCGATGGCGGCCAGGAGCAACCCTGCGGATGGCTCAAGGACAAGTACGGCCTGTCCTGGCAGCTCACCCCGATGGCCTACTACGAGATGTTGGCCTCGGGCGACGAACAGGCCAACGCCCGACTGTTCGGCGCGGTGATGGCCACCTTCGGCAAGTTCGACATCGCGGCGCTGGAGCGCGCGCACCGCTCAGCGTCGGCCGGGTAACCCGAAGCAACCCACCCCGGCGCGCTGGTCACATCCCGAGTTTGAGGCCGGCGCCGGCGTCGACGAAAAGCTGTTGGCCGGTGACGAACCGGGATTCGTCTGATGCCAGATACACCACCGCGTGGGAGATGTCCTCCGGCTCCACCCACGGTGTCGGCATCGCCTGAAGCAGGGGGAAAACGATTTCGGCATCCTCGCGGGTCGGTTCGCTGAGATCGGGGCGGAATACCTTGTACATGGGCAGGTTGTGCAGCATGTCGGTGTTGACGTTGGTGGGATGCACGGCATTGATCCGGATGCTGTGCGGCGCCATGGTGAGTGCGAGGGCCTTCGTGTAGTCCCGGATCATCTTCTTGGCCATGCCGTAGCCGGCCCCTCCGGGGCCCTGCGGTCCGCCGCCGTTGACGAGATCCTTCTGGTCGATGAGGCCGGCGATGGATCCCGTGGCGATCACCGACCCGCCGGCGGTGAGATGGTCAAGGCTGACGTGGACGGTGTTGACAACGCCGACGAAGTCCACGTCGAAGGCATCGACGAAGCCGCGGAACGGAATGTGGTTTCCCTGCGGGCAGATTCCGGCGTTGGCGACGACGACGTGCAGACCACCGAGCTGCTCGACGGCCTCGTCCAACGCGACCTTGAGCGCGCCCCGGTCGCGGACATCGACCGTGGCGGCCACCGCGCGCTGTCCGGTCTTTTCGATGAGATTGACGGTCTCGTCGAGGTCCTCCCGGGTGGCCAAGGGATATTCGTTGGACTCGATGTCGGCGCAGATATCGACAGCGATGATGTCCGCGCCTTCCTCGGCAAGATGCACCGCGTGGCTTCGGCCCTGCCCGCGAGCGGCGCCGGTGACGAGGGCAACCTTGCCCTTGAGACGATTCATCGAAATCTCCATTCAGCCATTCAGGGCCCATGACAATGTATTGGATAATAGAACACTCACTGTTAATGTGTCACACATGTTGACGAGGCGGAGACGCCCGGCCCGATGACCACCGTGCACGTGAGGC
Organism: Mycolicibacterium aurum; assembly: GCA_900078775.1. Lineage (GTDB taxonomy): Bacteria > Actinomycetota > Actinomycetes > Mycobacteriales > Mycobacteriaceae > Mycobacterium > Mycobacterium aurum_A. The sequence goes on from LT549889.1 coordinate 5,114,335, forward strand.
CGGCTGCTGAATTCTTCAGTGACGCCGGTATTCAGGACCCGTATCCGCTCTATGACCGGTGGAGAGAGCGGGGCCCGGTTCATCGGATCGGCGACTCTTCCTTCTACGTCGTCTGTGGGTGGGACGAGGTGAACGACGTCATTGCCCGACCTGAGGTCTTCTCGTCGAACCTGACCGCGACGATGACCTACTCAGCCGAACACGGGGTCGGTGCGTTCGAGATGGAGGGTCTCGGCGGGGCTTCGCATGTGCTGGCCACAGCGGACGATCCTGCGCACGCCGCGCACCGCAAGATGCTGATACCGCACCTCGCCGCCAAACGGATCCGAGCGTCCGAGGAATTTCTGGTGGCGACCGCCGATCGGTTGTTGGATGACGGCATCGCGCAGGGCCGCATCGAGTGGATGTCCGCGGTGGCCAATCGCCTCCCGATGATGGTGGTCGCCAGGTTGATCGGGGTACCCGACCGCGACGTGGACATGCTCATCGCATCGGGCTACGCCACCACCCAACTGCTCGACGGGCTGGTCTCTCCGGACCGGTTGGCGGCCGCGGGTGCCGCGGCGATCGAGCTCAGCGCCTACATCGGTGAGCACTTCGAGCGGGCGGCCGTCGAACCGGCCGACAATCTCCTGGGCGACCTCGCAGCACTGTGTGCGTCCGGGCAACTCGATGACACGACGGCCCGCATCATCATGCTCACCTTGTTCAGCGCGGGCGGCGAATCGACCGCCTCGCTGCTGGGGAGCGCGATGTGGTTGCTCGCGACCCAGCCCGACATTCAGGACCGAGTCCGGCGCGAGCCCGACCTGCTCGGCGCCTTCGTCGAGGAGGCGTTGCGGTTCGAACCTCCGTTTCGGGGGCACTATCGCCACGTCGTGTCCGCTACCACGCTGGGCGGTGTCCCGCTACCGGCGGGGTCACGCCTGCTGCTGCTCTGGGGTGCGATCAACCGTGACCCTGCCCAATTCGACCATCCGAACGACTTCCGGCTCGACCGGCCGAAGGGCAAGGGCCACATGTCGTTCGGTAAGGGCGCGCACTTCTGTGTGGGCGCGTCGCTGGCCCGGTTGGAGGCGATGACGGTGCTGCGCACGGTCCTCGATCGCACCCGGTGGGTGGAGCCCGCAGCGGTGGGACGCTGGCTGCCCAGCATCCTGGTCCGGCGCCTGGACCGTCTGGAACTGACGATCTCATGACAAGCGCGGTGGCCGATCTGGTGGCCCAGACCGAACTCGCACAGGCCAAGGCGCGCTACTGCCGCCTGCTGGACACCAAAGACTGGTCCGCGCTCGCCGAGCTGATGACCACAGACATCCTTTTCGACCTGGATGCGGGCAACCCGTCCTCGGTCCCGATAGTGGGACGAGAAAATGTTCTGGCCGCAGTGCAGGATTCAGTTGCCGACGCGCTCACCGTGCACCAGGTGCACGCCCCCGAGTTCGAGATCATCGGCGAGGAAGCGCAGGTCATCTGGGCGGTCCAGGAAAGGGTCGTGTGGGAGAACGGAACCTCGCTGACGGCCTTCGGTCATTACCACGATCGGTGGATCCGGCTCGACCGTCGTTGGCGCATAGCCGAACTGCGGCTGCGACATCTGGTCATGGATTTCGGCTGACCACGTCACTCACATCGCCGTGCGGCTGTCCTGACCCATCTCGTGCGGCGCGCGGGTGAAGTTTCGCACCATCGCCTGAATCGAGTAGGACGCCGCCAACCTGCCGTCGCGCGTGTAGACCCGCCCGTCGCCCTGGACCAGTCCGCGGCCCGACCAGAAGGCATGGTTGGTGTAGAGCAACCAATCGGCGATATCGACATCGTCATGGAATGCGATGTCGGCCTTCATGATTCCTGTTGACAACGTCCGGTGTGCGTGCGCTTCGCCGAAGCCCTTGTGCGGCAGCATTCCTGCCGCGATGGTCCAGTGCGTCGTGGACTGGGCGAGGAGTGCCTGCTGCAGATACCCCTCGTTCACGCTGTCGCGAAACCGGACCCATACATCGATGCGGGGCGGGGCCACGCGGTCGGGATCGGGATCGTAGGCCCCGTCGGCCACCCGAATCTCGCGTCCGGTCATCCCGAATCCGGCGAACGGAACGCACTCATCGGGTGGGGGTACGGGCGGCATCGGTTCGACGTCGCGCATCACCTCGGGTGCGCCGGCATCGGCGATCACCAGCCCCGCGGCACGTAGCACGTTGTGCTGGCTGATGCGCACCTCGGCGGTGGAGAACGTCCGCCCGTGCCGCAGAAGCTCGACGTCGACGTCCAGGGGTGCGGTGAAGGAGGCCGCCTTCAGGAAGGTCATCGACACCGAGGTAACCCGCTGAGACCGGAGAGCCTTGGCGGTGGCGACGATCGCCTGAGCCGCGAGTTGTCCGCCTTCCACGACGTCTCGTTGCGTCGGACCGTGCGCCGGTCCGGTGAACGTCAAGCCTTCTGCGGGTGTCACGTCGATGAGATGCGCGAGGTCGGCGGCATCACCCCAGAGCGGGAACCGCGTCGGAACCGTGGTTCCGTCCGGCCAGCGTTCGAGCACCACGACGGTCAGCTCCGGACTGTGGAACGACACATACCCGGCGATCGCAGCGACTTCGGGAAACGGCGTCGGATAGGACCACACGGCGTCGGCTCTGTCTGCTTCGGTGCCGGTGAGGCTCCAGTAGACGGCTTCGCCCTTGAACGGACAGACGGTTGTGGTCGCGGACGGCGTCAGATACTCCCATCGGACGGCGTCATCCGGGAAGTACAGCCGATCGACGTGATCGGTCTCCGTGACGAGCAGACAGTCGTCGCTCTCGGCGATCATCAGCTCACCCGCCCACGCCTGGGCTGAGTACAGGCACGGTGAGGCGTCGATGCGGTAATCGGGGTGGGACGGCCAGGCCGACTCGACGTGCGTGGTCACCGAGTGCTCAGTTCGCTGACCAGCTCTCGGCGCAGTATCTTGCCGGTCGCGTTTGTCGGCAGTTCGTCGCGGAACACCACCCGGTCGGGGGTGCGGGATCCGCGCAGTTGTGCGCGGACGTGGGCGCGCAGGTCCTCGGGGTCGGGGTCGGTGCCGTGGTGGGCGACGACGACGGCGACGATGATCTGGCCCCATTGCGGGTCGTCGGCGCCGACGACCGCGCAGTCGCGGACGTGCGGATGTTCGACCAGGACATCCTCGATCTCGGCGGGGGCGATGTTCTCCCCGCCGCGGATGATGGTGTCGTCGGAGCGGCCGCCGATGAACAGGTAGCCCGCCCCGTCGAGGTAGGCGACGTCTTTGGTGGGAAACCAGCCGTTGTCGTCGAGCACAGAACCGATGTCGGTGTACTTACCGGATACCTGCTCGCCGCGCACGTACAACTCGCCCGGTTCGCCGGGGCCGAGCACGGTGCCGTCCTCGCCGCGGATCTCGACCTCGATGCCGGGCACCGGCCGGCCCACCGAACCGAGTCGACGCATCGCAGCATCGTCGGTGGCGGCGAGTGCGGCGCGGTGGTCGTCGGGGGCCAGCACCGCGATCGTCGAGCTCGTCTCGGTGAGCCCGTAAGCATTGACGAATCCGACATCGGGCAGCAGCGAGAGCGCCTTACGTACCAGCGGCAGTGGCACTTTCGAGCCGCCATAGGCCAGGGTCCGCAGCGTGGGCAGCGCGGTGTCGGTGGTTTCGAGCACGGTGACGATGCGGTCGAGCATCGTGGGAACCACCGTCGCGGACGTGACCCCTTCCTCGGCGACGAGGTCGACCCAGCGCTGGGCGTCGAAGTGGGTCAGGTACACCATCCTGCGGCCCGCGTAGAGGTTCGACAGCGCCGCGCTGACACCGGCGATGTGGTACGGCGGCACGCAGATCAGGGCGGCATCATCGGATTCGGCGGAGGCGAACTCGACGGTGCCCATGATGTAGCTGGTCAGATTCGCGTGGCTGAGCTCGACGGCTTTGGGTTTGGAGGTGGTACCGGAGGTGAACAGTACGACGCCCACGGCGTCGGGGTCGGCGAACTCGGCCGCGGGCTCGGTGGTACGCGCCGCCGCCAGGAAGTCCGCCGAACCGATCGCGCGGTACCCGTCGCCGACGGCGGCGCGGTATTCATCGTCGACGATGACCAGCGGGTCGGGCAATCGGTCCAGCAGCGCGCGCAGGCCCTCGGTGGAGAGCCGGTAGTTCAGCGGTGTCACCGGGACTGCCGCCCGTGCGGAGGCGAACAGCAGCAGCGGTAGCATCGCCCCGCCGGTGCCGACGTAGGCGACGTGCCGGGCCCCCGACGCTGCGATCACCCCGGCACCGCCGTCGGCCAGCGCACTCAATTCGGCGGTGCTGAGCCGCATTTGGTCCGAGACCAGCGCGGTCCGGTCGGGATCGGTGTCGGCTGCCATCTCCAGCAGCAACGAGATGCTCATGAGCTCATCGGGGCCGCAGGAGATTTGAGCGTCACGTGGTCGAGTCCGATGTCGGGATTCGCCAGGGCGCTGGCGAAGATGCCGGTCAGGGTGTCTGCCACTCCTTCCGGAGTCATGTGGGTGGCCGGAACCAGTCCCCGGGCGATCCACTCGCCGGCGACGACACCGAGCAGGTCGGGATCGAAGTCGGAGATGAAGTCCGTCGGCACCGTCGCCCCCACCTCGACACAGCTGAAGCGATACCCGGGGTGTTCTAATCGCCACGCCACCAGACTGCGCTCCATGGCCGCTTTGCTCGCCGAGTATGCGCCGAGTGCGCGATGGGGGTGGCGAACGGAGTCCGAGGACAACGCGGCTATGACTGCCGACGTCGCGAGTACCGGCAGGTGCGCTCGGATGACCTGGTGAACCCCGATCACGTTGGTGGTCAGGACCTTTATCCAGTCGTCGGCGTCCACCTCGGCGAACGGTTTGAGCGGCGCGAACCCGGCGCTGATCACCAGCAGGTCCACCTCGCCGAGGGTTTCGGCCGCAACACGGCCGATCCGCGCGCAATCGTCCGGATCCCGGATGTCGGCCGAGACAGATGCCGCGGGATCCGTACCGCCGAACATGTCAGAGGACAGTTCACGCCGCGCGACCGCGACGAGCCTGGCACCCTCGGCCAGAGCGGTCGCGGCGAACGCCCGCCCGATCCCGGCCGAGGCTCCGACGACGACGACCCGCTTGTCCGCCAGCGAACCCCCGCTCATCGTGCACCCATCGCGATGGACTTGATCTCCAGATACTCCTCGAAGCCCGCCACTCCCATCTCCCGCCCGATCCCGCTCTGCTTGTAGCCGCCGAAGGGTACGTCCATCCCGTAGAAGACCCCACCGTTGACATTGACTGTGCCGGTGCGCATCCGGTCGGCCACAGCGCGTGCTCGCTCATCGGATGCGCTGATCACGGCACCTGACAGTCCGTATCGAGAGTTGTTCGCAATCTGCACCGCGTGGTCGTCGCCGTCGTGCGGAATCACCGCCAGTACCGGACCGAAGATCTCTTCCTGCGCCACCGTGGAATCGGGATCGACATCGGTCAGCACCGTGGGTTCGACGTAATAGCCGGTCGGCAGGTGGTCCGGCACGCCGCCGCCGATCGCGACGGCAGCGCCTTCTTCGACGCCCTGGTCGATGTAGCCCAGCACCCGCCTGCGTTGTTCCGCACGGATCAGCGGTCCCATCAGAACGGAGGGATCGGTGGGATCGCCGAAGGGCCAGCCTTTGAGCGCTTCGACGAGGGCGTCGACGCCCTCGCGGTAGCGGGAGCGCGGAAGCAGGAGGCGGGTGGTGTTGGCACACCCCTGGCCCGCGTGAGTGGTGGTCGCGAATGCTGCCGACGTGACGACCGAGCCGAGGTCGGCGTCATCGAGTGCGATGAGTGCAGACTTGCCGCCGAGTTCGAGGAAGACCTTCTTGATCGTGGGTGCGGCCGCGGTCATGATCTTCGTGCCCGTCGCGGTTGACCCGGTAAACGAGATCATGTCGACCCGCGGGTCTTCGCAGAGTTGCTGACCCACAGCATGGTCGGCGGCGGTGACGACGTTGACGACGCCGGCGGGAATATCGGTGTGTTCGGCGATCAACCGCCCGAGCAGCGTTGCCCCGTAGGGAGTGTCGGGTGCCGGTTTGAGCACCACGGTGTTCCCCGCGGCGAGCGCCGGAACCATCTTGGCCAGGTTGATCTGGACGGGATAGTTCCAGGGTGTGATGGCTCCGATGACGCCGACCGGTTCGCGGCGCACGAACCGGTGGGTCTTCATGCCGAACGGCTCGGCCGGCCCGAGACTGGTCTCCCATGCGTAACTCTCGGCCAGATCGGCCACCCACGGCAACCCCGCGACCGGGCTGTCCAGTTGGGGCCCATAGGTCAGCGCAACCGGGCAACCGACCTCGGCGACGATCGTGGCACGGAGCTCGTCGGCATGGTCACGGAGCGCGTCATGGAGTTGGCGGATACAGCGCACGCGCAACTCGGGCGAACGAGACCATGCGGTGTCGTCGAACGCGCGACGGGCCGCACCGATCGCGGCATCCATATCGACGGCGGTCGCATTCGCGACCGCGCCGATGACCTGCTCTGTTGCGGGGTTGACGTTATCGAAGGTCTCCCCGGACCTTGACGGAACCAGCTGTCCGTCGATCAGCAGGTGTTCTTCGGTCCAGAAACTGCTCATGCCTCTCCTGACGTTCTCCACCCGGGTCTAGAGAACAGTAATACAGGAGATGTTCAATTGGATAGTGAACGGCGGCGGGTGTGTTCCGCCTAGCGCAGGCCGTTCACCGCGAACTTCTCGACGTACGCGCCCACCGTCTCGGGCTTGGACATGTCGAAGGTCTGGGCCTCGTTGACCGTCGAGAACGAATAGATGATGCGAGCCAACCATTCGCTGGCCGCGATGACGTCGATTCCGGCGCCGACCTCGCCGCGCTGCTGGGCCTCGCGGACGTAGGGGATGAGAAATTCCGTCGAGCGCCGGACCGCAGTGTCGCCGTCGGCGATCATGTGACGCATGAGCTCGGCATCGTCGGCCATGAGCCTGTTCCGAGTGCGGTGGTCGAGCAGTATCGTCGCGTGTGTCTCGGCCATCGCGCCCAATTTCGCAGCCAACGTCGTCTTCTCGGCCATCGCGGCCGCGACCAGTCGGTAGAACTTCTGCGCGCCGTGTTCGATCGCTGCCTCGATCAGCATGGGGCGGTCTTCGAAGTAGCGGTACACGGTGCCTCGGGATACCCCGGCCATCCGGGCGACGTCCTGGACGCTGGTGCGCTGGATCCCCAATTGGCTGAAGCACTGATTGGCGGCTTCCAGAATCTGATCGCGCCGGTCGACTTCATCCTGCTGCTCGTCGACCTGAGCTGTCGGACGGGACGCTGCCATGACGCTCCTTGCCTGATGGGACGGGCCCGATGAGACGGCTCTTCAGTCACATCGCCAAGTTCACGATCCTACGCGACATGGCGACTCTCGGCGTACCAGCGTTCTGTTCGCCATGTGGGGGTGTGAGGAACATCCTACAAATGTCGTCAACAGTCAGGCATGCACTGTCGCCATGTTTCGTTGCTGGACTCGGGCCTCACAGTCCGATGCGGTCGGCGAGCAGCCGGCGGTGATGGTCGGCGTCGCCGAGCAGGTGCGCCGACGATTTGGCTCGCTTGTAGTACAGGTGGGCGGGATGCTCCCAGGTGAATCCGATACCGCCGTGCAGTTGGATGTTGGCCGCCGCCGCCTTGGCGTATACGTCCGAGCAGTGCGCCTTGGCCAACGCGGCTGCCGCCGGGAACTCGGTGGGAAAGGCGTCCGCGGCATGCGCGGCGTATTGCGCCGCACCACGGGCTCCCTCGATGTCGAGCATCAGGTTCGCGCACATGTGCCGGATCGCCTGGAATGAGCCGATGGGTTTACCGAACTGGTGGCGCACCTTGACGTAGCCGACAGCCTGGTCCAGGCAGCGCTGAGCGCCGCCGACCTGCTCGGCCGCCAGTGCGGCGGCAGCGAACGCCAACGCACGCTCGAGCTGCGCTTCGGTGATGTCCAGCCGTGTTGCCGGTGTCGAGTCCAGTTCGACGACGGCCTGGCGACGCGTCGCATCCAGCGTCGACTGCGCCCGTCGGGTGCAGGTCGGGGCATCGACGCAGAACACCCCGACGGTCGTGCCGGTGTGCGCCACGACCAGCAGCAGATCGGCTGACATGCCTTCGGGGACGAAGTGTTTGACGCCTCGGAGGACCCAGCCATCGGCGACCGGCTCGGCCCGGGTGGCGATGTCGGCAAGGTCCCACCGCCCGTCGCGCTCGGTGAGTGCCAGAGTGGCGACGGTACGTCCGGTCGCGATCGCCGGCAGATGCCGCTTCTTGGCCGGCTCGTCGCCGGACTCCACCAGGGTCCGCGCAGCCAGCACCGCCGACGCGAACAAGGGTCCTGGCAGCAGCGCTGCGCCGGTCTCCTCGAGTACCAGTGCGAGTTCGGTGAGTCCGAGCCCCTCACCGCCGTATTCCTCGGGGATGGCCAGGCCCTGCAGGTTCAACTGGTCGGCCATCGCGTGCCACACCGCGCGGTCGTACCCGTCGCGGGACTCCATCGCGCGCCGCACGGCATCTTCCGAGGCGTGCCGCTCCAGAAAAGACCGCAGGGCGGACCGGAACTGCAGCTGCTCTTCGGTATCGGTGAAAGCCGTTGTGCCTTCGGTCATGTCAGAGGTTCCTCGGGTCGTCCTCGGTGCGGCCGGTGGAACCGCCCCGGGGGATGGGGGTGCCGCGCCGCAGGCTGCGAATCCAGTCACCGATCGGAGCCGGCGCCGGTACGGGGGTATCGAGACGTCCCGGTTCGGCGGCGTGGAACTCCTGCCAGCTGGGGAAGGCGTCGTGGAAGCCACCGTCGTGGGCCGGCGTCCCCGGCCACCGCATCTTCTCGCGACCCAACGGCGGTTCGGTGATGTCGCTCTCGTACCAGAAAAGCGGTGTGCGTCGGACGAAATACCATCGCCCGTACCGGCATTCATACGTATCGAGGTAGGCCAGCAGTTCGATCACCCAGACCGAGGCGGTCTCGAGGTCGTTTCGGGAGTACACCAGGCCGGTGGCGCGGTGCGCGTCGTGCACGTCGATGACATGGCCGTGTACGCCGTGCGCGCTGCCGAGCAGGCCGTGGCGCAACTCGCGGTCATACCATCGGCGCAGCGCGGCCCGGCCGCGTTGGTGGCCCGGTACTGCCACGTCGTCGACGAACAGGTTGACCAGGGCGTCGAGATCGCGCATATCCAGCGCCACAGCGTATTTGGCGGCGAGTTGCCGAATCTCGTCGAGCGCTTCGAGCCGCTCCAGGCGGGCGGCGAGGGTGGCCAGTGTGTCATCGGTCATGCCAGGGCACCTTCGCTCATCAGTGTGGCGAGGCGTCGTTTGTCGATCTTGTCGGTCGTGGTGTAGGGCAGCGCTTCGGGGTCGGTGAGGATGACCCACTTCTTCGGCACCTTGTAAGCCGCCAGGCGGGCACGGCATTGCGCGCTGAGCTGGGCGGCGTCGGCGTTGTGTCCGTCGTTGAGAACGACTGCGGCGCTGACGATCGCGCCGCGGTCGGGGTCGGGAACGCCGACCACGTAGGCAACGCGTACTTCGGGGAGCCGCCGCAATTCCGCTTCGACCTCCATCGGTGCCACGTTCGTCCCCGAGGTCTTGATCATCTCGTCGAGGCGTCCGGCGAAGTAGAGATGCCCGTCGTCGTCGCGGTAACCGGCGTCTTTGGTGTGCAGCCATCCATCGCGGTCGACCAGTTCATGCCAGTGTCGCCCGACCATGCCCCGCATCATGGCCTGCCCCCGCACACAGATCTCTCCGGTGACACCATTGGGGACGTCATTGCCGGTGTCGTCGATGATCTTGTGCTCGTAGCCGGGTGCCGAGACACCGAGAGAGCCGCGTTTGGATTCCGGCACCTGTTCGTGCGGGGGCCACCAGGTGTGGCTGCTGCAGGTCTCGGTCATTCCGAGTTGGGCCACCCGCAGGGACGGATCGGCTGTCCTGCGTTCGGCAGGGAGCAGGACCTGCTGGTAACCCTCTCTGAGACTGGAGAGGTCGGTGTCGGCGAAGTCGGGATGATTGGCCAGTGCCGGGCCGATGTGGGGGAAACCCGTTGTGTAGGTTGCTTTTTCGGCTTCCAGCAGGTGCAGCGTGTGACCGGCGTCGAACTTGTGCTCGGTGAGTACGGTGGCGCCGTGCTGGAATGGACCGAGGAAGCCGAAGACCAATCCGGCGACCCAGAAGAAGACCATCGGCACGTAGATGCGGTCGTCGGGCCCCCACTCGTGCTGTGCGGCGATGAACCGGGAGTGCGTGATGGCGGTGCCGTGGGTGTGCAGGATGCCCTTGGGGGTGGAGGTGCTGCCCGAGGTGTAGATCGCGAACAGGTCATCGGTGGTTCGGACGGTCTGTTCGCACGCCGCCAGGAACTCCGGGTGCACCGGATCGGGCCATTCTTGGGGCCAGCTGGTGGTCACGGCACCGAGCGGCAGCACGTTGCGCAGTTGGGGGAGCGCGCTCGACCGGAGCGGCACGTCCAGTCCACCGGCCGCGGCGGCGATGCGCGCCGGCATGTCGTTGCCCAGGATCGACTCGACGGACAACACCGTGTGCACATCGGCATCGCGGAGCACCCAGGCCAACTCGGCAGGTCCGAGGAAGGTGTTGAGCGGCACCGCGACCGCACCGATGCGGGTGACCGCGAGGAATGCGACGACGAAGTCGGGTCCGTTGGGGGCGAGAATGCCCACGCGTACGCCCTTGGTCACGCCCGCCGCGAGGAGGCGTGCCGCCATCACCGCCGAGTCGGAATCGGCCTGTCCGTAGGTGATCCGCGCACGCGTGCCGTCCGGCAGGCCGGCGACCACCATGTCCGATCCGGCGTGCGCGGCCGCGACTACGGCCAGGACGGCCGGCATGACCGGCTCATACGGCAGCGGCTCGTAGTGGAACGTGCGGGCGGCGGGGGCCTGCGGCGAGGTCATTCGACGGTCCAGCGCGGTTCCCGCTTTTCGGCGAAGGCGACCATCCCCTCGCGGTAATCGGGATGGGTCATCTGGTGTTGCAGCACGTACCGGTAGGCCACGTCGTTGGCCGCGTGCAGACCGACGTCCAGGCTGGTCCACATCGCCTTGACCGAGGTCTGGGTCGTCGCCGGCGACAACGCGGCGATCGACAGGGCGATCTCACGGGCGCGCTGTTGCAGACGTTCACCGGGGACGACCTCGTTGACGAGCCCGATGTCGTAGGCACGCTGCGCGCTGATGCGGCCGTCCTTGGCCATCAGCGCGAGCTGCATGACCATCGAGAGGGGCATGCGGCGCAGCAGCACCGCCGGCTCGAGGGCGAACACGTTGCCGACGGCCAGATGGGTGTCGATCAACTCGGCGTGGTCGGCGGCGATGATGAGGTCGGAGTCCGCGACCTGGTGCAGTCCGCCGCCGACGACCATGCCGTTGAGCGCGCAGATGACCGGTTTCCACACCCCGTGGTGCAGGCGGGAGCCGGGCACCTTGTTGCGGATGCCGCCGCTGGCCGTGGCCTTGATGTCCTGGCCCGCGCTGAAGGCACGGTCCCCGGCGCCGGTGATGATGGCGACCCGGACCTCCGGATCGTCGCGGACCTGCCCCCACGCCCATCCGAGTTCGGTGCGGGTCAGATCGTCGGTGGCGTTGAGCCGTTCCGGCCGGTTGATGGTGATGGTCGCGACGTGCTCGTCGACCTCGTACAGAATCCGTTTCAGCTGCACGCTCGGCCCTTTCGATGTGGTCACAAGAGTAAACAGATTATCAAGTGATGTTCAATTGTCACATGATTCGGCTCAGGGCATCCACTGGCCGCCGGAGACCGAGATCAACTGGCCGGTGAGGTGTTTGGCGGCATCCGAACACAGGAACGCCACGGTCTGCGCAACATCCTCGGGGTCGCCGATCGCGCCGGTGAGGGTGGACTCCCGCATGGCGTCGAGTTCGGCGTCGGTCTTGCGCGACAACAGCCACGGCGTGGCGGTCGTGCCCACCACGACGGTGTTGACCCGGACGCCCAGCGGCCCCAGTTGCACGGCCATCAACCGGCTCAGGCCTTCGACGCCGGCTTTGGCGGCGGCATAGGCGGGCGGACCCGTGCGCACGCCGTGCGCGGACACCGAACTGATATTGACGATGACGCCGCGGTGCTGCTCGACCATCTGCCGCGCGGCCACCTGCGCCATGATGAACGCGCCGGTGAGGTTGACCGCCAGGATGCGGTCCCAGTCCTCGTCGGTCTGATCGAGGAACGACGCCGGGAGGGTCATGCCTGCGTTGTTGACCAGAGCGCGCACCGGGCCGTACGCGTCGCGCAGGGCCCGCAGTTCGCGCTCCACGGCCTCTCGGTCGGTGATCGACAGTTCGACGGGTACCACCAGACCCGCTCGTGCACCGTCGGTTTCCTGCGTCCGTGCAATGGCCTTGGGGTTCACGTCGACCACCGCGACGCGGTGGCCGGTGGTCACCAGCTCACCGACGATGGCCTCGCCGATACCGCGTGCACCGCCGGTCACCACGGCCAGTGGCAGATCATCCGGCATGGTGGCTCCTCTCGGCCCTGATCAGGCGTTCGATCCTGGTGATGGAAGGTCGCAGCAGATCGTTGGCCTGCCGCATCGATGCGACCAGATCGCCCGTTCCGCCCCCGGCCACCCAGGTGTCGATCGCCGCCCGGTTGGCACCGTTGACGACGTTGACGGCCAGACGTGGGCGAAGGTCCACGGCCGGATCCGCGTGCAGCCACGCGGCGACTTCGGTGGTCATCTGATCGATCCAGTCGTCGTTGATGCGCAACCTGGCCGCCCGCAACACGGGATGGCTGCCATACAGCCGGGCCCGGGCGACGAAGATGTCCGGCTGCGCGCTGATGGCTTCGGCGACCGAGGCCGACGCGTCGGCGAGCGCGCCCCACAGTGACCGGGCGCCCGAGGCGCGGAAGCGGTGGGTCGCCTCGTCGAGCCGCTCCCGGTAGCCGTCGAAGAGGATGTCGTCCTTGGACGCGAAGTGATGGAAGAACGTGCGCGGCGCAACGCCGGCATGCGCGGCGATGTGATCGACGGTGGTCGCGTCGTAGCCGTTGTCCTCGAACAGCGCGATCGCGGCGGTGATCAGCGCTTCTCTGTTGCGCTGTCCCCGCACCCGGCGCTGGTCCATGGAGGTCATGCCCGTCTGTCATGCTCGTCGTGTCGTGCCCGTAGTGTCGCCACGCCCGCGGCCAGCGCGACGACCGGGCCTTGGCTGGTGCGGAACCGCACCTGCGGACCGGTGTGCCACACCTCGGTGGTCAGCGGAGCGCCCAGCAGCACGGGTTTGGCGAAACGGCAGCTGATCGACTCCAGGGCGTGCGGGTCTCGCCCGCCGACACTGTTGATGACCGCACGGGCGGCGAAGCCGAGGGTGCACAGTCCGTGCAGGAAGACGTCGTCGAAGCCGGCCTTGCGCGCTGCGGCCGGATCGATGTGCAGGGGGTTGCGGTCACCGCTGAGCCGGTAGACGGCAGCCTGCTCCGGACGGATCTCGTCGGCGACGGTGACATCGGGCGCGCCGTCAGGGTCCTCCGGCGATGCCGGGCCGCGCTGCCCACCGAATCCGCCGCCGCCGACGACGATCGTCTGCCCGGTCGCCACGAACACCTCGCCGTCTGGGTCCGACCCACGGGTCGTCACCTCGATGGCGGCGTGTTTGCCCTTGTCCCACACCGCTGTCACCTCTCCGGTGACCGTCAGCTCGCCGCTGGGCAGGGGATGTCGGGTCAGTGTCAACGACTGCGCGCCGTGCACGATGGGGGCGGTGCCGAGGTCGAGTACCGCGCGCAGGTCCTTGACCGCCCACCAGTTGGCCAGCAGCGCGAACGTCGGCAACACGGCGGGACCGCGGCGTTCGTCGATCAGGTCGAGTTCCTCGGGTGGCCGTGCGCCGACGCCGAGGGCGTAGAGGATCGCGTCGGTCTCGGTCCACGCGAATCGCACGGGGTCCAGCGTCTTTCCGATGACCGCTTCCGTGACAGGCAACCCGGCCCCTTTCGAATGTTTCACAGAACGGATTGACGATATTTGTATCATCGTCCAATATAGTCGCAGTAACTGCAACTAGTCCGTAGGAGCGCACATGAAATTCGGCGTCTTTATCCTCGGCGATAAGCCCAACCACCTCACCGACCAGGAGGTGTTCGCCAACGTCCTGGAAGAGGCTCGGTGGGCCGAGGAACTCGGCTACGACCAGGTATGGCTTGCGGAGCACCACTTTTCGCCGTACGGCATGCTGGCGGACCTGCCGCTGGTCGCCGCCGCCATCGCCGCCCAGACCGAACGCATCCGGATCGGCACCGCCTGCATGGTGGCCCCGTTCCACGATCCCATCCAGTTGGCCGAGCGCATCGCGACGGTCGACGTATTGTCAGGTGGCCGGTTCGACGCCGGTTTCGGGCGCGGCTACCAGGCGCACGAGTTCAAGGGCTTCGGGATCCCGATGGATGAGGCCACCGGACGCTATACCGAATGCGTGGAGATCGTGAACGCGTTGCTCACCCGGGAGAACGTGAGCTACCAGGGCAAGTACCACACCATCGAGGATGTCACGGTGTACCCGCGGCCCGTGCAGCAGTCGGTCCCGGTGTGGGGCACCGTGATGAAGACGCCGTCGAGCTTCGAGTGGTTGGCCGACAAGGGTTTCGGGGCCATCATCGGCAACCCCTACACCGTCGACCCCGACCTGCAGGGCGCCCTCGACATCTACCTGGAGACACAGGCCAAGAAGGGCCTGGAGGCGGCCACCGAGAACGTCTGGGCCCTGCTGAACGCGTTCTGTCACGCCGACGACAACTTCGCGCGCAGCTACCCGCGGGAGAGCGTCGAACTGTCGATCGAGCGGCACCGGGCCTACTCGAGCCCGTTCGAGCGCGGCGGAGAGATCCCTGCGGACTACAAGGCGTACTCGGACTGGTTCGACAAGCACGACAAGCAGAGTTATGAACAGGTCCTCAACTCCCACCTGACGCTGATGGGCAATCCCGACCGCATCATCGAGAAGATGCGCACCGTTGTGGACATGGGCTGGCGCAACATCATGTTGCGGATGTCGCGCGGCGGAGCGATGGACCGCGCGAAGGTCTACGACTCGATGAAGTTGTTCGCCCAAGAGGTGATCCCGGCGGCCGTCGAACTCGCGGCAGCACCGGCTTGAGCACTCTCCTGCAGTCCAGGCTGCGCACGATCCCTACGCTGGACCGCGACGCACCGGCCATCGAGCACCACGGCGAATGGACCTCGTGGGGCGTACTCGACGACATCGCCGCCGGCGTCGAGGCGAGGTTCGACGACTCGGGGTTGGGCGCCGGCGCGCGTGTTGCGGTGGTCCTGCACAACCGTCCGGCGGTGGTGGGGGCGCTCATCGGGGTGCTGCGGACCGGCGCGACGGTCGTCACGGTGAACGGTTCCGCCGGGGACACCGGAGTGGCCGCCGACCTTGCCGCCGTCAAGCCGGACGCCGTCGTCGCGCTGGAGACAGATTGGCGGCGCACGGGTTTCGCCGACTCGATACCCGGTGCGCTCGGCATCGAGATCGCACACGCACCCGCGGAAGTGACAGTGCGGTCCGGTTTCGAGGCCGCCGGGCCGGGCCCGGTCCCAGCCGCGGCCGTCGGTGTCGCCGTCGAGATGCTGACCAGCGGTACCACCGGGCCGCCGAAGCGGATTCCGTTGTCGTATGCGGCGTTCGACGAGACCCTGACGGCGGCGGGAGAGCATTATTCGAATTCCGGTGACGATGACGTGCGGCTTCGTTCCGGGGTCGCCCTGGTCAGTTCACCGCTGGTCCACATGTCGGGTCTGTTCCGCACCCTGCTCAACATCTGCCAGGGGCGCAGGATCGTGTTGTTGGAGCGATTCCGGGTGCCCGACTTCGTGGATGCGGTCCGACGCCACAGGCCCCGCGCCGTCAGCCTGGTGCCGTCGGCGCTCGCGATGGTCCTCGACGCCGACGTCGATCCGGAGGTGTTCGAGGGGGTGCAGGTCGTCACCTCCGGGACCGCGCACCTGCCGGTACAGGTGCAGGAGGCCTTCGAGCAGCGTTACGGTGTCGCCGTGCTGCCGTCCTACGGCGCAACCGAATTCGCCGGCGGTGTGGCGGGCTGGAACCTCGCGCTGCACCGCGAGTGGTCGAAGGTCAAGCGCGGCAGCGTCGGACGAGCCCAGCGCGGACGGCAGATCCGGATCACGTCACTGGAAGACGACACCGAGGTCGCGCCGGGTACGCAGGGCCGCATCGAGGTGCGCACCGGCACCGGCGATTGGGTGCGAACCACCGATCTCGGCCGGCTGGACGCCGACGGCTTTCTGTACGTCGACGGACGCACCGACGATGTCATCGTGCGCGGCGGCTTCAAGGTGACACCGGCCGTCGTGGTGGAGGCGTTGCGCAGCCACCCGGCCGTGCGCGATGCCGGCGTCACCGGCCTGCCCGACCGACGCCTCGGAGCGGTGCCGGTCGCCGCGGTGGAACTGGTCAACGGCGCCGACGCCGACAGCGAGGATCTCCTCGACTACCTGCGCGAACGCCTGACCCGCTATCAGGTGCCCGCCAAACTGATGGTCGTCGACGAATTGCCGCGGACCGCTTCGCTGAAGGTCAGCCAGCCCGCCCTGCGGGAATTGTTCATCGAGGAGGTCACGACGTGACAGTGCGAGGATCGGCCGCCGTCGTCGGGGTAGCCGACGTGGTATCGCCCGACGGCGTCATCGACGTCCCACTGCGTGAACTGGAAGCACAGGTGATCCGGGCCGCCCTCGATGACGCGGGTCTGACGCTGCGCGATGTCGACGGCTTGTGCACCTGCACCGGCGGCACCCTGATGCACTCGGTCGAGCTGGCCGAATACCTGGGCATCACACCGAGATTCACCGATGCCACGCAGACCGGGGGAGCGAGCTACGGACTCTACGTCGAGCATGCCGCCGCGGCGATCGCGGCCGGGATGGCCGAGACCGTCGTCATCGTGTACGCGTCGACCCCGCGTGCGGCGCGCAAACGCGGCGAGAAGGGACTCGGCGTATTCGCCACCCCGGAACGTCTGGAGTGGGAGACGCCGCACGGCGTCATGCTGCCGATCAGTGCCTACGCACTGGCGGCCAATCGCCACATGGCCCAGTTCGGCACGACCGCCGAGCAGCTCGCGCAGATCGCGGTCGACACCAGGACCTGGGCTACCCGGAACCCGCGGGCCCACCTGCGGGATGCGATCAGCGTCGACGATGTGCTCGGATCCGGGTTCTTGGCCGAGCCGGTGCACAAACTCGAATGCTGTCTGGTCACCGACGGCGCGGCGGCGATCGTGGTCACCAGCGCCGAGCGTGCCCGCAGCCTGGCGAAGCCGGCCGCCTACGTGTTGGGTGCCGCCTCGGCGGCTTCGCACGCGATGATCTCGCAGATGCCCGACCTCACGGTCACACCGGGAGCCGTCTCGGGCCCGGCGGCATTCGCCGCCGCGGGGCTGACCCCAGCCGATGTCGACGTCGTCGAGCTCTACGACTCGTTCACCATCACCGTCCTGCTGGCCCTGGAGGATCTCGGGTTCTGCGCCAAGGGCGAGGGCGGCCCCTTCGTCGCAAGCGGTGCGCTTGCACCCGGCGGTGCACTGCCGGGACAGACCAGCGGCGGCGGACTCGCCTACACCCACCCGGGGGCGTTCGGTGCGTTCCTGCTCGTCGAGGCGACCCGCCAGTTGCGGGGCGAGTCCGCGGACCGCCAGGTGGCCGACGCCGACGTCGCCCTGGCGCACGGCACCGGCGGGGTGCTCTCGGCGACCTCGACCGTGATCCTGGGAACGGAGGCCACCCTGTGAGCGACGATCAGCCCACCATCCCGGTGCCCGAACCGTCGGCGGTGTCCGCACCGTTCTGGGACGCCACCCGTGAGCGGGAACTGCACATGCAGCGGTGCTCGGACTGCAGCCGGCTGGTCTGGTATCCGCGGTTCGCATGCCCGCACTGCGGCCACGACCGGCTGAGCTGGGAGCGGTTATCCGGGCGGGGTGTGGTCTATGCCGTCAGCGTGCACCACCGGCCCGCGTTGCCCGCACTGGCCGACCGGGTGCCCTACTCGGTGGTGCTGGTGGATCTGGCCGAGGGCGCGCGGATGATGGGTACCGTCTTCGGCGCTCCACCGGCGGTCGGCGACACCGTGACGGTGACGTGGACGGCGCTGCCCGACGGCCGCAATCTGCCGGGCTTCGAGCCGGCATGAGCGGCGAGGCGGAGCTCTACCGGCGCCGCGAGGCGCTGGTCCTGCGCCACGTGGCCGGTGAGAACGACCGCGATCTGGAAGCGATCATGGCCACCTTCACCCACCCCCGGTACGAGATCGTGCCCAGCGGCGCGGTATTCGACGGTGACGAGGCGGTCCGGCAGATGATCCTGCAACAGTGGGAACAGTTGCCGAGAATGCACTACACCGCCGAGGCGGTGTTCCACGCCGCGGACGGCCTGGTCGTCGAGACCCGCACCACGTGCCCGGGAACCTCGTTCGACATGCTCAGCATCAACCTGTTCGGGTTCGCCGGCGATGACCTGGTCCTGGAGCGGTGCTACTTCGACCGCATGCTGTTCGGCGCGGAACTTGAGAAGACGACCAAAATGCACGATTGAACACAAGACGTTCTATTGTAGAATTTGCCCGCCCCTGCCGAGGAGTATGGATGTCAACCCAGTTGGACAACGTGCCGTCGTCGCCGCCCGGCGAACGGGCGCTGGCTCTGTATGAGTTGATGAGCAAGGTTCATCACGGTGACAAGCGGGTTCGCAAGGCGCTGTCCTCGGGTGAGGCGGCGATGAGCTACTGGCCGGTGGACGGCCACGAGGCGATGTCGGCGGGGGCGATGCTGGCCCTGGCAGCCGACGATCAACTCGTCACCACCTACCGCGGCCTGGGTGACGTGCTGGCCAAGGGCGTGGACCTGCGCGGGTATTTCGCCGAGATCCTCGGCCGGCGCGATGGCCTGTCGCGCGGAAAGGCCGGCGCGATGGGCATCTACGACCCCGAGCACGGCATCGCGTGGACCACCGGCATCGTCGGCGCGGGCCCGCTGGTCGCCAACGGGGTGGCGCTGGCGGCGGCGCGTCGCGGCACCGGGCAGGTGGTGCTCGTCAGCTTCGGCGACGGCGCGACCAGCATCGGCTACGTCCACGAGGCCATGAACATGGCCGCATTGTGGTCCTTGCCGGTGATCTTCCTCTGCCAGAACAACTCCTGGGCGGAGGGGACCTCGATCGACCGCTACACCCGCACCGCCCGGCTTTCCGATCGTGCGTCGGGCTACGGGATGCCGGGGGCCACGGTCGACGGGACCGATCCGGGCGCGGTGTTCGACGCGGTGGCCGCGGCCGCCGCGCGCGCCCGGGCCGGGCAGGGACCCTCCTTTGTCGAGGCGGTGGCCTACCGGCTGCAGGGGCATTACTTCGGGGACGCGATGGGCTACGCCGACCCCGAGGTGCTGGCCGCCAAGCGTGCCGATCCGCCGTTCGCGAAGTACCGCCGGCGACTCATCGACGACGGCGTGGCGACCGCCGACCAACTCACGGCCATCGACGAGCGGGTCAGCGCGGAACTCGACGAGGCATTCACCGCAGCGGTGGCCTCCGATCCGCCCGCACCCGATGAGCTGACCCGAGATGTGTTCGCCGACAACGGCGCAGAATTATCCGCAACGGAGCGCCAACCGCTCATCGCGCCGACCGGTGACACCGAGGAACTCGGACTGGTGCAGGCGATCAACCGGACGCTCGACCGCGCGATGGCCGCCGACGAGTCGATCATCCTGCTCGGCGAGGACATCGGGGACCGATCCGGCGGCGGCATGTTCAAGGTGACCGCGAGCCTGTCGGCCAAGTACGGCGAAGACCGCGTCCTGGACACACCGATCGCCGAGTCGTCGATCATCGGTGCGGCCATCGGCGCCTCGCTGGCGGGACTGCGCCCGGTGGCCGAACTGATGTTCATGGACTTTCTCGGTGTGGCGATGGACCAGATCGCCAACCATGCCGCGAAGGTGCGCTACATGTCCGGCGGCCGCCAGAGCGCTCCCCTGGTGATCCGGACGATGGTGGGGATGGCCGCGGGCCCGCAGCACTCGCAGGCCTTCGAAGCGTGGGCGATGCACACCCCCGGCCTGAAGGTGGTGTGGCCCAGCACCGCCGCCGACGCGGCCGGCCTGCTCAATGCCTGCCTGGCCGATGAGGATCCCTGCCTGTTCGTGGAGTCGATGAAGCTCTACTACGGCGGTGGCCGGGGGCCGGTTCCGCTCGACGACTACGTCATCCCACTCGGGCAGGCGGACATCAAACGCGGCGGTACCGACGTCACGATCGTCACGTACGGGGTGCTGGTGCACGCCGCCCTGGAGGCGGCCGAGCAACTGAATGCCGACGGTGTCTCGGTCGAGGTGGTCGACCTGCGCACGCTGGTGCCGCTGGACCTGGACACCGTGCTGGAGTCGGTGCGCCGCACCCGCAGGCTGGTCGTCGCGCACGAGTCCGTCGGGTTCTGCGGTCCGGGCGCCGAGATCGCCGCCGCCGTGGGCACCGAATTGTTCGGCGTCCTCGAAGCCCCGATTCAGCGGGTCGCAGGCACGTACACGCCGGTGCCGCGCGCGGCCACCCTGGAGGCGGCCTGCAGGCCCGGTGCCGCCCAGTTGATCGACGCCGTCAGGAGGATCGTGTGACCGAAGTCCGCATGCCCAAGCCCGGTGATGCCATCACCGAAGCCGAGATCACGACCTTTTACGTCGCACACGGGGCGAGCGTCGACGAGGGTGATCCGCTGTACTCGCTGGCCACCGACAAGGTCGAGATGGACATCGAGGCACCCGCTTCGGGAACCGTGTCGTGGGAAGTCGAGGAAGGCGGTACGTATCCCGTCGGTGAACTGATCGCGGTCATCTCGTGACGGGATTGCCGACCGAGGTCGATCTCGGGGCCGCGGAACTGTCGGCCCGGATCGACGGCGACACGCTCACGGTGACGATCAGCCGGCCGGAGAAGCGCAACGCCTTGACCGCCGACGGTTATCACGGCATCAAACGCGCAGCGATGATCGTCGCCGACGAACCGGAATTGGACTTCCTCGTCATCACCGGCACCGGCGACGCGTTCTGCGCGGGCGGTGACATGAACGCCGTGGACAACCCGGACCGCCGATGGGACGCCTTCACCGAGGCCTACGACATCACGCCGTTCGAGGTGCTCGGCCAGATCCCGAAGATCGTCGTGTGCGCGGTGAACGGGCACGCGCTCGGCGGCGGGCTCGTCATGACGCTGTTCGCCGACCTCGTCATCGCCTCCGATCAGGCCCGGCTGCGCGTGCCCGACCTCACCCGCGGCGTGTACGAGGCCTACGTCGCCGCGCGGTTGCCGCGGCGGGTCGGCACGCTGCGCGCGAACCACCTGATCTACGGCAACGACTGGGTGGACGCGCACGAGGCGGAGCGCCTGGGGTTGGTCGGCAAGGTCGTCCCGCACGACGCGCTGGCCGACGAGACCGCGGCACTGCTGGACCGGGTGCGCAACACCGGGCCCGCAGCGCGGGCGGCGATGAAGCGCGAGATGGCGGGCGACCTGCCATCTGTGGACGTGTCCGGGTACTGGGCGTCCATGGGGACGGCAGAACAGATCGAGGCGTTCACCGCATTCCTGCAGAAGCGCCCGCCGAACTGGCCGAGACCGACCGAGCGCGAGGGGTTCGTGGCGACCCGTCGCCCGGCGTGGATACCCCAACAACCGAAAACCGAAGGGACGGAATCCGCTTGATCACCACCAAGTTCACCGAGGCTTTCGGCATCGAGGCGCCCGTCGTGCAGGGGGGCATGCAGTGGGTGGGCCGTGCCGAGTTGGCCGCCGCGGTGTCAGAGGCCGGCGGCCTGGGCCTGATCACCGCACTGACCCAGCCGACCCCGGCCGATCTGGCCGACGAGATCGCGCGTGCCCGCGATCTCACGGACAAGCCGTTCGGGGTCAACCTGACGATCCTGCCGACGATCAATCCGCCGCCGTACGACGAGTACCGACAGGTCATCGTCGACGCCGGCATCAAGATCGTCGAGACCGCGGGGGCCAATCCCGCACCGCACCTGCCGATTTTCCACGACAACGGCATCAAGGTGCTGCACAAGTGCACCTCGGTGCGGCACGCGGTCAAGGCGCAGGACCTCGGTGTCGACGGCATCAGCATCGACGGGTTCGAATGCGCGGGCCATCCCGGCGAGGACGACATCCCGGGTCTGGTGCTCATCCCGGCCGCGGCCAAGCAGATCGAGATCCCGATGATCGCCTCGGGTGGGTTCGCCGACGGCCGCGGTCTGGTGGCCGCACTCGCACTGGGCGCCGACGGCATCAACATGGGTTCGCGGTTCATGTGCACGGTGGAGTCGCCGATTCATCAGAACGTCAAGGAAGCCATCGTCGCCGGCGACGAACTCGGTACCGAGTTGATCTTCCGCACCCTGCGCAACACGGGGCGTGTTGCGAGCAACACGATTTCGCGCGAGGTCGTCGAGATCCTCGATGCCGGGGGTCAATTCGAGGACATCGCACACCTGGTCGCCGGAAAGCGTGGGGTCAAGGTCTACGAGACCGGTGATCTGGAAGCCGGGGTGTGGTGGATCGGCACCGTGATGGGTCTCATCGACGACATCCCGACGGCGGGCGAGGTCGTGACCCGGATTGTCGCGGAGGCCGAGCAGATCATCACCGACCGTCTGGCCGGTGCGATTCGATGACCGAATTACCCCGGGGGACAGCCGACCTGACCGGATGTGAGGAGATCCTGGTCGCCGCCGACGGCCCGGTACGGATTGTCACGCTGAACAACCCCGGTAACGCCAACGCGGTCAACAACCGGATGCACGGCGCGTTCGCCCGGCTCTGGTCCGCCCTGGGTGAGGACGCCGACGCCCGTGCGGTGCTGCTGACCGGGACCGGCGACTTCTTCTCCGCCGGAGGCGATCTCGTCGAGTGGTTACACACCCATGTGGAGAATCCGGTGACCAGGCGCGAAGGTATGCGCGACGCACGCCGGATCGTGCGGGACATGATCGACTTCCCGCTGCCCATCGTCGCGGCCGTCAACGGTCCCGCTGTCGGATTCGGCTGCAGCATCGCGGTTCTGTGCGACATCGTGCTCATGTCGGACCGGTCCTTCTTCGCCGATACGCATGTCGCCAGTGGCCTGGTGGCCGGTGACGGCGGATCCGTGCTCTGGCCGCTGTTGATGAGCCTGCTCAAGGCCAAGGAGTACCTGCTTCTCGGGGAACGGATCAAGGCGGCGACAGCCGTGGAACTCGGGCTCGCCAACCGGGTGGTGCCGCACGCCGAGATCAAAACCGAGGGACTGGCACTGGCGCACCGGCTCGCAGCACTGCCGGCCCGCGCGGTGCAGGACACCAAACGTACGCTCAACCTGCACGCCGAGCGTGCCGTCACCGCGATCCTGGAATACGGGATCTCCGCGGAAACGGAGTGCTTCACCACTCCCGAGCACCGCGCGGCGATCGACGCGTTCCTCGACCGCCAGTGAGCGCGGCAGCCATGGAACCCATGGTCGTCGTCGAGGACCGCGACGGTGTCGCGCTCATCCTGCTGAACCGTCCCGCTCAGCGGAACTCGCTTCGCTACGAGTCCTGGACCCAGCTGTCGGGTGCGCTGTCGGATGCCGCAGACGCGCGCGCCATCGTGATCGCCGGTGCAGAGGGCTTTTTCAGCGCGGGCGGCGATCTGAAAACCGGTCCGGCGCACGGCAGTGGACCGCTGGGTCCGGCCGGCCGCGTCGAGCACGCTCAGCAGGTGATGGCACAGTTGCGGGCGGTCCAGGTGCCGACGCTCGCCGCCGTCGAAGGGGCAGCCGTCGGCCTGGGATGGAGCCTCGCGCTGTCCTGTGATCTGGTGGTCGCCGCACGCGATGCGTTCTTTTCGGCACCGTTCGTGGCCCGCGCGGTGGTCCCCGACGGCGGCCTCGCCTGGCGTTTGACCCAGCAGTTGGGCAGGCACCGGGCCGCCTCCCTGCTGCTTCGGGGGCGCCGGCTGAGCGCGCCGGATGCTCATGGGTTGGGTCTGGTCACCGACCTCGCCGAGCCCGGAACCGCGGTGGACGACGCGCTCGCGATCGCCGCCGAGCTGGCACCCGCGGATTCCGGAGCGGTCGAACTGACCAAGCGCCTCATCGCTTCCGTGGAAGCGGCACAGTTGGCGTCGTTCGAACCCTTGGAGTTGGCGATCGCGACGGTGGCGCAGCAGCGCTCGGCCGCCGCCGCGGGACGCGCCCAGTTCACCTAGCGCGGAAGACCAAGGCCCGCCGTCGAAATCAGATCGCGCTGGATCTCGCTGGTACCACCGCCGATGGTGTGCAGCAAGGACAGCAGCAGCCCCTCGGAGAAGTGGCCGTGCAGGACCGCGTCGGGATCGTCGGGCATCAAAGCACCGGCGGGTCCGAGGATCTGCGCGCCCAGGTCGCGCAGCGCCGCGGTGAGCTCGGAATGGTAGAGCTTGGACAGCGAGGGCAGTGCCGGGTCCAGTTGGTCGGCGGCCTGCTGGTGGGCCACCTTGTACGACAGGGCGCGGCCCACCTCGACGCGTTCCACTGCACGGGCCAGGGCGAGCCGGTTGACCGGATCGGCGAGCGGATCGTGATCGGTTCCGCGCTGCCGGTGGCACCAGTCGACCAGCTCGTCGAGGTAACGCTGCGCTTGCGCGGCCCGGGTGACATTGGAGCGTTCGGCGACCAGCAGTGCCTTGGCGACCCTCCAGCCCTCACCCTCGGCGCCCACCATGTTGGCCGCGGGTACCCGGACCCCGTCGAAGAACTCCTCGGCGAAGGTCGGGTAGCCGGTCATGGAACGGATCGGCCTACGGGTGATGCCGGGGCTGTCGAGGTCGACGAGGAAGAACGAGATCCCCTCCTGGCGCTTGTCTTTCACCGGCGCGGTGCGGGCCAGGACGAAGATCCAGTCAGCCAGCACACCGTTGCTCGTCCATGTCTTCTGGCCGTCGAGGATGTAGTGCTCACCGTCGCGTCGGGCCGTCATCCGCAGGGCGGCGAGGTCGGATCCCGCCTCGGGCTCGGAGTAGCCCTGTGCCCACATCCGTTCGGAGTTCGCGATCTTCGGCAGGTGTTCGGCCTGCTGCTCGGGGGTCCCGAACCGGAACAGCACGGGCGCGAGCATGTTGACGCCGTTGGTGTTCACCAATGGTGCGCCCGCGTAGGCCAGTTCCTCGCGGATCACGACCTGCTCGACCACGCTGAGGCCACCGCCGCCGAATTGGGTGGGCCAGTGCGGGATGAACCACCCCTGCTCGTGGAGCCGGCGACAGAACACCACCGCCCGCTCGTGTGCGTCCCGCGGCA
Organism: Mycolicibacterium aurum; assembly: GCA_900078775.1. Lineage (GTDB taxonomy): Bacteria > Actinomycetota > Actinomycetes > Mycobacteriales > Mycobacteriaceae > Mycobacterium > Mycobacterium aurum_A. The sequence goes on from LT549889.1 coordinate 5,139,692, forward strand.
GATAGTCGGGATTGGCCGCCGTGCGGCGGAACTCGTCGGGCAGGTGTTCGGCGAGCCACGACCGCAATCGGGTGCGCAGCGATTCGATCTGCGGTCCGCCCCCGAACCGCACCACCGGCGCCAGCGGCACGGTCAGATCCGGTCGGCGGGTTTGGCGGCCTTCTTCATCAGTTCGGCCACGTAGTTCTGGAACTCCTTGGATCCGGTCACGACCGCCTGCAGGTCGTTGCTGGCCTGCTGGTGGGTTCGGAAGCCCATGTTCTCCCAGGCCCGCAGGATTCCCGCCTTCGTCGCCTGCAGGGTGATCAACGGCGCCTTGGCGATTCGTGCCGCCAATTCCTCGACCTCGGCCTCCAGTCGATCCCGCGGCACCACGCGATTCACCAACCCGAATTCGAGCGCCTGTTCGGCGGTGATCTTCTGGGCGGTGTAGAGATACTCGGCCGCCCGCTTGTAGTTCATGAACACCCAGGGTTCGAACATCGTCTCCGAGCCGGGCAGCCCGAAACCGGGTACCAGCGGCATCTGGAACCATGCGTCATCGCTGCAGACGGTGATCTCCGGGATCAACGCCCAGGTGGTGCCCCCGCCGATGGCGTATCCGTGTACCTGGGAGATGACCGGTTTGGGGAACTCCCAGAGTTTGAGCACCGGCCAGAGGAACAGTTGCGCCGCCGAGCGCCAGACCTTGCCCGAGGCGTCGAGTTCGGCCTTGAACTCGGGGTAGCTGCCGTCGGGGACATGGCCCGAGCAGAAGCCCTTGCCGTTGGCCTTGATGATCACGACCTTGATGTCGTAGTCGTACTGCGCGTCGTCGAGGGCGGCGTTGACGCTGTGCACCATCTCCGAGGTCTGGGCGTTGGCCCGGTCCGGATTGTTCAGGATGATGCGCGCAATCGCGCCGTCCTTCTCGTAGACGACGTGGTCCATCTCGCGCGTTTCCACCTGAGCTACCTCCTGAGTGCCGACCGGGTAAGTCTGCGAATGCTAACGCATGGTAGTGCAATTAGACACTTACTGTAATAGTGTTCCAAGCGAAAGGAGGGTGCGATGACGACGACGGATCTGCGGTGGGATCCCTTCGATCACAGCCTGCACGCCGAACCGTACTCGGTGTGGAAACGGATGCGTGACGAAGCGCCTGTCTACTACAACCCGGAGTACGACTTCTACGCGCTCAGCCGATTCGACGACGTCATGGACGCATCGCTGGACACCGAGTCCTTCTCCTCCGAGCACGGGATCACGCTCGACATGATCACCGACGATCCCTGGGGTGCCCCGAAGGCGATGATCATGATGGATCCGCCGGACCACACGTACATGCGGAAGATGGTGAACCGGACGTTCTTCCGAAGCCGGATCGCCCAGTTGGAGGACCATGTCCGCGGGCTGTGTCGGGGATACCTCGACCGGTATGTCGGGTCGGGTGGTTTCGATTACGTCCGGGACTTCTCGGCCAAACTGCCGGTCATGGTGATCAGCTCGCTGCTGGGCTTCCCAGAAGAAGACCATGACAACCTGCGCGAGTGGTCGGATGCGCAGGTGCACCGTGATGAAGGCAATCCCGAGCGCAGCGCGGCCGGTGATGAGGCGTCGGCGAACTTGTTCGCCTACTACCGCGAGCAGATCGAGGTACGGCGGCAGCACCGCATGGCGGATGTGGTCAGCGATCTGATGGACTCCGATCTGGTCGCGCCGGACGTCGATCCGCGCCGGCTCGACGACGGCGAGCTTCTGGTGTTCATCGCGATGATCAACGTCGCGGGCAACGAGACAGTGGCCAGGTTGTTGGGATGGGCGGCGCTGACGCTGGCTCGCAATCCCGACCAGCGCGCCAAGCTCGTGCAGGATCCCGGGCTGATCGGCGGTGCCGTGGAGGAACTGCTCCGCTACGACGCGCCGTCACCGATCCAGGGCCGATTCAGCCGCAAAGACACGACGTATCACGACACCGTGATCCCGGCCGGTAAGAAGGTCGCGCTGCTCACCGGTTCGGCCGGTCGTGACGAGCGTCAGTACGACCGCGCCGACACCTTCGACGTGACCCGAACGGGCATCCGCCACCTCAGCTTCGGTCACGGATCGCACTTCTGTCTCGGCGCCGCGCTGGCCAGGCTGGAGGCCCGGGTTGCGTTGGAGGAGACGCTCAAGCGGTTCCCGGAGTGGACGGTCGATGAATCCGCGGTGCAGTTCGTCCACACCAACTCGGTGCGCGGCCCGGCCAGCGTTCCGATCGCGCTGTGAGCACCGGTCTGGCCGTCCGCACCGAGGGCGGGGTGCGGTGGCTGACGCTCGACCGTCCCGAGGCCGGCAATTCCATCACCCGTGCCATGCAGCGTGAGCTGATCGAGAACCTGGTCGAGGCGTCGGGTGATCCGCAGATCCGCGCCGTGGTCTTCGGCGCCGCGGGCGAGCGGCACTTCTGCACGGGCCCCAATCTGCGCGACCCGAACATGCGTCCCAGTCCGGACCGGATAGCCGGCGACGCCGCCCGCATTCTGCGGACCGGATCCCAAGCCGTCGTGTCCGCGATCCTCGACTGCGACAAACCGGTGATCTGCGCGTTGAACGGGGTCGCCGCCGGGGTGGGCGCCAGCATGGTGTTGGCCTGCGACCTCGTCGTGGCCGTCGAAAGCGCCCGGTTGATCGAACTCTTCGTGCGCCGTGGGCTGGCCCCGGACGGGGGTGCCGCCTATCTGCTCGCCCGCAAGGTGCCGTTCAACGTGGCCAAGCGGTTACTGCTGTTCGGTGAGGAGTTGTCCGCCTCAGAAGCGCACCGTGTCGGTCTGGTCAACGAGATCGTCGCTGACCGAGCGCATCTCGATGCACTCGCCGGGGAGTGGGCCGAGCGCCTTGCCGCCGGCCCGACGCGGGCGATCGCGGCCGCGAAGGCGATGCTGAATCAGGCCCTGGATGTGGATCGCGCCGCCGCTTTCCACACCGAGGCGTTGCTCGTGGAGCAGGTCGCGGGCACCGAGGATGTCGCCGAGGGAGTCGCGGCGTACACCGAGAAACGCGACCCGCGATTCCAGGGCCGGTGACCACGCCGCGGCGCGCAGAAGCGCGTGGCGCGTTCGCCGGGGCGCTTTCCTCCGCGTTGCGGCTCAACACCGCCGCGACGGTCCGCACGTGGCGACGGGGTCACGCCGGCTGGACCGGGGCCATCAACACCGATTACGACCCGTTGGACCGCGCGGTGGCCGCGCAGCCGTTCGACGCGTTCCGGGCGTTGCATCGGTCCGGCGGAGTGCACTACAACCCCAAGCGGGCCACCTGGATACTGTGTCGGCTCGCCGACGTGCGCGCGGCCCTGCGCGATACCGACGCGGTCACCAGCACCGAGGGAGTGACACGGGTCAAGATCGCGGCACCGGTGCTGGTGCTCACCGACGGCGCCGAACACGCAAGGCTGCGTAAACAGGTGCAACCGGCGTTCAGCAAAGGTGCGATGGCCGACTGGCAGGAGATGATCGACAGACTCGCGGCCGAACTGGTGGCCGACCTGCTCGACGACCCGGGCTGTGATGTCGTGCGGCGCCTGACCATTCCGATGCCGATGCGCGTGATTGCGCACATCCTTGGTGTTCCCGACGCTGATGTCGATCAGTTCCGGGCGTGGTCCGAGGCCGGCATGCAGATCGTGGACTTCGAACCGACCGGCCGTGGTGTGGTGCGTTCGGCGAAGGCACTGGCATCGTTGGCCGCATTGCGCCGCTACTTCATGAAGCAGTTCTCCCGGGGCGGCCTGAAAGACTCGACCACCGTGCTGGGCCGGTTGCTGACGCACAATGACGAAGGCGAGCTGACCGAGGATCAGCTGTTCCTCATCGCGGTGTTGTTGTTGATCGCGGGTAATGAGACGACGACGAACCTGCTCGGCGGGATGTTCGACACCTTGGCCCACCATCCCGACCAGTTCGACATGATCCGCGCCGATCCGTCGCTCATCCCGAGCGCCGTCGAGGAGCAGTTGCGCTTTTCGAGTCCCATCCAGAACCTCTACCGGTACACCCGAGCCGATTACCGCGTGGGCGAGGTGACCATCCCCGCTGGGTCACGACTGATGTTGAACTTCGCCGCGGCGAATCGTGACCCGCTCGTCTTCGATGATCCGGACACGTACCGAGCCGACCGCAATCCCCGCAGTCACATCGCCTTCGGCCACGGTGCGCACATGTGTATCGGGGCACCGCTGGCGCGGATGGAAGCCCAGGCGGTGCTTCGCGAACTGGTCACCCAGGTCTCGGCGATCGCGCCGGCCGCCCCCACCGTCTGGTCCACGAACACCTCGCTACGGGGCCCGGTACGCCTGCCCATCGCGCTGACGGGTGCGTAGCAGGTTCGTCAGCAGGTGTCCGAGGTACAGCACGCCCGCTGCCGCAGTCGCCCCGCGCAATCTCGTGGAGACGAGACCCAGTCCCAGACCGGTCTCGATGACGCCGTGCACGTAGACCCACCGCCGGGTGTGTGTGGCGAATCCGAGTCGCCGGTTGAGTGTCTCGAACCAACGAGGGCGCACAAGGTGGGCGACTCCGATCGTGCATACGCTCGCGGCCACTGCACTTGATGGAACCACCGTAAAACAATAGAACACTGAGTGTAGGATTGTGTCACCCTGTCGAGAACAAGGAGCCGCTCATGAGTTTGTTCGACGCCTTCTCCTACCGGGGCAAGCGTGTGCTCGTCGTCGGTGGTGCCACCGGAATGGGCAATGCCACCGCACGCCTGGCCCTCGAGGCCGGCGCCGAGGTGGTGGTGATGGATTACGCGCCCTGCGATCTGGCGGGCGTGACGGCGATCCGAGTCGATCTGGCGGACAAGGCCGGCATCGAGAAGGCGGCCACCGAGTGCGGTGGCCCCGTGGATGCGCTGTTCGCCTGCGCCGGTGTGGCCGACGGCCCCGGGATCGAGCGCATCAATTTCCTCGGGCACCGCCATCTCATCGAGCGGCTGCGTGCCGACGGTGCGCTCGCGCGCGGTTCGTCGATCGGTTTCATCTCGTCGGCCGCCGGACTGGCCTGGCGCTCGAACTGGGACAAGCTCGTCGAGTTCCTCGATATCGAGGATTTCGACACCGCAGCGGCCTGGGCGGTCGACAACGGCTGCGCGCACTACATGTTCACCAAGCAGGCGGTGTGCGCGTACGTCGCACGTGAGGCCATGAGCATGATCGCCGACGGCATCCGGATCAACGCCATCTGCCCCGGCCCCACCGACACCCCGCTCGCGCAGGCCAATGCCGAGCTGTGGCTGGACTTCGGGGCCGACTTCCGCGACGCGGTCGGGGTGGCCGCCGCGACGCCGATGGAGCAGGCGTACCCGCTGCTTTTTCTGTGCAGTGCGGCCGCCGGTGTCGTCAACGGGATCACCATGATCACCGATTCGGGTTATCTCAGCGCGGGAATCACCGGGGCGTTTCCCGCGGGCACCCCGATGGCGAAGATGCTGCTGGACGGATGACCGACACAACTGCCGGGCTGGCCGATCGCGTCGTCGCGATCACCGGCGCCAGCGGCGGGATCGGCAGGGCACTGGCCCGCCGGTATGCGGCCTGCGGCGCGCGCGTCGCGCTACTGGCACGCCGGCCAGACGAATTGGCGGTCACCGCAGACGCAGTGACAGACGCGGGCGGCGCGGCCTCGGTCCACGTCGTGGACATCCGCGACGAGGCGCAGTGTCGTGATGCGGTCAGCGCGATCGGCGCTCGATGGGGCCGGCTGGACGTGCTCGTCAACAACGCGGCAGTTCCCGGCACCGATCAGCCCGTCAGCGAGGCGACGCTGGACAACTGGTGGGATGTGCTGGCCACCAACCTCATCGCACCCGCGATACTGACCCGGGAAGCGTTGCGGCAAGTCATGATTCCAGCGGGTCGTGGCAACATCCAGTTCCTGTCGTCGAGTGCGGCACGCTCGGTGTTGCCCGGCAAGGCGCACTACGCGGCCGCCAAGCTGGGCCTGTCCGCGCTGGCGCAGACGCTGGCAGTCGAGGTCGGCGGCATCGGCATCCGAGTCAACACGCTGGTACTGGGCAGCGTGCAGGGTGAACTGATGGATGCCTACATCGCCCGCCGGTCCGCCGAGGACGGCGTGGATGCCGGCACCGTGCGTGCCCGCCTGGCGGCGATGAACAAGCTGGGCCGACTGATCTCGCCCGAGGAGGTCGCCGACGTGTCGCTGTGGTTGGCCTCGGGCGGAGCCTCCGCGATCACCGGGCAGGATGTGTTCGTGACGGGGGGATGACGCGATGACCGATCAGCGACTGGCCGAATTACTTGCGCGCGAGGAGATCCGCACCCTGGCCCTGCGGTACTGCGCGGCTGTCGAAGCCCGCGACGTGGACGCGATGGCCGCGCTGTTCTCACCGCGTGCACGCTTCGGCGGGCATGGCGCGGGTCCCGACGGGCTGCGCAGCCTGATGGCCGACAGTCTCCGCGACAGCCTCGTCGCGGTGATCCTGGTGGCCAACCACCTGATCGATCTCGACGGCGATGACGTGGCGAGCGGGCAGGTCTGGGCACAGTGCTTCGCGCACACCAGGGCTGACGGATTCCTCGATCAACTGATCCGGTACGAGGACCGCTATGAGCGGGTGGACGGCCGGTGGCTGTTTCTGCACCGGCGTCACCGCCTGTGGTACGGCGCCGCCCATCCGGTTTCACCGCTGGATCAACCTGCGGCGGACTGGCCGCGCAGCCAGGTCGGCGTCGGGGACATTCCGCTGGCCGACCCTGTCTTCCGAACCTGGTGGCAAGGACGGGCCGATGAGTGAAATACGGTGTCTGACCGATACATTGGAGTTCCCGGAGAGCCCGATCGCCGAGGATGACGGATCGGTGCTGGTCTCGGAGATGGCGGCCGGGCGCATCACCAGGGTGCATCCGGACGGCACCACCGAGACGGTCGCCGAGGTCGGGGGCGGCCCCAACGGGTTGGGCAGGTTGCCCGATGGCCGCCTGGTGGTGTGTCAGAACGGCGGGTCGTCGTTCGGCATGGGCTGGTGGCCCTACGATTTCGACGGTGCCGCGTCGCTGTACCGGCCGGTCGGCCCGGCCGCGAACCCGGTGACCCCGCAGTTGCAGCTGATCGAGACGGACGGGTCGGTGCGCACCCTGGCCACGGAGTTCGTCGCCCGCGGCGGGCGGACCCTGCCGCTGGTGCGTCCCAGCGACATCTGTGTGGACGCCGACGGCGGGTTCTACGTCACCGACGGCGGAACCACCGCGGATCGAAAGCGTGCGATGACCGGGCTGCTCTACGGCACCGTCGAGGACGGGTTGCGCGAGGTGGTCTATCCCCTGGAGATGCCGAACGGTGTGGCGCTGGCACCCGACGGCACTCGGGTGTACGTGGCGGAGACCCGGACCCGGCGGGTCTGGGAGTTCACCCTCACCGGGGCGGGCCAGATCGCCGGTGGACGCGGTCTGGCCACCGTGCCCAGCGGCGGGCCGCTCAACATCGGCGGAGCCGACGGTGTGTGCGTCGCCGATGACGGCACGATCGTGGTCGCCACCCTGGGCGCCGGCGGCGTGACGGCGTTCTCGGCGGCGGGGGAGTTGCTCGGTGCGATACCGCTGGATGACCCGATGACGACGAACATGACCCTCGATGCCACCGGTGAGACGTTGTTCGTCACACTCGCCTCGTCCGGACGCCTGTTGGCCATCGAGGGATGGCGGTCCGTCCTGGCTGCACCGTGATGCCGGGCCGCGATGCCGCACCGCTGGGGTGCGGCTCTCAGGCCTTCTGTTCCTTGTTCTGCATCTGGTTGGCGAGGTTCTCGATGAACGCGCCGTACCCCACACCGCCGTGGTCGGACATGACCGCGTCGTAGTCATACTCCGGGGGTTCGCCATTGTTGGGTCGCCAGCCGGTGTCGGCCGTGGTCGACTGGAAGCCCTCTTCGGGGAAGGCGTACCAGCGTCGCGCGTTGAGCTCGACGATCTTGGCGGCGTCCTCGTCGGGGACGTCTGCCAGCATTTCCTCGGCGCGGGCCCGGCTCTTGGGCCAGAACGAATCCGAATGCGGGTAGTCACACTCCCAGGTGATGTTGTCGATGCCGATCTGGTGGCGCATCGCCACGCCGACCTCGTCCTCGATGAAACACCCGGTGATGTTGCGCCGGAACAGCTCTGAGGGAGCGATGGTCGGGTGGATGTTCTGGTAGTACTTGTGCTTGCGCCACACGTAGTCGGCGCGTTCCACCAGGTAGGGCATCCAACCGATCCCGCCCTCGGAGAACGCCACCTTCAGGTTCGGATGCTTGTGGAACACCGGCGAGAAGACCAGTTCGACGGCCGCGGCCATCGACGTGGTGCCCATCAGGGTCACCATCACCGCGAACGGCGCCTCGGGTGCGGTCGACGGCGGCATGCCGCCGGATCCGAAGTGCATCACCGCGGTCATGTTTGTTTCCTCAAGCGCCGACCACACCGGATCCCAGTGCGCGGTGTGGAAGCTCGGCAGTCCCAGGTTCATCGGATTGTCGGGCAGTCCGACGGCCCGGCACCCCTTGGCGGCGTTGCGCTCGATCTCGGCGACCATCAATCCGACGTCCCACAGCGGGCTGATCATCATCGGGATGAATCGGGCCGGGTCCGTCGCGCACCACTCGTCGAGCGAGAAGTCGTTCCAGGCCTGCACGCTGAGCAGTGCCAGGTCCTTGTCGGTGCCCTCCAGGAAGACCGTGCCGCAGAACCGTGGAAACGACGGGAAACACAGCATCGCGTGCACCCCGTCGATGTCCATGTCGGCCAGCCGGGCCTTCGGGTCGTAACACCCGGGGATCATGTCGTCGTAGCGGACCGGATCGACGCCGAACTCCTCGGGGGATTTGCCCGCGACGGCGTTCAGACCGATGTTGGGATAGCTGCGGCCCTCGTACACCCACTGGTGCATCGGGGGTTTGCCGTCCCGAGGGAACTCGACGATGCGTGGGCCGTCCTCGCGATACTTCTTCGGCAGTCGGTCGCTCCACACGTGCGGCGGCTCGATCAGGTGATCGTCGACGGACAGGAGCTTCATGGACGGTTGCAGCGGCATCGTCGATCCTTCCCGGGAAGCTGTTAGAGTGACAGAGCATAACAACTAAACAAATTGTGATTAGTTGCACTGTAGCGCGACCGGCCGGGAAGGGCGAATATGGACCCCAGTGAACGCATTGCCCACGACGATTGGGCCGATCAGGACCTGCTCACCCGCGACGAGGCCTGCGGACGCCTGGAGGCCGAGATCGCCGAGGTCGCCGCCAAGATCGACGCCGGTGAAGGAGATGAGCTGATGCGCCGGCGGCTGTCCGGGATGCGCGCGGCACTGGAGCACTACCGCACCAAGTAGGTCAGCTTCGCGGCAGACCCAGCACGCGCTGGGCCACGATGTTGCGTTGGATCTGCGCGGTTCCGCCATAGATCCCGGCGGCCCGCGACCAGACGTACAGATCCCACTCCAGGCCCTCGGTGAGCACCGCGGCGCTGCCGCGAAGGTCCATCATGGTGTGGCCGAACGTCTGATCGGTCCGACACATCAGCAGTTTGTCGACCGACCCTTCCGCGCCGGGGAGCGTGCCGTTACACCGCTCGGTCAGCGACCGTTGCACCTTGACCTCGAGGGCGCGCAGCTCGGTGTATGCCTGCCCCAGCCGGGCTCGTGTCGCCGGCGTGTCCGGTATGCGGCCGCAGCGCACATCGTCCTCCAGCCCGCGCAGCTGAACTGCCAGTCGGCTGATCCAGTTGATGTCGCTGGGGCCACGCTCATAGGCCAGGAGTTGGTTGGCGATCGACCAGCCCTGGCCGCGTTCGCCGAGGAGGTTCTCCGCGGGCACCTCGACATCGGTGAAGGTCACCTCGGCGAATTCCCGGTTACGGGCGGCATTGACGATGGGAGACACCTCGATGCCCGGTGTCGACATCGGTACCAGCAGGACCGAGATCCCCGCGTGCTTGGCCGCCTCGGGCTCGGTCCGGCAGAGCAGGAAACACCAGTCGGCGACGGCGGCGAAACTGGTCCAGATCTTGCGGCCGGTTATCCGGAACCGCGCCGGACCCTCGCCGTCGGCCCCACCGAGGGCCTCGGCCTTGGTCTTGAGCCCGGCGAGGTCGGAGCCGGCCTCGGGCTCGCTGAACCCCTGACACCAGCGGACCGCGCCCGACAGGAGCCCGGGCAGCAGTTCGGCGCGTTGTCGTTCGGTTCCGAACAACCGTAACGCGTTTGCCAGATGCCCGATCCCCTCGATCGGCGGGGCCGAGGCGCGGCCCAGCTCCTCGTTGAGGATCGCCTCGTAGACCGAGGACAGGCCGTGCCCGCCGTATTCGACGGGAAACGACAGGCCGATGTATCCGGCCTCGTAGAGCGTGTGATGCCACGCGTTCGCGGCATCGGCCCTGGCGGCGGGATCGTCGGGAATGGCCGCTGCCGCGGTGTTCTCGTTCAGCCAGGCGCGCAGGCGTGCCCGAAAGGCGGCTTCCTCGGGGGTGTCGGTGAAGTCCATGATCCTCGCTAGCCCAGGTCGCGATCGTTGATCCGCATGTCGGCGATCGCTGCGTACTGGAGGCTCTCGTCACCGAAAAGCCGCCGGTTCAACAATGTTCGCCGCAATCGCAGATGTGCTTCGTGTTCCCACGTGATGGAGATTCCGCCGAGTACCTGCATCGCCGTTTCGACGACGTCTCGTCCCGCAGCCGACGCGTAGGCCTTCGCCGTGCGGGCGGCCAGCAGGGCCTCGTCGGCGGGGAGATGGTCGAGCGCCCACGCGGCGTGCCAGAGGCAACTGCGCGCGCCTTCGAGTCGGACGAGTGAATCGGCGAGTAGGTGTCCGATGGCTTGGAAGCTGCCGATCCTGACCCCGAACTGCACCCGTTCGCCGGCGTAGCGCACCGCGTCGTCGAGCGCACCGGCCATCACGCCGACCAGATCCGCCGCCACCGCGGTCAATGCCGTCGCCTGCACGGCCGTCCATCGGTCGGCGCTGATCGGTTCTCCCAGCGGGCTCGCCGTGTCGACGGCGTCGGCGGCGAGCCTGCGGATCGTGCGTGTGAGATCCAGATTGGTCTCGGTGCTTCCCGATTCGCCGCTTACTGATTCGACGCTGAGCGCAGCGCACATCAGCAGGCGAGAAGCCCCGTCGCGCACCACGTAGAGACTCTGGGTCGCACCGGCGGAGTCCAGCGCGACGCCGGTCTGCGGTGTGTCGGCGAAGTCGCTCAGATCGGCGGTCAGCACCGGGGCGGCCCGCCACGTACCCTCGGCGACCAGTTCGACCTCTTTGTGGGCTTCGGCCGCGTACAGCAGTTCGGTGGCCAGCACCGCTTGTCCGAGAACGGGTACCGCAACCAGTCGACGGCCCAATTCCTCAAGCACGAGCGCGGTTTCGACACCGCTGGAGTCCAGTCCGCAGTACTCGAGGGCGCGCAGCGCCGGCACGCCGAGCTCGACGATCCGATGCCACTGCGCGTCCAGCCGCTGCCCGGTCGCCACGTCATCGGCGGAGGTGGTGGCCAGCGTCTCGGCCAGCCGCGCAGTGGTGTCGCGCAGCATGGCCTGTTCGTCGGTGAGTCCTATTCGCATCGCTGCTACACCTGGTCCTCGACCAGGGACAGCGCGACCTTCGGGCACAGCTGGACCGCCGAGCGGGTGGCGTCTTCGTGTTCGGCGGGCACCACGCCGGTCCGCACGATGGCCAGGTCGTCATCGTCGAGTTCGAAGACATCCGGGGCCAGGCCCACGCAGACCGCGTTGGATTCGCAGAGATCCCGATCCACTTGGACCCGCATTCGATACCCCTTTCCGCCACCGCCGTGCAGCGGTCTGTCATCATATTGGATGATAGAACGAAGTCTGTTCAACTGTTACACGCAGGGAGGAAGCCCATGGCGCGGTTGGAGAAGCGGAACGCATTGGTCACCGGTGGGGCTCAAGGCCTCGGCAGGGCGATCTCGCGACGACTCGCGGCCGAGGGGGCCCGGGTGACCATCGTCGATCTCAACGAGGACAAGGCCGCCGAATGTATCGGCCTCATCGAGCAGGCCGGCGGGGTGGCGCATTTCGTGCGTGCCAACGTGGCAAAGCGTGACGATATCTCCGCGGCGGTCGAAGCGGCCGCCACCGACGGGGAGCTGCATGTGCTGGTCAATGCCGCCCAGTACTTCGCGATGCCCAAGGCGTTGGAGTTGGTCAGCGACAAGGATTGGGAACTGTCGGAGGCTACCGGCCCGAGAGCCACCTTCCGCTTCATGCAACTGGCGCACCCGTTCCTCAGGGCGGCAGGTAAGGCTTCGGTGATCAACTTCGTCTCCGGCTCCGCGCTGGGCGGAATCGCCTACACGGGGCCCTATTCCGCGGCCAAAGGGGCGATCGGAGCGTTGACCAAGGTAGCGGCCAACGAGTGGGCGGCGCACGGTATCCGGGTCAACGCCGTCTGTCCGTTCGCCCTGACCGACGTGCAGCGCGACATGATCGGCACCGAGTGGGACAACTACACCCGCACCGCCGAAGCCTCACCGATGAAGCGCGGCGCCGATCCGGACTCCGAGATCGCCCCCGCGGTGGCCTTTCTCGCCAGCGACGACGCCGCATTCGTGACCGGCACGGTGCTGCACATCGACGGCGGGATGACCGAGTTGTCCACCGTGGACTACGCGAAGTCGCCGGGGGTGTTCTCCCCGGCGTGACGTCGCCGGATGCGTATCGAGGCGCGGTCGCTCAGGCGGCCGTTCTGGGGAAGTTCAGCATCCGGCGGGCGTTCTCCTCGACGATCAGCGAGCATTCGTCATCGGGCACCTCGGCGAGCACCTCGGCCGCGCGCTTTCGCGTGTTGGGCCACGTCGAATCGGAGTGCGGGTAATCGCTCTCGATGGTGATACGGTCCACGCCGATCACGTGCCGGTTCGCCAACCCGTGTTCGTCGTCGATGAAGCAGCCGTAGAAGTGCTGCCGAAACAGGTCCGACGGACGTGCGTCGAAGTCGATCGACTGGTAGTAGCGGTGCCGCTCCCACACATAGTCCGACCGCTCGAGAATGTAGGGCACCCAGCCGATGCCGCCCTCGGCGAGCGAGAACTGCAGATCGGGGAACTGCTGCAGCTTGCCCGAGAAGAGCAGGTCGACAGTCGACCACATCAGGTTGGTGGCGAACAGGGTGATCGCCACCGCGAACGGTGAGTCGGGCATCGGGCGTTCGCCGCTTACCGCCTCCAGCGTCGAATACGTCGCCATGGACGAGTAGGAGAAGCCGGGTACATAACCGCCGGAGCCGAAGTGCATCGAGACCGGCATCCTGTGCTCCGAGCACACCCGCCACAGGCGGTCCCAGTGATCGGAATGGAACGAGGGCAGGCCCAGCGGCACCGGGCTGTCCGGGAACGACACCGTGCGTGCCCCCATCGCCGCAGTCCGTTCGGCCTCGGCGACACAGGCGTCGATGTCCCAGATGGGCAGCAGCGCCAACGGGATATAGCGATCCGGCGCCGTCGCGCACCACTCGTCGATGTAGAAGTCGTTCCACGCCTTGACGCAGAGCAACGCGAGTTCCTTGTCCCTGGCGCGCTGGAAGGTGCCGGCGGCGAAGCCGGGAAACGAGGGGAAGCACAGGGCCGCCTGGATGCCGTCGAGGTCCATGTCGGCCAGCCGTGCGACGGGGTCGTAGCAGCCGGGGATCATGTCCTCGTAGCGCACCGGATCCATGCCCCACTCTTCCATCGGCTTGCCCGCGACGGCGTTCAGACCGATGGTCGGATAGGTGACACCCTCATAGGACCAGAGGTGTTTGCCGTCGAGCTCGACGATCCGTGGTCCCGCCGCACGGTGCTTGGCAGGAAGCCTGTCCTGCCACACCCGGGGGTGTTCCACGAGGTGGTCGTCGACGGAGATTATCTGGTGATGGTCCTGAAGGGGCATGTCGATTTCCTCCTCTGCGAGCGACTGTTCTACCGTCTGGTCAGCGCGGCCACAGCGGCACCGGGGTGCCACCGGGCGGGTAGTAGCCGGGCGCAACGGCGCCCTCGGCCCGGTCGCGGAGGCGCTCGAGCATGGTGGGGCTCAGCCGACCCCGATTCGCCAGGTCGGCAAAGACCAGGGCGACGTGACCCCGGTCGAAGACATCGCGCTGCCAGGCGAACCTGCCGTCCGGTGCGAAGCCGAACCAGCTGGCTCCGATCCCGTGCACTTCCCGCGGTGCACCGTCGGATTCGAGGACGAGCTGCCGCCAGAATCCGACCATCTCACCTGCGTCATCGTCGATGAGGAGTCGGGCGTAGGGGTAACGCCAGCCGAGCAGACCGTCCATCTCCCGCCCCAGCGCGATATCGCGAATCTCGTCGACGCCGACGCACATCACGTCCCACTCGGTACCCACGCTCCATCCGTAGGTCGCGTCATCGGCGTAGAACACCGACAGGCTTCGCCAGTCACCGACACTCTCGGCGGCGGCGTTGGCCTGGGTCCATCGCTGCGCGATGGCCGTGAGTTGCGCGCGTGTCAGTGCGGTCATCGGGTCGGTCACTCCTTCGCCGTTGCACGTCAGCGCAACGTCATCTCCACGCTGGTGTAGCCGCGGACCGTGGCGGTCAGAACGCGTTCGTGTGCGCCGATGGTGTAGTTCGGGAAGTGTCGAGCCATGTACTCGAACACCATCTGCGCCTCACGGCGGGCCAACCACTGGCCCAGACAGATGTGGATGCCCCACCCGAAGTAGACGTCGGTGCCGCGCGGCCGGTCGAGGACGAACCGGTCGGGATCCTCGTAGCGGCGCTCGTCGCGATTTGCGCTGCCCAGCAGCAGCAGCACCCAGTCCCCGGCGTCCATGGTGACGCCGTGCAACTCGACGGGCCGGGTGAGCGTGCGCGCCACCCAGTGGCTGGGTGTGTCGTAGCGCAACGCCTCGTTCACGGCGGCGGGTATCAGACTGGGGTCGTTGACGATTCGCTGCCATTGGTCGGGGTGATCATGCATGGCGACCAGTCCGTTGGAGATCAGCTTCTGCGTGGTCTCCGAACCCGCGGCCGACAACAGGTTGCAGAACATCAGCACTTCGTGCGGCGTCAGCGCGCGATCCTGACCGATTTCCGGGTCGTGGAAGGTGGCCTGCAGCACGATGCTGATCAGGTCGTCGCCCGGGGCGGTGCGCCGAGTCTCGATCAGGTCGCCGATGTAGGCGCTGATCTTGCGGTTGGCCTCGATCGCGCCGGCCGGCATCGCCACTTCACCCTCGTGCCGGGTGAGGAATGCCTCCCACCAGACGCGCAACTGTTCGCGATCGGCCTGCGGAACACCGAGTAGGTCGCCGATCACGTCGGTGGGCACCGAGAAGGCGAACGCCTCCATCGCGTCGACGGTGGTACCGGACTTCAACCGGCCGAGGTGATGATCGACCACGGCCTGCAGGGCGGTCTCCATGGCGGCGACGGCGCGCGGGGTGAAAAACCCCTTGAGCACGCCCCGAATTCGGTCGTGTCGAGGGGGATCCATCGAGATCACCGAGTATTTGCGGCCGTCGTCATCGGGATTCTCCGGAGCCGGACCCAACTTCGAGGAGTAGGTCTCCCAGTCGCGCAGGGCCGCAGTCACATCGTCGAACCGGGACAGCACCCACCAGCGCTGCTCGGGATCGCGATACACGGGCGCTTCCGCGCGCAGTCGCCGATACACCGGATACGGATCGTCGAAGATCGCCTTGGAGAAGGGCGAGTAGATCAACTCGCTGGTCGCGGGCACGCTGGCACTCTACCACTTGGGCTGAACAAATGAACGGATAGTGACCATCTGACTAGTCATGACGCCGTGGCCGGCGTTCGATGAGTTCCAGCAGGTTGCCGTCCGGGTCGGTCAGCATCAGCCCGCGATTGCCTCCGACGAACGCGACCGTGCGGTCGGCCAGCAGGCGGCCCCCGTGGGTGACGATCGCCGCGCTCAGTGCATCGACGTCATCGACGCGGAACGAGAGGTGGGTCAGGCCGACCGCGTTCATCGGACGGGGTGTGCCGTCACCGGTGGTCTCGGGGCGGGTGTAGCTGAGCAGCTCGATCCGGACGCCGTCCCGTTGCAGGTAGACGAGGTCGAGCACCAGACCCGGGACCGCGAGCAGGCGCGCGCTCGCATCGTCGGTCACGTGCATCTCGCCGATCTTGTCGAACCCGAGTGCCTGGCAGTAGAACTCGACGGCCACCGCGAGGTCGCGGACGCAGATGCCGATGTGGGTGAGCCGGTGGCCGCCGGTCATGGGCTTGTATCGGGGTGGGCGGGGGAGAGGATTTCGTCGAACAGCGCATTGTGTTCGCCGAGCAGGGGAGCGCGGCTGGGCGGTTCGGTCGGAGTGCCGCTGAACAGGTACGGCGCACCGGGGTAGGTCACCGTGCGGCCCAGTTCGGGGTGCTCGACCCGTACGTGCATGCCCCGGGCGACGTTGTGCTCGTCGTCGAACGCTTCGTGGGGCGGCAGGATCGCACCGGCGGGGAACCCGCGCCGCTGGCTGGCGACGAAGAACTCCTTGGCCGGCAACCGGGCGGCGATCAGCCTGATCGCATCTCGCGCCGCGCTGAGGATCGCCGTCGTCTCGTCGTCCTCGCCGATCGCCGACAGGTCCACGGGCTGGTCACGGCCGGCACCCAACTCGAGGAAGAAGGCCTCGGGGAAATCGTCGGTGAGTTCCAGTTCCACGAGCCAGTCGTGCAGCCGGGCGAACTCCTCGGGTCGGCGCGGGAGCACGCCGGTCGTCGCGTAATGCCCGTCAGCGCAGCGCACCTGGACCGGGGCACTCCGGATCGGGTAGGCGTGCCGTCCGGTCTGCCTCAGGCAGACCGCCTGATTCACCAGCCAGTGGTAGGTGGTCTGCTCGCAGGTGACGTTGCAGGCGGCCGTCACACTGACGTCGACGAATTGACCCGCCCCGCTGTGGTCGCGGTGAGCCAGCGCGATGAGCGCGCCGATGGCGCCGTAGAGGCCGCCGATGTTCACCGACTGGTCACCCGCACCGCGCATCGGCGGAATCGAACGGTCGTCGTAGCCGCAGTTCCACACCGGCCCGCCGCCGGCGAGCATGGTGAGGTCGGTGACGGGATCGTCCGCGCGTGGGCTCTGCACCCCGAACGGGGTGACGGCGACCCAGATCAACGACGGCAGCTCGGCGGCAAGGTCGGCGTAGCCGGCGGTCCCCCCGGGAATACGGTCACCGCCGGCGATCACGATGTCTGCGGTGGCGACCAGGCGGCGCAGGCCCTCGACACCGGTTGCGGTACCGGAATCGACCGTCACACTGCGCTTTCCGGCATTTCCCGCCCACCACCGCAGGCTGCGGTCCACCCCGGGCTGATCGTCGACGAAGGGTGGACGCGACCGGTGTGGGGAGCCGAGTGGGGGTTCGACGACGATCACCTCGGCCCCGAGTTCGGCGAGAACACGTCCGGTGACCGGAGTGAACTGGGCGCTGAATTCCACGACCCGCAGGTCGGCCAGGGCGGTCAAATCACACCTCGCTCGGCCCAATCGTCGATCGCGGTGTCGTCGTGTCCCAGTAGGCCACCGAGTATCTCGCGGTTGTGCTGGCCCAGCTTCGGGGCGCCGGAGTCCAGGTGCCACGGTGTGGCCGAAAAGGTCATCGGCAGGCCTTCCACGCGCACCCGGCCGATATCGGGGTGGGACACCGTGGGAAACAGGCCCCTGCGCGCGAGGTCGGGATCGGCGTCGATGCGCTCGCGCGGGGTCTTGACCACACTCGCCGGCACACCTGCCCGGATGAGGTCGTCGGCGAGGGCCGCCGCGTCCCGGGTCGCCGTCACCGCGCCGATGAGTTCGTCGATCTCATCGGCGTGGGCCAGGCGCTCGGTCAGAGGCGCGTATCGGTCCGACGTCAGGGCGGGCTCGTCCAGGACTTTGGCCAGCATCGCCAGCTCGCGCTCGTCGCGGCAGGTGAGAGCGACCCACCGATCCTCGCCGGCACACGGATAGATGCCGTGCGGTGCGTACTCGTCGAAATCGGCGCGATTACCGCGGCGGCCGGTCGGCCGTGCGTTCACCGTCCAGTTCAGAATCTCGGTCGGGAGCATCGCCGTGCCGGCCGGCACGGTCGCCAGATCGACGTGCTGACCTTCACCGGTGCGGGCCCGGTGGTGCAGGGCCGCCATGATCGCCACGGTCATGAAGAACGCCGAACCGTGGTCCATGTACGAAAAGCCCCACCCGGCGGGTTCGGCGTCGGGAAGCCCGGACGTATACGTCAGTCCGCTGACCGCCTGGACGATCGGACCCCACGTCTTGAAGTCCCGGTAAGGCCCGGTGTGCCCGAACCCGCAGTTGGAGACGTAGACGATATCGGACTTGATCCGCTTGAGGTCGTCGTAGCCGAAGCCACGCTTGGCCATGACGCCGGCGGCGAAGTTCTCGCATACGACATCGCTGACTGCGACGAGTTCGCGAAGCAGTTGTCTGCCCTCGTCGGTTCGCAGGTTGATGGTGACGCCGTACTTACCGGCGTTGTGATTGTTGAACCCCGCGCCGAGATCGACCCCGCGCCGGTCGTCGACGTAGGGGCCGACGCCACGTAGCGCGTCCCACAGGCCACGGGTGGCGGGGTCTTCCACCCTGATCACCTGCGCGCCGAACGCGGCCAGAATCTTCGTCGCGCCCGCTCCGGCCAGCTGACCGCTGAGGTCGCACACTCGGAGGTGGGACAAGGCGCCTTCTGTCACCGGACAACCATATCGCAAATAGACAGTTTATGTTCTATTGTTCAAGTCGATGCCCGTTGTATGAACGCACGAGGAGTGGTCGATCGATGAGCGGACCGATGTCTGGAGTGCGTGTCCTTGAGGTGGCGCAGTGGACCTTCGTCCCGGCCGCCGGGGCGGTACTCGCGGACTGGGGAGCGGATGTCATCAAGATCGAACACCCCCAGACCGGTGATTCGCAGCGCGGGTTGCGCCAACTCGGCCATATCCAGATCGACGGTGAGCGCAATCCGGTGATGGAACATGCCAACCGCGGCAAGCGGTCGGTGGCCCTGGACATGTCCAACCCGGACGGGCACGCGTTGCTGATGGACATCGCGCGTACCAGTGATGTGTTCCTGACCAACTTCCTGCCCGATGCGCGCGCGAAGCTGGGTATCGACGTCGACGATCTTCGCGCCGTGAACCCCGACATCATCTATGCGAGGGGAAGCGCCTACGGGCCGTTGGGGCCGGATGCGGGAACCGGCGGTTACGACATGACCGGGTTCTGGAGCCGGGCCGCAGGAGCCATGGGGTCCACCCCGAGCGACCTCGACGGCGTTGTACCCCAACCCGGTCCGGCTTACGGAGACTCGATGGGCGGGATGACCATTGCCGGCGGAGTCGCGGCGGCGCTGTTCGAGCGTGAGCGCACCGGAACCGCGCGCGTGGTGGACATCTCCCTGCTCGGGGTCGGTGTCTGGGCCTCCGGTGTCGCCGTCAACGCCGCGCTGGTCAGCGGCCAGCCGTGGCAGACGAATCCGGGTGGAGCCAATGTCACACCGAACAATCCGCTCGTCGGCTTCTATCGCACCGCGGATGGCCGCTTCCTGGCCCTGTCGATGCTGCAGGGCATGCGCTACTTCCGGGACTTCTGCCGGCGGGTGGGCGTTCCCGAACTGGCCGACGACGAGCGATTCGCCACCTACGCCGGGTTCACCGAGAACGCCCAGGTTGCCATCGACGTGCTGCGCGAGGTCATTTCGGCGCGTCCGCTCGCGCATTGGCGCGATTCGCTCGCCGGGTTCGACGGGCAGTGGGCACCGGTGCAGAACACCGCGGAGGTGGCCGCCGATCCGCAGGTCCGGGCGAACGGCAACATCGTCTCCGTCGAGCAGGACGGTCAATCCTTCGATCTTGTTGCCAGCCCGGTGCTTTACGACGAGACGCCGCTGCAGCTGGCACCCATGCCCGAATTCTCCGCGCACACCGAAGAACTGGTTCTGGAACTCGGCGGGGATTGGGATCGGATCCTCGCACTCAAGGAAAGCGGTGCGATCGCCTGATCACGCTTCGAGGACGGCCGCAGCGCAGGAGCCGCCGCCGCCCACGGCCTGAACGAGGCCGAGACGCGGATCGCGGACCTGTCGGTGTTCGGCCTCCTGGCGCAGCTGGGTCACCACCTCGGCGGCCTGTGCCAGGCCGGTGGCACCGATCGGGTGTCCGCGCGCGATGCATCCACCGTCGGTGTTGGTGGGCAGGGACCCGTCGCTGCCGAGTCCACCCGAGCGTGCGAGCTCGATCACCCCGGCGGTGTCGGTCAATCCCATGGCGATCAACGCGGTGATCTCCTCGCTGGCGCACATGTCGTGCAGCGACACCACATCGATGTCCCCAGGTTCGATACCTGCGGCCCGGTAGGCGCGTCGGGCGGTCATCGCCACCTGCGATGGTGGCCCGACGACCGGCCCGTCCACCGGCCACTCCGGGTCCGTGGGCCAACTGGTCTGTTCGATCGCCAGCACCGACACCGACCGGGGGTGCCGATCGGCGGTGACGACGACCGCGGCGCCGCCGTCCACCGAGGCGTGGCACATCATCTTGGTCAACGGATCGGCCACCGGACGCGACCCCAACACGTCATCGACGGTGACCGCGTGCTCGCTGCGTCGGGCCGCCCGCGGGTTCAACCGGGCCTGGTTGTGGGATTTCGCCGCGACCGCCGCGATGACCTCGGGCCCGCATCCGGCGTCGAACAACCACCGCGCGGCCTCGATCGCGTAGTGCGTCTGCGGGGGAAAGCGGTCCCAGAATCCCACCGCGGCGGGCACCACACCGCCCGGCTCCAGCGCGGTGGTCTTCTCATACCCGACGGCCAATGCGGTTCGGCACCGACCGGAGGCCACCGCCCACACCGCGTGCCGCAGCGCGACCAAGCCGCCTGCCGAGGCGCTTTCGGTGGCGGTGACCGGAATTCCGGTGCGCCCCAGGTTGAGTGCGACACGCATCCCGGTCTGCGGGGGTGCCAGTGCCGACGCGGTGAACACCTCTCCGACATCGTCATAGCCGAGATCGGCATCGTCGAGAGCCGCGCGCGCGGCGGCGACGCCCAGGTCGGCGAGCGCGGTGTCGCCGTGCCGCCCGAAGGGGGTGATCCCGATCCCGCTCAGGAAGACGCCGGTCACCGCGCATCCTCCGTGAACAGTTCGACGGTCTCCTCGCCGAAGGGCCGTGAGATCAGCCGTCCCACGGTGCCCGGCGCCGGCCGGGATCCCTCCACCAACACCTGCCGGCGGCCCTCGGCGGTGTCGACCCAGGCCACGCTGTACCCCTCGGCTCCCCAGTCTTGGAAGGGAGCTTTCGTCGGTACGAATGTCGAGGCCCACACCGTTGCGGTGTGCTCAGATCGGGAGGTCGGCATGTGTCGTCCTTGGGAAGTCGGCGGTAGAACTACCGAGGGCGGGAGGGGGACGCAGCGGTATCGGCGGGTCGCCGAGGAACCGCCAGGGCAGCCCGACGAGCGAGCCGGTACCGAGATCGGGGTCGGGATGGGCTATCTGGGGGAAGAACCCGCGCCGGTGCAGGTGCGGGTCGGAGACCAGTTCCTCGGCACGGCGTACGACGGCGGCCTCCATGCCCGCGTCCAGCAGTTTGAATACGGCATCGTCGGCCCGGTTCGTGGTGATCAGGGCGGTGACGAGGTCGGCGTTGTCGCATTGCGTGCCGCGAAGTTCGACGGCCACCCAGCGGCCGTCGGTCGAGGGATGCACCGCGCGAACGGCGTCGCCGTCGGCCGGTTCGTCAGCCATCGACGCGGCGGCGACGAACTCCGCCACCGTCGAGGCCACGACCTCGGCCATCGACAGGTCGACGACTGCGCCCGTCGATCGGCCTCCGACTGCCCACGCGGCGATGACGACTGCAGCGATGACCGAGGACAGCGGATCGGCGAGGACGGTGGAAAGCCGTGCGGGTGTGCCGTCTGCCGCGGTACACACGCCGGCGAGGCCTCCGTAGGCCTGGACGTTGTTGGCGTACACTCGATACCCGGCCAACGGTCCGTCCGAACCGAATCCCGAGATGCGCAGCGTCAGATGACCGGTGCCGGCCAAGACCGACGGATCGACGCCGAGGCGTTGCAGACGCGAGGTCCCGACGTTCTCGATCAGCACGTCGGACTCGGCCAGGATGGCGCCGACGTGCTCACCGGTGTGCGCCGGGTCGAGCAGCACGCTGCGCTTGGAATGGTTCGCGACGGCGAAGTAGGCGCCACGCTCAGGCCCGGCGACACCGCCGGCGAAAGGTCCGCTGCGGCGGTAGATGTCGAGCCGCTGCGGGTCCTCCAGCCGGACCACATCGGCGCCCATCGCACCCAGCAGCGCGCCGACTATGGGGCCGGCGAGGACGTGCGTGAGTTCGGCGATGCGCAGACCGGTGAGCCCCGGCCGTCTGACCGCCGGCGCCGAACCGTGCCGCACCATCCACGGTGGGCCGAGAACGGTGGCATCGCACCCGCCGAGCCGAGCCGGCTGCAGTGATCCGCGGTGCATCAGTTGCGGGGACCTCAGCAGTTCCCCGGGCCGGTTGACCGGTGTCGACGGCACCCCGTTGGCCTGCAGCACGGCCGCGCAGTCGGCCTTGAGCCGGTCGGCGGCCCATTCCGCGACCCGCGCGTTGATGAGGTCGGCGTGATCGATGCGAGCCGCTCGTTCGTCGAGCCCGGTGGCCCATTCCGGGTCGCCGAGTGCCGTGCGCAGACCCTTCCACTGGTGGTTTTCCACCGCGGTGATGCGGACCAGTCCGTCGCGGCAGGCGAACACACCCGACGGCGCGAGATAGCGGCCGCTGCCCGCCCGGCCCGGGCACCGGTACATCACGTGGGCGCACTCCGGCAGCGCAGCGCAGAAGATCACCGCCTCCTGGGCCGACACGTCGACGGTCACCGGGCCGCCCTCGCGATTGCGCCGCTCGAGGCCGTGCAGGGCCGCCAGCGCCGCCACCGCTCCCACCGCGCGCGAGGCCACGTAGCCGGGGAGGGCGACCGGCTGCCCGTCCGCGCCCTCGATGCCGGCCAGCAGGCCCCCGCCGGCCTGTGCGGTGATCTCCCCGCGCAGTAGGTGATGGTTGCGGGGGCCGTCGGAGCCGAATGCGGAGATCACCACGACCACGGTTCCGTCCTGTTGGAACAGGGGGTCGGCCTCCGGTGTATCCGGCACACCGTCGACGATCACGATGTCGTAATCACCGGCATGAAAGTCTTGCGGCCCACTACCTTTCTCGCGGTCCAGCACGAGATCGACGGCAGCGACCATGCCCCGGGAGGTGCGGATCGCGGGGCCGTGGCGGTGGACCCCCAGCACCGGGCTCCGGGTCACCGTCGCGCCGAGTTGGGCCAGTAGTGCCGAGGCTGCCGAACCCGCGAGGCCGTCACCCAGTTGGAGCACTCGGACCTCCGTCAGGAACCGCGCGGCGGCGTCGGTCACGCGGCCCTCCCTTGCTGTGCTGGCGTGTCGGTGCGATGACAATTGAACAATATTCGTTTAGTTGTGTCCATCGCATCCCCGCGATATGTGTTCACAGACGGACAGTAAGTGTTCTATTGTCTAGTTCATGGTGACGACCAGAGCCCAGTCCGCGGCCCGCTTCGACGACGCCTCCTTCTACCTCGGCGATCCCAATGCGACGTTCCGTGAACTGCGCGAGACGGATCCGGTGCACTGGTACGAAGAGGGCAAGTTCTGGGTCGTCACCAAATATGATGACATCAAGGCGATTTCGGCGCGGCCGGAGAAGTTCAAATCCGAGCGTATCGCGATCATGATGGATCTCATCGCGCACCGCGAGGGTCGTGACCCGCAGGGCTACGGTGCCCGCGGCATCCTTTTCATGGACCCGCCCGAACACCGCGCGCACCGCAAGGCGCTGGGCGTGCGCTTCACCCCCGCCGCGGTCGGCAAGATCGAAGCCCGCGTCCGTGAGGTGATCGCGTCCATCTTCGACGAGTTGCCCGACGGCGAGTTCGACTGGATCGAACATGTCGCCGAGCCGTTTCCGGTGTACGTCTTCGCGCACCTGCTCGGGGTTCCCGCGGCCGACTGGCCGAAGGTGGCCGGGTGGGCCACCACGATCGCGAAGGTGGGCTCGGGAGTCGCCGAGGACAGCGACATGGAGACCATCTTCGGTGAGGTCGCTCCATACCTGATGGACCTGGTGGCACGACGTGCCGCCGAGCCCACCGACGATCTGCTGTCGATGCTGTCGCAGGTGCGCATCGACGGCGAACCCTTCAACGAGATCCAGGTGATGACCTACGCGCTCACGTTGCTGGCGGCGGGGAGTGAGACCACGCAGAGTCTGATCGCCGGAATCGCCGCGTGTTTCGACATGCATCCCGACCAGGCCCAGCAGGCGTTCGCCGACCCGGAGGTCGGTAACAACGCGGTCGAAGAGGTGCTGCGGTGGTGGACGCCGGTGATGAGCATGGCGCGGCAGGCTGCGCAGGACGTCGAGGTGCGCGGTGTGACCATCCGCGAGGGGGACGGTCTGCTGCTGGCGTACGCGTCGGCCAATCGCGACGCCGAGCACTGGGGCCCCACCGCAGAGCAGTTCGACGTCCACCGTGCCGACGCCGCCGGTCACCTCGGTTTCGGGGTGGGCGAGCATTTCTGCATGGGTGCCGCACTCGCCCGCCGCGAAGCCCGCGTCGTCCTCGACGAGGTGATCAAGCGCGCCAGGGGTCTACGGGTCACCGGTGAAGCAGTGCTCCGGCCCTCGGCGCTGGTGCACACCTTCGACCGGTTGCCGGTCACCCTCGACTATCGCTGATCGGTCATTTCGGAGCGCGGCGGCTCCGCAGCCAGTTCGCGACGACGGTACGGTGCTGCGCCCGCGACCCCAGGGCAGCGCTGCGCGTCGCGGCCTGTCGCAGGTAGACGTGCGCGTCGTGTTCCCAGGTGTAGGCGATCCCGCCGAAGACCTGGGTGGCTCCCTCGGGCACGCGGCGAAGTGAATCGATAGCCCAGAAGACCGCCAGCGAGACGAGCGCATCGGCGTCGGGATGTCCGAGTTCGGTGGCATCGGCGGCACGGTTGACCAGGGCCCGCGCGATCTCGATCGTCGACCGCTGGTCCACCAATCGATGTTTGATGGCCTGGCGAGCCCCGATGGGCCTGCCGAACGTGACCCTGACTTTCGCGTACTCCACGGCAGCAGCGTTGGCGGCCGATGCAAGACCGATCAGTTCGGCGACAGTGGCGAGCCGATACCGATTCACTCCGGCGCGGTGGCGTGCGACGGCGTCGGATCCCGATGCGAGGACGTCCAGGTGGGCGTTCTCCAGGGTGATGGAGGCGGCCGGGCTGTGGTCGAGCGGCTTTTCGCGTTGGCGCCGGACTCCCGGAGCGCCGATGGACGTGACACCGAGCACCGATTCGCCGGAGCGCCGTGCCAGCACCACCAGCCGGTCGGCGATGTCGCCGTACGGTACCAGCGGCCATGCGCCACTGACCCCGTCCCCGTCGGCGGTGGCGCCGACATCGTCGAGGATCAGCGCGATGCCGCTCGTGCGACTCTGCGCGCACCACGCCGCGG
Source organism: Mycolicibacterium aurum (assembly GCA_900078775.1). Lineage (GTDB taxonomy): Bacteria > Actinomycetota > Actinomycetes > Mycobacteriales > Mycobacteriaceae > Mycobacterium > Mycobacterium aurum_A. The sequence goes on from LT549889.1 coordinate 5,165,199, forward strand.
CGGCCGCCGATGCCAGCGGTACCGGAAGCGCGACCGCGCCCGCCGCCTCGGCCAGGACGCACAATTCCCGCAGCCCGCCGCCGCCGCCTCCGTATGCCTCGTCGAGCAGCACGTCCGGCCAGCCCATCTGCACGACGCTGTGCCAGAGCTGTTCGTCGAAGGCCGGCGAGGACTCGCCGAGCAGTGACCGGGTGCGTTCCACCGCCCACGCGCGGCGCAGGCTCTGGTCGGCGGTGTCGCGCAATTCTGCGAGTTCGGCTGCCGTGTCGGCGATGTCGGCGAGTGAGGGTTCCAGGTCACGGATCACGGGGCAGTCCCAACAGTTGTTCGGCGATGACGTTGCGTTGGATCTCGGAGGTGCCGGCACCGAAGGTCGCAGCCCTCATCAACAGATAGCTCTTGGCGACGTTGCCGCCCTTGGCTGCCGAGGGAGAACCGCGCTCCAGAGTGCCCGCCGGGCCGGCCAGGTCCAGACCGAAGTTGGCCATGGATTGGTCGACCTCGGAGGTCAGTAGTTTCGCCATCGAGGCTTCGGGGCCGGGGCTCACGCCGCGTACCCCTGCGGCGGTGGCCTGCGCGGAGATCTGGCGTAGCGCCTCGACCTGAGCGGCGAAACGCACCAGCTGGTCGGCAATGTAACTGTCGTCGAGGCCCCGGTCGCTGAGCGGGTTGGGCGCATCCGCCAGTCCGACGAGGATGTCGAGCCGGCGCTCGATGCGGTGGGTACGGCTCTGCCCGACCCGTTCGTAACCCAGGGTGGACTTCGCCACCTGCCAGCCTTTGTGCAGCGGACCCAGCACCCTGGACAGGGGTACGCGCACGCTGTCGAAGAACACCTCGCTGAACTCGGCGTCCCCGGAGATCTGCCGGATCGGCCGGACGTCGATGCCGTCGGTGTCGAGATCGGCGAGAACATAGCTGATGCCGTCCCGAGGCGCGGCGCTCGGATCGGTGCGGACCAGCACGTAGATGCGATCGGCGTAGTGCGCCTTGGAGGTCCAGACCTTCTGGCCGGTGATCACCAGATCCTCGCCGTCGATGACACCACGGGTGGTCAGCGACGCGAGGTCGCTGCCGGCGTCGGGCTCGCTGAAGCCCTGGCACCAGACATCCTCGGCGGACAGGATGCGCGGCAGGAAATAGTCCCGCTGCTCATCGGTGCCCCACTGGATGATCGTCGGGCCGAGCTGGTTGATGGCACTCCGGTTGATCGGCTCGGGCGCCCGCGCGGCCGCCATCTCGGCGTTGAAGATCAGTTGTTGCACCGGGGTGGCACTGCGCCCGCCGAAATCGACGGGCCATGAGATCGCCGCCAGCCCGGCGTCGTGAAGACGTCGCTGCCACAACCGCATCCGGTGCAGCCGGTCGGTGTCGGAGCCGGCGGCCGGCCGGACATCGGAGGTCAGTGCCGATGCGAGAAAGGCTCGCACCTCGTCACGAAATGCACGATCGTCCGCCGACAGCGCTACGCCGTATTCGCCGTCTGTCACGACGGATTCCGTTGCCCGGCGCCATCCGCGAGCCACTGCGCCATCAATCCGTAGACGGACTCGACCGCCTCGCGGGCGGCCTGGGCGTCGGAATCGGTCGGTCCCGCCGGGTCGTAATCGACCTCCCAGGTGATCGTCGATCCCGAGGGAGAGGACCGGACCGTGACGAGAGCCTCGAACCGCGATACCGGCAGTGGGTTGTCGGCGATGGTGTAACCGATTCGCTTCTCCGCCGGCTCCAGCAGCGTCAACGTCTCGACCACCGGTTTATCACCGGTGCCGTGGATCGACCTGCGCATGCCGATGCCGCTGCCGTCGACCTCGACGCGGCCGGCGACCGGTATCCAGCTGAGATCGGCGAAGTCGGCGAGCAGGCTCCACACGTCGTCGGCATGCGCATCGACATCCTTGGTGATCGCAATCCGTGGCATGGGCGAACTTTATCAGTCATGCGGAACACTTGATCGATTAGTGTTCTGATGTACATCAACGATATGCACGGGAGGAGGCCGCCGCCATGGGTGGAACGCCGCAGGAGGCCGACGATTTCGAGGTCGACGAGGACTGGGTGCGCTATGAGGTTGTCGAGCCGCATATCGCGGTGATCACCATCAATCGGCCCGACCGGCGCAACGCCATTCTCTCGCCGGACATGCATCGACTCTTCAAGGACCGCCTCGACCGCGCCGAGGAAGACGACGACGTGAAGGTCGTGGTGCTCGCGGCCGAGGGGAAAGACTTCTCCAGCGGCGACGACGTCCGTCGGCTGCCGGTCGAGCAGGCGGGATTGACCAAAGGCAAGCGGCTGCCCCAGACGGCTCGGTTGGGAAACGCCCGTCGCCTGCATCGTCATCTGACGAACTGGCTGGAATTCCCGAAGACGGTGATCGCGGCGTGTCAGGGTGCCACCCTGGGTGCCGGGATGAACCTAGCCCTGGCCGCTGACATCCTCGTCGTCTCGGAGGACATGTATCTGGCCCGGCCTCAGGCGCGGATCGGATTTGCGGGATTCTCCACCGCGATGCCACTCGCGCTGCTCAAACTCGGGCCGAACCGGGGCTACGAGGCGATGATCACCGGCCGCAAGGTGCCCGCGGCCGAACTCAAGGAATGGGGAGTGGCCGCGTCGGTGGTGCCCGCAGACGGGCTGCGCGATGAGGCCATGCGGTACGCCCGGGCCATTGCCCATCACTCGGCCGACGGCCTGATGATCGGTAAGCACGCGCTGATCACCTTCTGGAACGCCGTCGGAATGGCGCAGTTCGGCGACTGGGTGCCGATGGGGCACAGCGTGTTCACGAATCTGTCCTGGCGCGAGGACGAGTTCAACTTCATGAAGGAGCGCGGTGTGCGCGGGGCGCGCGAGGCGATGGCCGAGTTGGAGCGCCGCTATGCAGAGTGGGGCTTCGAATAGTCAGATGGACATATCCTGTCTATTTGTTTTGTATAGTGGCCTGAGAGTCCGGAGTACGAAGGAGTGACGATGGGTGTGCTTGACGGGCGCAAGGCGCTCGTGACCGGTGCCGGCCGTGGAATCGGCGCCGCCGTCGCCGAAGGTCTTGCCGCTGAGGGGGCCACCGTGATGGTCTCCGATGCCGGCGTCACCGTCGACGGCACCGGGCGCGACGCGGGGCCGGCGGAAGCCGTCGCCGCGGCGATCAACGAGCGTGGCGGAAAGGCGTTCCCGGACACCACCGACATCACCGACTTCGCGGCGTGCGAGGACCTGATCAACCGGACCGCGGCGACTCTCGGCGGGTTCGACATCATGGTGAATGCGGCGGGCATCCTGCGTGACGGGATGATCTTCAAGATGAGTGAGCAGGACTTCGACTCCGTGGTCGCCGTGCACCTCAAGGGCACGTTCAACCTCACTCGACACGCCGCCGCCTGGTGGCGCGCGAACCGCGGCGGACAGTATCGACTGATCAATTTCACGTCGATGTCCGGGCTTCAGGGTGCGCCCAGTCAGCCCAACTACGCCGCGGCGAAGATGGGTATCGTCGGACTGACGTTCTCCTGCGCGAATGCCCTCAAGGGATACGGTGTGCGGTCCAATGCGATCGCCCCGATCGCCGGTACCCGGATGACCCAGGGCATCAAAGGCGGCGGCAGCATGGATTATTCGCCGGAGAACAAGCGACTCGCCCCGGAGAACGTCGTGCCGCCGGTCGTCTATCTGGCCAGTGAGCAGTCCGAGTGGCTCAACCGGCGGGTGATCTTCGCCGGCAACGGACGGATCAGCCTGATGTCCAATCCCGTCGTCGAACGCGAGATCGTGTCGGCGTCGGGAACCTGGGATATCCCCACGGCCTTCGCCGAGATCGAGACATCGTTCAAGGAAGCGCTGCTCTATCCCAATATTTTCGACAAGCCGCCCGCGGGCTGACGCATCGGAAGGGCCGCTCGATGACCACTGTCGAGGACACAACCGACTCTGAGGCGACCGGCAAGGTGCCGCCGCGATATGCGTGCGGGCAGACGTTCGTCCCCAAGAGTCGGTACATCGATCCCGAATTTCTGCAGCTCGAACTCGACCGTCTCTTCACCCAGGTCTGGCAGCCGGCCTGTCGCGAAGAGGAGATTCCGGACCCGGGGAGTTATTACGAGTATGTGATCGGCCGCCAGTCGATCATGGTGGTTCGGCAGAAGGACGGCAGTATCAAGGCCTTCTACAACGCGTGCACCCATCGCGGTATGAAGGTGGTCCGCGGTTCGGGGTGCGCCGTCGACGGTGATCTTCGCTGCGAGTTCCACGGCTGGCGTTTCGGTTTCGACGGCCGGTCGTCGTTCGTGCCGTCGCGGGACGAATTCCTGAGCAGGCCCCGGCAGGCGTGGTCGTTGCGTCCGGTGACCGTCGGCACCTGGGGCGGGTGGGTGTTCATCAGCATGGCGGAGAATCCGCCCGAGTTGCTGGACTGGCTCGATCCGCTGGTGACGGCGTTGGCGCCGTTCCGGCTGGAGGACATGAGGTTTCGCTGGCGGAAGCGAACTCGGTTGGCGGCCAATTACAAGACCGTGATCGACGCGTTCATCGAGGGCTATCACACCCCCGGTACTCATCCGCAGACCTTGCGGCCGACGCAGGGTCCGCGACCGTCGGCCGAACCGGCCCCGCCGCAGGAGTTCGTCTACGCGCCCTACACGCCGACCACCGCGTACCGGAACCATTCGCGGTTCATCTATACCGCGCGACCCGATTCCGGCGATCGCGACAGCGCCCGCAAAGCGCAAGCCGCCCGTCCGGAGGTCTTCGCGAATTCCATGCAGTACAACTACCTTGAGGTCGGGTCCCTGGTGACCGAACGCGACTACCGCGCCGCGCGGCAGTTGGCGACGATGGAGCCGGGGGAGGTTCCGCCCTTTGTGTTGTATCACCAGATGTGCGAGGAGCTGGCCCTCGCCGAGGGCGTCGACTACCCCCGGATGTCGATGCAGGAATACTTCGCAGGCAACGGCGACTGGCACGTCTTCCCGACTCTGGTGATCCTCGTCGAGAAGTCCTGTGTGCTGGGCTACCGCATGTTGCCCGATCCCGAGGACCCCAATCAGTGTGTGTTCGAGATGTTCTCGCTCGAACACTTCGCACCAGGGGAGGTTCCCGAGACGAGCTGGCTGGAAGTGCAGCGTTGGCAGGACCACGACGGGTGGGGAGAGTTGCCCACCCAGGATCTCCGGAACATCGATGCGATCCACGCGGGCATGCATTCCCGCGGCTTCGACGGTCTGTGGCTCAATACGGCGCAGGAGATGTCGATCCGCAACCAGCACGCGATCGCCGACCGCTTCCTCTTCGGCGCCGATGACCACGATGCCTGATGCATCCACGGGCAGCAGGGTGTTGCCCGCACTCACCGCGACCAATCGTGTCTACTGGACGTCCGGCCGCGACGGCGTATGGCGCCTGCAGCGCTGTCCCGAGTGCGCCCGGTTCATTCATCCGCCTGCTCTGCGTTGCCAATTCGACCAGGCGATCCCGGAATGGGAGTCATTGTCGGGTCGGGGGACGGTGGAATCGTGGACGGTCAACACCCACCCGTTCTTTCCCGGCCTCCCCACGCCGTACGTCATCGCCTTCGTGAATCCGGTCGAGGACGACCGGGTGCGGGTGTTGACCAATCTGGTGGATGTCGAGGTCGACCGGATCCATGTCGGCATGCCCGTGCGGGTGGTCTTCGAACGCTGCTCCGACGGCGACACTGCCGACGACACTGCCGACGATGCTGACGATGTGGTGTACCTGCCGTTGTTCACCCCGGAGCAATGATGGGTGGTCGACTCACCGACGAGGTGATCATCAGCGGTATCGGCCAGTCCGACATCGGCCGTCGTCTCGGGCGTGATCCGTTGGAGCTCACGGCCGACGCATGCCTCGCCGCGATCGAGGATGCCGGACTGACCCCGGCCGATATCGACGGGCTGACCACCTATCCGGGTGCCTCGATGGCCGGGGCGGGGTTTTCCGGCGCCGGTGTACGGGAAGTACATGACGCCCTCGGGATCAGACCCGACTGGGTGGCCGGCGGAGTGGAGTACCCGGGCCAACTGGGTGCCGTCGTCGATGCGATGCTGGCGGTCGCGGGTGGTATGGCCGAGCACGTGTTGTGCTGGCGCAGTATCTGGGAGGGAACGGCTCAGGGGGGTGGGCGGCGGCGCGGATACAGCGTGCCCGCGGGCTCGCGCGCCGCCGGACAGCTGGGCTGGCAGCTACCCTACGGTGCGTCGGCGGCCAACCTCGCGGCGCTGCAGATCCGTTCCCGCATGCAGCGGTTCGGATTGACGCGGGAACAACTGGGGCAGGTGGCCGTCGTCCAGCGTGCCCACGCCGCGCTCAATCCCAAGGCGGTGTACCGCGATCCGATCGACATCGACGGCTACCTCGGCGCCCGGATGGTCTCCGATCCGTTGTGCATGTACGACTGTGACATCGCCTGCGACGGTGCGACGGCGTTCGTGATCTCCCGCGCCGAACACGCCGCCGCTCTCGATCATCCCGGGGTCTCCGTCGAAGCCCTCGACTGTGCCCACCACGACAGGTTCGTGTGGGAAGGCGGCCAGGACATCGCTCGGCTCAACTCCCGGTGGTCCACCATCTGGGACCGGACCGATTTTGCGCCCGGTGACATCGACTACGCCTCGCTGTACGACGGATTCAGCGTCTTCGTGTTGTGTTTCCTCGAGGACTTCGGTATCTGCGCGGTGGGCGAGTCCGGAGAGTGGGTTTCAGATCCGACTCGCTTCTCCCTCGGGGGAGAGGTGCCGATCAACACCGCGGGCGGACAGCTGTCGGGTGGGCGCTTGCACGGCTTCGGGCATCTGCACGAGGCGTGCCTGCAGGTCCGCGGCGGCGCTGGGGACCGCCAGGTCGCCGGTGCCGACCTGGCGGCCTGCGGGGTCGGCGGGGCGAACAGCGGAACGACGATGATGTTGTTGCGGCGCAGTTGATTTGGCGGCTCAGTCGAACTTGGCTCGCCACAGCGGCTCGCCGTCGAGCGCTTGGCAGAACAGATAGCGACCGTCGAGACCCTGCGCGACGGAGTTCTCGTGTCCCTGGCACGGCGAGTTCTCGACCTTGACGCCCCGCATGGGCAGCGACCGGAAGTATCGGGGTTCATATCGCCGTGGGGAACCGCAGAACACCAGCCGGCCCCACGACGTGGTCCCGAAGACGTAGTACTGGGTGTTGTCGCAGGGAGCCCCCAGCGTCACTCCGCCTCGGACCCCGGGCGTGCAGAACGCGTCGTTGCACTCTTGTGCCCCGGCCTGTCCCGCCGTTTGAAGCCCGACGCCCGCACACAGCCCCGCCGCGATGATCGCGACAGGTGTGGTCCACCACCGCATGGTGGCAGCCTAGCGTCTTCGTGCACGTACATGACAGATATGCACCATCTGTTCTATCGTTTCCCTTATGGGTCTCGGTCGAATGGTCCTGCGCAGCGGCACCTGGTTGCTGGCCGGGCTCAGTGTGGGCGTGACGGCTCAGTGGACCATGCCGGTGGCCCACGGTGTCGACCCTGAGCTGGCGATCAACGGCACGTACGCCGCGGTGTCCATCGGCAACTGGGCCAAGCGGAACGAGGTCTACTTCGACGAACAGATCGTCCGCAGCACCTGGACGATCGTGTCCACGTGTTCGGATCCGCAGACGTGCTCCGGTCAGGTGCACAGCGACCAGGGGTGGTCGGCCGAGATCACCATGCAGTCGAACATGTGGAGCGTGCGCCGCGACGTTCCCGATTGGATTCCGTGCCCCGACGGCACGACAGCTCCCGGGCGGCAACTATTCCGCTTCTCGCCGACCGCTGAGGCCGGCCGTAGGGTGGTCGGTTCACCGGTGCTTGCCGGGGAGGATGTCACGGCAGGACCCGCGGGTGCATGCGGCGTCGGCCAACCCCTGGTCATCCGGATGCCCTTCCGGCTCGACAAGATCGGCTGAGAGACAGCCTAGTTCGGCATCAGGTCCTGCCAGGTCCTCGGCGATCCGTCGGTCGCCAGATTGGACTGCTCTTGGGTGCGGCCGTCAGGGGTGACGTAGCGTCCGGACGCCGGGTCGTACTGGGCGAAGGCCACCGGGCCGGGCGGCGGGGGCCGGCCGCCGCGCCGGGCGGGAGCGGGGTGCCCTCCACCGGCCCGTAGAGTCCCTCGCCGGGCAGGATGCGATCGTCCGGCGGAATCCCCTGGGCAATGGCGCTGGGGTCGATCGGATTCGGGCCCAGCGCGTGCTGCCGCAGGGCCAGCGGCTGATACGGCTGGTCGCTTCGGCACATTTCGACGGTCGGGGCCCGCTTGCCCGGGTTGTCGGCGCAGGGGGTGTTACGGGCACCGCGGACGGCGATCGGTGAGTCCTGTGGCAGCTTGCAGAACAGGTTGTCGGGCGTGTCGATGTCGGTGAGATCGGCCGGGGACCGCCACTGCGAGGCGGGTAGGAAACCGACGGTGCAGGCGGGCGGGTCACCGCTGGTGGCGGTGAAGTCGCCGAGCGGCCAGCCGGTGGGATTGTTCCAGGGAAGCGCAAATCCCTGCAGAGCGGCGATATACGGCGGGAAGAGCACCAGGAGCTGTTCGACGCCCGGCCGGTAGGTCACTGCGATCTGGCCCACGGTGGTCAGGTTGGCCAGGAGCACGGGAAGGGTAGGTCTGACGTCGCGAAGTAGACGCGCCGCCTCGTCGGCGGCGCCGGGACCGACATCCAGGATGTGGCGCACAGCCGCGTCGTTCTCGTCGATCTGCCGGGTCACCCCGGCGAGATTTCGCGCCCATTGACGGAGCGAATCCGCGGTCTGTGCCTGGGCGTCGAGCAACGGGACACTGTCATCGGTCAGCGTGCTGACCGTATCGGCGTTGGTCTTGAGGGCATCAGTGAGTGTGGCGGAGGAATCGATGAGCGATCCGAGGTCGAAGTCCGCCCCGTCGAGGGCCTGGGAGGTCTCATCGAGCAGGTCGGCGATCCGATCCTTGGGGATGCTGCCCAGCAGCGCGCTGATCTGATCGAGCATCGGTCCGACCTTCTGCGGGACCGTCACGTCGGCGGCGCGGATCACGGACCCTTCGCCCAGATACGGGCCGGAGTCGCTACGCGGCCGTAGATCGACGTACTGCTCGCCCACTGCTGACACACTTCGCACCTCGGCGCTCAGGTCGGCGGGGATCTTGGGGGAGGTCTGGAGACTGAGCTTGGCGCGGGGGCCGCTCGGGGTCAGTTCAAGTTCGGTGACCTTGCCGACCTGCACGCCGCGCACCGTCACGTTGCTGAAGCGGTACAGCCCGCCGCCCTCGGGAAGTTCCATCGTCACGGTGTAGCGTCCGATGCCCAACAGCATCGGCGCCTGGATGTAGACGATGACCATGGCGGTGACGCCCACCACCGAGGCGATGGCGAAGAGCACCAGTTGGATGCGGACCAGGCGGCTCAGCATCAGCGCATACCCGGGTAGGGACCGGCGAAGATCTGATCGTGTTGCGGCGGTTGACCTTCCGGCTGTCCGCCCGGCGGAGGTGCGATGGGCAGCACGGGCTGCGCGGACGTCGGTGCCGGCGGGACACCCGACTCCGGTGGCGCGGGAGGGCCGATGGTGCTGCCGAGGGGGTCGTAGGTGTAGTTGGCGAACCATGGGTCGCCCGGAGCGGGCACCAATGGTGCTTGCGGTTCGCCGAACCGGGTACCGAGCGCGAGCGTGCGTCTGACCCGGGGATATGTCAGATCCAGTGTGACGAACAGGTTCATGAAATCTCCCTTCATCCCTCGGTCGATGACGTTCTGAGTGAAGGGGAACGTCGTCAGATAGGCGAGCACGGTGTCGAGGTCGGGGCCGAGGTCGGCGACTGCACGCAAGGTCGGTTCCAGGTTGCGCAAATTGGTTATGAGGTCTTCCTGGGTATCCGTGATCAGCCCGGTGGTGGTGTCGCTGAAGGTGCGTAGACGTTCCAGCGCCGTGGTTATCTGGGGCCGCTGGCGCACCAGGACATCGAGGGCGGCGGGAATCTTGAGGATCGCCGCGTCGATGATCTCCGAGCCCTCGGCCAGGGTCTTGCTGAGGTTGTTGAGCTCCTCGAGGGTGACGATCACGTCGTCTCGCTGGTCTGCCAGCACACCGGCGATCTCGTCGAGACGGGTCAGGAGGTCACGGACCTGTGTTCCCCGTCCGGAGAGTGCGGCGTTCGATTCCCCGATGATGTCGCTGATCTGGCCGAGTCCGCCACCGTTGACGATGGTGGACAGCGACGACAAGGTCCGCTCGGTGGACGGGAACGTCGAGGACGTGTTCAGTGGCAGTGTCGAATTGGGTGCGAGACGTCCGCGAGGCTGCTCACCCGGCGGCGGATTCAACGCCAGATGCATCGATCCGAGCAGGCTGGTCTGGCCGACGGTGGCCACCGCGTTCTCGGATACCACGGCGCCGGCATCGACCGACACCTGCACGGTGGCGTGCCAGTTGTCGACGGTGAGCCCCTCGACACTGCCGACGGTTACATCGGAGATCAAGACGGGCGAATTCGGCTCCAGGGTACCGACATTGGCGATTTCGACGAAGTAGGTGACGGCGTCGGCGCCTCGACCTGCCGTGCCGGGTAGCGGCAGCGAGTTGAGTCCCTGGAAGGCGCAGCCCGCGGTGGTCAGCACGACGATGGCGCAGAGTGCGGCGGGACGCACAGCGACGGATTTCACGGGTTCGGCACCCCCGATGGCGTGGGCGGCTGCGGTGCCGGCGCAGCCTCTGCCGCACCGTGCGGGCCTGGGGTCGGCAAGATCAGGTTGTCGATGGTCGTGGGCGCGGCCGGCGCCGGGCCAGGGAGTGGACCCGGCGCAGGGACGAATCCCGGGGGTGGCGGCACATCTCCGTGACGGCCGGTGTAGGCGGACACGGCCGGCGGCAGCTCTGGTGGTCCCGGCGGCATGCCCGCACCGCCGGGCGCCAGGCGGGGGTCGGAGTACACCAGGTTCTGTGGCTGGGCGACCGCGCTGAGCAGCGGGTTCAGCGGGAAGGGCAGGTAGTTGAAGTTCATCAGTCGCAGTGCCGGTCCGAGGTATTCGGCGCACAGGCGTGCCGTCTCGGGTGCCGTCGCGTTCTCCACGGCACCTATACCCGAGCAGAGAAACTGGACCGGGTTCGCGAAGTTCTGAAAGACGAAGGAGCCGACGAATGTTCCGGTGTCCGGGTTGTACATGTTGTAGGTGTTGGCCAGCGACGTCGGCGCGGCGTGCAGGATGTTCTCCACCGATGCGCGCTGGTCGACGAGGACCTGGGTCAGGTCGGCCAGGCGTTCGACCTGCTCGGTGGTCTGGGCTCGACTTCCCGCGATGAAGCGGCGAGCGTCGTCGATGGCTGCGGATAACGTCGTCACAGCGGAGTCGAGGTCGCTTCTGCTGTCGTTGACGACAGTGGTCAAAGCCGCGAAGCGGTCCTGGAACTGAACGACCTGGATGTTGCTGTCGCGCAACGCCGAGACGAAGCGCTGCAGATTGGTGACGGTGTCGACCAGGTCGCCGCTCCCCGAGGCGAAGATGCGACCTGCCGCTGACAACTGGGCGAGCGTCTCTCGGAGTTTGGCGCCGTTTCCGTCCATGGCGTTGGCGGCGCTGTCGATGAAGCGGGCCATCGATGTCTGCTCGTCGGGCGAGGCCGGGCCCAGGTCCTCGGCGATGCCCGCCAACTGTTTCTTGACCTCGTCCCATTCCACCGGAACCGCCGTGCGATCCTGCGGGATCACGCCGCCATCGGGCATGGTCGGCCCATCTGCGTCGTAGGCGGGTGCCAGCTGAACATAGCGCGCGGCAATAAGATTCGGCGCGATGATGATCGCCCGGGCATCGGCGGGAATCCGCACCGTCCGGTCGATGTGCATGGTGACCTTGGACTGCGTCCCGGCCGATTCGATCGAGGTGATCGTCCCCACCTCGACTCCGAGAACCCGGACCTGATCGCCCGGGTAGATGGCCGTGGTGGAGGAGAAGTATGCGTAGATCGTCGACGGCGCGAAGAACGTCTGACGCGCCAGAAACGCCGCGGAGACCACGATCAGCACCACGAAAGCGGCCACGGTGCCGGCCCGCACACGTCTACGGGTTGCCGTCATCGGGAAGATCTCCTGGTTGCGGAATGCCGTTGACTGGGAAGGGGAGCTCTGCGCGCGGGCCGGCGTTGTCCGGTGGCTGGCCGGCGTTGACGCCTCTTCGGAACCCGAGGGCGTAGTCGAGGAAGGGCTGCAGGAACTGCGACGGGAGCAGATTGACGACGAACGCGTTGTAGTACGCGCCGGATGCGATCGTCTCGCCCTGGGTGCGCTGGAATTTTTCCAGGCCGGGAAGCGCAGCTGCGATGTTGTCGCGGTTCTTCTGCAACATCGCGTTGACCGAATTCAGCTTGGCCAGCATGGGCGCGAGTTCGGCTTCGTTGTCGTCGACGAGTCCGGAAATCTGCTGGGATACCGCAGACGTGTTGGCCAGCAGGTTGGCAATGGCGACCCGCCTGTCGACGAGCACCGCCAGCAGATCGTTGGCGTTGAGGATCAAGGTGTTGACCTGCGCGCTGCGGTCTGCGATCACCTGTGTGACATCGGCCGAGTGCGCGAGCAGCTGGCTGATGTCGTTGTTGCGCTCGTTGAGCACGCGCGACACCCGGGTCAGACCCTCGAATGTCGGGCCCAACTGCGGGGCGATCTGGTCGAGCGTTTCGGCGAGGACGTCCAGGGACCGGTTGACGTCGGCGGTGTCGGTCCCGGCGATCTGTGTCGACAGGTCGCCGACGGCGTCGTTGAGGGAATAAGGAGAGGAGGTGCGTGTCAACGGGATCACGGTGGAGGGCTCCAAGACACCCGGTCCGACCGACTCCACGGTCAGTGTTCGCTCGCCGAGCAACGAGCCGGTGCGGATATGTGCGGTGGAGTCGCGGCCGAAGGTCACGGTGGCATCGGCGGTGAACCCGACCCTGACCTGATTCCCGTCCAGCGCGACGCTCGTGACGTGACCGACTTTGATGCCGGAGACGATGACGTCATTGCCGGCCTGCAGGCCGCCGGCCTCGGCGAAAATGGCCTGATAGCGGAGATCGGTGGCCAGGGATATCAGCCGTTCCGGTTGGAGGCCGACCAGGATGACGAGTACGGCGACGACGATGCCGATGAACCCGGCCCGGATGAGGTGGCTGCCTTTGTATTTCAGCATCAGGAGTCAGTGCACCTTCCGGCGCCTTGGTTCTTGACCCACGGGAACACCGCGGTCCGGCCTTCCAGGTCGCTCACGCGCAGGGTGATTCCACACAGGTAGTAGTTGATCCAGCTGCCGTAGGCGCCGAGTCTGACCAGCTTCTTGAAATTGCCCGGTGCCTTCTGCAGGGCGATGTCGATCTTGTCTTTGTCGGCGTCGAGCGGCCCGGAGAGCCGATTCAGTTGGTCGACGGTGGCGGCCAACGGCGGCCTGCCGTCGCTGAGCAGATCGGTCAGTGACGCGGTTCCTCGTTCCAGCGATTCGATCGACGCTGCGATCGGGTCTCGATCGGCGGCGAGGCCGGTGACGAGAGAGTCGAGGCGGTCGATCGTGTCGGAGAACTGCCGGCTGTCTTTTGCCATGACGGCGGTCAAGTCGCGGAGGTTGTCGATGACCTCCTGGATCACATCGCTGTGATCGGCCAGCGTCGAGGTGAATGTCGATGTCCGGGACAGCAGCGATTCCATGACGCCGCCTTGCCCTTGCAGTGCCTGGAGTAGCGACGAGGTGAGCACGTTGATGTCCTCGGCGTCCAGCCCCTGGGTCAGCGGGCGCAGTCCGCCGAGCAGCAGGTCGAGATCGAGTGCCGGTGCGGTGCGCTCGACCGGGATCTGCCCGCCCGCCGGCAGGGTCCGGGTCGACCCCGGTGAATCGAGTAGTTCGAGGTAGCGATCGCCGACGAGATTGAGGTACCGCACCTCGGCACGCGTACCGACGGTCAGCACGACCTTGCGGTCGACGTCGAAGGACACCTCGGCGGTCTTGTCGGGGCGCAACCGGACGTCGTCGACGGTACCGACGCGGACCCCGGCGATGCGGACCGAATCTCCGGACTTGAGGCGGGCGACGTCGTGGAAGAGGGCGGAGTAGCTGTTGGCGGCACCGCCCCGGTACTCGGCGAACATCATCACCAGAAAGGCCGTCAGCAGGCTCATCACCGCGGCGAAGGCCAGAAATTTGATACTCGATCGGCGCATGGTCAGCCCGGCATCCCGATCTGTGCGGAGTTCCGGGGAGGCCCGTCGATGGGGCCGAAGAGGAGTTGTTTGAGCCCGTCAGAGTTCAACACGATGCCTTCGTTGCCATACCGCCATCTGTTCCCGCCGATGTCTGTGACCAGGAAGGGTGAGATCTGCTGCGGCTGCAGCACCGGCATTCCGACCTTCTCGCAGTTGGAGCCGCCACTTGCCGCCACCTTGGGCAGGTCGCCCGGATAGCGGTAACGCTCGATGCCCCAGGTGAATCCGATCGACACCATGATGCCGGGCTCAGGCAGCGGAACTCCCCGGGTGAATGGGACCAGCCCCTTCAGGGTGCAGTCGATGTTCTGCCGGTACTGATAGAGCAGGTCGGTCGTCGGCGCCAGGATGCTCAGCAGGTCCGTCAGAGGTTGTCGGTTTTCTGCCAGCACGGCAGTGCCGATATCGGCAAAGCCGATGGCGCTCAACAGGAGTGCGTCGATGTTCTGCTGCTCGTCCACGATCGTCTCACTGATCCGGGTCGATTGGTCGAGCACCTGGATGAAGTCGGGTGCGGCGTCCGCGTAGGCGGTTACCACCGTCGGCAACGTCGACAGATCGCGAGACAGGTTGGGAACGCTGGGCCCGAATCGTTCGAGAAACGCGTCGAGGTCGGCGAGTATCTGGTTGATCTTCTGCCCGCGGCCGTCGAGCGCACGCGAGAGCTGGCCCAGGGTCGTATTGAGCTCGACGGGATCCACCGTGTCGAGCAGATCTGTCAGTCGTTCGAAGACGGTGTTGATCTCGACGGTGACGCGGTCGCCGGTCAGCACCTGGCCGGCCGAAAGAGCAGACGATGCCGGTTCTGCCGGCGGAACCAGGTCGACGAACTTCGCGCCGAACACCGTCGACGAGGTGATGTCGACGTCGACGTTCTGCGGGATCATCGCCATCTGCTCGGGGTTCAACTCGAGATGCAGCGCCGCACGCCCGTCCGGTAAGGGTTCGACGGACCCGACCCGGCCCACCGTGATGCCCTGCATCTTGACCTTGGCGTCGGGGTTCATGACGAGGCCGGCGCGTGAGGAGAGCACGGTGACGCCGGCCGTCTTCGTGAGATCGCCGCGGAACAGCACCACCGAGAGCCCCGTCACGACAATCACCACAGCGATCAGGAGCAGCCCGGCGAGCGACCGCACGGCGTTGGTTACCCCGAAACGCTGTTCCGAGGACCTCGGCCGCGGTACGGCGGTGCGTTGGGATTCAGACCGGTTCAGCGGCCCTGGTCCCAGGTTGCTACTCAACGCCGCTCCCAGCCCGCGCCATCAGGGCATGGGCAATCGTCTCGTTGACCGCGTTGCCGACTTCGAAGCGGTGGAAGATGCTGGCTGGTGACATCCCGACCCTTCCAGTGCCGCCTAGCGAATTGACTGGCTCCGTGATTGGCGGAGGATCCGGACCGCCATCGGCCTCGGTCGCCCTCGACACGCGTAGTAAACACTATAGCAATATTTGTTCAAGTGACAATGCTCCCACGGCAAACCGCGGCGGGGCCGAATCGGCCGCGCTCACGCGGCGCGTGTCGGTGCGTTGGTTGCGAGTTCGCGTCCAGGGAGCGGTTTGCACTTGGATCGGCGGCCTTATGGCATGTTGAGCAGATATACAAAGAATGTAATGTCGTTACACACACTGACGGCGGTTGTCCGCGCCTGCATCGTTATGTGTGCCGGTGACGGTGGCAAAGTCGCGACGCGGCGACCACCAGGGGTGCGCGCACCCCTCAGAGTCGGCCGGGTAGCCCGAACTTCTCGAACAACCGCGGGTCCATGAAGGCCACCACGTGGGCGATGCCCGCGCCCGTCACGTCCATGACGTGTAGCTGAAAGGCCTCATGCACCCCGGTCTGCGGGTTGCGCAGGTACATGGCCGCCGCCGGCTGACCGTTCGCGGTGGTCGACCGAAACCGCATATCGCCGGGACCCTCGGCCGGGCATTTGTCGCGGGACAGGGCGCCGATGGCCGCCGGGCCGACATACCAACTGTCGAAAGGGGGCATCTCCCAGATGGCGTCGTCGGTGAACAGCTTCTCCAGCGCGTCGATGTCGTAGGCCTCGAAGGCCGAGATGTAGCGGGTCAGCAGTTCTCGCGCCTCCGGGGAGTCCGGCGTGCTCAGCGGCTGATCGGCGCTGGGGCCGACCGCGTCGAGTTGGGCCCGGGCACGCTGCAGCAGGCTGTTGACCGCCGCCGTGCTCGAGCCCACCGCGTCGGCCACCTCGGCCGCCCGCCACTGCAGCACGTCCCGCAACACCAGTACCGCCCGTTGCCGGGGTGAGAGATGTTGCAGCGCCGCCACAAACGCCAGCCGCACCGACTCGCGGGTCCCCACCACGGCCTGCGGATCCGCGGGATCCTCGCCGTCCGGCAACGGCTCCAGCCACGGGATCTCGTGCCGTTCCTGGATCTCGGTGTGCGGATCCGAACTCTGGGTGCCCAGCCCCGAGGGCAGCGGCCGGCGCTGCTTGCCTTCCAGCGCGGTCAGGCAGGTGTTGGTGGCGATCCGGTACAGCCAGGTGCGCACCGAGGATTTGCCCTCGAAGCGGTCATAGGATTTCCAGGCCCGCAGGAAGGTTTCCTGGACCAGATCCTCGGCGTCGTGCACCGAACCGGTCATCCGGTAACAGTGCGCCTGCAACTCCCGCCGGTACCGCTGGGCATCGGCGAGGAAGGCGTCTCTGGAATCGAACCGGCCGTCTACTTCTGTGAGGACGCTCACCTTGGGCAGCTTACTCACCGGCCCCGACAAGTGGGGTCCGCCGGAGGCAGCCGATAGGCTCTCCCGGTGGCGATAACCCGCAGTGAGCGCAGTTTCGACGGTGTCGGCGGCGTACCGATCTTCTATGACGTGTGGACGCCCTCGGCGGGCGGGAGCGAAGCGACTGGGGGATCGGCACAGCCGGTGCCCACCGGCGTCGTGCTGATCTGTCACGGCTATGCCGAGCACGCCCGCCGCTACGACCATGTCGCCCAGCGGTTCGGTGAAGCCGGGCTCATCACCTATGCGCTGGACCTGCGCGGCCACGGCCGCTCCGGCGGCAAGCGGGTGTACCTGCGCGACATCTCCGAATACACCCAGGACTTCCACCACCTGGTCGGGCTGGCGACCGCCGCCCACCCCGAGCTGAAACGGGTCGTGCTCGGGCACAGCATGGGCGGGGGCGTGGTGTTCGCCTACGGCGTCGAGCATCCCGACGACTATGCCGCCATGGTGCTGTCCGGCCCCGCGGTGTATGCCCAGGACGGGGTGTCCCGGGTGCTCAACCTGGTGGCCAAGATCGTCGGCGCCGTGGCGCCCGGCATGCCGGTGCAGGATCTGCCCGCCTCCGCCGTCTCCCGGGACCCGCAGGTGGTGGCCGCCTACGAGGCCGACCCGCTGGTGCATCACGGCAAGCTGCCCGCCGGTGTCGCCAAGGCCCTGATCGGCATCGGCGAGACCATGCCGCAGCGGGCCTCGGCCCTGACCGCGCCGCTGCTGGTGGTGCACGGCGAGCAGGACAAGTTGATCCCGGTGGCCGGCAGTGAACGGCTGGTCGAGTGCGCGGGTTCGGCCGACGTCGCGCTCAAGGTGTACCCGGAGCTCTTCCACGAGGTGTTCAACGAACCCGAACGCGCCGTGGTGCTCGACGATGTGACCTCCTGGATCGAGACGCGCCTGTGAAACGTATTGTCCGCCAACTGGGCTCACTGCTGGTGGCCGCCGCGCTGGTGACCGCCTGCTCCTCCGGGGACCAGCAGGCCCCCCAGCAGGGCTGGGTGGAGGAGGAGGTCTCGTTCACCGACTCCGCCGGTCTGACCATCCACGGCACCTACCGCCACCACGGCGAGGACGCCGGGCCTGCCGCCCTGCTCATCTCCGAGAGCGGGCAGACCGACCGCAACGGCGACAACGCGGTGGCCGGCCCGGTCGGCAACATGCGCCAGCTCGCCGAGTACCTGTCCGACAAAGGCATCGCCTCCCTGCGCTACGACAAGGTCGGCACCGGCAAGACCGGGCTCGGGCCGCACGCGCAGAACCCGGCCGCCGTCGGCAGCGCGGCCTACACCGCCGGCGCCCGCGCCGCGGTGCGCTACCTGGCGGCCCGGCCGGGGACCGACGAGTCCCGGATCTCGGTCTACGCCCTCGGCGAGGGCACCATCCACGCGATGACGCTGGCCGACGATCTGGAACCGGACGCCCCGAAGATCCACTCGCTCGGGCTGTTCCAGCCGCTGCCCGGCCGTTACCTGGACATCATCACCGCGCGGGTGCAGGTGGACGTGGACGCGGCGGTGGAGTCCGGCGCCAAGACCGCCGAGCAGGGCGAGGCCGTGCTCGACGCCTGGGCCGCCGCGGTCGAGGAGGCCCGCACCCGCGGCACCGCACCGCGCCAGCTGCCCGACGGGCTGGGCGCCATCCTCAACGCGGGCAATGTGAAGGCGGTGGTCGAGGCCGACGCCATCGACCCGATCGCGCTCGCGGTGAAGGTGCCCACCGGCACCCCGGTCCTGCTGACCTGCTCGGACTCCGACGGGCAGGCCAACTGCGCGGCGGTGCGTCCGCTCACCGCCGCGCTCAAGCACACCGCGCTGACGGTCCTGGACCTCAAGGGCGTCAACCATGTGTTGCGCGACGACCCGACCGACAATGTGGCCAACTACGCCAAGCCCGGTCCGTTGTCCGCCCAACTGACCGCCGCCCTGGACACGTTCGTCACGAAGTGAAGTCCGTCGGCCTGGGGATGAATCCGTATCTGTGCACAACCGGCGTCACCGAGGCGCCGACGCCGGGCGTGCTGTCGGCGCGACTTCGTAGCGTGGGGCCATGAGCAACGACAAGATGCTGGGCCGGATCGCGGCGCTGCTGCGCCAGGCCGAGGGCACCGACAACGCCCACGAGGCCGAGGCGTTCATGGCCGCGGCCCAACGACTGGCCACCGCCACGTCCATCGACCTGGCGGTCGCCCGCGCGCACTCGGCGCAGCGCACCGCCGCCCAGGCCCCGGTGCAGCGCACCATCACCATCGGCGAGCCCGGCACCCGGGGGCTGCGCACCTACGTGCAACTGTTCGTGGTGATCGCGCTGGCCAACGACGTGAAATGCGATGTGGCGTCCAACTCGACCTTCGTCTACGCCTACGGGTTCGGTGAGGACATCGACGCCAGCCACGCGCTCTATTCGAGCCTGGTGACCCAGATGGTGCGGGCCTCCAACGACTACCTGGCGACCGGCGCGCACCGCCCCACCCCGACGATCACGGCGCGGATCAACTTCCAGCTCGCCTTCGGGTCCCGGGTGGGACAGCGGCTGACCGAGGCCCGTGACGAGGAACGCCGGTCGGCCACCGAGTCCGCCGACAGTGCCCCGGGGACGGCACTGGCCCTGCGCAACAAGGATCTTGAGCTGAAGTCCTTCTACCGGCAGGCCTCCGCCGCGCGTGGTACCTGGCGGGCGACCAGCGCATCGGCCGGTTACTCGTCGGCGGCGCGCCGGGCGGGGGACCGGGCCGGCCGCCGCGCGCGGCTGGGACCGAGTCAGGAGCTCTCCGGCGCACGGGCGCCGCTGGAGCGCTAGTGCGCGACACCCAGCGGGCAAAGGTCTACGCCGCAGAGGAATTCGTGCGCACCCTGTTCGACCGGGCCACCCAGCACGGCACCGGGGCCATCGACTTCTTCGGCACCAACCTGACCCTGCCCCCGGAGGCCCGGTTCGGCTCCGTGGATTCGGTGCGCCGCTACGTCGAGGAAGTCCTGACCCTGCCCGCGGTGCGGGACCGGTGGCCCGGTCCCGGTGTCCCCGCGGTGCGGGCCCGGCGCGGGCTGACCGCCGCGCACTACGAACCCGGTGACCCGGCCACCATCGCGGTACCCGACCGGCACACCACCTGGGCGCTGCGTGAACTGGTGGTGCTGCACGAGATCGCCCACCACCTCA
Source organism: Mycolicibacterium aurum (assembly GCA_900078775.1). Taxonomy (GTDB): domain Bacteria; phylum Actinomycetota; class Actinomycetes; order Mycobacteriales; family Mycobacteriaceae; genus Mycobacterium; species Mycobacterium aurum_A. The sequence goes on from LT549889.1 coordinate 5,185,320, forward strand.
CCGACCGCGGGGCGCCGCACGGCCCGGAGTTCGTCGCCACCATGACCGAACTGGCAGGCTGGGTGATGGGACCCGAGGTCGGGCACGTCCTGCGGGTGGTCTACGCGAAGGAAGGGGCGCTGGGATGACCGAACCTGCGGCGGTGGACCGGCTGTTCGACGAGTTGCTGCACACCGAGGACGAGGCGCTGCGGGCGGCGCGGGAGTCCACCGGGCCGGCCGGGATGCCGGCCATCGAGGTGTCCGCCCAGCATGGCCGCCTGCTCGGGCTGCTCGCCCGGATCTCCGGGGCCCGCCGCGTGCTCGAGATCGGCACGCTGGCGGGCTATTCCACGATCTGCCTGGCCCGCGGCATCGGCCCGGACGGGCGGGTGGTGACATGCGAGTACGAGCCGCGCCATGCCGAGGTGGCGCGGGCCAACCTGGCGCGGGCCGGGGTGTCGGACCGGGTCGAGGTGATCGTCGGCGCCGCCCTGAACACCCTGGGCACCCTGGACGGGCCGTTCGACATGTTCTTCATCGACGCCGACAAGGAGAACAACCCGGCCTACGTCGAGGCCGCGGTCGGCCTGGCCGCCCCGGGAGCGCTCATCGTCGTCGACAACGTCACCCGCAACGGCCGGGTGTTCGATCCCGCGCCCGACGATCTGCAGGCCGCCGCGGTGCGCGACACCCTGGCGATGATGGGCGAGCACCCGCGGCTGGACACCGCCGCGATCCAGACCGTCGGGGCCAAGGGCTGGGACGGCTTCGCCGTCGCCGTGGTGACCTGACCAGGTGTCGGATCGCCGGTCGGTGGGTATCCCGCGCCGATGTGGAAGGTGCACCGGGACATCGACGCGGCCCCGGACGCGGTATGGCAGATCCTCACTGATCTGGCCGCGTGGCCGCGCTGGGGCCCCACCGTGTCCCGGGCCGAACTCGACGGCACCGGACTGCTGCTGGGCGCCACGGGCCGGGTCTGGACACCCATCGGGGTGCCGCTGCCCTTCGTGATCACCGACTTCGAACCCGGCCGGAGCTGGGGTTGGGACGTCGCCGGGGTACCGGCCACCCGGCACCGAGTAGAGCCCCGCGGCGGTGGCTGCCGGGTGGGGATGAGCGCCCCGGTCTGGGCGCCGGCCTACCTACCGGTCCTTGCCGTCGCGCTGGGGCGCATTGATTCGATGGCCCGGGCCGCGCATGCCGGACCTCGCCGCTCCTGACCGACCTCCGGCCCATCCGGGGCCGGTGACGGTACGCGGTCGGGCCGATGCGGTGCTGCTGGGCCTGCTCGCCTTCGCCGTCAGCATCCTCGGCGCCGGGCGCCCCTCCCTGTGGGTTGACGAATCCGCCACGGTGGCTGCCATCAGCCGGCCGGTCGATGAACTGTGGGCGCTGCTGCACAGCGTGGACGCCGTGCACGGCGTCTACTACCTGCTGCTGCACGGGTGGTCGGCGCTGATGCCGTCCGGCGAGGTGTGGTTGCGGCTGCCCAGTGCGGTGCTGGTGGGGGTGGCGGCCGCCGGGGTCGTGACGCTGGGCAAGCAGTTGTCGACCCGGTCGGTGGGCCTGACCGCGGGGGCGGTGTTCGCGTTGCTGCCGCGCACCAGCTGGGCCGGCATCGAGGCCCGGCCGTACGCGCTGACCATGGCCTGCGCGGTCTGGTTGACGGTGCTGCTGATCGTCGCCCTGCGGCACGGATCCGTACGGCTTTGGGCCGCTTACGGATTGGGGTTCATCGCGTCGGTCGCCGTCAACGTGATGGTGCTGCTGGTCCTGACGGCGCACGCCGTGCTGGTGCTCGCCCACCCCCGATCCCGTCGGGCGTGGGCAGTGACCGTCGCGGTGACCGCGCCGGCACTGCTCGCGGTGGTGTGGATCCTGCTCGGCCAACAGGGGCAGGTCAGCTGGATCTGGCCGGTGGGGCCCGCGACGGCCGGGCAGATCTTCGCCGAACAGTACTTCCCGTCGGTGTACGCGGACAGCCTGCGCGCCGTCGGGCCCGACCAGCAGGAGTTCACCGCCGAAGGGCTCGCGGTCGCGATGCAGGCCTGGCTGCGGGTGGTACCGCTGATCAGCCTGGTCATCGTGCTTGCTGCGCTGGCGGTGTGGAAGCGGCACCGCGGGACGGCCGAGATACCCAGCGGCGCAGGACTGTTGGTGGCAGTGTCGGGGACCTGGATGGTGGCGCCGACGGCGCTGCTGGTCGGGTACTCGGTGCTCGGCCGGCCGCTCTACCAACCGCACTACCTTGCCTTCAGTACACCGGCGGTGGCGCTGCTGATCGGTCTCGGGGTCGTGGCGGTGGGACGCGAACGCCGCCGGATCGGCGTCATCCTGGCCCTGCTGGCGCTGGCGGCGGTCCCGAACTACCTCGCCCAGCGTGGCCCGTACGCAAAGTACGGCTCCGACTTCAGCCAGATCGCCACCGTGCTCGCCACGCACGCCGCACCCGGGGCGTGTCTGTCGGTCACCGAGCACTCCCTGGCCGACGGGCTGGAGGGCGCCCGGCTGCTGCACGGCGATCGGCTACTCGACATCGGGACGGATACCTCGGCACGGCAACGGAACTCGCTGTTCGGCTCCCGGCTTCCCGCCGCGGAACACCCGGTCGGCGACTGCGCGGTGCTCTGGGTCGTCGCCGGGGTGGACGGCCGGCCGGCGGCCCCCGGCTTCCGGGTGCAGCGGCACTGGCAGTTCAACCAGAGCGCGGTGACCGAGGAGGTACGGATCCGGTGATGGTGGACAGGATCGCGGCCTGGGCGCTGCGGATGCCCAAGCGGGTGGCCGGTATCGCGGCGCTGGTGGCGGTGGCCGCGGCGATCGTCGGCGTACCCGTCGCCGGGCAGCTGTCCGCCGGCGGATTCCAGGACCCGACAGCCGAATCGGCGCGGGCCAACCAGGTCCTGACCGAGGTGTTCGGCAAGAGCGAGGTCCAGCTGGTGCTGGTGGTCGGCCCCGCGGCCGGGCAACCGGACGCTCCGGTCGAGGCCGCCGGACGCGAGATGGTGGACCTGCTGGAACGCAGCCCGCACGTCATCGGCGTGATCTCGCCGTGGACGTCACCGCCGCAGATCGCCGGTGCGCTCGACGGGGCGGGCGGGTCCGGACTGGTCATCGCCGATCTACGGGGTGGGGAGAGTCGCGCCCCCGGATACGCCAAGGACCTCGTCGCGGCCGTGCACAACGAGGTACTGCCGCAGTTCCCCGGGGTGCGCGCACAAGCGGGCGGGTCGGCCATGGTGTTCGCCCAGATCACCGACCAGACGCTGCGCGATGTGCTGATCATGGAGTCGATCGCGGTGCCGCTCAGCCTGTTGGTGTTGGTGTGGGTGTTCGGCGGACTGCTCGCTGCCAGCCTGCCGCTGATCGTCGCGGGGGCGGCGATCGCCGGGACCCTGGCGGTGCTGCGCGCCATCACGCTGTGGGCCGACGTGTCGATCTTCGCGTTGAGTCTCGCGACCGCACTGGGATTCGCGCTGGCCGTCGACTACACCCTGCTGCTGCTCAGCCGCTACCGCGACGAACGCGCCGAGGGCGCCGATCTGCGGCCCGCCGTGCGCGCCACCATGCGCACCGCGGGCCGCACCATCGTGTTCTCGGCGTTCATCGTCACCCTGTCCATGGCGACCCTGGTGCTGTTCCCCATCCCGTTCCTGCGGTCGTTCGCCTATGCCGGGGTGGCGACGGTGGCGCTGTGCGCGCTGGCCGCGCTGGTCCTCACCCCGACCGGCATCGTGCTGTTCGGTGAGCGTCTGACCATCCGGCCCGGGCGCCATCACAGACCCGATGCCCGACACGGCTTCTGGTATCGCAGCACCACCTTCGTCGTGCGGCACGCGCTGGTTCTCGGGCTGGGCGGGCTGGCGGTGCTGCTGCTGGCGGGCGCACCGTTCCTGGACGCCCGGTGGGGCAACCCCGACGACCGGGCGCTGCCCCGCGCCGCGTCGGCCCACCAGGTCGGTGATGTGCTGCGCGCGCAGTTCCCGGCCCGGTCCGGGACCGAGAGCATCGTGGTGGTGCCCGACGCGCAGGGCCTCACCCCGGCGGACTGGGACGGGTACGCGGCGGCCGCGTCCCGAATCGACGGTGTGCTGACGGTGTCCGCGCCGACCGGTACCTTCGCCCAGGGTGGCATGGTCGGTCCGCCAGCGGGTGGTACCGAAATCCGTTCTGGCAGTGCCTATCTGACCGTCACCGGGGATGCGGCACTGTTCTCGGAGGAGTCGGAGGCCCAGCTGCAGAGTCTGCGGGCGTTGTCCGGCCCGGGCGGGCGCGGCGTGGACATCACCGGGGCCGCCGCGGTGAACAGCGACGGGGTGCAGGCGATCGGCGCCCGGTTGCCGGTGGTGCTCGCCCTGATGGCGCTGGTGATCTTCGTGGTGTTGTTCGCCCTGACCCGCAGCGTCGTGCTGCCGTTGAAGGCATTGGTGCTCAACACGCTGTCGCTGTCGGCGGCCTTCGGCGCGCTGGTGTGGATCTTCCAGGACGGCCATCTCGGGGCGTTCGGCACCACCCCGACCGGCACCCTGGTGGCCACCATCCCGGTGCTGCTGTTCTGCATCGCGTTCGGGCTGTCGATGGACTACGAGGTGTTCCTGCTCGCCCGCATCCGGGAGTTCTGGCTGGAACACCCCGACCAGGACCGCAGCATCACCCTGGGGCTCGCGCACACCGGGCGGGTGGTCACCGCGGCGGCATTGATCATGTCCATCTCCTTCGCCGGGCTGATCGCCGCGCAGGTGTCCTTCATGCGGATGTTCGGCGTCGGTCTGGTGCTGGCCGTGCTGGTCGACGCCACCCTGGTGCGGATGGTGCTGCTGCCGGCGTTCATGCACCTGCTCGGGCGGTGGAACTGGTGGGCGCCGCCGCTGCTGCGCCGACGGGAGAAATCGCTGCGGACCTGAAACCCATCCGCCCGGGCACGGGCTCCGAATCCTCTGAAGACGACGCATGCTCTGACGGCGACGCATGCTCTTGAAGACGACACAGAAGGAGGGCACGCCATGGCGGTGATCCTGGCCTACACCGCACCCGCCCTGGGGCACCTGTACCCCTTCTGCGCGCAGCTGAGGGAACTGGCCGACCGCGGACATCAGGTGCACGTCCGCACCCTGGCCGAGGGGGTGCGGCTGTGCCGGGATCTGGGCTTCGAGGCCGCCGCCGTGGACCCTCGCATCGAGACACTGCACAACCAGGGCAGCACCGGCGGGGTGCTCCGCGCGGCGGGTGACACGGTCCGGGCGCTGGCCGCATGCGCCGCGGTCGAGGTCGGTGACATCGAGCGGGCGGTGCGCCAGACCCGCCCGGACCTGGTCATCGTGGACTCGAACTGCTGGGGGGCCATCTCCTACGCGGAGGCCAACAACCTTGCCTACGTGGTGTTCTCGGCGTTCACCCCGTATCTGCGTTCACCCGGTTCCCCGCCGTTCGGCCCCGGCGCCCGGCCGTGGCCAGGGCCGCTGGGCCGGATCCGGGACTGGGGCGTCGGGCTGGTCACCGGCGCGGTTTTCGACCGTCCGTTCCGCCGCGGCCTGCACCCGGTGCGGGCCGCGCTGGGCCTGCCCGATGTCCGGACCGCCGACGAGCTACTGCGACGCGCACCGGCCGTGCTGGTCGCGACCGGTAAACCGTTCGAATACCCGCACACCGACTGGGGGCCGTCGGTCACCATGATCGGCCCGGCCGCGTTCGACCCGCGGCCCGCGCAGACCCCGGCCTGGCTGCGCGACATCGCCGACCCCATCGTGCTGGTCACCACCTCCTCGGTGCCGCAGGCCGATGAGTGGCTGGTCCGCACCGCGGTGCAGGCATTGGCCGGGCAGGGGCTGCACGTGGTGGCGACGTCGCCGGCGCGGACCGTCCCGGCGGCCGCCGCCCGGCCGGGTGTGACGCTGACCGAGTTCGTGCCGCATTCACTGGTATTGGAACGCGCGGTATGCGTCATCACCCACGGCGGGATGGGCGTCACGCAGAAGGCCCTCGGCCGGGGAATCCCGGTGTGCGCCGTGCCTTTCGGCCGCGATCAGTTCGAGGTGGCGCGCCGGGTGGAGGTCGCCCGCTGCGGGGTCCGGCTGCCCGCCGACCGGCTCACACCGGCGGCCCTGCGGTCCGCGGTCAGCGAGGCCATGTCGATGACCGCCGGGGCCGCCGCCGTGGCCCGCGGGTTCGCCGCGACCGGCGGAGTGTCCCGCGGCGCCGACATCGTGGAAGACATTCTGCCGCAATGTCACCCGGTCGAACGGGTCACCGTCGACGGGATCAGCTGAGATCGAAGGTGGTGGTCTCCGCCACCGACCGGCGCGGCTCCGGTGGCAGCGGGTCGCCGGCCGCGGGCGGGCCCAGCCGGACCAGCACCTGCGGATACGCCTCCCCGTCGAACACCTCACAGGCCAGCGCCAACCGGTTGCGGGCATCGCGCAGCGGCTCGGTCAGCGGGCAGGTGGCCAGCCCCAACGCGGCCGCCGACAGGGTCAGGCCGCTGAGCGCCTCACCGGCCCGCAGCCGGGCCAGGTCGGTGTCGGCGTCGGTGGCCAGCACCAACATCACGGCCTCGTCGTCCCCGTGCCCGGACGGATCGCCGCCGTAGCCCAGGCCGACCTCGGTCTCCCCGGCCCGCGCCCACCGCCCGGGCGGCACCACGGCCAACTGGACGCCGAGGCGCTGCGCCCGGATCACCAGCAGCTCGATCGTGCCCGCCGGCAGTGCGCCGCGGTAGGGCCGCCGGTCGGCCCGGCGCCGGGCGATCGCCGCGGCCAGTTCCAGGCTGCCATCGCCGGGTGGATGGGGTTGCAGCTCCAACGCGGCCAGCACCTCGTCCTGCGGGAACCGGGCGATGCGGGCCGACCAGCCGGCGGCGGCGAAGGCGACCGCGCAGTGGTGCAGCACCGCCCCGCAGCCCAGCAGCACATCGCGGCGGTCGGCATCGGTGTCGCCGAGGCTGCGGGCCCAGTCGGCCAACAGCAGCACACCGCGGTCGTCGACCACCCAGCGCCACGGCTGGGCATTGCCCGCCGACGGTGCGTGCGCGGCGAGGTCGAGCACGCTCTGCAATTCCGCGGCGTCGGGGAACGCGGTGGGCATACCTCTGACCTCCTGGCTCGGGAACTGCGTGCGGATCTAGTGTGCGTCAGCCCGATTGATCGCGGCCACCTTCGCCGAGATCCAGTCCACATAGGCCAGTCCGATCGCCGAGGCGATGAACGCCATGTGGATGATGGTCTGCCACTTCAGCGTTTCGGGCTGCAGATTGTCGGCGTTGATGAACGACTTGAGCAGGTGGATCGATGAGATACCGATGATCGACATGGCCAACTTGACCTTCAGCACGTTCGGGTTGACGTGGCTGAGCCATTCCGGCTTGTCCGGGTGGCTGTCCATCCGGATCCGCGAGACGAACGTCTCGTAGCCGCCGATGATCACCATGATCAGCAGGTTGGCGATCATCACCACGTCGACCAGGCCGAGCACGATGAGCATCACCGCGGCCTCGTCCAGATGGTTGAAATCCATGGCGAGGTGGATCAGTTCCTTCCAGAACACGATCACGTAGACGATCTGGGCGACGATCAGCCCGAGATACAGCGGTGCCTGCAGCCAGCGGCTGACGAAGATCGACGAGCCGATGAAGCTGGTGAACGACTGGTACTGCGGCCGAGCCCCCGGTGCTGCGGCGTTGTTTTCGGTTGTGGTCATCTTTCCTATCTCAGTTGCACACCGCGCCGACCGCCGCCGAGCGCACCAGCTTCGTGTATTTGGCCAGCACACCGGTCGTGTAGACCGGGGGCAGTGGTTCGAAACCGGCCTTGCGGGAGTCGAATTCGGCCTCGTCGACCAACAGGTCCAGCGTCCCGTGTGCGACGTCGAGGCGGATCCGGTCCCCGTCGCGGACGAACGCGATCGGGCCGCCGTCCACCGCCTCCGGGGCGATGTGCCCGACACACAGGCCGGTGGTGCCGCCGGAGAACCGGCCGTCGGTCATCAACAGCACGTCCTTGCCCAACCCGGCGCCCTTGATGGCGCCGGTGATGGCCAGCATTTCGCGCATACCCGGGCCGCCCTTGGGGCCCTCGTAGCGGATGACGACCACGTCGCCGTGGGTGATGGTGCCGTCCTCCAGGGCGTCCAGCGCCGCTCGTTCACGCTCGAAAACCCGTGCGGTGCCCTCGAACACGTCGGAGTCGAAGCCGGCGGACTTGACCACCGCGCCCTCCGGCGCGAGCGACCCGTGCAGGATGGTGATCCCGCCGGTGGGGTGGATCGGATTGTTCATGGCGCGGAGCACCTTGCCGTCCGGGTCCGGCGGCTCGATGTGGGCCAGGTTCTCGGCCATCGTCTCACCGGTGACGGTCAGGCAATCACCGTGCAGCAGACCGGCGTCCAGCAGCGCGCGCATCACCACCGGCACACCGCCGATCTCGTCGACATGCTTCATCACGTAGGCGCCGAAGGGCTTTACATCGGCCAGGTGCGGGACCTTGTTACCGACCCGGGTGAAGTCGTCCAGGGTCAGTTCCACCCCGGCCTCCCAGGCGATGGCCAGCAGGTGCAGCACCGCGTTGGTGGAGCCGCCGAACGCCATCACCACGGCGATGGCGTTCTCGAAGGCCTCCTTGGTGAGGATGTCGCGGGCGGTGATCCCGCGGCGCAGCATCTCGACCACGGCCTCGCCGGAGCGGCGGGCGTACTCGTCGCGGCGCTTGTCGATCGCGACCGGGGATGCGCTGCCCGGCAACGACATTCCCAGCGCCTCGGCAGCCGAGGCCATGGTGTTGGCGGTGTACATGCCACCGCACGCCCCCTCGCCCGGACAGATGGCCCGCTCGATGATGTCGACGTCCTCGCGGGACATCAGCCCGCGCGCGCACGCCCCGACCGCCTCGAAGGCGTCGATGATGGTGACTTCCTTCTCGGTCCCGTCGGTGAGCCGGGCGGTGCCGGGCATGATCGAGCCGTTGTAGAGGAACACCGACGCCAGGTCGAGCCGGGCGGCGGCCATCAGCATGCCGGGGATCGACTTGTCGCAGCCGGCCAGCAGCACCGATCCGTCCAGGCGCTCGGCCTGCATGACGGTCTCCACGCTGTCGGCGATCACCTCCCGCGACACCAGCGAGAAGTGCATGCCCTCGTGGCCCATCGAGATGCCGTCGGACACCGAGATGGTGCCGAACTCCAGCGGGTACCCGCCGGCGGAGTGCACACCGCCCTTGACCGCCTGGGCGAGCCGCTGCAGCGACATGTTGCACGGGGTGATCTCGTTCCACGACGAACCGACACCGATCTGCGGTTTGGCCCAGTCGTCGTCGCCCATGCCGACCGCGCGCAGCATGCCGCGCGCCGCGGTCTTCTCCAAGCCGTCGGTGACGTCGCGACTGCGGGGTTTGATGTCCACCCCGGGGCGAGTTTCAGATGGTGAGGGCATGGGAGAAGTATGCCTGTGCGCCGGGGACCTTCCCAAACCTTTCCTGGATACCCCCTTGGGGTACCGGTAGCCTGGGTGCATGACTCGGACCGGACTCCTGACGGCCGTGGCCGTCGCCGCGTTGATCTCGGGCTGCGGTGGCTCCGACGTCGGCCCGTCGACGACCTCGGCGGCCGGATCGGCCGCAGCCACCGAGGCCGGCCTCACCCCCGGGGTCAACGCCACCGACCGCGCCTTCGCCTACGGGCTGCTGGCACAGCGTCCCCAGATCGACCACCTCGTCGAGCTGGCCCGCGCCAACTCCGGCAACCCGGCGGTGGTCGCCGCGGCCGAGGCGCTGGCCCGCAGCGAGCGGCAGCAGAGTGACACCGTCAATGCCCTGCTGGTGCAGTGGAGCGACGGTGAGGAGGGCGGGCAGGGACCGCCCCCGGAGGGCCCGACGCTGTTCGACCGCGGCGCCGTCGAGCGGCTCGGGTCGCTGACCGGCCCGGAGTTCGACACACTGTGGCTGCAGGCCATGCTCAACCACCACCAGGCGGTGATGATCATGGCTTCCTCGGAGATCAAGGACGGTGCCGACGTCAACGCCAAGGCCCTGGCCCAGGGCGTGCTGGAGACGCGTCAGGCCGAGGTCGAGCAGTTGCAGCAGTTGTTGGGAGGTGGACCGCGATGAGTGAAGAGATGCCGGTCGAGCACGGCTACTCGCTGCAGAAGGAGAATTACGCCAAACGGCTGCGCCGCATCGAGGGGCAGGTGCGCGGGATCGCCAAGATGATCGACGACGACAAGTACTGCATCGACATCCTGACCCAGATCAGCGCGGTGAACAGCGCCCTGCAGTCCGTCGCACTCGGCCTGCTCGACGAGCACCTGGGGCACTGCGTCACCCAGGCCGTCGCCGAGGGCGGCGGCCAGGCGGACGCCAAACTCGCCGAGGCTTCGGCTGCCATCGCCCGTCTGGTGCGCTCCTGAGAGCCGTCACAGGTGTAACGATCGACACCGTCGTGGCGATCAAACCCCAAGGTCAGTGCCGCAGGTCGGATGGTGGTGAGGGGTTCGTCCGATCTCGGCGCGGGTTAGCTGGTGACAGCCCTGTGCCACACTGGTCTGCAGATATGCCAGTGGAGGTGATTATGTCGCAGCGGACGAGGAACAGACTCGCCACCGCGATCATGGCGGCCGGTTTGGTCGTCGGAATCGGTGTCGGCAGCCCGGCTGCCCAGGCAGAACCGCCGGCGCCGCCGCCGCCGGCCCCGGCCAACCCGCTCGGGGCACCCGCCCCGGAGTCCGAGCGTGATCCGTTCGCGCCGGTCGGCGGTTACGGCGCGCAGCCGCTGCCGATCCCCGAGGGCACCCCGGCCGGGCAGAACCCGAACCCGTTCATCGGGTTGCCGCCGTTCGTGCCGCCGACCTTCAACCCGGTCGACGGCTCCATCGCGGGCGCGGCCAAGCCGATCTACATCAACTTCGCCCGACCCATCGCCAACCGCAAGATGGCCCAGGACGCGGTGCACATCACCTCGAACCCGCCGGTACCCGGCCGGTTCTACTGGGTCACCGACACCCAGCTGCGCTGGCGGCCGCAGGACTTCTGGCCGGCCGGCACCGTGGTGAACATCGACGCCGCCGGCACCAAGTCGAGCTTCACCGTCCCCGAGCAGCTGGTCGCCACCATCGACGACGCCACCAAGACCATGACGGTGGTGCGTGACGGCGAGGTCGTCAAGGAATTCCCGGTGTCGATGGGCAAGGCCGGTAACGACACCAAGAACGGCACCTACTACGTGCTGGAGAAATTCGCCGACATGGTGATGGACTCCTCGACCTACGGTGTCCCGGTCGACTCCGAGGACGGGTACAAGACCCCGGTGAAGCACGCCGTGCGCATCGACAACAGCGGCATCTTCGTGCACGGTGCGCCCTGGTCGGTCGGCGCGCAGGGCAACACGAACGTCAGCCACGGGTGCATCAACCTCGCTCCCGAGGACGCCAAGTGGTTCTACGACAACTTCGGCAGCGGTGACGCGGTGGTCATCAAGAACACCGACGGCGGGATGTACACCCAGCCCGACGGTGCGTCGGATTGGCAGATGTTCTAGCTCCTGCAGTGCATTCGGCGCGCTCACCTTCGCATGGCGAAGGTGAGCGCGCCGAAGTCGTTTAGCGGGCTAGTTCCAGATGCGCACGCGCTGCTCAGGCTCCAGATACAGCGCGTCGTCGGCGCTCACGTCGAAGGCCTCGTAGAAGGCGTCCAGGTTGCGGATGACGCCGTTGCAGCGAAACTCCGGCGGCGAATGCGGATCGGTGGCCAGTCGCCGGACCGCCTCGGCGTCACGGGATTTGGTGCGCCACACCTGAGCCCACCCGAACAGCACCCGCTGCACGCCGGTCAGCCCGTCGATCACCGGGGCCTCTTGCCCGTTCAGCGACAGCTCATAGGCCAGCAGCGCGATGGACAGCCCACCGAGGTCCCCGATGTTCTCCCCGACGGTGAACGCGCCGTTCACGTGGTGGGCGGCATCCAGACTGCGCGGGGTGAAGGCCTCGTACTGCTCGATCAGCGCCGCGGTGCGGTGGCCGAACTCGGTGCGGTCGGCGTCGGTCCACCAGTTCACCAGGTTCCCGTCGCCGTCGTACTTGGCGCCCTGATCGTCGAACCCGTGCCCGATCTCGTGTCCGATCACCGCGCCGATGCCCCCGTAGTTGGCGGCGTCGTCGGCGCCGGCGTCGAAGAACGGCGGCTGCAGAATCGCTGCGGGGAAGACGATCTCGTTCATGCCCGGGTTGTAGTAGGCGTTGACCGTCTGCGGGGTCATGAACCATTCGTCGTGGTCCACCGGCCCGCCGAGCTTGCCCAGATCGCGGTCGTACTCGTAGGCGTAGCCGCGCTGATAGTTGCCGTACAGATCGGCACGGTCGATGGTCAGCCCCGAATAGTCGCGCCAGCGGGCCGGATAACCGATCTTGGGGGTGAACTTGTCCAGCTTTTCCAGCGCGCGCTGACGGGTCTCCGGCGTCATCCACGGCAGGTTGGTGATGCTGACCCGGTAGGCCTCCCGCAGATTGGCCACCAGTTCGTCCATCCGGGACTTGGCCTCCGGCGGGAAATGGCGCTGGACGTACAGCTTTCCGACCGCATCGCCCATCAGGGACTCGACCAGGCCGACGCCGCGCTTCCAGCGGTCACGGATCGCCTCGGTGCCGCTGAGCGTCTTCCCGTAGAACGCGAAGTTCTCGGCGACCAGGTCGTCGGTGAGCAGCGAGGCCCGCGCACTGATCGCCCGCCAGCTCAGCCACTGCTTCCAGTCCTCCAGCGATTCGGAGGCCCACAGCGCGGCGAACGCGGTCAGATAGTCGGGCTGGCGCACCACGACCTCATCCGGTGCGGCCCCGAGTGCGCCTACCCAGCCCGACCAGTCGAATCCCGGTGCCTCGGTGGCCAATTCGGTGAAGGCGCGCAGATTGTAGGTGAGGTCGGCGTCGCGGCGCTTCACCACATCCCAGTGCGCGGCGGCCAGCTTGGTCTCCAACGCCACGATGCGCTCGGCGGTGCCGGCGTGATCGCCCTCGCCCTCGCCCCCGTGCACGAGCCCGAGCATCCGGGCGATGTGCGCGGGATAGGCGGCCAGGATCTCGGCGTGGCCGGCCTCGCGGTAGTACGACTCGTCGGGCAGACCCAGCCCGGACTGCGACATGTGCAGCAGGTACCGGGTGGAGTCCTTGGAATCGGTGTCGACGTACACCCCGGTGCCGCCGCCGATCCCGGTGCGCTGCAACCGGCCCAGCACGACGGCCAGCGCCTCCCGGTCGGGGGCCTCGGCGATGGTGGCCAACTCGGCCAGCAGCGGCGCCACCCCGACCTCGGCGACGGTCTCGGTGTCCATGAAGCTGGCGTACAAATCGCCTATGCGGCGTTCATCGGTGCCGGCCGGGGCGTTCTTCGCGGCGGCCTCGGTGATGATGTCGCGGACCTGCTCCTCGGCCCGGTCGGCCAGGGTACGGAACGCGCCGTCGGTGGCCCGGTCGGCCGGGATCTCGTACTCGTCCAGCCAGCGGCCGTTGACATGGCCGAACAGATCGTCCTGCGGGCGCACCGAGGAGTCCACATAGCTCAGATCGATGCCGGATCGGATGTCTTCACTCAAAGAGATATCTGACGTCACTCTCACATCCTGCCAGAGGATCGGCCTGCGGCACCGGTAGCCTCACGGCCATGCCTGATGAGCAAACCCGGGGGCTGTCGGTTTACGGCGTCGCCGCGATCGTGTTCGGCGTGATCGGGGTGATCGCCGCCGTGCTGGCCATCGTGGTGTGGTCCGGACATCGCAACGAGGTCACCGAGCGGGTGCATCAGACCGAGGTGCTGCAGGCCGCGGCGGACTGGACCGGGCTGCTGATCAACCTGAACAAGGACACCGTGGCGCAGAACCTGCAGCAACTGCGCGACGGCACCATCGGCCAGCTCAACGTCGAATTCGACAACACCGTCGAACCGTTCACCGGGCTGGTGGCCAAGCTGGATTCCAAGACCGTCGGCCAGGTCGAATCGGTGTCCATCGAGACCGTGCGGCACCGCCCGGGCGACGACCCGGGTGCCGTCGAGCCCGAACATCCCGAACTGGACACCGTCGCCGCGCGCACCGACACCGTGCTGGTGGTCGCCACCTCGGTGAGCCAGAACGCCGGCGCCGAGCCGACCACGGTGCGCTGGAACCTGCGCCTGGACGTCTCCGAGGTGGACGGCAAACTGCTGATCTCGCAGTTGGAGTCGATCCGATGAGGAACCGGTTGCGGGTCCTCGGGGTGGACATCCTGGCGCCGCTGGCCGCCATCGCGGGCCTGCTGCTGATCGGTGCGGTGCTGGACTGGCCGCGCTGGTGGGTGGCGGTGTGCACGGCGCTGTGCCTGCTGATCGTGCAGGGCGTCATCGTCAACGTGGTGCTGTTCCGGCGTGACGGGGTGACGGTCGGCACCGACGACGACGGTCCGCTGCTGCGCTTCGGTGTGGTGGCGCTGGCCGCGGTGACGCTGGTGGGTGCCGTCGCCGTCGGCTACACCCGCTGGACCCTGCCGGACCGCGATCTGGACGCCGACAGCGCCGAGGTGGTCGGCATCGCCAGCAGCGTCTCCGAGGCGTCCGCGACGTTCTCGCCGAGCAGCCCCAACGCGGCCATCGACCGCGCCACCGCGCTGATGTCCCCGCGCCGCGCCGAGGCCTACCGCAGCGAATTCGCCGCGGTGGCAAAGGATCTGACCAGCCGCAAGATCTCCGGTCAGGCGCAGACGCTGTCCGCCGGGGTGGAGGCCATCGGCCCGGCGGTGGCCAGCGTCGCGGTGGTGCTGCGCGGCACCCAGCACGCACCGGGCAAGCCGGCCGATGTGGCGGTGCTGGCGCTGCGGGTGACGCTGGAGAAAGAGGGCGGCAGGTGGCTGGTCACCGACGTCACCCCGATCAACGCCCGCTGATGCCGCGCCGTTGTCGACCGCGGCGACAGCGCTAGCCGGAGTTGGCGGCGCGCTGGGCGCGGATGCGGGCGAACCGGTCCGAGAGCCGGCGCATCCGGATCATCAGCGAGGCCGACGGGGTGGCCGCACCATCGGTGAACTCCACGAATTCGTCCACGTTGACCCCGATCCGGGACGCGAACTCCGGGGTGCCCAGGCCCGAGCGCTCCAACAGCTGACGCACGTGGCGGGCCACCTCGGCACGCTCGTTGGCCTCCAGGTGCTGACGCGCCTTCTCCAGGACCTCGTACAGCGCCGCCGAGACGCCGTAGGGCTGCTCGGTGGCGAGCACCTCCTCGACCTGGCGGGCGGTCCGGCCGAACGGGTCCCGCTTGATGGCCGCGACGATGCGCTGCCACACCTCGAGATCGTCGTTGTCCAGTGCGGCGCGGATCGCGGAGGTGGGCCAGAACTCGACCGGGCGGTCGTCGGCGCCCTGAATTCCCGGCTTGGCCGACAACGTCACCTCGTCTCCTCCAGCATCGCTACGGCCACCGACAGGCACCGCTGACGGACGGTGGTCCAGTCGGTGTCGGTCTCCTCCGATTCCTCGGGTTCGTCCGACGGGCGCGGATCGGCCAGCCGTCGTACCAGTTGGGTGGCCACCCAGTGCGCCCGCGGGGCCTCTCCACAGTAGTACCGGTCCATTCCGGTCAAGACCTCGGCGGCGGTGTGAGTTTCCATAGAATCCACCAGCCGGGCGAACTCGGCGTAGTCCCGTGTGCTGTTGCGGCACATCAGCAGATAACCCTTCAACCGCAGGGTCTCGGCGCCGGTGGGGACCAGCAGCCGGTCCCCGGTGGGTAGCTGGACGGTGGTGGCCTCCATCGGGCTGCGGCGCTGTACCGGCAGCCGCTCCGAGTCCGAGGCGGTGGCCAGCGCGTCGAGTGCGACGTCGAGCCGGCCGCGCCACATGGTGATCGGGTGCACCGGCCGGGCGATGGTCGGGACCCGCCCGCTGAACCGGCGCCCGCCCACCACCTCGGGGTCGGGGGCGCACCCGCTGAAGGCCAGCGGATCGGGCACCACCACGGTCTGCGGGGCCAGGCTCTTGAGCTTGGCGGCGCTCTTGACCACCATCCGCAGGTCGCCGCCGGGGGCGACGGCCGCGGTCTCGGGCACCATCACCAGATCGGTGATGTCGACCTTGGGTAGCGGCTTCTCGAAGTCCACCGACGGCAGGATCCGGTCCAGCCAGCGCGGCAGCCACCAGTTCCATTCGTCGAACATCGCCATCAGCGCGGGCACCAGGACCAGCCGCACGATGGTCGCGTCGACGGCGATGGCCGTCGCGCAGGCCACCCCGATCTGGGCGACCAGCGGCATCCCGGCGAAGGCGAACCCGATGAACACCGCGATCATGATCAGCGCCGCGCTGGTGATGGTGCGGGCGCTGGTGGACACCCCGTAGGTGACGGCGTCGCGGGTGTTGTTGGTGATCAGATAGCGTTCCCGGATCCGGGTCAGCAGGAAGATCTCGTAGTCCATGGACAGGCCGAACGTCATCGCCAGCACCAGCGGGGGCACCGTGCTGTCCAGCGATTCCAGCGGCGTGAAGCCCAGGTCCTCCAGCCAGCCCCACTGGAACACCACCACCAGGCTGCCGTAGGCGGCCGCTACCGACAGCACGGTCATCAGCACGCCCTTGAGGGCGAGGAACACCGACCGGATGGCGATCAGCAGCATCACGAACGCGATCACCGAGACGAAGAGGAAGACCAGCGGCTGGACGTCGGAGACCTGATCGTCGAAGTCCTTGATCAGCGCGGTCGGGCCGCCGACGTCGATGCGCACGTCGCCGTTGACCCCGGGCAGTTCGGCGCGCATCCAGTCGACGGCATCGCGGGCCCGGAAGTCCTCGGGGTCGACGGTGAGCACGGCCGACATCAGCGCGCTGTCATTGTCCTTGCCGATGACCGGCGGGGGCACGGTCGCCACATTCGGCGCCTCCGACATCCGCGCCGAGATGCTGTCCAGGGCGGCGCGGGCGGCGGGGCTGTCGGCCTCGCCGTCGGGGAAGGTGACCAGCACCCGGACCGGTCCGAGTACGCCTGGGCCGAGCGCCTCGGCGGCCGCATTCACCCCGCCCCGGATCTCGTGGGTGGGATCGAACTGGCGCAGCATGCTGTTGCCCAGCGTCATCGCGAACGCCGGTGCGGCCATGGTGAGCAGGACGGCCGCGGCCAGCGACGCGGACAGCCACGGCCGGCGCATCACGCCGCCGATCCAGCGGGTCCAGAACCGGGACTGGGTGGTGTCGGGGCGGCGTGACCAGTGCAGCAGCCGGGACCGTCGGGCCGCGTGCCGGCCGAAGGCGGCCAGCACCGCGGGGGTCAGCGTCGTGGAGGTCAGCACCGCGACGGCGACCGCCAGGATCGCGCCGGTGGCCATGGACTGCAGCACCGGGGTGTTGATCAGGTAGATACCGGTCACCGAGGCGATCACGGTCAGGCCGGACAGCACCACGGCCAGCCCGGAGGTGGCCATCGCCGCGTCCACGGCCTGCGCGGTGTCCCGGCCGGCCCGCAGCTCCTCGCGGTAGCGCATCAGGATGAACAGCGAATAGTCGACGGCCAGCGCGATGCCGAACATCGACACCGTCGAGGTGGCGAACACGCTCATGGTGGTGACCGAGGACAGCAGGAAGACCACGCCCATCGTCACCACCACCGTGCACATGCCCAGGATCAGCGGCATCGCCGCGGCGGCCAGTGAGCCGAACACCGCGAGCAGGATGATCAGCACGACCGGCAGGTTCCACTTCTCGGCCTGGGCGATGTCGTGCTTGGTGGCGTACTGCGCGGCGGCCCCGAGCGCGCCCTGCCCGATCACGTGCAGGCGGACCTTGCCGTTCTCGGTGGCCCCGGCGACGTCGCCTTCGATGCCGACCTTCTCGCGCAACTGGTTGGCGATGTCGACGGCGCCGCTGTTGTTGAAGTCCATCTGCAGCTGGACCACGTAGGGGCGGTCCGGGGCGGGCGGTGGCTGCTGCGGGTTGGGGATCTCCTTGAGGCTGGGTACCTCGGCGGCGATGCGCTGCAACTGCGCGACGGCGGCGTTCATGTCCTCGAACGAGGCGTCCGCACGCGGCACCGCCACCAGCGCCAGCGGCGAGGCACCTTGCTGGGGAAACTGCTCCTCGAGCTGGTGCTGCACCCGCAGCGACTGCGATCCCTCGACCTCGAACCCGCCGCCGGTCAGTTGATCGGACTGGTTCATCGCCAGGTACACCGACGGCACCAGCAGCAGGGCCCAGACGACGAAGACCGCCCAACGGTATCTGCGCAGGGTGCTGCTCAAGCGCATCATGAACTGCTGGATGGCGCCCCTCGCATTTCTCCCCGCTTGGCCGGTAAGCGAGAGCGTACCGCAGCGGCCTGTGAACGGTCGGGGCGTCGAATTCAGTTGTGACCGGCCTGAAATGTCCGGCGGTCCGCGCCGGCGCCCAGCCGGGAGCCCGAAGACCTGCGAGTTTGCTGCGAAGGTGGCCGCCGGATAGGTCAGATGGCATGATGGCGCTGGTTCAGTACTGGGTCGGGGATTCGAGCACTGACGATCGCGACTGCTCGCGATCCGGTTGAACGTGCATTGCCCGAAGGAGCACCCATGACCGTCATCACTGCCAGCATCCGCCGCGGACTGGTCGCCGCGTTCGCTGGAACCGCCGTCGGCGGGGCCGCACTGCTCGGCGCCGCGGCGGCGCCGGTCGCCGGCGCCGCGCCGGATGCGTGTGCGGCCAGCCAGATCGCCAAGACCATCGGATCGGTGTCCACCTCGATCGGCACCTACCTCGACACGCACCCCGAGACCGATCAGGCGCTGACCGCCATCGCGGCCCAGCCGGCCGGGCCGCAGTCGCTGGTCGCGACCAAGACCTACCTGGACGCCAACCCGGAGGCCGCGAACGATCTGCAGCGCTTGCAGGCGCCGCTGGTGCGGCTGTCCAACCAGTGCAAGCTGCCGGTGAGCCTGCCCCAGCTGCTCGGCGTCATGCAGGGCGCCCAGACCCCGGGCGGGGTCGACGCGCTGGTTTCCGCCGGGGCCCAGGGCGTCGCCGAGGTGGTGTCCGCGCCGGGGACCCCGAAGCCGGCCGTCACCGGCACCGGGCCGCTGCCCGGCCCGGCCGCCACCCGATAAAGGTGCGCGCGGGCCGGAAGCGGCCATAATCCAGGGGTGCGCAACACGATCGAGCATTCCTCGCCGGAGAGCACCGGCCGGACGGTCCTGATGGTCGACGACGATCCGGACGTGCGGACCTCGGTGGCACGCGGGCTGCGGCACTCCGGCTTCGACGTCCGGGTCGCCTCCAACGGCAAGGAGGCGCTGCGGCTGTTGGCCAACGACGCGCACGACGCACTGGTGCTCGACGTGCAGATGCCCGAACTGGACGGGGTCGCGGTGGTGACCGCGTTGCGCGCGCTGGGCAACGACATCCCGATCTGTGTGCTCTCCGCGCGCGACACCGTCAACGACCGGATCGCCGGGCTGGAGGCCGGTGCCGACGACTACCTGACCAAACCGTTCGACCTCGGCGAGCTCGTCGCCCGGCTGCACGCCCTGCTGCGCCGCTCCAGCCATTCCGAGCAGTCCTCCGACGTCATGATCGTGGGTCCGCTGACCATCGACACCGCCCGCCGGTTGGTCTATGTGGACGGGGAACGGGCCGAACTGACGAAGCGGGAGTTCGATCTGCTGGCGGTGCTGGCCGAGAACGCCGGGGTGGTGCTGACCCGGCAGCGTCTGCTCGAGCTGGTGTGGGGCTACGACTTCGACGTCGACACCAACGTCGCCGACGTCTTCATCTCCTATCTGCGGCGCAAACTGGAGCGCGAGGACCGGCCCCGGGTCATCCACACCGTGCGCGGGATCGGGTATGTGCTGCGGTCGGAGGCACCGTGAGGAGTCGCCGCCGGTGAGGCTGTCTCTCCCGCTGATCGGCCGGTCGGCCTCCCTGCGCACCCGCGTCGCCGTCGCGTCGGCGATCGCCGCGTCCGCGGTGGTGGCCGCCTTCACCGTGCTGACCACGGTCGTGCTGGTGAACAACGATGCCGCCCAACTGGATCGGCGCCTGGACGCCATCGTCGAGGCCAGCATGTTCCCCGACCAGCTGTCCGATCCGCGGCGCGGGGTGCTGACCACCGGGCGGTCGCGGTCCACCGGCCAGGTGATGTTCCAGCGCGGCTTCCAGCTGCCCGCGCTGCCGCCGGGCACCGAGACCGTCGAGGTCAACGGTGTGGAGTACCGGGTGCGCACCATCCCGATGGATCAGCAGGGCGGCGGGGTGCTGCTGTCGATCGGCATCCGCGCGGACAGCATCCTGTTGAGCCAGGCCAGGATTCCCATCTATTTCGCCGTCGGGGTGCTGACCGTGCTGGTGGCCGGCGGGCTGGGCTGGCTGCTGGCCGGGCCCGCGGTGCGCCCGCTGCGCCGGCTCACCGAGCAGACCAAACTGCTGGGCAAGGGCGCCACATCGAACGCGCAGGTGCCCGCGGTGACCGGTGCCCGGGAAGCCGAGGAACTGTCCGACGCGATGGCCGGGATGCTCAGCCGGCTGGTGACCGCGCAGCAGGCGACCACCCGGTCCCTGCAGGCCGCTCAGGATTTCGCCGCCAACGCCGCGCACGAACTGCGCACCCCGCTGACCGCCATGCGCGCCGACCTGGACACCCTGCGCATCCACGATCTGCCCTCCGAGGAGCGCGAGGAGGTGGTGGCCGACCTGCTGCGCGCCCAGCGCCGGGTGGAGGCCATCATCACCGCGTTGGGGCAGCTGGCCTCCGGTCAGTTGGCCCAGGCCGAGGACCGGGAGCTGATCGACATCACCGATCTGCTGGACCGGGTGGCCCGGGAGAACGCCCGCACCGACCCGCCGGTGGACATCACCGTGGAGGCCGACGACGATCTCGGCTTGGTGTGGGGGTGGCCCGGCGGACTGCGCCTGGCGGTGGACAACCTGGTCCGCAACGCCGTCGCGCACGGGGCGGCCACCCGGATCGTGTTGTCGGGCAGTCGCAGCCGCGACGGGCGGCTGCTCATCGTGGTCGACGACGACGGTTGCGGGTTGCCCGCCGAGGAACGCACGGTGGTGCTCGGCCGGTTCGCCCGGGGCAGCACCGCGGCACCGGGCGGCTCCGGTCTGGGGCTGGCACTGGTCACCCAGCAGGCGGCGCTGCACGGCGGCCGCCTCGAGCTGTCGGACAGCCCGCTGGGCGGGTTGCGGGCGACGCTGATCATCTCCGACCGGGCCCCGGACCAGGCCGAGCCGGGGCGGCTGCCCGACGAGGTCAGCGCCGAGCCAGAACCTTCGCGATGGCGCGCCAGCCGAGCAGCAAAACGGCGGTCGTGATCGAGGCGACCACGATGAAGCTTCCGGCGGTGCCCGCAGACGTGGCCTTGCGCAACAACATTCCGACCGCGATGGTGGCCACCCAGATGATCAGGCCGGTGGGGTAGAGGTTGGTCGGGCGCTGCCAGGCGCGCGCGGCCAGCCAGCCGGCCAGCGTCCCGGTCAGGAACGGCCAGGCCGTCTCGGCTATCCCGGCCACCGTCAGACCCTCGGCGTGGCTACGCCGGCCGATGGTGCAGAACACGACGACACAGACCAGGTCGGTGGCCAGGGCGGCCGCCGTGCGGCGGGTCGGGTCAACTTGCGGCATAGCTCATCACATCCATCACCAGGGGGCTCAGGTCGGTTTCGGTACGCGGGCTGGACCCGGGTGCCACCTGCACCGTACCGCCGGTCAGCAGCGCGATGAGTTCCTGGGGTGAGGACAGTCGCCCGTCCACGGTGAACGTGTCGAACAGGAACGGCAGGCCGTCGGCGGCCAGCGGGTCGGGTGTGCTCATCACGTGGAAGTGCAGGTGCGGGGCGTCGGTGTTGCCGGTGTTCCCGAGGTGGCCGAGCACCTCGCCCGCGCTCAGGTGATAGCCCGGTTTCACCTGTACCGAACCGGTTTTCAGGTGGGCGTAGAACGCGTAGTTGCCGTCGCCGATGTCCTGCACGACGTGATTGCCGCCGTATTCCGGCAACGTCAGACCGGTGACGTCGGCGGTCGGGGTCTGCTCGGGCAGGCCGTCCAGGACCGAGACCACCGGCCCGTCGGCCACCGCCAGGATGTCCGCGCCGTAGAACGGGTAGCTCTCCAGCTTGGTGGCATCACCGGTGTACAGCGCGCCGTCGGCGTCGAGTTGCAGATAGTCGATGGCAAACCGTTCGGCGGCCCACAGTTCGCCGCTGATCGGGTTGAGCGCCATCCGGTGGGATGTCATCTCGTTGCAGCAACTGTTGGCGGCCAACCAGTTCGGCCCGCGCAGCGGGGGAGAGATGATCGCGGGCCTGCGGGTGGACACCGCGACCGGGGCGACCTCCTCGGCCATCTCGGCGGGCAGCAGCGGTGGCATCGGCGCGCTCAGCTTCACCGCGACGGTATGCGAAAGATGCTCTGGCACATCTGCTTCGTCGAGCGCGATGTCGATCCAGACCACCCCGCTCTGGGCCGGGCCGAGGGTGGCCGTGGATTCGCCATTGGCGCCGAGCAGCCGGGTGCGCTCGCGCAGCTGTTCGCCGGTCAGCGTCAGCAGTTCCCGCTGCCCGGCGTTGACGGTCACCGCGGTCAGGTCGATGTCCTGACCCATGGCGTTGGTCAGGAAGAGCTCGTAGGCCAGGTGTGTCTTGCCGTCGGTGGCCGGCACCGGCACCGGCTCCGACAGTGCCTTCGCCAGAACAGGTGTCGGATCGATCGGCAGGGCCGTGCTCGGCGCGGCCGTCGCCGACGGGCTGGATTCGGTCGCCGACGGACTGGATTCGGTTGTCGGCGAGGCGGGTTCGGTACCGCCCGAACAGCCCGTCAGCAGTGCCCATGCGCCGAGCAGGGCGGCGGTACGGCGCAGAGAAGATGTCACTCACGGCTCCTGAGGGGGTGGTTCGGGGGCGTCCGGGTCGACGTCCGCCTCGGTGCGGAACATGAAGAAGAACACCACCCAGCCGATCGCCGAGATGAAGATCCAGCTGACCATCCGGTAGATGAGCATGGCCGAGATCGCCGCGGCGAGCGTCATCCCGCTGGAGACCAGGCCGGGTACCAGGACCGCCTCGACCACCAGCAGGCCGCCCGGCATCAGCGGGATGGATCCGACCGCGCGGGCGGCGGCATAGGCCACCGTCAGCGCGGCCAGCGACGGGTGGCCGCCCGCGGCGTACGCGGCGAACGCCAGGCAGGCGACGTCGGCGATCCAGTTGAACAGTGACCAGCCGAACGCGTTGCCCAGTGCCCGGCGGCTCAGCTTCACCGATTCCAGCTGGCGCAGCATCTCCCGCCACTTGTCCAGCCAGGTGTCGGCGGGCTTGTTGCGCAGCGAATTGAACCAGGCCAGCAGCCGGACGCCGATCCCGTCGATCTGCTGCGGGTTGGACGCCACCGATTGGGCGAGCAACAGCAACAGGGCGAAACCGCCGAGGGTGAAGATCAGCGACAGCGGATTCTTGCTGGCGCCCAACAGGAACGCGCCGCCGAGGCCCAGCAGCGCCAATCCGACGACCTGCAGCACCCCGGACATCACCAGCTGCCAGGACGCCACCACCGGGGAGGCGCCCCAGATTCGTTGTTGCCGGTAGACGAAGGTGGCCGACAGCACCGGGCCGCCGGGCAGGGTGGTGGACAGCGCATTGCCGGCGTAGAACGCGGCCTCGGACCGCCACTGCCGCACGGTGACCCCGGCCGACCGCAGCAGGGTGCGCTGGATCTGGGCGAAGCTGTGCATCGAGGCCATCGCCGCGACGGCGGCTGCCGCCACCCACCACCAGTTCGCCGACAGCAGGCTCTGCCAGGCCTTGGCCAGTTGATCCCAGACCAGCACGAGTTCGACGGTCAGTACCGTCACCGCGACGCCGATGACGGCCCACCGGACCCACCAGTACTTGCCCCGCGGGTGCGCGTTCTGGCCAGGGGCGTCGCTCATCGGCGCGTCGTGCGACACACGGTAAGAGTAACGGCGTGCCCCCCGGCTACCGGTCGCATCCCACGGCGCGCCGCATCCCGGTCGTACGGTAGCCCCATGTCGATAGATTCGGTCGCAGACCAGTCGGTGCATCCGCTCGTCCGCAAGGGGGCGGCGTGGGCCTGGCGGCTGCTGGTCCTGGGTGCGGCGGTGATGTTCCTGCTGTGGGTGACCAGCCACATCCTCCTGATCGTGGTCCCGGTGGCGCTGGCGGCCATGTTCGCCGCGCTGCTGCTGCCGGCGGTGGATGCGCTGGCCGCGCGCCGGGTGCCCCGCGGTGGCGCGGTGGCGCTGGTCCTGCTCGGCGCCATCGCCGGGGTCGGCGGCATCCTCAGTTTCGTTGTCAGTCAATTCATCTCGGGCCTACCGGCGCTGGCGGAGCAGGTTGCCGCCAGCGTGGACGGGGTGCGGAACTGGCTGATCGAGGGCCCGCTGCACCTGAGCCGGGACCAGATCGACCACGCCGGTGACGAGTTGATCCGCACCCTGCAGGAGAACCAGGCCCGGGTCACCAGCGGGGCGCTGTCCACGGCGGCCACCGTGACCGAGATCCTCACCGGCGCACTGCTGGTGCTGTTCACCCTGATCTTCCTGCTGCTGGGCGGGCGGGCCATCTTCGCCTACGTCACCCAGATCTTCCCGTCCTCGGTGCGCGAGCGCGTGCGCGACGCCGGCCGGGCCGGCTTCAACTCGCTGACCGGCTACGTGCGGGCCACCTGCCTGGTGGCCCTGGTCGACGCGGTCGGGATCGGCACCGGCCTGGCCATCATGGGGGTGCCGCTGGCACTGCCGCTGGCCTCGCTGGTGTTCCTGGGCGCCTTCGTCCCACTGATCGGCGCGGTGCTCACCGGCGGGGTGGCCGTCATCGTGGCGCTGATCGCCAAGGGCTGGGTCTACGCGCTGATCACCCTGGGGCTCATCCTGGCCGTGCAACAGCTGGAATCCCATGTGCTGCAACCGGTCGTGATGGGCCGGGCGGTGGCCGTGCACCCGCTGGCGGTGGTGCTGGCCATCGCCGCCGGCGGCGTGCTGGCAGGCATCGTCGGCGCCCTGCTCGCGGTACCCGTCCTCGCCGTGCTCAACAGCGCGGTCCGGGTGCTGCTGGCACCCGACCCGCAAGCCGAGCAGGAACAGGTGGCAGCCGAACTGGAGCCCGAAGGCCTTACAGACGCCCCTCCCGGCGAAGCAGATCCGCCGCGCTGACACCGCCGCCACGCCGCGTCGGCGCGTCATCGGCCTCGCGGGTGTCGATCTTCTCGGTCGGCTCCGGATCACCCGGGGCGCGCTGCGCCGGGATGGCGGTCGTCGGCTCGCTGCCCGGATCTCCGAGGGCCCGGGTCGGCTCGGCCGAAGGCCGCACCGGCGGAGCCGGATTGGCGGTCGGCATCGCGGTGGTCGGCGCGTTGCCGCGCAGCTCGCCCAGCCACGACT
Source organism: Mycolicibacterium aurum (assembly GCA_900078775.1). GTDB lineage: Bacteria > Actinomycetota > Actinomycetes > Mycobacteriales > Mycobacteriaceae > Mycobacterium > Mycobacterium aurum_A. Next base: position 5,210,655 of record LT549889.1, read on the forward strand.
CGATCTCGCGACGTTCCCGGCCGGGATTCGGCTCCACCCGCGGAGCCCGCTCGGTCGGCGCGGCGTTGACGGCGTTGATGGCCGTCGTCGTCGCCGAATCCGGTTGCGCGGCAAAGCGAGTGGTCGGTGCCTCCGGCGCGGGGCCGGGCGCCGCGGTGGGGATGCGGGAGGTGCCGGCGGCCGACGGGCCCGACGGGCGGACCGGGGGCAGCGGACCCCGCGCACCCGGAGTCGGGTGGCCCGGATCGTGCTGGACCGGCGGGTGGGCCGGGGCACCGGCGCCGACCAGGGCCGCCTGATCGGCGACCTCGTGCTCGGTTTCGCGCAGCGTCGGTCGTTTGCGCTCGTCGGGCAGTTCGGTCTCACCCAGGCCGAGCTTCTCCTGCACCCGGCGCATCCAGCGAGGTGCCCACCAGCAATCGTCGCCGAGCAGCTTCATGATGGCCGGCACCAGGAACATACGGACCACGGTGGCGTCCAGCAGCAACGCGATGAGCAGGCCGAAGGCCAGGTACTTCATCATGACCAGGTCGGAGAACACGAATGCACCCGCCACCACGGCCAGCACCAGCGCGGCACCGGTGATGAGGCGACCGGTGGTCGCGGTGCCGATCCGAATCGCCTCCGCGGTCGACAGACCACGCGCCCGGGCCTCCACCATGCGGGACACCAGGAACACCTCGTAGTCGGTGGACAGACCCCAGATCACCGCGATGATCAGGCCGATCATCGGCGCCATCAGCGGCTGCGGGGTGTAGTTCATCAGCCCGGAGCCGTGGCCCTCGACGAACATCCAGGTCAGGATGCCCATCGTGGAGCCCAGTGTCAGGGCGCTCATCAGCGTCGCCTTGATGGGGAGCACGATCGAGCCGAAGGCCAGGAACATCAGGACCGTCGTGGTGACCACCAGCACCACCGCCATCAGCGGCAGCTTGGCGAACAGGCTGTGGATACTGTCCTGCTCCAGTGCCGGGGTACCGCCGACGGCGATCTCCAGACCCCGCGGGGGCTGGATGGAGCGCAGTTCCTCCATCTTGTCGCTCGCGTCGTTGCGGTTGATCAGGCCGTTCTGCAGCACCCGCACCGAGGGGTCCTTGGTGCCGGTCTCCTGAGCGGAGCGCTCCTGCCACATCTTGCTCGGATCGTTGTCCGGGTCGATGAAGCCGGAGACGGTCATCGCCTTGGCGCGCACCTCGGCCAGCTGCTGATCGGTGATCGGCTCGCCGTCCTCGCGCTGGATCACCAGGGTCAGCGGTTCGGTACGGAACCCGGGGAAGCTGCGGTCGAAGTCCTCCTGCGCGGAACGGACACTGTTGTCCGGCGGCAGATACTTCTCGCTGATGCCGCCGAGGGACAGTTGCCCCAACGGGATGACCAGCAGGATCAGCACGATCAGAATGGGTGCGGTGAAGGCGATGGGCCGCTTCATCACGACGTTGACCAGCTTGCCCCAGAAGCCCTTCTCGACCTCGGCGCGGGTCTTGGTCTTCTGTGTCTTCTCGGCCAGCCACTCCACCCACCAGACGATGGGGCCGCGGGCGAGCGGCACGTAGCGGGCCAGGGCGAGGCCGCCGGCGACCACGGCCACGAAGATGACCACGCCGAGCAGCACCCAGTACAGGCCGCCGCCCAGGGATTCCTTGTTGGCGATGGTGAAGTACGCCATCCAGCCGAGCAGGCCGACGTAGCCCAGGGTCAGGCCGATCACGGTCAGCGGCAGCCCCTGCTCACCGGTCTGGCGGATCTGCTTGCGGGCCCGGTGGCCGAGGAAGATGCCCACCGGCGGGACCAGCAGGCCGGCCGGGATGGAGGCGATGGCGAACTGGTTGGTGCGCGGGTTGGCCGGATCGGAGGCGACCTCGTTCTGCACGAACTTCAGCAGCCAGCTGACGCCGAGCGCGTCGACGCGGGGGCCGAGGATGGCCAGCGCGGCGGGCAGCACGGTGACCGACAGGATCGCGGCCAGCATGACCGACGCGATGATCGCGTAGGTGATCGACTTGAGGAAGCCCTGCGGGAACAACAGCAGCGGCACCGAGGACGCGACCAGGATCACCGCGGAGAACATCACGGTGCGGCCCGAGGTCATCACCGCGCGGCGCACCGCCGCCTCGGTGTCGTAGCCCTCGGCGAGCTCCTCACGGAACCGGCTCACCATGAACAGGCCGTAGTCGATGGCGATACCGAGACCCATCAGCGTCACGACGGGCTGGGCGAAGAAGTGCACCGGCATGACCTCGGCGAGCAGCCGCATGATGCCGAGCGCGCCGGCGATGGTCAGGCCGCCGATGAGGCCGGGCAGGGCTGCCGCGATGACGCCGCCGAAGACGAAGAACAGCACGACGCAGACCAGCGGGATCGCGGCCACCTCGGCGCGCTGCTGGTCCTCACCGATGGTCCCGGTCAGCTCGCTGGCCAGCGGCTGCAGACCGGCCAGTTGGATCTTGCCGTCGTTGATCTTGGCCAGTTCGGGCTCGATGGCCTGGTAGTTCTTCAGGATCTCGTCGTCGTTCTCGCCCTTGAGCGGGATGGAGACGAAGGTCTTGGACAGGTCGTCGGTCTTCATCTGCTGGACGGTCTCGGCCTCGGCATCGGGTGCGCGAAGCCAGCCGACCCAGCTGACGATCTGATCCTCGTTGTCGGCGACCAGGTCGTTCAGTTCCCCGGTGACCTTCTTCATCCACTCCGGGTTGTCGACCTTCTCGCCGTCCGGCGGCGTGAGGATCGCGACCACGTGGCTGGTGCGGTCTCGGCCGTACACCTCGTCGCCGAGCAGCGATGCGCGTACTGATTCACTGGTCTCGTCATAGAAACCACTCTGGGTGACGTGGGAACCCAAACTGGCCCCATATACGCCGCCACCAAGGCACAGTGCCACCATGACCCCGATCACTATGTATCGGAATTGGTACACCGTTCGACCCCACCAGGCGAACACGTCAGCTCCTTATTTGTTCTTGATCTGATTCACGCTGCGCGTGCATGGTCACTTCTGTTGTCAGACGCGCGAGGTCAGCAGCGCGGACAACGGCCGGAACGGCTGCAGCCAAGCGCCCTGCTCGGGCAGCGAATCAAGGCCGATTCGCGGTAGCGGCTCCCGGAAGACACCAGGGATGTCCTCCAGGTCGACGAACTCCAAGCTATCCGACGCTAACGCCCAACTGGCATGTTCGCGAAATCCGAGCACCTGCACCGGAACGCCCTCGTGGGCGATCTCTTCGAGCGGCGCGCGGAACGCCTGACCGTCCGCGGATGCCACCACCACACCGGCCAGGCCCTCGCTGCGACGCAGCGCGATGTGGTCGAGCATGTCGCTGTCGACGTCACTGTCTTCGTCGATCTTCGGCTTGGCGAAGACCGCGAAGCCCACGTTACGCAACGCCTCCACCCATGGGCGGACGACATCGGCGCTACCTGGGGCGATGTTGGTGAAGACGGTGGCTTCGGGCTCCAACGACAGCGTCGTGGACGGTGCCGAGTCCCGCTGGCTGGACAGTTCGGCGGTCCGGTTCAGCAGCCAGCGGCCCAGCGCGTCGAACCGGGGGCGGTGCGCGGCGGTGGGCCGGCCGCCCAGGATGGACCCCAGCCCCATGTCGAGGTTGGGGGCGTCCCAGACCAGCAGCACCCGTTGGGTTGCGGGCGCCGCGGACGCCGGCGGCGTCTCGATTTCGGGGGTTTCCGGGTCGATCTCCACACTCATATGCGCTCCCAGAGGAGTTCGGTGACGATGGGACCGGCCAGCGCCTTGCGCTCGTATTTCGTCTCGGGCCTGGCCACCGATATCGGGAGTTGCTGGTCGGGCCCGACGCGACGCAGCCGGGGTTCGGCGTCGCCGACCTCGGCGATGTGCTCGGCGTACTCCATGTGGTCGGTCGCCGCGTGCAGGATGCCGCCGGGTTTGAGCCGGTCGGCGATCAGCGCCATCGTCGCGGTCTGGAAGAACCGGCGCTTGTGGTGGCGGGCCTTGGGCCAGGGGTCCGGGAAGTACACCCGCACCCCGGTCAGCGATTCCGCAGGCAGCGAGTGTTCGAGCACGTCGACGCCGTCACCGCGGACCAGCCGGATGTTCGGGATGCCGTCCCGGTCGATGACGCCGAGCAGCTGGCCGAGCCCCTTCTTGTAGACCTCCACGGCGATGACGTCGAGGTCGGGCTCCTGCTGGGCCATCGCCGCGGTGGAGACCCCGGTGCCGCAGCCGATCTCCAGGATCAGCGGGGCCTGCCGGCCGAACCACCCGGCGGGGTCCAGCACGACCGGGTTGCCCCCGCCGTCGCGGGCCTCGGTGCCGATCTGCGGCCACAGCCGTTCCCAGGTCTGCTGCTGGCCGGCGGACAGGGTGGAGCGGCGGGACCTGAAGCTGGTGATACGTCGCGCGTGGGGGGAGGCAGAGGTCGCGTGAGAGGCGGGAGAAGCGTCCGCACCGGGGGCAGGTGCCTCCCCGGCCTCCTCGCGCTGGGCATACATCGGTCCATCGTCGCTCATCTAGTCAGATGTACCCGCATCGTGGCCCAGATTGATACCCAACAGTTGTCTTGGCGGGGTTATGTCTCAAAACACTGTCCGGCGGGGTGTCCTGGCGATGTCACGATCAGATGTGAGCGGTGGTGTCGGTGCAACGCATGTGAAGGGGCCGGGGATGGATCTGGACGACTTCGTCACGGAGTTGTCCGCGCACGCCCGAGAAGCCCCGCTGCCCGATCTGATCCCGGTCGTCGCGGGGTTGCGTCGCCCGCTCACCGTCCGCACCGTGGGCCGTGCCGGGGTGGGCGTGCGCACCGTGACCGCCGCGCTGCGGGCCTCCGGGGTGCCGACGGTGTCCGGCCGGGCCGACATGGACGTGCTGGTCATCGCCGAAGTCGCGAAACCCGAGGACTGCCGCACCGCCGCCGCGGCGACCCGGCCCCTGCTGATGGTCCTGAACAAGGCCGACCTGCTCGGGGCCGCGGCGGCCGAGCGGGCCGCCCGGGTGCAGCGACTGACCGGGGTGCGCACCGTCCCGATGTCGGCGCTGCACGCCGTCGCCGCCCCGGGCCCCGCCCAGCTCGCGGCGCTGCGCGTGCTGGCCGCCGACCCCGCCGACCTGAGCAGCGCGGATGCGTTCCGGGTGGCCCCGCACCGGCTGGACGCCGGCACCCGGACCGCACTGCTCGCCGACCTGGACCTGGTCGGGGTCGCGGAGCTGACCGCGGCGATCCGCGCGGGGCAGGACGGGCCGGCACTGGCCGCCCGGCTGCGTCGGCTCGGCAACATCGACGAGGTGCACGCCGGCCTGCGCGCGGTGTCGGCTGCCCTTCGGTACCGCCGGCTGCAGTCCGCGCTGACGCGGCTACGGACGCAGGCCGCCCGGACCGGGGATCAGCGGCTGGCCGCCATCCTGGCCGGGGACGCGGCGGTGCTCGCCGCCGCGAGCGCGGCGACCGAGGTACTGGCGGCCGACGGCCTGGACGCCTGCTCGGGTGAGCCGGTGCAGCGCGCGGTGCGGTGGCAGCGCTACAGCCGCGGGCCGGTCAACGTGCTGCACCGCCGGTGCGGAGCGGATGTGGCGCGCGGCGCCCTGCGGATGGTCGGGGACCGGGCGTGACCACCGAACCGGCATCCGCACCGCTCCTGGCTGCCGTCGATCCGGCGACCCTGGACACCCAGCTGTCCGCGCTGGCCGGGCTGGCGCCACCGGATTCGGTGCCCGGGGAGGCCGTATTGGTCGTCGGCCCGTGGCTGGCCGGGGTGTCCACGCTGACGACGGCGCTGCGCGCACAGCTGCCCGGCCTCCGCTTTCTGGAGGCCGACGAACTCGGCGCCGGGGTCGCCCCGCGGGCGGTGCTCTTCGCGGTCTCGGCGGTGGCCCCGCTCGTCGAATCGGACTGCGCCCTGCTCGATCACGCCATCCGGGGCACCGACCTGGTGATCGGCGTGCTCACCAAGATCGACGTGCATCACGACTGGCGGGCGGTGCTGGCCGCCGACGCCGAACTCTCCCGCGCGCACAGCGCACGGCTGCGGGACATGCCGTGGGTGGGGGTGGCCGCCGCGCGGTCTCAGCTCGGCGAGCTGCCGGGGCTGCTGCGCCACCGGCTCGACGACGGAACTCTTGCCCGGCGGAATCGGTTGCGGGCGTGGGAAACCCATCTTCAGGAGGAGATAGCCGCGGTGGCCGACGAGGCCGTCGACGGGGCGGCGGTGGCGTTGCACACCCGCCGCGAGGAACTGCTCGCCGCGGCGCGGCTGACCCGTGCCGAACGCGGGATCGCGCTGCGCAGCCGAATCCAGCAGGCCCGGGTGCAGTTGGGGTACTTCGCGCGCAACCGGTGCGCGTCGGTGCGCACCGAACTGTCCGAGGACGTCGCCGAATGGGGCGGGCTGTGGCCGCCGGGCCGCGGCCACCGCCGGGCCGCGGCGTTCGGCGACTACGTGCACTGCCGGGCCGCCGAGGTCATCGAGGAGGTCGACACCGGGATCACCGAACATCTCCGCGATATCGCCACCGGGTTGGGGCTGCCCATTCCACCGGCACCGGCCCCGGCGCCGGTGCCCGACCCGGGTGGCCCGGGTCTGCGCGGGAGACGGTTGGAGACCCAGCTGATGATGCTGCTGGGTGCGGGCTTCGGGCTCGGGGTCGCGCTGGCCGCCGGCCGGCTGCTGGCCGGACTGGCGCCCGGGTCGGCGGCCCTCGGGGCGATCGGCGGCGCGTTGCTCGGAGTGGCACTGACCGTGTGGGTGGTGGGCATCCGGGACCTGCTGCAGGACCGGGCGCTCCTCGAGCGGTGGGTGGGCACCGTCACCGCGGGCCTGCGGGAGCACACCGAGGCGCTGGTCGCGACCCGGGTGCTGGCCGCCCAGGTCGATCTCGCCGGGCGGCTGGCCCGCGCCGACGAACGGTTGACCGCCCGGACGGCCCGGCAGGTGGCCGCGGTGGACACCGAACTGCGCGACCGGGCACTCGCCGCCGCGCGGGCCCAGCGGGCGGGCGAGGACCGATCGGCGGCGGCGCGCAAGGCCCTGGACGCGGTGCACGCCGCCATTAATAATCAGACGAATTCGGTTACCAATCAGTAGGATTTTCTGAACGGTTTTCTGAATCGTTCCTGTGAGTGATCGGACAACGTCCCGATTCCCCAAGCGAATGTGACCCGCGTTAACCTCTTCTTAGGGACGATCGTGACCTGCCGGTTATCGGCGTGCTCACGGAAACTACGCAGGAGACTTTGATGACCTCAGCGACCATTCCCGGTCTGGAAACCGCACCGACGACGCATCAGGGGCTGCTGGCCTGGGTCCGCGAGGTCGCGGAGTTGACACAGCCCGACCGGGTCGCGTGGGCGGATGGTTCCCAGGAGGAATACGACCGTCTGGCCGAGCAGCTGGTCGAGGCCGGCACTTTCCAGAAATTGAACGACGAGAAGCAGCCGAACTCCTACTTGGCGCTCTCCGATCCGTCCGATGTGGCGCGTGTCGAATCGCGCACCTACATCTGCACCGAGCGTGAGGTCGACGCCGGCCCGACCAACAACTGGATGGACCCCGCCGAGATGCGCGGGATCATGACCGATCTGTACCGCGGCAGCATGCGCGGCCGCACCCTGTGGGTGGTGCCGTTCTGCATGGGCCCGCTGGACGCCGAGGACCCCAAGCTCGGTGTGGAGATCACCGACTCGGAGTACGTCGTCGTCTCCATGCGCACCATGACCCGGATGGGCCAGGCCGCGCTGGACAAGCTGGGCACCGACGGTTTCTTCGTCAAGGCGCTGCACTCGATCGGCGCTCCGCTGGAGGCCGGCCAGAAGGATGTGCCGTGGCCGTGCAACGACACCAAGTACATCACCCACTTCCCGGAGTCCCGCGAAATCTGGAGCTACGGTTCGGGTTACGGCGGCAACGCGCTGCTCGGCAAGAAGTGCTACTCGCTGCGCATCGCCTCGGCCATGGCGCACGACGAGGGCTGGCTCGCCGAGCACATGCTGATCCTCAAGCTGATCTCCCCGGAGAACAAGGCCTACTTCGTCGCCGCCGCCTTCCCGTCGGCCTGCGGTAAGACCAACCTCGCCATGCTGCAGCCCACCATCCCGGGCTGGCGCGCCGAGACCGTCGGTGACGACATCGCCTGGATGCGCTTCGGCAAGGACGGCCGCCTCTACGCCACCAACCCCGAGTTCGGCTTCTTCGGCGTTGCGCCGGGCACCAACTGGGACTCCAACCCGAACGCGATGAAGACCATCGCCGGCGGCAACACCGTGTTCACCAACGTCGCCAAGACCGACGACGGTGACGTGTGGTGGGAGGGCCTGGAGGGCGAGCCCGACCACCTGATCGACTGGAAGGGCAACGACTGGGTCCTGCGCGAGACGGAAACCAAGGCCGCGCACCCGAACTCGCGTTACTGCACCCCGATCTCGCAGTGCCCGACGCTGGCCCCCGAGTGGGACGACCCGCAGGGTGTGCCGATCTCGGCGATCCTGTTCGGCGGCCGCCGCAAGACCACCGTCCCGCTGATCACCGAGGCCCGCGATTGGCAGCACGGTGTGTTCATCGGCGCCACCCTGGGCTCCGAGCAGACCGCCGCCGCCGAGGGCAAGGTCGGCACCGTGCGCCGCGACCCGATGGCCATGCTGCCGTTCCTCGGCTACAACGTCGGCGACTACTTCGCGCACTGGATCAACATCGGCAAGAACGCCGACGAGTCCAAGCTGCCGAAGGTGTTCTTCGTCAACTGGTTCCGCCGCGGTGACGACGGCCGGTTCCTGTGGCCCGGATTCGGTGAGAACAGCCGGGTGCTGAAGTGGGCCGTCGAGCGCATCGAGCATCAGGCCGACGGCAAGAGCACCCCGATCGGCATTGTGCCGACCGCCGCCGACCTCGACCTGGAGGGCCTGGACGTGGACCCGGCCGACGTCGACGAGGCGCTCGCGGTCAAGGTCGAGGAATGGCAGGCCGAGGTGCCGCTGATCGAAGAGTGGTTCGAGTTCGTCGGCGACAAGCTGCCGACCGGCATCAAGGACGAGTTCGACGCGCTGAAGACGCGTCTGGCCGAATCCGAGTAACCTCAAGCTCTTTCGCACCGCCCCTGGGTCTTCGGCTCGGGGGCGGTGTCTTTTCCGGGCCTGGTCCGAGAGCGGACCGGCCCAGGCGGATCGGATCAGGCTGCGATCTTTGCCAGTTCGCGTTGCAGACCCTCGACGCCCTTGTCCATCAGATTGGTGACCGGGATACGCAGCAGCGGTTCGCCCAGCCGCAGCCAGCCCTGGAATTCGAACTCGATGCGGTAGGTGACCCGGGAACCGCCGTCATGCGGGCGGACGGTGATGGTGTCGTGGGCGATCAGCGAATCATTTTCTCCGCGAAGCTGAATGGAGCGCCCGGGCGTCACCCCGATCACCTCGTACTCCAGTTCGGCGGTGCGCCCGGCGAACCGGGAGGTGTTGGCGTACCGGGTGCCGATGCCCCCATCACCGGCGATGCGGGTGGTGCTGATCGTGCCGGGCTCCCACTCCTCGGTGGTGGTGAAGTCGGCGAGATAGGCGAACACGTTCGCCGGTGTTGCCGACGTGACGACCTCACGCTCCATCTCGATCATCTGCTCTCCTCCTTGATGAACCGGGTCTCGTCACCGGGCCCGTCGAAGGCCTTGGCCCGCTGTTCGGCCTCGGCGCTGCCGGAGAACAGGCCGGGTTCGTCGGTGCCGGGTTGGCTGCGGGCCGGGTGCTGCGCTGCGGGCGCGCTCGGGGCGGTGCCGGGCTCGAACCGCCACCGCGGCAGGGCGCTCGTCTGGCTGCGCTGCAGCCAGACGACCATGCCCTCGCGGATCGCGCACTGCAGATCCCACAGCGCGCCGGCGTTGGGCGCGCTCACCGTGATCCGGACGCGGACCGTCCCGTTGGTCGCCTCGACCACCTGCAGAACGCCGGATCGTCCGTCCCAGAGGTCGTTGCGCTCCAGTAACCGGTCGAGTTCGGCGCGCATGGCGTCCAGCGGCACCGTGAAGTCGACGTCGAGCGCGACGGTGCCGAGTAGTTCGGTCGCGCTGCGGGTCCAGTTCTGGAACGGCGTGGTGGTGAAGTAGGTGCATGGCAGCACGAGCCGGCGCTCATCCCACACCTGCACCACCACGTAGGTCAGGGTGATCTCCTCGATGCGGCCCCATTCCTCTTCCAGCACAACGACATCACCGACGCGGATCGCATCGGTGAAGGCGATCTGCAGGCCGGCGAACACCGAGCCCAGCGATGTCTGGGCGGCCAGGCCGGCCACGACGGACAGCACACCCGCGGAGGCGAACATCGTCTTGCCCAGATCGGCGAAGGACGGGAAGGTCATCAGCGCCGCGGCCAGCCCCATCAGCACGACCACCGCCAGCGCCACCCGACGCAGCACCGTCAACTGGGTGAGCGCCTTGCGGCACTGCAGATCGGCGTCGGTCAGGCCGGTGTCGCCACCGCCGAACCGGGCGATCATCCGGTGTTCGACGACGATGACCAGCTTGGCGATCAGCCAGGTGGCGGCGGCGATGGTCAGGATGCGCAGGCTGTGATCGACCCACGGGCGCCAGGAGGCCTCCGGTCCGGAGGTCCGTTGCAGCGCGACGGACGCGGCGATCACCATCAGGCCGGCGCGCACCGGACCCCGGGTCAGCACCGCGATGTCACGTATCCAGGCGCTGCGCCGGCCCGCCCGCTGCAGGGTCCAGGTGACGGCGAGGCCGACGAAGTACGCGGTGGTCACGGCGCCGGGCACCCACGCGAGGGCGACCAGCAGATCGGGTACGAGCGGTGCGACGGGGGACTCGGTCGCGAGCTCGAGGTCGAGCTGCTCAGGCATAAATACTTTCCGGGTCGGGATCGGTTTCGGGTTGGCTACCCGGCCTGCCCGCCCATCAATCCCGGGCCGGAGAAAAGCTCGTCACAACCTCCGGCGGGTCAACGGCCTGCGCGGTGCGCGAATCGCCTTGGCGGTCCGTCGGTTGACCGCCGGTCAACCACCTTTGCTGTGGCGCCGCCGCGGCTTCGCGGTATGCGGCCTTTACCGGCCTGAACAGGAAGAAGAAACCAGAATGCGAGTTCTATGGCGATAGCTGGAATCGCATGCACCGGTCAAAGTGGCGGCCGATCGGCGATCCGTGGGCGGCCGGTAGTTGACGGATGTCAAGTTTTTGGCGGCTTGGCTCCCGAGACGATGGGGCGGCATCGTAAAGTCGCTTCATGCAGATCCGTGAAACGGCCATTGCCACCCCTGACAAGCCCGCCGTCATCGTCCACCCCAGCGGCACGGTGGTGACCTTCGGAGAGATGGAGGCGCGGGCCAATCAGCTGGCGCACTACTTCCGCAACAACGGCTTGGTCGAGGGCGATGTGGTCGCGATCCTGATCGAGAACAACGAGCACTTCCACACCGTGTCCTACGCGGCGCGGCGGTCCGGCCTCTACTACGTGCCGATCAACACGCACCTCACCGCGGCCGAGGCCGCTTACATCGTCGACAACAGCGAGGCGAAGGCCATCATCGGCACCGCGGCGCTCCGCGACATCTGCGCCGGACTGGAAGAGCACCTGCCGGGCGGCCTGCCGCCGATCCTGCTGAATACAGGTGACCTCGAGGGTTGGGCCAGCTACCCCGACGCCGTCGCCGACCTGCCGACCACTCCGATCGCCGACGAACTCGACGGCGACCTGCTGCAGTACTCCTCGGGCACCACCGGCCGCCCCAAGGGCATCAAGCGCGAGCTGCCGCACCTGCCGCCCTCGGAGGTGCCCGGGATGATGGCCATGCTCGTCGAATACTGGATGGGCCCCGACGCGGTCTACCTGAGCCCGGCCCCGCTGTACCACACCGCCCCGTCGGTGTGGTCGATGCAGGCGTTGGCCGGTGGCCTCACCATCGTGGTGTTGGAGAAGTTCGACCCCGAGGTCGCGCTCGAAGCCATCCAGAAGTACCGGGTCACCCACGGCCAGTTCGTCCCGGTGATGTTCACCCGGATGCTGAAACTCCCCGAGGCCGTGCGCAACTCATACGACGTGTCCAGCCTCAAGCGGGTCATGCACGCCGCCGCCCCGTGCCCGGTCGAGGTCAAGAAGCAGATGATCGACTGGTGGGGCCCGATCGTCGACGAGTACTACGCCTCTTCGGAGGCCATCGGCGCGACGCTGATCAGCGCCGAGGAGTGGCTGACCCATCCGGGTTCGGTGGGCAAGGCGATGACCGGTGTGGTGCACATCCTCGACGAGGAGGGCAACGAACTGGCGCCCGGCCAGGCCGGTGAGGTGTTCTTCGAGGGCGGCCAGGACTTCGAATACCTCAACGACGACGAGAAGACCGCCAAATCGCGAAACACGAAGGGCTGGAAGACCGTCGGTGACATCGGGTACCTGGATGAAGAGGGCTACCTGTACCTGACCGACCGTCGGCACCACATGATCATCTCCGGCGGGGTCAACATCTACCCGCAGGAGGCCGAGAACATCCTGGTGACCCACCCGAAGGTGATGGACGCCGCGGTGTTCGGCATCCCGGACGAGGAGATGGGACAGAAGGTCAAGGGCGTGGTGCAGACCGTGGATCAGGCCGACGCCACCGACGAGTTCGCCGAGGAACTGCTGGCCTGGCTGCGCGACAAGCTGTCGCACTACAAGTGCCCGCGCTCGATCTCCTTCGAGGCGCAGCTGCCGCGCACCGACACCGGCAAGCTCTTCAAGCAAGAACTGATCAAGAAGTACTCCTGACCGCCGCGTCGTGAGGACTGTCGACCTGCCCGGCGGCATCATCGTCGGCATCGGAACCCCGGTCGAGCGTGCGACTTTCACGCTCACCGATTCCGCATGCGACGACCGCCGGGCGGTCGCGGTCGGCTCGGTCGAGGACACCCTGGCGCGGTTGGAACAGCGCTGCGCCACCTGGCCGCAGTCCGCCGCGGTCTGCGATGACGTGCTGCGCGCCTTCGACCCCGCCGCAGCCACCTTCACCGGGGTGATCACCGAATCACTGGCCTATTCGACGCTGCAGTCCGGGCCCGAATTCGCCCGGTGGCTGGCCGACCGGGGACCGGCGACGGTGCCACGGCTGCCCGATCCGGTGCTCGTCGACCGGGACGGGAACACCGTGCACGTGCGGTTCAACCGGGCGAAGCGGCACAACGCGTTCTCCACCGACGCCCGGGCCGCGTTGCTCGAGGCTCTCGAGGTGGCCCGGCTGGACCCCTCGGTGGACGAGGTGGTGCTCAGCGGCAACGGCGGATCCTTCAGCAGTGGAGGCGATCTCGCCGAGTTCGGGTCCTTCGACGATCCGTCGTCCGCGCACCTGGCGCGCACCCGGCACAGCCCGGCCCTGGTGCTCGACGAGCTGACCGCGCGGCTGGGCCGGCGCTGCCGGGCCCACGTGCACGGTCAGGTGCTGGGCAGCGGACTGGAGATGGCCGCCTACTGCGGTTGGGTGAGCTGTGATTCCGCGGCGACGCTGGGGTTGCCCGAACTCGCGTTGGGCCTGATTCCCGGTGCCGGCGGCACCGTCAGCATCACCCGCCGGATCGGCCGTTGGCGCACGGCGTATCTCGTGTTGTCCGGCGACACCATCGACGCCGCGACGGCGCTGTCCTGGGGGCTGGTGGACGAGATCGTCAGCGCTGACGCGCCGGCCTGACGATCACCTCGTTGACGTCGACCTCGGGGGTCTCCTCGAGCGCGTAGCAGATGGCCCGCGCGACGGCGTCCGGCGGGATCGAGTCGGCGCGGTAGGTGCGCATCGCCTCGGCCGCCGCTGGATCCGTGATCGTCTCGGCCAGTTCGGATTCCACGACGCCGGGCGAGATGGTCGTCACCCGGATGCCGGGCTCCAGCTCCTGGCGCAGACCCTCGGTGATGGCCCAGGCCGCGTACTTTGTGGCGCAGTACACCGCCCCGGTGGGCACCACCTCATGGGCGCCGATCGAGGCGACGGTGACGAAGTGCCCGGTGCCCTGGCGCTGGAAGTGCGGAAGCGCGGCCGCGATCCCGTGCAGCAGGCCGCGCACGTTGACGTCGATCATGGCGTCCCACTGGTCCACCAGTAGCGCCTCGAGCCGGGACAGTGGCATCACCCCGGCGTTGTTGACGATCGCGTCGATCCGGCCGTGCGTCGACACCGCGTGGTCGACGAACGAGACGAAGGAGGCGCGGTCGGTGACGTCGAGGGTGTGCACGTCGATGAAGGCGTCGGCCAGTGCGGCGAGTCGGTCGGCGCGGCGGGCCCCGGCGACCACCTGGTGGCCGTGCGCGGCCAGCCGGGTGGCGGTCGCCGCACCGATCCCGCTGCTGGCACCGGTGACGAGGACGATCTTCTGTTCGGTCATGGCCCCAGCCTGGCCGCGCGCCGCTCGCGCTGCCAGGGTGCGCCACACCCAGGCACCGGGCCGCCGGTGCCCCTACTGTGTCGGTATGGCCGGTGACCTGGGGGAGTACCTGCGCAGCAGGCGCGCCCTGGTCCGCCCCGCGGACGTGGGTCTGATCAGCGTCGGGCAGCGCCGGGTTCCCGGGCTGCGGCGCGAGGAGGTCGCCCAGCTGGCCGGGGTGAGTGTGGACTACTACATCCGGCTGGAACAGGGCCGGGAACGGTCCCCGTCGGCGCAGGTGTGCGAGGCGCTGGCGGCGGCCCTGGGTCTCGACGACGAGGGGCGTGCGCACCTGTTCCGGATAACCGGGCTGGCGCCGCGCCCGCATCGCGCCACCGTCGCCGACCGGGTGGATCCCGCCCTGCTGCAGCTGATGGCCACCTGGCCGGACAATCCGGCGCTGGTCTACAACCGGGGGTACGACGTGCTGGCCGCCAATCCGATCGCCGAGGCGTTGTTCGGCGACTTCGGGGCGCGCGGCAACCTGTTGGCGCTGGTGTTCGCCGAGCCGCGGGCCCGCGAGTTCTATGTCGACTGGTCGACGATCGCCGCCAATTCGGTCGCGGGTCTGCGCCGCAATCACGGCGAAGCCCCGGGCGACCCGAGGGTGGCTGCGATACTCGCCGAACTGCTGAACACCAGCGCCGAGTTCGGCGAACTGTGGGCACACCACGATGTGCGGGGAAAGTCGTTCGACCTGAAGAGATTCCGGCATCCGGATGTCGGTGAACTGACGCTGGGCATGCAGACCTTCGCGGTGCGGTCCGCACCTGGGCAGGAACTCGTGGTGTACCAGGCCGAGCCGGGCTCATCGAGCGCGGACGCCCTGCGGCTGTTGGGCAGCCTGGCGGCCACTGCCGGGTCCTGACCATCATATGTGCGCAGATGCGCACATATAGTGCATACTGGCCCGGTGTCCGTGACCGCGAGTGCATTGCGCCATCCGGTGTTCCGTCGCCTGTTCGCCGCTCAGGTGGTGGCGCTGGCCGGAACCGGACTGCTCACCGTCGCGCTGGGCCTGCTGGCCTTCGACCTCGCGGGCAGTGCGGCGGGTGCGGTGCTCGGGACCGTGCTGGCGGTCAAGATGCTGGCCTACGTCTTCGTCGCCCCGCCGATGGCGGTGCTCACAGATCGGTTGCCGCGCAAGACCGTTCTGATCGCAGCGGACTGCACACGCGCCGGGGTCGCGGTCCTGCTGCCGTTCGTCGACGAGATCTGGCAGGTACTGGTCCTGGTGTTCGTCCTGCAGGCGGCATCGGCGACCTTCACCCCGGCCTTCCAATCGGTGATCCCCGCGGTGCTGCCCGGTGAGCAGACCTACACCCGCGGATTGGCACTGTCCCGGCTGGCCTACGACGTGGAGGCGATGGCCAGTCCGGTGATCGCGGCGGCGCTGCTGACGGTGATGACCTACAACAGCCTGTTCGTCGGGACCGTCGCCGGCTTCCTCGGCTCGGCCCTGCTGGTGCGCAACGCCGCGATTCCCGCCGCCGCGGCCGACCACTCACCGTGGCGCCGGCGGCTGCAGTCCGGGATCCGAGTGATGCTCACCGACAACGACTTACGCGCGCTGGCCGCGATGAACCTGACCGTCGCGGCGGCCACCGCGCTGGTTCTGGTGAACACCGTGGTGTATGTCCGGGACATGCTGGGCGGCGACGATGCGGCCGTCGCGCTGGCACTGGCCTGCTTCGGCGCCGGGTCGATGGCGGCGGCACTGACGGTGCCGAGGCTGCTGCTGCGCCTCGACGACCGCGTCGTGATGCTGGCCGGAGCGGCCGCCGCGGCCGCCGGAATGCTGGTGACGGCCGCCACGCTCCTGGTCTTCGGACTGACCTGGGCCACGCTGGCGGGGGCCTGGGTGCTGTTGGGTGCCGCCACCTCGATGGTCAACACCCCGGCCGGTCGGCTGCTGCGCCGGGCCAGCACCGACACCAACCGGACCGCGGTGTTCTCCGCCCAGTTCTCGCTCTCGCACGCCGGGTACCTGCTGACCTATCCGCTCGCCGGATGGGTCGGTGCGACCGTCAACCAGGGGCTCGCCGCGGCGATTCTCGCTATCCTTTCCTCATTCGCGGCGCTCGCTGCGATCTGGATCGTGGTGCGGGGGACCGGTGGCAAGGCGAGACGACCAGCCCGAACCGTCCCCGAGCCTCGTCCACGACAGCTCACCGGACCGTGACCGCCTCGATGCGGCCAGCGAGACCTTCCGCATGCTGGCCGATCCCATCCGCCTGCACCTGCTCTGGCTGCTGACCCAGAACGAAGCCGATGTCAGCACGCTCGCCGAGGTGACCGGCGGTTCCCGCACCTCGGTCAGCCAGCATCTGGCCAAACTGCGGTTCGCCCGGCTGGTGGACACCCGCAAGGACGGGCGGCGGGTGGTCTACCGGCTGCGCGACGGCCACCTGGGCCGCCTCGTGCAGGAGGGGCTCAACCACGCCGATCATCGGGTGACCGGCGAACCCCCGCACGCGTGAAACTAGAGTCGGGCGATGTGACCAGACCCGGCGGGCCCTTCTTCGATGACCTGCGGGTGGGCGACGTGTTCGACACCGCCCCCGCGATGACCCTCACCTCCGGCGCCGCCGCGGTGCATCAGAGCATCATCGGCGACCGGCTGCGGCTGCCGCTGGACGCTGAACTGTCCCGTGCCGTCACCGGCCTCGACGGTCCGCTGGCCCACCCCGCGCTGGTGTGCGATATCGCGATCGGCCAATCCACGCTGGTCACCCAGCGGGTCAAGGCCAACCTGTTCTACCGGGGACTGAGTTTCCACCGCTTCCCGGTCCTCGGCGACACCCTGTCCACCCGCACCGAGGTGGTCGGCCTGCGGCAGAACTCGGCCAAGCCGGGTCGGGCCGCTACCGGACTGGCGGCGCTGCGGATGACCACGGTCGACCAGGCCGGCCGGCCGGTGCTGGACTTCTACCGGTGCGCCATGCTGCCGCTGTCCGGTGACGAGGTGCAGACCGGGCACGCCGACGACCTGGCCGCGGTCGGCGCCGACCAGCAGGCCCCCGCCGACCCCACCACCGGCTGGGACGCGGCCGCATTCACCGGGGCCCGCTTCGACCCGGCCCTGGTCGGGACCGTGCTGCACAGCACCGCCGACGTGGTCTCCGGCGCCCCCGAGCTGGCCCGGCTGTCGCTGAACATCGCCGCCACCCACCACGACCGGCGGGTCGGCGGGCAACGGCTGGTCTACGGCGGGCACACCATCGGCCTGGGGCTGGCCCAGGTCAGCCGGCTGCTGCCGAACCTGGCCACGGTGCTGGGCTGGGAATCCTGTGACCACACCGGCCCGGTGTACGAAGGCGACACGCTGCACAGCGAGCTGCACATCGAGGCCGCCGACGCCGCATCGACCGGAACCCGGCTGCGGCTGCGGTCGCTGGTCTTCGCGGCCGCGGACGAACCCGGTGGCCAGGATCGCCCGGTGCTGGACTGGCGCTTCACCGCACTGCATCTCTGATCCCGGGCAAGATGGCCCTGTGAGCAGCCCCGCGAGCGCTGTCGGCGTCCCGGACGCGGTCGCCGTGCGCGCCCAGGCGGTGGCCGACGGGTTCACCGCGGGCACCGGCGTGCCGGTCGACGCAGCCACGCTGCTCACCGGGCGCTCCGCCCTGCAGGGCCTGAGCCCCCGGGGCCGGATCTCGGCCGGCGGAGCGACCCGACTGGTGCGGGCCGCCGACACCTGGTGCGCCGTCACGCTCTCCCGCCCCGACGACATCGCCGCGGTGCCGGCGCTGATCGAGGCCGACGCCGTCGGCGACGACCCGTGGCCGCAGCTGCAGCACTGGATAGCGCCCCGTCCGGCGGCCGCGGTGGTGCAGCGGGCGACGCTGCTCGGTATCCCGGCGGCCGAGCTCGCCGAGGCCGTTGCCGGCCCGCCGGTGACCCGGACGTTGGGGGCGCGGGCGCGGCCCCCGGCCCGGCTGCTGGTGGCCGACATGTCCTCGATGTGGGCGGGCCCGCTGTGCGGGCAGCTGCTGCACCGCGCGGGCGCCACGGTGATCAAGGTGGAGAGCCGGCGCCGCCCGGACGGTACCCGGGCCGGCCCGGCCGCCTTCTACGACTGGATGAACCGCGGAAAACTCTCCTACGCAGTCGAATTCGATGACCGGGAGGCGATGCTACGGCTACTGTCGGTGGCCGACGTGGTGATCGAGGGGTCGCGGCCGGCCGCACTGGCCCGGCGCGGTCTCGGCCCCACCGATATTCCGCCGCGTGCGGGCCGGGTCTGGTTGCGCATCACCGGCCACGGGACACACGGCGGCGCCGGATCCCGGGTGGCCTTCGGTGACGACGCCGCGGTGGCCGGCGGTCTGGTCGAATACGATTCGGGCGGGCCGGTTTTCGTCGGTGACGCGATCGCCGACCCGTTGACCGGGCTGCACGCCGCTGCGGCGGTCGCCGACGCGCTGGCCCGCGGCGGTGGTGAGCTGATCGAGATGTCGATGGCCGCGACCGCCGCCGGCTACGCCGGGTTTGTCGGTGGCGCGGTACGGGAACCCACCGAGCCGGAACCGGGACCACCGTCGTCGCCGCTCGGCGCCGACGAGGGCGCGGTACAGGCATTGCTCCACGAAAGGCACACGTTCTCATGTTGATCCGACGGGCGACGCTGCTCGACGGTCGATCGGTGGATATCCGGGCCGAAGCCCAGATCACCGAGGTGGCTCCCGACCTGCGACCGCAGTCCGACGAAGTGGTGCTGGACGCGGCGGGCGGCACCGTCATCCCCGGCCTGCACGACCACCACGTGCACGTGCATTCCGCTGCCGCGGCGGCCGATTCGCTGCGGGTCGGCCCGGCGGAGGTCAGGGACCGGGACGATCTCGCGCGGGCGTTGGCCGGCGCGGAGGTGGGTGCCGACGGCTGGATCCGGGCGATCGGCTATCACGAGGCGGTGGCCGGGCCGCTGGACCGGCACCGGCTGGACACCCTCGCCCCGCCGGTGCCGGTACGCATCCAGCACCGCAGTGGCATCCAGTGGACCCTGAACTCCGCGGGCCTGGAGGCCGTCGGGCTGGCCGAGCACCCCGACGGCAGACTGCGCAGCGCGGACCGGACGTGGTCGGACGCCCTGCAGCGACGCGACACCGCACTCGATGGGCTGAGCGGCCGGCTCGCGGCCTACGGCGTCACCGGATTGACCGACGCCACACCCGATCTCGACATCGCCGACATCGTGAAACTGGAGGAGGCGCACCGGCTCGGTGGGCTGCAGCAGCGCGTACACCACCTGGCACCCGGCAAGCGCATCCTGCACGACGAGAACCTCGATCTCGCCGAGCTGGTCGACTGGACGGTGCGGCGGCACCGGGACAACGCCCCGGTGGCGGTGCACTGCGTGACCGCGGCGCAGCTGGTGATCACCATCGCCGCCCTGCGCGCGGCCGGGACCCATCCGGGCGACCGGATCGAGCACGCGGCGGTGGTGCCCGACGACTGCGTCGCCGACATCGCCGAACTGGGCGTCACGGTGGTGACCCAGCCGAACTTCATCGCCGAACGCGGCGACCAGTACCTCACCGACGTCCCGACCCACGAACACGCCCAGCTGTGGCGGCTGGCCTCACTGCTCGACGCCGGCATCCCGGTCGCGCTGTCGACGGATATGCCGTTCGGTGAGGGGGACCCGTGGGCGGCGATGCGCGCGGCGGTGCACCGCCGCGCGCCCAGCGGCGCGGTCCTCGGGGAGGCCGAACGCGTGCCGGCGCGGACCGCGCTGAACCTGTTCCTGGGCACGCCGACCGAACCCACCGGCCTGCGCACCGTGGCCAAAGGGCAGCCAGGTGATCTGTGCGTGCTCGATGTGTCACCGGAGCGATTGCTGCACGACCTCGACGGCGGCGCCGTCGCGGCCACCGTCATCGACGGGCAGATCGTCTACCGCCGGGACGGTTAATCCGGAGGTTCGGATCCGGGCTCCGGCTTGTCCACGTCGGGTGTCTTCTCGTCGATGTCCGAATCGTCGGCGACCCCGCGATGGGAGTCACCGCCCGAGTCGTCGTCATCGACGTACACGCCTTTACCGCGGGGCATCGGCTCCCCTTTCTGAAGTTGTATCCGGCCACGCGGCGACTACCCGGAGTGCCGCGCGGCGAAACCGCACCCGTGGCACCCGCGACGGTGCGGGCCGGATAACAATCCGGTCACAGTGCAGATCACGATCATCTAAGGATCTGCCGCCGACTCTGAGAATCGGGCGCCGATCTTCAGAGCGTTGCCGATGATCCGGACCGGAATGCGACCGAACTCACGCGCCGAGGCGGTAACGCCGGTGATCGGGCCGCCAGGTTTGCCCGTCGGCGGTCCGGGGCACGAACTCAGCACGCGTACCGTGAATTTCGGGTCTGGGAAGCAAGCCGGTGATGTCTAGGACAAGGCTCACAGAAAGTACGAAATCGAAGGACACCACTCTCACATGAAGATCAACACCAAGAACATGCGTCGGGCCTCGGCGGGGATGCTGCTCGGCGCCGCCTCGGCCGCACTCATTGCTGCGCCGAGTGCGTCGGCCGCCCCGAACTGCAGCCCCGACGCCGTCGCGGCCACCGTCAGCTCGGTGACCGGCGCGGCCAGCGCCTACCTCAACGCCCACCCGGGCGCCAACCAGGTGGTGCAGGCCGCGCGCACCCAGCCGCGTGCCGAGGCCGCGGCCGACATCCGGGCGTACTTCACCGCCAACTCGCGGGAGTACTACGAGCTGCGCGGCATCCTGGCGCCCATCGGGGACACCCAGCAGCAGTGCAACGTGAGCCTGCTGTCGCCCGAATTGGCCTCCGCCTACTCGGAGTTCATGGCCGGCTAGCAGTATCCGGCGGACCGTCGTCCGTGCGCTCATCGCGCGCGGGCGACGGGACCGTCCCGGCGCTGAACACCCGCCGCAACCAGTCGGACTGGTGAGCGAAAAACGACCGCGCCACCGCGGATTTGCGCGCGACCGCGTCGAACCCGTGGAACGCACCCGGCACCACTTCCACCTCGCACGGCACACCGGCGGCGCGCAACCGTTGGGCGTAGGCGAGGTCCTCGTCGTGGAACAGGTCCAGGCTGCCCACCCCGATCCAGGCGGCGGGCAGGCCGCTGAGATCCTCGCGGCGGGCCGGCACCGCCTCCGCCGGATCCGCCGCACCCAGGTACGCCGACCAGCCGAAACCGTTGCTGTTCTGGCTCCACAACCGGTGCCCCGGATGATCCAGGTCCGGGCCGACGCTGCGGTCATCGAGCATCGGATATACCAAAAGCTGTGCCGCGACCGGGATTTCGGCGCGGTCACGGGCCAGCAGGGCCAGCGCGGCAGCCAGGCCGCCCCCGGCGCTCGCCCCGCCGATCGCCACCTGTGCCGGATCGACCGACGGCAGGCCGGCCAACCAGCCCAGCGCCGCGTAGCAGTCCTGTAGCCCGGCCGGATACGGGTGCTGCGGCGCGAGCCGGTAGTCGACCGAGGCCACCGTCACCCCGAGCGTGGAGGCGAACCGCCGGCACAACCGGTCGTCCTGGGCGGCGCTGCCGATGACGTAGCCCCCGCCGTGGATCCACAACAGCGCCGGCGCGGGGGTGTCCACCCCGGTGGGCCGGTACAGGCGTACACGCACACCGCAGCCCAAGGTGAGGGCCTCCACACCCCGCGGCGGTTTCCGCCGCTCCAGCATCGCGGTCATCCGCCGCAGCAGGGGCTGACTCGCGGGCGAGACGATGTTGCGGGGGAGTAGCCGCGCGGCGCGGGAGAGGTCTCGGTGGAACATCGGACTCTGGATCAACCCGGTGGCGTTCTGCGGCACGGCTGCAGTATCGCCCAACCGGCGGCGTTACCGGATGCATTTCGGGACCGCGCCGCCCGCTCCCGACAGAGTGAGGCAGATCACAGTTCGACCACGGTGGACAGATCCTCGGAAATGTCTGCTTAGGAATACCGCTGCGCGGGTACGCTCGCGCCATGACGGCACGACCGGACACCCGGTACCCCGGACCCACGCTGATGAGCCGCGCACGCTGGCTGCTGGAGGCAAACCACGCCGACCGGATGCTGGCACTCTCGGTGGCCTCGGCCTCCCTGCCGGTCATCGGTAAGCAGCTCGAGCCCCTCGGCGGACTCGCCGCGATGGGTGTCTGGGGTTTCCGGCAGTTCCCGGAGCTGTTCGCCTCCACCGCGAAGTCCTGGTTCGCGCCCGGAAACGGCGCGGTCCGCAAGGCGGAACGGGAACAGACCACCGATGTGGCAAAGGCGGGCCTGCGCGGTGTGGTGCCCACGGCCGAGCTCGCCGGACAGTGGCCCGCACCGGAACAACTGCCGCCGTTGTGGAACACCCGGGAGTACCGGCGCAATGTGCACCGGACATCGGTGCGCTACGGCGATCACCCGATGCAGTTACTGGATGTGTGGCGGCCGGCCGAGTTGCCGGCCGAACCCGCGCCCGTGCTGCTCTTCGTGCCCGGCGGCGCGTGGGTGCACGGCAGCCGGATCCTGCAGGGGTACGCGATGTTGTCGCACCTCGCCGAGCAGGGTTGGGTGTGTCTGTCCATCGACTACCGGGTCGCTCCGCATCACCGGTGGCCGCGGCACATGTCCGATGTGAAGGCGGCGATCGCCTGGGCGCGGGCCAACGTCGACAAGTTCGGTGGTGACCGCAACTTCGTGGCCGTCGCGGGCTGTTCGGCGGGTGGGCACCTGGCGGCCCTGGCCGGCCTGACCCCCAATGATCCGGAGTTGCAAGGCGATCTGCCCGAGGACGCGGACACCACGGTGGACGCCGTGGTCGGCATCTACGGCCGCTACGACTGGGAGGACCGTTCGACCGTCGAACGGGACCGGTTCGTCGACTTCCTGGAACGCGTCGTGGTCGGCCGCAAGATCGACCGGCACCCGGAGCTCTTCCGGCAGGCCTCCCCGATCGCCCGGGTACACCGGGACGCACCGCCGTTCCTGGTCATCCACGGCAGCGGGGACACCGTCATCCCGGTCGAGCAGGCCCGCAGTTTCGTGCAGCGGCTGGAATCCGAATCGGGCGGCCCGGTCAGCTATATCGAGTTCCCCGGGGCCGGGCACGGCTTCGACATGACCGACGGTGCGCGCACCGGCGCGATGGCCAAGGCGATCGGTCTGTTCCTCAACCAGATACATCGAAACTCCTCGGTGGGCAAGGCCAAAGCGGTTATATAGACTCCTCCAACCACGGGAGGATTGCCGGTGAAGAGGCTCAGCGGTTGGGACGCGTTTCTGCTGTATACGGAAGCGCCCAATGTGCACATGCACACCTTGAAGATTGCAGTGATCGACCTGCACGGAATCGGTGACCGCACTTTCGGTATCGACGAATTCCGCGAGGTGCTGCGCGGCCGGCTGCACAAGCTGGATCCGTTTCGCTATCAGCTGGTGGACATCCCGTTCAAATTCCACCACCCCATGTGGCGGGAGAACTGCGACGTCGACCTGGAGTACCACATCCGGCCGTGGCGGGTCGCCGCGCCGGGCGGACGCCGCGAGCTCGACGAGGCCGTCGGCGAGATTGCCAGCACCCCACTGGATCGCAGCCGCCCGTTGTGGGAGATGTACCTGATCGAAGGATTGGCCGACGACAAGATCGCCGTCGTCGGCAAGATCCATCACGCGCTGGCCGACGGCGTCGCCTCGGCGAACCTGTTGGCGCGTGGGATGGATCTACAGCAGGGCCCGCAGCGGGACCGGGACTCCTACATCACCGACCCGCCGCCGTCCCGCCCGGAGTTGGTGCGGACCGCCTTCTGGGACCATCTGCGCCAGATCGGGCGGTTCCCCGGTCTGGTGAAATACACCGCCGACGGTATGGGCCGGGTTCGCCGCAGCAGCCGCAAGTTCGGTCCCGAACTGACCCGCCCGTTCACCCCGCCGCCGAGCTTCATGAACCATGTGCTGACCCCGGAACGCAAGTTCGCCACCGCCTCGATCGCCCTCGCCGATGTGAAGGAGACCGGGAAACAGTTGGGCGTCACCATCAATGACATGGTGCTGGCGATGTCCTCGGGTGCGCTGCGCAAGCTGCAACTGCACTACGAGGGCAAGGCGGACCATCCGCTGCTGGCCTCGGTGCCGATCGGCTTCGACTTCTCCCCGGACCGCATCTCGGGCAACCGGTTCACCGGTGTGCTGATGGCGCTGCCGGTCGACGTGGACGATCCGGTGGAGCGGGTGAAGCAGGCCAGCGCCACCGCGAAGCTGGCCAAGGAGAGCAATCAGCTGATCGGGCCGGAACTGGTGGCCCGGTGGGCGTCCTATGTGCCACCCGCCGCGGTCGAGGCGTTGTTCCGCCGGCTGTCGGACAAGGACGGCCAGAACAAGGTGCTGAACCTGAACATCTCGAATGTGCCCGGCCCACGTGAACAGGGCCGGGTCGGTGGTGCCACGGTCACCGAAATCTATTCGGTCGGGCCGTTGACCGCGGCCAGCGGCCTGAACATCACGGTGTGGAGTTATGTGGACCAGCTCAACATCTCGGTGCTGTCCGACACCCATACGGTCGAGGACCCGCACGAGGTGACCGAGGCGATGGTCGCCGAGCTGCGTGAGATCCGCCGTGCGGCAGGAATTTCCGAAGACCTCACGGTGCTGGAGACCGCGCGGGCGTGACGGGGTCCCGCCTGGTCACCGGGGATGCGTCAGAATGACGACCATGAAACTTGTGGGCGCGGTGGTGGCGGCCGTCCTGGTGGCCGGCTGCTCATACGGCCCGGCTCCGGACAAACCGACGCCGACGAGCGTGGCCGCGGCGACCGGCAGTGCGGAGGAACCGAGCCCCGCCGACTCGCCGATGTCGATCCTGCCGGGCGCCGCGCTGCTGGGAGCCCCGCTGATCGCCAAGGGCGCGACCATCACGCCGCGCGCCGACAACCTGGCCGTGATGAACCGCAAGGACGGTGCCGGGCTGGAACTCGGCATCGAGGTGTCCTTCACCGACGTCACCACGATGATCGACGCCACCGGACCGACCGGGGGCTTCCGGCTGCTGGTCAGCGGTGGCGAGCAGATCCCGACCTCGCGGCCCACGGTGCTGAAGGAGCCGGCGCTGACCCCGCGGGTCCGGACCGACACCAGCGGCTGGGTGTTCTTCCACCTCGACCCCGGTGCGCGGCCCACCCAGTTGCAGCTCACCGCCGCGCCCGCCGGTTACGGGTTGGAACCCGCCGCGCTGGCGGTCTGGGCGATGCCGGCCAAGCTGCCCCCGGCCTCCTCGCCGGCGCCACCCCCGCCCCGCCACCACCGCCGCCCGCGCCGGGTGCCGAGTCGGCCCCCGCCGCGCCGGTCGATCCCGGGAACACCGGCGGGGGCAACGCCCCGCGCGGACCCCGGCTGCCGAAACTGCCGCCGCCGCCCAAGCTGCCGCCGCCACCGAAGCTGCCGCAGCCGAAACTGCCGTCGGCGGTCTGCCAGCACACCACCTGGTGCTGACGGGTCAGGACCGGCCCGCGCGGCCCCCGTCGCGTACCCAGTTGAGGAACCGCTCGACCGCGGCAGCGGTGTTGTGCCCGTGCGCCGAGCCGAAGAAGTCGAAGGCGTGCTGGGCGTGCGGGATCTCGGCATAGATGACCGGGGCCTGCGACACCGCCTTGAGCGCCTGCACGAATTCGCGGCCCTCGCGCACCGGGATCACCGAGTCGTCGGCGCCGTGCAGGATGAAGAACGGCGGCGCGTCCGGGCGTACCAGGGTCAGCGGTGACGCGTCCAGGTACACCTGGCGGTGCTCGGCGAACGGCAGTTTGACGATGAACCGTTCCAGCACCTTGATGAATTCCGGTCGGCCGTCGCCGGTATCGGTGAACCAGTCGTAGCGCCCGTAGATCGGGACCGCCGCGGCCACCGAGGTGTCGGCGTCCTCGAACCCGGGCTGCCACTTCGGGTCATTGGGAGTCAGTGCGGCCAGGGCCGCCAGGTGCCCGCCCGCCGAACCGCCGGTGATGTACACCGATTCCGGATCCCCGCCGTAGTCGGCGATATTGGCCTTCACCCAGGCGATCGCCTGTTTCACATCCACGATGTGGTCCGGCCAGGTGTACTTGGGACTGATCCGGTACCCGATCGACACGCAGATCCAGCCCCGCTCGGCGAGCCTGCTCAACATCGGATAGGCCTGCGGGCGGCGCATCCCGATCATCCACGCTCCGCCCGGAACCTGCAGCAGTACCGGAGCTTTCCCGTCCCGGGGCAGGTCCGGGCGCATCCAGATGTCGGCCACGTTGGGGCCGTGCGGTCCGTAGCGGGCGGTCTGGTGCGCATAACGCCGCCGGGTCCAGGAGGTGCCGACCACCCCGCGGGGCCGGCGCTCGGGTTCCTCGGCGTCCGGGTAGTCCGCCCCCAGCGCCTCCCGTAACGGGTCCTCGAAATAACCCTTGGATTTCGTCTCGCGGCGCTGCAGCAACCCCAACAGCGCCCAGGTGATCGCCTTGAGCAGCAGCGAGATTCGTCCGCCGCGGGTGCGGTAGTGCCCGAGCAGTGCACGGCGTAGCACGTCGAGCACCGACCCGGTGAACAGCAGGGGCGCGTTCTCCGACGTCGGCCAGCCGAAGGCGAACGTGGGCAGCGTGCTGTAGCCCTTGCGGCCGAGCGGGCGCACCGCGTTGGCGGCGTTGACCAGTTCGGCCGTCGCCCCCAGCAGTGGTCGGGGCTTACCCCGAAGTACGGTCCTGAAGGTCACGGCGCAGGATCTTTCCGGTGCTGTTGCGCGGCAACTCATCCAGGATGGTGATCTCGCGCGGCACCTTGTAGTTGGCCAGATTGTCTCGGACATGTTGTTTGAGATCGTCGGCGGTGACCGGGTTCCGGGCACCGTCGCGGAGCACCACGAAGGCGGCCAGGCGCTGACCGTACTGCTCGTCGTCGACCCCGATCACGGCGGCCTCGGCGACCGCGTCGTGGTTGGTCAAGGTCTTCTCCACCTCGATGGGGTAGACGTTCTCACCGCCGGAGACGATCATCTCGTCGTCGCGGCCGACCACGAACAACCGCCCGGCGGCGTCCAGGTAACCGACATCGCCGGAGTTCATGAACCCGTCGTGGAAATCCTTGGTGTTGCCGTTGGTGTAGCCGTCGAACTGGGTGGAGTTGCGCACGTAGATGGTGCCGGTTGCACCGGTGGGCAGCTGGCGCAGGTCGCCGTCCAGGATCCGGATCTCGGTGCCCTCGGCCGGTTTTCCGGCGGTATCGGGGGCGGCGCGCAGATCGGCCGGGGTCGCGGTGGCGATCATGCCGGCCTCGGTGGCGTTGTAGTTGTTGTAGATCACGTCACCGAACTGGTCCATGAACTTGATCACCACGTCCGGGCGCATCCGCGATCCGGATGCCGCGGCGAACCGCAGGGTGCGCCCGCTGTAGCGGTTGCGGACCTCGTCGGGCAGTTCGACGATGCGGTCGAACATCACCGGCACCACACACAATCCGGTCGCCCGGTGGGTGTCGATGAGCGCCAGGGTGGCCTCCGGGTCGAATTTGCGGCGGGTGATGATGGTGCACGCCATGGAGGCCGCGAAGGCCAGCTGGGAGAAGCCCCAGGCGTGGAACATCGGCGCGGCGACCACCACCGGTTCCTCGGCGCGCCAGGGCGTGCGATCCAGGATCGACTTGAGGATCTGCGGGCCACCGCCGGAATGCTTGGCGCCCTTGGGTGTTCCGGTGGTGCCCGAGGTGAGCAGGATGACCTTGGACTTCTCCTTGGCCCGGCGCGGTTGTTGCCCGGCGTGATCGGAGATCAGCTGCGCCACGGTGTGCCCGGTCGGCGCGGTGTCTGTCCAGGCGACGACGCGGGCGGCGTTGGGTGCGTCGGCCAGCGCACGGTCCACGGTGTCGGTGAACTCCTCGTCGTAGACGACGGCACCGGCGCGGCCCGCGGATTCGCGTTCCCACACCTCGGCCAGGGCCGGCCCGGCGAATGCGGTGTTCAGCAGCAGGACGTCGGCACCGATCCGGTTGGCCGCGATCAGGGTCTCGACGAAGCCGCGGTGGTTGCGGGCCATGATGCCGATCACCGGCGGCGTCCCGGTGTCACCGGTCAGCTGTTGTAGCCCGGCCGCCAAAGCATCTGCGCGCTGGTCGATCTCGCGCCAGGTGAGCGCGCCGAGCTCATCGATGAGGCCGACCCGGTCCCCGCAGCGCTGGGCGGCGCTGGCGAAACCGGATGTGATGCCCATGTTCTCGCGCGCCATGGCGGCGCCGATGCGCAGGTACTTGTCCGGCCGCAGCGGGGCGATCACGCCGGCCCGGGCCATGGTGGTGATCAGGCCCACCGTGTCGGTGAGCCTGTCAAGCGCCCCCATCAGCCGATCACCGGCAGCCGGCGCTCTTCGGCCAGCTCGTCGAGGGCCCGCTGCATGACGTGGCGGACGTGCGCGTCGACCTCGTCGATGTTCGGATCGGCACCGAACTGCGCCTCGATGTCCACCGGGGGCAGCACCTGCATCACGATCTTGGCCGGCAGCGGCACGTTCAGCGGCAGCACCGCCGACAGCCCGAACGGGAAGCCGAAGGACAGCGGCACGATCTTGGCCCGGGCCAGCTTGGTGATCGGGCCGAGCCGCTTGGCCAGCCAGGTGCCGCGGGACAGGTAGAACTGGGTCTCCTGCCCGCCGATCCCGACCATCGGCACGATCGGCACCCCGGCGTTGATGGCGGCCCGGACATAGCCCTGGCGGCCGTCGAAGTCGATCTTGTTGGCTTCCAGGGTGGGCCGGTAGACGTCGAAGTCGCCGCCGGGGAACACGACCACCACGCCGCCGGAGCGCAGCGCCTCGTCGGCGTTCTCGTGGCTGGCCAGGATGAAGCCGGTCTTCTTGAAGAAGTCACCGGTGGGCCCGACCATCAGCATGGCGTGGCTGAGGGTGTAGACCGGGCGGCCGTAGCCGAAGCGCTCGTAGAAGTCGGCGGCGAAGATGGGCACGTCCATCGGGAACAGCCCGCCGGAGTGGTTGCACACCACCAGCGCGCCGCCGTTCGGGAAGTTCTCCAGGCCGCGGACCTCGGAGCGGTGGTAGGTCTTGAGGAACGGCCGCAGCCATCCCATGACCTTCTCGGTCAGGCCGGGGTCGAACTTGGTGATCTCGGTGGGATCGATATCCGTCGAGCTCATGGGGTCCTCCGCGGGAGCTGGATGCGCATCGGTAAAGTAGAACGTGTTCTAGTTTTGCACGGAACCCGATATCGGTCAAAGAAACTTGACCTGAACTGCGGTTGAGGCTCTTGGATGGGCGTATGAATCCCGCCACCGCCGGTTACCTCGCCCGGATCGGTTATCCAGATCCCGAGCCGCCGAAACCGACGCTGGCCACCCTGCACGCACTGCACGCCGCACACAACCGGGCCATCCCGTTCGAGAACCTGGACCCGGTCCTCGGGATACCGGTGGCCGACCTGGGTGCGAAGGCGCTGAGCGACAAGCTGGTCACCCGCCGCCGCGGCGGGTACTGCTACGAACAGAACGGGCTGTTCGGCTACGTGCTGGAGGACCTGGGTTACCGGGTCGACCGGCTCGCCGGCCGGGTGATCTGGATGAGCGGGCCGGCCGCCCTGCCGACGGCCTGGGATGCACCGGTCCCGGCGCTGACGCACAACGTGCTGGCCGTGACCGTGCCGGGGGATCGAGACCGTTATCTGGCCGACGTCGGCTTCGGTGGGCAGACCCTGTCCTCGCCGATCCGGTTGCAGCCGGGGCCGGTGCAGCAGACCCGTCATGAGCCCTACCGGCTCGTCGACGCCGGGGCCGGCACGCTGCGGCTGGAGGCCGAGGTCCGCGGCGTCTGGCAGCCGCTGTACATCCTCGGCCTCCAACCGCAGCGCCGGACCGACCTGCAGGTGGGCAGCTGGTACGTCTCCACCCACCCGGAATCGATCTTCGTCGTCGGCCTGTCGGCCGCCCTGGTCACCGACGACGCCCGCTGGAACCTGCGCGGCCGCGACCTGGCCGTGCACGCCGGCGGCGAGACCGAGCGGATCCGGTTGGCGTCGGCGGCCGATGTGCTCGAACAGCTCACCGGCCGATTCGGGATCGACCTGACCGGACTCGGCGATGTCGAGGCCGCCGTCGCCCGGGTGCTCACGGACGGCTGATCAGCACATCCCACGGGTCGTCGGCGTCCAGCGCCCACCGGCCCAGCCGGCGCGCATAGGACGCGGTGCTGCCGAACTCGTCGGCCCAACTGCGCGCCCGCATGGTCGCCGACCACAACTGGTGCTCGATGGTGACACCGATGGCGCCGTGCAGCTGATGGGCGATGGTCGTCACCGGTGTCACGGCGCGGCCCACAGCCACCTTGGCGATCGTCACCGCATAGTCGGCCCGAGGATCGGCGAACCCGTGATCGGCCACCGCCGCGGTCGCCAGATCGGTTGCCGCCCTGGCTTGTTCGATCTCACCGGCCATGGCGGCCAGCGAATGCTGGACGGCCTGGAACTTGCTCAGCGCCCGGCCGAACTGCACCCGGTTCGACGTGTGGGCGACGGTCAGCTCCAGCGCGGAGTCGAAGGCGCCGACGATCTGCACACAGCGCGCCCACGCGCCGCGGCGGATCAGCTCGTCACCGATCGCATCGTCCAGGCGGGTCAGACCGGTGCCGTCGTAGCGCAGCGTGCCGCGCGGTTCACCGGCCAGGTTGTGCCCCGACGTCGCTTGAGGATCGTCGAGAAAACCGACGTGCAGCCCGTCGTCGTCGCGGGCGGCCAGCAGGACCGCCGCGTCGGCGGGCCACGGCACATCCCGGGCGAGGCCGTCGGCGCCGATCGCCACCGTCAGCGGGCCGGCCGGGATGTCCAGCCCGGCCTGTCCGGCGAGCCAGCCGGCCAGCAGATCGGTCTCGGCGAGCGGTACCGCGCCGGCGTGGCGGGCCAGTCCGGCCAGCACCACCGCGGCCTCGGCCGGCCCGGCCTCCTGGTCGGTGGTGAGCCGGGTCAGCCCGGTCTCCTCCAGATTGCGCCACAGCTCGGCGTCGAACACCTCGGGCAGCCGGCGCTTACCGAACTGCGCGTCATAGGACCGGCGGCCGATGTCATCCACCAGCTGCTTGAGCTCATCCATCGCTACCGCACCCCCAGGCCACGGGCGATGACGCCGCGCAGCACCTCGTTGGTTCCGCCGCGCAGCGTGAACATCGGCGAATGCTGCCGGGCGGTGGCCAGCACCGCGCGCAGCCGGTCTACGTCCTGCTCGGAGCGCACATAGTCCAGCAGCTCGGCGCACAACTCCACGGACTGCTGCTCGAAGCGCGTGCCCAGATCCTTCACCAGGGCCGCCCGCGTCGCCGCGTCCTCGCCCGCGGACAGGGCCCGGGCCACCGACACCGACAGCTGCCGCAGCGCCATCGCCCGGCCCAGCAGATCGCCGACCTCGGCGGCGGTGCGGTCGTCGACGTCCTGGCCGCCGAGCGCCTTGATCACCCCGACGATCAGGATCGCGGTGGACAGGATGCGTTCGGGGCCGCTGCGCTCGAAACCGAGCTCGGCGGTCACCTGGTGCCAGCCGTCGCCCACCGCACCCAGCACATCGGCGTCACCGACCGCGACCTCGTCGAAGGTCACCTCGTTGAAGTGATGGTGGCCGTCCAGGGTGACGATCGGGCTGATGGAGACGCCGGGGGCGTCCAGCGCGACGATGAACTGGCTGAACCCGGCGTGCCGGTGCTCGGGATCGGGCGGGCTGGTGCGGGCCAGCGCGATCGCGAAATGGGCGCGGTGCCCGCCGCTGGTCCACACCTTGGTGCCGCTGATCCGCCAGCCGTCCTCGGTGCGGGTGGCGCGGGTGGCGGTGGCGGCCAGATCCGATCCGGCGCCGTGCTCGCTCATCCCGATCGCCGAGTACAACCGGCCCGCGGCGATGCCGGGCAGCAGCCGGGCGCGCTGTTCCTCGCTGCCATAGCTCAGCAGCGACGGGGCGACCTGCCGGTCGGCGAACCAGTGCGCGGCCACCGGGGCGCCCGCCCCGAGCAGTTCCTCGGTGACCACGTAGCGGTGCAGGAAGCCCAGCCCGCGCCCGCCGTACTCGGTCGGGATCGTCAGTCCGACGAAGCCGGCGTCGGCCAGCCGCTCGCTGAACCCGGCATCCCAGCTGGTCAGCCAGGAGTCGATCTCGGGTTGCCAGCCGAAGCGGTCCCGGTCCTCGGCCACGAACCGCCGGACCCGGACCCGCAGGTCGGCCAGTTCACCGTCGTTGGCGCACAGCGCATCGAATTCACTCACCGCAAGCAAGTATTGCAGCAGAAAAAGTCATGTCCCCGGCAGCGGGTCGCCGCGATACTCGACATCGTGACTGCCCACCCCAATGCTCCGCGCCGGGACCGGCTGCGCGAACTGCTCGACGCGGTTGTCGATGACGCCAACACCGATGTGGCGGGCATGGCCCGCAGCAGCTTCGCCTCGGCCTTCCACTTCTCCCGCGAGGTCAGCCGGCTCACCGGGGAACCGCCGGCCGCGCTGCGGCGCCGGGTGATGCTGGAGCGGGCGGCCTGGCGCCTGCAGCGCGGTGAGGGGGTCGCCGCGGTCGCGCTGGAGGAGGGTTGGTCCGCACCCGAGGTGTTCTCCCGGGCGTTCCGCCGGGCGTTCGGGGTGCCGCCGTCGCAGGCCTCCGACATCGGGTTCCGGCTGCCGGCACCCAACGGGGTGCACTTCCATCCGCCGGAATCGCTGTGGCTGGACAGCCCGGGCGACGCGCTGCGCCCCGATGTCTCGCTGTTGATGATCGCCCACGACGTCGCCGATACCACCTACCTCATCGCCACCGCCTCCGCCTTGACCGAAGCCCAATGGGCCGAACCGGTTTCGCCGGGGCAGGTGGTGCTGGACTGGGACGGCGAGGAGAACAGCGTAGGCGCGGTGCTCGACGCGCTGGTGTGGACCAAGGAGGTGTGGCTCGCCAGCATCGAGGGCCGCGACCAGCCGGTGCGCCCCGAACTGCGAGCGGCCCGACAATTGGCCGCCGACCACGAGGACGTGGCGGCGCGCTGGGTGGCGATGGTGGCCGACTACGGGGAGCAGGGCCGACTGGCCGACACCGTCATCGACGCGCTGTGCGATCCGCCGGAGTCCTTCCAGCTCTACGGCATCATCGCGCACGTGCTCACCTACTCGGCGCACCGACGAGAACTGTTGCGCGCCATGCTTTCCTGGCGTGGCGTCCAGGTCCGCCGAGGTGACCCACTGGAATGGATGCGAGGTAACTGAGATGGCAACCGTCTACTTCACGGCCTCCAGCCTGGACGGATTCGTCGTCGACGAGGCCGACAGTCTGGACTGGCTGCTCACCCGTGACTTCGACCCGAACGGGCCGTTCGGGTACGAGGCCTTCAACGGTGCGGTCGGGGCGCTGGTGATGGGTTCGGCCACCTACGAGTGGATCGTGAAAAACCAACCGGGTGAATGGATGTACAGCCAGCCGAGCTGGGTCTTGACCAGCAGGGAAGGCCTGGTTCTCGACGGTCATCCGGTGCGCACCTTCCACGGTGCGGTCACGGCGTTGCACGCCGAACTGCTGGCCGCGGCCGGGGACAAGGACGTCTGGGTGATGGGTGGTGGTCAGATCGCCGCCCAGTTCGTGGCGGCCGGTCTGGTCGACGAGATGGTGGTCAGCTATGCCCCGTGCACGCTGGGTGCGGGGGCGCGGCTGCTGCCGGTGCGCTCGGAGTGGGAGCTGACCGAGGTCGCCCGCAACGGTGAATTCGTCTGCGCACGCTGGCGTAAAGGTGTTGCTTAGGCCGCGCGCGAGGTCCGCCACGGCGGGGCGGGTGGGTTGCACCGCAGCAGGGGGCGCCGACGATCACCCAGCTGCCGGGTGAAGCGCCGGCCGGCGATATTGAGCTCGATGAGCACCATCGGGCGCCTCCTGATCTGTGCGTTCCACTTCACGGGCAGCAACGCAGAGTGACCGACGCAATATTCCCGGTCACAACCAACCGGTTCGTTGGGACCGGGGCCACCCGCACGGTTATTCTCACCGGCATGGGTCACTACATTTCCAACGTCCGTGACGTCGAGTTCAACCTCTTCGAGGCGCTGCACCTGGACAAGGTGCTGGCGACCGGCGAGTTCGGCGACCTGGACGGCGAGTCGGTCCGCCACATGCTCGGCGAGGCCGCCCGGCTGGCCGAGGGGCCGATGTCCGAGGGATTCGCCGAATCCGACCGCAATCCACCGACTTTCGATCCCGCGACGCACACCGTCAGCTATCCGGAACCGTTCAAGGCCGCATTGCAGGCCTGGCAGGACGGCGAGTGGTTCCGGATCGGTCTGGTTGAGGCGGTCGGCGGTGTCCCGGCACCGGCCATGCTCACCTGGGCCGTCAGCGAGTTCGCGCTGGGCGCCCAGCCGGCGGCCTACATCTGCCACTCCGGGCCGATGCTGTCCAACATCATCTACGACATCGGCAACGAACAGCAGAAGCACTGGGCGACGCTGATGGCGGAGCGCAATTGGGGCGGCACCATGGTGCTGACCGAACCCGACGCCGGATCGGACGTGGGCGCCGGCCGCACCAAGGCCGTTCAGCAGCCCGACGGCACCTGGCACCTCGACGGGGTGAAGCGCTTCATCACCAACGGTGACACCGGGGACGTCTACGAGAACATCGTGCACGCGGTGCTGGCTCGCCCGGAGGGCGCCGGTCCCGGCACCAAGGGGCTGTCGCTGTTCTTCGTGCCGAAGTTCCACTTCGATCCCGAGACCGGTGAGGTCGGGGAACGCAACGGGGTGTTCGTCACCAACCTGGAACACAAGATGGGTCTCAAGGCGTCGGCGACCTGCGAGCTGACCTTCGGTCAGCACGGCACACCGGCGGTCGGCTGGCTCGTCGGCGACGAGCACAACGGTATCGCGCAGATGTTCAAGGTCATCGAGTACGCCCGAATGATGGTGGGTACCAAGGCGATCGCCACCCTGTCCACCGGCTACCTGAACGCGCTCGGGTACGCCAAGACCCGCATCCAGGGCGCGGACCTGACCCAGATGACCGACAAGTCCGCGCCGCGGGTGACGATCCTGCACCACCCGGACGTACGCCGCTCGTTGCTCGCGCAGAAGGCCTACAGCGAGGGTCTGCGCGCGCTGTACCTCTACACCGCGGCCCATCAGGACCCCAGCGTGGCCGCCGTGGTGTCCGGCGCGGATGCGTCGATGGCCGACCGGGTCAACGACCTGCTGCTGCCGATCGTGAAGGGCTTCGGGTCCGAGCGGGCCTACCAGTACCTCACGGACTCGCTGCAGACCTTCGGCGGATCGGGTTACCTGCAGGACTACCCGATCGAGCAGTACATCCGCGACGCCAAGATCGACTCGCTCTACGAGGGCACCACCGCCATCCAGGCGCAGGACTTCTTCTTCCGCAAGATCGCCCGCGACCAGGGGGCGGCCCTGACCCATCTGCTCGGCCAGGTGCAGGCCTTCCTGGACCGCGAGTCCGCGCGTCCCGAGATCGCCGACGGCAGAGCGGCTTTGGCGGCCGCGGTGGCCGACGCGCAGGGCATGGTGGGCGCGATGACCGGCTACCTGATCGGTTCCCAGCAGGAGCCCCGCGAGCTGTACCGGGTCGGCCTGGGGTCGGTGCGGTTCCTACTGGCCATCGGTGACCTGCTGATCGGCTGGCTGTTGCTGGAGCACGCCGAGATCGCGCTGGGCGCTCTGGAGGGGGCGTCGGACAAGGACCGGGCGTTCTATCAGGGCAAGGTCGGGGCCGCGGAGTTCTTCGCCCGGCACATCCTGCCCCGGTTGTCCTCGGACCGGGCGGTCATCGAGTCGCTGCAGCTGGGCGCGATGGACCTGCCCGAGGAGTCCTTCTAACTCTCTCCCGCGGCGAAACTCGCGTACCCGTTGCTCTCGAGGCCGGGATCGCGACGGAACCGCGTGTCTCGCGGCCCGGAACCCGAAATGCGAAACACCCCCTGGAACCGCCTAGGTCCCAGGGGGTGTTTCGCGTCCGCGGAGCGGATTACTCCGGGGTGTAGCCGAACGGCAGCAGCACGCTCTTGGACTCGCAGTACCCGGCGATGCCCTCCGGCCCGCACTCGCGGCCGATACCGGAGTTCTTGTAGCCGCCGAACGGGGCGCCGGCATCGAAGGCGTACATGTTGATGCCGTAGGTGCCGGTGCGGATCTGCTTGGCGATCTCCAGGGCCTTGGCGTTGTCGGTGGTGTACACCGAACCGGCCAGGCCGTAGACCGAGTCGTTGGCGATGCGCACCGCGTCGGCCTCGTCCTCGTAGGGGATCACCACCAGGACGGGTCCGAAGATCTCCTCCTGGGCGATGGTCATCGAGTTGTCCACATCGGCGAACACGGTGGGCTGCACGAACCAGCCGCCGTCCAGGCCCTCGGGACGGCCGCCGCCGGTGACCAGCCGCGCACCCTCGTCCAGGCCCTTCTTGATGTAGCCCTCGACGCGCTCACGCTGCTTCTCGCTGATCAGCGGGCCGATCATGGCGGCCGCGTCATCGGGCAGGCCGGGTGCCATACCCGCCGCGGCGGCCGCGATCTTCTCCACGACCTCGTCGTAGCGCGACCGCGGGGCCAGGATGCGGGTCTGCCCGACGCAGGCCTGACCGGAGTTCATCAGGCCGGAGAAGATCAGCATCGGCAGGGTGGAGTCCAGGTCGGCGTCCTCCAGGATGATCGCCGCGGACTTGCCGCCGAGCTCCAGCGTGCACGGCTTGAGCTTCTCGGCGGCGATCTTGCCGATCTCCTTGCCGACCGCGCTGGACCCGGTGAAGGTGAACTTGTCGATCTCCGGGTTGTCGGTCAGCGCGCGGCCGGTGTCGACGCCGCCGGGCACCACCGAGAGCACACCCTCGGGCAGCCCGGCCTCGGCGAACACCTCGGCCATCAGGTTGGTGGTCAGCGGGGTCTCGGCGGCGGGCTTGAGCACCAGGGTGCAGCCGGCCAGCAGGGCCGGGCCCAGCTTGTTGGCGGCCAGGAAGAACGGCACGTTCCAGGCGACGACGGCGCCGACGACACCGATCGGCTCCTTGAGCACCAGGGTCTGGCCGTACGCGCCGTCGCGGATGTCCTGCCAGGCGAACTTGTCCGCAGCCGAGGCGTAGAACTGCAGCGTCGACATGGCCGCACCGAACTGCATCATGTCCACGATGGTCTGCGGCTGGCCGGTCTCCAGCTTCAGCAGCGCCTTGAACTCGTCGGCGCGGGCGTTGATCAGCTCGATCGCCTTGGCGATGACGGCCTCGCGCTCCTTCGGGGTCATCCGCGGCCACGGGCCCTCGTCGAACGCCTTGCGCGCGGCGGCGAAGGCGGCGTCCACGTCGGCCTTGGTGGCCAGCGGCACCTGGCCGACCTTCTCGCCGGTGGCCGGCGAGAACACCTCGATGATCTCGGAGCTGGCGGGCTCGGCCCACTGGCCGCCGATGAACAGCTTGTCCCACGTTGTCTGCAATGCCGTGCTCTGTGTCATACCGGGCAGCCTACCGAGTCGGAGGCCGAACGAGAACCTGTTGCAATGCCCGGTTCACGACGGCCGCAGCACCAGCACCAGATTGCTCACCAGGAACTCCCGCGCACCCGGCACCGCGACCAGCGGCCAGGCCCATCGCGGGTGGTAGCGAGGAAATGCGGCGACCAGTGCGCCGGTGCTGTTCGCCCAGCGCAGACCGTCGGCCGCCGATACCGCGAACAACGACGAACCGTAGTCGTTCTTGGGCCGGTGGCCGTGCCTGCGGGCGTACAGGTCGGCGGCCCGGGCGCCGCCCAGATAATGCGTCAGACCCATCTCATGCCCGCCGAACGGGCCCAGCCAGACGGTGTAGGACAGCACCGCGAGCCCGCCCGGCCGGGTGACCCGCAGCATCTCGTTGCCCAGGCGCCAGGGGTGGCGGACATGCTCGGCCACGTTGGAGGACAGGCAGATGTCGACGCTGTCGTCGGCGAAGGGCAGCGCGGTGCCGGACGCCCGCACGAAGGTGCCCGCGCCGGGCTCCCCGGCCGGGCCCGGGCCGGATGTCGCCGCCCGCGCGGCTCCGGCGTGCGCCTCCTGCGGATCGGGTTCGACCCCGATGTAGCGCAGCCCGGCGGACTCGAAGGCCGAGGCGAAATACCCCGGGCCGCCGCCGACGTCCAGCACGGTCCGGCCGCCGGCCGGTGACGACGTGACGCCGGTCCACAGGTCGCCGACCATGTCCACGGTGTCGGCGGCCAGTGCGCCGTAGAACCGGGCCGGGTCGCTCTGCTCGAACCGGAACGCGCCGAGCAGGCCGACGGCGCGGCCCAGGGTGGCGCGGCGGGCGAACAGATCGGTGGCGGCCACCGTGTCAGGGTACGAAAGCGTCTGCCTACAGCCGGAGCAGGGAGGTCACCCGCTGCTGTACCCCGGCGGCCAGTTGGGTCGCCGCGGCCGGAATCTTGGAGGCCGCGAACAGGGTGTGCAGCTGCCAGCTGTCGGCGCTGGGCAGCACGGCGGCGCGCTGCAGACCGTCGAGGATGTCGAAGAGCGTCTCGCCCTCCTCCATCAGGCCGTCGGCGTTGAAGTGGTAGCGGTCCACCGCCGGGCACTGCAGGAAGGTGCCGTTGCCCCATACGGTGGGTGCCGATTCGTCGTAGGGGTGCAGCCGCAGCGGGCCGGTCCAGTGCCCGCTGCCGATGTAGCGGATGACGGTGCGCACCGTGCCCTCCGGGGTGACGTCGATGTAGACCTGGTCGGGCAGCGGGTCGTAGCGCCAGTCCGGGATGGCGTCGAAGAAGGCGAAGTTGTAGGTGACGAAGTCGTCGATGCCGACGATGGTGCGGCCGAACGTGGTGACGTCGGTGTAGCGCAGGTCCGGTGCGTACAACTCGTGGTTGACACCCATATCGCGGACCAAGAAGCTCCACCAGTACTTCTTGGCCCACGTCATCACCCAGGACAGGTCCATGTCGAAGGCCTTGCCGTAGTGCTCGAGCTTGCGGTCGAAGTCGACGAACCACTGCTTGGTCATGGCCTGCAGCTCGTGTTCCTGGTACACCCGGATCGGTTCGGCCCGATTGGATTTCAGGTAGGTCGGCACGTGCCCCTGCAGGCGGGGGCGGGCGAGCGCGGCCTGGAACTCTTCCTCATCGAACACTGGTGTCTCCTCATATCTCGTACAGGATGGTCTCGGGTGCAGAACAAACGAACTGATGAGATCGCTTGCTTCAGAAGGGATTCGCTTGCATGTGCCGGCGGGCCTTCGACAGCACCGCGGCGTCGGCGGCGCCGAGGTAGCCGGTCACGGCGGCCCGCTGCACCGCGCCGATCCGCAGCAGCGCGAACAGCGGCAGGGTCGCCAGGTAGACGCCGTCCAGCAGCGGGTCGGTGAACGACGGCCAGCCGTGCAGCCGCCGGGACGGCTTGGGCAGCACCGCGTAGGCGACGGCGGCCGAACCGACCAGCACCGTGTCGGCGATCGTCGCGCGGATGTCGTCCAGGCCGTCCGGGCGCAGCAGGGCCAGCGCGGTGCCCAGCTGAGCACGGACGAAACCCGGGCGCCAGGTGAACTTCTCCGAAACCGACTTGTAGTACGCGGCAACCTCTTCGGTGGATCGCGGGATCTGCTCGGCGGGCACACCCATCAGCACCGCCAGCTGGGCCATCTCGTCGAAGTAGCGATCGCGGTCGGCGCCGGGCAGCCGGGTGGGCACCATGCCGTCGACGAAGTCGAACCGCTCGTAGGCGATCAGTGCCGCGTGGCTGATGGTGACCGCGGCGAACAGCATGGTGTCGGCGTTCACCGCGGCGTACGGGGTGACGCCGTCGGCGCCGGTGCCCGACAGCGGGCGGTGGTAGTTGAACAGCCGCCGCGCGCAGGCGTCGGCGGCCGCCTTGTCGCCGAAGACGATCGGCAGCGGCACCGCCAGGGTGCGGCGCAGTCGGTCGTGGAAGGACCCGCCCTTGCGGGATTGCGGGTCGCGCCCGCGCTGGCGCCTGCGGTTGGTCGGGAACAGCGGGTCGTGGTCGTAGAGCACGTTCTGGAAATCGATGTGCGGGGCTTCGAGCAGGTTGGTGATCTGGGCGATCATCAGCGCCGCGGCCGGCGAGGTCAGCACCCGCCAGGTGACGGAGTCCGGTCCGTAGTAGCCGGCCGGGTCCTCGGCGTCGTGAATGTTCCCGGGGCGCGGGGCTGCCTGCTGGGTCATGGGTAACGGCCGCTTCCTGTGGATGGACAAATGGCTGTTTACGCGCTCAACTAACTGGAAGCATATGATTCCAGTTGGGTTGGGGCAAGGGTCTGCGACTAGCGCCCGTGAGAGGATCGGCGCCGTGGCACCGACAAAGGTCTGGCGCGGCCAGACGCTGCGGGACCGCACCGCGGACCGGCGCACGACGCTGCTCGACGTCGGATGCAAGCTGCTCGGATCCGGCGGATCGGCGGCGGTCACCATGCGCGCGGTGTGCCGGGACGCCCAACTGAGCCCGCGCTACTTCTACGAGAGCTTCGACAGCCGCGAGGACCTGCTGGTCGCGGTCTACAACCAGGTCGAGGAACGGCTGCTGGCGCACCTGATGAGCCGGCGCACCGAACGGCCGGTCACCCTGCGCGAGGTGCTGATGAGCTGCGCGGACTTCTTCGAGGCCGACCCGCAGCGGGCCCGGATCCTGCTGCGCGAGCCGCTCGGCGACGACACCCTGCGCAAGCACAGCGCCAGCCGCACCCCCGCCTTCGTGACGGCGCTGATCCCGGTCCTGGGCCCGAAGCTGGGTGACCTGCTCTCCGGTGATGTGGCGCGGATCCAGATCCTGTCCACCGCGCTGGGCGGGGCGCTGGTGGCGCTCTACCTGGACTGGGCCGACGGCCGGCTCAACGTCAGCAGGGACACCCTCGCGGATGCGGCGGCCGACCTCGTGATGGCGATGACCGGTTTCCGGGAGGGTTAGGCTGGCCGGGTTATGTCTCGAGTTCCCGGTACCCGGCCCGTCCGGCGTGTACTGCTGCTTGGCTGGCGCGACACCGGGCACCCGCAGGGCGGTGGTAGCGAGGCCTACCTGCAGCGGATCGGCGCCCAGCTGGCCGCCACCGGTGTAGCGGTCACCCTGCGCACCGCGCGTTATCCGGGCGCCCCGCGCCGCGACACCCTCGACGGGGTGACGGTCAGCCGCGGTGGCGGCCCGTACTCGGTGTACGTGTGGGCGGGCCTGGCCATGGTGGCCGCCCGCATCGGTCTGGGTCCGCTGCGCCGGGCCCGGCCCGACGTCGTGGTCGACACCCAGAACGGCATCCCGTTCCTGGCCCGGCTGGCCTACGGCCGGCGCTCGGTGCTGCTGGTGCACCACTGCCACCGCGAACAGTGGCCGGTGGCCGGCCGTCGCACCGGCCGGTTCGGCTGGTTCGTCGAATCCCGGCTCTCCCCGGCCCTGCACCGGCGCAACCAGTATGTGACGGTGTCCCTGCCGTCGTCCCGGGAGCTCACCGAACTCGGTGTGGACGGCGCCCGGATCGCGGTGGTGCGCAACGGCCTGGACGAGGCGCCGCCGGCGACGCTGACCGCGCAGCGCTCGCCCACCCCGCGGGTGTCGGTGCTGTCCCGGCTGGTACCGCACAAGCAGATCGAGGACGCCCTGGACGCCGTCGCGGCGCTGCGCCCGCAGATCCCGGACCTGCATCTGGACATCGTCGGCGGCGGCTGGTGGGAGCGGCCGCTGGTCGAACACGCCGCGGCGCTGGGCATCGCCGATGCCGTCACCTTCCACGGCCACGTCGACGACGAGGCCAAACATCATGTCGTGCAGCAGAGTTGGGTGCACGTGCTGCCCTCGCGGAAAGAGGGCTGGGGGCTGGCCGTCATCGAGGCGGCCCAGCACGGGGTGCCGACCATCGGCTACCGCAGCTCCGGCGGGCTGACCGACTCCATCGTCGACGGCGTCACCGGACTGCTGGTCGACGGTCCCGACGAGCTCGTCGACGGACTGCGCCGGCTGCTCACCGACTCGGTGCTGCGCGAGGAACTGGGGGCCAAGGCCCGCATCCGCAGCGCGGAGTTCTCCTGGGCGCTGTCCGCCGACGCGATGCGCACCGTGCTCGAATCGGTGCACGCCGGACAGTTCGTCAGCGGCGTGGTCTGAACCGGGCGGCCAGCACCGCCGCCCCGGCGCCGCACAGCGTCAGCAGCCAGACCAGGTGCGCCCCGATCAGCAGCGGGCGCCCCGCCGCGGCCGGCGCCGAACCGCCGACGTCATACAGCGCGATATCCGAATCCCGGTAGGCGAGCGGCAGATCCAGCGGCGCCGCCCCGCCCTCGACCACCACCCAGCCGATCCCCGCCTCGGCCAGCTCGTCCCGGGACGCCCCGTCGAGCAGCAGCCGGGTCGCTTCGCGGCCCCGCGCCCCCTCCCCGGGCACCGTCTGGCCGCCGATCACCAGATCGCCGCTGACCAGCACCTCGGCGGATACCCAGCGCGGCAGCGGATCCAGCACCGGGGCGGGCCCGGCCCAGGAGAACTGCCGCATGCTGTCCGGCGGCAGCACCGCCACCGGCCGCGGATCGGCGTTGACGATCGCCGCCACCGCGGTCCAGCCCGCCGGGTACTGCACCGAGCGGACCTTCCCGGCGGCCCCGAAGGCCAGATCCGGCAACACCGCGATCAGCGCCACGCAGCACACCACCGGCACCGCACGCCCGAACCGCGCCACCCCGGCCGCGGCCAGCACGTAGCCGGGCAGCGCC
The DNA here is from genome assembly GCA_900078775.1 of Mycolicibacterium aurum. Lineage (GTDB taxonomy): Bacteria > Actinomycetota > Actinomycetes > Mycobacteriales > Mycobacteriaceae > Mycobacterium > Mycobacterium aurum_A. The sequence goes on from LT549889.1 coordinate 5,253,629, forward strand.
AGCGCCACCCACTTCTGCCCGTCGCGCAGCAACCCCAGGCCCGGCACCGTGCGGGTCAGCCACTGCAGTGCGGCCAGACCCGGATCGGTGGCCAGCGCCGCGGGCACCAGCACCGCGACCGCCGCGAGCACCAGCAGCGGACGCGCCGCACGGTGGCGCAGCACCACCGGCAGCCCGGCCGCGAGCACCGCGACCAGCACCGCCGTGGCGGCCAGCGCGAACAGCGTGCCGCGGGAATCGGGGACCGCCTGGGCGTTCCAGATGCCGCCGAGGCCTGCCAGGCTGCCCAGGGTGCCCAGCCCGGGCTCGGCCCGGGCCGCGAACGCGGTCACCCCGGTCCCGGCGGTCGAGGACAGTGAGTCGGCCACCGCCGCGGCCACCAGCCAGGGCAGCGCCGAGGCGAGGGCCGCGACCGCCGTCACCGCGACATCGCGCCACCGCCGGCAGCAGGTCAGCGCGACGATCGCGGCCAGCACCAGTCCGGTGGGCGTCAGACCGGCCAGCGCCAGCCAGAACACCAGCTGCCAGGGCCGGCGGGCCAGCGCCGCGGTGGCCACCCACGGCAGGCAGCCGTAGCCGACCAGCAGGCTCCAATGCCCCTGCAGCAGCCGCTCGGCGACGTACGGATTCCAGACGGCCAGGGTGGTGGCCACGAACTGACCGGCCAGGCCGGTGTCGGGCAGCAGGTGGGCGACCAGGCGGGCCGCACCCCATCCGGCCAGCCACAACCCGAGGATCAACAGCAGCTTGACGAGCACACCGCCGTCGAGCACCCGGGAGGCCAGCGCGATGGCGAAGTCCTGCGGCAGCGCCCGTGGCGCCGCCTCGGTCAGGCCCAGGGCCGCATCGGAGAGATACGAGCGCGGTGTGGACACCGCGTCCCGCAGCAGCAGAAAACCCGGCGCCAGCAGCGGCGCGGTGACCACCAGCACCAGCACCAGCGCGTACAGCGCGGGCAGCCACCGGCGCCGGTGAGTGAGGCTAGCGATCAGACCGGTCGGTCCGGCGGCAGATCGGTGGGCCGCTGGGTCGGGATCTTCTCAGTCTGCGCCTCGGCGGCCGGCATCGGGCCGGACTCGTCGTCACGGCGGCCGAAGAAGCCGCGGTCGGACCCGTCCAGCCCGGGATCGATCAGCGCCGACTCGGCGCGCAGCGCGAACGAGCCCAGCAGCACGCCACCCACCAGGGTCACCAGGCCGAGTGCGGCGAAGGTGATCGGCAGGATCCGGCTCCACAGCGCCAGGTGGTCGGCCTCGTCGCGCGCGGCGGCGACCTGGGACTCGACCGTCTCCTCGGTGGAGGTGACGGTGTAGTCGGCGAAGGTCACCTCGGGCTTGAGCTCATCGCGGCTGTAGTAGTGGAAGCCGTGCTCCTTGGCCTGCACGATGGTGCCGGTCACCGGATCCACCCAGAAGGTGCGCTGCGCCGCGTAGTAGCGGGTCATCGTGATCGGCTCGTACGGATCTTCGGCTTCCACACCCCACAGCGACGCCCGCGCGGTGACCTGGCTGTCCTCGTCGTTGTCGTACAGCGACGAGTACTTGAGCGGCTCGACCAGCTTGCCGTCGGCGTCGTAGCCGATGTTCTGGGTGAACCGGTAGGTGGTCAGACCGTTGACGTCTTCCTCACCGTCGTAGTTGGCGTCGAACGCCTTCTGCGCGATCGGATCGAAGTACGGGTAGGTCTTCTTCTCGGTGTCGAACGGGAACCGGTAGGACAGCCCCTCGTGTGGCAGCGCCACATTGGTCGGCGGTGCCTCGTCCTCGATGGTGCGCGGCTTCTGCACGGCGCCACCGGGGTTGGTGTCGCTCGACACCGCCATGGCGGAGATCCGGTTGAGCGTCACGGTGTCGACCATGGCCAGCAGCAGACCCTCGTCCTGCTGCTGGTCGGTGCGCCGCAACGAGCTACCGACCTGCAGGGTGACGACGTCGGCGTTGGCCGGGGCCTCCACGCTGAGCTGCTGCTGCAACGCCACCGGGACGTTCTCGTCGATGACGAAACGCTCGGGGGACGACAGCGACGCGGGGTCGAGCGCGGTGCCGGTGCCCTCACTCATCAGGTCGGCGTCCATGTCGAGCGGAATCTTGGCGATTTTGCCGTGTGTATAAGTGGACAGCAGCAATGCTGCGATCAGCAGGGCAGCGCCCAGCCCGAGAAGTCCACATGCGGCAATTCGCAGGGCCACTGCGCGGTTCAACCCGGCTCCCTTCGGTCGGACTCGACCCTAACAGCCCACCATAAGGGCGACGACCACGCCGACGACAGTTACCGGCAGACTGGTCGCCATGACGGCACCCGAGGACAGGAGGACCTCCGGCGGTTCGCGGGACTTCCTGCCCGCGGTCGAGGGCATGCGCGCCTGCGCCGCGATCGGGGTGGTGATCACCCACGTGGCGTTCCAGACCGGCAATACCGGCGGCATCACCGGCCGGCTGCTGGGCCGGTTCGACCTGGCAGTGGCGTTGTTCTTCGCGTTGTCGGGGTTCCTGCTGTGGCGCGGGCACGCGGCCAGCGAGCGCGGTCTGCGGCACCGTCCCCAAACCGGGCACTACCTGCGGTCGCGTCTGGTCCGCATCATGCCGGGCTATCTGGTGGCCGTCGTCGTGATCCTCACGTTGATGCCCGATACCAGTGCGAATCTCACCGTGTGGCTGGCCAATCTGACGCTCACCCAGGTCTACGTCCCGCTCACGCTGACCTCCGGTCTCACCCAGATGTGGAGCCTGTCGGTGGAGGTCAGCTTCTATCTGGCGCTGCCGGTGCTGGCGTTGCTGGCCCGCCGGTTGCCGGTGCCCGCTCGCATCCCGGCCGTCGCCGCCCTGGCCGCGGCAAGCCTGGCCTGGGGGCTGATCCCGTTCGACCCGCCCTACGGGGTGAACCCGCTGAACTGGCCGCCGGCCTTCTTCTCCTGGTTCGCGGCCGGCATCGTGCTGGCCGAGCTGTCGGTCAGCCCGGTCGGGTGGGCGCACCGGTTGGCCCGCCGGCCGGTGCTGATGGCCGGCATCGCGCTGGCCGCCTTCCTGGTCGCGGCCTCACCGTGGGCCGGGCCGGAGGGGCTGACGCCTGGCACCGTCGGGCAGTTCGTACTCAAGACCTCGATGGGGGCGGTGGTCGCCGGCGCGTTGCTGGCGCCGCTGGTGCTCGACGCGCCGGACACTCCGCACCGGGTGCTGGGTAGCCCGGTGATGGTGACGCTGGGCCGGTGGTCCTACGGGCTGTTCATCTGGCACCTCGCCGCGCTGGCCATGGTCTTCCCGCTGATCGGGGAGTTTCCGTTCACCGGGCACATGCCGCTGGTGCTGGTGCTCACCCTGGTGTTCGGGTTCGCCATCGCCGCGGTCAGCTACGCGCTGGTCGAATCACCCTGCCGGGAAGCGCTGCGGCGCTGGGAGACCCGCCACCACCGGGCCACCACGCGGGACAGCGCGGTGCACGATGCAGATTCTGGGCAGCTCGGGCGTCGTGCTCAGTAACCGCCGCCGTGGGAGAAGATCCGGCGCGGGTTGTCCACCAGCATGGTCCGCAGCTGCTCGTCGGTCACGCCGCGCTGTTTGAGCGCCGGGATGACGTCGTTGTGGATGTGCAGGTAATGCCAGTTCGGCAGGGCCGTGGCCAGCACCTCCTCGGGTAGCGCGTCGAAATAGCAGGACGCGTCGTGGGAGAGCACCATCTTCTCGGCATGCCCGCGCTCGCACATCCGCGCGACGGTGTCCACGCGCTGCTCGAACGGCAGGATCAGGTCGACACCGAAGCGGTCCATGCCCAGATAGGAGCCGGCGGCGATGAGCTCCTCCAGATAGTCCAGATCGGTGCTGTCCCCGGAGTGCCCGATCACCACCCGGCTGAGATCCACCCCCTCCTCGGCGAAGATGCGCTGCTGCTCCAGGCCGCGCCGGCTGCCCGCGTGGGTGTGCGTGGAGATCGGCACACCGGTCTCGCGGTGGGCGGCGGCCACCGCCCGCAGCACCCGCTCCACCCCGGGGGTGACGCCCGGTTCGTCGGTGGCGCATTTGAGGATCGCCGCCTTGATCCCGGTCCCGGCGATGCCCTCGGTGATATCGCGGACGAACATCTCGGTCATCACCTCGGGCCCGTCGAGCAGGGTGCCCGGGCCCTGGAAGTAGAACCGCATCGGCACGTCGTTGTAGGTGTAGAGCCCGGTGGCCACCACGATGTTGATCTCGGTGGCGGCCGCGATCGTGGCGATCCGGGGGACGTACCGGCCCAGGCCGATGACCGTCAGATCGACGACGGTGTCCACCCCGCGGGACTTCAGCTCGTTGAGTCGGGCGACCGCGTCGGCGATGCGCCGGTCCTCGTCGCCCCAGCCCTCCGGATGGTTGTGCGCGATCTCGGTGTTCAGGATGAACACGTGCTCGTGCATGAGCGTGACACCCAGATCCGCGGTGTTGACGGGCCCGCGGGCGGTTTCGACCTCCGACATCTCGCCGATGCTAGGAGTGCGGCGCGCCCCGACGGGCCGATTCCGGCGTATCGACAGATATCCGGTACCCGGGGTACCGTTTGCGGATGGAGCTGTTGGACACCGACACCCCGGACGGGACGGCGATCGAACTGCACGCCCGCGCCGTGCGGTTCGACCTGACCGGCGTACCCGCCCACTACATATACGACTCCGCGGTGGCCACCCACCTGTACAACGCGCTGTCGCTGCTGCTGCCGGCCGGTGAGGAGTGGTTCATCACCGTCCTGAAGGAGGCGCTGCCGGACATCCCCGACGGCAAGCTGCGCGACGACGTCATCGGGTTCATGGGGCAGGAGGCCCAGCACGCCCACGCGCACGCCGGCCTCAACGGGTATCTGACCCGGCACGGGATCGACCCGGCGCCGATGCTCGCCCGCGCCGACTACGTCTTCGGCAGCCTGCTCGGCCCGCGCCCGGTCGAAGGGGACAAGGCACACAACTACCTCGTCGAACGGCTCGCCGTGATCGCGGCGCTGGAACACATCTTCGCGTTCCTGGGGGACTGGGTGCTCAATGCCAAGGGGCTCAACGACGCCTGCGCGCATCCCACCGTCGTCGACCTGCTGCGCTGGCACGGAGCCGAGGAGGTGGAACACCGGATGGTGTCGCACGACGTGCTGCACCACTTCGACGGCGGCTACCTGCGCCGGGCCCGCGCCCAGCTGGTGGTCGGGCCGGTGCTGCTGTACCTGATCTGGCAGGGCATCCGGTTCCTGCTGCGGGTCGACCCGAACCTGGACTGGTCGCCACGCAGACGTAAGCAGGTGTGGCGCAACCTGTTCCGATCGGCGCGCAAGGGCCTGACACCGTCGTTCGTGCTGATCGTGTGGCGGGTGCTGCAGTACTTCCGGCCGCGCTACACCCCCGGCGATGTCGGTGACACCGCGCAGGCGGTGGCCTACCTGGCGTCCTCGCCGGCCGCCCGGCCCGTGCTGCGGTGAGGCCGGTCCCGCCGGTCGGCGCCCCCATCGACGACCGCGCCGTCAACCTGGTCGCCCGGGCACTGGACCGGTTCTGGCTGCGCCCGGTCACCCGGTCCGGGTACGACGGGCGGCGCGCCGTCCGGGCCGCCGACGACCCCATGTCCCTGGTGCTGGCCGAACGAGCGACCGTCGCCCGCGACAATGACGTTGTGGCACTGACGTTCCGGGCTCCGGACGGTGCGGACCTGCCGGCCTGGCAGCCCGGCGGCCACCTCGACCTGCACCTGCCGTCGGGGCGCCGCCGGCAGTACTCGCTGTGCGGTGACCCGCAGGACCGCAGCCGCTACCGGATCGCGGTCCGCCGCATCCCGTCCGGTGGCGGCGGCTCACTGGAGATGCACGCGCTGGCGGTGGGCGACACCGTCACCGTGCGCGGCCCGCGCAACGGCTTCCCGTTCATCCCGTACCCGCGGGCGCTCTACATCGCCGGCGGTATCGGTATCACCCCGATCCTGCCGATGGTGCTCGCCGCCCGAAGGTTGGGCACCGACTGGCATTTCGTGTACTGCGGGCGCAACGCCGACAGCATCCCGTTCCTCGACGAGATCGCCTCCTGGGACCCGGCCCGGGTGACGATCCGCCTCGACGACGAGCACGGGGTACCCGGGCCCGGGGATCTGCTCGGGCGTGCCCCCGCAGACGGCGCGGTCTACGTGTGCGGGCCGCCGCCGATGATCGAGGCGGTGCGGGCGCACATCGACCGAACCGTGGCCACCGCACTGCATTTCGAACGCTTCAGCGCACCGCCGGTGCGCGACGGAACCCCGTTCCAGGTCGAACTGGCCCGCAGCGGCGAGGTCCTCGACATCGCCGCCGACGAGACGGTGCTCGACGCCCTGGTCCGGCGCCGGCCCGACACCGCCTACTCCTGCCGGCAGGGCTTCTGCGGCACCTGCCGGGTCCGGGTGCTCGCGGGCACCCCCGAGCACCGCGACTCCAGGCTCACCGACACCGAACGCGCCGACTCCATGCTGGCCTGCGTATCCCGTTCGCTCACTCCGCGTCTCGTGCTCGATATATAGGCACCGTCGAGGCCAGCAGCATCGCCACCGACAGCAGGGCGAGGAACTGCACGGCGACCGAATGGCCGAGATAGCCGTCCACCGAGCGCCACGGCCCGCGGGACAGCACCGCACCGGCCGCGATCAGCCCGCCCGCGGTCACCGCGACGGTCACCCGCTCCACGCTGTCCCGCAGTAGGTACCGGACGCCGACGGCCGCGGCCACCACCGCCACCCCGACCAGCCCGCTGATCAGCGCACCCGCGGTCAGTGCGGCCGCCGCGGTGAGCCACGGCGGCGGCGCCCACGGCGACACCGCGACACCCGGCATCCGGCGCCGGATCGGCAGCAGCGCGAGCACGGCCAGCACCGGCAGCAGCGCCAGGCCACCGAACAGCCCGATCCGGTAGGCGGTGTTGGCCGGGAAGGTCAGCGACAGCGGACCGCTGGTGCCCGCCGGCACCACCCAGCCCTGCTGCCAGCCGCTCACCGTGATCGCCCGCAACGCCGTGCCGTCCGCGGTGTGCGCCACCCAGCCCGGGTTGACGCTCTCCGGGACCACCAGCACCCGGTCCCGGTCCGCCGCGGTCAGGTCCACCTCGCGGTGATCGGACGTCCAACGTTCGGTCCGGGCGGGGGTCGTCGGTGCGGGCCGCAGGTCACCGGCGCGCGGGCCGGCCAACTCGATGCCGTCGACGATGAACGCCTCACCCGGGCTGACCAGCAGCTCCTGTTCACCCTGGGGCAGCGAGAGCGGTTCGGCGGGACAGGGTTTCGCGGCGATGGGTTCGTTGTCCAGCAGCGCGCCCACGGTGGTGGACACCGACGTCTGGATGAACTGCCCGGCCACACCGATGACCGGGCCGCGCCCGCAGGCCAGGGTGATCGTCCGGTCCCGGTCGGCGGGATCGGCCGGTGCGATGGGCTTGCCCGCCGCGTCCAGGGCGGTCACCTCGGCCAGGCCGGTCGGCTTGAGCTGATCGAATCCCAGTGCGGTGCGGTCGATCACGTCGGTCCAGTCCAGGATCGACAGCTCGATGGTGTCGGTCACGGTGGGGTGCAGCTCCAGGGTCTGCGGCCCGTCCTCGTGGATCCGGAACACCTGCGGTCCGGCGCCGAGATTGACCGCGACCAGCGTCGGGTGGGCGGGCAGCGTCGAGGCGCTCGGCGTCAACCGCAACGCCGCCACCTCGGTGGCCTCGGGCAACTGCACCGTCAGGGTGGGCGGCTTCTTGAGTGCCACATTGTTCTGCGGCGCCGTCCACGCGGTGCGGACGTCCCCGTCGGTGGCGGCATACGCCGAGCCGAGTACGTCGATCAGATCCGAATCACCCACCGCGCGGGTGGTTCCGGCGGTGGCTATCAGATCCGCCAGCCGCGGTCCCTGCCGCGCCCGGACCCAGACCGTCGGTGCCACCTCGATCGGTTCGGGGACCGTCAGGGTGCGGCTCATGTTGACCTGCTCCTCCGGGGACAGCGCCATCGTCGCCGCGCACCGGATCCCCTCGGGTGCCTGGGCGCAACCCGGCCGGCCCAGCAGGTCCGACCCCAGATCCCACTGCGCCACCGCCGACCCGGCGGGCGGGCCGGGAACGTCGACGGTCCGGCGCAGTGCCACCGGATGTGCGAAACCCGAGGCGTCGTACTGGGTGACGCTCAGATCGGTGATGCCGAACTGCACACCGGGGGAGCCGTCGTCGGTGCCGACCGCGGTGATCCGCATCCACGGCGTCTCGCCGAACGGCAGCGCCACGGTCAGCGGTTTGCCCGGCTCCTCGAAACGCAGGGTGCTGGTGCCGTTCGCGGTGGACACCTCGATGCGGCGCACCTGGGCGCCGACGGCGGTGGCGCTCGGGGTGATGGTGACCGCCGCGTTGGTCACCGGATGGTCGAAGTCCACCTGCATCCACTGGCCCACCGCGGTCTGCAGCGAGTTGGACACCCAGCTGGTGGAGGAGTCCGCGTCGATCGCGGCGGACGGCCCCGAGGACGGTGAGACATTGGGCAGCGCAGTCGAATCCGCGGCCGAACTGGACACGCTGATCCGGCCACCGGTCCAGCGCGCGTACAGCGGGTCGGTCCCGGCCGGGTAGTCCATCACCCGGTTGAAGGTGTGCCGGGGTTCCTCCGGGGTGCGGATCGCCGAGGAATGGTTGTCCACCCGGCCGTAGTCGGTCTCCCGCGCCAGCGGAGTGTCGGTGACGGTGACCAGCGCGGCCGGCACCCCGGCCCGTTCGGCGTCGGCGGTCAGCAGCATCGGACCCAGCGGCTCCCGGCCGTTCAACCGCCGGCGTTCGTCCAGGCGCAGCAGGGCTTCCGGGGCGCCGTCGACGCGGGCCATCTTGTCCAGATCGGTGAGATACGGTGCGGGCCGGGCATTGTCGACCCGGTAGATCTCGACCGCCGGGTAGCGGGGCCGCAGCCCGCTGTCGGTGACGAACCCCTCCAGGGTGCCCGGTCCCACCGGCTCCCCGAACTCGGCCACCCTGGTCAGCCCGGGCGACCCGTCGACCGCCCGGTGCACCAGGATCGGGCGGGCCGACCGGGAGGTGTCCGGGTCCAGGTCGTTGCGCACCACGACGTAGGAGATGCCCTGCTGGGCCAGGGTGTCGGCCAGCCCGGCCGAGGGCTGACCGGCGGCGAACAGGCGCTGCACCGCGTCGAGGGCGCGGATGGTCGCCGGTGGGGTCAGTGGGATCGAATCACGCACGCCCCACGGGCTGTCGCCCAGCACCTGCAGGGGTTCGTCGTGGCTGTTGCCCCAGACCTGGGTCGCGAACGGCGCTCCCGGCGCGACCAGCACCCGGCCGCGCTCGGTGTTGTGCTCGTCCAGCCAGGCCGCGGTGTCGTGCCAGTACCCCGGAATCGCCTCGAAACTGCCCGGCGGGGTCAACCGGCCGGTCCAGGCCAGCGACGTCGCGGCGGCCAGCGCGGTCAGCACCACGATCCCGACGGCCACCCGCCGGTCCCGTTCGGGATAGGCGAAGGCGTGCACCCAGGTCGGGCGGTCGGCGGCGCCGGGCAGCGGGATGCGGCCCAGCAGATGCGCCAGGCCGAGCGCCAGCGGCAGCCGCAGCAGCGGCTCCAGCTTGTGCACATTGCGCAGGGGGGTGCCCTCGGCGTCCAGGAACAGCTGCACCTGCGCGCCGATGGGGGAGCCCAGCCCGCCGGAGTAGCCGACGGCCAGCGCGGTGAGCCCGACGAACAGGATCAGGATGAGCCGGCCGCGCGCCGGCATGGTCCGCATGGCCAGCCCGGCCAGCCCGGCGGCCGCCACCAGGGTGGTGGCCAGCACCGCCACCGAACTGGTGACCAGCGAGGACCCCGCGGTGGCGGTGGGGGCGACGTACGGTGTCCAGCTGCCCCCACCGCGCAGCACCTCGGTCAGCGACAGCCAGCGGGTGGTGACACCCGAGGATTCGATGAAGTCCAGGAACGGGGGACTGATCCGGCCCAGCATGACCAGCGCCACCGACCACCAGGTGATGGCCAGCGCGGTGCACAGCGCCCACCACCCGGTGAACCGCCACCACTGCCGGTTCGGCCGGTGCGCGGCCCACCAGATGATGGCGGCCAGGCAGCCGGTCAGGGTGGCCACCGCATTGACCGCGCCCATCAGCGCCACCGCGACCGCCGAGCGGGCGGCCAGCAGCCGGATCCGGTCGTCGCCGCGCATCGCGTAGATGACCGGGAGCAGCACCCACGGCGCCAGCATCATCGGCAGGGTCTCCGAGGAGATGGCACCGAGGGTGGTCAGCACCCGCGGGGACAGCGCGAACGCGGCCGCGGCGATGACGCGCGAGGTGGTGCTGCCGATCCCGAGCGCCTCGGCGACCCGCAGCAGTCCCCAGAAGCCGACGGTCAGCAGCAGCGCCCACCACAACCGTTGGGTCACCCAGTCCGGCAGTCCCGATACGTCACCGGCCAGGAAGAACGTCCCGTGCGGGAACAGATAGCCGTAGGCCTGGTTCTGGGCCTGGCCGAAGGGCAGGTCGCTGTTCCACAGATCGGCGGCGCGCGCCAGAAAGCGCAGCGGATTGGCGGTGAGATCGAGTTTGGTGTCAGGGGCGATGCGGCCCGGGTCCTGGCAGAACGCCAGGATCAGGAAGACGGAGCCGACCAGCCACAGCCAACGCCGTGACAAAACTTCGGCGAACGGCGCGCCCGGGTCAGGCCCGGTCGCCGTATTCAACGCGGTTGAGCACCGAGGACGCGGGGTCTCCCGACTGCACCGGTGGCTTGGTGTCCTGCTGGACCATCAGCGTCACGCCGAAGATCGCCGCCGCACCCAACAGCAGGCCGACCACGATGCTTGCCGCAGCGGGCACGACGAACCGTTCCATGCCCGCCAACCTAGCACGACGGAATATGGCCGTGACGTCGCAGTCGGCGCCCGCCGGCAGGCGTTCCGGAGGCCGCGAGACGGAAACCGGGACGGCCATCGGCGGCGTCGGATCGGGCCGCCCGGTTAATGTGGGGACCCATGTCGATGTCACGCGCACTCGGTGCCCTGACCGCGCTGTCCGGTCTGCTGCTGGCCTGCTCGCCGGCCCAGACCTCCGAGACGGCGGCCCCACCGGCCCCGGTGAGCAGCGGTGCGCCGGTCCCGACGCACGCCTCGCTGGACCTGCCGCTGCCCGCCGCGCCGGCACCCGGCGGCTGCGATGTGGCCGCGCTGTCCACCCGGGACAAGCTGGCCCAACTGCTGATGGTCGGGGTGACCGGCGCCGCCGACGCCCGCGCGGCCGTCACCGAACACAAGGTCGGCGGCATCATGATCGGCAGCTGGACCGATATGTCGATGCTGGGCGCGCCGCTGGCCGGGATCGCCGCCGACGCGGGCCCGCTGGCGCTGGCGGTCAGCGTCGACGAGGAGGGTGGCCGGGTGTCCCGGCTGGCCGGGGTGATCGGCAGCCAGCCCTCGGCCCGGGCACTGGCCCAGACCAAGACCGCCGACGAGGTCTACGGGATAGCGCTGGAGCGCGGCCGCGCCATGCGTGGCCTCGGCATCACCGTCGACTTCGCCCCGGTGGTCGATCTGACTCAGCAGAGCGCCGCGATCGGGGACCGGTCCTTCGGCGACGACCCGCAGACGGTGACCGAGTACGCCGGCGCCTACGCCCGCGGTCTGCGCGACGCCGGGGTGCTGCCGGTGCTCAAGCACTTCCCCGGCCACGGCCGCGCCGCAGGTGATTCGCACACCGGCGCGGTGTCCACGCCGCCGCTGGCCGAGCTGCAGAACGAGGATCTGGTCCCGTACCGCACCTTGACCACCCAGCATCCGGTCGCGGTCATGGTCGGGCACATGCAGGTGCCCGGGCTGACCGGCGGTGAGCAGGCCAGCCTGAGCCCGGCCGCCTACAACCTGCTGCGCACCGAATTCGGCTTCGGCGGTCTGGTCTACACCGACGACCTGTCCAGCATGGCCGCGATCAACCAGCAGTACGGGGTCGCCGCGGCGGTGCTGAAGTCACTGCAGGCCGGCGCCGACGTCGCGCTGTGGATCACCACCGCCGAGGTGCCCGCCGTGCTGGACCGTCTGGAGCAGGCCGTCGACGCCGGTGAACTGCCGATGTCCCGGGTGGACGACTCGGTGCGCCGCGTCGCCGCCGCCAAGGGGACTAATCCCAACTGCGGCGGCTGATCGCCGTACGCTGACCCGATGGCCGGAGGAACGAAGCGTCTGCCGCGCGCGGTGCGCGAGCAGCAGATGCTCGACGCCGCCGTGCAGATGTTCTCCATCAACGGCTACCACGAGACGTCGATGGATGCGATCGCCGCGGAGGCGCAGATCTCCAAGCCGATGCTCTATCTGTACTACGGCTCCAAGGAGGAGTTGTTCGGGGCGTGCCTGGACCGTGAGCTGAACCGCTTCGTCGAAGAGGTGCGCCGCGAGATCGACTTCACGCTGAGCCCAAAAGAGATGCTGACCAACGCCGTTGGCGCCTTCCTGGGCTACATCGACAGTCACCGGGCGTCCTGGATCGTGCTGTACAGCCAGGCCACCAGCTCGCAGGCCTTCGCGCACACCGTGCGGGAGGGCCGGGAACGGATCATCGACCTGGTGGGCCGGTTGCTGCAGTCGGGAACGCGGCACCCGGAGCCCGACGCCGATTTCAACATGATGGCGGTCGCGCTGGTGGGCGCCGGTGAGGCCATCGCGGACCGGGTCAGCACCGGGGACGCCGACGTGCAGGACGCCACCGACCTGATGATCAACCTGTTCTGGCGCGGACTGAAGGGCAAACCCAGCGGCAAGGGTTAGCTCACCGGGCGCGCCCCTCGATCAGACTCAGCGGTCCCGCCGTCTGGACCACCCGGGTGAACCCGAACCCGGCCTGGCCGAACAGTGTTCGGTACTCACGCTCGGTGCGTTCCTGCCCGCCGGCGGAGACCAGCATCTCCAGGTCGATGATCTTGGCCAGCGACTCGCGCTGGTGCTCGGGGATGACGGCCTCCACCAGCAGCAGGGTGGCGCCGGGGCGGGCCGCCGCGCGCACCGTCCGCAGGATGCGCAGCGCGTCCTCGTCGGCCCAGTCGTGGATGACGTTCTTGAGCACGTAGGCGTCCCCGCCGGGCGGGACCGCCTCGAAGAAGGAGCCGCCGCTGACCTCGACACGGTCGGCAACACCGAAGCGGCCCAACAGTTCCGGTGCCCCCTCCACCACCTCGGGCAGGTCGTGCAGGACGCCGCGCGCGGACGGTGCCGCGGACAGGATGGCCGCCAGCAGTCGGCCGTGCCCACCGCCGACGTCGACGACGGTGCGCAGTCCGGTGAAGTCGTAGGCGGCGACCACCGGGCCGAGGGCGAGTTCGGACATGCTGGTCATCGCATCGTTGAAGATCGCCGCGAGTTCCGGTTCGGTACCGAGGTATTCGAACGGCGGCATCCCGCGCAGCTGCTCCAACTGCGGGCGGCCGGTACGCACCGCCTCGGCCAACCGGCTCCAGTGCTCTCGGTGTTGCGGCGCACCGACGAAGCGGGCCATCCCGGCGATCGACACCGGGGCGTCGGAGCGCAACGGTTCGGACACCGCATTGAGCGCGTACCGGTTGCCCCGCCTGGCGGTGAACACCCCCTGGCTGACCAGGGCCCGCATCAACCGGTCCAGCGCCTCGGGATGGGCGTCGACGCGGCGGGCCAGTTCCAGGACCGGCAGCGGGCCGTCGGCCAGCGCGTCGGCGATCTTCAACTCCGCGGCCACCGCGACGGCCTGGGACACCCAGGCGCCCAGGATCACTTCCACCAGGGCGGCCGGACCGGGGACACTGCGGCGGCGCAGCCGCAGCATCCCGTCCCGGATGCGTTCGACGGTCCGGACGACCCGCGGTGGGGGTGGGCGGCTGGGAGCCACCGGCACAGTTTAGAGCCCGTTCACCGTCGCCGAAAGGTGCGGATATCCCTTGGACAGGTGCCGCAGCGTCAGGTCCCAGCCGGTATCGGTGGCGTCCACGTACAGTCCGGCCCGCGCCGGCAGCAACACCGGCTTGCCGAACCGCACCGAATACTTCACCGCGTCGGGCAGTTGGCCCTCGATGTTGGCCAGCACCGCTGCGGCACTGAACATCCCGTGCGCGATGACGGTGGGGAACCCGAACATCTTGGCGCCCAGGCTGTTGGTGTGGATCGGGTTGTGGTCCCCGCCGATCGACGCGTAGGACCGGATCTGGCTCGCCGAGATGCTCAGCACCGCGTTGGGCGGCGGCAGCTTGCGCTGTTTGGGCGGTTCCGGCCGCGGCTCGTCGGACAGGCTGGTGCGTTGCTGGTGCAGGAAGGTGGTGACCTGATGCCAGGCCAGGTCGTAGCCGATCTTGATGTCGGTGACCAGATCCACCAGCAGCCCCTTGCGGTGCTCGCGTAGGTTCTCCGCGTGCACCGACACGTCGAGCACATCGCTGACGGTGATCGGCCGGTACTGGGTGATGTGGTTCTCGGTGTGCACCGAACCCATTGCCGCGAAAGGGAAGTCGAATGAGGTGGCCAGCGACATCATGGTCGGGAAGGTCAGCGCGAACGGGTACGTCAGCGGCACGGTGTCGTCGAACCGCAGGCCGGTCACCCCCGCGTAGGCGGCGACGTTGACCGGGTCGATCCGCAGCTCGGGCACGTGCACCGTGCGGTCGGGCAGGCCACCCGCGCGCGGGACGAACGGCAACGCGCCGGCGACCGCGCGCGCCATGTTCAGCAGTCCGTTGGGCTGAGACATCACGCCCCCAGCAGGGCCTGGCCGCAGACCCGGATCGTGTTGCCGGTGACGGCGTTCGAGGCCGGGCTGGCGAAGTAGGCGATGGTCTCGGCGACGTCGACGGGCTGCCCGCCCTGGAACAGCGAGTTGAGCCGGCGGCCCACCTCGCGGGTGGCCAGCGGGATGGCCTCGGTCATCTTGGTCTCGATGAAGCCGGGGGCGACGGCGTTGACGGTGATGTTCTTCTCGGCCAGCGTCGGCGCCAGGGCCTCGACGATGCCGATCATGCCGGCCTTGGTCGCCGCGTAGTTGGTCTGGCCGCGGTTGCCCGCGATTCCGGCCATCGAGGACAGTCCGATCACCCGGCCGCCCTCGCCGAGCGCACCGGCGGCCACCAGTCCCTCGGTGAGTGTCAGCGGCGCAACGAGATTGACCGCGATCACCGCGTCCCAGCGGCCCTCGTCCATATTGGCGAGCAGCTTGTCGCGGGTGATGCCGGCATTGTTGACGAGCACGTCGAGCTTGCCGCCGGAGATGTCCGAGTGGTGCTCTCGAACGTGTTCGGCGATCTGGTCCACCGCATCGGCGGCGGTGACGTCCAGGGCCAGCGCGGTGCCGCCCACCTTCTCGGCGGTCTCGCGCAGTGCCTCCTCGGCGGCCGGCACGTCGACGGCCACCACGGCCGCGCCGTCGCGGGCGAAGACCTCGGCGATGGTGGCGCCGATGCCGCGGGCGGCGCCGGTCACCACGGCCACCTTGCCGGCCAGCGGCTTGTCCCAGTCGGCGGGCGCCTGCGCGTCGGCGGCCCCGACCCGGTACACCTGGCCGTCGACGAAGGCGGACTTGCCGGACAGGATGAACCGCAGGGTGGACTCGCACCCCGACACTCCGGCGGCGGAGTCGGGGGACAGGTAGACCAGCGACACCGTGGCGCCGCGGCGCAGTTCCTTGCCCAGCGAGCGGGTGAAGCCCTCCAGCGCGCGCTGCACGATGTGCTCGTGCGCGCTGCCGGTGTCGGCCGGGGTGGTGCCGATCACGACCACCCGGCCGCACGGCCCGAGGTTGCGCAGCACCGGGGTGAAGAACTCGTAGAGCGCCTTGAGCCCGGCCGGCTCGGTGATGTCGGTGGCGTCGAACACCAGCCCGCCGAACGAGTCGGCCCAGCGTCCGCCGATGTTGGCCGAGACGACGTCGTAGTCGTCGGCCAGGGCGGCGCGCAGCGGTTCGACCACCCGTCCGGTCCCGCCGATCAGCAACGATCCGGGAAGTGCCGGCCGGCCGGGCTGGTAGCGGCGGAGTTCCTCGGGCTGCGGGATGCCGAGTTGTTTGGCCAGGAACGATCCGGGCCCGGAATTGACCACTTGGGAGAACAGGTCGGAAGCCATGGGGACTAACTTACTCCAGAGTAAGGTCTGCGGGTAACCTAGGGGCATGGCCAATACGAATGCTCGCGTCGCCGTGCTCGGCGGAAACCGGATCCCGTTCGTTCGCTCCGACGGCGCCTACGCGAATGCCTCCAATCAAGACATGTTCACCGCGGTCCTCGACGGGCTTGCCGACCGATTCGGGCTGCGCGGCGAGAAACTCGACGCGGTCATCGGCGGCGCGGTGCTCAAGCACAGCCGCGACTTCAACCTGATGCGGGAAAGCGTGCTGGGCAGCTCGCTGTCGCCCTACACCCCGGCCTTCGACCTGCAGCAGGCTTGCGGCACCGGCCTGCAGGCCGCCATCGCCGCCGCCGACGGGATCGCCCGCGGTCGGTACCGGGTCGCCGCGGCCGGCGGCGTGGACACCACCTCCGATGCGCCCATCGCCTTCGGCGACGACCTGCGTGGGGTGCTGCTGAGCCTGCGCCGCTCCAAGTCCAACCTCGACCGGCTCAAGCTGGTGGGCAAGCTGCCCGCCGCCCTCGGCGTCGAGATCCCGACCAACGGTGAGCCCCGCACCGGGCTGTCGATGGGCGAGCACGCCGCCATCACCGCCAAACAGATGGGCATCAAGCGCGTCGACCAGGACGAACTGGCCGCTGCCAGCCACCGCAACATGGCCGCTGCCTACGACCGCGGCTTCTTCGACGACCTGGTCACCCCGTTCCTGGGCGTCTACCGGGACAACAACCTGCGCCCCGACTCGTCGGCCGAGAAGCTCGCCAGGCTCAAGCCGGTCTTCGGGGTCCGCAATGGCGACGCGACGATGACCGCGGGCAACTCCACGCCGCTGACCGACGGCGCGTCGGTGGCCCTGCTGGCCAGCGAGGAGTGGGCCGCCGAGCACGAGATTCCGGTGCTGGCGTACTTCGTGGACGGGGAGACCGCCGCCGTCGACTACGTCAACGGCCCGGACGGGCTGCTGATGGCGCCGACCTACGCGGTGCCCCGGCTGCTCGCCCGCAACGGGCTGACCCTGCAGGACTTCGACTTCTACGAGATCCACGAGGCGTTCGCCTCGGTGGTGCTGGCGACGTTGGCGGCCTGGGAGTCCGCGGACTACTGCAAGGACCGGCTCGGGCTGGACAAGCCGCTGGGGCCCATCGACCGCAGCAAGCTCAACGTCAACGGTTCCTCGCTGGCCGCCGGGCACCCGTTCGCCGCCACCGGTGGGCGCATCGTCGCCC
Source organism: Mycolicibacterium aurum (assembly GCA_900078775.1). Taxonomy (GTDB): domain Bacteria; phylum Actinomycetota; class Actinomycetes; order Mycobacteriales; family Mycobacteriaceae; genus Mycobacterium; species Mycobacterium aurum_A. Next base: position 5,270,902 of record LT549889.1, read on the forward strand.
AGCTGGCCAAACAACTGGCGGAGAAGAAGAAGCAGACCGGTCAGCCGGTGCGCGGCCTGATCTCCGTCTGCGCCGCCGGCGGCCAGGGCGTCACCGCCATCCTCGAGGCCTGACCCGCGTCCCGGAAAAAACTTTGAAATCGGGTGTAACGCCCCGCGGAGCCCTGCCGATACATGGGATAGCTCCGTGTTGCCGTCTGACCCCCCGACCCGACGGCAACACGGGGCTCTTTACTTTCTCGCCCGTCGCTTCGCTCGCCCCGACTACGTTCCCGGGTCTTTGGACGCCGTGATCGGGCCCGCCGCGGGCGGGGCGAACAGGCTGCCCGCCAGGCTCCCGCGCGCGGTGCGCACCGCGACCAGCGCCCAGGTGCTCAGCAACCCGCAGTAGGCGGCGACCGCGGCGACCTCGAAGGCCGGCAGCCCGGTGTGCAGGGCCAGCTGAGTGGTGCCGGTGACGAAGGTGCCGACCGGGAAGGTCAGGCTCCACCAGGTCAACGCGAACGGCATGCCGCGGCGCAGGGTGCGGATGGTCAGCGCCGAGGCCAGCCCGATCCACAGCACGCTGAACCCCCACACCGGCACCCCGAACAACACCGCGAAGATGTTCATCCCGGCGGCCAGCTCCGCGGGCACGGCCAGGTACGCCTCATTGGCCAGCAGCCCGGCCACCGTCACCGACTGGCCCAGCGGGCCGAGCACGATCCACAGCGTCGGCACCCGCGCCGTCCCGGACGTGCCGTACAGCGCCAGCCGGCTCCAGATCATCGTGATGATGATCAGCGCGGCGATCAGCGACAGCCCGAACATGGCCAGGCAGCCGTAGAACATGGTGGCCCGTCCGACGCCCGGGGCCATGTGCGGGATCAGCATCGCGCCCGAGGCCGCCGACACCATGGGCGGCACGACCGGCATCAGCCAGCCCCCGAACGCGGCGTCCGGCCCCACATTGAGCTGGGTGAACATCAGGTACGGGATGCTCATCGCGGTGAACAACCCGCCGATGGTCCCCGCCGACCACAGCACCCAGTTGATGTCGACGGCCAGGCTCTCCCCGATCAAGTCCTTGCCGACCAGCATGGTGCCGGTGCCGACCGTGATCAGCGCCATCGGCGCAGCCCCGTAGAAGTGCGCCATCTGCGGATTGCGGGCGTGCCCGCGGGCCACCGTGGGATGCCGGAACCATTGCACGCTGACCGCGATGATCAACGCCACCAACAGCATCGCGGCGACCACCCAGACGATCTCGGTGAACACCCGCAGACCGCGCGGTTGCCACGGCAGGGTGGCGCCGGCGACCGCGATGATCCCGGTACCCATCACCGCGGAGAACCAGTTCGGGCCGAAGTTTCCCAGTCGTGTTCCGGTTTCGGTCATGCTCGTCCGGGCATCATGAGTGGCATGCAGATCAGCATCCTGGGTTCGCTGGCCGGACCGGCGACAGACCCCCTCATCGACCGTGTCGTGTCGGACTTCGCGCGCTACCGCGACGAAGGTTTCCGCCGCATCTGGATGACCCAGATGCCCTACGAGCCGGACCTGTTGACCGTGCTGGCGGTGGCGCTGCGCGAGGTCGACACCATCGAGGTGGGCACCGGGGTGGTGCCGATCCAGAACCAGCACCCGATGCAGCTGGCGCAGCGCGCGCTGACGCTCAATCTGATCTCCGGGGGCCGCTTCATCCTCGGGGTGGGGATGACGCACGCCGCCGTCACCGAGGGCATGTGGGGCATCCCGTGGGACCGGGCGGTGCGCCGGCTCAACGAGTACCTGGACGGGCTGCTGCCGCTGCTGGCCGGCGACGCGGTCGACGCACCCGGCGAGCTCTACACCACCCGCGGGGCCCTGCAGATCCCGGCGCCGCGGCCCGACGTCTACCTCGCCGCGCTGGGCCCCCAACTGCTGAAGATCGCCGGCCGGCGCACCGCCGGCACGGTCACCTGGATGACCGGTCCCAAGACGCTTGCCGAGCATGTCGCTCCCACCCTGCGGGCCGCCGCGGCCGGGCGCGACGTGCGGGTGGTGGCCGCGCTGCCGATCAGCGTCACCGACGACGTCGACGGGGCGCGGGCCCAGGCCGCCGAACAGTTCGCCATGTACGGCCAGCTGCCGTCGTATCGCGCCATGCTCGACCGGGAGGGCTACGCCGGCCCGGCCGAGGCCGCCCTGATCGGGGACGAGCAGACCGTCACGGCCCGCCTGGACGAGCTCCGCGCGGCCGGGGTGCACGAGTACGTGGGCGTCGTATTCGACCGATCGCCCGAGGTCAGAGACCGGACGAGGGCGTTGCTGCGGGCCCAGGACCGGGATCTGGAAAGTATGGAAAAACCTCTGGTGTGATCAAGATCACAGGCGTACAGTCGACCGCACGACGGGTTCGGGAGTGACAGATCCAAAGAGCCGGAACGAGGTGAAAATCCGGCCGCGCGAGATACCGAAAGGTATATGAGGACGCCCTCGAGGTTGCAAAACCGCAGTCCTCCCGAACCCGCCCACATGTCTTCAGCCGATGGTGAACATCGCTGCACCGTCCCTGTCGCCGGGACAATGGTGCTCAGACGGGCGACATCATCCGCATCCATCCGGAACCCCGCGCGCCGGAACCGCTGTGGCGGGAAGCGCGGGGCCGACGACTCCGTGAGACCCGACGGTGCCGCGGCGCCCGCCCGGTGGCGTCCCCCGAGATGATCGCTGCCCACCTCGGTGCGTCGTCTTCATCGAATCTTCATCGAAAACCGAACCGAGCGATATGTGGGTTCTTGAGGCTCGACGTAGCCGGCGCGCTGCTTGCCGCGCGGAGGCGTAATCGAAGTTGCGAGGAAGGATGTGCGATGCAGCACAAGCGAAATGGAGTTGGTGTCGCGCTATTGGCGGCGTCGACCCTACTGGTCGGTGCGTGTTCGAACGGCGAAACCGTTTCCAACCCCGCTGCGAGCCCGACCGCGGTGTCGACATCCGCGTCGGCTGGGTCTGCCAGCAGCGACGCCGCCCATAATGACGCCGATGTGATGTTTGCCCAAGGGATGATCCCGCATCACCAGCAGGCGATCGAGATGAGCGACACGTTGCGTGGAAAGCAGGGGATCGATCCCGAGGTCGTCTTGCTCGCCGATGAGATCAAGAGTGCTCAGGGACCCGAGATCGAGCAGATGCAGGGATGGCTTGAGCAGTGGGGTGTGTCGGACACACCCGCGCCCAGTGGCACCGGGATGCCCGGTCATCAGATGCCCGGCGGTGGTGACATGGGTGATATGCCGGGTCATCAGATGCCCGGCGGCATGGGGGATGTGCCCGGTATGGGTGGAGGCGGCCACGGCATGATGTCGGAGGCCGATATGGCGGCGCTGCAGAACGCGCAGGGCGCCGAGGCCGGCCGGTTGTTTCTGACGCAGATGATCGCGCATCACAAGGGCGCAATCATGATGGCCCAGCAGGAGATCGACAACGGTCAGTTCCCTGCGGCGGTCGGCATGGCGCGAAATATCGTGTCGTCGCAGCAGGCCGAGATCGACACGATGCAGGCGTTGCTGGACAAGTAGCTGCTCACCGGTCGGTCTGGCTGGGTGAGGGCGACGCCTGCTGCGATACCGGCAGGTTCGCGCTCTGCGGTGGGGTGAACGGCAGGCGCACGGTGAAGGTTGCGCCGGCGTCAGGCCCGGGGCTGGCTACGGCGATTGATCCGCCGTGTGCCTCGACCAGGGCCTTGGCGATCGCGAGGCCTAGTCCGGCGCCGCCGTGCTCCCGGTCACGGGCGATGTCTGAGCGGTAGAACCGTTCGAACACTCGGCTGAGATGCTCTGCGGCGATGCCGTCACCGGTGTCGGTGACAGCGATGTTGAGTCGGTGGTCGTCGCGAACGCAGCTCAGTTCGACTGATCCGCCCGATGGCGTGTGCCGCAGCGCGTTTTCGAGCAGGTTACCCAACACCTGGGACAGTCGTTGTTCGTCAGCCCATAGCTGCGGTAGTTGGTCTTGGAGGCGGATGCGTAGGGCGACTCCTTTGTTGTCGTAGCGTTCCTGCACGGCGGCCACGCTTTGGCGCGTGAGGTGTTCGACGTCGACATGGGTGTGTGACATGGAGACGGAACTTTCCTCGGCCTTGGCGAGGGCGGCCATGTCGTCGGAAAACCGTACGAGGCGCCGGGTTTGGTCTCGCAGCATGGCCGCTGTCTGCGGCGTGAGTGTCCGTACACCGTCCTCGAGCGCTTCGATGTAGGCCTCTAGCACTGCCACGGGTGTGCGGATCTCGTGGGCTAGATCCCCGAAGAGTCGCTGTCGGGTCGAATCGACAGTTTGGAGTCGCGAGGCCATCTGGTTGAAAGCGGTAGCCAGCGCATCGAAGTCGTCACCGAGGCGCGGCGATGAGACGCGGATGTCGTAGTTGCCCTGGGCGACATCGGCGGCGGCGGAGGCGACTTCGGTGATGGATCGTTGCAGTCGTCGACTGAGGTAGAAGCTGACGGCCAGCGCGGCCACGGCGGACACGGCGAGGGCGCCGCCGATGGAGATCACTGTCGCGTGGCCGTAGGCCTCTTCGGCGTGGACTTCTTCGAGGGAGTCCATCGGCACTCCGGCGCGGTGGAGATGTTCGCGGAACAGGGGCGGGCCGACGATGGCGGCCACGATGGCGGTGGTCGCGGTCCCGGCTGCCAGCACAATGGCTTGGGCGCCCAGGAGGCGCATGCCGATGCCGGGGCGTCGCGACCATCGGCGTTCGGGGATTGTCGGGGCCGGCGGGTGCGTCATTGTCCGGTCCCCATGCGGTATCCGATGCCTCTGACCGTGGTGATGTAGCGGGGGTTCGCCGCATCGTCGCCGAGTTTGCGACGCAGGTGTCCGATGTGGACATCGACGAGGTGCTCGTTGCCGACCCAGGGGCCTTCGCGGACGATCTCGAGTAGTTGGCGTCGGCTGAGCACGACGCCTTTCCGGTCCGAGAGCGCTTCGAGAATGTCGAACTCTGTGCGGGTCAACAGGATCTGTTCGTCGCCGATGTGTACCTCGCGGGCGGCGACGTTGATGCTCAGTGCGCCGAAGCGGCGAGGCGGCGCCCCCACTTGTTCGGTGGTTGTTGCGGCTGATTGCAGGACGCGGGGGCGGCGCAGCATGGCCCGGATTCGGGCGACCAGCTCGCGCGGGCTGAAAGGTTTGGTGATGTAGTCGTCGGCGCCGATGGTGAGTCCGAGCAGGGTGTCGAGTTCGGTGTCACGAGCGGTGAGCATGACGACGTAGGCGTCGGAGAACGTGCGTAGTTGCCGGCAGACTTCGAGTCCATCGATGCCGGGCAGTCCGAGGTCGAGGATGACCACATCGGGATCGAGATCGCGCGCGACAGCGATGGCATCGACGCCGTTGCCGGCCACCACGGTCTCGAACTGCTCGCGTTCGAGATAGCTGGCCACGACTTCGGCCAGCGGAAGTTCGTCGTCGACGACCAGCGCGCGGTATCCCTTCGCCTGGTCAGACGCTGTACCCGGATGGTGTTCCATGTCCAATATGGTGCCTGCTGGGGCGGTGCCGGCGGCCGGTGCGGCGCGATCTTGAGCAGATCTTCACACGACACATACCGCGTGCATTTGCCAGCGCGGTGATGCTGGAGGTCGAGGGAGAGCAGCCACACTTCCGCAAGGATCGACATGCCCCTCGTTGACGACCCTGACCACTGCCCGTCTCAGGATCGGCACACCCACGGCTATATCACCGTTCAGGACACCTCCTCGAACGGTTGAAACGCATTGATGGGCAAGCCCGCGTCATCAGCGGGATGATTGAAGCGGAGCGTTATTGCATCGACATCCGCACCGCGGCCTCGGAAGCGATCGCCCGACTCGTGCGGTCGTGACCCTTCGCCGCCGGTGCACCGATACCGCCGTGGATCCCCGCTGACCGGCCACCGACTCGACACCTGAGCTCCTCGAAGGAGAGCCGACCATGACAGACCGTGATGAACACGCGATGGCCACACGAGACATCGACGAGCACGCCATTTCCGGCCCCCACGGTGAGCGCGGCGGGCATCAGCCCCAGACCGGCCACGAAGGACATGGCGGCCACGCCGGCCGCGGAGGCGACCATGTCGCTCAGTTCCGAAAGCTCTTCTGGATCAACCTGATCATCGCCGTCCCGGTGGTCGCCTATTCGACCATGTTCGCAATGCTGCTCGGCTACGAAGTCCCCGACTCTCCCGGCGCACGGTGGATCGCGCCGCTACTGGGCACGGTCATGTACATCGTCGGCGGGCGTCCCTTCCTCCTCGGCGCCGTCAGCGAAATCCGTTCCCGCAAACCAGGAATGATGCTGCTGATCGGGCTGGCCATCACCGTGGCGTTCTTCGCCTCGTGGGGCGCGAGCCTGGGCGTGCTTCACCACGAACTGGAGTTCTGGTGGGAACTGGCCCTGCTGATCGTCATCATGTTGCTCGGCCACTGGGTGGAAATGCGGTCCCTGGCTCAGACCACTTCGGCGCTGGACTCACTGGCGGCCCTGCTGCCCGACGAGGCCGAAAAAGTTGATGGCGACCGCATGATCACCGTGTCGCCCGCCGACTTGCAGGTCGGGGATGTGGTTGTCGTCAGACCCGGAGGAAGCGTTCCCGCCGACGGCAAGATCATCGACGGGCGTGCCGATATGGACGAGTCGATGGTGACCGGTGAATCGCGTCCAGTTGCGCGAGGGGTCGGTGACGCGGTGACGGCCGGCACCGTGGCCACCGATTCCGGGCTGCGAGTCGAGATCACCGCCACCGGTGATGACACCGCGCTTGCCGGGATTCAGCGGCTGGTCACCGAGGCGCAGAACTCGTCCTCGCGGGCTCAGCGCCTCGCCGACCGTGCCGCCGGGTGGCTGTTCTGGTTCGCCTTGATCGCGGCCGCCATCACCGCGGTGGCGTGGTCGATCCTGGGGGACCCCGACGCTTCGGTCGTGCGGGCGATCACCGTGCTGGTCATCGCGTGCCCACACGCGTTGGGCCTGGCGATCCCGCTGGTGGTGTCCATCGCCACCGAACGCGCCGCGCGGGGCGGGGTGTTGATCAAGGACCGCTTGGCGTTGGAAGGCATGCGCACCATCGACGCGGTGCTCTTCGACAAGACCGGCACATTGACCAAGGGTGAACCCACCGTGACCGGGGTCGCGCCCAGCGGTGGCGTCGACGACGACAGCGTCCTCGCGCTGGCCGCCGCCGCCGAAACCGACAGTGAGCATCCGCTGGCGCGGGCCATCGTCCGCGCTGCGGTCGAGCGCGGACTCACCGTGGCCCGGGCCAGTGGCTTCTCTTCCTCGCCGGCGGTCGGCGTGACCGCGACGGTCGAGGGCCACGAGATCCGGGTAGGCGGTCCTCATCTACTCAACGAGATCGGCGCACAGGAAGTCGGTGCTGCCACTGCCTGGCGCGAGGAAGGCGCGATCATCCTCCATGTCGTGCGCGACGGTGCCGTGCTGGGTGGACTTCGTCTGGCTGACGAGATCCGACCCGAATCCCGCGAAGCCGTTGATGCGTTGCACAAGCTCGGCGTGGAGGTCGTCATGATCACCGGTGACGCCGAGGCAGTCGCTCAAGCGGTCGGCCACGAACTCGGCATCGACCGGGTGTTCGCCGGCGTGCGCCCAGAAGACAAGGCATCGAAAGTCGCGTCCTTGCAGCACGAGGGCAAGAAGGTGGCGATGGTCGGCGATGGTGTCAACGATGCCCCGGCGTTGGCCCAGGCCGACGTGGGCATCGCCATCGGCGCCGGCACCGACGTCGCGATCGCCTCGGCGGGGGTCATCCTGGCCAGTTCGGATCCGCGCTCGGTGCTGTCGGTCATCGAGTTGTCCCGCGCCGGCTACCGCAAGATGAAGCAGAACCTGTGGTGGGGGGCCGGCTACAACCTGGCCGCGGTTCCGTTGGCCGCCGGCGTCCTTGCACCCGTTGGAATCGTTTTGCCGATGTCAATCGGCGCCATCCTGATGTCCTTATCGACGGTCGTCGTGGCCCTCAACGCTCAACTGTTGCGCCGCCTCGACCTCAGGCCCGAGGCCAGCACCCGCGCGGTCCTCAACCGCTAGGGCCGCTTGGTGCCACAAGCCCGCGAGACGGGCTCGGGCGCTTCGGTTTCGGGCATCGTTGAGGGACCAACAGAACGACGCCTCGGTCTTGCTGGGCGACCGAAACCGAGGCCGTTCCGAACAGCCCGGTCCTCGGCAGAGCCGCGGTTCTAGTGGCCGTGTTCGTGATCGCTGTGATCGTGCAGTGGCTGCGCCGCCGGGGCGGGGGCCGGCTTCAGGGCCGGCACGGGCGCCCGGGCTGATGTCGCCGGCGTGCGGACGGGTTCGACCGTCGGTGGCGGCGCGGCCGGCTCGGCGTGACCATGATGGCCGTCTGCGTGCCCCACGCCGGTGCCGTGATGACCGGCCTCTGCCTCGGCACCCGAGGGCGCGTGATGGCCGTGGCGCAGTCCGGATGCGGTACCGACCGTGGACGCCAACGCGACCACGCCGACTGCGCCGAAAAGCACGACTGCGCTGACGAATACCGGCACGTACTCCCCTTGCAGGCCGCGGTGCCAGACCCAGGCGGCTCCCATCACGACGTAGATCTGCAGCAGCAGGGCGCACAGGTCCGCGGCCTGCACCAGTTCGGCTTCACCGGCGTGGGGCCCGAACGGCGCACCAGCGGTCCTGGACAACGCCCACAACGCGATCGCACCGATGTTGACCATGAGGCCGAGGGCAAGCACCGAAGTCGTGGTTCGGGCGAGAACCAGACGGGCCCAAACCAATTGAAATGCGGCCAGGGATGCGAAGAACACACCCGCCGGCATCCACTCCTGCCAGTGGTTCGCTACGACGGCGAAGTGAATGACAGAAGCGCCGAGCGAGGCCAGCGCGGCGAGACGGGCCGCCAGCCTGCTGTCCGTCCTGGACTCTGTCTTGGGTGCCACCTACCGATGATCGCAGTAGATTTCCGGTCAGCAGCGGCCTGACATCGCATCTCAACCTGAACGAGATTGCAATGTCACCGGGGATTGCGCGTACCCGCGGTTGAACCCCACCATGCGCTAGCCGGTGCTGCTGTGAGCAGAACCGGCGAGGCCCCCCAACGCCCAGGCGGTCAGGTAGGCCAGCCCGAAGAAGGCCGCGACGGCCACCGCCACCCCTGTGGACTGCACCTCCGCCAACGGCGAGCGCACCCACTCCCACGTCTGCGACACCACCGCCTCCGGGCGGGTCACCAGATCCCAGGAATTCCACCGCTGGAACCGCCCGATCACCACGCCGATCGCGCACAGCCCCACCGACACCAACACCATTGCCCAGCCCGCGAGCGCCCCGAACTGCTGCTCGATCCGGTTGTGCACCAACCGGAGTGACACGATGCCGAGCATGATGCCGGTCCACGCCGCGAACCCGTACTGCAGGATGTGGCGCCACAGTTCCACCCCGTCGCCCAGGTGCACCAGATCGGTCACCAGATACGGGGCGTTGGGCAGGAAGGCCAGCCACACCGCGCCCAGCGGCAGCAGCCACAGCGTGCGCCGGGATGCGTCGAACGCCAGCGCGGCCAGCAGCGGGATCCAGGCCAGCGCGAGATTCCAGATCAGGAACCGCGACGGATAGGACAGCGGCGCGGCCGGGTCGGTGACTCCCAGCGCGATGGTCAGCGCGGTGGTGGCCGCCAGCGCGGCCAACAGGACGATGCGATGAGCGAACACCTCACCAGTGTGCCGACCCGAAACGCAAGGAACCCCCGGGATTGCCGGGGGTTCCTTGGTCTAACGGGGAGGGACAGCCGATCAGAAGGCGGCTTCGTCGAGCTCCATCACTTCGTTGTCGATGTTGTCGAGCACGGCGCGGGTGCTGGTCAGCAGCGGCAGCATGTTCTTGGCGAAGAACGACGCGGCGCCGATCTTGCCCTCGTAGAACGCCTTGTCCGCACCGGTGGCACCGGCGTCCAGCTTCTCGATCGCCACGGCGGCCTCGCGCTGCAGCAGCCAGCCGACCATCAGGTCACCGACCGAGAGCAGGAAGCGCACCGAACCCAGACCGACCTTGTAGATGTCAGACGGGGTCTCCTGCGAGGACATCAGGTAGCCGGTCAGGGTGGCGGCCATGGCCTGGACGTCCTCCAGAGCGGTCGCCAGCAGCGCACGCTCGGCCTTCAGACGGCCGTTGCCGGTCGCGTTCTTCACGAAGGAGTCGATCTGCCCGGACACGTAGGCCAGCGCCTGGCCCTTGTCGCGGATGATCTTGCGGAAGAAGAAGTCCTGCGCCTGGATCGCGGTGGTGCCCTCGTACAGCGAGTCGATCTTGGCGTCGCGGATGTACTGCTCGACCGGGTAGTCCTGCAGGAAGCCGGAGCCACCGAAGGTCTGCAGGCTCTCGGTCAGCTTGGCGTAGGCGGTCTCCGAGCCGAAGCCCTTGACCACCGGCAGCAGCAGATCGTTGACCCGTACGGCCAGTTCGGCGTCCACATCGTGCAGCGCCTTGGCGACCTCGGCGTCCTGGAAGGTGGCGGTGTACATGTACAGCGCGCGCATGCCCTCGGCGTAGGCCTTCTGGGTCATCAGCGAACGACGCACGTCCGGGTGGTGCGTGATGGTCACGCGCGGCGCGGTCTTGTCGGTCATCTGGGTCAGATCGGCACCCTGCACGCGGTCCTTGGCGTACTCCAGGGCGTTCAGATAGCCGGTCGACAGGGTCGCGATGGCCTTGGTGCCCACCATCATTCGGGCCTGCTCGATGACGTCGAACATCTGCGCGATGCCGTTGTGCACCTCGCCGACGAGCCAGCCCTTGGCCGGGACGCCGTGCTGACCGAAGGTCAGCTCACAGGTGGCCGAGACCTTCAGGCCCATCTTGTGCTCGACATTGGTGACGAACACACCGTTGCGCTCGCCGAGTTCACCGGTCTCGAAGTCGAACAGGAACTTCGGCACGAAGAACAGCGACAGACCCTTGGTGCCCGGGCCGGCGCCCTCGGGGCGGGCCAGCACCAGGTGCGCGATGTTCGGGAACAGGTCGTCGGCCTCGGCGGAGGTGATGAAGCGCTTCACACCGTCGATGTGCCAGGAGCCGTCCTCCTGCTTGACGGCCTTGGTGCGGCCGGCGCCCACGTCCGACCCCGCGTCGGGCTCGGTGAGCACCATGGTGGCGCCCCAGTTGTTCTCCGAGGCGATGGCCGCCCACTTGCGCTGTTCCTCGGTGCCGTTGTCGGCGAAGATCTGCGCGAAACCGGCACCGCCGCTGTACATCCAGACGGCCGGGTTGGCGCCGAGGATGTGCTCGTTGAGCGCCCACAGCAGGGCCTTGGGGGCGGGCATGCCGCCGAGATCCTCGTCCAGGGTGACCTTGTTCCAGCCACCCTCGATGCAGGCGCGCACCGAGGCCTTGAAGGACTCGGGCAGCTTGATGGTGTGCGTGGCCGGGTCGAAGACCGGCGGGTTGCGGTCGCCGTCGGCGAAGGATTCGGCCAGCGGGCCCTCGGCCAGCCGCGCCATCTCGTTGATCATCTCGCGGGCGGTGTCGGCGTCCAGGTCGGTGAACTCGCCGGCGCCGAGCGCCTTGTCGAGACCGAGCACGTCGAACAAGGCGAATACCTGATCGCGGACGTTGCTCTTGTAGTGACTCACAGTGTCTCCTCAATGAGATTGGGTCTGCGCGGTTGGGTACTTGGGCGGAGGCTAAGTTACCCACCAGTAACTGCACCGAACTATACCGCCGAGTAACTTCGCTGCAAAGTGCTTCGCGGCGAATTTTCGACGGGCGCCCAACCCGGTGGTTGATCGGCCGGTCGCCGGGTCGCGAAAACGGTCGCTGAACTGCCTCTTCGCCCAAAATGTGATGCTGGACACGCCCGCGATGGCACCCTCGGCAGATGGTGCGGACGAGACGTGTGACGGTGTGGGGAACAGGCAATATGGGCGCGACGGCGATCCGATCCGCGGTGGCCTTCCCCGGGCTGAGCCTGGGCGGGGTGATCACCTCCACGGCCGCCAAGGCCGGCCGTGACGCCGCCTCCTTCGCCGGGTTGACCCCCGACACCGGGGTGCGTGCTGTGACCGATCCCGCCGAGGTCGACGCACTCCTGAAGGACAGCGATGCGGTGGCCTACATGGCCTCGGGGGACATCCGGCCCGAGGAGGCGATCGCCGACATCGAACGCGCGCTACGCGCCGGTGCGCACGTGGTCACCCCGTCGCTGTACTCCCTGTACGACCCGCGCTCGGCGCCCGGCGACTGGGTGGACCGGCTCACCGCGGCCTGCACCGCCGGTGACGCCTCCCTGCTGGTCAGCGGGGTGGACCCGGGCTGGGGCAATGATGCGCTGGCGGTCACCGCGGCCAGCCTGTGCACCCGCATCAACACCATCACCTGCCAGGAGATCTTCGACTACTCCACCTACAACCAGCCGTTCGCGGTCAAGGTGTCCTGTGGATTCGGGGGACCGATGGAGGAGACCCCGATGATGCTGCTGCCGAGCATCCCGACCATGGTGTGGGGCGGCAACATCCGGCTCATCGGCCGGGGGCTGGGCATGGAGATCGACGAGATCACCGAGGAGGTGGAACGCCTCGCCCTCGACGAGACCGTCGACACCGTGCTGGGCACCTTCCAGAAGGGCACCCAGGGCGCCTTCTATCTCAAGGTGATCGGCTGGTCCGGGGGTCGGCAGCGGGTCGTCATCGAACACATCACCCGCATCCACCCCAGCTGCGCACCGCACTGGCCGCAACCCGACCAGGGCGTCGGCGACCACCGCGTCATCGTCGACGGTGATCCGCAACTGACCATCACCACCCGCGCCGACGTCCCCGGCGGCACCCGCGCCGACGGCGGCAACACCACCGCCGCCAACCGGCTGCTCGGGGCCATCGAATGGCTGGCCGGCCAGCCCGCCGGGATCTACGACGGCCTGGACGTCCCGCTGCGTTCGACGCTGCCCGCTCCGGAGCAGGCGTCGCGCTGGGCCTGATGGCGAGATTCACATCAGGGACCCATGCGTCGCGCACCGCATCCCTGATGTGAATCTCGCCGGGCGGAACTAACTTTCCGGCGTCGGTTCGGGGTCGGACTCCGGTTCGGCGGATGCCGCGTCGGCGTCCGCGTCGGGCAGCTGAGAGACCAGATGCTCGGCCAGCTCACCGATCGTCGGGTAGTCGAACACCGCCGTCGGGCTGATGTCGAACTTCCCGCCGAACTGACCGAACAGCCGGTTACGCAGCTCGACGGCCATCAGCGAGTCGGTGCCCAGATCCAGGAACCGGCTCGACGCGGCCGGCGGCTGCGCCAGCCGCAGGAAGCCCTGCACCTCGCGCTGCAGGAACTCGGTGATGAACCCGGCCCGGGCCGCCACCGGCAACTCCTGCAGCTGCCGCAGCAGCTCGCTGTCCCCGGTCACCGCACCGTCGGCGCTGGGCAGCACCTGATCCAGCAGCGGCGGACGGATCCCGCCCAGCATCTTCGCGGTCCGCTGCCAGTTCGCCTTGAGCACCGTCGCCTGCGCGGTGCCGTGCCGGATCGCCTCGCCCAGCGCGGACAGCGCCGCCGAGGGCTCCAGCGGCATCATGCCCTGCGCGCTGAGGTTGGCCAGCGCGGCCTGCGAGGTCGCCATACCGCCGCTGCCCCAGGGGCCGAAGTTGACCGCGGTGGCCGGCAACCCCTGCGCCCGGCGCTGTGCGACCAGACCGTCGAGCAGCGCATTGGCGGTGGCGTAGTTGGCCTGGGCGGGGGAGCCCAGCACCGCCGACGCCGACGAGTACACGATGAAGAACTCCAGATCCGCGTCCCGGGTCAGCGCGTGCAGATGGTGCGCACCATGGGCCTTGGGGCCCAACGTGCCCTGGAAGCGTTCCAGACTCTGCTGGGGCACCAGTGCATCGTCGAGCACACCGGCCAGATGCGCGACGCCGGCCAGCGGCGGCAGCTCCGCACGGATCCTGTCCAGCAGCCCGGCGACCTCGGCCTCGACGGCCACGTCGGCGGAGTACACATGGATCCGGCAGTGGTACCGCTCGGTGATCGCGTCGATGGCCTGCTGGGCCTCGGCGTCCGGGGCGCGACGGCTGGTCAGCACGATGTCCCCGGCCCCGAGCTGCGCCAGATAGGCCGCCGTGTGCAGGCCGAGCGCGCCCAGACCGCCGGTCACCAGGTAGCTGCGATCACCGTGCGGCTGCAGCGGTTTCGGCATCTGCACGACGATCTTGCCGATGTGCCGGGCCTGCTGCATGCGCCGGAACGCGGTCCTGGCCTCGGTCAGCGGGTAGACCTCCGCCGGTACCGGAGTCCATACCCCGGTGCCCAGACCCTCGGACACCTCGGTCATCAGCCGCTGGATGTGGTCGGGATCGCTCATCATCGTCACGTCCAGTGCGACGATCTCGTAGGCGATGTCCGGGCGCGCCGCCGACATCTGTTCGGGCGTCCAGATATCGCGCTTGGCGATCTCGGCGAACCGGCCGCCCTGCGCGGTGGCCCGCACCGTCGCCTCGATAAAACCCTCGTTGGTCAGGCTGTTGAGCACCACGTCGACGCCCGCACCGTCGGTGTCGGCGAGGATCTGATCGGCGAAATCGGTTGTCCGCGAGTCGTAGACGTACTCGACGCCCATCGCGCGCAGGGTCGCCCGCTTATAGGTGCTGGCGGTGGCGAAGACGGTCGCACCGTGGGCGCGGGCCATCTGCACCGCGGCCAGACCCACACCACCGCTGGCGGCGTGGATCAGTACCCGGTCACCCGGGCGCAGTTGCGCCCAGTCGAACGCCAGCCGGACCGTCAGGGCCGCCGCCGGGATGGTGGCGGCCTCGACCGGGTTGATGCCCTCGGGCACCGTCGCCAACAACTGGGCCGGCACGTTCAACCGGCTGGCGAACGCGCCCTGCATGGAACCGAACACCCGCTGGCCGACCTCGAATCCGGTGACCTCGGAACCCACCTCGGTGACCACACCGCACAGGTCGCCACCGATCGGGCCCGGATCGCCGGGGTAGAGGCCCAGCACGTTGAGCACATCGCGGAAGTTCAGGCCGGCGGCCTCGATCCGGACCTGCACCTCATGCGGTTTCGGTGCGCTGACCTCGATCTCGGACAGCCGCAGGTTGTCGATCGCGCCGCGCTCGGTCGGCGCCAACGCGAAGTCATCCGAACGCGGCATCGGCAGATGCCCGCTGCGCGCCCAGTGCAGCAGTCGCGACACCAGGAACCGGCCCTGGCGCACCGCCATCTCGGGCTCGGTGACCGGAGAGCCGAGCGCGTCGGCCAGCCAGCCCAGCGATTCATCGGTGCCGTCCCCGTCGACCAGGCGGACCCGCAGGGTCGGCTGCTCGGCGATCAGCGTGCGGCCGAAGCCCCACAGCGCGGCCTGCACCGGATCCACCGGTTCGCCGGGTTCGGTGGCCACCGCGTTCTCGGTGACGATCCACAACCCGCCGGCCAGCGTGCTCTTCTGTTCGGCCAGCGCGGTCTGGGTGGCGGCCAGCAGCGCGGCGACCTCCGTCTCCAGCCGCTGCGCGAGTTGCGCGGTGGGCACGTCCAGACCGAGCTGTCCGGTACTGCGCCAGACGATCCCGGCGACCGGGGCGCCGTGCTCGGCGGCCGCGGCGAACGCCTGCTGCCAGGCGGCCGGGTCGGTGGCGGCCTCGACGACGATGGCGCCGGGTACCGCGGACGCCAACGCCTCGTGCCCGGCGATCAGCCAGGTGCCGTTTGTGACGGCCTCGTCCTGGGCCTCGTCACCGGTGCCCGGCGCCGCGCCCTCCTGCCAACCGACGGTGTAGAGCAGTCGGGTGGCATCGCCGCCGAGGCCGCGCAGCAGCGCCTCGCGCGGCGCCCGCTTGACGGTGAACTCGCGGATGCCGCCCAGCCGGTGACCGTCGCGGTCCACGAAATCGATGTCGAATACCAGGGTTTCGCTGTTCAGCGGCCCCTCGTGCCAGCGCGCCCGGCAGTAGAACCGGCGCGGCATGTTCTCCGCCACCTGGACCTGCCCGTAGCGCAGCGGCAGGAACAGATCCGTCAGCCCCTGCTCGGCGGCCAGCACCGCCGGGAACGCCGGGAAGGCGACACCGGTGCACAGGTCGAGCAGCACCGGGTGGATCGGTTCGCTGCCCAGATGCTCGGCGAGGTCCTCGCCGACGGAGACATCGCCGATCGCCTCGCCCTCGCCGACCCACAGTGACTTCAGCGAGGTGGACCAGGTGGGTCCCCACGCCAGTTCCATATCGTTGAAGATCTCGAACAGTTCCTGCGGCCGGGTCCGGCTCATCGCCTCCACGGCCTCGTCGGGGGCGACCTCCGACAGCGGTTCGACCGCATCCGCGCCGACGCCGGCGCCCAGGCTGCCGTCCGCGTTCAGCGACCATTCGGCGTCGCGCACCCCGTACGGCCGGCTGTGCACCTGGAACTTCCAGCCGTCGTCGGTCGGGTGCAGGGCCAACTGGACTTCACGGGAGGCCTTGTCGGGCAGGATGATCGGCTCGTAGAAGTAGACGTCCTTGACGTGCGCCGGGGCGCCCGCGGCGGCCAGTGCCATCGCCGCGTAGGTGGCGCCGGGCACCACCACGGTGCCGTAGATGACGTGATGGGCCAGCCACGGCTGCGTCTTGACCGAGAACACATTGCTGTACACGGTGTCCCCGGAGGCCAGATCCTTGGCGCCGCCCAGGATCCCGGACGTCGACACCGCTCCGGAACCCATGCCCACCACCGCGGCCTTGGGCCAGTAACGGCGCCGCTGGAACGGGTAGGTGGGCAGCTCCACGCGGTTGCCCGCGGCGTGTACCGCCGCGAAGTCCGGCCGGTGCCCACTGATGTAGGCGGTGGCCAGCGCTTCGGTGATCTGACGCTGGGCGTTGGCCCCCTTGCGCAGCGAGACGATCGTCTTCGGCGTCGCCGCCGACTCCGGCCAGCTCTGCAGCGCCGCCGCGGTCAGGATCGGCTGCGGGCCGATCTCCATCAGCACCGAGCAGCCCAGCGCCGCGACGGTGCGCACGCTCTCGGTGAACTGCACCGGCTGGCGGGAATGCCGGCGCCAGTACTGCGCGTCGATCGGGGTCTCGGCGGTCAGCACCGTGCCGGTCCGGTTGCAGACCAGCGGCAGGGTGGGTGCGGCGTAGGTGAACTGCCCTGCGAACGCCTCGAATTCGTCGAGCACCGGATCCAGCAGCTCGGAGTGGAAGGCGTGGCTGGTCTCCAGCCAGGTGCAGCGTGCCCCCTCTCCGGTGCAGGCGGCGACGATCTGCTCGAGATCCTCACCGGGACCGGACAATACGGTATTGCGGCCGTTGTAGGCGCCGACCGAGACCCGGTCGAACGCCTCGGCGGCGTGCTCGACGTACTCGGGATCGGCGAACACCGCCACCATCCGGCCGCCGGCGGGCAGGCTGCCGAACAGCCGGCCGCGCTCGGCGATCAGCCGGGCCCCGTCCTCCAGGCTGAGCACACCGGCCACGCAGGCCGCCGCGTACTGGCCGACGCTGTGGCCGAGCACCACATCGGGTTCGATGCCCCAGGACTGCCACAGCCGGGCCAGGCCCATCTCGACGGCGAAGATCGCCGGCTGCGCAAACGAGGTGTGCTTCAACGTTTCCGCCGCCTCGCGGCCGGTGTCGAAGATCGCCTCCAGCAGCGGCCGGGACAACATCCCGTCCACCGCCTGCGCGCACTTGCGGACCGTCTCGGCGAACACCGGTTCGGACTCGTACAGTTCGCGCGCCATGCCCGGGTACTGACTGCCCTGCCCGGGGAAGAACCACGCGGTGGTCGGCGGGTCGGTGCACTCACCGCGCACCACACCGGGGCGCAGCCGGTTGGCCACCAGATCCTCGAGCAGCATCTTGGCTTCGGGAACCGTGTTGGCCACCACCGCGGCCCGGTGCTCGAAGTGCGACCGCCCGGCGCCCGCGGTGAAGGCCACATCGGCGATCGAGGCGTCCGGATGGGTCTCCAGCCAGTCCGTATAGCGCTGGGCGAGGGCGACCAGGCCCTGCGCGGAGCGCGCCGACAACGGCAGCACGCTCATCGGTTCCTTCGCGGCCGCCGCACCCTCGGCGGTCTCGTCCGGGGTGTCCTCGCCGGTCTCCGAAACAGCCTGCGGTGCTTCCTCGACCAGGACGTGCGCGTTGGTGCCGGTGAAGCCGAAGGCGCTGACCCCGGCCCGGCGCGGATGCCCGTTGGCGAGCCACGGTGTCGGCTTGTCCACCACCTGCACCGGCAGGTCGTCCCACGGGATGTGCGGTGACGGGTTCTGGAAGTGCAGGGTCTGCGGCAGCATCTCGTTCTGCAGCGACAGCACCACCTTGACCAGACCGGCGACTCCGGCCGCGGATTCCAGGTGCCCGACGTTGGTCTTGGCCGTGCCGATCAGCAGCGGCCGGTTCGGATCCCGGTCGGCGCCGTACACCGCCGCGGCGGCCTGCACCTCGATCGGGTCGCCGAGCGGGGTGCCGGTGCCGTGCGCCTCCAGGTAGTCGACGTCCGCCCCGGACAGCCCGGCCCGGTTCAGTGCCGAACTGATGAGCCGTTGCTGGGCACCACCATTGGGCACCGTCAGCCCGCTGGACGCGCCGTCCTGGTTGACCGCGCTGGCCCGGATGACGGCGGCGATCCGGTCGCCGTCGCGCTGGGCATCGGACAGCCGCTTGAGCACCAGCACGCCGCAGCCCTCACTGCGCACGTAACCGTCGGCGGCGGCGTCGAAGGTCTTGCAACGCCCGTCCGGGGACAGCATCCGGGCCCGGGACGCCGCGACGACGGACGCCGGGCTCAGCAGCACGTTCACCCCGCCGGCCAGCGCCATGTCGCAGTCACCGGAATGCAGCGCCTGCACCGCCTGGTGCACGGCCACCAACGAGGAACTGCACGCGGTGTCCACCGCCATGGCCGGGCCCTCCAGGCCGAGCGTGAAGGACACCCGGCCGGCGATGGCGTTGAGCGCATTGCCGGTGATGAAGTGCGCCTCCAGGTTCTCCACCGAATCACCGGACAGCAGATGGGAGTACTCGTTGGCGCCCACCCCGACGAACACGCCGGTGCGGCTGCCGCGCAGGGTGGCCGGCCCGTAACCGGCGCGCTCCAGACCCTCCCAGGCCAGCTCGAGCATCAACCGCTGCTGCGGATCGATCCAGACGGCCTCGCGCGGCGAGATGCCGAAGAACTCCGGGTCGAAGGTGTCCACGCTGTCCAGGTAGCCGCCGCTGCGGGTGTAGATCTTGCCCGGCATCTGCTGATCGGGGTCGTAGAACTCGTCGATGTCGAAGCGGTCCTCGGGGATCTCCCGGATGGCGTCCACCCCACCGGCCAACAGGTCCCAGTAGGCGTCCGGGTCCGGGGCGCCGGGGAAGCGGCACGCCACCGAGATGATCGCGATCGGTTCGTCCACCGCCGAGGTGGCCAGCGATTTCGGTTGCGCCGCAGCCTTGGCCGTGCGCTCGTTGAGCTTGAGGACGTCACCGAGCAGGTAGTCGGCCATATCGGTGAGCCGCGGATGGTCCATGGCCAGGGTGGCGGGCAGTTCGGCGCCGACCGACGCCTCCAACCGGCGCCGCAGCTCCACGGCCATCAACGAATCCAGCCCGAGATCGAAAAGCCCGGTCTCCTCGCGGATCTCGGCGGCATCGATCTGGGTCACCTCGGCGACCGCGTCGCGCAGCTCCTCCAGCACCAGCTTCTTGCGCTGCTGCACCGGGGCCGAGGTGAGTCGCTCGACCAGCCGGGTGGTGCCGGTGGTCGCGGTCACCGGCGACGCGGACTCGGGGACCTCACCGGCGACCTCGGACAGCAGCGCGCGCTTGCCGGTCTGCAGGTAGATCGGCAGGAACCGCGCCCAGTCCATCCGGGCCACCACACCGTGCGAACCGGTGCCGACCATCAGATCGGCCATCCCGGCCAGCGCATCGGCCGGGGACAGGGTGTGCACACCGCGCCGGTCCAGCTGGGCGCGGGCCTGTTCGTCGGCCATCCCGGCCGCCCACGGCCCGAAGTTCACGCTGACACCCGGCACGCCCTGCTCTCGCAGCCGCCAGGTCAGCCCGTCCAGGAAGGCGTTGGCCGCACTGTAGGCGCTCTGGCCGTAGCTGCCCCACACCGCCGAGATCGACGAGGTGGAGACGAAGAAGTCCAGCTTCAGGTCGGCCACGACCTCGCTGAGATACCAGGCGCCCCAGACCTTTCCGGAGAACACCCGGTCCAGCTCGGCGGCGTCCAGATCGGCCAGGACGGTGGTGCTGTTCTCACCGGCCGCGTGCACGATGCCGGCCAACGGGGCGACCTCGGCGGCGATGGTGTCGATTAGGTGGGCCACCTCGTGCGGGTTGGCGACGTCGGCGGTGATCACCCGCACGGTGCAACCGTGCTGGGCACTCAGCGCGTCGATGCGTTCCTGCGCGGTGGCGCTCGGGGCGCGGCGGCTGGTCAGCACCAGATGCCGGGCGCCGTGCGCGGCCAGGAAGCCGGCGATCTCCAGCCCGAGTGAGCCCAGCCCACCGGTCACCAGATAGCCGGCGTCGCTCCGCAATTGCAGCGTGGTCGGATTGGGCTGCCCGGTGCGCCGGGCCAGTCGCGGCACGTGCACGGACTGTCCGCGCAGGGCGAGCTGGTCCTCCCCGGTCGGGGCGGTGCCGATGTAGGCGATCAGCCGGGCGAAGTCCGGGTCGGTGCCGGTCACGTCGGCCAGCCCGCCCCACACCTGCGGGTACTCGAGTGCGGCGGCACGGCAGAACCCCCACAGACCGCTCTGTTCGGGCGACACCGAATCGGTGTCGGTGATCCGCTGCGCGTCGCGGGTCAGCACCCAGATCGGTGCGCGCAGTTCGGCGGCGGCCGCGGCGCGGAACAGCCGCTGGGTGCCGGCCAGCACCCGATGCTGCATCCGCAGCAGCGACCGCATCGACGGCGCCCCGGCGTTCTCCAGCGCCGCGGTGTGCAGGATGCGCAGCGAGGGTTCCCCGTCGACCGCGGCACGCAGCTCGGCGGCCATGAGCGCCTCGTCGGCGTCGGAGGTCGGCAGGCCGAGCACCCGGTAGCGGTGCCCGTGGGTGCCCAGCACGTCCAGCAGCGGCTGCACGGCGGCGGTGTCATCTCCGAGCACCAGCCACGCGGAACCCTCGCCGCCCGGCGCCGGGGAGGCCGGTGCGGACACCGGCCACCGGATCTCGTATCGGGAATCCGAGATGGACAGCGCGTCGCGCTGCCGATTGTGTTGCGCGGCAAGCTTGCTCAGTACATCCGCGGTGGTCTGGTTGGCGCCCGTGTCGTCGAGCAGTGCGGCGAGTTCGGAGATGCGGCCGTCCTCGAGCAGGCGCACCGCCTCGGTGCGCACGCCCGAACCGGACGCGGGGGCGGCGGCCTTGGCGTTCTTGTCCCGGAACCAGTACTGCCGGTGCTCGAACGGGTAGGTGGGCAGATCGAGTTTGCCCGCCGGGCCGGACACGAGGGCGGCGAAGTCCGGCAGGTGGCCGGCGACGTAGGTGTGCGCCACGGCCTCGGCGATCTGGCGGTGGTCGGCGCCGTTGCGGCGCATCGACGCGACGGCCCGCGGCGGGTTCGCCGGGTCGGGCCAGGCCCGCATCGCGGCGGCGGTGAGCACCGGCTGCGGCCCGACCTCCAGCAGTACCGCGCAACCGAGTTCGGCCAGCGTGGCGACGCTCTTGGCGAACTCGACGGGCTGCCGCGCATGCCGGCGCCAGTACGCGCCGTCCAGCTTGGCGGTGCGGCCGAGCGCGGCGCCGGTCCGGTTGCAGATCAGAATCCGTTGCGGCGCGGCATATTCGAACTGGTCGGCGAATTCCTCGAAGGCGTCCAGCGCCGGGTCGAGCAGTGCGGAGTGGAAGGCATGGCTGGTGTCGAGCCAGTCGCAGCGCACCCCGTCGGCGGCCAGCGTCGCGACCGCGCGCTCCAGATCCGCACCCGGACCGGACAATACGGTGTTGGCGCCGTTGTAGGCGGCCACCGACAGGTTGGGGTACTCGTCGGTGAGGCGTTCGACGCGGTCGGCGTCGGCGAAGATGGCCGCCATCCGCCCGCCGGCCGGCAACTCCCCGAACAACCGGCCCCGCTCGGCCAGCAGGCGCACTCCGTCCTCGATGCTGAACACCCCGGCGACGCAGGCCGCGGAGAACTGGCCGACGCTGTGGCCGAGCACCACATCGGGCTCATAGCCCCACGACTCCCACAACCGGGCCAGGCCCATCTCGACGGCGAAGATTGCCGGCTGGGCGTTCTGGGTCAGTCGCAGCCGGTCATTGCCGTCGGCGTCGAAGATGATGTCCAGCAACGTGTTTGCATCGTCGCCGGCCGCCAGGGCGTCGGCGCAGCGGTCCAGGGTATCGGCGAACACCGGCTCGGTGTCGTACAGGTCGCGGGCCATGCCCGCGTACTGGCTGCCCTGACCGGGGAACAGCCAGGCGGTCTTCGGGGCGTCGGCGCAGTGGCCGCGCACCAAACCGGGGGCGGGACGGTCGTCGGCGAGCGCGCCGAGCAGCTCACGTGCGGAATCCACCGAGTTCACCACCAGGGCGGCGCGGTGCTCGTGATGGGCGCGGCCGGCGCCGGCGGTCAGGCCGACCGCAGCCAGATCGGCGTCGGGGTGCTCGGCCAGCCAGCCGCGGTAGAGCTCCGCGGTCTGCACCAGGGCGGCCGGGGTGCGTGCCGACAGCGGCAGCACCGTGAACCGCCGCGGGTCCGACGCCTCCGCGGGCGCGGCCGGGGCCGTCGGGACCGGGGGTTCTTCGAGAATGACGTGGGCGTTGGTGCCGGAGAACCCGAACGAGCTCACCCCGGCCACGCGGGGCCGTTCGGTGCGCTGCCAGGAGGTGGGCTCGTCGACGACCCGCACCGGGATGCGCTCCCACGGGATGTGCGGGGACGGGTTGCGGAAGTTCAGGTGCTTGGGCAGTTCCTGATGCTCGAGCGCCAGGACGACCTTGAGCACCCCGGCCACACCGGCGGCGGCCTCCAGGTGGCCGATGTTGGTCTTGGCCGAGCCGATCAGCAGCGGCCGGTCCGCATCGCGTCCCTTGCCCAGCGCGGAGGCCGCGGCCTGGACCTCGATCGGATCGCCCAGTGAGGTGCCGGTGCCGTGCGCCTCCAGGTAATCGACCTCGTCGGGGGTGACGCCGGCCCGCTCCAGCGCCTCGGTGATGACCCGCTGCTGGGCGACACCGTTGGGCACCGTCAGGCCACCCGAGGCGCCGTCCTGGTTGACCGCGCTGCCACGGATGACCGCGCGGATCCGGTCGCCGTCGCGCACCGCGTCCTCGAGCCGCTTGATGACGATGACGCCGCAGCCCTCACCGCGCACGTAGCCGTCGGCCGCGGCGTCGAAGGTCTTGCACTTGCCGTCGGGGGCGAGCATCCGGGACTGCGAGAAGGTGATCATGGTCGCCGGGCTGAGCAGCACGTTCGCGCCGCCGGCCAGGGCCAGGTCGCATTCGTCGAGTTGCAGCGCCTGGCAGGCCTGGTGGATGGCCACCAGCGAGGAGCTGCAGGCGGTGTCCACGGTGACCGCCGGGCCGTGCAGGCCCAGCCGGTAGCTGATCCGACCCGCGCCGGCCGCGCCGGAGGTGCCGATGGCCAGGTAGGCCTCGATCTCCGGGTAGCTCAATTCCGAGGAGGCCATGCCCAGGTAGTCGTGGGTGGACAGGCCGACGAACACACCGGTGCGGGTGTTCGCCAAAGCCGTTGGCGCGGTGCCGGAATGCTCCACGGCCCGCCACGAGGTCTCCAGCAGCAGCCGGTGCTGCGGGTCCATCAGTCGGGCTTCACGGGCGGACACCCCGAAGAACGGCGCGTCGAACCCGGTGACGTCCTCGACGAAACCGGCCCGGCGGGTGACGACCTTGCCCGCCGCGCCCGCGTCGGAGTCGAAGAACTCGTCGGCGTCCCAGCGATCGGCCGGGACCTCGCTGACGGCGTCGCGGCCGTCGCGCAGCACATCCCAGTACGCGTCGGCGTCGGCGGCGCCGGGCAGGCGTGCGGCGTATCCGATGATCGCGAAGCGAGGTGCCTGCTCCGCGGAAGAGACAGGATTGTCGATATTTGCCATGAGGGTGTGCTCTCCGCGTCGTGAAGTGTCTGTGCCCGGCGAGAGACCGCGTCAGGCCAGGGGATATGCAAGCGGCTTTACTTGCGAACGGCTCGAATTCCGAGCCGACAGCGGCGCGCTGGATCTCCCGACAGCCACGGCCGGCTCGTTTCCCGTGCGTCAGTATTGCATGAGAGTTGCTGACCGAGGTGGTTTCGGGTGACCTCGATGCGGCCACCGGACCGGGCTGCCGCGCGGTCCGGCGGCGGTATGTACCGCCCGCTCGGGCCGAGGCCACCGGGGTGTGGCAGCGATCACCGTGCTCAGCCGCTATCGTGAAGTCGCTGTCGGGGCATGCCGCACCGCCGCCGCCGCTATTAACCCCGGAGGGAAATTTTGCACATCGGGAAGATCACGATCGGCACAATCGATGATTGGTCGCCGAAGCCGGGTGTGGTCACCTCCTGGCACCCGACGAAAACGGCCCGCGAGAAAGCGCTCGAGGCACCGGTGAGTTCGGTCCCGGTCAGCTATATGCAGTCCCAGCACATCCGTGGTGTCTACAACCAGGCCGCCGCCGGACTCGACTATTCCCGGCAGATCATCGCCACCTGCGAAGTTCCTGGTGTATGCGATATCGACGCGATGAACCAGGCGCTCAACGCCTACCTGCGCAGGCATGACACCTACCGCAGCTGGTTCGGATACGAGGGTGAGGGCGATATCGTCCGGCGCACCATTACCGACCCCGAAGAGATCGAATTCGAGCCGATCAATCACGGTCAGATGGCGCCCGAAGATGCGCGTAAACATATCGTCGATATTCCGTCCCCGCTGGAATGGGGATGCTTTTCTTTCGGAATTGTCCAGAGCGAAGAACATTTCGAATTCTATGCCAGCATCGACCACGTCCACGGGGACGCGGCCTTGATCGGGATCACGATGCTCGAGGCCCAGGGGATGTACACATCGCTGTCCGAAACCGGGCAGCCGATGGTGCTCCCGGACGCCGGACGGTTCGACGATTTCTGCATCCAGGAACGCGAATCCACCGCGGAGCTCACCGTCGATTCCCCCGATGTGCAGGCCTGGATCGAGTTTGCTGAAAACAACAACGGGAGCCTTCCGGAGTTTCCGCTGCCGCTCGGGGATCCCAATGTCCCGACCGTCGCCGACATGGTCGGCGGCCTATTGCTCGACGCCGAGCAGACCGAGCGCTTCGAGGCCGCCTGCGTGGCGGCGGGAGCCCGCTTCGTCGGCGGCCTGTTCGCCTGCACCGCCATGGTCGAACACGAGCTGACCGGCGCTCCAACGTATTACGGCCTGACCCCGCGTGACACCCGCCGGACGTCGGACAACTTCATGACCCAGGGCTGGTTCACCGGCCTGGTGCCCATCACCGTCCCGATCGCCGCGACCACATTCGCCGAGGCGGCCTGGTCGGCACAGACCTCCTTCGACTCCGGGCTCGCTCTGGCTCGGGTGCCGTATCACCGTGTCATCGAACTGGCGCCGTGGCTGGACAAACCGCGCCCCAACTTTCCGGTGTCGAACTTCTTCCACGGTGGCGCTGCCCCGCTGAACGCGGTTCTGGCGGCCGCCGAGATGGGTTATACGAACAGCATCGGCATCTACTCCGACGGCCGTTTCTCCTATCAGCTGACCATCTACATATTCCGGTACGAGGCCGGCACGACAATGTCCGTCGTTTACCCGGACAATCCGGTGGCACAAAAGTCCGTCGCCCGGTACATCGAGGCGATGAAGTCCGTGTGCGAGCGGGTCGCCGGCGGCACTTGGTGACGCCCATAAATGCGAGCGGGGCGTCGCAGTTGGAGGAATCGTGCAGCGACTAGCTGACTTTGTGGTGCGGTGGCCGTTGGCTGTGATCGGGATCTGGCTGGCGGTGGCGGTGGCGCTGCCGCTGACCGCACCCAGCCTCACCGACATGGCCCAGAAGAACCCGTTGGCCATGCTGCCCGGGGAGGCGCCGTCCAGCGTCGCGGCCCGGCAGATGGAGGACGCCTTCCAGGAACCGGGCACCGACGACCTGCTGCTGGTGGTGCTGACCGACGAGGACGGTCTGGGCCCCGAACACGAGGCCACCTACACCAAACTGGTGGACGCCCTGCGCGACGACCAGCAGAACGTGGTGATGCTCCAGGAATTCGTCGGCACCCCGGCCCTGCGCCCGACACTGACGAGCAAGGACGAGAAATCCTGGGTGCTGCCGGTCGGGCTGGCCGGGGCTCTGGGCACACCGCAGTCCTACGCCTCGTTCAAGGCGGTCTCGGAGACCATCGAGCAGACCACCGCCGGCGGCCCGCTGGAGGTCCACCTGGCCGGGCCGGCCGCCACCGTCGCCGACCTCACCGTCGCCGGCGAGAACGATCGGCTGCCCATCGAGATCGCCATCGCGTTGATGGTCCTGCTGGTGCTGCTGATCGTCTACCGCAACCCGGTCACCATGATGGTGCCGCTGGTCGGGATCGGCCTGTCCCTGGTGATCGCCCAATCGGTGGTCGCCGCCCTGTCGGACCTGACCGGTCTCGGCGTCTCCAACCAGGCGATGATCCTGCTCAGCGCCATCATCTTCGGCGCGGGCACCGACTATGCGGTGTTCCTGATCAGCCGCTACCACGACTTCATCCGCGAGGGGTCGGACTCCGACGAGGCCGTCCGCCAGGCGCTCGGCTCGGTCGGCAAGGTGATCACCGCGTCGGCGGCCACCGTCGGCGTCACCTTCCTGGCCATCAGCTTCGCCAAGATGGGTGTGTTCTCCACGGTCGGCACGTCCGCGGCGGTCGGGGTCGGCGTGGCCTTCCTGGCCGCCATCACCCTGCTGCCGGCCATCCTGGCGCTCATCGGGCCGCGCGGCTGGATCAAACCGCGCAAGGAACGCACCTCGCGGATGTGGCGTAAATCGGGGGCGCGCATCGTGCGCCGACCGTGGACCCATCTCGTCGCCAGCCTGATCGTGCTGCTGCTGCTCGCCGGCCTGTCCGGGTTCGCCACCTTCAACTACGACGACCGCAAGGCGGTCGAGGCGTCGGCGCCCAGCTCGCTGGGCTACGCGGCGATGGAGCGTCACTTCGACGTCAACCAGCTGATCCCGTCCTACGTGCTGATCCGGTCCCCGAAGGATCTGCGCAACCCGGAAGCACTGGCCGACCTGGAGCAGCTCGCCGAACGGCTCACCCAGCTGCCCGACATCGAGATGGTCAGCGGCATCACCCGGCCGCTGGGCGTGGTGCCACCGGAGTTCCGGGCCACCTACCAGGCCGGCATCGTCGGATCCCGGCTCGCCGACGGGGCGGCCATGATCACCGACGGCACCGCCGACCTGAACCGGTTGGCAGACGGTGCGGACACCTTGGCCGCCAGCCTGGGCGATGTGCGCGGGCAGGTCGGCACCATCGCCGGCAGCCTGGAGCAGATGGTCGACGCGTTCGCCGCGCTGCGCGGCCAGTACGGCGGCGACAAGCTGGTCCGCAACGTCGAGATCGCGGCCAAGCTGGTCGCCAGCGTCAACAAGCTCGGCAACGAGATGGGCGTCAACCTGATGGCGACCCGGGACCAGTTCGCCTGGGTCACACCGGTGCTCGCCGCGCTGCACGGCAATGTGGTCTGCGACCTCGACCCGTCCTGCAGCCAGACCCGCATCCACCTGTCCCGGCTCGCGGCCGCCCGCAACGACGGCACGCTCGCCGAGATCGAGGATCTGTCCGGGCAGCTGGAGTCGCTGCAGGACCGGCAGTCGCTCAACGCGGCCCTCACCCAGGTCGGCACCGCCTTCACCCGGCTCACCGAGTCGATGGAGGCCATGGGGCTGGACAGCCCGGACGGCGCGCAGGCCACCCTGGCCCAGCTGCGTCAGGGGGCGGACCGGTCGGCCAAGGGCAGCCGGCAGGTGGCCGACGGCGTCGACCAGATCGTCGAGCAGATCAAACTGATGCGCACCGGGCTGGACCAGGCGGCCGCCTTCCTGCTGTCGATGAAGAAGAACGCCGCGGCACCGGCCATGGCGGGCTTCAACATTCCGCCCGAGATCCTGCTGATGGAGGACTTCAAGGCGGCGACCAAGGCCTACGTGTCACCCGACGGGCACTCGGCGCGCTACCTGGTGTTCACCAAGCTCGACCCGTTCAGCTCGGAGGCGATGGATCAGGTCACCGCCATCGAGGACACCGCGCGCAGCGCGCTGCCCAACACCGCGCTCTCGGACGCCTCGGTGTCGATGGGCGGCTACCCGGTGGCGCTGGCCGACACCCGCGACTACTACGAGAACGACATCCGGTTCATCGTCATCGTGACCGTGATCGTGGTCCTGCTGATCCTGATGGCGCTGCTGCGGGCGATCATCGCGCCGCTGTATCTGGTTGGCTCCGTGGTGGTTTCCTACTTCGCCGCGCTCGGTATCGGGGTGCTGCTGTTCCAGGTCATCCTGGACCAGCAGCTGCACTGGTCGGTGCCGCCGCTGGCGTTCGTGGTGCTCGTCGCGGTGGGCGCGGACTACAACCTGCTGCTGGTGTCCCGGATGCGGGACGAGGCCCCGCTGGGCCGGATCGGCATCATCCGCACCCTGAGTTCGACGGGCGGTGTGATCACCGCGGCCGGCCTCATCTTCGCCGCGTCGATGTGGGGTCTGCTGTTCGCCAGTATCAGTACTGTGGTGCAAGGCGGGTTCGTCATCGGCATCGGCATCCTGCTGGACACCTTCCTGGTCCGGACCGTCACGGTGCCCGCCCTGGCGACCCTGATCGGCAAGGCGAACTGGTGGCCATCACGACTGACACGGCGGGAGAGCGGCAGGGTATGAGGAAGCTACTCGCGGCGGCCACCGCCTTCCTGACCGTCGGCGTGACCGGACCGCTGGGCGTGGGCATCGCCACCGCCGACGACCCGCCGCCCGGGCCCGCCGAATTCGACCGGCCGGGGCACGCCCGCGCCATCGAGGGCCGCGGTTACGCCCTCGGCGGCGCCCACGTGATGGGCATCCCGTACGACGAATACATCATGCGCACCGGGGCCGAGTGGTTCCCGGACCTGAATCGTCAGATCGTCGACTACCCGGCGGGCCAGGTACAGGGGCACACCCTGGAGCGGTTGTTCCCGGGCATCGGGCGCCTCGACGACGACTTCCCCGGACTCGGCATCGACGGTCCCAGCTACGGCGAGTCCATCGACGTCGGCGGGCCCAACCTGCTGGCCGCGATCCGCGAGGGCGGCCCCGGTATGGCGATCGGCCTGTCCGAGGGTGCCTCGGTGCTCGACGACGTGCGGGCGCGGCTGGCCAACGATCCGACCGCCCCGCCGCCGGATCAGCTGGCCTTCGCGACCTACGGGAACCCGGTGGGCAAGCACGCCTTCGGCGAGAGCTTCCTGAGCCAGAACTTCCCCGTCGGCAGCGTCGTGCCCTCGTTGGACTACCGGATGCCGGCCCCGGTGGAGAGCCAGTACGACTCGCATCTGTTCGTCTCGGCCTACGACAGCATCGCCGACTGGCCGCAGCGTTCGGACAACTGGATCTCGGTGGCCAACGCGATCGTCGGCCTGGCCACCGGGCACACCGCGGTCGCCTTCACCAACCCGAAAATGGTGCCGCCGCAGAACATCCGGACCACGGTCAATTCGCGTGGCGCCCGGACCACGACGTACATGATCCCCGAGGAGCACCTGCCGCTGGTGCTGCCGTTCAAGTACCTCGGTGTCGACAAGGGCACGCTGATGCAGCTCGACGCGATCCTGAAACCCTATGTGGACGCCGGGTATACCCGTAACGACGATCCCGCGACGGCGCCGATCACGGTGGACCCGGTCAACGGCTACGACCCCGCCGAGGTCACCGCCCCGGCCACCCAGGCCGCGTTCGGTGGCGGTGCGGACCCGGTGTCGCAGTTGATGGCCGGTCTGCAGTACGTGCTGAACAACCCGCCGAAGTAGCGGTTACCAGCTGACCAGCCCGACCGCGAGCAGCACGACGCCGACCACCGCGACCAGGGCCGCGACCCCGCGCCGGCCCTGCGCCTGCAGCCAGTCGTTGAGCGCGGCCAGTTGGGTCCGGGTGCGTTCGGGTGCGACAAGGTAGGCCAGCAGCGGGATCTCGACGAGCGCGAAGGCCACCATGTTGAAGGTGACCAGCGCGGCGATCCGGGTGGAGGAGCCGACGTCGGCGGTGCCGATGACGGCCAGCGCCGCCAGATAGTCCACCGACGGCAGCGCGATGCCCAGCCCGGCGCCGGAGGCGACCCACAGTGATTGGCCCTCCAGCAGCCGGGTCAGCCACTGCGGCCGGGTGCGCGGGCGGGCGGTGGTGAGCGCCAGCGCGGCGGCGGCCAGCAGGGCGAGCACGCCGATCCCGACCTGCACCCGGGGCAGGGTGAAGTGCGCCGACTGCGGCAGCCGGGATTCCACCAGGAACAGCACCACCAGGCCGACCGTCAGGCCCATCAGGAATCCGCCGCACAGGAAGGCGGTGAGCTGCAGCAGCGGGCGGGGCCGGTTGAGCATCAGCACCGACATCCCGATGCGGAACGGCTCCAGGCTGACCGCGACGGCCATGACCAGCAGGGTGATCCACATGGCGGGCGCCGGTCAGGCGTCCAGCCGCACGAACTGTCCCTGCCGGTGTTGCTCGACGCAGGCCGAGCGGCGGATCTTGCCGCTGGTGGTGGTCGGGATGGAGCCGGGGGCCACCAGCACGATGTCGGCGACCTGCAGGCCGTGCGCACGCGAGATGGCGGCGGTCACATCGCTTTTCACGCCGGTCAGTTCATGGTCGTCATCGCGTTGCTTGAATTCGATGATGGTGACCAGCTTTTCGCTCTGTTCGTCGGCCACGGCGATGGCCGCGACCCGGCCGCGGGTGATGGTGCGGACGGTGGCCTCGATATCCTCGGAGTAGTGGTTGCGGCCGCGCACGATCAGCATGTCCTTGATGCGGCCCACGATGAAGAGGTCGCCGCCCGAGATGAAGCCGCGGTCCCCGGTGCGCAGCCAGTCGTGTTCGGGAAGGTCGGCGGGCCCGTCGACAAGTGTTGCCCCGAAACCGGTTCCGGTCTGATCGGGTTTGCGCCAGTACCCGGCGGAGACGTTCTCGCCGTGCGTCCAGATCTCGCCGACGGTGCCGTCCGGACACGGCCGGCCGGTTTCGGTGTCGGCGATCAGCACCAGCGGGGAGGGCGGTAGACCGTAGCGCAGCAACGGTGTCCCGCCGGGCTGCGGGACGGCCCGGCCCTCGGTGAGTTCGTCGGTACCGAACTCGACGGCCTCGGGGCCCGGCCCTCGCTGCCGCTGGCCACGAAGACCGTCGCCTCGGCCAGGCCGTAGGACGGCATCAGCGCCTCGGGCGGGAACCCGAACGGGCCGAACCGTTCGTTGAACCGCGCCACGGTGCTCGGGTCGACACGCTCGGCTCCGCAGATCAGGCTGATGACGCCGCTCAGGTCGAGGCCGGCGAGGTCGGCGTCGTCGGTACGTCGGGCCGCGAGATCCAACGCGAAGTTGGGTCCGCCGGTCACCACGGTGGCATGCCGGGCCATCGACTGCAGCCAACGCGACGGTCGGGTGAGGAAGGCGATCGGGCTCATCAGGTCGCCCGGTACCCCGCCCAGGATGGGTGCCGCGACCCCGAGCATCAGGCCCATGTCGTGGTAGAAGGGCAGCCAGGAGACCAGCGCGCTGCCCGCCGGGAACTGCCCGCCGAACCGGCGCAGGTAATCGGGCATCAGCTGCTCGAAGTTCGCGTACAGGTTGCGGTGGCTGATCATCACGCCGGCCGGCGCCCGGGTGGAGCCCGAGGTGTACTGCAGGTAGGCGATGTCCGGGCCGTCGGGCGCATCGGCGGGCTCGGGTTCGGTGGAGTCCAGGTCCAGGGTGTCCACCGCGATCACCGCGATGACGGCGGCGCCGTCGTCCACGTACTGGGCGGCCACGTCGAACAGCGCGGCGGTGGTCAGCACCACGGCGGGGTCGGTGTCGGTGACCACGGCGCTGGTGCGTTCGTCGTGGGCCCCGGGCACCGGGGCAGACAGCGGGACGGCGATGAAGCCGGCCTGCATGGCCGCCAGGAACGCCACGATATAGGGCAGACCCTGCGGGGCGATGATCAGCGCGCGGTCGCCGGGGGAGCCGTGCTGGCTCAGTTCCTCGGCCAGGTTGAGGGTGCGCCGGTACAGCTGCGCATAGGTCAGCGACTCGATGGCCCCGTCGGGGTCGCGGTCGTAATCGGTGTACGTGAAGGCGGTGCTGTCGGGTGAAACACCAGCGCGTTCCCGCAGCACGGTCAGGATGGACGCGTTGGGCATGGGGGTCAGGCTACTCATTGCGTTCACCCTGAGCGTGACCATGGCCACCGTGACGGCCCGCGGGCAGGATTGCGGCGTGGTTTCCGTCCAGACGGCCCTGCCCGTCGTCGATCTCCGTGCCGATCCGGCCGCGCTGCGCCGGCGCCTCGGCCAGGTCGCACACGAGGTGGGGTTCTTCTATCTGACCGGCCACGGCGTACCCGAGCCGCTCATCTCGCGGGTGCTGGACACCGCGCGCCGGTTCTTCGCGCTGCCGCAGGCCGACAAGGACGCGATCGCCATGGTCAACAGTCCGCATTTCCGGGGCTACACCCGGTTGGGCGGGGAGCTGACCGGCGGGGCGGTGGACTGGCGCGAGCAGATCGACATCGGGCCCGAACGGGTCCCGCTGGTCGACCCGCCCGAGCAGTACCTGCGGCTGCAGGGGCCCAATCAATGGCCGGCCGGGCTGCCGGAGTTCCCGGGGGTGCTCGCCGAATGGGATGCCGAGCTGGCGCGGGTCGGGCGGACGCTGTTGTCGCACTGGGCCGCCGCGCTGGGCAACCCGCCCGACGTATTCGACGCCGCGTTCGCCGACACCCCGGCCACCTTGATCAAGGTGATCCGGTACCCGGGCGGGGCGGCCTCGGAGCAGGGCGTCGGGGCGCACCGTGACGCCGGGGTGCTGACGCTGCTGCTGGCCGAGCCGGACAGCCGGGGTCTGCAGGTGCGGACCGGCGGGCGGGAGCGCAGCGACTGGGGAATGACACCGGCGGGCGGGAGCGCAGCGACTGGGGGAATGACACCGGCGGGCGGTACGTGGATGTCGACCCGCTGCCCGGGGCGCTGATCGTCAACATCGGCGAGATGCTGGAGATCGCCAGCGGCGGATATCTGCGCGCCACCGAACACCGGGTGCAGATCCAGGACCGTGAGCGGCTGTCGGTGGCCTACTTCTTCAATCCGCGGCTCGACGCGCAGATCCCGGTACTGCAACTGCCCGCCGACCTGGCGGCGCGGGCCCGCGGGGTCACCGACGACCCGTCCAATGATCAGATCTATTCGGTTTACGGCCGTAATGCCTGGAAGAGCCGTGTCCGCGCGCATCCGGATGTCGCGGCCGCTCACCGGTACGGGCAGCCGTAGCGGGCGTGTGTGAAGATGAGGATGCTATGAGCGACACACATTTGAGCCCGGCTTCGCTGCGCGAGGCGTTCGGGCATTTCCCGACCGGAGTCATCGCCATCGCCGCCGAGGTCGACGGTGTGCGGGTCGGTCTGGCGGCCAGCACCTTCGTGCCGGTGTCGCTGGACCCGCCGCTGGTGTCGTTCTGCGTGCAGAACTCATCGGAGACGTGGCCCAAGCTCAAGGGCCTGGCGTCCCTGGGCATCAGCGTGCTCGGTGAGTCCCACGATGCGGCCGCCAAGACGCTGGCCGCCAAGACCGGTGACCGGTTCGCCGGACTGGAGACGCACTCCGCGGACAGCGGCGCGGTCTTCGTGCACGGCACCAGCGTGTGGCTGGAAACCACCATCACCCAAGAGGTGCCGGCGGGCGATCACACCATCGTGGTACTGCAGATCAGCGACATCGTCGTGCACGACGTGCCGCCGATCGTGTTCCACCGCAGCACGTTCCGCAAACTCGGCAACTGAGCCTGCCGAACGTCAGGGCCGCGACGCCAGCTGCTCGCGATATCCGCTGATCCGCTGCTCGAGCTCGGCGGCGTCGTCCGGTCTGCCTTCCTTGCGAGCCAACTCCGCGCGGGCCGTGAGCTCGCGGATCGCGGTGCGAATATCGTTGACGCTGATCGTTTCTCGGTGCGACATAACAGTGCCCCTCCAAGGTTGATTGGCCACTGCATCCGAGGGTACGCCCGAAAAAACAAAAGGCCAGCCGCGAACGTGAAACGGCTGCGGAGATCCTCGGGATCTTCCGCAGCCGTTTCACGCTCGTGAGGTACTACCGCCGGAACAGCTTGTTGCCCAGCCAGACGATCGGGTCGTACTTGCGGTCGGCGACGCGCTCCTTCATCGGGATCAGCGCATTGTCGGTGATCTTGATGTGCTCGGGGCAGACCTCGGTACAGCACTTGGTGATGTTGCAGTACCCGAGCCCGTGCTCCTCCTGGGCCATCTGCTGACGGTCCACGGTGTCCAGCGGGTGCATGTCCAGCTCGGCGATGCGCATGTGGAACCGCGGGCCGGCGAAGTTCTGCTTGTTCTCCTCGTGGTCACGCACCACGTGACAGACGTTCTGGCACAGGAAGCACTCGATGCACTTGCGGAACTCCTGTGACCGGTTCACGTCCTCCTGCATCATCCGGTACTCGCCGGGCTGCAGATCCTTGGGCGGGGTGAACGACGGGATCTGGCGCGCCTTCTCGTAGTTGAAGGACACGTCGGTCACCAAGTCCCGCATCACCGGGAAGGTGCGCAGCGGGGTGATGGTCACCGTCTCGTTCTCGTCGAACGTCGACATCCGGGTCATGCACATCAGCCGCGGCCGGCCGTTGATCTCGGCCGAGCACGATCCGCACTTGCCGGCCTTGCAGTTCCACCGCACCGCGAGGTCGCCGGCCTGGGTGGCCTGCAGCCGGTGCACGATGTCGAGCACCACCTCGCCCTCGTTCACCTCGACGGTGTAGTCCTGCAGGTCGCCGCCGCTCTCATCGCCGCGCCAGACCCGCAGCTTCGCGTTATAGGCAGCCATGTCTCAGCCCTTCCGCTCGGGGTGCTCGGCCAGTTGGTCGTCGGTGTAGTACTTCTCCAGTTCAGACAGTTCGAAGGTGGCCAGCAGATCCGGCCGCATCACCGGCTGCTGCTCGGCCACCACGCTGATGTCGGGGACCACCCGGTTGTCCTCGGGTACGGCCCGGCAGACCAGCAGTTTGTTGCGCCAGTTCGCGTCCATCTGCGGGAAGTCGTCGCGGGTGTGCCCGCCCCGACTCTCGGTGCGCTGCAGCGCCGCCTTGGCCACACACTCGCTGACCAGCAACATGTTGCGCATGTCGATGGCCAGGTGCCAGCCGGGGTTGAAGATCCGTCCCCCCTCGACGACGACGTTGGCGTAGCGCGCCTTGAGTTCGTCGATCTTGACCAGAACCTCTTGCAGCTCACCCTCCTTGCGGATGATGCCGGCCAGATCGTTCATCGACTGCTGCAGCTCGGCGTGCAGCGTGTACGGGTTCTCCGCGTTCGGCTTCGGGGTGAACGGATCCAACGCCAGCGCGGTGGCCGACTGCAGGGCTTCGGCGGAGACCGCGGGGCGGCTCGGCAGCGAGCTCACGTAGTCGGCGGCGCCCAGTCCGGCCCGGCGGCCGAACACCAGCAGGTCGCTCAGCGAGTTCCCGCCGAGCCGGTTGGAGCCGTGCATCCCGCCGGAGCACTCGCCCGCGGCGAACAGCCCCGGGGTGGCCGCGCCGCCGGTGTCCGGGTCGACCTCGATCCCGCCCATCACGTAGTGGCAGGTCGGTCCGACCTCCATCATGTCCTTGGTGATGTCGACCTCGGCCAGCTCGATGAACTGGTGATACATCGACGGCAACCGGCGCTTGATCTCCTCGGGTGGCATCCGGGAGGCGATGTCGAGGTACACCCCGCCGTGCGGTGAGCCGCGGCCCGCCTTGACCTCGTCGTTGATGGCGCGCGCCACCTCGTCGCGGGGCAGCAGATCCGGGGTGCGGCGCGCGGAGTCGTTGTCCTTGAGCCACTGGTCGGCTTCTTCTTCGGACTCGGCGTACTGCCCCTTGAACACGTCGGGGATGTAGTCGAACATGAACCGCTTGCCCTCGGAGTTCTTCAGCACTCCGCCGTCACCGCGGACACCCTCGGTGACCAGGATGCCCTTCACCGACAGCGGCCAGACCATGCCGGTGGGGTGGAACTGGATGAACTCCATGTTGATCAGGCCGGAGCCGGCCCGCAGCGCCAGGGCGTGCCCGTCGCCGGTGTACTCCCACGAGTTCGACGACACCTTGAACGACTTGCCGATGCCGCCGGTGGCCAGCACCACCGCGGGCGTCTCGAACAGGATGAACTCGCCGGTCTCGCGCCAGTAGCCGAACGCGCCGGCGATCTTGCCATCGTCCAGGATCAGTTCGGTGATGCTGCATTCGTGGAAGACCTTGATGCGGGCCTCGTAGTCGCCGAGTTCGCGCTTGTCCTCCTGCTGCAGCGAGACGATCTTCTGCTGCAGGGTGCGGATGATCTCCAGGCCGGTGCGGTCACCGACGTGCGCGAGCCGCGGGTAGGTGTGCCCGCCGAAGTTGCGCTGGCTGATCCGACCGTCCTTGGTCCGGTCGAACAGTGCCCCATAGGATTCCAGCTCCCAGACCCGGTCGGGTGCCTCTTGGGCGTGCAGTTCGGCCATCCGCCAGTTGTTGAGGAACTTGCCGCCGCGCATGGTGTCACCGAAGTGCACCTGCCAGGAGTCCTTGGTGTTGACGTTGCGCATGGCTGCGGCGCAGCCGCCCTCGGCCATCACGGTGTGGGCCTTGCCGAACAGCGATTTGGTCACCACCGCGACCCGCAGGCCGCGTTCGCGTGCCTCGATCACGGCGCGTAGCCCCGCCCCGCCCGCGCCGATCACGACGACGTCGTAGGTGTGCCGTTCCAGGTCACCCATTGAGAATCCTCACTAGTGTTGTTGTGGGGCCGAATGCCCGTGTCAGTTAATCAATCTCAGGT
Organism: Mycolicibacterium aurum; assembly: GCA_900078775.1. GTDB lineage: Bacteria > Actinomycetota > Actinomycetes > Mycobacteriales > Mycobacteriaceae > Mycobacterium > Mycobacterium aurum_A. Next base: position 5,307,869 of record LT549889.1, read on the forward strand.
CTTCGAGGGTCCCGCTGGCGACCAGCATGATGTAGAAGTCGGTGAACATCAGGGTGCCCAGGGTGATCCAGGCGTACATCTTGTGCCGGGTGTTGAGCCTGCTGATCTGGGTCCACATCCAGTATCGGACCGGGTGCTTGGAGAAGTGCTTGAGCCGTCCGCCCGCGACGTGCCGGCAGGAGTGGCAGGAGATGGTGTACGTCCACAGCAGGATCACGTTGACCAGCAGGATGATGTTGCCCAACCCCAGACCGAAACCGCCGCCGGGCTTGGCGAAGGCGATGATCGCGTCGTAGGTGTTGACCACCGAGATGAGCGCCGCGATGTAGAAGAAGTACCGGTGGGTGTTCTGGATGATCAGCGGCAGACGGGTCTCACCGGTGTACTTGGCGTGCGGTTCGGCCACCGCGCAAGCGGTCGGTGACTGCCACACCGTGCGGTAGTAGGCGCCGCGGTAGTAGTAGCAGGTCAACCGGAACAGCAGCAGGAACGGCAGCGAGATCGCCGCGTACGGCAGCCACCAGACGTCGGGCGTGAACTGACCGAAGTGGCTGGCCTCGGGGATGCACCCGACGCTGACGCACGGCGAATAAAACGGCGTCAGGTAGCCGTACTCCGGCACGTAGTAGTTGTTCTGCAGGAACGCCCGCACCGTCGCGTAGATGACGAACGCGGCGAAACCGAGGTTGATGATCAGCGGCGACTTCCACCACGCGTCGGTGCGTAGTGTGCGCTGCTTGATCCGCGCTCTGGTGGGTGAGAAGACGCCGGTGCCTTGAGGATTCGAGGTCGGTGCGCTCACTGAGTTCCCTCTTCTTCTGTTGTAGGTGACGAGCGCCGCCGAGCGGTTGCTTGCTCGCGCGAGCGCTCGTCAGAGGTCTTACCGGCTGCCGCCGAGGCCCTCGTCGTCGACGCCCTGCCAGAAATCACTGGAGTAGTCGGTGTCGGGGATGGTGACCTTCTCGGCGGGTCGGGGGTGTGCGGGTGTCCCGCGCATCTCCAATTCCGCGGCGTCGATGTCCAGCCGGTCGATATCGTTGAGCATGCGTTCGGCGTCATTGACGATGCGGCGCATTGCGGGGGCGTCGCCGTAGCGGGCCCGCAGCGATGCGACGCAGCGGCGAAGGTTGCCGATCAGTTCGTGCAGTTCGGCAAGCTCGGTAGTGGTGGACATCAGGGTGACCTCCTTGGGCTGAAGGTGTCAGGGATCACAGTACGCATTCGATGTTAGCCACAACACGTTGTTGAGAGTGAGACAGATCACGTCTTCGTTTCCGGAAAGGTATCCAGATGTCCCAGCAAGACCTGCAACAGAAGGCGTCCGCCCTGTTGGCGCTCCACCAGCCCGGCAATCCCGCGATCCTGCCCACCGTGTGGGACGCGTGGTCGGCGAAAACCGTGGTGGAGGCGGGATTCACGGCCTTGACGGTGGGCAGTCACCCGGTCGCGGACTCGGTGGGCAAGCCCGACGGTGAGGGGATGACTTTCGACGATCTGACCACCCGGGTCGCCCAGATCACCGCCGCGGTGGACGCACCGATCTCGGTGGACATCGAGTCCGGTTACGGCGAGTCGGCCGCCCGGCTGATCGACGGACTGCTCTCGGCCGGGGCGGTCGGGCTCAACATCGAGGACACCGTGCACTCCGAGGGCGGGCGGATCCGCACCGACGAGGAGCACGCCGCCTTGGTGGGGGAGCTGCGCAAGGCCGCCGAGGCGGCCGGGGTGCACGTGGTGATCAATGCGCGCACCGACCTGTTCCTGCGGCAGGTCGGTGCGGAGTCGGACCGGTTCGAGCGCGCGGTCCGCCGCCTCAAGCTCGCCGCCGACGCCGGCGCGGACAGCCTGTACCCGGTGGGCCGCCACGACGACGACACCTACCGCCGGCTGGCCGAGGAGCTGCCGCTGCCGATCAACGCCATCGCGCTGCCCGGCCAGGACGATCCGGCGCGGTTCGGCCCGCTCGGGGTCGGCCGGATCAGCTTCGGCCCGTTCCTGCAGGCCGCACTGACCGAGCGGACCAACGAGCTGCTGTCCCGCTGGAGCTAGGCCCGGGACGGACCCGCAGGACGAGGATCTCGGCGCAGGGTCCGGCTCTCACAGCGCCCCCGCCGCACCTGTGAGGACACCGTGACGGCCGATTCACACAGCGCGACATTGCGGCAATATCGGCTACCTACCGTCGCGGTATGCAATCAGCCAAGCATGTGCTCCCCAAGCATGTAGTGGTCGTCGGACACGGCATGGTCGGGCACCGCTTCGTCGAGGCGCTGCGCGCCCGCGACACCGAGGGCCTGTGGCGGGTCACGGTGCTCTCCGAGGAGGCCGACGCCGCATACGACCGCGTCGGCCTGACCGGCTACACCGAGCACTGGGACCGCACCCAGCTGGCGCTGCCAGGCAACGATTACGCCGGTGACGACGGTGTCGTCCTGCATCTCGGGGTGGCCGCGCGGTCGATCGACCGGGACGCCAAGACCGTCACCCTGGCCGACGGGCGGTCGCTGGACTACGACGCGCTGGTGCTGGCCACCGGCTCGTACGCGTTCGTGCCGCCGGTGCCGGGCCGCGACCTGCCGCAGTGCCACGTCTACCGCACCCTCGACGACCTGGACGCCATCCGGGCCGGCTCGCAGGCCGCGCTGCAGACCAAAACCCCGGTCGGTGTGGTGATCGGTGGTGGTCTGCTCGGGCTGGAGGCGGCGAATGCGTTGCGCGGCTTCGGGTTGGACACCCACGTGCTGGAAATGTCCCCGCACCTGATGGCCGCCCAGCTCGACGAGGCCGGCGGCACCGTGCTGACCCGGATGGTCCGCGGGCTGGGCATCGAGGTACACACCGGGGTCAGCACCGAGAGCATCCACCCGGCCCAGAAGAACCAGCCGCTCCGCAAATCACAGTCCTCCGACGCGGTCCGGGTCACCCTGAACGACGGCCGCGGCATCGAGGCCGGTGTCGTCATCTTCGCCGCCGGCGTGCGCCCGCGCGACGAACTCGCCCGCGAGGCCGGCCTGGAGGTCGCCCAGCGTGGCGGCGTCATGACCGACCTATCCTGTGTGACAAGCGATCCCAGTATCTACGCGGTCGGCGAGGTGGCCGCCATCGAGGGTCGCTGCTACGGCCTGGTCGGCCCGGGCTACACCAGCGCCGAGGTGGTGGCCGACCGGCTGCTCGGCGGCGAGGCCGAGTTCCCCGAGGCCGATATGTCCACCAAGCTCAAGCTGATGGGGGTCGACGTCGCCAGTTTCGGTGACGCCAAAGGCCATACCCCCAACAGCCTGGACGTCGTGGTCAACGACCCGGTGAAGCAGACCTACGCCAAGCTGGTCCTCTCCGACGACGCCAAGACGCTGCTCGGCGGCATCCTGGTCGGCGACGCCTCGGCATACGGGGTGCTGCGCCCCATGGTGGCCAGCGAGCTGCCCGGCGACCCGCTGTCGCTGATCGCCCCGGCGGGGGGCGGGGACGGCGCGGCCGCCCTCGGCGTCGGCGCGCTGCCCGACATCGCGCAGATCTGCTCGTGCAACAACGTCACCAAAGGTGATCTGCTGGAGGCGATCTGCGGTGGTTGCACCGATGTGGCAGGCCTGAAGAAGTGCACGCTGGCCGGCACCTCCTGCGGATCCTGCGTGCCGCTGCTCAAACAACTGCTCGAAGCCGAGGGTGTCGAGCAGTCCAAGGCGCTGTGCGAACACTTCGGCCAGTCCCGCGCCGAACTGTTCGAGATCATCAGTGCCACCGAGATCCGCACCTTCTCTGGCCTGATCGAGAAGTTCGGCACCGGAAAGGGTTGCGACATCTGCAAACCCACCGTCGCCTCGATCCTGGCCTCGACCAGCTCGGACCATGTGCTCGGCGGGGAGCAGGCCTCGCTGCAGGACTCCAACGACCACTTCCTGGCCAACATCCAGCGCAACGGCAGCTACTCGGTGGTGCCACGGGTGCCCGGCGGTGACATCACCCCCGAGCAGCTCATCCTGATCGGCGAGATCGCCCGCGACTTCGACCTGTACACCAAGATCACCGGCGGCCAGCGCATCGACATGTTCGGCGCCCGGGTGGATCAGCTGCCCGAAATCTGGCGCCGCCTCGTCGAGGGCGGTATGGAATCCGGTCAGGCATACGGCAAGTCGCTGCGCACGGTGAAGAGCTGCGTCGGCAGCGACTGGTGCCGGTACGGGCAGCAGGACTCGGTGCAGATGGCCATCAACCTGGAACTGCGCTACCGCGGCCTGCGCGCCCCGCACAAGATCAAGATGGGGGTGTCGGGCTGCGCCCGCGAATGCGCGGAGGCCCGCGGCAAGGACGTCGGGGTGATCGCCACCGAGACCGGCTGGAACCTGTACGTGTGCGGCAACGGCGGGATGACCCCCAAGCACGCCCAGCTGCTGGCCGGCGACCTCGACGACGCGACCCTGATCCGCTACATCGACCGGTTCCTGATGTTCTACATCCGCACCGCGGACCGGCTGCAGCGCACCGCGCCGTGGCTGGACACCCTCGACGGTGGCCTGGATCATCTGCGCGACGTCGTATGCAATGACTCACTCGGGCTGGCAAGCGAATTCGAGGCCGCGGTGGAGCGGCACGTGGACGGCTACGCCTGCGAGTGGAAGGGGGTGCTCGACGATCCGGAGAAGCTGTCACGCTTCGTCTCCTTCGTCAACGCGCCCGAGGTCGCGGACCCCTCCATCGAATTCACCGAGTCGTTCGGCCGCAAGGTGCCGATCGGCATGCCGAAGATGCGTCCCGCACAGGAGGCCTGATGACTCTGCTCGATGACCGCAAAGAGATGGACGCCCAAGGCAATTCGGAATGGGTCACGGCCTGCGCCTACGAGCGGCTGCTGCCCTGCCGCGGTGTCGCGGTGCTGATGCCCGGTGGTGAGCAGGTCGCGTTGTTCCGGCTCGACGACGGTGCGCTGCACGCGGTCGGCAACATCGACCCGTTCTCCGGGGCGGCGGTGATGTCCCGTGGCATCGTCGGGGACCGGGCCGGCCGGGCCTGCGTTCAGTCGCCGATCAAGAAGCAGGCGTTCGCCTTGGATGACGGTGTGTGCCTGGACGATCCGTCGATCTCGGTGCCGGTGTACCGGACCCGGGTCACGCCGGACGGCTACGTGCAGATCGCTGCGTAGCCTCCGTCGGCCCCCAGTAGGCGCCGCGGCCGGCACCCGGCCGGCGCTCCACCTCGCCGCGGCGCTGCAGCACCGTCAGGTTGCGGTAGACGGATTCGATGACGGCGCCGGAGGCGTGCTGCGCATGCAGGTGATCGCGCAGCTCCGAGGTCGTCATCGGCTGATCTGCATCCTGCAGGATGGCGAGTAACTGCGCGCGTAGCTGCTCACCACGCCCCCACGAAGACATTTGCCCGATTCTAGTCCAGGGCAAGGGCTGCCGAAGAATCGCCAGGTCGCGCCGTGCGGATCAGGCGGCGCTGGGCAGCTGCACGGCGGCGGCCCGGCGGAACCGGCCGGCGATCAGCCGGACCATGCCGGGGTGGATGCCCAGCGGCTCGCTCACCACGTCCGCCCCGGCGGCGCGCATCCGGTCCTGGAACAGTCCGTCGGCCAGCAGGTAGGAGGCCACGGCGACCTTTGCCCCGTCGCTGCGCTCGCGGACCGTCTCGACGGCCTCGGCGACCGTCGGCGCCCCGGTGGCCGCATAACCGAGTTCGACACGGTCACCGGTCAGCGCGGACAGCATCGCCGCGGTCTGACGTAGATCGGACTGCGCACCCGGATCCGAGGTGCCTGCTGCGGCCAGGACGACAGAATCTCCTGGGCGCCATCCGGATTCGAAGAGCCGGTCGGCCAGCACGCGCACCGTGCCCGGGCACGGGCCCAGCGGTCGGGTCACCGTCACCGCCGGATGGGTGCTGGCCTCGACATGGGCGGGCACGTCGACGCGGACGTGGTAACCGGCGGCCAGAAAGGCCGGGACCAGGACGGCCGGCCGGTGCTGGGGCAGGCTGTCGAGCACCTCGCAGGGGGTGGGGCCGAGCACATCGACGAACGCGACATGCACCTCGCGGCCGAGCGTCTCACCGACCCGGCGGGCCAGCTCGCCCACCATGGACACCCCGCCGGGCTTGCGGGTGCCGTGGGCCACCAGCACCGCCGAGGTATGCCTGTTCATGCCGCTCCGATCGGATACTCGTCGACGGCCAGGCGGTAGCCGCGCTTCACCACCGTCGACACGATGTTCTTGTCGCCCAACGCGGTTCGCAGCCGCAGCACCGCGGTCTCCACCGCGTGGGTGTCGGTGCCGCTGCCGGGCAGCGCGCTGAGCAGGTCGAACCGGGACACCACCGCACCGGGCCGGTGCGCCAGTGCCCGGATGGTGGCCATCCCGGCCGGCGGCAGCTCCTTGACCACGTCGTCGACCAGCACGCAGGTACCGCGGATCTCCAGCAGATGCCCGGCCACCCGCATCCGGCGGGACTGCAGCAGCGGCAGCTCGTCGGTGATGTGCCGGGCCAGCGCGCCGAGGCGCATCCGCTCGGGAGCCGAGGTGGGCACCGCGAGCCGGACCAGCGGCCGCGCGGTGACCGGGCCCACGCACATGGCGTGCACGTTGGTGCGCAGGGCGCCCAGCACCGCCGCCTCCACGCCCAGGTCGTTGGCCCGCAGCAGCAGGGCGGCCACCGCCGGGGCGGAGGTGAAGCTGACGGCGTCGAACCGCTGCTCGGCGATCCCGAGCACCAGCTGGTCGAACGGCCCGTTGCGGGGCGCCGGGTTCCACCGGTACACCCGGATCGGCACCACGTCGGCGCCGGCGGCCCGCAGTTCGTCGAGGAATTCCGGGAACGGATCCCAGTCGTCGTTGGTGCCGTGCAGCTGGACCGCGATCCGCATCCCGTTGATGCCGCCTTCCAGCAGGTAGTGCAGCAGCTCGCGGGAGGACTCCGATTCCGGGGACCATTCCTCGGGCAGCCCGGCGGCGCGCAGCGCACCGGTGGCCTTCGGGCCGCGTGACACGATGCGGGCGTCGGCCAGCGCGGCGGTCAGTTCGTGGGCCAGCCCCCACCCGTCGGCGGCGGCGATCCAGCCGCGCAGCCCGATGCCGGTGGTGGCGATCACGATGTCGGGTGGGGAGGCGATCAGCGCCTCGGTGTTGCGGCGCAGCTCGGCGTCGTCGGGTAGCGGCACCATGCTGATGGCGGCCGCGCTGGTCACATCGGCGCCCCGGCGGGTCAGCAGCGCGCTCAACTCCTCGGCCCGGCGGGCCGAGGTCACGGCGACCCGGAACCCGGTGAGCGGAGCCCAGTCAGGTCCAGTCATGACACCTGTGTATTCAGTCCATGTTTCTTCGGTGTTACCCGGCGGTTGCACGGCAGTGTCGCCCCGGGTCGGGACGCGGAGAACGCAGCGGGCATGGGTCCAGAGAGTAGGAGCGCTTTGTTGCGCAATCGCTGCTCGCGATAACCCGGCAGTGAACTTCCGCTCACCGCGGCCGGCGATGGCCTGTGAGGCCCGGCCGCTCTACCAGACGTCACCGTCGCGCCAGTCGCAGACGAGGTCGGCGGTCCTGTCCAGTTCGACGCCGACCGGCAGTACGTAGACCGAGCCGTCGTCCTCGGGGGTGCGGGTGACGCCGGTCGGGGCCAGCACCGAGGTGGGGCCGGTCCACTGCTGCCAGCCGCGGGGCAGGTACAGCGCCAGGCCGGCCTCCGTCGCGCTGAGCGCACCGAGTTGGTACGCGCCGCGCAGCACCTGTTCCAGGGCGTCCAGCACGGCGGTGGCCAGACCCTGGCCGCGCCAGTCCGCGCGCACCGCGACGGCCTCGATGTATCCGCAGCGCAGCGCGGTGCCGCGGTAGAGCAGCCGGCGTTGCACCACCGCGCCGTGCGCGATGATGGCGCCGCGGTGGCTGATCAGGGCGTGCATCCCGCCCAGGGCGTGCTCCCAGTCGGCCTCGGTGAACGCGCCGTCGGCGCCGACGAACGACTCGACCACCATCCGGTGGGCATCCGCGCGGGTCTCGGCGTCCAGATCGGCGGTGTGGATCAGGCGGGCGGTGTGAACCTCGTGCACCGCGGCCTGCCCCTGCGGGTGACTGCGCACAAGTGCGTTTCTACCACCAAACGGCGGTATCCGATCAGAACGGTTTGCGGGGACGTGACCAGTGCAGCCGCACCGTCTGCCCGGGCCGGGTCTGGCCCAGCTTGTCGATGTCCTCGTCGGTCACCACCCCGATCACCGGATAGCCGCCGGTCACCGGGTGGTCGGGTCCCAGGATCACCGGGAAGCCGTTGGGCGGGATCTGGATAGCGCCGCGGGTGGCGCCCTCACTGGGCAACTGACGGTCGGGCCAGCGGTACTCCAGCGGCATGCCGACCAGCCGCATCCCGACCCGGTCGCTGCGGTTGGTCACCAGCCAGTTGGTCCGCACCAGGATGTCGGGGTCGACGAACCAGTCGTCCCGCGGGCCGGGCACCACCTTCAGCTCCAGGATGTCGGGTTCGATGGTGCCGACCGGGGCCTGATCGATCTCAGGAAAGTCCGCGGTGTGCTCGCCGACCGGCAGCACGTCCCCGGGCTGCAGCGGCGCCGGCCCGATGCTCGACATCACGTCGTAGCTGCGCGAGCCCAGCACCGGCTGCACGTCGATGCCGCCACGCACCGCGAGGTAGCTGCGCAGCCCCGAGTGCGGCGCTCCCAGCGAGATCACCTCGCCGTCCTTTGCGTAGTGAATGCTGTTGGTGCCGAACGGAACCCCGTTGACTGCCGGGTCGGTGTCGGCGCCGGTCACCGCGATGGTGACGTCCCCGCCGCGGACCCGGGCGGAGAACCCGCCGAAGGTGACCTCGACGGTGGCGTGCTCGCCCGGATTGGCGACCAGGCGGTTGGCCAGGGTGTGCGCGCGGCGGTCGGCGGCGCCGGACCGGCTCACCCCCATGTGGGCCAGGCCGGGCCGGCCCAGGTCTTCGACGAGGGCCAGCGGCCCGGTGCGCAGGACTTCCAGCGTGATGGTCATTTGATTCCCTCGCAGGCTCGGGTCTCGCATGTGGATTGTCGGTTCGCTCCGCAAGCGTCGCTCATGAGATCTCCCGGAAGGCGACGGTCATGCCCGGCGTCAGCAGCGCGGGATTGTCACGGGTCACGTCGAACAGCGCGGCGTCGGTGCGGCCGATCAACTGCCAGCCGCCGGGGGAGACCCGCGGGTAGATGCCGCTGAACTCGCCGGCCAGGGCGACCGATCCGGCGGGTACCCGGGTGCGGGGTTCGTCCCGGCGCGGCACCCGCAGGCGCGGGTCGCCGTCGACCAGGTAGGCGAATCCCGGTGCGAATCCGCCGAATCCGACGCGCCACAGGGTGCCGGTGTGCGCGGCCACCACCTCGGCGGTGCTCAGCCCGGTCAGGTCGGCCACCGCCTGCAGGTCCTCGCCGTCGTAGGTGACGTCGATGACCACGTCGGGGTGCTGCGCGGTGCCGGTCTCCCGCACGGTGTATTCGGGCCGCAGTTTTCCGAGCCGTTGCCGGGTGGGCGGTTGATAGCGCGGGCCGGCCAGTTTGATCAGCACGGTGCGCGAAGCCGGCACGATGTCCAGCACGCCCGGTAGACCGGCCTGTTTGAGGGTTTCGGTCCACGCCAATACGTCCGCGGTGCTGTCGAACTCGAGCAGCAACGCCTGATCGCCATAGTCACGAACGGTGCCCAGTGCGCCGGGCGCCTTGATTTCCGTTGTCACGCTCATCTACCGAAGCTACCGCTGAGTAGGTTGATTTTCGAGGGGTCTGCGGACTTTGCCAGACCATCCTTAGAGCCTGCTCACAGAGCAGGCTGATACGTCGGTTCCCGGCGCTTGATCACCGCGATCACCCGGTAGGTCACCGGCAGCATGACCACCTCGATGACGGTCTTGTACAGCCAGCCCAGCGCGGTGTAGACGACGAAATCCCAGAAGCTGGTGATGCCGATGGCGTTGGCGGCGATGGCGCAGAACACCAGGGTGTCACCGAGCTGGCCGCCGAAGGTGGACCCGATCAGCCGGGCCCACAGATGCTTCTCCTTGGTGCGCTCCTTGATCTTCACCACCAGCCAGGCGTTGATCGTCTGCCCGACCAGGAATCCGGCCAGGCCGGCGACGATCAGCTGGGTGTAGGCGTGCACGACGTTCTCGAAGTGCGGTTGGTTGACGTAGAAGTCGGCGGCCGGCAGATAGATCGTCACCCAGAACGCCAGCGCGGCCAGGGCGTTCATCGCGAAGCCGACCAGGATGGCGCGCCGGGCCGCCTTGAAGCCGTACACCTCGGAGAGCACGTCGCCGATCACGTAGGTCAGCGGGAACACGATGAACCCGCCGTCGGTGATGATCGGGCCGAAGGCCACCCCTTTGGTGGCGGTGACGTTGGAGATGATGATCAGCGCGGTGAAGACGGCGACGAGTACCGGATAGTAGGCCGAACCGGCGTTCGCGTAGGCGGGGCGCTGCGGGTCGGCCGGGCTGTTCACCCGGTCATTCTCGCAGGCGGCGGTCAGCCCAGCGCGGCGCGCAGCATCGGCGGCAGCGCCTCGGCCACCAGCGGCAGCGACAGCGGCGAGCTGAAGGTGATCGCCGCGGCCAGGTCACGGCCGGTGAACACGTTGCGCGGGCCCTGTGCGGCGATCACCGGATCGGCGGACAGCACCGTGATCTCGGCGTCGTCGGCGGTCCAGATCAGCACATCGGCCGCCTCCAGCACCTCGGCCATCCGGTCCCGCGGGACCGTCCGGTCGACCTCGGGGACCTCGAAGCCGAGTTGGGTGAGGAACTCGGTGCGCCAACCCGGCGGGGTGGCGACCAGATCGGTGCCGTCCAGGCCGCCCTGCAGCAGCAGTGCGCGCTTGCCCTTGAACACGGTGTTCTCCGCGCCGAGGGCGGTGAACCGGTCGTCGATGTCGGTGATGAGCTGCTGCATCCGGTCGTGCTGGAACACCGCGGATCCGATGGCGGTGGCCTGGTCCTTCCACGGTTCGAAGAACGCGTCCGGGCCGGACTGGGCGATGGTGGGGGCGACGTTGGACAGCCGGGTGTAGGTGTCGCGGTCCAGCCCGGCGTTGGTGGCGATGATCAGGTCCGGGTTCAGCGCGGTGATGGCCTCGAAGTTCAGCCCGTCGTCGAGGTTCAATACCACCGGTTGGGCGTCCCCGAGGGCCGCGGTCGCCCACGGCCACACCGCGAACGGCTGCCCGCCGAACCATTCGGTCACCCCGATCGGGATCACCCCGACCGCCAGCAGGCAGTCCTGACCGGTCAGACCGGCGCTGACCACCCGGGTGGGCGGGCCCGGGATCCGGGTCTGCCCGAAGGCGTGCTCGACGGTGACGGACCCGTCGTCGGCGACGCTGCCCGGCGGCGTGGACCGGCAGCCCGCGGCGGCCGCCGCCGACCCGGCGGCGAGCGCCAGCAGGAACCCTCGCCGGGACCAGGTTGACGACACGCCGTGAGCGTAACCGCTACCCGACGGTGAAGTTCCCGAAGAGCAGGGTCGCCAGGCCGAGCGCCGCCACGATGTTCACCACGGTCGCCGCGGCGAACAATGCCACCGGCCGCCAGCCGGCCTCGCGTAGCCCGCGCAGCGAGAACTCCAGACCGATGGCGACGAACGCGAAGATCAGGAACCAGGTGCGCAGATCGTTGACGGTGGAGATATCGGCCTTGTCCCCACCCCACAGCAGGTACAGGGTGCCGATGACGGAGGCGGCGATGAAGCCGAGCACGAACTTGGGGAACCGGTCCCAGAACTCGCGCAGCGACGGGCGGGCCTGGGCTCCCGATTTCCGCTCCACCTTCAGCGCGAAGTACGCGGTCAGCGCGATCGCGACGACGCCGATCAACGCGTTCTGGGTGGTCTTGACGATGGTCGCGATCTGCAGGGCGTCCTCACCGGCGATCGCCCCGGCCGCGGCCACCGCGGCGGTGGTGTCGATGTTGCCGCCGATCCAGGCACCGGCTACCGCATCGGAGAGCCCGAACACCGAGGCCAGCCACGGCAGCAGGAAGATCGACGGGAGCGCGAAGATGATCACCAGGGAGGCGGCGTAGGCCAGCTGTTCGCGTTTGGCCTGCACCGCGCCGGCGGCGGCGATGGCGGCGCTGACCCCGCAGATCGACACCGCCGAGGCCAGCAACGCCCGCAGCTTGTCCTCCAGGCCGAGGCGGCCGCCCAGCCACCAGGTGAACCCGAACACGATGGTGATCAGCAGTAGCGCCTGGACGATGGCCGGTCCCGCGGCGGTGACCAGAAGTTTGAGGTTGATCGACGCGCCGAGCAGGACCAGGCCGGTCTTGATGAAGAACTCGGTGCGGAAACCGCGCGAGACCGCTTCGCGCAGAGCGAGTTTGGTGAGGATGATGTTGCCGACCAGGCCCAGTGCGATCGCGTAGATCGGGAACTCGATGGACTTGGCCACCTTGGCCAGCGGGGTTCCGGCCGCCCAGCCGGGGACCATTTGCTCCAGGAACCGGGTGGCCGCCCCGAGCGCGATCACCACGAACACGCCGGCGATGACGAAGCCCAGCCGGCTGGAGCGCGGATCGGTGCGTTCGGCGGCGTCCTTGCCGGCGGTGACGTCCTCGGTCTCGGTCACGGGATCACGCTCCCGGGGATGACGCCGAGCAGCACCAGCGCCAGCAGCGCCAGGCCGACGATCACGGCCAGCCAGTCCTCGTTGAGTTTCGCGGGTTGGGCCATGGCCGGACACTAGGACGATCCGCGTCGGTGCTCACCGGTTGTGCTCACCGGGAATCGAAAGTCAGCCGCGCACACCCAGGGCGACCGGCACGGTCTCCCGGTGTGCGGCGAGAACGGTCTTCGCGCAGTGGAATTCAGAGAGCGCTGAGCCCGCGCAACAGCACCTCGAGACCGAAATCGAACGCATCCCCGGCACGGTCGGCCTTGTCGGCGCCGGTGTCGAGGGCGGCCGCGAGTTCCGGGCCGACGTCGGGGCTGGCACCCCAGGGGGCCGCTGGGGCGGCCGCGTCGAGTGCGGAACCGAGTACGAAGCTGTCGATCAGGGTGATGATGCGCAACGTGTCGCGGGGGTCGAAGCCGGCCTCGGTCAGGGTGCGGGCGAGCGCGTTGTACATGGTGATGGCCTGCTCGCTGGTGACCGGGTAGGCCGTCAACAGCGGGATCAGCCGCGGGTAGCGGGCGTAGCTGCGCCGGTAGGACCGCATGATGGCGGCGACGACGTCGAGCCACGGGCCGGTGGGGTCCGGGAGTTCGACCTCGCTCATCGCCTTCTCCCGGAGCAGTTCGATGATCTGTTCGCGCCCGGCCACGTGGTTGTACAGCGAGGACGGGCTGACCTTCAGTTTGCGGGCCAGTTCGGGGATGGTGAATCCGCCGGTCGCATCGACGAGATCCATTGCCGCCGAGGCGATCCGTTCACTGGACAGAATGGCCACCTTGGGTCGTCCCATGCGATTCCTCCCGTGCTCTTTACAACGGCGTGCGCACACCCCACAATAAACGAATCTGATTCGTTTTAGGAGTTTCGACATGCAGACGCTGATCGCCCCGGCCGCCGAACCGCTGTCCCGCTCACACCCGTCGCAGCGGCCGCCGCTGCGGGTGGGCCTGGTGCAGCACCGCTGGCGTCCCGACGCGGGAGAGTTGGCCCGGGTGCTGCGCGAGGGCATCGACCGGGCGGCCGGCGAGGGCGCCACCGCGGTGTTCCTGCCGGAGATCACCCTGCTGCGCTACCCGGCCGACGTACCCGCTGGGCCCAACCCGGGCGCGCAGGCCGAGGACCTCACCGGCGGGCCCACGTTCGCGCTGGCGGCCGAGGCCGCCCGGGCCAACGGCATCTTCGTGCACGCCTCGCTGTATGAGAAGGTGCCGGCGGCCGACGGTTTGGGCTACAACACCGCGATCCTGGTGTCCCCGGCCGGAGAGTTGGCCGGGCGCACCCGCAAGACGCACATCCCGATCTCGGCCGGCTACTACGAGGACACCTACTTCCGGCCGGGCCCCGCCGAGGACGCCTACCCGGTCTACGCCCCCGACGGTCTGGGCGCCCGCATCGGGATGCCGACCTGCTGGGACGAATGGTTCCCCGAGGTGGCGCGCAACTATTCGCTGGGCGGCGCCGAGATCGTGGTCTACCCGACGGCGATCGGGTCGGAGCCGGTGTTCCCGGCCCTCGACACCCGGCCACTGTGGCAGCAGGTGATCGTGGCCAACGGCATCAGCAGCGGACTGTTCATGGTGGTGCCCAACCGCACCGGCAACGAGGGGTCGCTGTCCTTCTACGGGTCCTCGTTCATCTCCGACCCGTACGGCCGGGTGCTGGTGCAGGCGCCGCGCGACGAGGAGGCGGTGTTGGTGGCCGACCTGGATCTGGATCAGCGCCGGGATTGGTTGGAGCTCTTCCCGTTTCTGTTGACGCGGCGCCCGGACAGCTACGGCGCGCTGACCGCGCCGGTGGACGCCTCGCGGCCGTACGGCACGGGGCACGAAGCCACCGCGGTGGTGAAGTGATGTCCTACGAGTCGAGCGCGAGTGAGGATCGCAGCGAGGTACGAGCGAGGACCGGAGCGACCGCGAGACGAGAAATTGGGCCGTGGCTGATGCCCGCCGAGGGTGCCCCGCAGGACCGGGTGTGGATGGCCTTCCCGTCCGCGGGCTATTCGCTCGGCGACACCGAGGCCGAGCACCACGAGGCCCGCTCCTCCTGGGCGGCCGTCGCGCACGCCATCGCCGAGTTCGAACCGGTCACCCTGCTGGTCGACCCGGGGGAGGTCGACGCCGCCAAACGCTATGTCTCCCAAGCCATCGAACTGGTCGAGGTGCCGCTGAACGACGCCTGGATGCGCGATATCGGTCCCACCTTCGTGCACGCCGAGGATGGGTCGGTGGCCGCGGTGGACTGGGTGTTCAACGGCTGGGGTGGCCAGGACTGGGCGCGTTGGGATCGTGATGCGAAGGTCGGTGCCCTGGTCGCCGAGATCGCCGGGGTGCCGGTGGTGTCGTCACCACTTGTCAATGAGGGCGGCGGAATTCAGGTCGACGGACGTGGCACCGTGCTGGTCACCGAGACCGTGCAACTCGACCCGGGCCGCAATCCGGGACTCGGCAAGGCCGAGGTGGAGGACGAGCTGCGCCGCACCATCGGGGCGAGCGAGGTGGTGTGGCTGCCGCGCGGGCTGACCCGCGACTCACAGCGCTTCGGCACCCGCGGGCACGTCGACATCGTCGCCGCGTTCACCGCGCCGGGTCGGCTGCTGCTGCACACCCAGACCGCCCAGGAACACCCGGACACCCTGGTGTGCAAGGAAATTCGGGAGTCACTCGGTGGCCGATTCGAGATCGTCGAGATGCCGGCACCGGACACGATCACCGACGACGAGGGGTACGTCGACTACAGCTACATCAACCATCTGGTGGTCAACGGCGGCGTCATCGCCTGCGCCTTCGGGGACCCGCGGGACGCCGATGCCGCCGCGATCCTGGCCGAACAGTACCCGGGCCGCACCGTGATCTCGGTGGATGCCCGGGCACTGTTCGCGCGCGGCGGCGGGATTCACTGCATCACGCAGCACCAGCCCTCGGCGCAGATCAGACCAGCGTGACGGTCACCGGGATGTTGCCGCGGGTGGCCTTCGAGTAGGGGCAGACCTGATGGGCTCCGTCGATGATCGCCTGGGCGGTCTCGCGGTCGACGTCGGGAATGGTCACGTTCAACCGGGCCTCCAGGGAGAAGCCACCGTCGCTGCTGACCAGGTCGACCTCGGCGTCGACGGCGGTCTCGGCGGGCAGCTTGACCTTGTGCTGGCCGGCGATCAGGCCCATCGCGCTCAGGTAGCAGGCCGACCAGCCGGCAGCGAACAGCTGCTCGGGGTTGGTGCCGTCACCGGTGCCCCCGGGCGGGGTCAGCTGGATGTCCAGCTTGCCGTCCGAGCTGTAGGACTCACCCTGGCGGCCGCCGGTGGTGTGGGTCTGCGCGGTGTACTGAACGGTCATCGTGTGCTCCTCGTCTGGGATCGGCCCGGGTGTCGGACGCGATTGCCTGATAGAACTCGGCCCGACATTGATTCATTCCCGATTGGATCGTGCGCGCTATAATTTCGTCATGAGGCCCAGTCCGCCCCCGCTGTCCGACTTCCTGTGCTTCGCCGTGTACTCGGCCAACCTCGCCTACGGCAAGGCCTACAAGACGATCCTGGACAAGCTCGGCATCACCTATACCCAGTACCTGGTGATCGTGGCGCTGTGGGAGCAGGACAACCAGACCGTCAGCGGGCTCGGCGAGAAGCTGTTCCTGGAATCGAACACCCTGACCCCGATCCTCAAACGCCTGGAGGCCATGGGGTATCTGACCCGGCGACGCTCCACCGAGGACGAACGCCAGGTGGTGGTGACCCTGACCGAGGCCGGCCGGGCCCTGCGTGAGCAGGGCGTGGAGATGGACCTGGTGGCCGCCACCGGGTTGACGACCGAGGAGTTCGAGGTGTTGCAGCGCGGCCTGGTGAAGCTGCGCGGAAATCTGCGCGCGCACGTGCAGGAAAGCCCGCGCGATACCTGATGCGGCGGCATACTCACTGCGGTGACCGATACTGACGTCCTGATCGCGGGTGCCGGGCCGATCGGTCTGACCGCCGCCATCGAACTCGCCCGCCGCGGCGTCGCGGTCCGCATCGTCGATCCGCTGCTGGAACCCCCGCTGTACGCCAAAGCCGTTGGAGTGCAGCCCCGTACCCTCGAAGTCTTCGAGCGAATCGGTGTGCTGCGACCGATCCTGGATGCAGCGGTGCCGTTCCGCGGTCAACTCGTCTACGTCAACGGCGAGAAGGTCGCTCAGCTCGAGTTGGCGCTGCCCGCGGATGTGCCCTTCGGGTTCATCGGGCTGCCGCAGTACGCCACCGAAGCCGTGCTGCGCGCGGAGTTGGCCACCCGCAATGTGTCGATCGAGCGCGGGGTGCGGCTCAGTGCCTTCGAGCAGGACGCCGACGGCGTGACCGCCACGCTCAGCACTCTGGACGGCAGCGAACAGGCGGTGCGGGCGCGGTACCTGATCGGCGCCGACGGTGCGCATTCGATCGTGCGCAAGACCCTCGGGCTGACCTTCGAGGGTGCGGCCTTCGCCGAGCAGTACATGCTCGGCGATGTCGAGGTCGACTGGTCGCTGCCGCACGACTACAACGTCCGGGCGATGCATCAGATCGACGGCGAGACAGATGACCTGCTGGTGTGCATCCCGCTGCCGGGCCGGGGACGCTACCGGATGTCCATGCTGGTGCCCGACGAGCTGCGCGCGGACGCCGGTGGCGATGTGCAGCATGGCTTTTCCGAGGGACGCAAGCCCGAGCTGCAGCACATCCAGGCGGTACTGGACCGGCTGTCCCCGGAGCCGACGGTCGCGCGCAACCTGCGCTGGTCCTCGGTGTTCCGGATCAGCCACCGCATCGTCGACGCGTACGGCCGAGGCCGGGTCTTCGTCGCCGGCGACGCCGCGCACATCCACCCGCCCACCGGGGCACAGGGAATGAACACCGGCATCCAGGACGCCTACAACCTGGCCTGGAAGCTGGCGCTGGCGGTCACCGGCGATGCCGCCGACGGTCTGCTGGGCAGCTACGACGCCGAACGTCGTCCGGTCGGTGAAGAGGTGGTGGGGCGCACCGTGCGCAGCGCTCGCCAGGGCATCGGTGCCGACTCCGACGACCCGGCCTTCGTGATCCGCCGCGAGGCGCAGCTGCTGATCGACTATGCGGGCAGCCCGATCGTCGCCGACGGGGCCGGGGCCGCGCCCCGGACGCCCGCGGGTTGGTGCGGCCGGCCGTCGCCGATCCGGTGCGGCTGTACACGCTGCTGGCCGGCACGCGGCACACCCTGCTGCTGTACGCCGATGCCACAACGGGTTTCGAAGCCCTAGAGGCGGTGGCCGTATCGGCGATCGAGGCCGCGCACGGACTGCTCGATGTCTACGTCGTCGCTCACGCCGACGCCGCGGTGGATGCCACCGTGCTGCCTCTGGTGCGCGACACCGATGGGGACTTCGCCAAGGCCTACGGCGTCGACGGCGCGGCGGCGTTCGTGGTCCGTCCGGATGGGCACCTCGGCTACGTGGGTGCCGCCGAGTCGGCGGCCCTGGTGGCGCATCTGCAGCGGACGTTCCGCTAGGGCACCAACATCACCTTCAGGTGATCTCCGGCCCGGGACATCGCGGCGTCGTATCCGGCGGCGGCCTCGTCCAACGGCAGTGTGGTGCTGAAGATCCCGCCCACGTCGAGTCGTCCGGACTGCAGCAGCGGGACCAGTTCCGGCCAGGTCTGCTGCACCGGGGCGGTGGTCAGCCGGATGGTCAGGCTGCGGATCAGGCAGGCCAGCGCGGGCAGCGGGTAGGGCTGCAGGTCGTGCACCCCCACGATCGAGACGGTGCCGCCGGTGCGCACGGTCTCCAGTGCATCGTTGATGGAGGCGTCGGTGCCGACGGCGTCGATCACCGAATCGACACCGCGCCCGCCGGTGGCCTCCCGGATCGTGCCGGCACCGGCTGGTTTCACCGGTACCGCACCGGCCCGCTGAGCGCGGTCTCGGCGTGCGGGTACGGGGTCCACGGCGTACACCGTTGCCGCGCCGAGGGTCAGCGCACTGCGCAGCGCGCACATGCCGACCGCGCCGAGGCCGATCACCGCGACCGAACCGCCGAGCGGGATGTCGGCGCGTTTGGCCGCCGCCCACCCGGTGGCCAGATTGTCGGTCAGCAGCAGTGCCTGGTCGGTACTGATGCCCTCGGGTATCCGCAGCAGCTGGAAGTCCGCGGCCGGCACCGCCAGCAGTTCGGACTGCGCGCCGCCCAGGGCGCCGGACCCGAAGATCTGCGGGCCGTGCACACAGCGGATCGGATCGCGGGTGGCGCAGCCGGCGCAGTGCCCGCAGCCCGCCACCGAGGAGACCAGTACTCGATCACCGGTCTTGAATCCGTGGACTTCTGAACCGGTTTCGACGACGGTGCCGATGGCTTCGTGGCCGAGGGCGACCGGCTCGAAGATCGGGTAGTGGCCCTCCAGGAAGTGCAGGTCGGATCCGCAGATGGCGGTGGCCTCGACCTGGATGACGGCGCCGTCCGGGCCGGGCAGTTGGGCGTCCGGACGCATCTGCACATCGACAATCCCGCTCGCGTCGACCATCACTGAACGCATGCTCATTCCTCCCGGAAGTCCGACCAGATGGGTTCGCGGACGGCGGCGTGGTAGGCGCTGAGTCGCCACGGGCTGACGGTGTGGATCTCGCCGTCGGCGTTCTTGAAGTAGGAGTGTTTGATCGACGGGTGGGCCCAGACCGTCTTGCGGATCCCGTCCTGGGAGCGCCGATGCCATTGGGCGGTCGGCTCGGGCAGCGGCTCGATGCTGCGCCGTTTCTCGGTGATGATCCGCTCCAGGCACTGGTCGATGTAGCGCATCTGCAGCTCGGAGTTCAGGATCAGGCTGCCGCCGTGGGCGAGGTGCGCGCCCGGGCCGTAGGTCATGAACAGGTTGGGGAAGCCCGGCACCATGATGCTGCGGTAGGCATAGGGCCGGTCACCCCACAGCTGGTGCAGATCGAGGCCGTCGCGGCCGGTGATCCGGATCGGGGCGAGCACCTCGGTGGCGCGGAAACCGGTGGCGTACACGATGACATCGGCCTCGTAGCTGGTTCCGTCGGCGGTGACGATGCCGCCGGGGGTGAGGCGGTCGATCGGGGTGCGCACCAAATCGACGTTGTCGCGTTTGAGGGTGGCCAGCCAGCTGCCGTTGTCCTGCAGGGTGCGCTTGCCGGTGGCCGGGTAGTCGGGCAGCACCCTGGCCAGCAGCTCGGGATCGTCACCGACTCCGGTGGTGATCCAGTCGGTGAACATGATCCGGGCGATCGCGTTCATCTCGGACACCGCGTTGGCTTGGTCGGGGTAGTCGGGGTCGACCAGTGCGGCGTCCAGACCCTTGTCGGCGCCGGGCCACATCAGCAGGAAGCGGTACCAGCGCCCGTAATACGGGAGGTGCTCCATGGCCCAGCGGACGCCGTCGGCGACCGGCTCGTGGTACATCGGGTTGGGGAACATCCACTGCGCAGTCCGCTGAAACACGGTGAGGTGCCGTACTTTATCGGCGATGGCCGGGGCGATCTGGAAGCCGCTGGCGCCGGCGCCGATCAGGGCCACCCGCTTACCGGTGACGTCGACGTCGTGATCCCAGGCCGCGGAATGAAACGCCGGTCCGGTGAAGGTGTCCGCACCGGGGAACTCGGGCAGGTGCGGCCGGTTCAGTTGGCCGACGGCGGTGATGACGGCGTGCGCGGTCAGCACCTCGGCGCCGGTGTCGACCCGCCAGACCGATGCTTCCTCATCCCAGGCCAGCGAGCAAACCTCGGTGTCGAACCGGATGTGCGGGTGCAGGTCGTGGCGGTCGACCACGTCGGCGAAGTAGCGGCGCAGTTCGTGCTGCTCGGCGAAGAAGTGTTCCCAGTGGTTGCTGGGTTCGAAACTGTAGCAGTAGAAGTGGTTGGCGATGTCCACCCGGGCGCCGGGATAGCTGTTCTCCCACCAGGTTCCGCCCGGGCCGGTGTTCTTCTCCAGGATGGTGAACCCGATCCCGGCCTGCTTGAGCCGGATTCCGGCCAGTACCCCGGATTCCCCGCAGCCGCTCACCACGACGTGGAAGTCGCCGGCGTCCGGCACGGTGCGGGGCCGGCGCGGGTCGACGCCGCGCAGGTCGAGTTCCTCCAGCACCAGTGGCAGATTGTCCGCGCCCACGTGCTCACAGGCCGCCCAATCCAGCATCTCCTGGACCAGGTCATCGGGCAGCGGTTCGGGTACCGGACAGCCGGCGTCACGGTAGCCGGCGATGACCGGCAGTGCCTCGGCGCGGGCCCGGGCCTTGTCCTCCTCGGACATGAAGCCCTGCACCTCGTTGAGGAACAGCCCGGCCTGCTTGAAATCCCGGATCCACCGCGGATCGCCGGTGATGTGAACGAGCGAGAGCAACAGCGTCGGGATGCTGACCTGCTCCAGGGCGGCGACGATATCGGCATCGGCGGTGTCGAATCGCTGTCCGGCGTGGAAGCTCCGCGTCACGGGTAGTTACGCTACTGCGCGTAGCGTTAAGGGGCAAGGGTGGAATGTTCACAGCTGCTGTTGCTGTTGCTGCTGCTGTGCCGCGACGCTCTACCGTTTGTGCCACGCAGTGCTACCATGTGGCACATGGATGCCGCGCGCGAGGTCAACCAGCGGGATCTGCGTCTGCGATCCAAGGAGATCATGGACGCTGTCGAACGTGGTGACTCATTCACTGTCACCCGGGACGGGCGTCCGATCGGCGAGCTTGTGCCGTTGCGGAGGAGAAAGCGATACCTTACCCGCGCCGAATTCGCGCGAGGATCGCAGTTGACACCATTGGTTGACATCACCGCGTTTCGGGCCGACCAGGACGCGGCCTTCGATGAGGCCCTGAGCGACCCGTATGCCCGCTGAGATCACGCGCGGATTGCTGGACACAAACATCCTGATCCTGCGTCATCGGATCGATCCCAACGATCTGCCCGAAGAGATGGCGATAAGCGCGATCACTTTGGCAGAGCTCTCGGCCGGAGTCCACCTGGTCGAGGGCGACAGGGCAGAGGCCGTCGACGAGCGGGCCCGCCGCTCAGGTGTATTGCAACGTACTGAGAGTGAATTCGACCCAATTCCCTTCGAGGCGGAGGCTGCCCGGGCCTTCGGGCGCATCAGCGCTGCCGTCGTGGCACTCGGGCGGACTCCTCGCCGCCGGATCGCTGACCTGATGATCGCATCCACTGCTGCCGCGGCCAGGCTACCGCTATATACCACCAACCCGGATGATTTCGCGGGGCTGGACGGCATCATTCGGGTGGTTCCGGTGCGGCGCCCTCAGGCTTAGTTTGACGCAACTGCGCCGCGTCGCCGAACTAGCTCTCGGCGATCTTGGCCACCGCATCGTTGAGCCGATCGCGTTCGGCAGCAACGGATTCAGCGGCCACCTCGGTGGCGTTGCGTAGGGCCTCGTGGAGCAGTTCCTCGACCGTGTGGGTACCCAGCCGCAGCACGCCGTCGGCGAACTAGACATCCACCGGTCGTTGATGCCCTTCCAGCGTGTCCTCGTCCTTGTGCGATTCCTCAGAGGCCGCTGCCTTGACTGGTCGTACGTACCGCGGTCCTGCACCACCGTATCGTTCCGACTTTCGCCACTTGGATGGCAGAAACGCTCAGCCATCTCCGTGGCAATCTTGAAACAGCACAGGTAGAAGCGGTGCCGTTCGCCATCCAGTTTGGCCATCGACAACAGCACCCCTACCACCGGCGGCACCATCAAGACCTTCTTTGTTTGTCGTTCGCGACACGGCTGTCTGCGTACGGACCGACGGCTACTCCGCCTCGGTCAGTCGGCTCGGGGCGGCCAGCCGCCAAGAGTCGAGAAGAATGTCGCGTAACTCCTCGGAATCGTCGAGTGCAATCAACCGGACGCGTACCCAGGCCGACGGTGCCTCGTGCGGCGGCACCCAGAACTTTTCGGGTTCGGCGGCGATCAGTTCCTCGCGGTCGAACCGGGGACATCGCACGGCGAACGAGGTCTCGTCATCAGGCACCGTCACGAACATCTTGCCGGCCACATCGAAGGTTGGATGCCCCCAGCGTTCCTTTTCGCGGGTCTCGGGAAAGGACAACGCGATCCGGCGCACATCGTCGCAATCGAGCACGATCACCAGACTACGGTGACGCCGAATGCACGCCGATGATCCGGCCCGGTCGGAACACATCAAAATCCGATGGTCGAGCAACTGCCGGACAAGAAGCACCGAACAGCGTGAACACCCTGCAGCGAAGCCAACAAATGCCGCTGCCTCTACTGGTGGCGCTGTTTCGCAGCTGCTCCCGCCGACGCGCAGCCACCTCCGACGCTGGTCGTTCACTGCAATGGCTCGGGAGTGAAGGTGACGTCGACATCGCCCACGGTCATCGTCACCTCGCCTTCCATCACCATCACCTGCGCCGAGACCCGCCGATCGACAGTTTGGGCCAGCTGCTGCACCGGAGCGTGCGGTATCTGCAGCACCGACAGGTTCGGCAGGCCCGCCACTTTGGGGCCGACGGTGCGCCACCATGTGGCCACGCCGGCGGCGAACGGGAACAACACCACCTGGTCGGCCTGGCCGGCTGCCTTGCTCAAGGCGCGTTCATCGGGCTGGCCGACGTTGATCCACTCCAGGGTCCGGCCCGTGTAGTCCGCGAGCCGCAAGTCCGGTACGCCGGGGGTGGACAGGCCCGCCCCGAACGCCAACTCACCGTCGACGTCGCTGAGCCGGTGTGCGCGCAGCCCAAACGCCAACAAGCGCACCACCATCCGCTCATCGGTCTCACTGGGATGGCGGGCCACGGTCAGCGTGTGATCGGCGTAGTAACCATGGTCGACATCGGAGACGCCGAGTTCGACTTTGAACAGTGTTGCGGAAAGAGCCACGTCATATGTGTCTCTCCTGGTGGTGTTCCCCGAGCAGGCAGGCCGCTTCACATCGACATCAGTCCGTGGCCATCAACCCGACCGCGGCCCGCACCAGGTCCGCATTCGACGCCGCCTTCCGCCCATCCGGCAGCACGAAGGTGTCCTCCAACCCGATTCGGGAATCGAACCCGGACCTGACCGCCAGCCGGAATAGCGCCCACGCATTCGCGCCCTCGCCGTGACAGAGCACCGGCAGCGGCAACGCCGCGACCACCGAGGCGATCGCCTCCGCGTCGGCCACGGCCGTCCCGACATCCGCAGAGGTGGCCTCGATCAGGATTCGGGTGCACTCGGATACCCGCGGATACCGGCGGAATGCATCGGCCGCCTCGACGAACCAGATCCCGGCTTCGACCCCGATCCCCATGTCCAGCAACAGGTCCGCGAGCTCGGCCGCCCCGTCCTCGTGCCAGTTCACCGAGGCGTAGTCCGGACGGCTCGTCCACCCGGCAACCTGCTCCAGACGATCCGCGGGATTCCGCACCGCCCAGGCGCCCGTGGTCACCCCGATCGGCACGCCCGGGTGGGCGGCCCGCAGGGCCTGCACCACCGGGTCGACATGCTCGGCCCGCAGGCTGTCGGTTCCATCGGGCGCTTTCGGGTGCGCATGCACCTCGTGCGCGCCGGCCGCAACAGCGGCGGTCACGCTGTCCACGATCTCCTCGGCGGTGATCGGCACGTGCGGCGGCCCGTGCGGGCCGTTCGGACAGACCTGCAGCATCACCGCGCACCCCCTCAGTCGTAGATGACGTCGAGTCCCTTGCGGCGCAACTCTTCCAGCCCGGCCCGGAATTTCTCCAGATACTCGGGGGAGTGCCCCGTCCAGTCGGTGATCTCCCCGACGACCCGCACCGGCTCCGCACTGCGGTAGGAGTGCGTGGGATTGCCCGGGAACTTCTTGTCGGTGACGTTCGGATCGTCCTCCACGGCCCCGAGCGGCTCCACGATGTACACCCGTTCCCGTCCCGGTCCGAGCGCCAGCTCGGCGGCGAGCACCGCACCGTCGAGCACCTTGGTCATGTAGACGTGATTGGACACGCGGCCCTGTTGGTAGTTCGACGGCCGGCCCGGTACCAACAGGGCGCCCACCGCCAGGTCGGCCCTCGTCCCGTGCAGGTATGCCCCCGACTCGTGGACGACGAAACGTTCCGGCGTATCGGCCTGCTCTGCCATCGGCACCCCCGTGCGTTGTAGGTGGTCGGCGACGCTACACCGGCCCCGGGGGCTTGCGGCAAGCCCGCACCCTGGCCATATAGTGAGAGTGGGAGCCGAACACCGACCCCGCAGCACCCCTCGACGAGCCCGCCGAAACAGTCTGCACCGCTGGCGAATTGAGTCCCACATCACGCGGGCGGAAAATGGATTCGCCGACCCGCGACACCGCGTCTACTCTGGAACGCCGCACTGATCAGTGCCGCAATCCAGGGAGTGTGCATGAATACCGGGCCGATCACCCGAGCAACCGACGTGGAAGCACCACACACGTCCCAGGCGTCGCCGTCGGCCAACGTCATCATCGCGCTGCTGGTCTTCTCCGCGTTCGTCATGATCCTCAACGAGACGATCATGAGCGTGGCGCTGCCGGTGCTGATCGCCGACCTGGACATCACCGCCCGCACCGCGCAGTGGCTCACCAGTGGCTTCCTGCTGACCATGGCTGTGGTGATTCCGATGTCCGGGTCACTGCTGCAGCGGTTCTCGGTGCGCGCCGTGTTCCTGGGGTCGATGTCCGCGTTCTGCGCCGGCACCCTGATCTCGGCGCTGGCACCCGGCTTCGCGGTGCTGCTCGGCGGGCGGATCGTGCAGGCCTGCGGCACCGCGGTCATGGTGCCGCTGCTGATGACGACGGTGATGAAGCTGATTCCCACCGAACGACGGGGCCAGACGATGGGCACCATCTCGATCGTCATCGCCGTCGCGCCGGCCGTCGGACCCACCCTGTCCGGGTTCATCCTCGGCTCGCTGAACTGGCGGTGGATGTTCTGGATTGTGCTGCCCATCGCCCTGCTCGGCCTGACCGCGGGGTGGCTGCGGCTGCGGGTGGACGAGGACCGGGAACACCCCGCACCCATCGACCCGATCTCGGTGCCGCTGTCGGCGATCGCGTTCGCGGGACTGGTGTTCGGGCTCACCGAGCTGGCCGGCCACGGCGGGCAGGGCGTCCCGGCATGGATCCCGCTGACCGCCGGGGCGGTCGCGCTGCTGCTGTTCGGCGCGCGGCAGCTGCAACTGCAGCGGGTCGAGCGCGCGTTCCTGGATCTGCGGCCGTTCACCTACCAACGGTTCTCCGTCTCGGTCGCCCTGGTGGTCATCGGCTTCATGGGCCTGTTCGGCGCGATCATCATGGTGCCGCTGTACGTGCAGAACGTGCTGGACCGCAGCGCGCTGGTCGCCGGGCTGACCAGCCTGCCGGGCGGACTGCTGATGGGCCTGGCCGGCCCGCCGGTCGGGCGGGTGTATGACCGGTACGGCGCCCGGGTGCTCGTCGTCCCCGGGTCGATCCTGCTGTTCGTGGCGCTGTGCGGCTTCGCGCTGCTCTCCGCGGACACCCCGGTCTGGGAACTGGTGGCGATCCAGACGGTCATGATGGTCGGCCTGGCCATGATGTTCACGCCGCTGATGACCGACGCGCTCGGCGCACTGCCGGACCGGCTGTACTCACACGGCAGCGCCATCATGACGACCCTGCAGCAGGTCGGCGGCGCCGCCGGCACCGCACTGTTCGTCACCGTCATGACCAAGGCGTCGACGTCGGGCGGGGCCCCGGATATGGCGGGCGTGCACGCCGCGTTCGTGGTGGCCGCGGCGATCGGGGCGGTCGCGGTGGTCGCGTCGTTCTTCACCGCGTCGCAGCCCACCCCGGCTCACGGGTCGCCGGTGCACTGAGCGCGTCTCCCGTACGCTGAAAACGGCCGTGCCGAACGGAAGAACGGTCGAGTTGGGGGCCGCGACGTTTCCGTGCGGGCGATAGCGGTAATACCCCCGTCGGCGGGGCGTCGGCTGCGCGAGGTCAGGGAGGAGTCAGATGTCGTCACACGCGGCTGAGTCACCGGAACCCGACGCTGGCAACCCGAATCACGAAGAACAGGTCAACGAGCCTGCCGAGATCACCTTCGACGAGCATCTGCACCCCGCCCGACCCAAATCCCTGCGCTTCCGGCCCCGGGTGCGCACCCCGTTCGTGCGCCGATCGCTGGCCCAGGACGGCCCGCCGACCGGCGCCAACCCGGCCTACGTCTCCTGGCTGCTGTCCCAGTCGATGCTGTCGGACGCCAACGAGATCGCCCAGCAGTTTTCCGGGCAGGGCTCGATGTGGCAGAACCCGTTCGCCCGGCCGAACGCCCGCGCCGCCGTGGACACCGCCTCGGTGTGGTTCACCGCCTACCCGCTGTCGCTGATCACCCGCCCCGAGGAGTCCTTCCTCAAGGCGATGGCCGACGAAGATCTGTGGAAGGCGTTCTCCGAGATCGGCATTCAGGCCGTGCACACCGGCCCGGTGAAACGCGCCGGCGGCATCTCGGGCTGGCAACTGACCCCCAGCGTGGACGGGCACTTCGACCGGATCAGCACCCAGATCGATCCGGCCTTCGGGTCCGAGGACGAATTCCGGCAGATGTGCGGCACCGCCAACTGGTACGGCGGCACCATCATCGACGACATCGTGCCCGGCCACACCGGCAAGGGCGCGGACTTCCGGCTCGCCGAGATGAAGTACGCCGACTACCCCGGCATCTACCACATGGTGGAGATCGATCCGCTCGACTGGGAGCACCTGCCCGCCGTCCCGGACGGCGCGGATTCGGTGAACATCGATGCGACGACCGAGGATTGGCTGGCCAAGGCCGGCTACATCATCGGCCGGCTGCAGCGGGTCATCTTCTACGCCGAGGGCATCAAGGAGACCAACTGGAGCGTCACCCGCCCCATCGTCGGGGTGGACGGAGTCGAACGCCGCTGGGTGTACCTGCACTACTTCAAGGACGGGCAGCCCTCGATCAACTGGCTCGATCCCAGCTTCGCCGGCATGCGCCTGGTCATCGGTGACGCCCTGCACTCCCTGTCCGACCTGGGCACCGGCGGTCTGCGCCTGGACGCCAACGGTTTCCTCGGCGCCGAGAAGTCCACCGAGGACGACGTCGGCTGGTCCGAGGGGCACCCGCTGTCCGAGGCCGCCAATCAGTTCATCGGCAGCATGGTCCGCAAGCTGGGCGGCTTCACCTTCCAGGAACTCAACCTCACCATCGATGACATCCGGGACAACAGCGTCGCCGGCCCCGACCTGTCCTACGACTTCATCAACCGGCCCGCCTACCACCACGCGCTGGCCACCGAGGACACCGAATTCCTGCGGCTCACCCTGCGCACCACGCTGGAGACCGATGTCGACCCGGCCTCGCTGGTGCACGCCTTGCAGAACCACGACGAGCTGACCTACGAGCTGGTGCACTGGTCGGCCGGGCACCGCGACGACATCTTCACCTACAAGGGCCGCGAGGTCACCGGCGAGGAACTCGGGCACAGCGTGCGCACCGATCTGATCGAGGCGCTCACCGGTCCGGGCGCGCCGTACAACCAGGTGTTCACCACCAACGGCATCGCCTGCACCACCGCGACGGTGATCGCGGCGACGCTGGGCATCACCGACCTGGACCAGATCGGCGATGCGTGCACACTGGACCAGATCCGGCGGGCCCACCTGCTGATGGCCATGTTCAACGCGCTGCAACCCGGGGTGTTCGCCCTGTCGGGCTGGGATCTGTGTGGCATGCTCACCCTTCCTCCCGATCAGGTGCGCGAACTGCTCCGCGGCGGGGACACCCGGTGGATCCACCGCGCCGCCCACGACCTGATGGGTGTCAACCCCACGGCCACCCACTCCAGCGCCGGGATGCCCAGGGGCAGAAGCCTTTATGGTTCAATCCCCGAGCAGTTGGCCGACGAGACGAGCTTCCTGCGCCAGCTGCAGGCGATCCTCGCGGTGCGCACCCATTTCGGCATCGCGACCAGCACCCAGGTGGATGTCCCGGAGGTGTCGCACCGGGCCATGCTGGTGATGGTGCACCAGTTGGCCGACCCGCACCAGCTCCAGCTGACGGTGTTGAACTTCGCCGATACCGAGATCGCCGGGACAGTGCGCTCCGAGCACCTGCCGCCCGGGTCCGTCGTGTCGGATATGTTCAGCGGCAAGGAGACTGCGCACGTCGACGACCTGCACAGCTTCCCGGTCGAGCTGCCGGCCCATCACGGGATGTCGTTGCTGGTGGAACGCGTCGAGGCCGACGAGGATCAGGGCAGCGCGTAATCCATCGGGGGACCGTTGAGGGCCGCGACATCGCGGTGCGCGATCGTCATCGCGACCGGCTTGCCGTCGCGCAGCACCGAGATGATGTCCACCTGGTCGTTCACCGCGAAAGAGTCTGCCGTCGAACCGATCCGGCTGCCCGCCGCGGTGATGGCGTGGGTCTGCGCATCCAGCGCGAAGGTGTGCAGCGCACCGTCGGCGGTCTGCGCGGTCAGGGAGTCCTGGGACACCGCGACCAGGCGGCCCTGCTGCGGCAGCGGCTGCACGGCCACCGGCCTCTGCTCGGCCCGGTGCGTCGCGTCAGATCCGTCGGCCAGCTGGACGATGAGCGCGGCGACGACGGCGGCGAACACCACCGCGAAGGACAGCGCGTAGCTGATGGTGGTGCTGAGCGCGGTCCTGCGTGCGTGTCGTCCGGTTCCGGTGCCCATGGTGCAGCCTCTCGTTCGTTGCGGGACGATTACCCGGGGTGCCGGGCGGAGAAACGGGGCCGTGAAGTGCTTGAATCTCCGCGTTCTGGGTAGAACCCCGCCATGGCGAAGATCGGCTACTTCCTGTCCGCGGAGCAATTCACCCCGAAACAACTCGTCGACCAGGCCAAACGTGCCGAGGAGGCGGGCTTCGACGCGCTGTGGATCTCGGATCACTTCCATCCGTGGAACGACGCGCAGGGCCAGAGTTCGTTCGTTTGGAGCGTGATCGGTGCGCTGTCGGAGGCGACCTCGCTGCCGGTGTCGACCGCGGTGACCTGCCCGACCATGCGCATCCACCCCGCGATCATCGCCCAGGCCGCCGCCACCGCCGCGGTGCAACTCGACGGCCGGTTCGTCCTCGGGGTGGGCAGCGGGGAAGCGCTCAACGAGCACATCCTCGGTGACCCGTGGCCCTCGGTCGGGGTACGGCTGGAAATGCTCGAGGAGGCCATCGATGTCATCCGGCTGCTGTTGCGCGGCGACGAGGTCAGCCACCACGGCGAGCATTACGAAGTGCAGGAGGCGCGCATCTACACCCGCCCCGAGCAGCCGGTGCCGATCTACGTGTCCGGATTCGGCCCGCAGGCCGCCGAGTTCGCCGGCCGCGTCGGCGACGGTTATGTGCTGGTCACCCCGGAAGCCGAACTGGTGCAGACGTTCCGGTCCAGTGGGGGAGGGGATAAGCCGGTGCAGGCCGGGACCAAGGTGTGCTGGGACGCCGACGCCGACGTCGCGGTCGACACCGCGCACCGGATCTGGGGAAACCAGGGCCTGCCCGGGCAGACCGCCCAGATCATCCCGCGCCCCAAGGATTTCGAGGCATTGCAGGCGCTGGTGCCCAAGCAGGAGATCGCCGACTCGGTGGCCTGCGGGAACGACCCGGACAAGCACGCCGCCCAGATCCGCCAGTACCTCGACGCCGACGTCGACGAGGTGTATGTCAGCCAGATCGGCCCCGACATGGACGGTTTCTTCGCCGGGTGGCAGCGTGACGTGCTGCCGCAATTGCGGTAGCCCGCAACGTTAAGCCAGCCGCACGGTGTTCCCGCCGCTGCGTTTGGCCGCGTACATCGCGGTATCGGCGGCGGCGAACAGGTGCGCCATCATGGCATCACCGTCCGGGTGATCGACGGCCGGCAGATCCACATGGGACACCCCGACGCTGGCGGTCACCCCGGCGGGCATGGCCGCGATCGCCGCGCACAGCGTCTCGGCCAGCGGCAGCGCGGAATCCGTCGTGGTCACCGCGACGAGGAACTCCTCACCGCCGGCGCGGCAGAGCGCGGCCTGGGCGGGGCAGTGTTCGCGGAGTAGATCGGCCACCGCCCGGATGACCCGGTCCCCCTCGGTGTGACCGTAGGTGTCGTTGATGCGCTTGAAGTCGTCGATATCGGCCAGCATGACCGTCAACCGGGCCGCACCACCGCTGGGTTCGGTCAGCATCCGCTGCAGGGCGTGCCCGAAACTGCGCCGGTTCAGCAGTCCGGTCAGACCATCCCGTTCGGCACGGGTCGCGTACAGGCCCATCGCCTGCGACATGCCGCGTATCGCGACCGGGATGGACAGGTTCAGAAACCAGATGATCCAGAAGCCGGCGACCGCGGTCGGGACATCGGTCTCCTGCGTCAACCGGGCGGCGGCGAACCCCGCCGATGCCAATGCGAGAACGACGTTGAACAGCAGGACCCGCGGATTGTGGAAGAACGCGAAGTAGCCGCCGGTGACACATAGCGCGGCACACGCGAGTGCCGCGACACCGGCCGACGGTTGCACAAATCCCCATCCGGTGACGAGCGCGGCGCCGGTCAGCCCCATGCCCTGCGACTGCCGGCGGCTGGGCCAGCTGACCAGCCAGTACACCGTCAGGGACAGCGTGAACACGATCGCCGTCACGCTGACCACCATCGCCGCGGGCGCCAGGTCGCGCTGCGTCACCAGATAGGACAGCGGGATGAGTCCCGAGGAGGAGGCGACCAGCGCCATGATCTGCCCCGCAGCTCGCAGCAATCCTCGCTGCCGCAGGAACGCGGTCATCGATTCGTATTGGTCGGGGGCATTGAGCCAGGTGGCGACCTTGTGCAGTTCTGAGATCGGAGCCCCTCCGGCAACACATCGGACCAGTCCAGCAATCTGGTGATCCTCACCTTACAAGCGTATTGAAGGGTCCAGCAGCACGTTTTCGCACACCGGACCGGAACCCATCGCCCGTTCGCCTCGTTGGACCCCTATCACGTCGGCGCACCCTCAACATCGAGGACTGGGTGCGCATCGAGCGCGAAGTGCTGGTCGGATCCGCTACGCGTTCTGAGTGATCGCCGCGATGTGGGTGGCCACCGCGCGGGCGACCACCCGCGTCGCGGGATCGTCGTCGGGTTCATACCGGTCGGCGTCCGGGTCGTAGCGGGCGCCGGCGATCGACCCGTGATCGGCGGCCACCTCCACCACCTCGACCGGCCACCCCTCGGCCCGCAGTGCCGCGGCGAACTCGGTGGACGACGACCCGGGCACCACATCGTCGGCGTCCCCGATCAATAGTGTGAACGGGGTGCGCGGCGCCGAATAGGACATGCCGTCCAGTACCGGGCCGCCGGAGATCGGGTCGTCGGCCATGAACGCCCCGCCCAGGCAGATGGTATGCGCGACAGGGACATTCAACTCCTGGGCGCGCAGCGTCAACCCTGCCGCGGCGGCCCCGCCGAGCGACCACCCGACGATGACCAGCTCGGCGCCCGCGGTCTTCTGCTGCGCGAACCGCACCGAGGCGAGCAGATCGGCCCGCCCACCGTCGGGCGCGTGGGAATCCCAGTCCGCGGCGATGACACCGATCCCATGCTCGGCGATGGCCTCGGCGAGCACCCGCACCGCCGCGCGCGAATCGGTCTGGGTGCCGTGCCAGAGCAGCACGCTGGGCCGGGACGGCTCCCCGAACAGATCGGCGTGCCGCCCCGGTGCGTACTCGACGGTGTGCATCGGCTCAGGGCGTGGCGTTGGGCGTCGGACTCTGCACGGACTCCCACTTGGATTCCAACGCCCGCGGCACCGACTGCCCGGCCGCCATCTGGAGCTGGAAGGTCTCCCCGTCCTCGCCCTCGAAGGTGACCAGGAAACCGTCCTCGGCTTCCTCCTTGTGGACCACCTTGTAGCCGAGATCGCCGGCACCGCGGTCGAGGGCGACGATGTCACCGGGGGTCACTGCGTCGATGGGGCTGGTTGTGGACATGGGAGATCGGTAGCCCGTTCTGCGGGCCGGTAAACCTCAGCGGGCC
Organism: Mycolicibacterium aurum; assembly: GCA_900078775.1. Classification (GTDB taxonomy): domain Bacteria; phylum Actinomycetota; class Actinomycetes; order Mycobacteriales; family Mycobacteriaceae; genus Mycobacterium; species Mycobacterium aurum_A. The sequence goes on from LT549889.1 coordinate 5,340,391, forward strand.
GGCGGCACCCCGAAGGCCAGCACCGCCGCATCGTCCTCCACGCCGGACCCCAGCTCATCGAGCAGGTCCTTGATGGCCGTGACGATCTCGGCGGCCGAAGCCCGGCCGTGGCGGCGGGCGAACCGCAGCAGCGCCCCGGCGTCGTCGTACCGGTCGGAGCCCGCACCGACCCGGGCCTCGGTCAGGCCGTCGGTGTAGAGCACGAGCGTGTCGCCGGGGGCCAGGTGGATGATGCTGCTGAAGAAGTGCGGTTGCGCGATCATGCCGACGGCCTGCCCGCCCATGGTGTCGGCGAAGTAGACGTTGCCGTCGGCGGTGAGCAGGATCGGGGGCAGGTGCCCGGCGCTGGCGAAGCTGACGTCGAACCCGGCGCCGCGGCGGGTGAGGTTGCCGTAGATGAGGGTGCACATCCGGTTCGGTGCGATGTTCTCCTGCTGGTGCAGCACGGTATTCAGGTTGTGCAGCACCTCCACCGGGTCGGCATCGGAGACCGCGGCCGAGCGCAGGACATAGCGGGTCAGACTCGTCACGATGGCGGCGTCCACACCCTTGCCCGCGACGTCGCCGAGGAAGAAACCCCAGGTGGACGCCGACAACGGGAACAGATCGTAGAAGTCGCCGCCGACATCGTCGGGTGAGGCGGTGTGATAGTGCTCGGCGGCTTCCAGCCCGGCCGGCGGGGACAGCATCGGCGGCCGCAGCGACCGGCGCAGGGTGTCGGCGAACGCGCGGGCCCGCTCCCGTTCCAGTTCCGCGCGCCGCCGTTCCCCGAGCAGTTCGCGTTCGTAGGCCCGGCGATGAGCGGCATCCACCACGGTGACACGCCAGGTCTCGGGTGCGGCCGCCGATGCCGGTTCGATGTTGGCGGTCAAGAACATCGGGCGCAGCGAACCGTCGGCGGCGCGCATGTCGACGGCCACCCCGCCCAGTGATCCCGTCAGCCGCAGCATGGGGGCGAAGTGCGTCTCGAAGTGGATCCGGCCCCCGGTGGTCAGCAACTCGGTGAGCAGCTTGCCCCGCAACGCATCCGGTGAGTAGCCCAACGATCGGGCCATCGTCGCGTTGGCCTGCAGGATGCGGCCGTCCCCGGTGAGCAGAATCTGGCCGGACGGCGAATTGTGCCAGAAGTCCTGGTAATCCACTTCGGTCATTTCGCCAGTGCGAACTCCGCGATCGCGGCCGCGGTGGCGTCCGGGTTGCTGACATGCGGGCAGTGCCCGACCGCGTCCAGCGTGACCAGGCGGCTGTCGGGAACATGATCCCGGACGTAGGCGCCGACGGCCCGCGGCGCGATCGCGTCCTGGGCGCAGTCGAGAACCAGCGTGGGTACCGGGACGTTCACGAGATCGGCGCGGTTGTCGGAAAGGAACGTGGCGCGGGCGAATACCTTGGCACACGCCGGGTCGGTGCGGCAGAAGGTGGCTTCGAGTTCGGCGTGTAGGTCGGGACGGTCCGGGTTGCCCATGATGACCGGCGCCATCATGTGTGACCAGCCGAGGTAATTGGTGTCGATGGAGTCCAGCAGTTCCTCGATATCGGACGCGGAGAAGCCACCCTGATAGCCGTCGTCGTCGATATAGCGCGGCGACGGGGTGACCATCACCAGCTTGGCGAACCGTTCGGGCTCGGCGATGGTGGCCAGCGCGCCGATCATGGCCGAGACCGAGTGCCCGACCAGGATGACGTCGCGCAGATCGAGTTCGCGCACGATGTCCAGCAGGTCGGCGGCGTAGCCGGGCAGCGTCGAGTACTTATCGGGGTCCCATGCGGCCGGGTCCGAGCCCCCCGAGCCGGCATGGTCCATCAGGACGATGCGGAACCGGGACTCCAGGCGCTCGACCAGCGGGCGCCACAGGTTCTGGTCGCAGCCGAAGCCGTGCACCAGTAGCAGCACCGGGGCACCGTGCGCGCCCACCACGTGGATGTTGTTCCTGGTGCTGACCCCCATGGTTGCAGCATAGAGTCCGCGGACCCGGGCGCGCGCTCAGTCGGCGGCCAGCTGGAACACCGTGACCGAGCGGCCGGCGATCTGGCGTGCCGTCCCGGCCGCGGCGACGTCGACGTCGGCGTTCGATTCGGCGGCCGTGTCCACCACGGCCTGCCACCGGTTCCCGAATTCTTCGGGCGGCAGCGTGAATTCGATCGGCTCGTGGTGGGCGTTGAAGCACACCAGGAACGAATCGTCGGTCACCCGTTGCCCGCGCGGGTCCAGGTCGGGGATGCCGTGGCCGTTCAGGTAGACCGCCACGGACTTACCGAAGCCGGTATCCCAGTCCTCGTCGTTCATCTCCGAACCGTCGGGACGGAACCACGAGATGTCCGGCACCCCGGCAGACCCGCGCTGGCGTACCGGGCGACCGTTGAAGAAGCGGCGTCGCCGGAACACCGGATGCTCGGCGCGCAGGGCGGACAGCCGGGCGGTGAAGTCCAGCAGATCCTTGTCCGCGGTCGACCAGTCCACCCAGGTGATCTCGTTGTCCTGGCAGTACCCGTTGTTGTTGCCGCCCTGGGTGCGTCCCAGTTCGTCGCCGTGACAGATCATCGGCACGCCCTGGGACAGCAGCAGGGTGGCCAGGAAATTTCGTTCCTGCTGGGCGCGCAGCGCGAGGATGTCCGGATCGTCGGTCGGGCCCTCGACACCGCAGTTCCACGACCGGTTGTGGCTTTCCCCGTCGTTGTTGTCCTCGCCGTTGGCCTCGTTGTGTTTGTCGTTGTAGGACACCAGGTCCCGCAGGGTGAACCCGTCGTGGGCGATGACGAAGTTGATGGATGCCACCGGCCGCCGTGCGGTGTGCTCGTAGAGATCGGCCGAGCCGGTCAACCGGGAGGCGAACTCGCCGAGGCTGGCCGCCTCGCCCCGCCAGAAGTCGCGGACCGTGTCGCGGTACTTGCCGTTCCACTCCGTCCACTGTGGCGGGAAGTTGCCCACCTGATAGCCGCCGGGACCGACATCCCAGGGTTCGGCGATCAGCTTCACCTGGCTCACCGTCGGATCCTGTTGCACGAGTTCGAAGAACGTCGCCAGCCGGTCGACGTCGTAGAACTCGCGCGCCAGCGTCGAGGCCAGATCGAAGCGGAACCCGTCGACGTGCATCTCGGTCACCCAGTACCGCAACGAGTCCATGAGCAGCTGCAGCGAGTGTGGATGGCCGACATTGAGGCTGTTGCCGGTGCCGGTGTAGTCCATGTAGTACCGCTTGTCGTCGTCGACGAGCCGGTAGTAGGCGGCATTGTCGATGCCGCGCATGGAGACGGTGGGGCCCAGGTGGTTGCCCTCGGCGGTGTGGTTGTAGACGACGTCGAGGATGACCTCGATGCCGGCCTCGTGCAGGGTGCGCACCATCGCCTTGAACTCCTGCACCTGCCCGCCCGGGGTGGTGCTGCTGGAGTACTTGGCGTCCGGGGCGAAGAAGCCGATGGTGTTGTAGCCCCAGTAGTTCGACAGTCCCTTGTCGATCAGGGTGGAGTCGTTGGCGAAGTGGTGCACCGGCATCAGTTCGATGGCGGTGACGCCCAACGCCTTCAGGTGGTCGATGATCGCCGGGTGCGCGATCGCGGCGTAGGTGCCGCGGATCGCGTCCGGGATGTCGGGATGGGTCTGGGTCAGGCCCTTGACGTGCGCCTCGTAGATGAAGCTGTCGGCGTACTCGCGCTGCGGCGGTCGGTCCACACCCCAGTCGAAGTACGGGTTGACCACCACCGACTTGGGCATGCTGGCCGCAGAGTCGTCGTCGTTGCGGCTGTCCGGATCTCCGAAGTTGTAGCCGAACAGCGACTGCTCCCACTGGAAGGTGCCGTCGATGGCCTTGGCGTACGGGTCCAGCAGCAGCTTGTTGGGGTTGCACCGGTGCCCCTCGGCCGGGTCGTACGGTCCGTGCACCCGGTAGCCGTAGCGCTGTCCGGGTTCGATCCCGGGCAGGAAGCCATGCCAGATGAAGCCGTCCACCTCCGGCAGACGGTGGCGGGTCTCGTTGCCGTCCTCGTCGAACAGGCACAGTTCGACGCGCTCGGCGACCTCGCTGAACAGGGTGAAGTTGGTGCCGGAGCCGTCATAGCTGGCACCGAGTGGATAGGCCTTGCCGGGCCACACCGCCTGAGCGGGGGCGGACACCACAGTGGTCGGCGCATTCGCAGAGTCGGGCATGGCGGCGGAGTACCCAGCCGGGGTGCTCCTTAGTCTGCGAGATCGATCACCCCGCTCAGGTGATCGACCAGAACTCCAGCAGCGTGCGGATGGTGGCGACCAACGGCAACGGCTGGTCCAACATCGGGTGGTGCCCGGCCTCGGCGAGTTCGACGAACGGACCGCGCAGCTGCAGGATCGAGCGGATCTGCTCGGCCATCTCCGGGGGCAGCACCCCGTGCTCGCAGCGCAGGAACCCGACCCGGCAGGGGATCCGCTCGAAGGTGTTCTCCAGCAGTTCCAGCTCGGCCGGGGACTGCTCCAGCAGCTCGCCGCCGAAGATCTCCGGGTCGAACTTCCACACCCAGCCCTTGTCGAGGTGCCGCACGGACTCGCGGGCGATGTGCTGGTCGATGAAGGGCAGGGTGACGTCCTGTTTGGGGACCGCGCGGAACCGGGACAGGATCTCCTCCTCGGTGCGGTAGCCCGGGCTGTCGTGCCGGCGGCTGCGCAACCGTCCCTCCTCGGGCGCGCGGTCGCGCAGCGGGGAGTCGATGACCAGGATGCTGTCGATCTGCTCGCCGTAGCGCATGGCGGCCGCCGAGGTCACCCAGCCACCCATGCTGTGCCCGACGATCGTCGGCCGCGCGGACGAGCCGGCGGCCGCGGAGGCGGCGAGGACCTCGCGCGCCCAGGTTTCCAGGGTGTAGCTCGCCCGGGTGCCGCTGTCGCCGTGTCCGCTGAGATCCGGTGCGACCACCCGGTGGGTGCCGCTGAAGAACGGTGCGATGTGGTCCCACCAGCCCGAATTGGCGCCACCCCCGTGCACCAGCACCAACGGCGGGTGGGCCGGGTCGCCCCAAAGCCGCAGATGGATAGGGCAACCCTCGACGTCGACGGTGGTGCGCTCGGGATGCTGGCTCAGCGCGGCGGTGAACCACGCCGGTACCTCCACCGAGGGCGGGGTCTCCGGGGCGTGCGGACGTCGGAACATGGGAGCCACCTCGTTAGTTTCGCAGCTTCGGCCGACGGGGGTCGATCGGCGGACGACCGGGTGCAGGGATTCGCCGACCGCGCCCTGTACGAGGCGAAACGCCAGGGCGGCGGCCGGACGGTGTGCAGCGCCCCCGAGGGGCTCAGTCACCAAGGCTGAAGTACTGCGTCTCCTGGAACTCGTGCAGACCCTCCCGTGCGCCTTCGCGGCCCAGCCCGCTCTGCTTGGTGCCGCCGAACGGTGCCGACGGGTCCGACACGATGCCCCGGTTGATCCCGACCATCCCGGCGTCGGTGCGCTCGGCGATGCGCAGCGCATCCTGCAGCCGCCCGGCGTACACGTAGGCGGCCAGGCCGTAGTCGGTGCCGTTCACCCAGTCCAGGAGCTGTGCCTCGTCCTGCCACACCACCACCGGCGCCACCGGGCCGAAGATTTCGGTCTGCAGGATCTCGGCATCGGCGGGCACCCCGGTCAGCAGGGTGGGCGCCACGAAGTAGCCGGCATCGGGCGCCGGTGCGGTCGCCGCCACCGACGCGCCGCGATCCACCGTGGTGCTGATCAGCTCGGCGATGGTCTTCGCCGCCCCCGCGCTGATCACCGGGCCGACCTGATTGCCCTCGTCGGCGGCCGGCCCCACCCGCAGCGCGGAGATCGCGGCACCGAACTTCGCGACGAACTCCTCGGCGATGTCGGCGTGCACGTAGAACCGGTTGGCCGCGGTGCAGGCCTGACCGCCGTTGCGGAACTTGGCCACCATCGCACCCTCGACGGCGGCGTCGACATCGGCGTCGGCGGTGACCACGAAGGGCGCGTTGCCGCCGAGTTCCATGCTGGCATTGACGATCCGCGCGGCCGCCTGCTCCAACAGGATGCGCCCGACCCCGGTGGAACCGGTGAACGACACCTTCTTCACCCGGTCGTCGGCCAGCCAGGCGGACGCGATCTCGGCCGACCGTGAGCTGTTGACCAGGTTGACCACGCCTGCGGGTACCCCAGCCTGCTCCAGGATGTGCGCGATCGCGATCGCGGTCAGCGGGGTCTGCGAGGCGGGCTTGAGCACCACGGTGCACCCGGCGGCCAGCGCGGGGGCGATCTTGCGGGTCGCCATGGCGGCCGGGAAGTTCCACGGGGTGATCAACGCCGCGACACCCACCGGGCGGTGCGTGACGATGGTGCGGGCCAGACCCGACGGGGCCAGGCCGTAGCCGCCGTCGGTGCGCACGGCCTCCTCGCTGAACCAGCGGAAGAACTCGGCGGCGTAGAGCACCTCGGCCCGTGCATCGGCCAGGCTCTTGCCGTTCTCCGCCGAGATCAGCGCCGTCAATCGGTCGACGTCGGCCACCATCAGCTCGAACGCCCGACGCAGCACGTCGGAGCGGAATCGCGGGGTCGCGCCCGCCCACTCCGGGAACGCCGCGGCGGCCGCGTCCACGGCGGCGGTGGCATCGGGGCGCGACCGTCGGCGACCTCGGCGAGCGCCTGCGCGGTGGCCGGGTCCTCGACGGTGAACGTCGAGTCGGCGGCCCGGTGCTCACCGCCGATGATCAGGCTCTCGGCGGGGTGCAGTGCGGTGATGGCAGCGGAGAGGGACATGGTGCTCCTGTCGAGGTGAAGGTCGTCAGTTCTCGCGGAAGGCCTGCTCGAGGATGTCGAGACCCTCGTGCAGCAGGTGGTCGGGCATGGTCAGCGGCGGCAGGAAGCGCAGCACATTGCCGTAGGTGCCACAGGTCAGCACGATCACCCCCTGGGCGTGGGCGTACCCGGCGATGCGCTGGGCCAGTGCGGAATTCGGTGTGTCGGAACCGGTTTCGACCAGTTCCACGGCGATCATCGCGCCACGGCCCCGGACCTCACCGATCCGCGGATCGGTGGTGGCGAGGGCGCGCAGCCGGTCCAGCATGACCTCGCCGATGTGGCGGGCCCGCTCCAGCAGGTTCTCCGACTCGATGGTCTCCAGCACCGCAAGCGCGGCCGCGCAGGCCAGCGGGTTTCCGCCGTAGGTGCCGCCCAGACCGCCGGACTGCGGGGCGTCCATGATCTCGGCGCGGCCGGTCACCGCCGACAGCGGCAGGCCGCCCGCGATGCCCTTGGCGGTCAGGATCAGGTCCGGCACCACACCCTCGTGTTCGCAGGCGAACATCTGACCGGTCCGGGCGAAACCGGACTGGATCTCGTCGGCGATGAACACCACGTCGTTGGCGCGGCACCAATCGGCAAGCGCGGGAAGGAAACCCGCAGCCGGGACGATGAAGCCGCCCTCGCCCTGGATCGGTTCGATCACGACCGCGGCGAGGTTCTCCGCACCGACCTGCTTCTCGATCACCGTGATGGCCTGCCGCGCGGCGGCCGGCCCGTCGAGGTCGCCGTCCCGGAACGGGTAGGACATCGGGGCCCGGTACACCTCGGAGGCGAACGGGCCGAACCCGGACTTGTAGGGCTTGGACTTCGCGGTCAGCGCCATGGTCAGGTTCGTCCGGCCGTGGTACGCGTGGTCGAACGCCACCACCGCCTGCTTGCCGGTGTACGCCCGGGCGATCTTGACGGCGTTCTCCACGGCCTCCGCACCGGAGTTGAACAGGGCGCTGCGCTTTTCGTGATCGCCGGGGGTGATGCGGTTCAGTGCCGCCGCCACCTGCACGTAGCTTTCGTAGGGGGTCACCATGAAGCAGGTGTGGGTGAAGGCGCGCACCTGGTCGATGACCGCGTCCACGACCGCCGGGGCGCTGTTGCCGACGGTGGTCACCGCGATCCCGGAACCGAAGTCGATCAGCGAGTTGCCGTCCACGTCGACGACGACGCCACCACCGGCGGCGGTCACATAGACCGGCAGGGTGGTGCCCACGCCGCTTGCCACCGCGGCCAGCTTCTCAGCCTGCAGCGCAACCGATTTCGGGCCCGGAATGGCGGTGGCGAGCACCCGGCGCTGGGCAATCTGCGGGGCGGCTTGGTCGATCGTGGTCACAACTTCTCCTGTCCGGGCGGTCCGATGGGAAAACCGTAGGTCGCCGGGGTGGCGCCCGCTCGGGACAAACTGACCACCCTGCTGGGAGCAGGGTGTGCAAACATGTCAGCATGGTCGATGTCGCGACACTGCTGGACGCGGGTGAACTCGCGCTGCGGCCGGTCGTGCTGGCCCGGCCCGATCAGGAGATCCGCTGGGTGGCCACCAGCGAGTTGCCCGACCCGACCCCGTTCTTCCAGGGCGGTGAACTGTTGCTCACCACCGGGTTGCAGACGGCGTCCTGGACCACCGAGTGGCAGGACTATGTGCAGGCGCTGGTCCGGTCCGGCACCGTCGGCGTGGGCTTCGGTACCGGGGTCAACCACGCGACCGTGCCGCGCCGTCTCGTCTCCGCTTGCCGCAGAGCAGGTTTGAACCTGATCGAGGTTCCGCGCCCGACACCGTTCGTGGCGATCAGCCACCGGGTGTCCCGGCTGTTGATGGAGGAGGACCAGGCCTCGGCGGGGGAGGCGTTGGAGTTCCAGCGCCGGCTCACCGCGGCCGCGGCCAGGCCGGACGGTGTCCGCGCGGTGCTCACCGCGCTGGCACACGCCCTGCGCGGTGCCGCCGCACTGCTGTCCGGCGACGGTCAGCTCCTGGCCGGGCCGGCCGGACCCCGCCGCGGCGACCTGGACCTCGCCCGCGTCGCCGCCGAGATCACGGTCCTGCGCGGGCGGAAGAGCCCGTCCTCGGCGGTGCGGGCCGATCCGGCCGGGCTCACCGTGGTCCAGTCCGTCGGCACCGGCAGCGGCCGGGGCCCGTACCTGGCCGCCCTCGGCCCGCCCCGGTTGACGCTGAGCCAGCGCAGCGCGGTGACCACCGGTGTCGCGCTGCTGGGCTTGATCGCCGAACAGGAGCACCAGGCCGAACGGACCCGGCGCACCGTGCGTAGCCGCGCGGTCGAACTGCTGGTGGCCGGGGATCTCGTCACCGCCGAGATCGTGCTGAGCATCGACGCCAGCGCACCGACCATCCCGGCCCGGCTGCGGATGGTGCACGCATCCGGGGCCGCGGAGACCTTGCTGGACGCCGTGGCGATGGCCGAGGGCCGGTCGGGGATCTGCGCGGTCCGTGACGACGAGCTCTGGGTGGCCATCGGGGACACCCGCGCCGACGCGCTGGCCGGGACACTGGCCGAGCTCGGCCTGCTGGTCGGTGTGGGCAGCCCGACGACGGCCGGGCAGGCGGCCGAGAGCCACCGCACCGCCGAGATCGCACTGGCCCAAGCCAATTCCGCCTCCCCGCTGGTCGGGTGGGACGATCTGGTGCGACGTGGCCCGCTGGGGCTCATCGATCCGCAGGGGGCGGCCCGGTTCGCGACGGCCCTGCTCGGTGAGCTGACCGGGGAGCAGCTCGCCACGTTGCGCAGCTTTCTGGCCCACCACGGAGCGCAGCTGAAGGTGAGTACGGCACTGGGGATCCACCGCAACACGCTGCGCAAGCGGCTGGCCGCCATCGAGGCGAAACTGGACGGCTCCCTGGATGATCCGCAGCTACGGGTGAACGCATGGGTCGCATTGCAGGCGCTGCCCGCGAGCTGACCGGCTCAGGTGGTGGCCAGGTCGGCGGCACCGGTCACGGCCGCCGGGACGGGCGTGACCGCTTCGAGTCGGACCGCCACCCCGTTGAGCACCGACATGCCCGCCAGCGCCTCGAGATCCTCGGGCCGGCTGGAGGTCAGCTCGTTGACGTTGACCCCCGGATTCGCGTTGGCCAGCCGCCAACCACCCCCGCGGTGCCCCCACCCCTGCGGGATGGCGATGGTGCCGGCGCCGACCTCGTCCGTCACGGTCACCTCCAACTCGATCGCGCCGATCGTCGACACCACCCGCGCCCGCGACCCGTCGGTGACACCGGCGGCCTCGGCATCGGCGGGGTTGACCCGCGCGCGTTGCCTGCGGTTGCCCTTCATCAGCGTGGGGCTGTTGTGCATCCAGCTGTTCTGTGACCGGAGTTCCCGAATCCCGATGGCGGACAACGGGAAATCGACAGACGGGGCGGGTGCGGAACCGAGCCTGCGGATCTCGGCGCGGATCTCGGTCGGGTCCAGGCGCACCTTGCCGTCGCTGTGCGCCACCACCTCGGCGAGCACACCGTGCGGTGCATGCTCGGCCAGCACGATGCCGTGCGGATGCGCGCGCAGTTTGCGTGGGTTCAGCCCACCCCGGCGCAGCCCGAAACGGTCCCCGTAGGGGCCGACACGCAGCAGCATGTTCATCATCGTGCGCGGGGTGATCCGCAGCCCGAGGCGTTCCAGCCCGCGCAACAACGGATTGAGCCGCTGCATGGGCCCGGTCGCGAACAGGGACAGACCCATCCGGGCGGCCAACTCCTCGAACACCTCCCACTCCGGCCGGGCCTGGCCGTAGGGCGCCACCACCGGTTCGGCGGCCTGCAGGAACACCGTCGGGCAGCAGGCCGCGTAGGCCATCGGCAGATCATCGCGCTCCAGGAACGTGGTGCCCGGCAGGATGTAGTCGGCGTACCGGTTGGTCTCGTTGACGTAGAGGTCCAGCGAGACCAGCAGATCCAGTCGGGGCAGTGCGGCCTCCAAGGCGGCGCTGTTGGGCACCGACAGCACCGGATTGCCGGCGAAGACGAACAGCGCCCGCAACTGCCCCGCTCCGGCGGTGCTGATCTCATCGGCCATCAGCGCCGCCGGGAAGGTACCGAAAACGTCCGGGAAACCACCGATCCGGGAGGTTTTGGTGTTGTAGCTGAACGCACCGGAGCGCTCGCCGAAGTCCTCGACCGGGATCACCTGATGTGACATCAACGCGCCCCCGGGCCGGTCCAGGTTCCCGGTCACCACATTCAGCGCGTCGATGAGGAAGCTGACCAGGGTGCCGTGGTGGCCCAGGCAGGCACCGGTGCGTCCGTAGGCCACCGCCGTCGGCGACGTCGCGAAATCGTGGGCCAGGGCGCGGACGGCCGGCGCGTCGATGCCGGTGCGGGCCGCGGTCTCCTCCGGCGGAAACGGCGCGCACAGCGCGCGCAGGGTATCGATGCCGGTGGCCTGCGCGGCGATGGCCGCCCGGTCCTCCAGCCCGTCGGCGAACACCACGTGCAACAGCGAAAGCATCAGCCAGGCATCCGAATCCGGGCGCACCGGCAGGTGTTCATAGGTGGCGGCGGTCTCGGTGCGGCGGGGGTCGGCCACCACCACGCGGCCGCCGCGCTTCACGATGCCGGCCAGATCGTCGCGCACCCGGGGCGCCCGCAGGGCACTGCCGTGCGATACCAGCGGATTGGCCCCGAGCATGAACAGGAAGTCGGTGCGTGGCAGATCGGGGAACGGGATCTGGGTGGCCGCACCGTAGAGCAGCCGGCTGGCCACGTACCGGCTGTTGATGTCCTGGGAGCCGGCCGAATACAGGTGCCCGGCGCCGATCCGCTTCATGAACAGACCCGACCACAGGCTGGCGGCGTACCCGAACGCCGACGGATTGCCGTAATACTCGCCGACCGCGCCGCCGCCGTGTTCGGCGAGCACATCCTGCAGCCGGGCCGCGATATCGTCGAGGGCCTCGTCCCAGCTGACTTCGGCGAAGCTGCCGTCGGGTTGTCTGCGCAACGGGGTGAGCACCCGGTCCGGATCGTTCTGCACATCGGTGAAGGCGATGCCCTTGGGGCAGGCCCGGCCCTGGGACAGCGGGTGGTCCTTGTCGGGGCGCAGCGACTGCAGCCGGCCGTCCTCGACGGTGGCGATCAGCCCGCACAGGGGTTCGCAGATCCGGCAGTAGGTGACTTTCTGCTCGGTGCTCACGGCGGCCCCTTCGTCACGACAATGTGGTGGGGCCCACAGTAAGGCCGACGGTAGCCGTGGGGCAATATCGGCGTCGCCGGATCACGAGAATGCCATCCACCCGGCCAGCGCGATCATGATCACCGCGATGGCGCCGTCGAGTACCCGCCAGGTGGACGGGCTGGCGAACAGGCCGGCCAGCTTGCGGGCACCCAGGCCCAGGCCGGTGAACCACAGTGCACTCGCCGCCACCGCCCCGGCGCCGAAAAGCCAACGTTGCTCGTTATGTTCGTTGGCCAGCGAACCCAATAGCACGACGGTGTCCAGATAGACGTGCGGATTCAGCCAGGTCATCGCCGCCGCGGTGAGCAGCACCTCGATCAGTCGGGCGGGTGTCTCCTCCGACGGGGTGAGGCTGCCCGGGTTCAGCGCGCGGCGGGCGGCCAGCACCCCGTAGCCGAACAGGAAGGCCGCGCCACCGATCTTGGCGACCGTCACCGCGCTGGGGTGGGCGGTGATCAGCGCCCCGACCCCGGCAATGCCCGCGGCGATCAGGATCAGGTCGGACACCGTGCACAGCGCGATCACCGGCACCACATGTTCACCGCGGATGCCCTGGCGCAGCACGAACGCGTTCTGCGCGCCGATCGCGGCGATCAGGGCCAGGGTGGTGAGGAATCCGAGGAACACCGGCGATGCCATGCCGCCCACGCTAGGAGCCACCGGTGGGCAAGTACAGCTAAGGAATCTTAACTATCATTAGCACAACTTATTCAGGAGTATCGCCGGCGCCGGCGCGTTCCGGGGTCTCGGGCAGGTAGACGATGCGGTACTGATTGCCGCCCTTGCTGCGGGCCTCGGTCATGGCGTTCTCCGCGACGTCCAACAGGGCGGCGGTCAGCTCGGTGGGGGACATCGACGTCAGCGGCGACAGCGGAGTGACGACGACCCCGATGCTCGCGGTCAGTTCGTGGGCCACCGACCGCACCCCGGAACTGATCCGGTCGCACAACGGGTCGGGGTCCGGGGTGTTGAAGACATCGGCCAACAGGAACCGCGAGTCCGGTAGGTGTGCGATCACATTGTCACGGCGGGCCTTGTCCCGCAGCATCTGCCCGATCAGCACCCGGAGTTGGCGGGCCCGGCCCGGTCCGGCCAACTCGACGACGGCACCGAAACTGTCCAGATCGATCAGGGCGAACACCAGGAAGCGGTCATCGGTGCGACCGCGGGCGGCGATGGTGATGCCCAGTCCGTCCTCGAAGCCCTCCCGGCTCAGCAGGCCGGTGATCGGTTCGATCTCCCCGGTGAACATGTCCGCATCGATGAGTCCGATCAGCGCCCGCGCCACGAAGGTGGTGAAGGCGATGCACAGGGCGATCAACATGCCGAGTCCGGTCGCCAGCGCCACGTCGAATGCGGCGACCCGAAATGCACAGACGATGATGACGCCGAAGGCTGACGTCAGGACGAAGATGAGGTGCCGTCCACCGTGGAAGACCGTCGCGTAGGTGGCCACCACGGTGAACACCGCGGCACTCATGAGGCCGAGCAGGGGCCGGGGGAAGAGCAGGCACATGGTCACCGCGAGCAGCGTCCCGAAGACCACACAGCACGTCGACTGAAACCTGGTCGGCCAAGATCCGCGCATCCAGAGTGATCCCAGCAAAACGCTGACGAGGGTGACGCCTACCCCGGTCGTGCGCAGCGCCCACTGGTCGGAACCGGTCGCGCCGAACATGATCAGGGCCGGGGTTATGCCGCCCAGGGTCAGCCAGGCGGTGATGAAACGGGAGGTCGCGACGCGGGCGCCGCGGGCGTCGAGCCGCGAGGTCATCCAGTGGTAGTGGTCGGGATGGCGCGGGTCCTGCCAGCTAGGGGCCGTCATGGTGAACGGCGTGGACACGGCATGGCAACGTCCACCCCCCTTTGCTGCGGACGTGGCACAGCCTAGTCGGGGCGCGGGGCCTTCGCTCCCGAAACGGGGCCCGTGGCCCTAGAGTCCGGGGATGAGCTACCGGATCGAACCGGGCGTCCTGGCCGATATCGCGAGCCGGATTGCCGCCGAGCAGCCCGGCAGCGGTGTGCTCGTCGGCCGCGCGCACGAACTGCTGAACGAGGCCTATCCGGAGCTCATCGACCGGTCGCCGGGACGCTGGGTCGGCAGCAAGGCCGGCGGTGTCCTCGGTAAGGTCCGGTTCCTCTACTTCAGTCCGCGCGAATACCTCGTGCTGTTCGGATCACCCACGGGCACACAGGGATTCTCGGGCCGCTACAAGCATGTCGACATCCACAAGTACCTGCTCGCCGGCCGCATCGACTCCTACGATCTGGACGCCGACGACACCGAACCGCTGCCGCCGCTGATGCCGGGCCAGGGCACCTGCCTGGCGCGGGGCCATGCCCGGGGGCTGACCATCCACCCCGGGTCCTGGCATATCGAATACGGGCGCGGGCGGTGGCCAGCACGCTGCCGTTCGCGATGGTGGACACCCTGCTGGTGTCGCTGGAATTCGAGTCGGTGCGCAAATCGAGCGTCGAATTCGGCAGGCTGGTCCGCTCCCGCCTGCGCCGCAGGCGGGAGCGATGATCCCTACTTGAGCATGCTGCCGGCATCCACGGTCACCGGCAGACCGGTGACGTAGCGCGCCTCGTCGGAAGACAGGAACAGCACGGCATTACTGATGTCGACGGGCTCCACCCAGCCGATGGGCAGCACGTGCATTAGCTGCGCGACGATCGCCATATCGTCGGGTCCCGGGTTCTCCAGATCGGGACGGAACAGCTTCATCGTGCCCTCGTTCATGAACATCGGGGTGTTCACGTTGGTCGGGCAGACGGCGTTGACCCGGATCGAATGCTGGCCCAGTTCCACCGCGAACGTGCGCATCAGGCCGATGACGCCGTGCTTGGCGGCGATGTAGTGGCCGGTGTTCGGGTAGGCCTTCAGGCCGCCGACCGAGCTGGTGAGCACGATCGATCCGCCGTTGCCGCCGGAGATCAGGTGCGGGACAGCGGCTTTCACCGACTTCCATACCCCGGAGAGGTTGATGCCGATCATGGTGTCCCAGTCTTCTTCGCTGGTCTTGTCCAGCGTTTCGCCACCGTTGCCGATGCCGGCGTTGGCCACGATGATGTCGAGCCGGCCGAGTTGCTCGACGCCGCTGTCCACGGCGGCCTTGAGTGCGTCGAAGTCGCGGACGTCGACCTCGGCGGTGACGATCCGGCGGTTCAGGCCCTTCACCAGATCGGCGGTCTGGGCCAGGTCGTCGGGTGTCGCCGTCGGGATCAGATCGTTGTCGGTGATCGGGCGGCAGATGTCCACCGCGATGATGTCGGCGCCCTCCTCGGCCAACCGCACTGCATGACTGCGCCCTTGGCCGCGCGCAGCACCGGTGACGAAAGCAACCTTGCCCTCGACTCTTCCAGCCATGTGTCCACCTCGATGTCGGGCCGCCTGAGTGCTCGAGGGCGGCGCGGGAATTGGGTCAAAAATTTGATCGATCGATCAGGAACATTGGCAGTGATCGGTGCTGCTGTCAACCGTCCGTCGTGCCGGAGTGCTTGGCGCGCGGGCGTCGGATGGGTCAGGCGGTGAAGGTGTCGAGCAGTCTGTCGACCAGGGCGCGCAGCTCGTCGTGGCCGAGCGTGACACCGACCGCGTCCTCATTGCACAGGCTGCGCGCGGTCTGCGCGATGAGCATCGACACCGCGACCGGCGGGTACTTCTGCACGTCGATGCCCCGGGCGCGCAGGGCCACCGCGACCGCGGCGGTCTCGATGTCGCGGACCCGCTCGGCGTAGCCGCGCAACTCGGCGCGGATCGCCTTGCGGTGATTGGCCAGCGCCATGAACTCGGTGTTCAGCGCGGTGCGGCCGGAGTCGCTGTTGATGAGCCAGAGGGTGCGCAACGGGTCGTCATCGGTCAGCGCGGTGCGCATCCGCTCCAGTGACGCGTCGGCGCCGGCGCGCAACACCTCGACGAACAGGTCGTCCATCGTCGGGAAGTAGTAGTAGACCAACGCCTGTTTGACGCCGGCCTCGGCCGCCACCCGGCGCGAGGTCGCCGCCGCGTACCCCTCGTCGCGCATGAGTTTGGCGGTCGCCTCGATGAGTCGGTGGCGGGCGCCGGTGTCGGCCTGCTTCACCTTGCGCGGTGCGGCCATTCAGCGGTCCTGAACGGGCGGGTTGCTTGACCGCCGATTGAGGCCCGTGATAAGCATGGCGCATTCTAACAGTTTGATCGATCGACCAGTTATTGATCGAGCGCCGACACTGCTGCCGAAGGAAATCGCCGCCATGACCGACCTCGCCTCCGTGGATTTCTTCTCCGATCCGGCGGTCAGCCAGTCGCCCTACGAGTACTGGGACCAGCTCCGCGCGAAAGGGCCGGTGACCCGGGAACCGCATTACGGCGTGGTGGCAGTGACCGGTTACCAGGAAGTCCTGGCGGCGTTCAAGGACCACGGATCATTCTCGGCGGTCAATGCGATCGGCGGACCGTTCCCGCCGCTGCCGTTCACCCCCGAGGGGGACGACATCACCGAGCAGATCGAAGCACACCGCCACCTGTTCCCGATCCACGAACACATGGTGGTGATGGATCCGCCGGCCCACGAGAAGGCCCGTTCGTTGCTGTCCAAGCTGCTGACGCCGCGGCGGCTCAAGGAGAACGAGGACTACATGTGGCGGCTGGTCGACAGCCAGATCGACGAGTTCATCGGTAACGGCCGCTGCGAGTTCCTCTCCGAGTACGCAAAGCCCTTCGCCACCTCGGCGATCATCGACCTGCTCGGCGTGCCCGAGGAGGACCGTCCGGAGTTCCTGGCAGCCCTCGGCGCGGAGAAGCCGGAGGGCACCAGCGTCGGTGCGCTCGACGGTGCGCCGGTCGGACTCGACCCGTTGCAGTACCTCGACGACAAGTTCCTCGGCTACCTGACCGAACGCCGCCGCGAACCCCGCGAGGATGTGCTCAGTGGGATGGCGACGGCGGCGTACCCCGACGGTTCCACCCCCGAGCTGATCGAGGTGGTCAAGCCGGCGACGTTCCTGTTCGCCGCGGGTCAGGAAACGGTGACCAAACTGCTCAGCGCCGCGGTCCAGGTGCTCGGCGACCGGCCCGAGTACCAGCAGCTGCTGCGCGCCGAACCCGAGCGCATCCCGAACTTCATCGAGGAAGCCGTCCGGATGCACTCACCGACCAAGGTCGACTTCCGGCTGGTGCGCAAGACGACCACCCTCGGCGGGGTGCACCTGCCGGCAGGCACCATCGTGATGCTCTGCCTGGGTGCGGCCAACCGGGACCCGAACAAGTTCGAGGACCCGCACGAGTTCCGGCCCGACCGCAAGAACGTCCGCGAGCACATCGCCTTCGGCCGCGGCATCCATACCTGCGCGGGGGCGCCGCTGGCCCGGGTGGAGGGGCAGATCACCGTGCGCCGGCTGCTGGACCGGATGTCGGAGATCAGGATCGACGAGTCGGTGCACGGACCCGCCGACGCGCGAACCTACACCTACGAGCCGACCTTCCTGCTGCGCGGATTGACCGAATTGCGCATCGAGTTCACTCCCGCTGCGGGGTGAACCCACCGCGGTTACGGGCCGGCGTCCTCGTCGGCCCATTCCGCCAGCACCCGCTGCTTCTGCTCGCCGATCACCTGGCCCAGGTGTGACGCCTTCGGCCAGCCGTAGTAGGCGGCGAAATGCACGGCCAGCTCGTCCATTTCGTCGAACGAAAGCTCCCGGCTCTTCAACGCCGCATAAACATGGCTGAGGATGGGGTAGGGAGCGTCCTGGAAGGCGACACACGCGACGGTGATCAGGCGGCGTTCCCGCATCCCCAGTCCGGGGCGCAGCCACATCTCACCGAATACGAAGTTCAGGATGCCCGCCCCGTGGAAGGCATTGTCGCGGATCGGTGCGTACGCCAGGCAGTTGACCTCCTTGAACGCGTGCTCACCGGCCGCCAGGCGCGCCTCCGGATCGCTCGGGGTGCTCAACGGGAGCAACGGAGCGGGCGGCGGCACCGGCAGACCGCGCTCACGATGAATGCGGTCCCATTGTTCGTCGACCGCCATGTTGAACCGGGACGCCTTCGGCCAGCCGCCGTACACGGCGAAATGCAGTACGGTTTCCTGCATTTCGGTGATCGTGAGATCACCGCTGTTCAGTGCGGCGTACACGTGATCACGTAGCGGCGCGTCTGCGTCGGCGTCGGCCACACACGCCAGGGTGATGAATCGGCGATCCCGCCGGCTCAGCACCGGCCGTTGCCAGACCCCGGCATAGACGAGGTCGAGCATGTTCACCGTCACCGGCGCGGTGTCCGCCGGAGCCGGGAATGTCATCACCTCGGCGAAGGCTTGGCGTCCGCGCTCTGCTCGGTCTGTCTGCATCGTCATCGGATCGTCACTCCCGCATCAACTTTGAATTCGAGCCCGGTCACGAACCGCGATTCGTCGGAGACCAGAAACAACACCGCATTGCTGATGTCGATGGCCTCGGCCATGACGATGGGCATCGCGTTCTGGAAGATCGGAGCCAGGTCGGGGCGCTTGTCCACCAGCAGCGTGTGCAGCGAGGCAGGCTGCATGCCGGTCTCGACGCCGGTCGGGTGCACCGTGTTGACGCGCACGCCCACCGCCGCCAGCTCATTGGCCAGCGCCTTGCTCATCCCGACCACGCCGTGTTTGGAGGCGGTGTAGGGGGTGTGCAGCGGGCTGCCCTTGATCCCGGCCGCCGAACTGATGTTGACCAGGCTGCCACCGCGGTCGACCAGGTGCGGCAGCGCCGCGGCGCAGGTGTTCCAGGTGCCGATCAGGTTGACGTCGACCACCGTGCGCCATTGTGCCGAGGTCGTGGTGTCCCAGGTGCCGGCGGTCAGCACACCGGCGTTGGCCACCGATGCATCGAGGCCACCGAGTTCGGCGACGCCCGCATCCACCGCGGCCGTCAGCGCCTCCGCATCGCGGACATCGACGACGTGGGTGACGGCACGGCGGCCGAGTTCGGTGACCAGGCGCGCTGTCTCGGCGAGATCCTCCGGACCGGACAACGGGTACTCGACATCGGGCAGCGAAGTGCAGATGTCGACCAGGATGAGGTCGGCGCCCTCCTGCGCCAACCGCACGGCGTGGCTGCGTCCCATCCCGCGGGCCGCGCCGGTGATCAGGACGCGTTTACCCGCGACGCGCCCGCTCATAGCTTGTTGCAGAAGCCGGCGTCGACGGGGAACGTGACCCCGGTGACGTACTTGGCAGCGTCGGAGACCAGATAGCTGACCGCCGCGCTGATGTCCTCGGGTTCCAACAGTCCGACCGGCATCGGGTTCTGCAGATGTGGCCCGCCGCCCGGGTACTGCTCCAGAAAGGCCGTCATCGCCGGATTGACCGCCATCATCGTGTTGACCGCGGTGGGGTGCACGGTGTTGACCCGAATACTGTGTGGTGCAAGGGCGTTGGCAAGGGTGCGCATCAGTCCGACCACCCCGTGTTTGGACGCCGCGTATCCGAGACCGCCGCCCTGTGCACCGCCGAAGCCGCGCAGCCCGGCCGTCGAACTGGTGAACACGATGGCGCCCCCGCGGCCGCCGTCGATCAGATGCGGGATGGTGGCCTTGGCGGTGTGGAAGGAGCCGGCCAGATTGACGTCGACGGCCGCCGACCACATGTCGAGGTCTTCTTCGATGCTGACCTCGCGGAACGCGGTCGGGGCGATACCGGCGTTGGCGCAGACGATGTCGAGCCGGCCGAAGTGTTTCACGCCGGCGTCGACCGCCTGCTGCACCGCATGGAAGTCGCGCACGTCGGCGACCGAGCCGAGCATCGTGCCGCCCGCAGATTCCACCAGGGCGACGGTCTCGTCGAGTTCAGCGCGACTGGCCATCGGATAGCCGTTGGCGGGGATGTCGGCGCAGATGTCGATCCCGATGATGTGGGCGCCTTCGGCGGCCAGTCGGGTGGCATGGCTGCGCCCCTGCCCGCGGGCCACGCCGGTAATGAAGGCGACCCTTCCGTCCAATGAGCTCATCGATCCTCGTTTCGTCGGAGCAGGCGACGACGGCGCCCAGGGAGAGTAACCGTGTTACTGCCGGTACCGTAACCGAGTTACTGACAGTGGGCAAGGGGTGCAGCATGGGCGGTGATGCGGCGAAGAGCGATGACCGGTTGCTCAGGGTCGTCGGCGAGATCCTGGAGACCCAGGGTTATGACGCCGTCCAGTTGCGTGAGGTCGCCCGCCGGGCCCGCACCTCCCTGGCCACCATCTACAAGCGGTATCCCACCCGGGAAGACTTGATCCTGGCGGCACTGCAGGCGTGGCTGGACGAGAACCGGTATTCCGATGTGATCCCACACGGCCGGGCCCCGGGGGAGTCGCTGCACTCCGCGCTGATGGCCTTGTTCCGCACGATCTTTGAGCCCTGGGAGCGGAATCCGGGCATGCTGGCGGCCTACTTCCGGGCCAGATCCTCGCCGCGGGGCGAGCAGTTGTTCCGTCGTGGTCTGGATATCGTGGAGCCGGCCGGACGTGAACTGATGACCGATGTCGACGAGGAATTCGTCACGGACCTGTTCGACATCATCTCCAGCGTGGTGTACGGGCTGCTGGGCCGATTTGTGGCCGGTGAGATCGCGACCACCGATATCCTGCCCACCCTCGACCGCACGGTGTACTGGCTCACGGCCGGGTACGAGTCAAGCAAACGCGTTGCCGGTGAGGGCGTTTAACCCGGAGAGAGTCTGGAGAGCTTGGCTTCCAGGATCATCAGGGACTCGCGCAGGGCGTCGGCGGGCATCGGCGTCTCATGTGAGGCCGAGATCAGCACCCCGACGATGGCGCCGGCGATGACCCGGCGTTCCAGCGGATCCGTGGGTGCGTCGGGCCGGTGCTGCATTGCGTCGGCGATGAAGCCGATCAATTGCACGTACTCGGTGTAGAGCAGACCGCGGGCCTCGGGCACCTCGTACATCAACCGCTGCCCGGCCGCCGCGTCCTCGCGTTCGGCCGGGGACAGACCGCCGAACACCTCCGCGACAGCGTGCCGGTATGCGGCGACGATCGGCAGTTCCGCGGGCGCTTCGGCGAAGGCGGTCACGATCGGCGGGATGTGGTCATCGGAGAGCAACACCGCTTCCTTGACCCCGAAGTAGCGGTAGAACGTGCGCGGCGAGACGTCGGCGGCCTCGGCGATCTGATCGATGGTGGTCTCGGCGTAGCCCCGTTCGGCGAACAGTTCCAGGGCGGCACGGCGGATGGCCGCACGGGTCTGGATCTTCTTGCGTTCACGCAGACTCATCGCTACCTCGGTTGCCGACACCCCACCAGTGTCCCCTAACTGGTTGCGAGCTCAACCAACAGAGTGTTCAACATGCGGCCGACGTCGTCCCGGTACTGTTCCTCGGGTGCCCGATGACCTCTGGACCGCCGCGACCCGGCATCCGTTTCTCGACGCCGTGCGTGACGGCACCATCACCGACGAGGCCTTCGATCGGTGGTTGAGCCAGGACGCGCTTTTCGTCGCTGACCTGCTGACCTTCCAGGCCCGGCTGTTGGCCCGCGCTCCGCGTGCCGCGCAGGGCACCCTCGTCGGCGGCTGCGCGGCGCTGGTCGCCGAACTCGACTGGTTCGCCGAGCAGGCCGCGTTGCGCGGTCTCGATCTCGACGTGCCGGCGTTGCCCACGACTCTGCGGTACCGGAATCTGCTGCAGCGCCTCGACGAGTCGCCCTATCCGGCCGCCGTCACCGCGCTGTGGGTGATCGAGCGGGTGTATCTGCTGGGCTGGACCTCGGCCAAATCCCCGGACTCACCGTTCGCGGAGTTCATCGAGCACTGGACCGTCCCCGACTTCACCGCTTACGTCGAGGCGCTCGGTGAGCTCGCCGCGGCCGACGAGCACCGGAATCTGGTCGATGAGGTGCTGCGCCTGGAAGTGGACTTCTGGAATATGGCGTCGTTTTCGGAGCGGGAGGACGCGGCCTCGTGAGCCTGTCTGCCCAATTGTGGTCGGAGAACGCCGATATCGTCGCCGAAGTCCTGGCCAACCCGTTCGTCCGCGGGATCGGCGACGGTTCCCTGGACCGCGAGCTGTTCGCCGGCTACATCGCCCAGGACGCGTTCTTCCTCGAATCTTTCGCGCGGGCATACGCATTGGCGCTGGCCCGCAGCACCGATACCGCGACGCTGCTGACCTTCGCCGACCTGCTGGCCGGGGTGCGCGAGGAGTTGGGGCTGCACGCCTCCTACGCGGCCGAATGGGGCATCGACATGGCCGGGGTCACGCCGGCCACGGCGACCCTGGCCTACACCGAATTCCTGCTCGCCACCGCGGCGACCGGGGATCTGGGTGTGGTGTGCGCCGCGATGACCCCGTGCATGCGCCTGTACGCCCACATCGGGCGGTCGCTGGACGCCGAGAAGGCGGGACCGTACGCCGCCTGGGTGCAGACCTATGCCGACCCGGGGTTCGAGGAGGTCGCCGCTCTGCTGGAGCGTCTGCTCGATCAACTCGGTACCGACACCCCGACGCTGCGGGCGGCCTACCGCCGGGCCATGCGCCTGGAACTGCAGTTCTTCGCTGCCGCGCTGACCCCGCAGACCTAACTCTGGGCGGCCGCGGTGGTGAGCGCGGCATGGATCGCCGCGTTGAACGCCGGGAGGTCGTCGGGGGAGCGGCTGGTGATGAGATTGCCGTCCACCACGACCTCCTCGTCGAGGACGGTGGCACCGGCGTTGCGCAGGTCGGTGCGCAAGCTGGGATAAGAGGTCAGGGTTCGCCCGTCGGCCACGCCGGCCTCGATCAGCGTCCACGGCCCGTGACAGATCACCGCGACCGGGCGCCCGGAGTTGACGAAGTCCCGGACGAATGCCACCGCGGTCTCGTCGGAGCGCAGTTTGTCGGCGTTGACGGTGCCGCCCGGCACGATCAGGGCGTCGAACTCGTCGACGCCGGCCTTGCCTACTTGCCGGTCCACGGTGAACTCACCGGCCGGTTCGAGGTCGTGGTCGCGCGCGGAGATGGTGCCGTCGGACAATGACAGCAGTTCGGTGGTCGCGCCGGCGTCTTCGACGGCGCGGCGCGGATCCTCCAGCTCCACGCGCTCGACACCGTCGGTGGCCAGAATGGCGACCTTCTTGGTCTGCAGCGTTTCGGTCATGGACAGGGGCTTGCCCGCGGCGGCCACCCCCAAACATGGCGCGCTACATCAGATAGATGCCGAACACCGCGATGACGAGGACTGCCAGCCAGCTCTCCATCGCGATCTTGAGCCATCGCGGTGCGTGGTTGACCTCCATGAAGGACCGGATGACGATCCGGCACTTGACGTACATCATCGCCAGCACCAGTGCGGTGACACCGATGCTGGGTTGCATGGTCTCGGTGAAGTGGGCCGGCGCGAGCCACCAGGACCCGACCGTGATGAGGACGAGAACCGCCCAGGCCCACAGCAGCCTGCGTTCGGTGGTGGTGTCCACGCTCGTCGTTGTCGTCATGTCACCTCATCACATACAGCAGCGCGAAGATGACGACCCACAGTAGGTCGACCATGTGCCAGTAGGTGGCGCCGGCCTCGGTCATCGAGATACGCCGTCGGGCAGGGTTCCGCAGATCTCGGATCACCACCCCCAACACGATCAACCCGATGACGACGTGCAGGAAGTGCACCCCGGTGATCACGTAGTAGAAGGAGAAGAACTCATCGGAATTGGTGTAGCCGGCACCGATCTTCGCCGCCCACTCGTAGCCCTTCAGCGCCATGAACACCACACCACAGGCGCCGGCGCTGTAGACGAGGCGGATGGCGCGCCGGTGATCACCGGCGCGGGCGGACAACACGCTGCGCGCGATGAACCATGAGCTGGTCAGCAGCACAACGGTATTGATGACACCGATGTTGACGTCGAGGTGCTGCTGGGCGCGCAGGTACGCCTCCGGGGACATACTCCGGTAGATCATGAAGATCACGAAGTAGCTGGAGAAGACGAGGATGTCCCCGAGCACCATCACCCACATGTGGATGTCGCCGGGGAGGTGCCCGGAGCGCGCGACCGGCGCCTGCGCAGTTCGGTCGGCTTCGGGTGCGGTCGCGGACAGCGACGAATCAGATTGGGTCATCCGGCAGTCGGTCCTTGTACGTCGGCGTCCGCGGGTTCACGGGCCGCGGCGTTACGGAGAATGAAGATCAGTGCGCCGAGCCAGATCGAGAAGATGACAACGGCTACCCAGAAGGCGATCGAACCGTTCCACGCGAACGGGCCGGCGGGGAAGACGAACATCTGGGTGGCGATGACCTCGGTGACGATCTGCCAGATGGACAGGTAGGCGAACCACTTGGGGAAGATCTCGTTCTTGTCGTACAGCACGGCGATGGCCACCGCCAGGTACGCGGCGGTGAAACAGCCCAGAGAGCCGTTGTAGGACAGCATCCCGAGGTCGTAGAGCAGGCTGGTGAGTTCTGGATCCCGATCGAGGCGGAAGGTCGCGGTGAGGAAGCAGACGGACACCAGCAGGAACCCGGGCAGCGCGCCCACGCCCATCCCGCCGATGTAGGCGTATGACAGCACCGGACCGGTCGACATCCTCGACATCTGGTATGCCACCAGCGCATTGGTCATGGCCGCGCCGCCCAGCAGAATCAGCAGGATGACGAAGCCGACCCGGATCGTGGTCGCATGGGCGGTCAGGAAGGCCACCTTGTCCGCGGCGCTGACATCGGGCCGCGGCGGCGGAGTCACCCGGGCCAGCAGGCAGATGATGACGCCGAAGGCGGCGTACCACACCGGGAAGAACCAGGTGACCAGCCGGACGTCGGGCTTACCGGCCGGCGACTTGTCCGGTGCGGTGACGTAGCGGTCGGGGGACAGGATGCTCATCGGGTGGCCGTCGCTCCGACTCCGGCCTGTGCGCCGGCAGCAGGGTCGGCGATCACGCCGTCGTCCACCGCCTGACGCAGAATCGCCTTTCGCAGCACGAAGAACATCACGATCACGAACACGGCGAACGCTCCGTTGCGCAACCAGAACGATATGAGCCCGTCCCAGGCCAGCGGGCCGGTCTGGAATACCGCCGCGCACGCCGACGGCATGATCGCCAACCCGGTGACCAACGAATAGGTGCCGACCCAGCGCGGGAAGATGGCGGCCGGGCCGCCTCCGTTGGTGGAATGATCGAACTTCACCGCCACGGCCAGCAGCATGAACTGGCAGAACACCATGCCGATGGGCGCGATGAAGACAATCCAGGCCAGATCGTTGAGCAGCATCGTCAGCTCGGGGTTGCGTTCCGGGCGGAACGCCGCCACCAGGAAGAAGATGTTGGAGAGTGCGAAAAATGTTGCGCCACTTACCAGGGCGGTCAGATAGCAGTAGGCGAAGACGTGACTCTGGCCGTGCATGCGCTTCATCTGCGCGACGATCACCATGAAGAACGGCACCACCATGATCCCGCACAGGTTGAAGGTGACCTGGCTGAATCGGATCCAGGCGGTGTTCTCCGCGTAGAACCGGGCCACCTCTTCGGCGGGGAGGGTCGGCGAAAGGGGCGGCCAGAAGCCCGGGAAGGCCACCAGCGCGATCAGCAGGACCAGACCCACGGCGGGCCCGGTCCACAGGCAGACCCACTGGGCCCGGATGTTGCCGGCTTTCGGCAGGTCTTGGACCTGCTCAAGGATCTGCACCAAGACCTCCGATATGACTCAAGTCAGGAGAACCCCGGTCGATCGGGGCGCTCGTCCGAACCCGCATCGCGGGCGCAATATCCGTTCCACGGCACGGTGATCCGGGACGATCTCGTGAGGTGAACGGTAACAGCAGGTGCCTCTCGTGCCAAGAGAAAATCTGATTTCAGTCAGTTTGGGGTGCCGTCGCGGTATGGTCGCCGTTCAGCCGAGGCCACGAATCGAGGTGCCGGTACCGTGCCGAAGATCGCTACCGACAAACGTCCCACCAAGGGGCTTCAGACTCGGGAGCGGCTGCTGGGCGCCGCCATCGTCGAGTTCACCCGCGCCGGCGTGGCAGGTGCCGACATCGGGACCATCGTGACGGCCGCGGGCGTCGCGCACGGCACCTTCTTCTTCCACTTCCCGACCAAGGAACACGTCCTGGTCGAACTGGAGAAACGTGAGGAGGAGCGGATGGCGGCCGAACTCGAACGTCAGTTCGCTGAGCCGCACGATGTTCGCGCCACATTGGTCGCCGCGGTGACCGCGTTGGAGAAGCTCAAACTCCGCCTCGGGCCGCTGTTGTTCAAAGATTTTATCGCCCTGCACTTCTCGGCAAAGACCGTGCAGACCAACGAGTGGGCCAACCATCCGTTCATCGTTGCCGTGGTATCGGACCTGCAGCGGGCGCAGGAGGCCGGTGATCTCCCCGCCGGTGCGGACATCCTGCACAACGGGATCTCCTACCTGGTCGGCCTGTACGCGCTGCTGATCACCGTTCCCGAGTCGATGTCCGAACCGTTCATAGACCAGCTCGTCACCACGTATCTGCGAGGCCTGGGGGCGGTGCCGCCCCCGGGTGCCGACTGAGCCTGCCGCCCGGCATCGACCGTTCAGGAGCTCATCCGCCGGCACGATATTGTTTCGGTGAAAGTTCAACGAGGGACGGAGCGGCCATGGCGGCGGTGAACGGGCCGTCTGCGCGCGAGACGAAACGCCTGCAGACCCGTGAGCGATTGATGGGTGCCGCGGTCGCCGAGTTCAAACGCGCCGGGATGGCCGAGGCCGACGTCGCTGCCATCGTGGCGGCCGCGGGCGTGGCGCACGGCACCTTCTTCTTCCACTTCCCGACCAAGGAGCATGTGCTGCTGGAGTTGGAGAACCGCGAAGAGGACCGGATGGCCAAGCAGTTCGGCCGCTTCCTGGCCAAGAATCATGATCTGGAAGCCGCGTTGACCGAGGCGGTGCGGCTGGTACTCAGCCTGGAGCGTCGGCTCGGTGTCTTGCTCTTCAAAGATTTTCTGGCCCTGCACTTCTCTCAGACCCGGCCCGCTTCGGAGGACGGCGGGGATCACTCGTTGGTGGTACTGCTGGCCGACCGGATCGAGCAGGCCCGCGTTCTCGGCGAGCTGGATCCCGAGGTCAATCCGATGAACAGCGCGGTGTTCTTCCTGTTGTGCCTCTACGCATTGGCGATCACCACCAACGACCCGATGCGCACCGAACTGCTGAAGGATCTGGTCAAACGGACACTACGCAGCGTGGCCGTCGACGGCTGACTCTTGTCAGCGTTCGATTTTGTTGACTACAGTCAGTCGCCATGCGCAGTTCTGCCGGTGCGGCGACGCAAAGTGGGCTTCCCTTCGACGACCACATGGAGGCATCCCGGCTGGCGCAGCGCCAGGCTGACAAGTGGCTGATCAGTGGCAGCATCCTGATCGGCACGGCGGCGCTCGGCATCTTCGGTCTGCCGCTGTTCCTTCGCGGTGTCTGGTTGCTGCGACGTGCCCAGCAGAACGGGCTGTCGGTGCGGCCGATGATCGTGACCCTGCTCGGCTACGCGGTCATCGTCGACGCGGCGATCAACACCGTCGGTTGGGCGCTCGACCTGGTCGGCAGCCATACGCTGCTGGCTCGGGTGCTGCTCAACGGGTGGGGGCACATGTTCGATGCCGGGTACTTCTGGCATTTCAACGAGATGTGGGTCGGCGGGGCGGCGGGGCCTGGTGAGAAGGCCATGGAAGTGGGCATGATCGTCACGGTCTTCACCATGCGCATCGCCGCCGGTATCGGGTTCCTGCAGATGAAGCGCTGGGGCCACCAGTGGATGATCGTCACCTGCTGGATGGGCGTGGTCATCTGGGTGCTTTACGTGTTCAACATGACGATGTACGCCGACGTCCGCTACGCGGGCACCATCTTCCCGGTGGTCGGCTGGTGGCTCTATGACATCTTCTACATCACCCCCTTCCTCGCGATCCCGTATCTGCACACGGTGAACCGCGAGATCTTCACGGACTGACACCGCGCCCGCGGGTACCTGAAAAACATGACATGAGTCAGTGACAGGGTTCACTGACGCGTTCCGGCAGCCAGGGCGGCGCACCTGGGTAGCCCGCTGTGAACAGCAGTTTCTCGTCTAGTGCGTACGACCTTGGTTTCATGTCCGGTCCGAGTCGTTGACTTCAGTCAACCAGTGAACTAGAAACAATGCATCATGACCCAGCAGCTCAAGCCCACCGCGCGGGACGCCCGGCGTCTCCAGACGCGGGAACGCATCCTCGGCGCCGCCATCGCCGAGTTCAAGAGCACGGGCATGGCGGGCGCCGAGGTGAACACCATCGTGGCGGCCGCCGGTGTTGCACACGGCACCTTCTACTTCCACTTCCCGACCAAGGAACATGTCCTACTGGAGCTCGAACGGCGTGAGGAAGCCCGCGTCGCCGCCGACTTCGCCCGGTTCCTGGACAAACCGCACGATCTGGCCGGTGCGCTGACCGAGGTGACCGCCTTGGTCGCCGGAATCGAGCGCAGGTTCGGCCGCCTCCTCTTCAAAGAGCTCCTTGCCCTGCACTTTTCGCCGTCTCGGCCGGAGTCCGAGGACTGGACCGATCACGCTGTGATCGTGCTGCTGGTCCGCGAGATCGAACAGGCGAGCCGGGCCGGAACCGTTCACCCGGAGGCGGACGCCTTCTACAGCGCGGTGTTCTTCCTGCTGGGCGTGTACGGCGTGCTCAGCACCAACGACGACGCGGACATCCGCGCGGCGATGCTCGACAAGCTGGTCGCCTCGGCGCTTCGCGGCCTGCAAATCCGATGACCCCGAGCAAGGAGACCCGAGAAGTGGACTATGTGTGGGAAGTACTGCGATACGTTGCGGCCTGGGGCGGTACCGGTCTGATCATCTGGTTCTGGTACTGGATGTTCTCCAATATCGGCACGTTCTGAACCCGGACCGGCAATGACCGAACTCGATGACGCATCGGCGATGGCCCTGGAACGCAGCTGCTCGCTGACGGCCGTCGCGCTGAGCGATGACAGCCGAGCCGGGGTGCGTCTGGTCACCGGTGAACACCGCGGATTCGGCCTCAACTACGCACGCACCTTTATTCATGTCCCATACCCGCCGCTGAGCGGCAACTGGACCCGTCGGACCCTGACATGCGGTGTCGCACTGCAGTGTTCGGCCTCCAAGGACCGGGTCGGTGAGTACCGGATCAACGAACTCTCGGGACGCGAACTCAGGGCACTCACGCTGGTGGAAGCGGGCGTGGCGCTCGGCTGGATCGCGGTGCGCTGGCCGGGCCTGATGCCGGAGTTCGCCAGGGTGCTCGCCGAATTGAAGCCGGCGGACCCGGACACCGACGCGCACACCATGATCAGTCGAGCCGTCGAACTCGCCCGATCCGACGGCGACGTGTCCTGCGACCCGCTCATCGGTCGGCTGCCCGAGGTCTTCACCGCGCCCGACGGTCTCGCGGACAAGATGCGCCGCCAGTTCGGGCGGATGCCCTGGACCACCTCCCAGAAACGCATGCCGCGGCCGTATTCGGTGCCGGTCGGCGGTGACGGCGGTGTCCGCAATCCGAACCTGCCGCCGCCCAGCCGCCCCCAGGACAACGATATGGACGTCGCGCCGGATCACCGGCCCGGAATCCCATACCCGGAGTGGAACTCCTGGACCGAGAGCTTCATGCCCGACCACGTCGCCGTGCTGGAAATGGCGCGCGACACCAGGGTCGGGGCGGCGACGACGGGGTCGGCCGACCTGCGGAAGTGGTTCCAGGAGAACACGCACCGGGCCATGACCAGTCGGCTGGAGGACGGATCGGATATCGACATCGACTCCTACGTCCGCCACTACGTGGACCTGCAGACCGGTGAGGCCGGGGAGCCGAGGCTGTTCCGTGAACTGCTACCCAGCCACCGCGATGTCAGTACCGCGCTACTGCTGGACGGCAGCTCATCGCTGGGTGTGCACGGCGGGCGGGTCTTCCGGCTGGAGTTGGCCTGCGCCGACGCGTTGTCGCGGGCGATGACCCACGCGCGGGAGCGGCACGGCATCTTCGTGTTCACCGGGAACACCCGGCACCGGGTGGAAGTGCGCTGCCTCAAGGACTTTCCGGAGGGCCGGTTCGTACCGCCGAGCGGTCTGGGCCTGTCCACCGGCGGATACACCCGACTCGGGGCCCCGATCCGGCACCTGACGAGTCGGCTGCTCGGGCAGCCCTCGGAGCGCCGGCTGCTCATCATCATCGGCGACGGGATGATCTCCGACGAAGGCTACGAGGGCCGTTACGCCTGGGCCGACGCCGCGCACGCCGTCGAGGAGGCCAACGATGCCGGCGTCTCGGTCTACTACGTCGGAGTGGGGCCCGCCCGGGTGGACCCGCTGCCCGAGGTGTTCGGACCCCGTCGCTCACAACGAATCCGGCGCGTCGAGGAACTGCCTCGCGTGCTCGCCCATGTCCACCGTGAGTTGGTCAGCGCATGACCGCGGAATCAAAGGAAGACAGATGAGTAGCGAGACCTACTACGCCAGCGGCAATGAGGTGCAGCTGTTCGAACAGGCCTACACCCGCAAGATCCCGGTCATGCTCACCGGACCGACCGGGTGCGGCAAGACCCGGTTCGTCGAGCACATGGGATCGCTGCTGGGCCGGCCCGTTGTCACCATCAGCTGTCACGACGACCTGACCAGCTCGGATCTGGTCGGACGCTTCATGGTCACCGGCGGTGATGTCATCTGGACCGACGGCCCGCTCACCCGGGCGGTCAAGAACGGGGCGATCTGCTACCTCGATGAGGTCGTCGAGGCGCGGCACGACTCGCTGGCGATCCTGCATTCGCTGACCGACCACCGGCGCACCCTGTATCTGGACCGGTCCGACGAAATCGTGCAGGCGCCGGACGAATTCATGGTGGTGTGCTCCTACAACCCGGCCTATCGCAGCTCCCTCAAGGAGCTCAAACCGTCCTTCCGGCAGCGCTTTGTCACGCTGCCGATGGGCTACCTGCCACCGGAACGGGAGGCCGCCGCGGTCGTCTCGGAGACCGGCATCGACCTCGCGGCGGCGCGGCGGCTCGTGCAGTGCGCCATCGCCATCCGCACCGCGGACGAGGCGTTCCACTTCGAACCGCCGTCGACCCGGGTGCTGGTCACCGCGGCCCAATTGATCGCCGCAGGCGCAGGCGAGCTGGAGGCCGCCGAAGCCTGCATTCTCGCGCCGTTGAGCACCGACGGCGCCATCAGCGAAGGGCTACGCGAAGTGGCCGCGGCCGGCCTGCTCACCTCCGACACTCTCTAGGAAGGGATTTCGACATGGTCGATCAGAAAGAGAAGAAACGCAAGCGGGCACTCATCGTGTTCCAGATCGTCATCTACGGCTACCTGCTGGTGATGTTCCTCATCCAGCTCTGGATGTCCTTCGATCGAGGCTGGTGGTATCTGTGAACCTGCCGCTGCTCGGCCGGAGATCCCCCGGCGAGCCCGGCCCGTCGGTCAGTCTGGAAGATCATCACGACGCCTCCAAGGCCGCCCAGCGCCGGGCCGACAAATGGCTGATCGTCGGCGCGGCGCTGATGGGGATGTGGGTGCCCGGACTCATCGGGTTCCCGATCTTCATGCGCGGTGTCTGGCTGCAGCGCCAAGCCCAGCTCGCGGGTCTGTCGGTGCGGCCGATGATCGTCACCCTGATCGGTTACCTGGTGCTGATCGACGGCATGCTGAACAGCCTCGGGTGGGCCCTGGACCTGGTCGCCAATCACACCCTGATCAACCGGGTGCTGATGATCGGCTGGGGCCATATGTTCGACGCCGGCTACTTCTGGCACTACAACGAGATGTGGGTCGGCGGGGCCTCCGGCACCGGCGAGAAGTCGATGGTGCTCGGCATGATCATCACCGTCTTCGCGATGCGCTGCGCCGCGGCCATCGGGTTCCTGCAGATGAAGCGCTGGGGCCATCAGTGGATGATCGTCACCTGCTGGATGGGCGTGGTCATCTGGGTGCTCTACGTGTTCAACATGACCATGTACGCCGACGTCCGCTATGCGGGGGTCATCTTCCCGGTCATCGGGTGGTGGCTCTACGACATCTTCTACATCACCCCCTTCCTGGCGATCCCGTATCTGCACACGGTGAACCGCGAGATATTCACGGACTGAAGGAGCGACAACCGTGACCACACACACCGATACGACCGAAGACGCCGCCGAGAACCTGCCGCCGGGCACCACGCCCTACTACGCGCGGATGCACAAGTACATCAAGCGCACGGTCTTCGTCTGCCTGGTCGCCCTCGTCATCGAGGGCGCCTTCACCCTGCCGTTCATGGCCGTCTACTACGGGTACCCCACGCTGAGCCTCACCCAGATCTGCAGTGAGCTGCTGAAGGTCCGCTACTCCGACGACGACTTGGAATGTAAGTTCCCGTACCCGCCGCTGGGACCACCGGAGGGCGCGGAGGGCAAGGACACCGCCCGCGACATCTGGGGCGTGCAGCCGGTCCCGCAGTACGACCGGCTCGGTTTCCGGGAACTGGTCGATCGTTACGAGGCCCGCCAGGCGCGGATCGCCGAACAGCAGCAGGGCGGCTGAGGTGTCCGACCGACTACGCGTAATCCAATGGGCCACCGGCAATGTCGGCAGCCATGCGGTCGCCGCGGTGCATGAGCATCCCGAACTCGAGTTGGTCGGTGCCCGGGTGTACAACGAGGCCAAGGCCGGTCGCGACGTCGGGGAGATCTGCGGGATCGGCCCCACCGGTGTGATCGCCACCGCCGATACCGAGGAGATTCTGGCGCTGGACGCCGACTGTGTGCTCTACATGGCCGAGGGGGAGTGGA
Organism: Mycolicibacterium aurum; assembly: GCA_900078775.1. GTDB lineage: Bacteria > Actinomycetota > Actinomycetes > Mycobacteriales > Mycobacteriaceae > Mycobacterium > Mycobacterium aurum_A. The sequence goes on from LT549889.1 coordinate 5,373,038, forward strand.
ACCCACCGGCCGCACTCGACGACATCTGCCGGCTGTTGGCGTCGGGTAAGAACGTGGTGTCCACCGCCGTCACCGCTTGGATCTACCCGGCCAGCGCCGGCCAGGAGGTGGTGGACCGTCTCGAAGCGGCGTGCCGCGAGGGGCAGAGTTCCTTCCACGGCACCGGGATTCAGCCCGGCTGGGCGGCCGAGGTGCTGCCCCTGACCATGTCCGGGCTGTTCCGGCACATCGATTCACTGTTGGTGCAGGAGTTGATGGACTACACCACCTACAACGTGCCGTTCGTGTTGTTCGACGTGATGGGTTTCGGGAAATCGCCCGACGAGCGGGTGCCGATGGACGAGGCCGCCATCGGCGGGCTGTCGTTCAAGGCGCCGCTGATGTTGCTGGCCGAAGGCCTGGGCGCCGAGATCGAGGACTACATCTGGGAACGCGAGGTCGCCGTGGCCGACAGGCCGATCGAGATCAAAGCGGGCCGAATCGAGGCCGGAACCGTTTCGGCGCAACGCTTCTCCTACACCGCGGTGATCGACGGGCGCCGGGCGCTGACCGTGGAACACATCACCCGGATCGGCGCCGAGCAGGCCCCGGACTGGCCCAACGGGCGCGGCTGGAAGGTCACCGTCGAGGGGCTGCCGTCGATGGTGCTGGAATCCCGGATCGCCACCCACGGCGAGGACGACACCGATCAGGGCTGCCTGGGCACCGCGATGCACGCGGTGCACGCCATCGCCCCGGTCTGCTCGGCCGCCCCGGGCATCCGCACCTTCCTGGACCTGCCCACCATCGTCGGGCGCGGCGTGCTCTCGCGGAAGACACCGCGATGACCTACCGGGTGATCCAGTGGATGACCGGCGACGTCGGCCGGGTCGGCCTGCGGCACTTCGCCGACAACCCGGTGTTCGACCTGGTCGGTGTCCTGGTTCACACACCGGACAAGGTCGGCAAGGATGCCGGCGAGATCGCCGGGATCGCACCGACCGGGGTGATCGCAGTCGACGATGTCGACGCGATGGTCGCCCTGGAGGCCGACTGTGTGTTCTACACACCGGTGATCATGGATGTGGACACCGTGTGCCGGCTACTGCGGTCCGGGAAGAACGTGGTGACCACCAGTGGATTCTTCCATCCCTCAACGGATTTCGCGGCGCCGGCCGAGCAGATCCGGGCGGCCTGCGCCGACGGCGGCACCAGTTTCCACGGCGCAGGCATCCACCCCGGTTACGCGGGGGACCTGCTGCCGTTGACCCTGGCCCGGGTGATGAGCCGGATCGACACCATCCACGTCTACGAAGTGGTCGACGTGTTGCGGGACGCCCCGCTGGACCACATCGACTGGATGGGGTTCGGCAAGGACCGGGACCGCTTCCTGTCCGAGCCCACCATCCTGGGCCTCGGGTTGCCGTTCTTCGCCCAGTCCATGCACATGATCGCCGACGGACTCGGAGTGCACATCGACGAGGTGACCGCGGCAGACGTCGACGTCGCCACCGCGCGGGTACCGATACCGCACGAACACGGCGCGATCGCACCGCGCACCGTCGCCGCACAGCGCCACGAGTGGACCGCCTGGGTGAACGGCAAGCCGCTCATCGTCTTCCACGCGATCTACCTCGCCGGTACCCCCGGCCAACGTGAACCCGCCTGGGACTGGGGGCAGACCCGGTACGAGATCGTCATCGACGGGGACCCGCCGACCGAACTCACCATCCGGGGAGCGCCCCGTCCCGGCGGCGAAATGGTGCACCCGGGATACGACTGGACGGCCATGGCCGCCGTCAACGCGATCCCGCAGGTGTGCGACGGACCGCCCGGCTGGCGGACCCACCTGGATCTGGGCATCATCCGTCCGCGCGGACTGGTGCGGACATGACCGGCGGACCGGTGCTCCCGGACGTGCGCTACGCGGACCTGCCGATGGCCCGGGACCGTGGCGCGGGCTGGGCCGCGCTGCGCGAACTGGGCCCCGTGGTCCGCGGCGACGGTTGCTTCTATCTGACCCGACGCGAGGAAGTGCTTGCCGCGCTGCGTAATCCGGAGGTCTTCTCCAACCGGATCGGCTACGACGACATGATCAGCCCGGTGCCCCTGGTGCCGCTGGCCTTCGATCCGCCCGAGCACACCCGGTACCGCCGGATACTGCACCAGTTCTTCAGCCCGCAGACGCTGGGCGCGCTGCTGCCCTCGCTGCAGGCCCAGGCGACCGAGATCATCGACGGTATCGCGGCGGCCGGGCCCGGCCACATGTGCGAGGTGATCACCGAACTGGCCATCCCGTATCCGTCCCAGGTGTTCCTCACCCTGTTCGGGCTACCGTTGGCCGACCGGGAGCGGCTGATCGCCTGGAAGGACGCCATCATCGCGATCGGTCTGACCCCGGAGCCGTCTCCCGAGGAGCTGATTCCGGCCGCCGAGCTCTACACCTACCTCACCGAAGCGGTGGCCCAGCAGCGGGAAGCACCGCGACCGGGCATCCTGGCCGACCTGCTGCACGGGCCCGAACCCCTCACCGACGATGAGGCGGTCGGGCTGTCCCTGGTGTTCGTGCTCGCCGGCCTGGACACCGTCACCGCCACTATCGGCTCCGCCATGGCCGAACTGGCCCGCCGTCCCGAGGTCCGCTCCTCGCTGCGCGGCGACCCGGACGCCATCGCGGTGTTCGTCGAGGAGATGATTCGGCTGGAGCCGGCTGCCCCGGTGGTCGGCCGGGTCACCACCCGACCGGTGACCGTGGCCGGTGTCGAACTGCCTGCCGGCGCCGATGTCCGGCTGTGCCTGGGCGCCATCAACCGCGACGGTACCGACCCGCTGTCGATCGACGATCTGTTGCTCGACGGGCAGGTGCACAAGCACTGGGGTTTCGGCGGTGGACCACACCGTTGCCTCGGTTCGCACCTGGCCCGGATGGAACTCAAACTCGTGGTCGGCGAATGGCTGGCCCGGATCCCCGACTTCGAGCTCGCGCCGGGTTTCGTCCCCGAGATCACCTGGCCGTCGCCGACCAGTGCGCTACCCCGGTTGCTGCTGCGATTGGGCTGAACGACTTTTCGATCTCGTCGATCCGATCTCTTCCGGACCTCCCGCGCGCGCGAGATGCTGACACCGATTATTGCCCTTACGACGATCGGTAGGCCGCGACTTCCATGACCGAGAACCCCGTCGTGGAAAAGCTCTCGGCCGACGTCCTGGTGATCGGCGGCGGCCCGGCCGGCACCTGGGCCGCGATCCGCGCCGCCGAGGCGGGCGCCTCCGTCGTGCTCGCAGACAAGGGCTACACCGGCACCAGCGGCGCCACCGCATCGGCGGGCACCGGACTCTGGTACGTCGAGGACGACCCGGAGTTGCGGGAGGCGGCGATCGCTGCCCGGGAGAAGGTGGGTGCCGGTCTGACCGAACGCTCCTGGATGACCCGGGTGCTCGACGAGACCTACTACCGGATGCACGAACTGGCGCGTGTGCAACGCTATCCGTTCCCGGAAGGTCCCGACGGCGAACCGCTCATGGAGGACCTGCAGGGCCCGGAATACATGCGCCGCCAGCGCCTGCGGGTACAGCGACTCGGGGTCCGCATCCTCGACCACACGCCCGCACTGCACCTGCTCGCCGACGACGCCGGCGTGGTGTCCGGGGCGATGGCCGTGCACCGGCGCGCCGGACGCACCGTGCGCATCGAGGCCGGCGCCGTCGTGCTCGCCACCGGCGGGTGCGCGTTCCAGTCCAAGACCCTGGGCTGCGACGTCGACACCGGCGACGGTGCGCTGATGGCCGTGGAGGCGGGCGCACTGCTGTCCGGGATGGAGTTCTCCAACGCCTACGCACTCGCACCGAAGGGCACCGCCGTCACCAAGAACGCCTTCTACAACTGGGCGACGTTCTACCGCGCGGACGGTTCGGTGCTGGACGTGCCGCGGTCCAAGGACCGCACCAAGATGGCCCAGACCATGCTCACCGAACCGGTGCTGGCCTGCATCGACAAGGCGACCCCGCGCGAGCAGGCCATGATGCGCACCGCGCAGCCGAACTTCTTCCTCAGCTTCGACCGGCTCGGGATCGACCCGTTCACCGAGCACTTCGAGATCACCCTGATCACCGAGGGCACCGTGCGCGGCACCGGCGGCATCAGGATAGCCGGAACCGACTGCGCCACCGACGTTCCCGGCCTCTACGCGGCCGGGGACACCGCCACCCGCGAACTCATCGCCGGGGCGTGGACCGGCGGTGGCGCGCACAACGCCTCCTGGGCGGCGTGCTCGGGCGGCTGGGCCGGCGCCGGCGCCGCGGCTTTCGCGCGGACCCGCGGCGCCCCGCCCCGGGCGCACGACCGGTGGGCACACCCGGGCCCCGAGATCACCGGGTGGTGATCGCCGAGGTCCGGGCGCAGGTACTGCCCTACGAGATCAACTGCCTGCGCCACGCCGACCGTCTCGGCCCGGCGTTGGCGCGCCTCAACGACATCTGGGCCGCCACCCGCCCGGCGACCCCGGCCGCCGGCGAGGAGGCCTTCCGTGCCCGGGAGGCCGCGGCGATGCTGGCACACAGCCGATGGATGTACCACGCCGCCTTGCAGCGCACCGAAAGTCGCGGCATGCACCGCCGTTTCGACCACACCGCGCTCGACCCGCAGCAGCAGTACCGGCTGCTGGTCGGCGGACTCGACGAACTGTGGAGCCGTCCGGAGCCGGAGTGGCTGGCCGCGCGGGACGGAGGCCAGGCAGCATGATCGAGATCTTCTCCGCCGAGCGCTGCATCTCCTGCGACAAATGCATCGACGTGTGCCCGACCCGGGTGTTCGACCGCGGCCCGGACGGACTGCCGGTGATCGCCCGCCAGGACAACTGCCAGACCTGCTTCCAGTGCGAGGCCTACTGCCCGGCCGACGCCCTGTTCGTGGCGGCGCAGCTGGAACCGGTGCCCGACGGGTCGCCCTACAAGGATCTGCAGCACGTCACCGACACGGGCCTGCTGGGGTCCTACCGCCGCGCGCTGGGCTGGGGTAAGGGCCGAATCCTGGGCGCGCGCATCGCCATTCAGCCGGAGATGCCCTGACCGTCAGGGCTCCGGGTCGTCCCGGTCGTAATCCTTGAACGACGGCACCTTCCGGGCCAGCAGCCAGACCACCAGCAGGATCGCGGCACCGCCGGCCAGCAGCGGGCTCCAGATGGCGAACAGGCTGGCCACCGCGCCGGTCACCACGTCGCCGACCCGCGGCCCGCCGGTCACGATGATGCTGAAGATGCTCTGTACCCGGCCGCGCAGATGGTCGGGCACCGCCGCCTGCAGGATCGCGCCGCGGAAGATCACCGAGATACCGTCGGCGGCCCCACCCACGGCCAGGGTGACGGCCAGCGCCGCCACCGCGACGGTGTTGACCTCGCCGGTGTGCGGCAGTAGCACCGCACCCAGCAGGATCAGCCCGGCGACGCCGATCACCGCGCCGTAGACATAGGTGACCACCAGGATGGCAAAGCCTTGGCGGCGTACAGATCCGGTCCACCCGGAGAACAACGAGGACAGCACCGCCCCGGCGGCCCCCGCCGCGGACAACACGCCCACCGTGGTGACCCCGCCGCCCAGCGTCACCGCACCGAGCGCGGGGAACAACACCCGGGGCTGGGCGAAGGCCATGGCGACCAGATCGACGGTGAGGGCGAACCGGATGTTGGCCGCGCGCCGCAGATAGTCCAAACCGTCGAGCACCGAACGCAGGGCGCCGACCGCGGCGACACGGGCCTCGTCGACCGGGCGCAGCGCCGGCAGTGACCAGACACCGAGGAACGCCGCGGTATGCAACAACGCGTCCACCAGGTAGGCCGCCTGGAAACCGCCCGCGCCCACCGCCGCAGCGGCCAGCAGCGGGCCGACCGTCGCCATCAGCCCCATGCTGATGCCGTTGAGGGCGCCGGCCGCCGGTAGCAGTTCCTTGGGCAGCAGCCGGGGAACGATGGCCCGCCTGGTGATTCCGCCGACAGTGTTGGCCACCGAGTTGATCGTCGCGGCCAGATACAGCACCCACAGCGAGGTGCCGTCCAGGAACGCATGGGCGGTCAACACGATGATCGCCAACCAGGAGATCACCGAGGACACCATGGCGACCCGGCGGCGATCGAAGCGGTCGGCCAGGGTGCCGCCGTACAGCCCGATCACCACGATCGGTGCCAGCGCGATGCCGGCGATCAACGAGACCGCGAACGTCGAGGAGGTGATGGCGTACACCTGCAACGCCACCGCCACCACGGTCATCTCCTGGCCGATGCTGCCCAGGGTGGTACCGAACCAGAGCCGGCCGAAGGCCCTGCTACGCCGGAACGGGGTGAGGTCCAGCAGCAGTCCGCCGCGGACGTCACGCCAGGTGGAGGTGCGTGGGGGCCGGGTCACCGGTCGAGCCTACGGGCCGGGTCCGCCGTCCATTCCGACAGTGACCCGACGTACAGCCGCGCCGGGATGTCCAGCAGCGCGAGCGCCAGAACCTCCAGTGCCGCGGCAACTCCCGATCCGCAGTAGGTCGCCGGCGAGCTGCCCCCCGCGATCCCGCGAATACCGAAGACCGCCCGCAGTTCGGCCTCGTCCTTCAGATAGCCTGCAGCGTCGAACAATTCGGTCAATGGAACATTGCGCGCGCCGGGAATGTGGCCGACGCCGGGATCGGCTGACCCGGCGAACTTCGTGGCCGGGCGGGCATCCAGAAGTTCCCCACGGGCGGCGACATCCGGCACCTCCGACGCTTCGATCACCGGCAGTCCCCCCGACCGGATCACGAATCCGGTTTCCGGACAGGCGGTTTCGGCAGTGCTCAGGACGCCGCCGTGCCGCGTCCAACCATCCAGTCCGCCGTCGAGCAACCGCACCGATTCCACGCCGGCCCACCGCAGCACCCACCACGCCCGCGCCGGGGCAGGGGATCGCGTCGCGCCGTAGACCACGACCGGGGTTCCGGTGTAGATGCCCCAGCCGCGGATCCTCTTCTCCAGCACGTCGGGTTCGGGCAGTGGGCGCGCGCCGTTGACGCCGGTGCTGGTGCCGGCGAGAGCCTCGTCGACGCCGACGAACTGGGCGCCTGGGAGGTGGCCGGCCCGGAATGCCTGGGCGTCGGCAGTGTCGGTGACCGGGTTGTGTCGCACATCGAGCAGTACGACATCCTGTCCCGCCGCCAGGGCTGCGCGCAGGTCGACGGGACTGATCAGATTCGCCGTGCGCGCGCTATCGCTCACTGTGTGTACTCCTCTGGCAGTAACCCCGGATCTGGCACAAAACACCGAGGTAACGTATTTGCCCGGTCCGGGACGGCAGCAAAGAATCGGCGTGATGCGAACGTCGGCGGGCCGGGCCTCGGGACGGTGAAAGGGCTCGTCACCTGGGTTTACCTCGAGGACCCCCGGTTCCGGGTGACTAAAACTCATGGGTTTGTAAATAGCAGCCGAGTCGCCGCTGTGTCTCTAATGTTCTCCGCTGTAACGGAATATGTACCAGCTTCGCCCCGAGCCGTACCTGACGATCTCGCAAAAGGACCTGAGATGACCCTCATCACGCGCAGCGTGGTGTCGCCGGAGGAACTGCTCGGCGCCCTCGACGACCCCGACCTGGCGATCATCGAGGTGCATGCGACCAGTCCCGACGGCCCGCTGATCCCCGGTGCGCGCCCGGTCTTCTGGAAGGATCTGGCCTGGCATCCGCTGGACCGCGAGCTGGCCGCCGGAGACCTGTTGTCCCAGCGCCTGTTCGAGCTGGGTGCCGGAGCGCGGTCGCGGATCGTGCTGGCCGGCGAACCGACACAGTTCGCGGCGTACCTGCTGTGGACGCTGCGGGTACGGGGCTACACCGAGATCGGTTACCTCGACGGCGGGCTGGAGGCCTGGCGGGCACTCGGTGCCCCGACCGCGGCCGATGTCACCGTCGCCCGGACCGCGGCCACCACGCCCCTGCCGGTCCCCGAACCCACCGCCGCGCAGGAGCAGTTGCGGATCGGGCGGGACGAGGTGCGTGCCGTGCTCGACGACGACAACGTGGTGCTGCTGGACTACCGCACACCGCAGGAGTACGCCGGGGAGCGGGTCAGCGGGCCGAACGCCGCGATCGATCACGGCGCCGAACGGCACGGCCGCATTCCCGGTGCCAAGCCGTTGTTCTTCCGGCAACTGCTCGACGCGTCCGGCCGCCTCAAGCCCGCTGAACAACTACGAGAACTGGTGGACCGCGCGGTACCCGGGGATCCACGCCTGATCATCAACTACTGCCGACTGTCACATCGCTCCACGCTGGGCTGGATCGCGCTCTCCGAGGTGCTCGGATACGACAACGTCCGCGTCTACGACGGGTCCTGGACCGAATGGGGCAGCATCGTCGGCTTCCCTGTCGAAAAGTAAAGGCAGCCTTCATGACAACTTCTCAACCGAAATCGTTGACCCTCAACCTGAATCTGATTCCGGGTGGGGTGTTCCCGGGCGCCTGGCGGGCCGGCAGCGGCGACGCCCGTCAGTACAGCAGCCTGGAGCACTACATCGAGGTCGCCAAGATCGCCGAGCGTGGCAAGTTCGACGCGGTCTTCCTCGCGGATACCCCGGTGTGGCGCTATCGCGGTGAGTACCGTCCGTTCCGTGGTCTGGACCCGACCCTGGCCTTTGCCGCGGTCGCCCAGCACACCAGCCACATCGGTCTGGTCGCCACCGGATCGAGCTCGTACAACTCCGCCTACAACCTGGCCCGACGGATCTCCACCCTGGACCACATCTCGGGTGGGCGCGCGGCCTGGAACATCGTGGCCACCAACGGCGATGACGTCGCCCGCAACTTCGGCCGGGAGCACGGCCTCGACCATGACGAGCGCTACCGCAGGGCCCACGAGTTCGTGGAGGCCGTGCGGGCGCTGTGGGACGGGTGGGCCGACGACGCCTGGGTCGCCGACCGGGAGACCGGCACCTATGTCGACGACAGCCGGATCCGCGGCGTCGACTACACCGGCGAGTACGTCAACACCGCCGGTCCGCTGCCGCTGCCGCGATCCCCGCAGGGGCATCCGGTGCTGGTGCAGGCGGGTTCCTCACCGGACGGGATCGGACTGGCGGCCCGCTTCGCCGACGCCGTCTACACGGTCCAGTCGACCATCGAATCGGCGATCGCCTTCCGCAACACGGTCCGGGCCCGGGCCCGGGAATGGGGCCGCGACCCGGAGACCATCCGCGTGCTGCCCGGTTTGATCACCCTGGTCGCACCGACCGAAGCCGAAGCCCGGCAACGAGAGATCGAGTTACGCGAGCTGCACACCGAGCATTTCGCTATCAATGCGCTGGCCCTGCAGATCGGGGTACCGGTCGAGGCGCTGGAACTGGACAAGGAACTGCCGTGGGACCTGGTGCCCTCGGACGGTGAATTGGGCGCGCAGGGCGGGCATTTCGCCGCGCTCATCAACACCGCGCGCCGGGAGCGCTACACCGTCAAGCAGATCCTGGCCCGCCAAGGCGGCGGACTCACCCACGTCACCGCCATCGGCAGCCCCGAACAGGTCGCCGATCAGATCGAAACCTGGTACACGGCAGGCGCCGCGGACGGATTCAACATCATGAGCGCGCAACTGCCGGACGTCGCCACCGAATTCGTCGAGCACGTGGTCCCGCTGCTGCAGCGCAAGGGGATCTTCCGCACCGAATACCCGGGCACCACGCTGCGCGATACGCTCGGCCTCGCCCGGCCCAGCGACGGATTCGAGGACTACCAGCCGCCCAGCACTCCCCGGCACAAGGTAGGAGAGGCCGCGTTCGGCTGACGCCACGCGCACATCGTCATGACAGTTCTCGAGTCGGCCCACACCGGTTTGCCCACGCGCAGCGCTGAATCCGCTGCGTCGCAGGCCGTACGCCGGCCCGCCCGGCGCAGCGGCCGGTGGGACGGCGCGCTCTTCTACGGGCGTTACATCGGCGAAAAGGTGTTCGCCGCGGTCGTCGTGCTGTGGCTGGCCGCCTCGGCGGCGTTCTTGGCGGTTCACCTCGCCCCCGGCGACCCGGTCACACTGCTGATGGGCGAATTCGACACGCCGGAACTGCGCGCCACCATCGAAGCCCAATGGGGACTGGACAAGTCGCTGCTGGTGCAGTACCTCGACTTCCTCGGCCGGGCGGTCCAGGGCGACTTCGGCATGTCCTACGTGCAGCGCACCCCGGTCAGCGACATCGTGTTCAGCCACCGGCTGGTGGCCAGCGCCCAGCTCACCACCGCGGCCACCCTGACCGCACTGGTGCTGGCCGTAGCCCTGGCGTTGAGCACCGCCGGCCGGCGCGGTGTGTTCACCCGGATCTCCTATCTCGGCGAACTCACCTTCGCCTCGATCCCGACGTTCTGGCTGGGCATCCTGTTCATCACGGTGCTGGCCTTCCAGTTCGGCCTGTTCCCGGTGGTGGGTGGCACCACCCTGCAGAATCTCGTGCTGCCCAGCCTCACCCTGGCGCTGCCGCTGGCCGCGGTGCTCACCCAGGTGCTGCGCGAGGGGATCGAGCGCTCACTCGAGCAGCCCTATGCGGTGTCCGCGCTGGCTCGGGGAATCTCGCCCTGGCAGTTGAAGTTCCGGCACGGGCTGCGGCACGCGCTCATCCCGGCGGCCACCCTGGCCGGCTGGTCGGTGGGCGGCATGCTCACCGGCACCGTCATCGTCGAGCAGGTGTTCGGCCGGCCCGGCATCGGGCAGGCCACCGTCGTCGCCGTCACCCGCCAGGACGTTCCGGTGGTGCTGGGTATCACCTTGCTGGCGGTGACGCTGTATGTCGTGGTGAACACCGCCGTGGACATCCTCTATCTGTGGATCGACCCCCGACTGAGAGCGAGGTAACCGCGGTGGCAACCACATTCGCGTTCCCCGGCCGGTCGCTCTCCTCGGGCCTGACCGGATTCCGCCAGTACGGGCTGCTGATCGCCGCAACCGTTTTGGCCGTGCTGCTGGTCGCGGTGGTGTTCCCCGGACTGTTCACCGGGCGTGACCCGCTGGCCAGCGATATGTCCCAGGCGCTGGCGGCACCCAGCTTCGAGCACATCTTCGGCACCGACCACCTCGGTCGCGACGTCTGGGCACGGGTCGTGCACGGCGCGCGGTACTCCATCCTGATCGGTGTCGCCTCCACCGTGTTGGCGGTGCTGCTCGGTGTCCTGCTCGGTCTCATCGCCGGGGTGTCGCATCGCAGGGTGGACGAGGCCATCTCCCGGGTGTTCGACGCCGTCGGTGCTTTCCCCGACCTGCTGTTCGCATTGATGCTGATCGCCCTGATCGGTCCCGGCACCGGAAACGTCATCGCCGCCATCGCCATTGCGTCCGCCCCGCGCTACGGCCGGGTGGTCCGGGCCGAGACCCTGCGGGTACGGGAATCGGACTACGTCATCCAGTCCCGCCTCGCCATCGCCTCGGCGACCCGCCGGACGATGCGCCATGTGCTGCCCAATGCACTGGGCACGGTGCCGGTGCTGGCCACCCTGGGCATCGGGACCGCCATCATCGGCGCGGCCGGCCTGAGCTTCCTCGGATTCGGGCCGACGCCACCGTTGCCGGAGTGGGGTGCCATGCTCGCCGACGGCCGCCAGGACCTGCGGATCGCCTGGTGGGTGGGCTTCTTCCCGGGCCTGTTCATCACCGCGACCGTCGTCAGCGTGTCGGTGGTGGGCCGGAACCTGCAGCGCCGCTTCGAGCGTCGGGCGGCACCGTGACCACACTGCAGACCGAGGCGGACGCCACCCTGGCCGGTCCGACCGGTGATGTGCTGGTGCAGGTGAAGGGCCTCTCGGTGTCCTTCGACAGCGTGCGGGCCGCCGACGGGTCCGCGCTGCCCGTCGTCACCGATGTCGACCTGACGGTCCGGCGCGGCCGCATCCTGGCCATCGTCGGCGAATCTGGGTCGGGCAAATCGGTCACCGCCCGCACTCTGATCGGCCTGACCGGGGACGGCAGCCGGGTCGAGGCGCAGACCTTGACGGTGCACGGCAGTGACGTCCGCGGCTACGCCGAGTCCGACTGGCGCAAGGTCCGGGGCGCCCAGATCGGATTCGTCCTGCAGGATGCCCTGACCTCGCTGGACCCGCTGCGCACCGTGGAAGCCGAGGTGGGCGAGGCGCTGCGGGCGCCACGCAGACAACGGGCCGCCGCGGTCGAGGAACTGCTTGCCTCGGTGGGCATCCCGGACCCGGCCTACCGGCGCCGCAATTACCCGCACCAACTCTCCGGTGGCCTGCGTCAGCGCGCGCTCATCGCCGCGGCGCTGTCCGGGCATCCGGATGTGCTGATCGCCGACGAGCCCACCACCGCACTGGATGTCACCGTGCAGGCCCGCATCCTGCAGTTGCTGCGCAGCCTGGCCGACGGCGGCCGCGGGGTGCTGCTGATCAGCCATGACCTGGCGGTGGTGTCCCGGATCGCCGACGACGTGCTGGTGATGCACAACGGCCGCGTCGTCGAACAGGGTCCGGCCGAGCGGGTGATCCGGGATCCGCAGCACGATTACACGCGCCGGCTGATCGCCGCCGTCCCCGGCCGGCACACCCGAGGCCGACGGCTCGCACCCACCGACGGCCCGGAACCGACTGTCCCGCACCAGGTGCCGATCGGACCGAAGACGGTGGCCGAGATCACCGGCGTCGGCAAGTACTACCGGTTGCGGCGAGGACAGGAGTTCTGCGCCGCCGAGGCTGTGAACCTGAGAATCCGGCGCGGCGAGATCGTCGGTTTGGTCGGGGAATCCGGCTCCGGCAAGTCCACGGTGGCTCGGATCGTCACCGGCCTGCTCGCACCGGACACCGGGCACATCGAGATCGACAAGCGGCTGGGTGCGGTCCAGTTGGTCGCCCAGGACTCCGTCGGCTCGTTCGACCCGCGCTACACGGTGCGTGAGATCATCGCCGAGACCGTGGCCCTGCGGCATTCCCGCGACACCGCGGAGGGGCGGATTCACGAGCTGCTTGACCTGGTTCATCTGCCCGACAGCGTGGTCGACCGGCATCCGCGTTCCCTGTCCGGTGGTCAGCGCCAGCGGGTGTCGATCGCTCGGGCACTGGGCTCCGACCCGGAACTGCTGGTCTGTGACGAAGCGGTGTCCGCGCTCGACGTCTCCATTCAGGCGCAGATCCTGGACCTGCTGCTGGACATCCGGGCCGCGGCGGGAACCGCGCTGCTGTTCATCTCCCACGACATCGGTGTGGTCCATCACGTCGCCGACCGGGTGCTGGTCATGCACCGCGGCCGGGTCGTCGAGGAGGGTACCGCCGACGAGGTGTTCGACGCCCCGCGCGACGAGTACACCCGCGTCCTGCTGCAGGCGGTGCCGACGCTGTGAGCTGTCCGCACTCCTGTCGCGGCTGACGCCGCCGCTTTCCCGAACCCCCCAGACCGCACAGGGTGTGCGGTCTCCTCACGAGATGGAACGAACATGACCCCTGAACGCAAGAAGAAGCGGCGCGGCGTGGCGCTCCGGCTGGCCGCCCTGACCGGCGCGGTAGTGCTCGCGCTGACCGCCTGCGGCAGCGACTCCGGCAGCGGGGCAGGCGACGGTGAACCGCGCCGCGGCGGCACCCTGACCGTGGCCCAGGCCGACTATCCCGAAGAGGGCCTCAACCCGGTGGTACGGGGCTGCTGCGTGGAAGTGCAGGTGCTGCGCAACGTCTTCGACAGCTTGGTGGCCATCGACAACGACGAGAAGATCCACCCCTGGCTGGCCGAGAGCTACGAGCGCTCCGAAGACGGTCTCGTCTACACCTTCAAGCTGCGCGAGGGCGTCACCTTCCACGATGGGGAGCCGTTCAACGCCGCCGCTGTGAAGGCCAACTTCGACAAGATCACCGGCGACAAGGAGTACGCGCCGTCGGTGGCCAAGAGCACCTTCCAGACGTTGCAGGCCACCGAGGTCGTCGACGAGTACACGGTGCGCACGGTGCTGAGTGAACCCACCGCGAACTGGCTGAACACGCTGGCCTCGCTGCAGGGTGCGCAGATCTCGCCAAAGTCGCTGGCCGGCCCGGAGGCGGCCACCGGCGGGGTCGGGTTCGCCGGTACCGGCCCGTTCATCCTGACCGACATCGTGGAGGGCGCCGAGTTGCGGTTCAAGCGCAACGACGACTACAACTGGCCGTCCGCGCTGGCCGAGCACGAGGGCCCGGCCTACCTCGACGAGATCGTGGTGAAGGTGGTTCCCGAGCCGAATATCCGTGCCGGACTGCTCAGCTCGGGTGAGGTCGACGCGGTCGCCCAGCTCGCCCCGGCCGACGTGGCACTGTTCGACGGTGTCGACGGCTTCCAGTTCGAGGCCCGCCCGTCCAACGTCTCGCCGTACTCGCTGTACTTCAACGTCACCGGCGACGGCACCAAGGACGTCCGGGTGCGCCGGGCCCTGCGCGAGGCGGTCGACCTCGACCCGATCATCGACACGGTGCTCAAGGGAACTTCGGAGCGCGCCTGGAGCATCGTCGGACCGGAAAGCCCTTTCTACGACCCGAAATTCGAGAACGCGTACGGCGGCAACGTCGAGGAAGCGAACAAGCTGCTCGACGAGGCCGGCTGGACCGGCCGGGACAAGGACGGCTACCGCACCAACGCCGCCGGCCAGCGGCTGGTCGTCCGGCTGATCGCCACCGAGCCCAAGCCGCCGTTGAGCACGGTGCTGGAGGCCTATCAGGCCGCGTTGCGGACCAACGCCGGGGTGGACGTCGACTTGCAGTTCCGCGATGAGGGCACGGTGGACGTGGTTCGCGAGACCAACGCCTATGAGGCCTTCCCGCGCGCCGTCGGGGGTGTGGACATCGGTGTGGTGCTGGAGAAGATCTACGAGACCGGTGGCGCCATCAACGGCCCGAAGCTGGAGGACCCGGTGGTCGACGGATGGCTGGCCGACGGCCGCACCGCCCTGGACGACGAGCAGCGCGTCGCGGCCTACGACAACGTGGCCCAGTACGCGCTGATCGACCAGGTCACCACGCTGCCGCTGTACACCGAGTTCTACAACGTGGCGGCGAGCTCCCGGGTACACGACATCACGGCTTGGTTGGACCCGCCGCGCGGGATGGTCAGCTTCGCGGCCTACAGCACCTGGAAAGAGTGACGGAAAGGTTCGGGTGACCCATGACTGAACTACCCGATTTCGGGATCTTCTTCCGGCTCAACGACACCGAGGCAGATCCGGTACGGCAGTACCACGACGGTCTCGACCTGATCGTGCACGCCGAGAAGCTGGGACTGTCCACGGCATGGATCACCTCGCACCACTTCCGGTCCGACAAGGGCACCATCGCCTCACCCCTGGTGTTCCTGGCGGCCGCCGGGCAGCGCACCAGCCGGATCCGGTTGGGCGCCGGGGTGGTGGTGATCACCCTGGAGAACCCGATCCGGGTGGCCGAGGATGCGGTGATCACCGATGCGCTGTCGCACGGCCGGTTGCAGCTGGGTCTCGGTTCGGGCCTTGAGGACTGGGCGTTCGGGCCGTTCGGTGTCGACTGGGACGACCGGCTGCGGGTGTACGCCGAGAAGACCGCGGCGCTGCGATCGACCCTGGACGGGGACGACCTCGGCGGCGGCCGGCGGCTCTATCCGCCGGCCGGTGATCTGCCGCAACGGTTGTGGCGGGTGGCCAGCGACCCGGCACACGCCGCCGAGATCGGCCGCGCCGGCGACAACCTGCTGTTGCGGTCCTCGAAGGCGCTCAGCTTCGACGGGAACCTGGTACGGCACAGCGCGGCGATCGACGCGTTCCGGCAGCATGCCGGGCCGCGGCAGCGGATCGCGGCCAGTCGCTCGGTGATCGTCGCGCCCACCACCGCTCAGGCGCGGGAACTCGCCGGACAGCGGGCCATCGATGTGCATCGGCGCAACGGTGACGGTGAACCGTGGTACGGCGACCCGGAGCTGGTGCGGACACGGCTGCTGGCCGACCCGGAACTGCACCTCGTCGACGAGGTGCTGCTGCAGGTCGCCCCGGCCAAGCTGACGCTGGCGCAATGGAAGTCGAGTCTGGACCTGATGGTGTCCGAGGTGCTCGAACCGGTCCGCAGGGAGGGACGCAGCCATGCCGGGGTCTCGTGACCGCCGACCTGGAGTACTTCGCCTGAATCGGCTACGCCGAGGATCCGTGCCACCGGGTGACTGCGATCCTCGGCGTTGTGGGGATGCCGCGCCCGTTCAGAACTGCACGCCGCGGGTCAACGCCCCGTCCACCAGCAGGTTCGTCCCGGTGATGAAACTGGCTGCCGCACTGGACAGGAACACCACCGCGTTGGCGACCTCCTGCGGGGTCGCCATCCGGCCGGTCGGGTTCAGCGCCAACGACGCGGCGAACAGTTCCGGATCCTCGGTCTCGATGGTGGGCCACACCCCGCCGGGGAAGTAGGTGTTGCCCGGGCTGACGGTGTTGGCCCGCACACCCTTTCCGGCGAGCTGATAGGCCAGGCCCTGGGTGTAGTGGATGATTGCGGCCTTCATGGTGCCGTACGGTCCGGCCGCAAAGTCGATCTCGCGGCCCGAGACGCTGGAGATCGTGACGATCGATCCGGCGCCGGAGGCCTCCAGCATGGGCAGAGCGGCCTCGACCAGGCCGACGGTGCCCATCATGTCCACCTCGAAGCTGGTGCGCCAGTTGTCCGGGGACTCCGGGATGGCCAGCGCGGACACATTGGCGACCACACCGTCCAGCCCGCCGAAGTCCTCGGCGGTGGCGTTCACCCAGGCCGCCAGCGCGGCCTGATCGCCCACGTCGACCGCGGTGCCCACCGCACCGTCGCCCAACTCGGCCTGCACACCGGCCACCGACTCGGGGGTCCGCGCGCAATACGCCACGCGGGCACCCTCGGCCAGCAGACCCTCCACCACCGCGCGTCCGATGCCGCGCGTGCCGCCGGTCACCGCGAACCGTTTACCGCTGAGTCCGAGATCCATGATGTTCTCCTAATAGGTGATGGTGCCGAATGATTTGGCGGCGGAACGCAGGTCGGCATGCACGCCGCCGTACGCGGCGGCCGCCGGTAACAGCCGCTTGTCGATCTTGGTCACCGCGCTGTAGTTGGTGTCCACCACGTTGGCGATCGGGGCCAGCGAGATCTGGGTGAGCAGCTGATAGGCGTCGAGCCGGTCCAGGCCGTACAGCTCGCCCAGCCAGGTGATCATCTCGACCTGCCCGGCTCGCCAGGCCTCCTCCAGCGGGCGACCGGATCCGATGCACACCAGGTGGGTGTCGGTCTCCAGCCGGGGCCAGGCCGGCCCGCCGCCCTTGATCAACTCGACGACGACGGTGACGTTCATCGCGCCCTCCACCGCCGTCCCACAGGACTCGCCCTCGCCCTGGCGGTAGTGCCCGTCACCGAGGGAGAACAACGCCCCCGGCACGTTCACCCGCAGGTAGCAGGTCGCGCCGGCGGCCATCTCCGGAGTGTCCATATTGCCGCCGAACACATCGGGCACCAGCGAGGTGCGCACCTCCCGGCGGGCGGGTGCGACGCCGACGGTACCGAGCATCGGGTTGCTGGGCAGCGCCAATTCGAAGTCGCTGCCGTGCGCGCTGAATCCGAGAGTCTTGGCCGCCGAGTCGTATTCGTAGATGTAGGTGCGCTCGGGCAGCGGGTCCTGCAGGGTCGGGCTGACCGGGACGCTGGTCAGTCCGCCGAAGAACGGGATCAGCGTGGACGCGCCCCAGCTGCGGGCCGGGGTGAGATCCACCAGGTGCACCGCCAGCGTGTCCCCGGGTTCGGCGCCCTCGATCCAGAACGGCCCGGTCTGCGGGTTGAGGTCCTCGGTGTCCAACGCCCGGGTGGCGACATCGTCGGTGCTGGTGATCCGGCCGCCGAAGGCATCCTCGGCCCACAGCGTGAGCACCGTGCCGGGTTTGACCCGCAGCACCGGCTCGGCACCGCCGAAGGTGAAGGCGAACTGCTCGGGGGAGGGGACGAACGTGATGTGGTCCATCAAGTCATCCTCGTCGCAGGACGCCGTCACCGCCATCCGTGCGAAGAGATCGCGGCGCCAGCCGCTGCAACTGGGTGACGTGCGACGGTTCCAGTTCGTCCAGGGAGGCCACCCCCAGCAGCCGCATGGTTCGGGTGATCTGGCCGGTCAAGATCTCGATCATCCGGTCCACGCCGGCCTCGCCGCCTGCCATCAGGCCGTACAGGTAGGCGCGGCCGACCAGGGTGAACCGGGCGCCCAACGCGATGGAGGCGACGATGTCGGCGCCGGACATGATGCCGGTGTCCAGGATGATCTCGGTCCGATCGCCCACCGCCGGGGCCACCTGCGGCAGCAGATGGAACGGGATCGGCGCCCGATCCAATTGGCGCCCACCGTGATTGGACAACACGATGCCGTCCACGCCGAGGTCGGCGACCGCTTGCGCGTCGGCCGGCGTCTGGATGCCCTTGACCACCAGCTTGCCCGGCCACTGGGACTTGATCCAGGCCAGGTCCTCGAAGGTGACGGTCGGATCGAACATGCTGTCCAGCAGTTCGGCGACGGTGCCCGACCAGCGGTCCAGCGAGGCGAAGGCCAGCGGTTCGGTGGTCAGGAAGTCGATCCACCACTGCGGTCGCGGGATCGCGTTGAGGACGGTCTTGGCCGTCAGCGCCGGCGGGATGGACATGCCGTTGCGGGTGTCGCGCAGCCGGGCCCCGGCCACCGGCACGTCGACGGTGACCAGCAGGGTGTCGTAACCGGCCGCGGCGGCGCGCTCGACCAGCGCCATCGACCGGTCCCGGTCCTTCCACATGTACAGCTGGAACCAGTTGCGCCCGCGCGGGTTGGCCGCCTTGACATCCTCGATGGAGGCGGTGCCCATGGTGGACAGCGAGAACGGGATCCCGGCGCGGGCGGCGGCGCGGGCACCGGCGTGCTCGCCCTCGGTCTGCATCATCCGGGTGAACCCGGTCGGCGCGATGCCGAACGGCAGCTCCGCGCGTCCGCCGAGGATGGTGCAGCTGGTGTCCACCTTCGAGACGTCGCGCAGGATCGCCGGGTGGAACTCGATGTCCTGGAACGCCTGCCGGGCCCGGGCCAGGGACAGTTCGGCCTCGGCGGATCCGTCGGTGTAGTCGAACGCGGCCCGCGGGGTGCGGCGCTTGGCGATGGTGCGCAGATCCTCCACCGTCAGGGCGGCGGCCAGTCGGCGTTTGCGCGCGTTCAGCTCGGGCTTCTTGAACTGCATCAGCGGCGCCAGGTCGGCGACCTTGGGAATGCGGCGTTTCATGTCGGTACCTTTCCTGCCGTTGGCCACGATATGGCGCGGGCTTTCAAGATCGCCATCGCCGGGCCGCTGCCCGGCCCGGGGCACCCGCGGGCGTCGCGCCTCCTGTACTCAACCGGACGACCAGCTCCGGCCCGAACAGCACATGGTTGGGTCGGCGGGTTTCGGCCGCGGCCGCCTCGATCAATAAATCGATTGCAGTACAGCCGATCTGGATGCGGGGCTGGCGCACCGAGGTCAGTGGCACCACGGCGGACCCGGCGAACTCGATGTCGTCGTAACCGACCAGGGCGATATCGCCGGGCACGGCCAGGCCGCCGAACACGGTCAGCGTCTGCAGCACACCCAGGGCCAGCAGATCGTTGGCGCAGAAGATCCCGTCGGGGCGCTGGGCCGGTGGGCGGTCGAGGATCTGCCGGCCCACGGCGCTCCCGGCTGCAATGGTCAGTGCCGCGGTGGGGATGACCTCCAGCCCGGCGCCGGGCACCCGGGCCAGGGTGTCGCGGGCCCCCTGCAACCGGTCGCGGACCTGCCGCAGCTCCGGCGACCCGCCCACGAACGCGATGCGACGACGGCCGATGGCGGCCAGATGCTCGGCGGCCAGGGTTCCGCCGGCGATGTCGTCGACGGCCACCGAGTCGAATTCGGTGCCCGCGCCGTCGCGGTCCACCAGCACCACCGGGGTGCCGCGCCGGCGCAGCGTCTCCAGCCGGTCGAAGTCGTCGCCGATCGGGGAGACGAGCAGGCCGAACACCCGTTGCTCGGCGAAGGCGTCGATGTGCGACCGTTCGCGCCGCGGGTCGTCGTCGGAGGTGGCCAGCAGCAGGGTCAGGCGGTGGTCGGCGGCGCGGGCCCCGGCGCCGCGGGCGATATCGGTGAAGAACGGGTTGCCGACGTCGAGCACGACCAGACCGACGCTGCGGGACCGCCCGGCGCGGAGTTGGCGGGCCGCGTCGTTGCGCACGAATCCGAGTGCGTCGATCGCGGCCTGGACCCGCGCGACCGTGGCGGGGGAGACCTTCTCGGGCGAGTTGAGCACGTTGGACACCGTGCCGACCGATACCGCGGCGGCCGCGGCGACTTCCCGGATGCTCACCACCTGCTCATTTCACCAGATGTGCACCGGTGCCGCGCCGGTCGACACCTTGTGCGGGTCCACCCCGGGTTGGACACTTGGAGTCATGGACACCGCGCCGGCCGGGGCGTGACGTACACGACGGTTCCTTGCCGGGGCGGACCTACCTGCGGAGGGCGCTGGTAGGGCCGAGTAGTTATCACGAGGCTGGCATGGATCATGAGAAAGAAACTCGCCGCCGCGGTGAGTGCGGCGGCCGCGACTATGGCATTCGCGGGCTGGGCAGCAGCGCCCACGGCGGGCGCTGAGCCGGCACCCTGCAACAACTTCATCATGTGGGGCAACGGCGGCGGCCAGTGCGACGGGCCGTTCTACGAGGACGGCAGCTTCCAACGCTGCACCACCGTGTTCGTGCTCGGCATCGGCGGCACGCAGTGTTTCATCGTGCCGGCGCCGCCGCGTTAGCGGGGGCTCGCCCGGTGTGAGCACGGACCGCGGGCGCGACCCAGGCGTGTAGGAAGGCACGCAACTCGGCCCCCTGGCGGGCCGGCCGGCCGGGGTCGAGGATGAACGACTGCAGCGTCCGGAGCATGAACTCCACCAACTCGGCGAGCGTGGAGTCGGTGAAACCTGCTTCCTCCCAGTCGATGTCGAAACGTTCGAGGATCGACCGGCCAAACCCGACGGCCAGATCGGAGGTCACGCCCGCGGCGAAGGCGCTGGCTTTGCCCGGTTGGAGCACCAGGCTCAGATAGCGGTCATGGGGTAGTTGCTCGAAGGTGTAGGCGATACCTTCCACCACCGCCTCGGTCGGGTTGGTGATGGACCCGAGCTGCCCCGCCAGGCGGTCGAGGAATGCGGCCACCGACGAAACGGCGGTGGCGGTCAGGAGGGCCTCTTGGGTGGGGAAGTAGCGATAGACGGTCTGTCGGGTGATCCCGAGAGTCTGGGCGACCTCGGAGATGCTCACCGTCCCGCGGCTGTCGATCGTGGCACGGGCGGTGCCGAGGATGCGGGCCACTGCCTCCTCGTCATCGGCGGGGATGTCCCCGGACCAGCCGTGCCTGCGCATCGCTCGATGGTCGCACAAATTATGGGCCGAATCTTGACAAGACAATCGAGAATGAATGTATGGTCTAGCGGTGGTTGCCGATCAAGTGAAGTGCACCGACGAAGCGCTGACCCACCGCGCCTTGCGTCACGCGATGGACGGTACGACGGATATGGCGGCATGCGAGCTCAAAGTGCCACTGCACTATTACCGCGATCCGAAGATCACCGAGATCGAGGAATCTCAGATTCTGCGCCGGGTGCCGCTGGCCATCGTGCCGTCGGCGCAGGTCCCGCAGGCCAACGACTACGTGGTGCGGTCCGTGCTCGGGGACTCACTGCTGGTGACCCGGGACCGCGGCGGTCAGAGTCACGTGCTGCTGAACTACTGCCGGCATCGCGGCGCGATGCCGGCCTGCGGATCGGGTAATGCGGCACGGTTCGTCTGCCCGTACCACGCCTGGACCTACAAGAACACCGGTGAACTGTTCATGGTGCCGGGCAAATCGGGCTTCGGCTCGATGGACCTCAAGGACTACGGACTTGTCGAACTGCCCTCGGAGGAACGCTACGGGTTCATCTGGGCGGTGCTCACCGCCGACGCAACCATCGATGTGGACACGCACCTGGGCCCGCTGAAAGATGAACTCGCACTGTGGAACTACAGCGCATACGGGTATCACACCGAGCGGGAGTTCTCCTCCGAGGTGTCCTGGAAAGGCGCGCTGGAGGCCTTCGCGGAGGGCTACCACTTCCCATTTGTGCACGGTGAGAGCCTGATCGGCCAGAACACGCTGCCCAACACCGGTGTCTACGACGAGTTCGGCCGACACCATCGGATCGGGTTCCCGTTCACCTGGATCAGGAACCTGGCCGAGGGGGGTACACGTCAGGACCCGCAGCCGTCGCTGGATCCGTCGGCGAACATGGGGGTGATCTACTGGGTGTATCCCAATCTGATCCTCGCGAACAGCCCTGTCGGCGTGGAGATCATCGACATCCTGCCCGAGGGGGACCCCACCCGCTGCACGGTGCGGCACAGCTGGATGGGGCGCGTCCCTGCGGTCGACGACGATATGCGGGCGTTCTACGACACCGTCTATGAGGGTGTGCACGCCGCGGTGCGTGACGAGGATTTCGCCATGCTGCCCCAGTGCGGGCAGGGGGTGCGGCACGGTCAGCACGATCACATGATCATCGGCCGCAACGAGATCGGCGTGCAGCACATGATCAAGGTATTCGCCCAGGAGTTGGGCGTCGCGCTGGAGTGAGAAGCTGTGGATGAATCGGTGGCTGTGCACAACTCTGGTCGGAAGTCGCAGGGACAGCCGCGGCGCGCCGCCAATTTGTCGTACCCTCTTGCGAGAATGATGGTATGCCGCCGCCGACAACACCTTTCGCGGAAAACTACACTGAGCCGCGGCTGGATGTGCTGTTCGACGAGATCGCGGAACTGACCGGGCAGCGCAACGCCATCGATGGCCGGTTGGTCGAGATCATCGCCGAGATCGACGGCAGAGGTAGCCCCGACGGCAACGCGCTGTGGGGCGTCACCGGCTGCCGATCCATCGGCTCGTTGGTGGCCTGGAAGACCGGTGTCAGCCCGCGCCGCGCCGCGACCATGGTCGCCGTTGCGCACCGCATCGACGAACTGCCGCGCTGCACCCAGGGATTGCGTGACGGCCGGGTGTCGCTGGATCAGATCGGGGTCATCGCCGAACGGGCCGGAGACGGATGCGATGACCACTATGCCGAGCTGGTGCAGGTCGCCACCGTCACTCAACTGCGTACCGCGGTCAAGCAGGAACCTCGACCCGAACCCGACCGCAAGCCCGGGCCGACGCGTTCGTTCTCCTCGGTGGACGGTGACGGTTACACCATCTACACGATTCGGCTGCCCAAGTTGGAAGCCGCGAAGTTCGATGCCGCGGTCGCCTCGCACAAGGACGCGTTGGTCGCCGACTGGCGCCGCGATCACGATGCCGGTGACAGTGACGAGGAAGAGGCTGGTGAGCTGACCTCGGAGCAGGCACCGCCGTTCCCGGACACCACCGATGCGTTCATGAGCCTGATCGAGGCCGGCTGGGACACCGACATCGCGGCGCGCCCGCATGGGGCGCACACCACCGTCGTCGTACATCTGGACCTGGACCGCCACGCCGACAAGCCGGTCGCGGCCCTGCACCTGGGCGCGGCACTCACCGACGAAGAACGTGCGTTTCTGCTGTGCGATGCCAGCTGTCAGGTGTGGTTCGAACGATCCGGGCGCCCGATCGGGGTGGGCCGGGCCACCCGCACCATCAGCCGCCGGCTCCGCCGCGCCCTGGAGCACCGCGACCGCTGCTGTGCGGTGCCCGGCTGCGGGGCCACCCGCGGACTGCACGCCCACCACCTGGTGCACTGGGAAGACGGAGGCCCCACCCAACTGTCAAACCTGGTGTTGCTGAGCCCATTTCACCATCGACCGCATCACACGGGCGGTATCACCCTCACCGGGCCCGCCGGCCAACTGCGAATCACAGATGAAGACGGAAATGTGATGACCGGCGCCGCATTGGCCCGACCACCCACCACACCAGCACCGGATGTACCGCCGTGCAAGGGACCAACCGGGGAACGCGCGCAATGGTGGTGGTACACACCGTACGAACCACCATCACCGGAGCTGAACTGACGCGTTACTCCAGAACGAAGACCGGGATCAGCCGGTCGGTCTTGGTCTGGTATTCCGCATACGGTGGATACGCCTCGACGGCGAGCTTCCACCAGTGCTCGCGTTCGGCGCCCTCGATCTCCCGCGCGGTCAGCTCGAAGACCCGGTCGCCGTCCTGCACCGTGACCCGCGGGTGCACCTTCACGTTGTGGTACCACGACGGATGCTTGGGATCGCCGCCCTTGGAGGCGACCATCGCGTACTTGCCGTTCTCCTCCACCCGCATCAGCGGGACGTAGCGTTTCTTGCCCGACTTGGCGCCGGTGGTGGTGAACAGCACGACCGGGCGGTCCAGGATCTCGACCCCGTCGGTGGTACCGGTCTCGAGGATGCGCTGGGTCTGATCGCGTACCCAGTCCGTAGGGCTCAGTTCGGGTTGATTCGACATGGCTGCGGCAACACCGAACGGTCCCGGTTTATTCCCTGTGAGACCCTCGGGTATGACGACTCACGCGGATGTCTTCATCTCTGCCGCCGAACTCGCCCGGCGTCTGGCTGCTGGCGAACCCACCACGATCCTGGACGTCCGGTGGCAGCTCGGCACCCCCGACGGGCGGGCCGCCCACGCCGAGGCGCATCTGCCCGGCGCGGTGTACGTGTCCCTGGAGGACGAGCTCAGCGACCACGACGTCGCCGGGCGGGGCCGCCATCCGTTGCCGTCCGGGGCGCAGCTGCAGGAGGCGGCCCGGCGCTGGGGTGTGCGCCGCGGCGTCCCGGTCGTGGTCTACGACGACTGGAACCGGGCCGGCTCGGCGCGGGCCTGGTGGGTGCTGAGGGCGGCCGGGGTCAACGATGTGCACATCCTCGACGGCGGTCTGGCCGGATGGCGCGGAGCCGGCGGCACACTGGAGGCCGGCGCGGTGGCCCCGGCGCCGGGGGACATCGTCGTCGAGCACGAGGACCTCTACGCCGGAGCGATGCCGACCCTGACCGCCGACGAGGCCGCCGGGCACCCGAACCTGTTGGACGCCCGCGCGCCGGAACGGTTCCGCGGTGAGGTCGAACCGGTCGACCCGGTGGCCGGCCACATCCCGGGGGCACACAACCTGCCCAGCACATCGGTACTGACCGCGGAGGGCACCGTGCTGTCCGAGCCGGAGTTGGCCGCGCTGGGCTGGTCGTTCGGCGGATCCGACCAGGTCGGCGTGTACTGCGGTTCGGGGGTCACCGCCGCGGTGCTGGTGGCCGCGCTCGCCGCCGCCGGGGTGGACGCCGCGCTGTTCCCGGGCTCGTGGTCGCAGTGGGGCTCGGAGGACCGCCCGGTCGCCACCGGCGACTAGTGCGCGATCATCTTGACCGCGACCACGGCGGCCCCGGCTCCGGCCAGTAGCGTCACCGCGAGCAGCCGCTGCCACCACGGCAGGCCGGTCTTGCGGACCGCGGCGAACGCGATCAGCGCCATCTCGGCGACCAGGAACCACATCGCGAACCACACCGCGTCGGTGGTGTCCAGCAGGCCGAGCGCCGCGACGACCAGGATCAGCACCGGTACCGCGGCGGCCTGCAGGATCTGCCCCGACGCCGCCAGCATGTGCGCGGCGTCGCGGCCGCGGGGCGCGCGGCCCTCGGCGCCGAGGCGGGCGATGAACTCGGCGAACAGGGCGGCGGCCCAGAGCCCGCCCGCGGCCACTGCGACGTCGAGCACCCGCACCCACCCGCTGGTGTCGTCGGTGGTGTAGCGGGCCAGCGCGGCCAGTGTCGCCAGGCACGAGATCGCCCCGTACATCCGCTCGCGCAGCACGGCGACGACATGCTCGGTGCTGCGCGACTCCGCCGTGCCCGTCATGTGAGCCTCGGCAGCAGGAAGTCGGCGATCTCCCGGATCGAGGCGTCCATGACAGCGCGGTCTCCCTGGGTGTTGAAGGCGTGGTCGACCGGATAACCGGTGTGCACTACGTCCACGCCGCCCGCGCGCAACCGGTCGGCGATCACGATCATCTCCGGTCCCAGCGTGTCGAGGTCGCCGGTCTGGATCAGGGTGGGCGGCATCTTCTTCGGCAGCTCGGTGTCGTGGAACGGCGAGGCGACCGGATCGTCGTGGCTCACCGGGTCTACGAAATACAATTTGGCGGAAAGCTTTTGCAGCCGTGGGGAGATCGCGGCATTGGCCTTGGGTGAGGTGCGGTCACTGCGGGTACAGTCCGCGACGGCGTAGGACAGCACCGCGGCCCGCAGTGCGATGCCGGTGTCATGGGAGTACTGCGCGAGGTTCATGCTCAGCTTCGCCCCGGCGCTGGCTCCGCCCACGCTGACCCGATCCGCGTCCCAGCCCTGCTGCTCGGCATTGTCCAGCGCCCACTGCAGTACATCGATGCATTCCTGTTCTGCGACAGGGAACGTCACCTGGGGAGCGGCGTGATAGTCGATGGTCAGCACCACGCAACCGACGTCGGAGGCCAGGAACCGGCAGATGTGCGCGTCCTCATGGGTGTTGCGCAGCACGAACCCACCGCCGTGGATGTCGATGTGCAACGGGGGCCGGCGATCGGCGGTGCCGCTCAGCGGGGACGCCGGATGCGGGCGGTAGACGAAGCACCGGACCGGGCCGTGCCGGGTGGGCACCCGGATGACGCCCGGCGGGTCGAGAGAGTGCGTCGGCTTCGGGATGGCGGGCGGGCGGAACACCAGCGGAGCGGCCTGTTGGGCCAGGTACGCCAGCGCGTACTCCAGTGGCGCGATGCGGGGGTTCGCCATGGTGAACACGGTAGACGACGGACAGCATCGGCCCAGGTCGAACCCGTTAAAGACCTGATGAATCAACCATTAGACCACTTTCGTTAACAACATGTCACAGATCACAAATATTGGTCTATAGGTCTTGTTTTTAGTCCTTCAGCTCACATACGCTCCCCACATTCGTAGGAAAGGTGGAATATCTATGGCGATTGACACAAGTGCGGTGACCGGGGCCGACGACGGCACCGGCACAGGTGGGCCGACGTTGAAACGCGGTGCCATCGGGCTCGCGGGTGTCGTATTCATGGTGGTGGCGTTCTCCGCGCCGATCACCGCGATGACCGGCAACCTGCCGGTCGCGGTGGGCTTCGGCAACGGACTCGGTGCCCCCGCCGGCTTCCTCATCGCCACCATCGTGCTCACCATCTTCAGCGTCGGATTCGTCGCGCTGGCACGGCATATCACCGCCGCGGGTGCCTTCTACACCTTCGTCTCCCGTGGCTGGTCGAAGATCCCCGGTCTGGCTGCCGGGGTGATGTCGATGGTCACCTATATGACGATGGAGGCCGCGCTGATCGGCATCTTCTCGGCGTTCACCGATCAAGCGATGACCTCGCAGTTCGGCATCGACCTGCCGTGGGAGGTCTACGCGCTCGGCTGCTTGCTGGTGATCGCACTGCTGTCGCACTTCGACATCTCGGTGGCTGCCAAAGTGCTGGGCGTCGTGCTGGTTGCCGAGATCGTCATTCTCACCCTGATCGCGGTCGCCTCGCTGATCGCCAGCCCGGACGGAATGAGCTTCACCTCGCTGAATCCGATGACGGCGCTGTCCACCAACGGCGTGGCCGGCGGTGTGATCGGTCTGGGTCTGCTGATGGCGTTCTGGTCGTGGGTCGGGTTCGAGTCGACGGCGATCTACGGTGAGGAGTCCAAGGACCCCAAGCGGATCGTGCCGAAGGCGACGTTCATCGCCGTGATCGGCATCGGCGTCTTCTACACCTTCATCTCCTGGGGCGTTATCGTCGGCAATGGCCCGGACAAGGCGGTCGAGCTGGCCTCCGGCGCCGACCCGTTCCAGCTGCTGTACAGCCCCGCTCAGGCGTACCTGGGCTCGTGGGCGGTCACCATCTTCGAGTGGCTGGTTCTGGGTGGTTCGTTCGCCTGTGCGCTGGCCATCCACAACTCCGCGGCCCGCTACCTGTTTGCCTTCGGCCGTGACCGGCTGCTCTGGCACCGTCTCGGCAGTGCACATCCCCAGCACTCCTCCCCTTGGGTGGCATCGCTGACCCAGAGTGGCGTAGCCGCAATCCTTCTCATCGTCTGTTCGATCACCAAGAGCGACCCGTACGCCGAGCTGTTCGTGCTGGTCGCCATCCTGGCGACGCTGTGCCTGCTGACCGTACAGATCATGTCGTCGATCTCGACCATCGTGTACTTCCACGTCAAGAAGCAGCACCCGGAAACCGCGAGCTGGTGGCGCACCCTGGCGGCCCCGATCGTGGGTGGGCTGGGCATGCTCCTGGTGATCTATCTGATGGCGTCGAATATGGCGGCCGCGGCGGGTACCGCATCGGAGAGTCTGTTCTTCAAGATGATCCCGTGGATCGTGCTGACGCTGCTGTTCGGCTCGATGGCCGTTGCGCTGGTCCTGCGCAAGGTCGATCCGGCGCGCTATGAGCGCATCGGCAGCACCGTGTTCGATGACCGGCCCGAGGATCTGCTGCCCGCGGACAAGGCATGACCGACTGGGCGGACTTCCGGGTGCTGGTCACCGGCGGCAGCCAGGGCATCGGTCTGGGTATCGCCGAAGGGTTCCTGTCCGCGGGTGCGGCGGTCGCGATCAGCGGCCGCCGGCCCGAAACGCTGGCCGCGGCCGCCGAGAAACTCGGCGGCCCCGGCCGGCGGGTGGAGACGATCGTGGCCGACGTCGCCGACCAGGCGTCATGCGGTCGGATGGCCACCGAGGCGCAGCAGCGCCTCGGTGGGCTGGATGTGTTGTGCGCCAACGCCGGCATCTACCCGGAGCGCGACATCGACGAGCTCACCGCGGCCGACGTCGCCGACATCATGGCCACCAACGTCGGCGGCACCATCTTCAGCGTGCAGGCCTGCCGGCCCGCGCTGAAGGCGTCCGGTCGCGGCCGGGTGGTGGTGACGTCCTCGATCACCGGACCGGTCACCGGATTCCCGGGGCTCAGTCACTACGCTGCCAGCAAGGCCGCTCAACTCGGCTTCGTGCGCAGTGCGGCACTGGAACTGGCCGCCGATCGCATCACCGTCAACGCCATCCTGCCGGGCAGCATCCGGACAGAGGGTCTCGACGGTCTCGGTGCAGATGCGATGGCGAGGATGCTCGCGTGCATCCCGCAGCGCCGCTTGGGGTCACCGGCGGACATTGCTGCTGCGGCACTGTTCTTCGCCAGCGAGGGGGCGGGCTTCATCACCGGTCAACACCTGGTGGTGGACGGCGGTCAGATCCTTCCCGAGTTGCCCGACGCGTCGTGAGAAGGGGGCCCGCTCAGCGCTTCAGCCACGCCTCGACGGTGTGCCTGGTGTCGTTGATGTGGGCCTCCATCCGCGCGGCCGCCAGTTCCGGCTCCCGGTTCTCGATGGCCTCCAGGATGGACTCGTGGTAGTCGTTGGCGTTGGGTTCCAGCCGTCCGAAGATTGCGCCGACCGGCAGCCACATCCGCCGTCGCGCGTCGGCCACGGCGTCGAGCAACCGGTCGTTCTGCGCAGCCTGGGCGATGCCCATGTGGAACGCGGTGTCCAGCGTCTGGAAATCCGTGGTGTGCTGGGCGGACTGCTCTTTCAGTCCGGTGTGCAGCGCCTCGTCCATGCCCGAGAGCAGCTTGTGCAGGGCAGCGACGTCGGTGGTGCGGCGCCGTTCGGCGGCCAGTCGGGTCGCGCCGGTCTCCACGATGTTCCGGTAGTCGAAGGCGTCCCGGATGGCCCGCTTGTTCTGTCTCATCTCGCGGCGCATCGCGGCGGCGTCGTAAACCGGTGCCTGGACCGTGAATCCGCCACCGCGACCGCGCCGGACCGCGATCAGGCCCTCGCGCTCCAGTACCGCGACCGCGGTGCGCACGGTGGTCCGGGAGACGTCGAGCATCTCGGAGAGCTCACGCTCGGTGGGCAGCCGGTCGCCGGGACGAAACTGACCCAGCTCCAACGCGCGGCGCATCTGGTCGACCACCAGCTCGTGCGCGGGGATTTGCCGGACCGGGCTCAGCCCACCGGAATTGGCACCCGCCATCGCGCTCTCCCTTCACTTTGCTCGAAGGGTAGCGCACCTGGGTGGGAAATAGGGTATGTCCGGTCCATTGAACCATATGGGTCCACCGGCCCCGTGCGGCACGCGCGTCGTAAAAGAACTAAAGACTTGACCAATAGTTATTTATGAAAGAGACTCGAGTCACAACACGACGGACCGTGCTCATGAAAGGGGTATTGCGGTGGGAGACAAGGTCATTGTTACTGGAGGGGCTGGCGTAATCGGTCAGGCGATCTGCCGTCGGCTGCTGCAGAGCGGCTACGTCCCGATCGCCGCGGACCTCAAGGAAGCGGTCGACGCACTCGACCTCACGGCGCCCGGACTCGAGGGCGCACTCGCGGTCGAGATGGACGTCACCGACGGTGAGAACGTGCGCTCGGTGGTGGGATCGCTGGTTGCCGAGGGGGAGACGCTGTTCGGTGTGGTCAACTGCGCGGGCATCCTGCGGGACTCGTTCCTCGGTGAGCTCGACGAATCGAAGCTGGAGCTGATGTTCCAGGTCAACATCGCGGGCATGGCCCGGGTGACCGACGCCGCCGCGCCGCTGCTCGCCGAGGGCAGCGCCATCGTCAATGTCGGCAGCCTGACCGGGCACTTCGGCCGGTTCCGCGGCGCATCGGTCTATGGCGCCACCAAGGCCGGCATCGCCGCCTACACCCGGTACGTCGCCGAGGAACTCGCCCCGCGCGGTATCCGGGTGAACAACGTGGCCCCCGGCGTCATCCGGGCACCGATGAGCCCGTCCATGGCGCGGGTGTCCGGCGGTGAGGAGATCAGCGCCGGCTACGCGATGCTCAAGCGGATCGGTGAACCCGAAGAGGTTGCCGAGGCCGTCGAGTTCCTGTTGTCGCCGCGTGCGTCCTTCATCACCGCGCAGACCCTGCTCGTCGACGGCGGCGTGGTGGCCTGGTGAGCACCGAAGTGGCGCTGCCCTACGGCCCGGAACTGACCGTCGACGAGGCCAACGCGGAAGCGTTCGCCCGACTGGACGGGGCGGACCCGTGGGTCGTCGACGTGCGCCCGGCCCGCGAGGTGTTGCCCGGCTACCGCGACAACCTGGTCCTGACCTCCGGCGCCCCGATGGCGTGGGCCGACTACACCGGCGGGCAGCGGGAGGCGCTGATCGGGGGCGCGCTGTTCGAGGGCCTGGCCCGCGACCGCGAGGATGCCATCGACGGCTTCGCCACCGGCCGCATCGAGATCGGCGCCTGCCACGACTACTCCGCGGTCGGCTCGCTGGCCGGTATCTACACCGCGTCGATGCCGGTGTTCGTGGTGGAGAACCGGGCTCACGGCAACGTCGGCTTCTGTAACTTCTACGAGGGCAAGGAACCCCGCCGGCTCAACTACGGATGCTACGACGAGGGCGTGCACGAGCGTTTGCTGCACGTGAACTCGGTGCTGGCCCCGGTGGTCGGGGAGGCGTTGCGGCGCCGCGGCGGTGTCGCGCTGAAGCCGCTGATCGCCCGCGCGCTGCGGATGGGCGACGAGGTGCACAGCCGCAACGCGGCGGCATCGATCCTGTTCAACCGGGAGATCCTGCCTGCCGTGCTGGACATGGTGGACGATAAGGTTGCCGGGGTACGCGAGACGATGTTGCACCTTGCCGAGAACGACTACTTCTTCCTCCGCCTCTCGATGGCGGCGGCCAAAGCGTCGGCGGATGCGATGGTGGTGCCCGGCTCGACGCTGGTCTCGGCGATGGCGTTCTCCTGCCGCGGCTTCGCGATCAAACTGGCCGGCCTGGGCGACACCTGGTTCGAAGGTCCACCGCCGATCCACGAGGGCAAGCTGTTCGCCGGGCACACCGAGGACGAGATCACCTGGATGGGTGGCGAGTCGCCGATTACCGAGACCATCGGGCTCGGCGGGTTCGCCCAGGCGTGCGCGCTGTCGCTGCAGGAGTACCAGGGCGGCTCACCCGAGGTGATGATCGAGCGCAACCGCGAGATGTACGCCGTCACCCACGGCGAGAACAGCACCTACCGGATCCCGTTGTTCGGCTTCCGCGGCACGCCCACCGGAATCGACGCCCGCAAGGTGTTGGAGACCGGAGTGCTGCCGGTGATGGACGTCGGCCTGGCGGGCCGTGACGGTGGCCAGATCGGCGCCGGTGTCATCCGTGCGCCACGGGAGTGCTTCGCCGACGCGCTCGCCGAGTTCGACCGCAGGTTCCCGGGCCGATGACCGTCGCTCACCCACCGTCGCTACCGCTGACCTTCAGCGGCGGCCAGGCAGTCGTCACCGGTGCCGCCGCGGGCATCGGTGCCGCCATCGCGGACGTCCTGATGGCGGCGGGCGTGCCGACGGTCCGTCTCGACATCCGGCTCCCGGAGCCGGATCCGCGCCACGGCCCCGACGTACAGCGCTGCGTCACCGCCGATGTCGGCGACGTCGATCTGGCCGACACCCTGGCCGCCCAGGGTGTCGACCTGGACACGGTGGCCTACCTGGTCAACTGTGCGGGCATCATCGAGAACACCGGATTCGGCAACGTGGCCCAGCAGTCCTGGCTGCGCTGCCTGCAGGTCAACCTGGTCGGCGCCTACAACGTGCTCGACGCGCTCACCCCGGCACTGCGCCGGTCGTCGGCGGCCGCGGTCGTGAACATCACCTCGATCGAGGCGCACCGGGTGATCGCGCTGTCCAACCCGGACCCGAACCCGCAGTACGCGGCGTCCAAGGCGGGCCTGCACATGCTCACCCAGAGCGCGGCCCGAGCCCTGGCCGCCGACGGGATCCGGGTCAACAGCGTGTCGCCGGGCTTCGTGGCGACCGCCATGGCCGCCGCGCACGGCAGCACCGATGAGCTGCCGCCCGCGCTGGCACCACGGGTGCCGGCGGGCCGGTTCGGCGACCCCGCCGACATCGCCCACGCGGTCGCATTCCTGCTCAGCGACCAGGCGGCCTACGTCACCGGGGCCGACCTGCGCGTCGACGGAGGGTTCCAGCTGACATGACACCCGTGGTCGTCGCACACGAACCCTCATTGGGCCGGCCGGCCCGGGTCGGGTCCTGGGAGGAGCTGGCCAAGGGCACCTTCGCCACCGCCACCGAACGCCTGGGCCGCGGCGAACGGGAGGCGGCGGCGCAACTGGTCGAGATCGCCGTCGCCGAAGCCGACGAACTGCGCGACATCTACCAACGCTGGCCGGAGGCCACCGCGGACTGGATCCGCGGCCACGGCGCCGACCCCGACGAGCTCGCCCGGGCCATCGATCGGTTGACCGGCCTGATCGGTGAGCAGGCGATGACCGGGATCCAGGCCGAATGGCCGCAGTTCACCGCCGCGGTGGCCGACGCCGCGGCGGCCTGCCGCACCGGCGCACCCGGCGCGGCCGCCGCGATCGAGACGGCACGGTCGATCTGGCAGGGCATCCACGACCGCGCCGTCGACCGGGTGTCCGGCCTCGTCGACATCGCGGTCCGGCTGGTCGGCGAGCATGCGCTCGGCGAACTGTGGGACTTCTTGATGGGCGACTGGTACGACATCCACGCACGCCGCTACGCACTCGGCAACCAGCCCTGGGCGGAGTCGGCGAACCAACTGATGATCGCCATCGTCGACGGCTTCCACGCGCACCTGACCGGCACCGGGCGTCAAGGCGACATCGAGCTGATCGAGGAGGAGACCCGGATCGGATTCCGGTTCGCCCCTTGCGGTTCCGGTGGCCGGTCGCTGGACGCCCGGATCTCCGGCGGAGCCCCGCGGGCGGCAGCGCCATTCAACTTCGCGGTCACCACCGCACGCCACGACTGGGCGTGGAACACCGTCGGCATCTGCTCGTACTGCGTGCACTGCTGCCAGCTCAACGAGGTGATGCCGATCGACCGGCTGGGCTACCCCACCAGGGTGATCGATGCGCCGGTCTGGGACCCCGAACGCCCGGTGAGTACGTGCACGTGGTGGGTGTACCGCGACCCCGCAGATGTCCCCGACGAGGTCTATCGGAGAGTGGGACGCGAACGCCCCCAGCCGAACCGGACCCCAGTAGCAACGACAAGGAGTGACCAGGATGGCTGAACCGATCCCCATGACACAGGTCGAGATCGCCGACTACGACCTCGGGTTGCGGGGCAAGCTGATGCGGGCCGACAAGTCGCACAAGCCCGGCCTGACGTTCTGCACCATCATGTACGGGCTGTCCCTGATCGATGACGTCACCGACACGCCGTTCAGCAACGTCGGCAACGGGTACCCCGACGCGCCGCTCGCCGTCGACGAGTCCACCCGCATCCGACTGCCCTGGCGCCCGGGTGTGGACGCGGTGATCGCCGATCTGACCGGCCCGGACGGAGCGCCGCTGGAGCTCTCCCCGCGCGCCGCCGTGCAGTCCCTGGCCGCCCGCTACACCGAACTGGATCTGGAACCGGTCCTCGGCTTCGAATACGAGCTCTGGCTGTTCCGCGACGGACCGCAGGGGCGGACCCCGCTGGGCCGCACCGAGAATGCCTACAGCCTCACCCGGAACGCCGAAATCCACGACCTCACCATGGAATTCGTCTCGCGGATGGACCAGGTCGGCATCGAGGTCGAAATGGTGCACGGCGAGCTCGGGCCCGGATTCTTCGAGTTCACCCTGGCGCCGCGGCCGGCGGTGCAGGCCTGCGACGCCGCGGTACGGGCCCGCCAGTACCTGCGCGACCTGTGCGCCGAGCGGGGACTGCACGCCAGCTTCATGGCCAAGCCCTACGCCGACAAGTCCGGCGCCGGCGGCCATGTGCACTCCAGCCTGACCCGCGACGGGGTGAATGTCTTCACCGACGGTGACCGCGCACTCAGCGCGCAGGCCGAACACTATCTCGCCGGCCTGATCGCCACCATGGCCGATGTGTCGCTGCTGTTCAACCCATACGTCAACTCCTACAAGCGGATCGATCCGGAGATGTACACCCCGTGCACGGCGACGTGGGGCGATGACGACCGCTCGACAGCCTGCCGGTTGATCCTCGGCAACCCCGGATCCGCCCGGGTGGAGCACCGCCGTCCCGGGGCCGACGCCAACCCCTACCTGGTGGCCGCCGCACTGCTGGCCGGTGGTCTGCACGGACTGCAGGAGCGGCTCACATTGCCGGCCGCCGACGCCGAACCCGCGCCGCTGCCCGGCGATCTGAGTGCGGCGCTGACGAACTTCGAGAACGCGCTGTGGCTGAACGACATGTTGGGCAAGAACTTCTGCACCTCCTACGCCGCGACCCGGCGGGCGGAGCTGGAGCGTTATCAGACCTGGTTGAAGACGACCATCACGGAGTGGGAAACCGCACGGCATCTGGAGCACCAATGAGCACCGACACCAACACCGCTTGCCTCGAGCTCGCGGAGTTCGATGACCTGGCCGCCCGCGGTGAGATCGACACGGTCATCTGCGCGGCACCCGACCCGTACGGTCGCCTGGTCGGTAAGCGGCTGACCGTTCCGGCGTTCCGGTCCTTGGGCCTGCGCGGTGAGGGCATCAACGCCAGCAGCTTCGTGTTCGCCGTCGACCTGGAGATGAACCCGCTGGAACTGCCGGTGTCCAGCGCGGCCAACGGCTGGGCCGACATCCGGCTGGTTCCGGATCTGTCGACCATGCGTCGGGTGCCCTGGGAACCCAATGTGGCACTGGTGATCTGCGATGCGTACCACGGCGATGCGGACGAACTGCTGCCGGTGGCACCGCGCACCATCCTGCGCCGCCAGATCGAACGCGCCCAGCAGCACGGGCTGCGGTTCCAGTTCGCCTCGGAGCTGGAATTCTTCCTGTCCGCCACCCCGCCGCGGGAGGCCTGGGAGCGCGGCTACCAGGACCTGAAGATGCTGTCGGACTACCGCTCGGACTATCAGATGATCCAGGCCGGCCGTGACGACTGGTTCATCTCCCGGATCCGCAACCAGATGCCCGCTTTCGGGGTGCCCGTCGAGTCCTCCAAGCCCGAGTGGGGCCTCGGGCAGCAGGAAGTCACCCTGGACTACTGCGACACCATGGAAATGGCCGACCGGCACGTGCTGTTCAAGTACGGCATCAAACAGCTTGCGACGCAGGCCGATCTGACGGTCACCTTCATGGCCAAACCCAAGATCGACGAGGTCGGCTCGTCCTGCCACCTGCACGTCAGCATGTGGGCCGACGGCAAGAGCATGTGCTGGACCGACGGGCCGGACGGGCCGATGTCCGAGCAGTTCGGCTCGTTCGTGGCAGGCCAGCTGCGCCACGCGGCCGACATGACCCTGATGTTCGCTCCGACGGTCAACTCCTACAAGCGGTTCCAGCCGGACCAGTTCGCCGGGACGGCCATCGCGCTCGGCAACGACAACCGGTCGTGTGCCTTCCGGCTGGTCGGCCACGGGCCGTCCTACCGGGTGGAGAACCGGATCCCGGGCGCCGACGTGAACCCGTACTACGCCTACTCGGCCACCATCGCCGCCGGGCTGGACGGTATCGAACAGCAGCTGCCACGCCCGGACATCCTGGACGGCAACGCCTGGACCCGCGACGGTGTCGGACTGGTGCCCACCTCACTGCACCGCGCGCTGGATCTGTTCGCCGAGAACAAGATGGTGCGCAGCGCCTTCGGCGACGAGGTGTTCGAGCACCTGCTGGCCTCCAGCCAGGCAGAACTGGTGTCCTACGACTCGCACACCGTCACCGACTGGGAGACCCGCCGCTACTACGAGCGCGTCTGACCCCCCTCCTGCCCTAGCTGCCTGTTCACGAACAAGAAAGAGCCTCATGCCTATTGACCCGATCGCCCAGAAGATGCTCGACGACGCCAAGGCGTCGGGACGTCCCAACGCGCACCTGCTGCCGGTGCCGGTGGCCCGCGAGAACTTCGAGAACACCTTCGGCGCACTGGCCAAACCGGACATCCACCGGGTCGTCGACGTCGAGATCCCCACCCGCGACGGGGTCGGTGTGCCCGGCCGGCTGTATTTGCCCGCCGAGCCGGCCGCCGACCTGCCGCTGGTGGTGTACTACCACGGCGGTGGCTGGCTGCTGGGCAGCATCGACTCGCACGACGTCGCAACCCGATTGCTGGCCAACGCTTCCGGTGCGGCGGTGCTCTCCGTGGGCTACCGGCGCGGACCCGAGTCGCGTTTCCCCACCGCGGTCAACGATGCGGTGGATGCCCTCACCTGGGCGGTGTCGGCGGACTCGGGGCTGGGCGTGGACACCGGCCGGGTCGCCGTCGCCGGGGACAGCGCGGGTGGCAACCTCGCCGCCGCGGTCGCGCTGCACGTCCGCGATAACGGGGGCCCGCAGTTGCGCCACCAGCTGCTCGTCTACCCGGTGACCACCACCGACCTGGCGCGCGGAATGGATCCGGACTACGACGGGGTGATGCTGGAGCGCGACGAGCTGCAGTGGCATCAGGACAACTACCTGGCCGATCCGTCCGCCGCGGCCGATCCACTGGTCAACATGCTGGATGCCGAACTGGCCGGGCTGCCCGACGCCACGGTGATCCTCGCCGAATGCGATCCCATCCGTCCCCAGGGTGAGTTGTACGCCAAGGCGCTTGCCGCGGCGGGTGTCGCGGTCGAGACCCACGAGACCCCCGGCATGGTGCACGGCTTCTTCGGTCTGGACGAGGTGTTCCCGGCCGCCACCGGCGCGATGACCTTCGCCGGTGAACGGCTGGCCGCGGCGTTGGTGAAGGGCGCGGATCGATGAGCCTGACCGCACTGGTCACCGGGGCCGGCGGCGGCATCGGGCTGGCCACCGTGATCCGGTTGGCCGCAGACGGTGTCGAGGTCATCGCCACCGACGTGAAGCCGCAGTCTCCCGAGTTGCCGGCCGGTGTGCGGTATGTGCCGTTCGATCTGCTCAAGGGTGACCCGGAGGTGCTGCTGGGCAACCTCGACGGTAGGCCACTGGACTATCTGGTCAATGCCGCCGGTCTGGCCCTGTTCGACCGGGACGGCTCGGTGCTCGACACCGACGAAGAGGTCTGGACGGCCACCCTCGGGGTCAACCTGCACGCGCTACGGCATCTGACGGTCGCCGCCGTGCCGCTGCTGCGCCGGGGCCGCGGCCGCAGCATCGTCAACGTGGCCAGTACCGCGGGGCTGCGCGGGATGGACTCCCCACTGGACGCCTATCAGGTCAGCAAGGCCGCCGTGGTGTCGCTGTCGCAGAGTCTTGCCCTGCAGCTGGGGCCGGAGGGGATCCGCTGCAACACGGTGTGCCCGGGCGCCATCCTCACGCCGATGATCGAGCCGCTGTATCAGGAGAATCCGGACCGGCGCACCAATATGGAACAGCGCACGCCGCTGCGCAGGCTGGGACTGCCCGAGGACATCGCCAACGCCATCGCATTCCTGCTGTCCGAGCAGGCATCATTCATCACCGCAACGGATTTGGTGGTCGACGGCGGCTGGATCGCGCAGATCAGGTAACCGCTGGTGCGTCGGTCCGGCGCCTATTGACAACCCCATTTAAGGTCTAAATAATGAGCCTATAGACATTAAGTACGGCTCGCTGCATCGGCATCAGCCGATTCATTCACGAGGAGAACACCGATGAACGTTTCCGTCCGTATGACGCCCAGGGTGGCGATCATCGGTGCCGGCTTCAGCGGGATCGCGGCGGCGGTCGAACTGCAGCGCAAGGGCATCGACGATTTCGTCATCTTCGAACAGGCCCCCGGGCTGGGTGGGACGTGGTGGCACAACCGCTATCCGGGTGCGGAGGTCGATCTCGAGTCGCACATCTACTCGTTCTCCTTCGAGCGGCACGACTGGACCCGTACCCACGCCGACTGGCGCGAACTGCAGGGCTACCTGGAAGGTGTCGCGCAGAAGTGGGACCTGCCCCGGCGCATCCGGTTCAACGAGACGGTGCAGGACGTGTCGTGGTCGGACACCGACCACACCTACCGGCTGATCACATCCTCGGGGGAGGATCACGGCACGTTCACCGCGGTCATCAGCGCGGTCGGCTTCCTGAACATCCCGGTGGTGCCGCCGTTCGCCCGGGGTGACCACGACTTCGAAGGCGCGATGTGCCACACGTCGCGCTGGATCGAGGGGCTGGACATGACCGGCAAGAAGGTCGCGGTGGTCGGGACGGGATCGTCGGCGGTCCAAATCGTGAGCGAAGCGCAGAAGGTCGCCTCCGAGGTGAAGATCTTCCAATTGGAGCCGAACTACATCCTGCCCAAGGAAAGTCGCGACTTCACGCCGGCCGAGCGGAGGCTCAACCGCAACCCGCTGGTGTATGCGTGGCGGCGTTTCAAGCTCTACTACGAATACGATGTGCGGCAGCTGACGTCCGGGCACGCCCGGGCGGACGGCAAGGCCAACCGGACGCGGCGGGAGAAGTCGCTGACCTTCCTGCGCCAGGAACTCGGCTCACGGCCCGACCTGATGGAACTGGCCACGCCCGAGTTCCCGTTCGAGGCGCGGCGCACAGTGCTCAGCGATACGTACTACGCCGCGTTGCGTGACCCGAAGGTCACCTTGGTTCCGCATGGGGTCAAGGGGCTCACCAAGACCGGCGCGATCGATGCCAACGGTGACGAGCACGATCTGGACATCATCGTGCTCGCAACCGGATTCGATGCCGCCAACTATCTGGGCAACTACGAGGTACACGGACAGCGTGGTACCGAACTGCACAGCGCCTGGCAGGGCGAGCCGGAGGCGTTCTTCGGCATGATGGTGCCCGGTTTCCCGAACTTCTTCATCATGTACGGGCCGAACACCAACTCGGTCCCGCTGGTCTCCTTCTACGAGGCGCAGGCGAATTTCGCCGCGAGTCTGATCAAGCGGGCCGCGAAGAAGGGCAAGACCGTCATCGACGTGCGGCGCTCGGCGTTTGTGATCTACAACGACCTGATCCAGGCGCAGTTGGCCAAGACGGTCTGGTCCAGCACCACGAACTACTTCCAGTCCGGAACGGGAAAGATCGTCTCGCAGTGGCCGCTCGGGGCCACGCCGTACATCCTGGGCACCAAGCTGCTGCGCCGGATCGCCGTCCGGCTTTCTTGAGGTCGTCGTGCCGACCGAGGACTGGATTACTGCAGCGCGCTGCCGAACGGCTGATCCGGACCTGTTCTTCCACCCGGACGGTGAGCGGGCAGGAGCCCGCGCAGATCGGCTCCGGCGGGCCCGGCTGGTCTGCGCAGCGTGCCCGGTCGCCACCCAGTGCGCCGAGCACGCGATAACCCGCCGTGAAGGATTCGGCATCTGGGGCGGCCAATCCGAGGATGAACGGATAGCGGTCCTGCTCGCCGACGGAGCCCGCCCACGCGGCAGATCTGTTCATCTCACACGTTAGTTAGGAGCACGACGTGGCACCCAAGCCTGTCATTGCCGTTACTCTCGCCACTCGGGAGCTACCAGCAATGGTTCACTGGCGCAGCATGTTCGAAGGACTCCTCGAGTGCGGGGCGGTTCCGGTGGCGATCGACTGCGGGGAGGCCCCGGTGGATCTCGGCTCGCTGCTCGGCCAGGTGGACGGGCTGATCATCAGCGGCGGCGCCGATATCGACCCCGCTCGGTACGGGGGCGATCCCGCGGATCCCACGCTACGCGGGGTGAACCCGGTGCGGGACGCCAACGAGATCGCCGCATTCGAGGAAGCTTGGGCGCGTCAGTTGCCCACCCTGGCCATCTGCCGGGGCCTGCAGTTGGTCAATGTGGCGCGCGGCGGGACGCTGTTTGCCGACTTACCAAGGGATTTCAGCTCCGACGTCAACCACCGACTCGGCGAGGAAGCCCTGGTGCAGAGTGCCCACCAGATCGAGATCGGCCCTGACAGCCGACTCGCCGAGTGGATGCAGGCACCAGGCGTCATCTCGGTCAACAGCCAGCACCATCAGGGTATCCGGTCACTTGCGGACGGATTCAGCGTTGCCGCCCGGGCCACCGACGGCTTGATCGAAGCCTACGAATCGCTCACCCACCCGGTCACCGCCATTCAGTGGCACCCCGAGATCAGTTGGTGCAACGATGCCGTGGCCCGGCGGTTGCTCACCGGTTTCATAGCGTCCTGCGCAGCGCCGGTACCCGTCTACTGAACCGGACGCACGGTCAGCATCTGCGCCGTCGTCCCGATCGGTCCCGTCTCATCGTGAATGATGCTGTGGGTCAACCCCAATCCGTCCGGCCCGAATGACACGCTGGTGTCGAATCCGACCCAGCCGCCGCGGGGCTCGGCGTACAGGTGCGCGGTCAGGTCGATGTTGGGGAACATGACCTGGGTCGGGTCGGCCCGCACGGCCAGCCCGTTGGCGATGTCGAGCAATCCGATGGTGGCGGCGCCGGGGCTGGCGGTCTCACCGGCGACGAGCCCGACGCCGGTGCGCACCCAGGCCGTCGCCCGGCCGGGGCCGGTCTCGACGCGGCGCACCTCGGCCGACGCGATGAACCCGCCGCGCCACAGCGCGGACATGTTCCAGGCCGGCACCTCGTCGGGACCGGCGATCGGTGTGGCGCTCGATCCGGCGAGCGCCGCGGTGTCGAAGCGCTGCATCAGCCAGGCCCGCAACACCAGCACGGTCCGTCCGGCGTGGCTCAGGGTGGCCTCGACGAGCTCGATGCTGCGCCCGGGCCGCACCATCCGGACATCCACGTCGACCTCGGCGATGGGCACCGTGCCGAGAATGTCGTAGGACAGCCGGGCCAGCGGTAACCGATCGTCGCGGCGGCTGTCTCGATGCTGCTCCACGGCGTGCGCGAGCAGGCCGATCGACGGCGCGATGTGCTGCTCGGCGGTGTTCCACGCCCCCTGGGTGTGCCCGGTAGCCCGAAAGCTCGACGCACCGAGCCTCTCGAAGTAATGCACCCGACGATGATGCCCGGTTGGGCCCGACACGCCCGCATCGCGGACCGGCGGTTGTGGGGGAGGCCACAACGAGCCGGTGTCTGTCGGGCTTATGTGTCGGCGGGTTACAGCGAAAAATCTGCCCGATTTGATCCCTGGCCGAAGCGTCGCGGTTTCGGCACCGTGTGCCGGTACTCATCAGCACCAACCGAAGGACTCCGATCGCGATGTCATCCCTGCCTGCCGTTAGCCGCCACGCCGCACTGGGCTCGACCGCACTCGCCGCTGCGCTCGTCCTCGCCGGCTGCGGTGGCGCCGGCAACGATGCGTCCTCGGAAGAGGCCGGCACCCCGGTCAGCGGCGGCTCGATCGTCTACGCCACCGACCGCGAACCCACCTGCCTGGACCCGCACAACTTCGGAGACATGCCGCAGACCTACATCGCCCGGCAGTACCTGGACAGTCTGGTCTCCGAGCGGCCCGACGGCTCGGTGGTGCCGTGGCTGGCGGACTCGTGGGAGGTCTCGCCGGACGGGCTGACCTATACCTTCAAGATCAAGCAGGGGGTGAAGTTTCATGACGGCACCCCGCTGGACGCCGAGGCGGTGCACGCCAACTTCGTGCAGATCCTGGACCCGGCCACCGAGTCGGCCACCGACGCCGGCTACCTGCGGCCCTACTACGGATCCTCGCGCGCAATCGACCCGGCCACCTTCGAACTCAAGCTCAAGACCCCGTACTCGGCGCTGCTGCCGGTGCTGTCCCAGGCCTTCTTCGGCATCGAGTCGCCGAAGGCCATGGCCCGCGGCCTCGAGGAGAACTGCCAGTCGCCGGTGGGCACCGGACCGTTCATCGTCAA
This sequence comes from Mycolicibacterium aurum, assembly GCA_900078775.1. GTDB lineage: Bacteria > Actinomycetota > Actinomycetes > Mycobacteriales > Mycobacteriaceae > Mycobacterium > Mycobacterium aurum_A. Next base: position 5,415,607 of record LT549889.1, read on the forward strand.
GGCCTGGCACCGCGGGCAGAGCGTCGAGTTGGAGCGCAACCCGGACTACAACTCCGCTCCGGCCGACGCCAAGCATCAGGGCCCGGCCTACCTGGACAGCGTGACCTGGAAATTCATCGAGGACGGCTCGGTGCGTGCCGCCGCGGTACAGGGCCGCGACGCCGACATCATCTTCAACCCGCCGCCGCAGCAGGTCGCCGCGCTCAAGGCCGACCCCACTCTGCAGACCCAGGAGTTCACCCACACCGGCCTGCCCAACGGCATCGCGCTGAACACCAGCCGCGCACCGTTCGACGACACCCTGGTGCGCCAGGCCTTCATCCACGGGGCCAATGCCGAGGCCGCGGTCAAGAGTGCCTACCTGGGTGTCTACGAATGGGAGCACGGCCCGATCTCGTCGACCACGCCCTACTTCAAAGATCTGCGGGACTTCTACGCCTACGACAAGGACAAGGCCGACAAGCTGCTCGACGAGGCCGGCTGGACCCAGCGCGACGCCGACGGCTACCGCACCAAGGACGGCAAGCGCCTGACCGCCGAGCTGATCTACTCGGCCGACACCGGTGACACCCCGCCGGCGGATGTGACGCTGTTCCAGAACATCCAGTCCGCGGAGAAGGAGATCGGCTTCGACGTCGTGCTCAAGCCGCTGCCGCAGGACCAGTACTTCGCCGCATTCAGCGACAAGACTGCCTACGACGGACTGACCGGCGCCTACTGGAACAGCCCCACCCCGGCGGTGCTCTCCATCGTGTTCTCCTCCGACTCGCTCAAGGCTGCCCCCGGCAACAACATGAGCTGGGTCGAGAACCCGAAGATCGACGAACTGGTCCGCGCCGCCGCCGGCACCACCGATGTCGCCGAGCAGGAACGTCTGTACGGCCAGACCCAGCAGATCGTCGCCGAGGAGGCCTACCAGTTGGGCCTCTACCCGGTGCTCACCCGGCTGGTCCACAAGAAGAAGCTCAAGGACGTCTGGATCGAGCCGTCCGAGGGTGAGCCGGTACTGCACGACGCCTGGCTGGCCCCGTGAGCCTGGCGGTGCCCGGAACCCGCCGCGCCCCGACCGGGGTGCGGCGGTTCCTCGTCCGGCTGGCCGGTGTCGTCGGTGTGCTCTGGGGCGCAGCCACTTTGACGTTCATCGCCGCGCAGTTGATGCCGGGAGACCCCGCGCAGACCATTCTCGGCGGGGCGGGCTCCCGGCCCTCCCCGGAACAGGTCGCCGCGGTCCGCGAGCAGTACGGGTTCAACGACCCGGTGCTTGTGCGGTACCTGAACTACCTGGGCGGGTTGCTGCGCGGGGATCTGGGCACCTCCTACATCCTCAAGCAACCGGTCACCGGCGTGATCACCGAACAGCTCGCTCCGACAATCGTTCTCACCCTGACCGCGCTGGTGCTGTCCTGGGTGATCGCGGTGTCGGTCACCCTGCTCACCGCGCACCGCAGTCGTTGGCTGTCCGGTGTCGGTTCGGCGCTGGAGGTCTTCCTGGCCGCGCTGCCGCAGTACTGGCTGGGCATCGTGCTGCTGGTGGTGTTCGCCTTTCAGCTGCGGCTGCTGCCGGTGGTGGGCGACAGCGGCCCCGAGGGGCTGGTCTTGCCGGCACTCACCCTGGCCCTGCCGCTGGCCGGTTACCTGGGCCAGGTGACCCGCGACGAATTCTCCTCGGCGATGGAACAGCCGTTCGCGGTCTCGGCGCGGGCCCGCGGCATGAGCGACTGGGGGGTGCGGTGGCGGCACGCGCTGCGGCACGCGCTGCTGCCCGGGCTCACCTTGTCCGGGTGGGCGCTCGGGTCGCTGTTCTCCACCGCCGTGATCGTCGAATCGGTGTTCGTGCGACCGGGATTGGGCCGGCTGCTGGTGGACGCCGTGACATCCAAGGACATGCCGGTGGTGATCGGGGTGACGTTGTTCGTCGCCGCGGTCTACGTGCTGGCGAACCTGCTGGTCGACATCGCCTTCGTGCGCGTCGACCCGCGACTGCGGAGGGCCCGATGACCATCACCAACCGGGTGACCGGCAACCGGCACACCGTCCGGCCGGCGGTGCTGCTGGCCGCGGCCTACCTGGTGCTGATGCTCGCCTGGGCGGCGGCGCCCGGGGCGTTCACCAGCGGCACCCCGTACGACACCGACATCGAAACACCTTTGAAGCCACCTTCTTTCGAGCACTGGTTCGGCACCGACGCCTCCGGACGCGACATCTACACCCGGGTGGTCTTCGGGGCACAGAGCTCGCTGGCCATCGGGGTGGGCGCCACCGCGCTCGCCCTCGTCGTGGCCATCGCCCTCGGCTTCGCCGCCGGGCTGGGCGGACGCTTCGCCGACGGGATCATCAGCCGCTTCCTCGAAGTGGTGCTCTCCATCCCGGGCCTGCTGATCGCGCTGTTGTTCATCGCGGTGCTCGGCCCCGGCGTGGCCACCCAGATCCTGGCGGTGGCCATCGGCTCGGCGGTCGGCTACGCGCGCATGGTGCGCGGCCAGGTGATCGCGGTCAAGGACTCCGGATACGTCCACGCCGCAACGGCACTCGGCCATTCCCGGCGCCGGATCATCACCGCGCACGTGTTCCCCAACGCGATGCGTCCGCTGGTGGTGCTCGGCACCATGGGCATCGGCCAGTCCATCATCTGGGCGTCCTCACTGAGCTTCCTGGGCCTCGGTGTCGCACCACCCGCCCCCGAGTGGGGCGCCATGCTCAACGCCGGCCGCGACTTCGTCTCCACCGCCTGGTGGCTGGAGCTGTTCCCGGGACTGGCCATCATCGGCTGCACCCTGGCCGTCACCGTGGTGGGCCGGTATCTGCAGCAGCGTCTGGAGGGAAGACTCGAATGACCGCCTTGGTGAGCGTCGAGGACCTGACGGTGTCCTTCGGCAAGCACCGCCGCGAGGTGGTACGCGGTGTGTCCTTCGAGGTGGCAGCCGGTGAATGCTTCGCCATCGTCGGCGAATCCGGCTCCGGCAAGAGCGTCACCGCCCGCACCCTTCTCGGCCTGACCGGGCCCACCTCGCACACCGCGGCGAGCCGGCTCGAACTGCACGGGAAATCCCGGCTCGGACACAAGGACCGGGACTGGCGCCGGATCCGGGGCCGCGAGGTCGGGTTCGTGCTGCAGGACGCGCTGGTATCGCTGGACCCGCTGCGCACCGTGGGTGCCGAGATCGCCGAGACGCTGCGGCTGCACAGATACGGCAACAAGGCCGCCCGGCGCCACCGCGTGCTGGAACTGCTGGATGCGGTCGGGGTGCCGGAACCGGCGCTGCGGGCCCGCCAGCTGCCGCAGGAACTGTCCGGTGGGCAGCGTCAGCGCGCACTGATCGCCTCGGCCATCGCGCTGCAGCCGCCGCTGCTGATCGCCGACGAGCCGACCACCGCGCTGGACGTCACCGTGCAGGCGCAGGTCCTGGATCTGCTGGAGGCCATGAAGGACAACGGCACCGGACTGATCCTGATCAGCCACGACCTGTCGGTGGTCAGCCGGCTGGCCGACCGGGTCGCGGTGATGCGCGACGGGCAGTTCGTCGAACAGGGCGCGGTCGCCGAGGTGCTCGCGAGCCCCGAGCACCCGTACACCCGGGCGCTCATCGACGCCGTGCCGGCCACCCACCGCAAGGGCACCCGGCTCTCCGCCCAGCCCCCACGCCCCGTGCACGAGGGACGCCGGCGCACGGCCCTCGACGGTGTGGTGCTGCAGGCCGACGGCCTGACCAAACGCTTCCTCGGGCCTGACGGTGCGGAACGCACTGCCGTGCGGGATGTCTCGTTGCGCATCGAGGCGGGGGAGACGGTGGGCATCGTGGGCGAGTCCGGCTCGGGCAAGACCACCACCGCCCGGATGGTGCTGGCGCTGCTGGAACCCGATGCCGGCACGGTGCTGCTCGGCGGGCAGCCGTGGAGTGCGCTGCCCGAACCGCAGCGCCGCCCGCAACGCCGGGAGATCTCGGTCGTCTACCAGGATCCGCTGGGGTCCTTCGACCCGCGCTGGACGGTGCGCCGGATCATCTCCGATGCCCTGCCCGCCGACACCTACCCCGATGCCGCGGCACGCCGGGCCCGCACCGAGGAGCTGATGGCCGGCGTCGGTCTGGGCGCCGAGCACCTGGACCGCAGGCCGCTGCTGCTCTCCGGCGGACAGCGGCAACGGGTGGCGATCGCCCGTGCCCTGGCCCCCGAACCCGCACTGATCGTCCTGGACGAACCGGTGTCCGCGCTCGATGTCACCATCCAGGCGCAGGTGCTCGACTTGCTGGCCGACCTGCAGGACCGGCTCGGCCTGTCCTATCTGTTCATCTCGCACGACCTGGGTGTCATCCACCACGTCGCCGACCGGGTGCTGGTGATGCGGCACGGCCGCATCGTCGAATCCGGAAGTGCGGGACAGATCTTCGAGTCGCCCCAGGACCCCTACACCCGTCAGTTGCTGGCGAGCCTGCTCGTCGCCGAACCCGCTCCCGGAGCCGCCTCATGAGCCGCCAGATCGTCCTCAACGCCTTCGACATGAACTGCGTGACGCACATCGTCGCCGGTACCTGGCGGCACCCGCAGTCCCAGGCCCTGCGGTACAAGGACATCGAGTACTGGACCGATCTGGCCAAGGTGCTGGAGCACGGCCTGTTCGACGGCCTGTTCATCGCCGACGTGCTCGGCATCTACGACGTGTACGGCCAGCGGCCCGAGGCCGCGCTGCGCGCCGGAGCCCAAGTGCCGGTGAACGATCCGATGATGGTGGTGTCGGCGATGGCGGCGGTCACCAAGCACCTCGGCTTCGGGGTCACCGCGGCCACCTCCTTCGAGCACCCGTATTCCTTCGCACGCCGGATGTCGACGCTGGATCACCTCACCAAGGGCCGGGTCGGCTGGAACATCGTCACCGGCTACCTGGAGAGTGCGGCGCGCAACCACGGCCTGGACACCATCACCCCGCACGCCGACCGCTACGACATCGCCGACGAGTACACCGAGGTGCTCTACAAGCTGTGGGAGGGATCCTGGGAGGACGATGCGGTCGGTACCGACCCGACCCGCACCGCCTACGCCGACCCGGCCAAGGTCCATCCGATCGGGCACAAGGGCAGGCACTTCCGGGTCCCGGGCATCCATCTGTGCGAGCCCTCGCTGCAGCGCACCCCGGTGCTTTACCAGGCCGGGGCGTCCACCCGGGGCCGGCAGTTCGGCGCCGCGAACGCCGAGGTGATCTTCATCGGTGCACCCACCAAGGAGATCCTGCGCGAGGCGGTGGCCGACATCCGGGCCCGCGCCGCGGCGGCCGGCAGGGACCCCTACGACGTGAAGATCGTCAACAGCCACGTCATCGTCACCGGCGAGACCGACACGGCCGCCCGGGCCCGCTATGACGAGTACCGCAGTTACACCGATCCGCAAGGGGCACTGGCCCTGTGGTCGGGTTGGCTGGGTACCGATCTGTCTCGGTTCGAACTCGACGCGCCGGTCGAGGTCACCGACGACGAGTTCCTGAAGTCCTCGGTGGAGATGTTCGGGCAGGGCCAGTGGACGCTGCGCGACTTCATCGACGCGCATGCCATCAATGTCGACGGGGCCATGTCGGTGGGCGGACCCGCGCAGGTCGCCGACGATCTGCAGGAGTGGGTCGCCGAGACCGATGTGGACGGGTTCAACCTGACCAACGTCATCACCCCCGGCACCTTCGTCGACATCGCCGACCACGTCATCCCCGAACTGCAGCGCCGGGGTGTCTACAAGACCGAGTACACCGAAGGGACCCTGCGGCACAAGCTGTTCGGCCGTGGCCCCCGACTGCCCGAATCCCATCGCGCGGCAAGCTACCGCCATGTCAACCAGGAGGTCTCCCGATGACCGGCATCACCACCGACCCGTTGAGCTACGGGTCGCAGCAGTTGGCCGAACTGATCGAGAGGATCGGCGAGGGCGCACTGCAACGTGAGCGCACCGGGGAACGGCCGTTCGCGGTTATCGACCTCATCAAGGAGTCCGGCCTGGGTGCCCTGCGGGTGCCGCGCGCCGAGGGCGGCGGGGGCGCCACCCTGGGTGAACTGTTCGCCACCGTGATCGCGATCGCCGAGGTCGACGTCAACGTCGCCCACATCCTGCGCGGGCACTTCGCCCACATCGAGGAGCGGCTGCGGGTGGACGGTGAGGTCCGCCGGTACGGCATCGATCTGGCGTTGAGCGGCAAGCTGATCGGCAACGCGTCCACCGAGATCGGCTCCACCCCGGCCGGCGGGTTCACCTGGCAGACCACGCTCACCGCCGACGGGGACGACTACCTGCTCAACGGCAAGAAATTCTTCACCACCGGCACGTTGTACTCGGACTACGCCGAGGTGCTGGCCAGCGATCCGACCGGCGCGTCGGTGATGGTGCTGGTGCCCACCGACCATCCTGGCGTCACGGTACTCGACGACTGGGACGGCATGGGGCAGCGGGCCACCGGCACCGGCACCGCGATCTTCGAGAACGTCCCGGTGCGCGCCGATGAGGTCATGCAGTTCGCGCCGCCGGGCGCCGATGACGAGGAGCAGTCGCTGTACCTGTCGGGCGCGTTCTTCCAGCTGTACGTGACCGCACTGGAGGTCGGGGTGATCCACGCGCTGCGCAGAGACGCGGTGGCCCACGTGCATTCGCGGGCCCGCAGCTTCGCCTGGGCGCCACACCCGGTGCCGGCCGATGACCCGCTGCTGCAGCGCGAGATCGGGGAGATCGCCGCCGCGGCCTACGCCGGTAAGGCCACCGTGCTGGCCGCGGCCGACGCGCTGTCCGCCGCCTTCGAGGCCGATGTGCACAAGACCGACCCGGATCTGGAGCTGGCGCACGAGGCCTCGCTGCAGGCCGCGTCGGCCAAGATCGTGGTGGACGCGCTGGCGCAGAAGGCCGCCTCGCAGATCTTCGACGTGGGCGGGGCCTCGATCGTGCGGCAGGTGCACCTGCTGGACCGGCACTGGCGCAACATCCGGACGCTGGCCTCGCACAACCCGGCCTCGTACAAGGCGCAGGCCATCGGGGCGCTGTACACCCGCGGCACCCGGCTGCCGGGCAGCGGCTACTTCTGACCTGCGATTTGTGGAGTTTTAGCCGTAACCCCCATTCCGGCTAAAACTTCACAAATCACGAGAAATCGTCCAGCAGGGCCAGCTGCAGCTCGACGATGTGGCTGTCCACATCGTGGCCGAGAAGCTCGCGGATCCGGTCCAGCCGGTACCGCACGGTGTTCTTGTGCACGTCGAGGGCCGCCGCGGTGGTCTCGCGGCTGCGGCCGCACCGGATGTAGGTGCGCAGCGTCTCGCGCAGCCGGCCGGATCCGGCGTCGGCGCCGTCCAAGCCGGCGAGGGTGCGTGACCGGAAGGCGGCGTAGGCCTCCCGATCCGCGCTCACCAGATAGCGCAGCTCCACATCGGCGTAGTGGCTGATGGCCGGGCCCTGCCCTGTGGCGAGGGAGATCTGCTGTGCGGCAACGGCTTCCCGATGGCTGCGGATGAACCCCGGCAGGCCGTGGCCGGTGATCCCGATCCCGGTCCGGATCGCGGCGACCTCGGGATGGCTGTCGATCACGGTGGTGAGCCGGGCGGCGTCGATCGGGCGGGAGGAGCCCAGCCAGGCCCAGGTGCCGTGGGCGCCCGACGGGACGGTCAACAGGTGTGCCACGTCGAGGTGCGCGGCGAATGTCCTTGCCGCCGCGGTGAGCTGGGTGTCGGCGCCGGTTGCGGCACTGCGATCGTCGGTGCCGATCACCAGCGCGGTGTGGTGACCCGACATCGGATAACCCAGCGCGCGGGACGCGGCGGCGGCATCGACCGGCTCTCCGAACAGGATGGACCGGACCAGCGCGGCCCGGCGGGCGACGTCGCCGGCGAACATCCGTTCCCGCTCCTCCTGATGCACCCGGACCAGCAGGTTGACCGAGGTGTTGAGCCAGCACAGGGCCTGTTCGATGAACAGCACCAGCTGGGCCACCCGCTGGTCTCGGTCGGCGAGCCGGTCGGACTGCGTGGTCAGGTAGCGCAGCAGCGCGTGCTGGGTGGCCCGGTGGATCTCGGCCAGCACCTCGGCATCCATCCCGCGGCGGGCGAGGGTCTGGGCCAGGGACCGGGACTGGGCGGGGATGGACGGCTGATCGTGCGCGCCGTGCGACATCCAGACGGTGAAGGCGCGCACCTGGGCGCGGGTGCTGACGGCCAACTCGCCGGAGAGCTCCGGGTCCCGGGCCAGCTCGGGCAGGGCCTGCTCGATCGCGGCGTTGAACAACTCGGTGATCTCGTCGAGGTCCTCACCGTCGGCCGGTTGGATCCAGCTGAGCGCGGCGGCGGGATCGGTCATACGCACCTCCGGGAATTGGCACTCAGATACAAATTGATAGCAGTGATTGGCCCGCCAAGCCAAGCGGCGGGATGAGGCCACCGGGAATGATCGCCAGGTCGCCCAGCAGGGCACCCGGACGACGGAGGCGAACGAGAAGTGGACACCGCAGGCAGGCTGGTGGCCTTGGCGCGTGAACGGGAGGCGGTCCTGGACGCCTGCCGAAGGCTGGACGCGACGCAGTGGATCGCGCCGAGTTGTGCGCCGGGGTGGCAGGTCAAGGACGTCATCGCACACCTGGGCGCCACCGTGCAGATGCTGTGCGGGCCCGGTATGCGAGCGGTCTGGGGAGGGCGGCCTGCCGAGGAACTCAACGACGATCTGGTGGCCCGGCGCCGGAACTGGCCGGTATCGGAGGTCGTCGGCGAGTTCGAGCGGTACAGCGGTCGCGCCCTGACCATGCTGCGTCTGGTCGCCCGGCCGCCGGTCGGCTCGGTCCGGCTGCCCATCGCGGAACTGGGCCGTTACCCGATGGGCCTGACCCCGTCGCTGCTGTTGTTCGACTGGCACGTCCACCTGCGCCACGACATCGCCCCCGCGGTGGGGTTGCCGGTGCCGGATACCGACGCCGAACGCATGTCGGCGGTTCTGGAATGGATGCTGGCCGGCCTGGAGCAGATGAACCGCCGCACCATGGGCTGGGTGGACCGGCCGCTGGCCCTGCGACTGGACGGTCCCGGGGGCGGCCGGTGGCAGATCGCACCGGCCGGTGCCGGCCTGCTGCGCGTGACACCGTTCCAGACGGGCCAGGCGGACGCCGAGATCATCGGCAACACCGTGGAATTCCCGGCCTGGGCGACCACCCGAACCTCCTGGCGCGCCGAGGGGCGGGTGACGCTGCGCGGCGACACCGAGTACGCGGCCCGCTTCCTCGACACCCTCAACGTCGTCTGAAAGGTCCACCGACAGTGCAGAACTTCGAGAACAAGGTGGTCGTCATCACCGGGGCGGGCGCGGGCATCGGCCGGGCCCTGGCCCTCGACTTCGCCGGACGCGGTGCCCGGCTGGCACTTTCGGATGTGAATCTGGACGCGGCACAGCAGACGGCCTCGCTGTGTCAGGCCCGCGGCGCCGAGGCCCGCGCTTATCAGCTCGACGTGGCGGACCGGGCGGCGGTCATCGCACACGCCGAGCAGGTGGCCGCCGACTTCGGCGGCATCAACATCGCCGTCAATAACGCCGGTGTCGCGTTGGTGGGGCAGCTGACCGACGTCAGCTGGGAACAGCTCGACTGGATCAACGGCATCAACATCAACGGTGTGCTCAACGGCAGCAAGGCATTCCTGCCGTACCTGATCGCCTCCGGCGACGGGCATCTGGTCAACATGTCCAGCCTGTGGGGGCTGGTCGGCGTCGCCCTGGAAACGCATTACTGCGCGTCCAAGTTCTTCGTCCGCGGGTTGACCGAATCGCTGCGCCAGGAGATGCGGTACGCCGGCCACCGGGTCGGGGTCACCGCCGTGCACCCCGGGTTCGTCAGGACCGATCTGCTTCGCTCCGGTAAGCATTCCGACGCGCGAGCCCACGACAATTCGGTGGGTTACGTGGAGCGCAGCGTGCGGCTCACCCCGGAGCGGGTGGCCGAACGCATCGTCAGTGGTATCGAGCGCAACCGGGCCCGGGTACTCGTCGGCCCGGACTCCTACGCCGGAGACCTGCTCGCCCGCGTACTGGGCTCCAAGTACCAGGGCCTGCTGCTGCAGGTCGCCAAGAAGCTCGGCTGAGTCCGCGCGCCTACCATCGAGGCCATGGCCCGTACCTACGCCACCGCCGACAACGTCTCCCTCGATGAGCTGCTGGAGTTCGTCCGACCCCGGCACAAGATGGTGTTGACCACCTTCCGCGCGGACGGCTCGCTGCAGAGTTCCCCGGTCACCGGCGGCGTCGACGACCAGGGCCGGCTGGTGATCGCGAGCTACCCGCAGCGCGCCAAATCGGCGAACATCGCCCGCGCCGGGCGGGCCAGCGTGGTGGTGCTCTCCGACGAGTTCAACGGCCCCTACGTGCAGGTCGACGGTGATGCCGAGCGGATCGACCAGCCCGATGCGGTGGAACCGCTGGTGGACTACTTCCGGTGCGTCGCCGGGGAGCATCCGGACTGGGACGAGTACCGCCAGGCCATGGTCGAACAGCGGAAGTGCCTGTTGCGCATCACCCCTCGCAGCTGGGGCCCGGTCGCCACCGGCGGCTTCCCGCCACCGGCCTAAGACGGGCGCTGGTATTTGCCGTTGGGGTCGAAGTTGGCGTTGGTGATCGCGGTGGACAGGCCGGTCCCGATCGGCCCGAGGCGGTCGAACAGCCCGGAGGACCCGGTGGCCACCCCGTCCGCGCTGGTGTGTGTCAGCGCCGCGAGACCGATGTAGGGGCCGTCCGGCAGTCGGCTGAGCGCCAGCGTGAAATCGGCGTTGATGAACGCCAGTCCGGCGGTGCTGAAGTTGGTCATCGAACTCGTGACGTCGACGGCCATCACCGCCCGGATGAACGGCGTAACGTCCTCGCCGTCCACCAGATCCCGGAACTCGCGGATCCAGGCGTACCGGGGACCAGGCTGCTGCCAGGGGAATTCGAGGCCATTGGAATCACCCGTGGCACCGTAGGCGCGGATGAACATCGGTATCGAATCGTCGATCTGCTCCGGTTCCTCCGGGATCGGCGGCATCTCGACCGCGGTGCTCCAGAACTCACCGTCGGGTTGGGTGCTGCGGCGCAGGTAGAGCGCCGAGGCGCGGGCGACCAGCGCGCCGTCCTGGGTCATGGCGGCGTCCACCGAGCGCATCCGGCGTCCGGCCCGCACCACCGTGGCGCTGACCTGCAGCGGTTCGGTCGCCACCCGGCGCAGGATCTCGACCGTGAGCCGGGCCGGATGCAGCGTGGTGTCCTGCACCTGCGCCTCGATGGCGCGGGCGAGCAGACCGCCGACCACCTGACCGCCGAGGGTGGGTCCCCACCCGCCGTGCGCGATCGGGTTGGGCACCAGCTCGTCGCCGCGCCGGGTGAGAAACGGTGTCGCTGCGGTACGCGTCATGGGCTCGAAGATATGACAGAAGTAGCCAAATCTGTAAATCTCAAGGCCGGGGTTCGCGACCGTGTTCCTGATAGAAGTCCAGGTGCGCCCGGGCGGCATCGGCCCATGTCATCGATCGCGCGAGGGCGAGTCCGGGTCCGGGATCGCCGGGATCGGCCAGTGCCGCGGCCAGTTGCGCCGCGAATCCGGACGGATTTGACGCATAGCGCACGGTCGGCCCGAACACCTCGCGCAGCACCGGCAGATCCCGCGTCACGACGGGCCGGCAGGCGGCCAGCGCCTCCAGGGCCGCCAACCCGAACCCTTCCTTGGTCGACGGGAACGCGAACACCGCGCAACCCGCGACCAGTCCGGGCAGTTCGTCGTCGTCGATCGCGCCGAGGATGATCGGGTCGACGTCCAGTTCCCGGCAGCGCGTTTCGAAGGCGTTGCGGTAATCGCGGTAGTCGAACAGCGTCTCGCCTCCGGCTATGACCAGCGCCAGATCTGGATGTGTCTGCCTCAGTAGGTGATAGGCCTCGACCAGGTCGAGGGTGCCCTTGCGGGGCTCGATGCCGCCGACGGCCAGCAGATAGCGGCCCAGTCGACGCGGCCAATCGCCTGGCTGGGCATCGCTGAAGCGTTGGGCGTCAACGCCATTCGGGATGACCGTGGGGTCCAGACCCCAGCCGGTCCCGACCTCGGCGGCAACCGCGGCCGACACGCAGATCCGGGCGTACGGTTCGACGATCGCCTTCTCGTGACATTCGGCCAGGATCGGCGTGGTGAACTCGTCGAGGTGGTGGATGGTGCGGATGCAGTCACCGACCGCGTTGGCGCTGATGCAATCCTGGGCGTGCACGATGTCGTAGTCACCCGGGGTGAACGCGCGGCCCAGTCCCTCGATCGAGCGGACGATGCGGTCGGTGACGGTGTCCCCGTCACGATCGACAAACTCCACAAGTCGCACCGTCACGGCAGGGTCCACGTCGCGGAAGAACCCGTGGTCTCCGGCGCGGGCCAGCGACCACACCGTGACGTGGGCGCCGGCGGCGGCCAGCGCCTCGGCCAGGTTCAGGGTGTGCACCACCCCGCCGCGGGGTTTGGTCGAGTAGGTCAGCAGCGCGATCCGCAGGCTCACCGCGGCTCCGATCCGGTCCGGTAGACCGCCGGCCGCAGCTCGTCGAGATGTTTCAGAACCTTCCGGGCCCTGGCGATCTCGTTCTCGACGTCGATCTCGACCTGGGCCAGCCCGCCCTTGGATCCGGTATTGGCGAGGATGTCGCCACCCGGGCCGACGATCTTGGCCTGGCCGAGGAAGCGTAGCTTGCCCATCACCCCGGTCTGGTTCGACGACACCAGCACCACCTGGTTCTCCGCGGCGCGGGCACAGTCGTACAGATCGAAGAGCCGGGCCTGTCGGTCGGCCGGCAGTCGGGAGGCGCGGTCGGTGATGCTGGCGGGCCAGGCCGACAGGGCGGCAATGATGTGTGCGCCGTCGACTGCCAGCGTGCGGGCCGCCTCCGGGAAGGTCTTGTCGTAGTCGATCAGCATTCCGATCCGCCCGACCGGGGTGTCGAAGCTGCTGAACCGGTCCCCGGCCAGGTAGGTCAACGCCTCACCGGCGGGCTGGTGCACCTTGCGATAGCTGCCCAGCACCCCGTCCCCGGACACACAGATGGCGGCGTTGTAGCGGCTGCCGCCGGCCGCGGCCTCGGCGTAGCCCACACACACCGTCATGGCGCCGGCGGCCGCGATCACCGCACCGATCTCCGGGCCGTCCGGGTCCAGCGCGGGCGGTGGGTCGGTGGGGTCGGGGGCGGTGAAATCGCCGATGTAGCCGCCCAGACAGGCGTCCGGCAGCACCAGCAGGTCGACGTCGTCGCGGGCCGCCGACTCGATGATGCCCAGCACCTTGGCGACGCCACGGTCGACGTCCCGGCCGAAGTGTGCCGCGACTGCACCCAGCCTGACCGGTGCCATGTGCTCCCCTCAGGCCGGTCCGATTCCGGTGACCGGCGTCGTCAGCGCGGTGGTGGTCATCCCGTCCGGCCAGCGTAGGCGCACGCCCGGTGCTGCGGTCAACGACCCGCAGTCGGCGTCGACGACGCCCGTCGGCAGTGCCGGGGCCGGGGCGGGCCGGCCCGCGGTGAGCATGGCGTAGCCGGGGAAGCAGGTCAGCCACTGGCCGACCGGCGCGTCGGTGGGCCGTGGGACGGCCGCGATGTCCAGTTCGGCACCCATCCCGCTCGCCTCCGCCAGCATGCCCAGGGTGCCCACGACGCCGGCCATGCTGACGTCCTTGGCGGCCCGCGGCCGCAGTTCGGCGACCAGCCCGGTCATCGCGGCCAGTTCCGCCGCGGACCGGGTGCTGGTGGAATCCCATTGTTTGCCGGTGTATCCGGGCCGCCAACGACCACTGAGGTCGGCGGTCAGCCGTACCCGGTCACCGCTGCGGCCACCACCGGCGGGCACCGGGGCGGCGGTGCGTCCGAGTGCGGTGACCGCGAGCGCGGCGGGTACCCCGAGCTGGGTGTGCCCGCCCAGCACCGGGGTCCGCCAGGCCGCCGAGGCTGCGGTGATCCCGCCGATGATCCGGTCCAGGATCTGCCGGTTCGGCGCCCCGACCGCGTCCAGTAGCCCGACCGGCCGGGCGCCCATCGCGGTCAGGTCGTTGACGTTGACCAGGACCGAACACCAGCCCGCCCACTCCGGGTCGCGTTCCACCATCGACGGGATGATGGCATCGCAGGCCGCGATCAGGTCGGTGCCGGGTATCGGCGCGCCGTCGTCGCCGACGAACCCGGCCGGACCCAGACCGCCGCGGATCGCCCGCAGCGGTGCCAGGGTGTCCCCCAGGAAGGATTTGGTGGCGGCGGCCAACCCGGTAAAGGGGTTGAGCGGGAACCTCATCCGGGTGTGCGGGCGATCCGCGACCACGTTTTGGCCGAGTTGTTCCCAGCCCAGCGCGGCGAACGTCGGCGCATACCGGGTCTGCACGTCGGCTTCGAAGCGCAGCACCCCGGCCGACTCCACGTGGGCGCAGGCCGCGCGGATCAACGCCGGGCCCACCCCGGCCGAGCGGGCCGCCCGGGTAGTGACCAGTCGGCTGCCGGTCCACCACCCGATGTCCACCGCACCCACCGGAGCCAGTCGCACCCCGCCCAGCAGGGTGCCGTCGGCGGCGCGGGCCACCAGCACGACGGTACGGGGGTCGTCATCGATGGCGTCAATATCGGTCCCGGGGAACAGCGCCTGCGCGTGCACGAACTCGTCGCGCCGCAACCGGTGATAGGCGGACAGGTCGGCGGTGTCGGCGGGGCCGATCAGGAACGGCGGCCGCGGCCGGGTGCCGGCCAGGATGGACAGATCCTCCGGGAAAGGCGCGGTGCTGGAATCGAAGTGGATCATCAGGCCCCCAGTCCCTGCAGCACCGAGCAGGCCCCACACGCCGCGCAGCCGGCACGTTGCTCGGCACCGGCCATCCCGGCCGATACCAGCTTCTCGGCGACCTCGCGGGAAACCTTCTCGACCACCGCGGCCGGCGGGGCCGGAGCGGCGTCGACCTCGACCGCCAGTGATCCGGGTTGTGGGCGATACGGGACCACGAACGGGTACACACCCATATCGATCAGCTCGGCAGCACCGGCGACCAGCTCGTCCGGATCCTCACCGAGGCCGACCAGCAGATAGGTTGACACCTGATTCCGGCCGAACACCCGGACCGCCTCCTGCCACGCCGCCCGGTACTGTGCCAGCGGCACCGTCGCCTTGCCCGGCATCCAGCGCCGTCGCACCTCGTCGTCCAGGGATTCCACGTGGATGCCGACCGCGTCGGCGCCCGCGGTGCGCAGCTCGCCGATGACCGCCAGATCGGCGGGCGGCTCGCACTGCACCTGGATCGGCAGACCGGGTACGGCCTCCTTGACCGCGCGCACGCACCGTGCCAGATGGCGTGCGCCACGGTCGGATCCGGCGGAGGTACCGGTGGTCATCACCATCTGCCGCACGCCGTCGAGACGCACCGCGGCCGCGGCGACCTCGGCCAGCTCGGCCGGCCGCTTCACCGCCGTGGTGGCACCCGAGCGTAGCGATTCCTCGATGGTGCAGAACCGACAGCGTTGCTCGGCGGCGTACCTGATGCAGGTCTGCACCACCGTGGTGGCCAGCACGTCCCGGCCGTGCAGCCGAGCCAGCTTCTCGTAGGGAACGCCGTCGACGGTGCGCAGGTCGTAGAATTTCGGGCGGTCGATGACCTCGACATCCAGCCCGGTGTCGATGCCGTCGAGCAGTACCCGGGTGCCGTCGAAGACGAACGGGCTGACGGCATTTCGCGGGATCGCGGCGCTCAGGCCGTCGATGACGAGATGCCCGTCGGCGCTGGGCCCGGCGCCGGAGCCGCGGCTGACCGGCGGTTCGCCGCGGAATCCCAGCAGTGCGAGGTCGACTCTGGTGGATACGGTCATCTCTTTCCCCTCAGCTGGCCGATGCGGTGACGGAGTGCAAGGTTCTGCGGTCGACGATGATCGCCTCGGCGATATGCCTGGCGTCGCAGTCGATTCCGAGGAACCGGCCCGAGCCCCAGGTGTGCATCCAGGGCAGGCCGATGAAGCTCAGGCCGGGCACGGTGGTGATGCCGCGGGTCTGCATGGGCCGGCCGGCACCGTCGAAGGCGCTGGCCTCGATCCACCGGTAGTCCGGCCGGTAGCCGATGGCCCACACCACAGTGCTGATGCCCTCGGTCTGCAGATCCAGAGTGGTCGGCTCGGTTGGGGGCCGCCAGACCGGTTCGTACCGCGACGGCGGCGCTGCCGGTATGCCCTGGCGCTCGATGTGGGCATCGATGTCCGCGCAGATCGAGTTGTACACCGAGTCGGCGTGATCCAGTGCGGTGGTCAGCGTCGGCGCGAACCGCAGGGTGCTGTCCTTGCCGTCGGTCAACGTCCCGTACAGCTGCATGCCTTCCAGCGCGAACTGGCGCAGGTCCACATCGCGGCCGCCGTCGCGTCCGGTGACGTAGTGGTTGGTCTTCTCGATCGCGGCCTTGCCGCCCGGGTACTGCGCGGCGGGCCGGTCGTACAGCCCCATCTCGGACAACCAGGTCATGCAGTCCCGGCCTCGGTAGCGGCGCGCGACCCGTGGTGCGCCGCCGACCGCCAGGTGCACGGTGCGCCCGGCCAGGTGCAGATCCTCGGCGATCTGCGCACCGGACTGGCCGGTGCCCACCACCAGTACCGCGCCGTCGGACAGCTGATCGGCATTGCGGTACTGCTCGGAATGCAGTTGGTGCACAGCAGGATGCAGGGACTGCGCCCAAGCCGGGGTGATCGGCAGCGGATAACCACCGGTGGCGACGACGGCATGCTCACAGATGATGGTCTGCGTGCCGGCCGGGGTCTGCACCGTCAGTTCGAAACCACCCCCGGGATGGTTGGCCAGTCGGAGGACCCGGCTGTGCGTCCGGACCGGCGGATCGAAGGTCCGAAGCCAGCCGGAGAGCCAGTCGACGACCTCGTCGCGGGTCATGAATCCGTCCGGGTCGGGTCCGTCGTAGTGGTAACCGGGCAGCCGGCAGTGCCAGTTCGGGGTGACCAGGGTGAAGTTGTCCCACCGGGTGTCGGTCCAGGCGTGCACCGGGGTGGCGGCCTCCAGCACGATGTGCTCGATGCCGGCGCGGCCCAGATACCAGCTGACCGAGAGGCCGGCCTGGCCGCCGCCGATGATGACGACGGGAATGGAGGTGGCGGTCATGACTGCTCCAGGGACGGGTGCATGGCAGTGACCTCGATCAGTGCGTCGGCGGGGAAAGCCGCTGCGGTGCTGAGGATCCGATCCCTGGTCTCGGCTGCGGAGGTGCAGGCGAAGCCGAACCGGGCCCGTACCCGCTCGCTGGCCTCGGCCATGGCGTGCGCGGCCCGGTCGACGAACTCGTCGACGGTGTAGCGCGCACCGGTGGCCAGGTAGTCGTGCACGACCAAGCTGGGGGAGTAGCACCGTTGGGTGCTGCCATCCGGCCAGCGAACCTCGAAGGTCATCTCAGGCATGGGCCAGCGCCTGCCAGTTGGCCTGGTGGGTGGTGGTCGGGTCGGTCAACGGCGAGTAGACGTCCGGCCGGCGGTCGCGCAGGTGGAACATGCCGCCCCGGGCGGTGCGGAAGGTGGCGTCCAGGTCGACCTCGGCGATCGCCATTCCACTGTTCAGAAGTGTTGTGGCAAGGATGTTTCCGCCTGGGTCGACGACCTTGGCGTTGCCGACGTAGCGCAGCGAGCCGAAGCTTCCGCTCTGGTTGGAGGCCACCCAGAACACCTGATTGTCCAGTGCGCGTGCGGTGTCGAACAGGTTGAACCGGTACGTCCAGCGGTCATCCTGCAGATTCGGTGCGGTGGCGGTGCGGGCGGCCGGCCAGGCCGACAGGCTCGCGATGATCTGAGCGCCGTCCAGCGCCATCAGCCGGGCAGCTTCCGGAAACGCTTTGTCGTAGCAGATCTGCAGGCCCACCCGACCGACCGGGGTATCGAACACCCCGTACCGGGAGCCGGCCGAATAGGACATCGACTCGCCGAGCGGCTGGTGTACCTTGCGGTAGGTGCCGTAGACCTGCCCACCGCCCAGGAGTGCGGCCGAGTTGTACCGGGTCTCCCCGTCTTCGGCGAGTTCGCAGTAGCCGATGGCGACCGTCAGATCGCCGACGATCTGCTGGACCCGGGCGATCTCCGGACCGTCCAGCCGAATAGCCGGGGGCAGAGCTTTTTTGGTGGTCTTGACGGTATCGCCGTGGTTGCCCAGAGAGGACAGATAACCGCCGAGGGCGGCCTCGGGCAGCACCAGCAGGTCCACTCCCGCGGCGCGGGCCTGTTCGGTCAGGTCGGCGATCAGCGCGTAGTTCTGGTCGAGGTCGCGGGTGAAGTTCGCCGAGACGGCGGCCAAGGTGGTGGTCATGGTGGCGCCCCTAGACCATGTATGTGGAACTGATGATGGCGCCCTTTCGGGCGTAATAGATGAGCGCGTCCTGGACGTCGAGTGGATGAGCCGGGATGACGCCCTCGATCAGGTCCTCTTCGCGTCCGCCGTGCAGACCGAGCCCGAACCGGCAGCAGAACACCGTGCCGCCCTCCTTGATGAAGGTGGCCAGCGCGTCGTTGATGTTCTGCTCGCCGGGGAATCCGGAGTCACCGGTGGTCGGAAAGCCCCGGGTGGCAAGGCAATTGATCGACCCGGGGCCGTAGAAGTAGAGGGCCGATTCGAAGCCCTTGCGCAGCGCGCGGGTGGCTTGCAGTACAGCGACGAACGACACCGAAGACTCGTGGGCGATGCCGTGCACCAGGGTGAAGTAGCTTTCGCCCTCCTCGGCCTGGTAGTCGGGGAAGATCTTGGTCCCGCCGTAGATGCTGGTGCCCTTGGGTAGCGACGGATGCGGGATCTCGGCCAGCGAAGCGGTGATGTTCTCGGCGATGGATGAGTCAAAAGGCATGGAATGCTCCGTATTTCGTATCGGGGGTGATCGGCCGTTGCCGGTTGGATCAATTAGATGCGCCGGCCGTTGCGGTGTGGTTAGGGATGGAATACGAGTGCATTGCCGGGTGCTCACCCGGGAAACCGGGCGGAAACATCGCTTGTCCCGCTAGCGTGTGACGCGTGAAGCTGGACAGTCAGCAACTGGCGGCCTTCGCCGCGGTCGTGGAGTCGGGCAGTTTCGATGCCGCGGCCGATCGCCTGCATGTCACCCCGTCGGCCGTCAGTCAGCGGATAAAGGCGCTGGAGCAGCGGGTCGGTCAGGTGCTGGTGGTGCGGGAGAAGCCCTGCCGGCCGACGGCGGCGGGCATCCCGATCCTGCGGTTGGCGGCCCAGCTGGCGATCCTGGAGTCCGAGGCGCTGGCCGAGGTTGCCGGCGGATCGACCGGGCGGACCCGGATCGCGATCGCGGTCAACGCCGACTCGATGGCGACCTGGTTCCATACCGTCTTCGCCGATCTGCCGGCCGTACTGCTCGACATCCGGATCGAGGACCAGGATCACTCGGCGCGGCTGCTCCGCGAGGGCGCGGTGATGGGGGCGGTGACCACCGAGCGGACCGCGGTGCCGGGCTGCCGGGTGCAGTCACTCGGGGTGATGCGCTACGTCCCGGTCGCCGTGCCGCATTATGTGCGCGCATACCTGCCGGACGGGTTCACCGCGGCGGCGGCGGCCGCCGCCCCCTCGCTGGCCTGGAATCGTGATGACGCGTTGCAGGACAATCTGATCCGCAAGGTCTTCCGGCGCCGGATCGACCGGCCGGTGCACCATGTGCCGACCGCCGAGGGCTTCGGTGCCGCGGTGCGCGCCGGCCTGGGCTGGGGGATGTACCCCGAACAGCTGGTCACCGCCGACTTCGTGCGGATCGCCGCCGCCCACCTCGACGTGCCGTTGTTCTGGCAGAGCTGGAAGCTGGACAGCTCCCTGGTCGGCGCCGTCGGTGCGGCGGTGCAGCGCGCGGCGGCCGGGTTGCGCCGCTAGGCCTGCGCGCCGACCTCGCGTCGGGCGGCCTTCTCCTCGTAGAACCGGGCGCGCTCGTCGACGGCGTCGAGGAACTGTGCGAGCTCGGTGCGGGCCCGTTCGCCGTCGGGGCCGAAATCGGAGCGCTCGAAGATCCGCCAGAAGCGCAGCACCGGTTGCAGCACGTCATCGTGGTGGATGCGCAGGTCGTAGATGCCGGCCTTGGCGATCAGGATCGAGTTCTCCCGGAAGTCGGGCATGCCGGTGCCGGGCATGGCGAACCCGACGACCTCGTCGCGGATGGCCTGCATGGCGGCGTCGGGCGCGATGTCGAGCGCGGCGGCCATCAGGTTGCGGTAGAAGACCATGTGCAGGTTCTCGTCTGCGGCGATCCGGGCGAGCAGCTGATCGGCGATCGGGCAGCCGGACGCGCGGCCGGTGTTGCGGTGTGAGACGCGGGTGGCGAGTTCCTGGAAGGACACGTACGCCAACGCTGCCAGCGGTGTCTTGTCCCCGGAGTCGTAGCCGGCGATGGTGTGCTGCATGCGCAGCGCCTCCAGCCTGGACGGGTCCACGCCGCGGGTGACCACCAGGTAGTCGCGCAGCGCGATGCTGTGCCGGCCCTCCTCGGCGGTCCACTGGCCGACCCAGGTGCCCCACGCACCGTCGCGGCCGAACCGGGTCGCGATCTCGCGGTGATAGGAGGGCAGGTTGTCCTCGGTCAGCAGGTTGACCGTCAGTGCCGCCTTGGCGACCGGGTCCAGCGGGGAGTCCTCGGGCTGCCAGTCCTGCCCGCCGAGGAAGGCGAAGTCCCTACCGCGGCTCCAGGGAACGTAGTCGTGGGGCTCCCACGGTTTGGCCATGTCGAGGTGCCGTTCGAGGTTCTGCGCGACGATCGGTTCCAACTCGTGCAGCAGGCCGGTCTGGGTATCCGTCATGGTGCGACTCCGTCCAAAGCAAGTAACCTACGGTTCCGTAAGTTACGGTACCGTAGGCTACTTGGTTCGGTAAGGGATTCGGCTAGCTGATGCCGACGATCTCCTGCGCGATGGTGCTCAGCCGCGCCTGCGCCGCCGAGACCACCCGCTGGCGGTTCTTGTGGAACTCCTCGTAGGCGATGATCTCGCGGATGTCGCCGGGCTCGGACAGTTCCTTGACCGCAGCCACCGCGTCGTTGACGTTCAACTCGTCATACCCGGTGATCGGCAGCTCATCGGACTCCAGCACGCCGGCCTTGCCGCGCAGGGTGTGCAGCGCGTCGGCGACATCGTCGGCGCCCTCGCGGCGGCTCACCTTCTCGGCAGCCGACAGGGCGGCGTCGCGCGAGGCCGACAGCGTCTTGGCGGCGATCTCGCCGACCTGCTCACCGCGGGCCAGCGCATCGCCGACGGCCGGGCGGGTGGCCCGGACGGTGGTCAGCAGCCGGTCGACCGCGCGGGTGGCCAGCATGCCGGGCAGGTTCGCCAGCTTGACGGCCGCACCGGCGGCCGCCTGAATCGGTGTGCGGCGCAACGCCGTCGGGCCACCGAGCGCCTCCTCGGCCAGGATTGTGGTCAGCCAGATCACCGTCGCGCTGTGCGCCTCGATCAGCGAGTCGGCGAGATCGGCGACCTCACGGTAGCCACCCGCGACGGCGAGCGACTTGACGTACCGGGCGCGGTCGACGAGCTGATGCTCCAGGGCCAGGTCGCCCAGCAGAGCCTCGGCGAACGGCTCGGCCTGCTCGGTCAGCGCCTTCACGGTGGCGGCCGCGCGGCCGAGGAACGGCCCGATGATGTCGGGCGAGCCCCCGAGTTCGCGAATGGTCGCCTCGATCAGGGCCGCGCGGGTCCGGGCGTTCTCGGCGTTCTGCGCGAGTTCCGCGCGCACCGCTTCGGTACGGGCCTGGCCGGTGCGGACCTCGGCGATCTGGATCTCCGTGCTGGTGAGTTCCAGGACGGTACGTAGGTTCGTGATCAGTGTGGTGGTGTCAGTCATGACAGTGCCCCCTTGGCGTTTTGTGCTCTGGTGAGTGGTGTCGTTCCCAGCGCCAGAAGCGCTCCTCCCTCGGCTACCCGTCGTGGCCGGGACTGACACGAGATTCGCCGCGGATGTGGCCCAGGTCTCTTTCCGAAACGGACACGCCGCCTATGACATACGTAATAAGAGCTTTTCAGGCGTACTATAACGGCCGTTATAGGAGGTCGGGCATGGCGGAGTCGAACGAGGACGCGCGGCAGCGGATGGTGGCCGGCGCGGCCGATCTGCTGGGCGCCCGTGGCGTGAGCGCGACCAGTGTGCGGCAGTTGGCCAAGCACACCGGGGCGCCGCTGGGCTCGGTCTACCACTACTTTCCCGGCGGTAAGGCCCAACTGGCGGCCGAGGCGGTGCGCTGGGCCGACGAGCAGACCGCCGCCGTGCTCAACCGGTCCGTGGCCGACGGGCCGGCCGCCGTCGTGCGGGACCTGCTGCGCATGTGGCGGAACATTCTGTTGGACAACGACTTCCGTCGCGGGTGCCCGGTGCTCGCGGTTGCGGTGCAGGATCTCCCGGGCGACGACACCGCGCCGCGGGATGCCGCGGTGTTCGCGTTCAGTGCCTGGTCCGCGGCCATCGCGCGGGCGCTGCGCACCGCGGGCCTCGAGCACGGTCCGGCGGCCGGCACCGCGACGCTCGTCATCGCCGCGGTCGAGGGGGCGGTGGCGATGAGTCGCGCCGAGCGCAGCGTCGAACCACTGGAGGTGGTCGGCGCACAGCTGCAGCAGCTGCTTTCCGGTCTGGGTTGTCCGCTCAGACCTTGACCCGCAACACATCCGAGAGCGGCCGCCGCGGTGTGGGTGGGGGCACCTGGTCGAGTTCGGGGACCACGCCGATGCGGACCACCACCTGCGGGTAGGGCCGGTCGACCAGGGTGCCGACGATGTCGCGGCTGACCTCCAGTTCGGTCAGATGGCTCAGCGTGCACGAGGCGTACCCCGCCATGGTGGCGTCCAGCAGCAGAGC
The DNA here is from genome assembly GCA_900078775.1 of Mycolicibacterium aurum. Classification (GTDB taxonomy): domain Bacteria; phylum Actinomycetota; class Actinomycetes; order Mycobacteriales; family Mycobacteriaceae; genus Mycobacterium; species Mycobacterium aurum_A. The sequence goes on from LT549889.1 coordinate 5,438,417, forward strand.
CGACAGCGCCTCACCGCAGCGCAGCAGGTCGGTCCGGGTGTCCTCCGGCGCGGAGATCACCACCAACTGGGCGGTGTCCTCGGCGACGCTCCGGCGGCGTTCGCGGTTGTGGGTGATCGGGAACGAGCGTCCCACGTCCACCCGGTCGGCCTCGGCGGCCGAGACCAGGGAGCTGTGCGGAATGCCATCGGTGACCTCGAATGGCGACGTCCACCAATCGATCTCATGGTGATAGGCGGAATCGTAGAGTCGCAGGGCGTCGGTCAGCTGAGAGGCGTCCGCGACGGTGGGACGGTCGGTTGGAGCGATCACGTCCACGCCGACAGCCGCGCCGACGGTTGGGCGAATCAGCAGTTCGAAGGAGTCCCAGTCCGCCGGGGCCGACATCGGCAGCCGATCGGTGCGCCGAGACAGGATGGCGTCGGCGCGACGTCGGTGTCCCGTGGTGACGCCGGCCGCGGCCTGCAGGGTGATGGTGGCCAGATGGTGGTGATCGTTCGGGTTGGGATAGCGCTGCACCCGGGTGTCCAGGCCGGCGGCGGCCGCGGCCACCCGGAAGTGGTCGAGCGCTGCGCCACAACTGATCACGGCCTGCCGACCGCTGCTGTCGGTGGCCACCAATCGATCGGTGTCGACCCAGAGTTGCACGCCTTCGGGGGAGATGATCCACCGCCACGGCTGGCTGTTGTGGTACGACGGGGCGCGGCACGCCAGCCGGATGGCGTCCTCGATGATCTTCACCGGCGCCAGGGTGTGCGATGTTGTGGCCATGCTCCCAGTCTGGGCCCGGCCGGGGCGGGGGAGTAGGGCCGGAAGTCCCTAGCCGGCGCGCAGATACGCCACGATCGCGTTGGACAGCGCGCGCCGGGCCTCGTCCAGGTCGATGTAGGAGCCGAGCTGGCGCTCCGAGGTGATCCCGCGCATCGCACCGGGGATGAACAGCGCCACCTCCCGCACCCGGTCCGGATCCACCTCGAGATCGGAGAACGCGTTCTGGCAGTCGGTGATCCAGGTCTTCTGCCAGGACGCAAGCTCCGCGGCGGTCTGCGGGAAGTGCTCTTCGAGTTCCGTGCGGTCACGGGGCAGCGCCGCGCGCAGGTTCTCGATGGCCCGGGAGTCGGTGCTGCCCAGTCCGTCGTACATGACGTCGAGGATGGCGGCGACCCGCTCGGCCAGCGATCCGCGTGGTGCGGCGTGCGAGGGTATGGCGCCCCGGCGCTGCGCGGTGTGGCGCAGGACCGCGGCCCACAGCCCGTCGATATCGCCGAACTGGTACTTCACCGTGCCCCAGGTGGCACCCGCGTCCTTGGCGATCCGGTTGCCCGATACCGAACCCGGCGCCCCGGATGCCAAGGCGTGCAACGCGGCATCGAGCATGCTCTCCCGGGTGGCCTGCCCGCGCCGGTTGGAGCGCCGCCCGCTGGGGACGGACGCCGCGGCTTCGCTCACGCGGGCGATGCTACGCGACTATTGACTTTGATAGAACCCTCTGTGATTGTTGGCGCCATGGCGAAGCCACCACTGTCGATGAAGCCGACGGGCTGGTTCCAGGTGGCCTGGTCGGACGAGATCGGCGTCGGCGACGTGCACCGGATGACGTACTTCGGCGAGGAGATGATCGCCTGGCGGGCACAATCCGGCCGGCTGACGGTGATGAACGCATACTGCGAGCACCTTGGCGCGCACCTCGGCCACGGCGGCACCGTCCAGGGTGAGGTGCTGCAGTGCCCGTTCCACGGCTGGCAGTGGAGCCACGAGGGCCGCAATGTCTGCATCCCGTACCAGGACCGCCCCAACCGCGGCCGGCGGATGCGCACCTACCCGGTGGTCGAGCGCAACTCCTCGGTCTACATCTGGCACGACCTGCAAGGTCGCGAACCGTTCTTCGAGGCCCCCGACATCTTCGCCGACTTCGGTGCGCGCACCGCCGGCGACTACTACCCGCAGCAACGGCTGTTCCGGCAGGGCCTGGAATTGCACCCGCAGTACGTCCTCGAAAACGGCGTGGACTTCGCGCATTTCAAGTTCGTGCACCAGACGCCGATCGTGCCCGTGTTCACCCGGCACGACTTCGCCCGGCCGGTCTCCTACGTCGACTTCACCATCACCTTCTCCGGCGACGACGGCCAGTTGATCGATGACGTCAACAGCGGGGTCGAGGCGATCAACGGCGGGCTGGGTATCGCGATCACCAAGAGTTGGGGCATGGTCGACAACCGGACCATCTCGGCGGTCACCCCGGTCGACGACCGCACCTCCGATGTGCGGTTCATGGTGTACATCGGCCGCACGGCGGGCCGCGACGACCAGCGCACCGAGGACCGGGCCCGCCAGTTCGGCGAGGAGGTCATCCGGCAGTTCACCCAGGACATCCACATCTGGTCGCACCAGCGCTATTCGGACCCGCCCGCGCTGGCCACCGCCGAATACGAGGGCTTCACCGCGATTCGCAAGTGGGCCATGCAGTTCTATCCCGACGGCCGCGGTGGCTCTGCCGCCGACCTGGCCCGCATCGAGAAAGCAGACACCCTATGACCGCCGACAGGATCCGCGTCTTCCAGGTCGCCACCGGCAACCTGGGCACCGAGATGATCAAACGCATCGCCGCCCACCCGGACCTCGAGTTGGTCGGATTGCACTGTTACACGGCCGAGAAGATCGGCCGGGATGCCGGTGAGATCGTCGGCGTGGCGCCCAACGGGGTGATCGCCACCGGCACGGTCGACGAGATCATCGCGGCCAAGCCCGATGTGTTGACCTTTCACGGGGTCTTCCCGGACGAGGACCTCTACGTCAAGGTGCTCGAAGCCGGTATCAACATCGTCACGACCGCCGACTGGATCACCGGTTGGCACCGCGACACCAATCACCCGCATCCCTCCGGTCGGCCGGTCAGCGAGGTGCTCGCCGAGGCCGCCGCCAAGGGCGGCGCGACGTTCTACGGCACCGGGATGAACCCCGGTCTGAATCAGATTCTGGGCGTGGTGTGTTCGGCCGACGTCGCCGAGATCGAGAACGTCACGACCATCGAGTCGGTGGATGTGTCCTGTCACCACAGCAAGGACACCTGGATCGAGGTCGGCTACGGCATGCCCGTCGACGACCCGAGCATTCCCGGCAAGCTGCGAAAGTACACCGAGGTGTTCGCCGACAGTGTGCGGCTGATGGCCGACTGCTTCGGCCTCGAACTCGACGAGGTCACCTTCAGCTATGAGCTCGGTGCCTGCACCAAGGACGTCGATCTCGGCTGGTACGTGCTGCCCAAGGGATCGCTGGGCGGCAACTACATCAAGTACCAGGGACTGGTCGACGGTGTGGCGCGGGTGGAGACCCACCTGGAGTGGCAGATGACCCCGCACACCGATCCGAGCTGGGACATCAAGGGCTGCTACATCACCCAGATCAAGGGTGATCCGTGTGTGTACAACAAGCACATGATCTTCCCGAAGCCCGGGGTCGACCTGTCCGATCCCGCGGCGTTCGCCTCGATCGGGATGACCGTGACCGGGCTGCCCGCGCTGAATGCCATCCGGTCGGTGGTCGCGGCGCCGCCGGGCCTGCTCACCAGTGCCGACCTCCCGTTGCGCGCCTTCGCCGGCCGGTTCAAGCAGGCCGAAATCTAACTTTACGCACGTTTATTTACGTGTGTTAAGTTGCACCGGTGAGCAGTCCGGTGCGCAAACGCAATGCCCGCGGGTCGGGTGCCCTGTTGCGTGCCGAGATCCTGGCCGCCGCGGCTGAACTCCTGGACGCGGCCGACCGCGAATCCGATCTGACCCTGCGTGGAATAGCCTGCGCGGCCGGTATATCCGCACCCGCCATCTACGCCCACTTCGAACACCGCGATGCCATTCTGTCGGCCATCGCCGAACAGAGTTGGCAGCAGGTGGTCGCCGACATCCGGGCCGAGGCGCCCGCGCAGGACTCGGCCCGCGGCCGGCTGCTCCGCGGCTGCCAGGTCTACGTCTCATTCGCACAGCGCTACCCGATGCGCTACGCGGTGATGACCCAGGCGGCCGGACCGTCCCCGTCGGCGCGCGAGGCGCTCGGGGTGCTCACCGCCGCCCTGGTGCACTGCCGGCAACGCCCGGGATCGCATCCGGGGGCGAGGCGCATCGCCGCGGCGCTGTCCACCGCCCTGCACGGGGTGGCCATGCTCAACCGGACCGATGTCCCCGCCCTGTGGCTCAGCGACGCCAGCCCCGACGATGTGCTGCGCACCCTGGTCGACGGTGCCATCGGGCAACTGAACGAAGAAACCGACGACGGAACGTAAGGAACGCCGATGACTGTGCTGGACAACGGAATCGCGCTGGAGCGCATCGGCGACGGGGTGCTGCGCGGGCGCACCGTACCGGAGTGGGCCAACATGGTCGGGCCCTTCGGTGGCATCACTGCGGCCGTCCTGCTGCGCGCCATCGAACTGCAGCCCGATGTGCACGGCCTGCCGGTCGCGCTGACGGCCAACTATCTGGCCCCCATCGTCGACGGTGCCTTCGACGTCACCGCCCGCGCGGTACGCACCAACCGGACCAACCAGCACTGGTACCTCGAACTCAGCCAGGACGGTGAGGTCAAGACCACCGCCACCGCGGTCTTCGGCATCCGCCGCGACACCTGGGACGACACCGAACTGGTCCGGCCCGCGGCGCCGGCCCCCGAGGAACTGCCCACCGGCAGCGCCGGGCCCACCTGGATGAGCAACTACGACATGCGTTATGTGGCGGGCGGCATCCCCGGCGCGGCCGACGGCGAATCGGCCTCCTCTGAAACTCTGCTCTGGCTGCGGGACAACCCGCCCCGGCCATGGGATTTCGCTTCGCTGGCCGCGGCCTGCGACGTGTTCTACCCGCGGGTCTTCCGGCGGCTGGGCCGCTGGATGCCGGCCGGCACCGTCTCGATCACGGTGTACTTCCACGCCGGCGCCGAGACCCTGGCCGCGCAGGGCTCGGACTTTGTGCTGGCCCGGGCGCAGGCCCAACGGTTCTCGGCCGGTCACTTCGACCAGTCCGCCCAACTCTGGGCGAGCGACGGCGCACTGCTGGCCACCAGCCACCAGATCGTCTACTTCAAGTCGTGAGCGCTCGCGGCCAGTAGCCACTCCTCGAACTGCGCGCCGAACAGCGTCGCGCCGGCCTTCGGCACCAGCGTGTCGTCGGCGAGTTCGGCTCCCCAGTAGCGTGCCCGCGGATCGGCCAGCACCGTGCGCCGGTCCCCCCGCGCGGTGAGCGCGGTCCGGATCAGCTCGTCGAGCCGATAGCGTTGCGGCCCGGCGATCTCGGCGATGCTCTGTGCCGGCCGGCCGACTGCGGCGATGGAAACCGCCTCGGCGACGTCGGCCGAGGCGATCGGCTGGAACTGCACCGGCGCCACCCGGACCACGGCACCCTCGGTGGCCGCATCGGCGATACCCCGGACGAACTCGAAGAACTGCGTGGCCCGCACGATCGTGTGCGGCACCGCGCCGTCCCGGATCAGGCTCTCCTGGGCCAGTTTGGCGCGGAAGTAGCCACTCTGTTCGGCGAGGCGCTCGGTGCCCACCACCGACAGCGCCACATGGTGGCCGACACCGGCCGCGGCCTCGGCGGCCAGCAGATTCGCGGTGGCGGTGCGGAAGAACTCCATCGCCGCGTCATCGGCGAAGGACGGGGAGTTCGACACGTCCACCACCGCGTCGGCACCCTCGAGCGCCTCGGCGAGTCCCTCCCCGGTGAGGGTGTTCACCCCGGTGCCGGGCGCCGCGGCGACGGCCGCGTGACCGTGCTCGATCAGGCCCCGTACCACCTGGGATCCGATCAGGCCGGTACCCCCGATCACAGCGATTCTCATGGCGAACCTCCTCCTGTCGTGTGGGCGGGATGGGCGCCCACCGACCAGAACGGCGGCCCGCCCCCGGAGTCATCCGTGGCCGGGCCACGGACCCGCGACCACGGACAGTCAAGGGCGCGCATCCCAGCATGGGGGCCGAGTGTGGAAGGCGATGAACGCCCAGAGCACCACCCCCGAGACCGATGCCGAACTGGCCGCCCGGTTCGCACGGGACACCGCCCCGCTGCGGCCCGCCCTGCTGCGTGGCGCGCGCCGGCTGACCCGCACCGAGGCCGATGCCGAAGACCTGCTGCAGGACTCGCTCATGCACGCGTTCATGGGATTCCGCGGGTTCGAACCCGGCACCAACCTGAATGCCTGGCTGTTCCGGATCATGCACAACCGCTGGATCAGTGGCCACCGGATGAAGCAGCGCCGCCCGGCCGAGTTCGCGACGGAGTCGGTCGCCGAGCTGGAGCAGACCGCCGGGCCCGGGCGCTGTGCGCGTTCCGCGGAGGCGGTCGCCCTGGACCTGCTGCCCGACGCCCGGCTGCGGGCCGCGCTGGCCGAGCTGCCGGAAGGCTTCCGGATCGCGCTCTACTACGCGGATGTGCGGGGCCTGACCTACGCCGAAACCGCGGCGGCGATGGGCACGCCGGTGGGCACCGTGATGTCCCGGGTGTTCCGGGCGCGCGCGCAGCTGCGCGGCGCGCTGGCTCCGCTGGCCGCCGACCGCGGTGTGCGGATGGACCTCGATCAACGGAGTGCGTGAAAGAAAGGTATTGCATGACAACCCAATTGGTAGGGCAAACGGCACTGGTCACCGGCGGTACGGCCGGTATCGGGTTGGCCTGCGCGCGACTGCTCGCCGAGGCCGGCGCCGAGGTGCTGATCACCGGAAGGGACCGGGCACGCGGTGCGGCCGCCGCCGACGCGCTCGGGGGCGCCGTCCGCTTCCTGCGGGCCGACCTGGCCGACCTGGACTCGGTGTCCGCCCTGGTGCGGGAGGCCGGGCCGGTCGACATCCTGGTCAACAACGCGGCCAGTTTCCCCGGCGCGCTGACCGTCGAGCAGGACGTGGCATCCTTCGAGTCCACCTTCGACACCAACGTGCGCGGGACCTATTTCCTGGTCGCCGGGCTGGTCCCGGGCATGCTGGCGCGCGGGTCCGGCAGCATCATCAACGTCACCTCGCTGGTCGCGTCCAAGGGGGTGGCCGGCGCGTCGGTGTACAGCGCGTCCAAGGCCGCCGTCGAGTCGCTGACCAGGACGTGGGCCGCCGAATTCGGTCCGGGTGGGGTGCGGGTCAACGCGGTGGCACCGGGCCCGACGAACACCGAGGGCGTGGTCGCCGAGTGGGGTGACACGAACGACGAACTGGGCCGGGCACTTCCGCTCGGGCGCACGGCCGAACCGGCCGAGATCGCGGCGGCGGTGCTGTTCCTCGCCTCGCCCGCATCGAGTTTCGTCACCGGAGCGACGCTGCACGCCGACGGTGGCGGCAAGGCCGCGTGACACAGCGGATCGAGGTGCCCGGTCGCCCGATGCTGGAACTGGTGGGCCAGCGCGAACTGGAAGAGCGCCGGGACCGGCGCCGGCGGGTACCCTCCTGGCAGCGATGAGCCCTCCCGCCGAACGGCGGGAGGGCTCATCGGATGAGTAGGGGACCCTAGCGGGCGTACTTGCGGTGACGGCCCATCAGGGCGGTCAGCCAGCGAACGTCGAGCAACATGTTCTATCCGCCTTTCTATGCGGTCTTGTGCAGGAGCGGCAGCAGCCGACGCCGGGCGAGTGTTCCCTCGGCGAAGTGGTGCAGCGCCTCCGGAACGGAGGCCGTGATGGGGAATGCGTCGTCGAGCAGGCGCAGGACCGCGAGTACGGCTGGGCTTGCCACCAGGGCCCACTCGACTCCTGCGATGTCGCACTCGTCATCGAGGGCGTAGAGGAGAGACACACCACGCGCGGACAAGTGCGTCACCTCGCTCAGGTCGAGCGTGAACGGCTTCTCCGCGAGGACCATGCGGCGGACCTTCTGGGTGAGTCGATCGAAGTTGTCGTCATCGATGACACCTGAGATGGTCACCACCATCGCGAGATGACGGCACTGTGCTCGCAGCTCGGCGCCGTCGCACTCGATCGCCGGGTTCCCGTAACGGAATGCAATCGTCATGTTCGCCCCCCTTCTGGCTGTGACCTGTCGTTCTAGGACTGACACCGAAGTTATCGGCGGAAGTTAAGGTACTTGGGAGTAGTGATTGAGACTTTGCTAAGAAGATAGTCTGAGAGCCGGGTAAGGGTTCGCTGAGCGAAATGTAAGTCGTTGCGCCGCAACGTATTTGGTTTTCACGTTTGATAACGCAAATTGCCGGGTACACCTTACCGCCCAGTAGCCTTGAGCTCGGGTTCAGCTCTTGAACTGGTTTCCCGAGTAGTTCTGCCACGGCGAGTAATCGGCGATCAACGTCTCCTGAGCCGGCCGCAGCCGCTCCGGGACGTGCTGCAGATTGATCCGCACCCGGTACCAGATGGAGCTCGGGCCGCGCATCCCATCGACCAGGACGTCGACCGGCTCAAGCAGCTCAGCCGCCTCGGGATGGCTGCCGCGCCACTGCTGAAGGGCCGCCATCGCCTCATCCCGGGTCTTGGTCCGGGCGACCTCGATCAGCGGCATCTGTGAGGCCCTTCGACCATCGACGCTCCTGCGGCTCGGCGGCTTCTCGGCGGGCCCCAGCGCCTCGGCGAGCTCGAGCAGTCCGGTCAACTCGCCCGGATGGGCATCCATATCGGCCCACGGATCGCCGAGCTCGGCGAACCGCTCGGGCACCGTGGCCACGGTGAACACCTCGGGCCGGCAGCCCGGCACCTCGTCCCAGTGCAGCGGGGTGGACACCCGGGCATCCGGGGTGGCCCGCACCGAGTACGCCGAGGCGACGGTGCGGTCCTTGGCGTTCTGGTTGAAGTCCACGAACACCCGCGCCCCGCGTTCCTCCTTCCACCAGCGGGCGGTCGCGAGCTCGGGTGCGCGCTGCTCGACCACCCGGGCCACCGTCTCCGCGGCCAACCGGACCTGCTTGAACGGCCAGTTCGGGTGGATGCGGGCATAGATGTGGAAGCCGCGGGATCCCGACGTCTTCGGCCACGCCGTCAGGCCGTACTCCTCGAGCACCTCCCGGGCGAGGGCGGCCACCGCCAGGATCTGCTCCCACTCCACCCCGGGCATCGGGTCCAGATCGACCCGCAATTCGTCGGGATGTTCCAGATCGCCCGCCCGCACCGGATGCGGATTGAGGTCGACGCAACCCAGCCCGACCGCCCACACCAGGCCCGCCGGTTCGGTGATCACGGCCTCCTTCGCCGACGTGCCGGATGCGTACTTGAGTTCGGCGACCTCGATGAAGTCCGGTCGCTTCTCCGGGGCCCGCTTCTGGAAGATCGCTTCCTCGCCGATGCCCTTGACGAACCGTTTCAGGATCATCGGCCGGTCGTACACCGCGCGCAGCGCGCCGTCGGCAACCGCCAGGTAGTACTCGACGAGATCCAACTTGGTGATGTCGGCCCGCCCGTCCACCCCAGGGAAGACGACCTTGCCCGGATTGCTGACCGAGACCTCCCGACCGGCCACCTCCAACGTCCGGCGATTATCCGCAGCAGCCCCCATGCGGCCATGCTAGTTATCCGTCCCGACCCGACACGCGTCACATATTGTGGCGGTCATGCCCAGCCTCACAGACCTGCCCGCTCAGGCGGCGGCCAAAGCCCAGCTGATCCTCGGCCGCGGCGCCGCGGAACTGCACTACGCGCGCAAGATGTTCGAAGCCGGTGCGCTGCGCCTCGAGTCGCCGCGGGCCATGGCGGCACTGCTGGCCGACATCCGGCGCTGGGGTGAGATCGGGATGATCCCGGCGCTCAACGCCCGTCGGCACCCGGACCGGCCCGCCTGCATCGACGACGACGGCGAGTTCACCTTCGGCGAACTCGACCGGGCCGCCAATGCGGTCGCCAATGGCTTGCGCGCCAAGGGAGTCAAGGACGGCGACGGGGTCGCCCTGCTGATCCGCAACCACCGCTGGTTCCTGGTGGCGCTCTACGGTGCGGCCCGGGTCGGTGCCCGGATCATCTTCCTCAACAGTGAGTTCTCCGGCCCGCAGATCAAGGAGGTGTCCGAACGCGAGGGCGCCGAGATCATCATCTACGACGACGAGTACACCGCCGCCGTCTCGCAGGCCGATCCGGCACTCGGCAAGCTGCGCGCGTTGCCCACCAATCCGGACAAGCCCGAACCGTCGGGCAGCACCGACGACACGCTGGCCGATCTGATCGCCCGCAGCAGCAAACAGCCCGCCCCCAAGGTCGGCAAGCACGCCTCGATCGTCATCCTCACCAGCGGCACCACCGGCACCCCCAAGGGCGCCAACCGGCAGTCGCCGCCCTCGCTGGCGCCGATCGGGGGCATCCTCTCGCACGTGCCGTTCAAGTCCGGTGAGATCACCGCGCTGCCGGCGCCGATGTTCCACGCACTCGGATTCATCCACGCCACCATCGCGATGATGCTGGGCAACACACTGGTGTTGCGCCGCAAGTTCAAACCGGCCACCCTGCTCGCCGACATCGAGAAGTACAAGGTGACCGCCGTCGTGGTGGTCCCGGTGATGCTGTCGCGGATGCTCGACGAACTCGACAAGACCGAGCCCAAGCCCGACCTGTCCAGCCTGCGGATCGTCTTCGTATCCGGTTCGCAGCTGGGTGCCGAGTTGGCCACCCGGGCGATGCGCGAGCTCGGTCCGGTCGTCTACAACCTGTACGGGTCCACCGAGATCGCCTTCGCGACCATCGCGCGGCCCCGGGACCTGTCCATCAATCCCGCGACGGTCGGCCCGGTGGTCAAGGGCATCGTGGTGAAGTTGTTGGACGACAACGGGGTTGAGGTTCCGCAGGGAGAGGTCGGCCGGATCTTCGTGCGCAACACCTTCCCGTTCGAGGGTTACACCGGCGGCGGTGGCAAGCAGATCATCGACGGCATGATGTCGTCGGGCGACGTCGGCTATTTCGACGAGCACGGACTGCTCTACGTCTCCGGCCGCGACGACGAGATGATCGTCTGCGGCGGCGAGAACGTCTTCCCCGCCGAGGTCGAGGACCTGATCAGCGGGCATCCCGAGGTGATCGAGGCGACCGCCATCGGCGTCGAGGACAAGGAGTGGGGCCACCGGCTGCGCGCCTTCGTGGTCAAGGCCGAGGGCGCCACCGTCGACGAGGACACCATCAAGGCCTATGTGCGGGACAACCTGGCCCGCTACAAGGTGCCGCGCGAGGTGATCTTCCTCGACGAGTTGCCGCGCAACCCCACCGGCAAGATCCTCAAGCGGGAACTGCGCGAGATCGACGTCGATTAGAGCGCCGCACGGAATATCGCGGCGTGAACATCGATCGTCTACCAGCTGGTGGACAAGAACCTGCCCTGGGATGAGGGGTGGACGGCGGCTACGTGGACGCCATCATGCCCTGACCGTCCTTCCCGCGACAAGACGCGAATGGCCGCCAAATCCGGTGATTTGGCGGCCACTCACGTCTGTTCGCGAGCAGGAGGTGCTTACGGGTCGCGGGGCAGCCCGAGCAGACGTTCGGCGATGATGTTGAGCTGCACCTCGGTGGTGCCGCCGTAGATCGTGGTCGCCCGGCTGAACAGCAGCCGCTCGGACCACTTACCGGGCTCCTGCTCCTTGTCGCCGATTATGGCGTCGGTGCCGAACGAGGACACCCCGAATTCGGCGTAGCCCTGACCGGTCTTCATGGACAACAGCTTCGAGATCGCCGCGGCCGGCATCGGGTCGCCACCGGCCAGGGTGAGCAGCGTGGAGCGCAGGTTGAGCACCTTGGCCGCATAGCCCTCGGCGATCAACTTGCCCGCATGGTTCTGTTCGATCTGGTCGAAGTGCCCGTCGCGGATGAATTCCACGAACTGTTCCAGGCTGGCCAGGAACGGCGGCTCGGCGCTGCCGATCGAGACGCGCTCGTTGGTCAGGGTGTTGCGGCTGACCTCCCAGCCGCGGTCCACCTCGCCGAGCACCATCGAATCCGGCACGAACACATCGTCGATGAAGACGGTGTTGAACATGGCATCGCCGGTGAGCTCGCGCAGCGGCTTCACCTCGACCCCCGGCGACTTCATGTCGATCAGGAAGTAGGTGATGCCATTGTGTTTCGGAGCGTCCGGGTTGGTGCGGGCCAATAGCGCACCCCATTGGGAGAACTGCGCACCGGTGGTCCAGATCTTCTGCCCGGTGATCCGCCAGCCACCGTCGACCTTGACGGCCTTGGTGGTCAGGCTGGCCAGGTCCGAGCCCGCCCCCGGCTCGGAAAACAGCTGGCACCAGATCATCTCGCCGCGGAACGTGGGCGGCAGGAACCGCTGCTGCTGTTCGTCGGTGCCGTAGGCGACGATGGACGGGATGATCCAGGCGGCGATGCCCATCTGCGGGCGGGCCACCCGGCCGGCCGAGAATTCCTGGGCGATGATGATCTGCTCGATCGGGGCGGCGTTGCGGCCCCAGGGCTTCGGCAGATGCGGCTGCACCCAGCCGCCCTCCGCGATCGCGGCGTTACGCTCCTCGCGCGGAATGGCTTTCAGTGCGGCGACCTCGGCGCGGATCTCCTCGCGTACCTTCTCGGTGTCGGGATCCAGGTCGATGTCGAGCTTGCGCAGGCCGGTGCTGGTGGCGGTGTCGACGACCCGCTGCGGGTAGTCGGCGGCCCGGCCGAAACCGGCGACCAGGGCCAGCGCGCGGCGGTAGTACACATTCGCGTCGTGCTCCCAGGTGAACCCGATGCCGCCGTGCACCTGGATGCACTCCTGGGCGCAGTGCTGGGCGGCCACCGGGGCCAGGGTGCCCGCCACGGCGGCGGCGAACTCGAACTTGGAATCGGATCCGCTCTCCGAGTCCTGCCCGCCGCTGTCACCGGTGCGGACCTCGTCGAGGGCGCGGGCGGCGTCCCAGACCGCGGCGGTGGCCCGCTCGGTCTCGGCGATCATCCCGGCGCACTTGTGCTTGACGGCCTGGAACTGGCCGATCGGGCGGCCGAACTGCTCGCGGATCTTGGCGTACTCGGTGGCGGTGTCGGTGGCCCAACGCGCCACGCCGACGCATTCGGCCGACAGCAGGGTGGAGATGAGCGCGCGGGCGTGGGCCCGGCTCAGGCTGGACAACACCCGGTCGGCGGTCACCTCGACGGCGTTTGCCCGCACATGGGCGATCGGGCGCAGCGGATCCACGCTCCTGACCTCTTCGATCTCCAGCGCGGCGGCGTCGATCGCGACCCATTCCTCGCCGCTCTCGATCGAGACGGGCAGCACCAGCAGCGCGGCCTGCGCGGCGGCCGGGACGGCCCGTACCTCACCCCGGATGACGAGCTTGTCACGTGCGCGGGTTGCGGTCAGACCGGAGTCGATGGCGTAGGCGGCGATGGTCGCACCGGAGGCGAGCCCGCCGAGCAGCGGGGACTCGGCATCATGCGCGGAGATCAGTGCGCTGGCGATCGCCGACGGGACGAACGGCCCGGGAACGGCGCCGTAGCCGAATTCGGCCAGCGTGATGGCCAGTTCGAGAATGCCGAACCCCTGGCCGCCGACGGCCTCGGACAGGTGCACGCCCGGCAGGCCCTGCTCGGCGGCGGCGTTCCAGTACGGCGGGGGATTGCTGATCGGCGTTTCGAGGGCCTCGTGCAGAACATCTGCCGGGGCGACTTTGGCAACCAGTGACCGGACCGAGTCGGCCAGGTCATTGTGTTCAGAGTTGATCGCGATGGGCACGCTTAACCTCCATGGGCAACATCCCTAATAACCGGTCGGTTGGGACCGAGGGTACCCCGCTCGTGACCGCGGTCACTGCCGCCCCGTTCAGTCCGCGTTCACCACGTGGGCGAGTGGTTCGCCGTCGCGCAGCCGCCGGCAGTTGTCCACCGCGAACTCCAGATAGCGGCGCATGGTGTCGACGGTGTACCAGGTGACGTGCGGGCTGAGCACCACGTTGTCCAACCCGAGCAACGGGTTGTCCGCGGCGACCGGTTCGACGGCGAACACGTCGAGCCCGGCCGCGGCGAGCCGGCCCGAGCGCAGTGCCTCGGCCAGGGCGTCCTCGTCCACGATCGGTCCGCGCGCGGTGTTCACCAGCACCGCATCCGGCTTCATCGAGGCCAGCGCCGCCCGGTCCAGCAGGTGGTGGGTGGTCTCGGTGAGCGGCAGATGCAGGGACACGATGTCGCTTTCGGCGAGCAACCCCTCCAGCGGCCGCCAGTCCGGCAGACCGTCGTCGCGGGTGCTGGTGTGCAGCACCCGCGCGCCCAGCGTCTTCAACACGGTCTCCACCTGTTTGGCGATGTTGCCGTAGCCCACCAGGCCGACCGTGCACCCGCCGATGTCGCGCACCGTCTCGCCCAGGGTGGGATCCGACGGCCAGCCCCGCCCCTCCCGGGTCGCGCGGTCCAGTTCCGGTAGCCGGCGCAGCGCCGCCAGCATCAGCAGCAGGGTGCCCTCGGTGACCGAGGGCGCGTTGGCGCCGGGCATATTGGCCACCGCGATGCCGCGTTCGGTGGCGGCGGCGACGTCGATGGTGTTCACCCCGGCGCCCAGCTTGTGCACCAGCCGGCAGGCCGTCGCGCGGGCCAGATCCTCGGCCGAGAGCGGGCGCAGCACATGCCAGACGACGTCGGCCTCGGGCAGCTCGCGGTACAGGGTGGCGTCGTCGTCCTCGGCGCACCACCGGATGTCCAGCCAGTCCGCCTCGGGGGCAAGGAAATCCAGCACCTTCCGGCCAGGGGTGAAGTGGGCCAGAACGGTGATCCGGCGCGCTAGCGCCACCTCTTCGCGATCCACCTGGCGATGGTATCGGCCTGCTCGCTACGCGCTCCGGGGGTGGTGAAGTAGTGATCGGTGTCGATGGACAGCTGCGTCTTGTCCGGACTGGCCAGCGCGTCGTGGATGCGTCGGGCGTCCGAGGGATACACCCCGGTGTCCTGGTCGGCGTTGATGACCAGGGCTGGGCAGTCGATGAGCGCCAGGTGCGGTTCGGCGCGGGTCTGGGCGTGCCGCAGGCTCCACATGCCGATCCAGTTGCGCAGGGTGCAGGCCGCGGCGATGCCGTGGGCGGACCGGTTGGCCTTGATCGGCGGTCCCGCGTAACACATGTTGGGCTGGCGCCGGGTCGGTTCCAGGGTGGGGTCGACCATCCGCGGATCGGCCCAGGTGCGCATGACGGTGAACGGCCGGTCCGAGTAACCGGCGGCCTGCACCCGTTTGAGTTCGGTCTCGGCCCAGTCGGTGATCGCCTCGTTGCGGGCGATCTGTGCCGCGCGGTAGCGGGCGACGAACTCGGGGGAGTACGGCGGACCGTTGTCCGCGTCGAACAGATCCAGACTCGGATCGGTGGACAGCGCATCGTTCTCGTCGGTGACCGAGGCGTCCATCCACGCGGTGAGCACCTCCGGCCGGCCCGGGTGCGCGGCGCTGGCCACGTAGCCGTCGGCCGGCGGCAGGTCGGTGAGCCCGGCGGCCGGGCGCATACCCTCCAGTGGCGTCACGTGATGGTGCACGGCCTGGGCCTGGTACGCGGCCATCAGCGACCCGCCGCCGGAGTTGCCGAGCAGCACCACGGTCTCGATGTTCTGCACCTCCCGCAGCCAGCGGACCCCGACGCCGATGTCGACCAGCGCGTGGTCGAGCAGGAAGGAACTCTCGAAGCCACGGAACCGGGTGTTCCAGCCCAGGAAGCCGATGCCCCGGGTGGCCAGGTAATCGGCGAGATAGTGCTCGGAGAAGTCGATCTGATAGTGCGCGGCGATGACCGCGACCTTCGGTTTGCGGCCCACCCCGCGGTGATAGAGGCCCTGGCACGGATGCCCGCCGGCGCCCGCGCGGCGGGCGGTGGGGGAATCCATCCCGACGAATTCCCGGGTCACTCCCGGCGTCGGGCCCTTCGTCGTCATGGCTGTGCGGTCTCCTCGTGGTAGATCGTGCGGTAGAAGATGGCGGCCAGGGTGGCCACGCAGGCGTCGTCGTCGGCGGTCTGGGCCCCTGCCCCGGCGAGTTGGGCGTAGCAGAACTGGTTCAGCATGGACACCATCGCGACCGCTACCAGGTGGGCGTCGTCGCCCGCGCAGTAGCCGTCGTGCTGGGCCTGCTGGACCATCTTGGTGATCATTGCGATGGGCAGCGCGCAGATCTCGGACCAGTATTGCGCGAAATCTTCACTGACCATTGCCAATTGAGAAACTGCGATGATCTCCGCGAGACGATGCCGGTAGGTGTTCCAGTGTGCGGCCACCGCGGCGTGCGCACGCTCGGCATTCGTCAGCCCCGGATCGGCGGCCGCGAGCACCCGGTCGCGGGCCTCATCGCGGAACCGGACGGCCCATTCGCGGACCATGGCCTCTTTGGAGTCGTAATAGTTGTAGTACGAGGCGGTGGACCTGCCCGCTTCGGCGGCGATATCGGCGATGGTGGTGGCCAGTATTCCTTTGCGGGCGACGACGGTTCGGGCCGCGGCGTCGATTGCGGCCTGCGTCTGTCGCCCGCGGGCGGTGGGCAGTTCAACCCGTGCGGTCACGGCAGTCTCCGGTCTTTTCATTGTTCGAACCTGAATCTGATGTTAGATTCAGTTTTCCTCCTCCGCCAGATCCCGGGAGTCGTCATGATCAAGCCCTCGAACCCCAATTCCGAATTCGAACTCGGCGGTATCAACCACGTCGCCCTGGTCTGCTCGGACATGCAACGGACCGTCGACTTCTACTCCGGCGTGCTGGGAATGCCGCTGGTCAAGTCGCTGGATCTGCCCAACGGCATGGGGCAGCACTTCTTCTTCGACGCCGGCAACGGCGACTGCGTGGCGTTCTTCTGGTTCACCGACGGCCCCGACGGTGAACCGGTGGTGTCCTCCCCGGCCGCACTGCCCGGCATCGGCGAGTTCACCAGTGCGGTCTCCACCATGAACCACCTGGCCTTCCACGTACCCGCGGAGAAGTTCGACGAGTACCGGGAGAAGCTGAAGGCCAAGGGGGTCCGGGTCGGCCCGGTGCTCAACCACGACGACAGTGAATGGCAGGCCTCGCTGACCCTGCATCCCGGCGTCTACGTCCGGTCCTTCTACTTCCAGGACCCCGACGGCATCACCCTGGAATTTGCTTGCTGGATCAAAGAATTCACCGAGGCCGACACCACCACCGTGCCCAAGACCGCCGCCGACCGCCGGCCGCGCGCGTCGGTCTAGGTGCCCCCAGCCCGCCGGGGGTCGGGGAAGGTGTCCAGCACCGAGGTCAGCAGGTCGATGAGTTCCTCGGCGCTCAGGCCGCCGATCGCCCCGCTCAGCCACCCGTTGATGGTCTGACTGACCCCGCCGACCACGAAGTGCGCGATGGCCTTGATCTCGTCGCTGTCGTCCTGCTGCAGCACGGTCTGGGCGTGCTGGCCGGCCAGCACCGCGAAGAACCCGCCGAGTTCGGCGCGTTTGCGCACCAGTACGGCGTTGGACAACGTGCTGTCGAACAACAACCGCCCCACCCGGGCGTCCTCGCCGATGGTGCGGACCAGATTGGTGATGCCCGCCCGGTTCTGCTCGGCCGGGCCGACCGAGGCGACGGCCTCCTGGGTGGTCGCGGCGATCCGGGCGACCACCGAATCGAACACCGCGGAGACGAACTCGTCCTTGTCGGTGAAGGCTTCGTAGAAATGCCGGGTGGCGATCCCGGATTCGCGGCAGATGGCCCGCACCGTGAGATCGGCGTCCGGGCCGGTCAGCAGGTCGAGGCCGGCCGCCAATAGGCGGTCGTGGCGGTCGGCGACGCGCTGGGCGGCCGCCACCCCGCGGTAGGGCCGAACCTGGGACACCGCACCATCTTGACACCTGTCCGGTGCCGGGGCAATATCAGGAAACCTACGTTTCCGCTTTACGGCCTGCAGGGGTGTCAATGACGATCATCGAGCGTCCGATCAACGAGACCGTCCGGGTCCCGGCCCGCCGGAAGCGTTGGGGTGCCGGCTTCGATGACGGGCTGATGGGCGTGGCGCTGCTGGCCGGCCCGGCAAACGTGATCATGCAGCTCGCCCGCCCCGGCGTCGGCTACGGCGTGCAGGAGAGCAAGGTGCACAGCGGCCGGGTCGACCTGCACCCGATCAAGCGGGCCCGCACCACCTTCACCTATCTGGCCGTGGCCGGCCGCGGCACCGACGAGCAGAAGGCCGCCTTCCGCCGCGCGGTGAACAAGGCGCACGCCCAGGTGCGCTCCACCCCGGAGAGCCCGGTCGAGTACAACGCCTTCGACAAGAACCTGCAGCTGTGGGTGGCTGCCTGCCTGTACAAGGGGTCCGTCGACGTCTACCGGCTGTTCATCGGGGAGATGGACGAGGAGACCGCCGACCGGCACTACCGGGACGGCATCACCCTGGGCACCACCCTGCAGGTGCCCGCCGAGATGTGGCCGGCGGACCGGGCCGCCTTCGACAAGTACTGGCAGGAATCGCTGGACCAGGTGCACATCGACGACACCATCCGCGAGTACCTGTACCCGATCGCGGTGGGCCGGCTGCGCGGCCTGACCCTGCCCGGTCCGTTGCAGCGGTTCAACGAGAACCTGGCCTGCTTGATCACCACCGGCTTCCTGCCGCAGCGGTTCCGCGACGAGATGCGACTGCCCTGGGATCCGCAGCGTCAGCGCCGCTTCGACCGGCTGATGAAGGGGCTGGCCGCGGTGAACAATCTGGTGCCGGGCTTTGTCCGGCAGTTCCCGTTCAACGTATTGCTCAAGGATCTGGACTGGCGCGTGCGTACCGGCCGTCCGCTGGTCTGACCTGCGCGTCGGATCCATTTGCTGAGGGCGCCGCCGTGGGTGCGCGGCTGCCCGCGCTTCGGTGACGCTGCCTGCGCGGCTGCCCGCGCCCCGGCCCGCGGCGGTCGGTCGAATCCGTTCGCCACGTGGATGCCTTCGCGGCTCGCGACCGGGTGACACTGATCACCGCCTCGGGCGTAACCGAACGTCTCGACAGAGCGGTTGGTGCGGTGCTAGCTTTCTCCGGAAGTTAGCATAGGCATACTTAAGGAGACGGCAGGGGGCGTGAGCTTCGTTGCTAAAGAAATATGGAAACGGTCAGTGAGACGCTCACGTCGGGGGTAGCGGGAACACGCGTCGATCGCGACGTGGTGAACAGGTTCGCGACCTGCTGTCGGGCGCTGGGATTGTCGGTCAACGACCGGCGGCGACCCGCCGATCTGGTCGCGGCCCGGTCGGGTTTCACCGAACTGACCCGCATCGCCCGCGAGCAGTGCGACGCCTGGATCGGACTGGCCGCCACCGGGGCAGGCGCCGACGACAACGCCGGCCGCGTCATCGGCACCATCTGGCGCACGCTGCCCTCCTTCGGCGTGCTGACCCGCGAGATCGACCTGGGTGCCGAGGACCTCGGCTTCACCTATGACACCGGCCTCTATCTCCAATTCCGGGCGACCGACCGCGACGGCATCGCGCTGGCCTACGCCGCGACGCTGGCCGACGCCGGCGAGTTCGCCGAGGCCGACGGCATCGTCGAAGACCTGCTGACCCGCCGACCGTCCTGGCTGCAGGCCCGCTGGGTGCGGGTCGCGCTCTACCACCGCAGCCGCCGGTGGTCCGATCTGGTGCGCACCCTGACCCCGGTGGTCAACGACACCCGCCTCGACGAGCACTACGCCCACGCGGCCCGGGTGACCCTGGCCATCGCGTTGGCGAACCTGGGCATGTTCGCCCCCGCGCTCTCGCACCTGGAGAACCCGGCCGGCCCCGTCGCGGTGGCCGCGGTCGACGGCGGACTGGTCAAGGGTCTGTGCCTGCGGGCCCAGGGCGAGGACGACGAGGCCGCCGACGTACTGGCCGACCTGTACGCCGCCAACCCCGAACACGCTGGGATCGAAGAAGCGTTGTCGGACAAGTCATTCGGTCTGGAAACCACGACCGCCGCGCGGATCGAGGCGCGCAGCAACCCCTGGGACCCGTCGACCGAACCGGGGGAGGCCGACTTCGTCGACCCGGGCGCCAAGGAGCGCAAGGCCCACCTGCTGATCGAGGCCGAAGCCGAACTCGCCGAGTTCATCGGCCTGGAAGAGGTCAAGTACCAGGTCGCCCGGCTGAAAAGCTCGGTGGCCATGTCGATCCGGCGCCAGGAGCGCGGTCTGGCCGTCGCCCAGCGCACCAACCACCTGGTGTTCGCCGGTCCGCCCGGCACGGGTAAGACCACCATCGCCCGGGTGGTCGCCAAGATCTATTGCGGGCTCGGCCTTTTGAAGAAGGAGACGGTGCGCGAGGTGCACCGCGCCGATCTGATCGGCCAGCACATCGGCGAGACCGAGGCCAAGACCAACGCCATCATCGACAGCGCCCTGGATGGTGTGCTGTTCCTCGACGAGGCCTATGCCCTGGTGTCCACCGGCGCCAAGAACGACTTCGGTCTGGTCGCCATCGACACCCTGCTGGCCCGGATGGAGAACGACCGCGACCGGTTGGTCGTCATCGTCGCCGGCTACCGCGCCGACCTGGACCGCTTCCTGGACACCAACGAGGGTCTGCGCTCGCGCTTCACCCGCAGCATCGACTTCCCGTCCTACAACGCAGCCGAACTCGTGGAGATGGCCACCCGGATGGCGGAGAAGCGGGACAGCATCTTCGAGCCCGCCGCACACGACGAGATGGAGACGCTGTTCGGCTTCCTGGCCGCCAGCAGCTCCCCGGACGCCACCGGCACCGCCCGGCGCAGCCTGGACATCGCCGGTAACGGACGCTTCGTGCGAAACCTTGTCGAACGTTCCGAGGAGGAACGCGAATACCGATTGGACCACTCCGATTCCGACGACTTCACCGACGACGAACTGATGACGATCACCGCCGATGACGTCAACCGTTCCGCCGGCCCGCTGCTGCGCGGGCTGGGCCTGACCGCGCCCGAGGCCGGCGCATGAGCGAGACGGGCGAACAACGGCGCGAATTCACCTCGCGCACACCGGTCAACGACAATCCCGAACGCGTGGTGCACCGCCGCGGATTCGTCACCCGGCACCAGGTTTCGGGCTGGCGATTCGTCATGCGGCGCATCGCATCCGGGGTCGCCCTGCACGACACCCGGATGCTCGTGGACCCGTTGCGCACCCAGAACCGCGCGGTGCTGGTCGGCGCGCTGGTCACGGCGACCGTGGTCGCGGGCTGTTTCGTGTTCTCGCTGTTCCGTCCCGGCGGTGACGCCGGCAGCGCCACCATCCTGGCCGACCGCGACACCTCGGCGCTCTACGTGCGCATCGGTGACGTGGTGCACCCGGCGCTGAACCTCACCTCCGCGCGGCTGATCGCCGGTCAGGCCGACAACCCGACCACGGTCAAGAGCAGCGAGATCGACAAGTTCGCCCGCGGCAATCTGATCGGTATCCCCGGCGCCCCGGAACGTATGGTGCAGAACGGCTCCCGGGATGCGAACTGGACGGTGTGCGACGCCGTATCGGGCAGCACCACCGGTGTCACCCTGATCGCCGGCGCCCCCGATCGGCAGGGGGAGCGGGCCGCCGAGCTGCCCGCCGACCGTGCGGTGCTGGTCCAGAACGTCGGCGGTGTGCACGCCGGTACCTGGCTGCTGTGGGACGGTAAGCGCAGCCCGATCGACCTGGGCAACCGCGCCGTCACTTCCGCGCTGGGCCTGGGCAACGACATCCCCGCACCCCGGGTGATCGATCCGGGTCTGTTCAACGCCATTCCGGAATCCGCGCCGCTGGTGGCCCCGGCCCTGCCGGGCGCCGGCGAGCCGCCGCGCTTCGACCTGCCGGTGCCCGCACCCGTCGGGGCTGTGGTGGCGGCCTTCGAGGCCGATAACACCATCCGTTACTACGCGGTGCACGCCGACGGTCTGCAGCTCATCTCACCGGTGCTGGCCGCGATTCTGCGTAACTCGAATTCCTATGGGCTGCAACAGCCCCCGCGCCTCGGCGCGGATGAGGTGGCCAAGCTACCGGTGGTCGGCGGGATCGACACCGCCACCTACCCGGCCGACGAGGTCACCCTGGCCGAGGCCGGTCCGGCGCCGGTGACCTGCGCCTACTGGTCCAAGCCCGCCGATGCGACCGAGAGCCGGCTGACCCTGCTGTCGGGTGCCGCGCTGCCGCTGCCCGAGGGGCAGCGCACCGTGGACCTGGTCGGTGCGGGCGGCGGCTCCACCGCCGACCACGTCGCCCTGACCCCGGGCAGCGGCTACTTCGTGCAGTCGGTCGGCTCCGCCGCCGGTGCACCGCCGGCCGGTTCGGCCTTCTGGGTCAGCGACACCGGTGTCCGCTACGGGGTGGACACCTCCGATGACGCCAAATCGGTGACCGCGCTGGGCTTGAACCCGCCGCCGCTGGCCGTCCCGTGGTCGGTGCTCGCGCAGTTCGCGCCCGGCCCCACCCTTTCCAAGGCCGATGCGCTGGTCGCGCATGACGCCGTCGCGCCCGTGGCCGCAGCCGGCCCCGAGGGAGATAACTGAACATGAGTCGCTTGATCTTCGAGGCCCGCCGCCGGCTTCCGGCGCCGGAAGCCCGCAAGGGCACCATCACCATCGAGGCGCCGCCGTCGCTGCCCCGACTGGTCCCGCCCTCGCTGCTGCGCCGGGTGCTGCCGTACCTGATCGTCATCCTGATCGTCGGTATGATCGTCGCGCTGTTCGCGACCGGCATGCGGATGATCTCCCCGACCATGCTCTTCTTCCCGTTCGTGCTGCTGCTCGCGGCGACCGCGATGTACCGGGGGTCGGACAACAAACTGCGCACCGAGGAGGTCGACGCCGAACGCGCCGACTACCTGCGCTACCTCTCGGTGGTCCGGGACAACGTCCGGGCCCAGGCCGCCGACCAACGCGCCGCGCTGGAGTGGTCGCATCCCGCACCGGATCTGCTCGCCGCGGTACCGGGTACCCGCAGGCAATGGGAACGCGATCCGGGCGACGCCGACTTCCTGGTGGTGCGCACCGGTCTGCACGACGTCCCGCTGAACACCGCGCTGCGGGTCAAGGACGCCGCCGACGAGATCGACCTGGAACCGGTGGCGCACACCACCCTTCGCGGGCTGCTCGATGTGCACCGCACCGTGCGCGACGCCCCGACCGGCATCGACCTGGGCACCGTCTCCCGGATCACGGTGCTCGGCGAGCCCGACGAGGTCCGCGACGCCCTGCGGGCCTGGGTTTCCCAGGCCGTCACCTGGCACGATCCCGCCGTGCTCGGCGTGGCCCTGGCCACCCCGGACCTGGAGGCGCCGGACTGGTCGTGGCTGAAGTGGCTGCCGCACACCGATGTTCCCGGCAAGACCGACGGGGTGGGCCCGGCCCGGTACCTGGCGAGCAGCGCCGACGGCCTGCGCAGTCTGTTGACGCCGGCGCTCGACGAGCGGGAGGCCTTCACCGGATCGACGCCGGCCGCGAACAAGCACCTGCTGGTCCTGATCGACGACCCGGACGCCGATCCGGACGTCATCGCCGGCCGGCACGGGCTGGCCGGTGTCACCGTCGTGCACCGGTCCGCCAAAGAGCCGCACCGCGAGCAGTATTCGGACCCCGAGCGGCCCATCCTGCGGGTCGCCGACGGCCGGATCGAGCGCTGGCAGGGCGGGGACTGGCAGGTCGTCGTCGACACCGCCGACGCCACCTCGGCCGGTCAGGCCGCGCACCTGGCGCGCCGGCTGGCCCGCTGGGACACCAACCCCGAGCAGTCGAGGACGGGCGCGACCGGATCATCCACGTTCACCACCCTGTTCGGTATCCAGGACGCCTCGGCGCTGGACGTGGCCGCGCTGTGGGCGCCGCGGCATCGCGACGAGGAGCTGCGGGTGCCCATCGGCGTCACCGCCACCGGCGACCCGCTGATCTTCGACCTCAAGGACGAGGCCGAGGGCGGCATGGGCCCGCACGGCCTGATGATCGGCATGACCGGTTCGGGCAAGTCCCAGACCCTGATGTCGATCCTGCTGTCGCTGCTGACCACGCATCCGGCCGACCGGCTGATCGTCATCTACGCCGACTTCAAGGGCGAGGCCGGCGCCGACATCTTCCGCAACTTCCCCCAGGTCGTCGCGGTCATCTCGAACATGGCCGAGAAGCGCTCGCTGGCAGACCGTTTCGCCGATACCCTGCGCGGCGAGGTGGCCCGGCGCGAGCACCTTCTCAAGCAGGCCGGCCGCACCGTGCAGGGCAGCGCCTTCAACTCGGTGACCGAGTACGAGGCGGCCATCGCGGCGGGCCACGACCTGCCGCCGATCCCGACGCTGTTCGTGGTGGCCGACGAGTTCACCCTGATGCTGGCCGAGCACCCCGAGTACGCGGAACTGTTCGACTACGTCGCCCGCAAGGGCCGCTCCTTCCGGATCCACATCCTGTTCGCCTCGCAGACCCTCGATGTCGGTCGGATCAAGGACATCGACAAGAACACCTCGTACCGCATCGGTCTGAAGGTGGCCAGCCCGTCGATCAGCCGCCAGGTCATCGGCACCGAGGACGCCTTCCAGATCGAATCCGGCCGCGAGCACAAGGGCGAGGGCTTCCTGGTGCCCGCACCGGGCGCGGACCCGATCAAGTTCCGCAGCACCTACGTCGACGGCATCTACGACCCGCCGCGCGCCGCGCGGTCGGTGGTCGTGCACTCGGTGCCCGAACCGCAGGTGTTCACCGCGGGCTGGGTGGAACCGGCCCCGGACACCGTGATCGTCACCGGCGAGGTCGAGGACGCTCCGGTGCCGCGCAAGCTGATCGCCACCATCGGCGACCAGTTGGCCAACTACGGCCCCCGGGCACCGCAGCTGTGGCTGCCCCCGCTGGACCAGTCCATCCCGCTGGCCGATCTGCTGGCCCGCACCGACGTCGGCGAGGGCCGGTTGCGGTGGCCGCTCGGCGAGATCGACAAGCCGTTCGAGATGCGGCGCGACGCACTGGTCTTCGACGCCGGTACCGCCGCGGGCAACCTGCTCATCCACGGTGGGCCGAAGTCCGGCAAGTCCACCGCGCTGCAGACGTTCGTGCTCTCGGCCGCGGCGCTGCACGCACCCGGCGAGGTCAGCTTCTACTGCCTGGACTACGGCGGCGGCCAGTTGCGCGCCCTGGAAGAGCTGGCCCACGTCGGCGCCGTCGCGACACCGATGGAGCCCGAGCTGATCCGGCGCACCTTCGCCGAGCTCGAGCAGCTGTTGCGTAGCCGTCAGGAACGGGGCGCGCGCACCGGTGCCGGCGGCTACGAGGACGGTTACGGCGAGGTCTTCCTGGTGATCGACAACCTGTACGCGTTCAGCCGGGACAACATCGACACCTTCAACACCCGCAACCCGCTGCTGGCCCGGGTCACCGAGCTGGTCAACGCCGGGCTGTCATACGGCATCCACGTCGTCATCACCACGCCGAACTGGCTGGAGGTGCCGCTGGCCATGCGGGACGGCCTCGGACTTCGACTTGAGCTCAAGCTCAACGATTCCCACGACAGCAATGTCCGGGTGCCCGGGGCACTGACCCGGCCGGCCGACGCGGTGCCCGCCGACCAGCCGGGCCGCGGTCTGACCATGGCCGCCGAGCACTTCCTGTTCGCGGCCCCGGACCTGCGCGATATCGCGGTGCTCAACGCCCGGTACGCCGGTCGGCACGCGCCGGGGGTCCGGTTGCTGCCCACCCAGCTCGCCCCGGCCGCGGTCGGCAGGGTCTACGTGGGACCGGAGCAGGTGGTCATCGGCCAGCGCGAGGAAGACCTGCGCCCGGTGGCGATCGACTTCGCCCGCAACCCGCTGATGATGGTGTTCGGCGACAGCCGATCCGGCAAGACCACCCTGCTGCGCCACCTGATCCGCAGCATCCGGGACAACTCCACCCCCGAGCAGGTGGCGTTCACGGTCATCGACCGGCGCCTGCACCTGGTCGAGGAGCCGCTGTTCCCGGACAACGAGTACACCCCGAACATCGACCGGGTCACCCCGGCGATGCTGGGGCTGTCCGCGCTCATCGAGCAGCGCCGCCCGCCGGCCGGTCTGTCACCGGAAGACCTGCGGCGCTGGGCCTTTACGGGTCAGACCCACTACCTGATCATCGACGACGTCGACCAGATCCCGGACGGGCCCGCGATCAGCGGACCGTACGCCGGGCAACGGCCGTGGACGCCGCTGCTGGGCCTGCTGGCCGAGGCCGGCGACCTGGGGCTGCGCGTCATCGTCACCGCCCGGGCCGGCGGTGCGGCGCACGCGGTGATGACCGCGGCGCTGCTGCGCCGGATGAACGACCTGCAGGCGACCACCGTCATGCTGTCGGGCAGTCCGGCCGACGGTGGCAAGCTGCGCGGCGTGCGGTTCAGCAGGTTGCCGGCCGGCCGAGCGATGCTGCTCGGTGACAGCGACGAGGCCACCTACGTCCAACTGGTGAATCCGCTGGTACCCGAGGGTATTTCACCGGGCAGTACGAATGGAAAGGATTACAGCTGATGACCCTGCGTGTCGTTCCCGAAGGATTGGCCGCC
Organism: Mycolicibacterium aurum; assembly: GCA_900078775.1. Lineage (GTDB taxonomy): Bacteria > Actinomycetota > Actinomycetes > Mycobacteriales > Mycobacteriaceae > Mycobacterium > Mycobacterium aurum_A. The sequence goes on from LT549889.1 coordinate 5,464,735, forward strand.
GCCGGATCGGCGGTCGAAGCGCTGACCGCCCGGCTGGCCGCCGCGCACGCCGCCGCGGCGCCACTGGTCAATGCGGTGATCCCGCCCGCCGCCGACCCGGTCTCGCTGCAGACCGCCGCCGGTTTCAGCGCTGCCGCCCACGAGCACAGTGCGGTGTCGGCAATGGCGGTGCAGGAACTGGGCCGCGCCGGGATGGGGGTCACCCAGACCTCGGCCAGCTACGCGAGCGGTGACGCGCTGGCCGCGTCCAGCTATCTGATCGCGCGGGGCGGCTGAGATGACCGCTCCCGTCTGGATGGCATTGCCACCCGAGGTGCATTCGGCGCTGCTGTCCAGCGGTCCGGGCCCCGGGTCGATGCTGGCCGCCGCGGGAGCCTGGCAGTCGCTGAGCGCCGAATACGCCGCCGCGGCAGCCGAACTGGTTGCCACGCTGGGAGGTGTGGCCGCCGGGGCCTGGGAGGGCCCGAGCTCCGAACAGTACGTCGCGGCGCACCAGCCGTACCTGGCCTGGCTGGCGCAGGCCAGCGCGAAGAGCGCCGTCGCCGCCGCCCAGCACGAGACCGCGGCCGCGGCCTACACGACCGCGCTGGCCATCATGCCCACGCTGGCCGAACTGGCCGCCAACCATGCGCTGCACGGGACGCTGCTGGCGACCAACTTCTTCGGTATCAACACGATTCCGATCGCGCTCACCGAGGCGGACTATGTCCGGATGTGGGTGCAGGCGGCCACCACGATGAGCACCTACCAAGCGGTCTCCGCGGCGACCGTGGCGGCCACCCCGGTGCTGGAACCGGCGCCGATGCTGCTGGCGCCGGGCGTCGGGGAGGCGGGCAGCGCGGCGGCGACCTCCACCCAGATGCTGGCGCAGGGTCAGGCCGCGAATGCCGGTGCTGCGCTGAACTCGTCGAACTGGCTCGTCGATCTGTTGGAGCCCTACCTGCGCACCCTGGTCGGTGGTGACCTCATCATCGACTTCCTGCGCAATCCGGTCGGCATCCTGCGTCAGATGCTGATCGATTTCGCCGCCAATCCGTCTGCGGCGCTGGTCACCTGGGGTCCGATGCTGTTCGCCGTGGTGTTCCAGCTGATCACCCAGCCGTTGGGCTGGGGTACCTGGATCGGTGCCGCGCTGGCGCCGATGCTGCTGCCGATCCTGGCCGGTGTGGGGCTGGCGATGCTGGGTTTCCTTGCCCTGCTACCGAAGTTCGACGACCTGCCGCCGATCGATCTCGGTGCGGCGCCGACGGCCGCCCAACGCGCCGAACCGAACCTGCCGGTGGCGAGCATCGCCCCGGCCGGTACCCCCACCGCCGCGGCTCCCGCGGCAGGCACCCCGGCGTCGGCCCCGGCCAGTGCACCCGCCGCCGCACCGGCCGCCGCGGCCCCGGCCATGGCGTACGCCGTCTACGGCGGCCATCCCGGTGGCGGTTTCAGCCCGACGGTGCGCGACAGCACCTCGGCCAAGGCGCCGGCCTCGGGTTCCTCGGCGGCGGTGTCCTCGGTGGCGGCGCTGTCGGCCGCCGAGCGCCGCAGGCGCCGCCGCAAGAAGGGCGGCGAGATCAAGGACCGCGCGTACGCCGACGAATTCATGGACTACGACGAGGATCCCGAACCGCCCACCCCGCGGCCCGAGCCGACGGTCAAGGCGAGCGAACGGGGCGCGGGGCCGATGGGCTTCACCGGCACCATCTCCACGGGCACGGTGGAAGCGGCCGGCATCACCGAACTGGCCGGGGACTCCTTCGGTAACGGGCCGACCAACCCGATGCTGCCCGGCTCCTGGCGGCCCGACGGCCCGCCGGCACCGGAGGGGGGAAGGCACAGCTGAGCGGCGCATCCTCCAGATCGACCACCTCGACCGACCACAGATCCATCCGAAAGGAAACGTCATGAGCATGCTCGACGCGCACATCCCCCAGCTGATCGCCTCGGAGTCGGCCTTCGCCGCCAAGACCGCGTTGATGCGCAGCACTCTCGCCCAGGCCGAATCGGCCGCCCAGGCCTCGCAGGCCTTCCACATGGGTGAGTCCGCGGCCGCCTTCCAGGCCGCGCACGCCCGCTTCATCGAGGTGTCGGCCCGGGTCAACGCGCTGCTCGACATCGCCCAGGCCAACCTCGGCGACGCCGCGGGCACCTACGTCGCGCAGGACGCCGCGGCGGCCGGTACCTACACCACCATCTGACAACGCCCACCGGACCAGGAGAACTCACATGTCGCAGATCATGTACAACTACCCGGCCATGCTCGCGCTGTCAGCCGAGATGAACGGGTACGCAGGCGCTTTGAACGCGGTCGGTGCCGACATCGCCGCCGAGCAGGCCGCGCTGTCCGGGGCCTGGCAGGGTGACACCGGGATGACCTACCAGGCCTGGCAGGCCCAGTGGAACGCCAGCATGGCCGAGCTGGTGCGCGCCTACCAGGCGATGGCCGGCACGCACGAGACCAACACCATGTCGATGAACGCCCGGGACCGGGCAGAAGGCGCCAAATGGGGATAGATGGCTGCTAATGCGGTCGAGCTGACCGTCGAGCAGGCCTGGTTCATCGCAGAGGAGACCGGCTGCGGCTCGTTCCCGTGGGTGCTGGCGATCACGCCGCCCTACAGCGAGCCCGCGGTCGCCGGTCGGTTCGCGGCCGAACGTGCCGCCGAACTGACCGAGCTGGGCGTGATGTCGCCCGGTGGGGTCATCAACCCCGCTGTCGCCCAGTGGATTCAGCAGACCTGCCGGGCTCGGCAGTGGCTCGAACTCCGAAGTGTGGGTGCGCACGGCGATATGCTCCGCGGCCTCATCGCGCGCCGCGACAATGCGCCCGGTGCGCGGGCGGACGGGCCGTCGGTCGTCGCGCTGCGCAGCGGCGGGCTGGTGACGTTCACCGCGCTGGAGTTGCTGCACCCGAACGACCTGGTGCCGGTGCTGGTGGCCGGCCTGGACGGGCGGCGGGTGGCGAGCTTCGACGAGTTCACCGTTCCTGTGCGGGCCGGGGCCCGCGCCGACGAGAAGCTGCGAAATGGTGCCGACATCACCGAAGTGCTGCAATACCTGGGCATTCCGTCGTCCGCGCGGCCCGTCGTGGAAGCGGTGTTCACCGGGCGGCGCAGCTACGTCGAGATCGTGGCGGGCGAACACCGGGACGGCCACCGGGTCAGCACCGACGTCGGACTGAGCGTGGTGGACTCCGAAGCCGGCCGCATCCTGGTCAGCCCGTCGAAGGCATTCGACGGGGAATGGGTGTCCACGTTCGCCCCCGGCCACCCGGCGGCCATCGCCGCCGCAGCCGACAGACTCATCGCAACATTGCCGCACGGATCGTGGTTTCCGGCGGCCCAGCACAGAGATTTCGACCAGAGAATGGAAGACCGATGCCCGACAACACTGTGATGCCGATCGTGCGGGTGGCCGTGCTCGCCGCCGGGGACGGCCCCGGTGGGCGGCTCACCGAGATGGCGCTGCCCGCCGAACTGCCGCTGCGCGAGATCATCCCGGCGGTGCAGCGCACCGTGGCGCCGACCGCCGACGGCGCCGACGCCGCATCCGCGGGTGCCCCGGCGCGGTTGAGCCTCGCCCCGATCGGCGGTGCACCGTTCAGTCTGGACGCAACGCTGGACACCGTCGGCGTGGTGGACGGCGATCTGCTCGCGCTGCAGGCCATCCCGAGCGGCCCGCCCGCGCCCCGCATCATCGAGGACATCGCCGATGCCGCGGTGATCTTCTCCGAGGCCCGCGAAAAGCCGTGGGGCCCCGCCCAGATCCAGCGCGCCGCCGCGGCCGCCGTGATCGCGCTGCTGCTGCTGGGCACCGTGCTGGCCACCGCCGTGCGGCTGGCCACCGGGCACTCGGCCGGGCTGTTCACCGTCGCCGGGCTCGCCGCCGTGACCGTCGTCGGCTCGTTCGCCACCCGGGCCCGGTTCCCCGGATTCGGCACGGCACTGGCGCTGACCGCGCTCGCGCCGGTCGCCGCGGCCTTCGCGCTGGCCGTGCCGGGTGACTTCGGGGCCGCGCAGATCCTGCTGGCCGCAGCCGGTGTCGCCGCCTGGTCGGTGATCAGCATCATCGTCTTCGAGCGCGCCATCGCCACCTTCACCGCGGCGACGGTGACCGGGCTCGGCGTGCTGCTGTTCGCGGTGTTGGCCACCAGCTGGGACATGACCGATGTCCGTACCGGCACCGGTCTCATTGTGTTCGCCCTGCTGGTCACCGTGCAGGCCGCCCGGCTGTCCGCGCTGTGGGCGCGGCTGCCCGTCCCGGTGATCCCCGCCCCGGGCGACCCGACACCGTCCGCGCAGCCGCTGCGCGTGCTGGAGGACCTGCCCCGGCGTATCCGGGTCACCGATGCGCACCAGACCGGTTTCCTGGCCGCGGGTGTGCTGCTGTCGGTCACCGGTTCGGTCATCCTGGTCGGCGGGGCCGACGCCTCGCCGTGGGCCTGGGTGCTGGTCGTCGCCGCGGCGCTGGGCACCACCATGCGTGCCCGGGTGTGGGATTCGACCCCGTGCAAGACCTGGCTGCTGAGTCAGTCCTTCCTGCTGCCCGCGACCCTGCTGGTGGCCTTCGTCCTCGCCGACCGCTACGCCGCCGCGTGGTGGGCGCTGGCCGCGCTGGTCATCGTGACCGCGGGCTGGGTGCTGGTCGCCCTCAATCCGCGCGTCGCCGCGCCGGAGACCTACTCGCTGCCCGCCCGCCGGCTGTTCGGTTTCGCCAGTTCTGCGGTCGACGCCTCGGTCATCCCGGTCGCGGCCTACCTGATCGGCCTGTTCGAGTGGGTGCTCAACCGATGAGCGGTGATTTCGGCGCGCTCGCGTTCGGAAGGCGAACGTCGGCGCGCCGGAATCGCAGGGGAGCCACCGCGTTGACCGCCGCCGTCGCGGCTGCGCTGATCGCCAGTCCGGCCGCGGGGGCGATCCCCCCTCCGCAGGTGGATCCCGGCACCCCGCCGCCGTCCGGCGCCGCCGGCCCGGTGCAACCGATGTCCCAGCGCGCTGCCTGCACGGTGACCGGGGTGATCCCCGGCACCGATCCCGGGGCGGTCAGCCCGAATCAGTCGACGCTGAACCTGACCGAGGCCTGGCGGCACAGCCGCGGTGACGGTCAGACCGTCGCCGTCATCGACACCGGGGTGCAGCCCGGACCACGGCTGCCCGACGTCGAGGCCGGCGGGGACTTCGTCGCCAACAGCGACGGCCTCACCGACTGCGACGGGCACGGCACCATGGTGGCCGGTGTCATCGCCGGCCGGCCCGGCGACGACGGCTTCTCCGGCGTCGCCCCGGGGGCCCGGCTGCTGTCCATCCGGCAGACCTCCGCCAAATTCTCCCCGAACCAGCCCGGGCAGGACCCCGCCATCGCGGAGGCCAGCAACGACATCGCCACCCTGGCCCGCGCGGTGGTCCGCGCCGCCGATCTGGGCGCCCGGATCATCAACATCTCCTCGGTGGCCTGCGTCCCGGCCAACGCCACGATCGACCAGAGCGCCCTCGGGGCGGCGCTGCGCTACGCGGCCGTCGAGAAGGACGTCGTCATCGTCGCCGCCGCCGGCAACACCGGGGGCGGGATCGCCGGCGGCACGGCCTGCGCGTCGAACCCGTTGACCGACCCCACCCGCCCAGCGGACCCGCGCAACTGGGCCGGGGTGACCTCGGTGTCGATCCCGTCCTGGTGGCAGCCCTATGTCCTGTCGGTGGGCGCCCTGGACCCGGCCGGACGGCCCGCCCCGTTCAGCATGTCCGGGCCGTGGCTGGGCCTGGCCGCACCCGGGGAGAACATCACCTCGGTGAGCAACGGACCCGACGGCGGCCTGGCCAACGGGCAGCCCAACGAGAAGGGCGAACTGGCCCCGGTCGGCGGGACCAGCTACGCCGCCGCCTATGTCTCCGGCGTCGCCGCGCTGGTGCGCAGCCGATTCCCCGAACTGAGCGCCGAGCAGGTGGTGCGCCGGCTGACCAGCACCGCCCGCGGCGCGGACCGCTCGCCGTCCTCGCTGGTCGGCACCGGCAGCATCGACCCGGTGGCCGCCCTGACCTGGGATGTGCCCGGCCCGGGCAAACCCGCCGAAATCACCAAACCCGTTGCGGCGCCGCCGGAACCGGTACCCGAGGACCTCACCCCGCGCGTCGTCGCCTATATCGGCGCCGGCGTGCTCGCGCTGGCCGCCATCGTGACCGCTGCGATCGCCGCCCACCGACGGAAGGACAACGCCGCATGACGACCCGACTCGCCCTGGCGCTGCTGTTCATCGTTCCCGCCGCCATGGCCTACCCGTACGAGACCCCTACCCAGCGCTGGGTGCTCGGCGTGGCAGTCGCCGTCGTGATCGTGCTGTTCGCCTGGTGGGGAGGCGATTTCGCCACCGCCAAGCTGGCCCGGCGGTGGTCGATCTGGCGGGGCAACCGCGCCGGAGCCGAGACCGGACAGTCCGGTGACACCGCCACGGTGGTGCTGCGCCTTGATCATCCCGACGCCGACGAGCTGCCGGTGTCCCTGATCGCCGGCTACACCGAGCGGTACGGGCTGCGCTGCGACAAGGTCCGGATCACCACCCGTGACCGGGCCGGTGAACGTCGCACCTGGGTATCGCTGACCCTGGACGCGATGCAGAATCTCTCTGCACTGCAGGCCCGTTCGGCCCGCATCCCGCTGCGCGAGACTGCCGACATCGTGGGCCGCCGGCTGGCCGATCACCTGCGCGAGAGCGGCTGGACCGTCTCCATCCTGGAGGTCGTCCCGCGCCCGGTCTCCGGCGAGGCCAAGGAGAACTGGCGGGCGCTGGCCGACGAGTCGGGATTCCTGACGGTCTACCGGATCCCGGCGGAATCGGTGCCGACGGTCCTGGACGCGGTGTGGGCGCACCCGTCGGAGGAGATCTGGACCGCCGTCGAATTCGGTGCCGGCACCGTCACCGCGGTCGCCGCGCTGCGCACGGCCGAACAACCCGGCGCGGCTGCACCCGTCGGCGGGCTGATCACCCTCGGCGGGCGGCAGCGCCACGTCCTCAGCAGCCTGGATCCGCTGTCGGCGCAACGGCTCCCGGGCCACCGACCCGCGCCGACGGTCATCGAGGAACTGCGCTGGCCGGCCGGTTCTCCGGTCAGAACATGAACGGTTGCAGGAATCGGGTCATCCGGCGCAGGTAGTCCGGCTGGCTCACGTGCAGCACGTGGTTGCCGGGGAACCAGTGAAACGCGCAGCGATCCCAATGCCGCCAGAGGATCTCGGCCTGCTGCGGCGGGGCGAGCTTGTCACCCAGTCCGGCGATGATCAGCCGCCGGTCTCGGGGCACCAGCGGGCGGTAGTTCAGCGGTGAATGGAACATGGCCGCCGCATCGGTCTTGGACTTGTCCACCCCGGTGAGCCGGTTGCCCAGACGCACCAGCATGTTCGCCGGGAACCAGTCGTCGAACTGAGCTTCCGGCGTCACCACCGGCACATTGGGGATGACGGCCTGGATCCGGTCATCGACCGCGGCGATCAGCGCGGAGGTGTAGCCGCCCAGCGACATCCCGGTCAGCGCGATCCGGTCGACACCGGTGGACTCCAGATAGTCGAGGACCGAACGGGAGTCGTACACCGCCTGGGCCATCGCCTCGGCGAAACCGGCCATCCCGTCGGCGAAAAAGCCGTAACCGCTGTACGGGGAGTTCGCCTCGGCCCGGCGGCCGTGGAACGGCAGCGTGTAGAGCATGATGTCGTAGCCGGACCGGAAGAACCACGGCAGCGCGAAGAACAGGCCGTTGAACAGGTACGCCGAGCCCATGAAGCCGTGGATCAGGCACAGCGTCGGGCGGGGCCCGTCGCCGTGCACCCAGTGCTGGGCGTGCACCACGTTGTTGCGGGCATACCCGGCGCGTTGTTCCCGCAGTGCCGGGTTCGCCGCCTGGAAGCTGCTGGCGAACCGGATGTTGTGCACAGCCCCGTGCGCGATCCAGGACGCCACCGGATTCGCCGGTCGGGTGTACACCCGCGGGGGAGCGGCCGGCGCCGGGAAGGACAGCTGCGGATCGTGCTGCGCGGCAAGGTCGATGTAGAAGTCCAGGGCGGCGTCCTCATCCCGGACCCGGCTCGGGCGCAGGGCGGCGTCGGCCAGGCGCGGCAGCATGGCGGCGCCCACGATGCCGGCGATGGTGGTGCGCAGACCGAGATCGGCGACGGCCGAGGCGTCCACCACCAGGCGCTGGCGGCGGGTGAGATCGATCCGCCGCGGCAGCCCGCGGGCGGTGGCATCCGCCCCGGGCACGTTCGGGACGGGGATCGGCGGTTCGACGGGTTCGGACGGTTCGCTCACGTCGTGGCCTTTCTACCGGGGCGGCTCGGGCGATGGTAGCCCGAACAGCCGTACTCCGTTGGCGTAAAAGACTTTCCGCAACCAGTCGTCGTCGATGCCGGGCAGTTCGGTGAGCACCGTCATCGCATGCGGATAGCCGTACGGGATGTTGGGGAAGTCGCTGCCGAACAGGATGCGCTCACCCAGGTCCGGTAGCCGGCGGTACAGGTCGGCCGGGAACGGCATCTTCTCTTCGGTGAACCCGGTGAACGCCATCGTGGTGTCCAGGTGCAGCTGATCGAAATCCGCGCACAGGTCCAGGAACTCGGTGTACTCCGGGCCGCCCATGTGGGCGATGATCAGCCGCAACCGGGGATGCTCGGTCAGCACCGCGCGCACCGGATCCGGGCCGGTATGGGTGCCGGGGGCGGGCCCGGACCCGCAGTGGATGACGACCGGTGTGCCGGACTCGGCCAGCACTCCCCAGACGTCGGCGAGCAGCGGATCGGTCGGGTCGTAGTCGCCCACCTGGATGTGCGCCTTGAACACCTGCGCGCCGGCCTCCAGTGCCGCGGTGACGTACCGCGCGGCGCCGGGTTCCGGGTAGAACGTCGCGGTGTGCAGGCAGTCCGGGGTGTCGGCGGCGAACCCGGCGGCCCACCGGTTCAGCCAGGTCGCCATCTCCGGTTTGTGCGGGTAGATCAGCGAGGTGAAGGCCAGCACTCCGAAGGACCGCAGGGTGTGCAACCGATCCTGCTCGTCGCTTCGGTAGGTGATCGGCCAGGGTCTGCCGATCAGCGGACCGGCGTCGTCGAAGTACCGCCAGACCTTGTCCATCACGTTCTTCGGCATGAAGTGGGTGTGCACGTCGACGATGCCGGGCAGGTCCAGGGACTGCCAGATCTGCCGCACGGCTGCCTTCTCGTCCATCACCGTCGATGATGACAGCATGTGGAATCCGGATACCTACCTGGCCTTCGCCGACCACCGCGGCCGCCCGTTCTTCGAGCTGGTGAACCGGGTCGCCGCGGAGGCGCCGCGACTGGTGGTGGACCTGGGCTGCGGGCCCGGCAACCTCACCGCGACGCTGGGACAGCGCTGGCCCGGTGCACGGGTGCAGGGCTGGGACTCGTCACCGGAGATGGTCGCCGCGGCCACCGAACGCGGGGTGGACGCCCGCCTGGGCGGCATCGCCGACTGGGTTCCCGAACCGGACACCGATGTGGTGATCTCGAATGCCGCGCTGCAGTGGGTGCCCGAGCATCGCGAGCTCTTGCGGCGTTGGACCGCCGAGTTGGCGTCCGGTGCCTGGCTGGCCTTCCAGGTGCCCGGCAACTTCGACGCGGCCTCGCATGCGGCGATCCGTGAGGTGGCCCGCCGTGTTCCGTTCGCCGAGGCGCTGCGCGATATGCCGTGGCGGGACGCCGATGTGGTCGGAACACCGGTTGAGTACGCGGGACTGCTGTCCGATGCCGGTTGCGTGGTGGATGCCTGGGAGACCACCTATGTGCACGAATTGCTTGGCGAGACACCGGTTCTGGACTGGATAACCGGGACCGCGCTGACCCAGGTGAAGGAGCGGCTGACCGAACCCGCGTGGCAGTGGTACCGGCAGGAGATCATCCCGCTGCTGGCCAGGGCCTACCCGCGCCGCGCCGACGGGCACACCTTCTTCCCGTTCCGCCGGGTGTTCGTGGTGGCCCAAATCCGTTGATTTGTGGAGTCGTACCCGGAATGGTTCCGGGTAAGACTCCACGAATCGCCGCTCCGCGCCACGGTCCTCGTCACGTCGGCAGCCCCGCCCGGTGTGCGTCGGCGCGATACCGGTCCACCCAGTCATCCGAGCGTTGGTCGGCCTGCCGTTCCAGCACCGGCGCCGGTGCCAGCCGCGGATCCAACCCCAGCCGTTCCAGCACCTCGGCCACCACCGTGGTCAGGTTGCGCCACAGGTACGGGTAGGAGATGTCGAGCGGCTCGATGCCCTCCTCTGCGAACCAGTTCCGCCACCCCTCCTCCTGCGCCCGCAGCATGGTGATCACGTGCGCGATGGCCCCGGCGTGGTACTCGGCGCGGGCGTCGCGGGTCGGGTCCGGGCGGCCCCGCCACACCCGGGTCTGCACGGCCCGCCAGAACGACACCGCCTGGGACACCACATCGGGGCGGTAGACGTGCACCAGCACCGGGTCGCTGCCGACGACATCGCGGATGGCCGACAGCAGCCCGGTGCCGGACCGGTCCGGCAGGTCCGCGGCGCGGTCGGTCAGCAGCGGGGTCTGGTTCCACATCAGCTTGCCGCCCCACACCCCGTTCGGGGTGCGCCCGACGGTCTGGATGTAGTCCCGCCAGATGGTGGCCGGCGCCAGGTCGGGCTTGCCCTCCATCAGCGGGTCGAGCAGTCGCAGGATCGACTCGTCCTGCACGCCGGCGAACCACTCCCGTGGTTGCGGGGACATGCTGGTGTTCGGCAGGTACTGGAAGAACTCCTGCGGCTCGCCGGCGACGCCGGTGGCGCGCAGCGATTCGACGAGCAGCGTGCTGCCACTGCGCTGCGACGCGAGCACGAGATACGCGTTCGGGTGGGCCATGCGGGAGAACTCTAACGGCAATTGTATTGTGCCGCAGACGCTGTATTCGCCTCAGTCTGAATTTAACTATTGCGATGACTGCGATACGTCTTCGATGCCCCGATCCTGGGCAATGGCGGAGCGGCTGCGGCCCGGCCATTCCTTGATCGTCAAATACGTCTGCGTGTACCGCTCGGAGATCCTGGTGCCGGCAAATTCGGAGGGGATGACATCGTTCGTCTTCATCCGCCAGTCATTCAGGCGCAGCGCCAGTTCGCGTGCGATCTCCGCCGTTTCCGCAGTAAGCGGCGTACCGAACAGATTGTGCGACTCGCCCGGGTCGGTCCGGAGGTCGTAGAGCTCGCGCTGCGGGCGCGGGCTGCGCGCATTCGGGCCGACCACCGCACCGGGAGCGCTGTCGGCGATGTCCCACGGTAAATCCAACAATGGCCGCGATGCGTAATTCTCGATATAGGAGAACTCTTTCGTGCGAATGGCCCTGATCGGATCGAAAGAATCGTGATAAGTCTTTGTCGAATACACCTCGGTGCGCACCGGAGAAGGTGTTGCCGCGGGGCCGGCGAAATGGCCGGCATGCGAGAGCCCCTCGACCTCGGCGGGGGCCTGCACCCCGAGCAGCTCCAGCAGGGTGGGCACCAGATCGACGCCGCTGAACAGTTCGTCGTAGACCTGCGGCGGCACCCCGGATCCGGTCGGCGGGCGCACGATCATCGCGATGCCGGTGCCCGCGTCGTACAGCGTGGACTTGGCCCGGGGCAGCGCCGGGCCGTGATCGGTCATGAACACCACCCAGGTGGTGCGATCCAGTCCGGTGTCGGCCAGGGTGTCCAGCAGCCGGCCGACGGCGGCGTCGGCGACGGTGATCGAGCCGTAGAAATCAGCCAGATCCTGGCGGATTTCCGGGGTGTCGGGCAGATACCCGGGCAGGTTCACCGAGGACGGGTCGGCCGGCTCGTACCGGTCGTGCGGGTAGGGGCGGTGCGTCTCGAAGAACCCCGCGGTGAGCAGGAAGGGCCGCTCCGGCGCCCGGCGCAACCACGCATCGGCCTGTTCGACGACATACTCGCAGTACGAATTCGACACATCGAACTCGTCGAAGCCCAGCCGCGACGGGAAGGAACTCTCGTGCTGCATCCCGAACAATGCTGTGTACCAGCCGGACTCGGAGAGCACCGCGGGCAGGGTGCGTACGCCCGCCCGGTACTCCCAGCCGTGATGGGCCAGTCCGACCAGGCCGTTGCTCTGCGGGTAGCGTCCGGTGAACAGCGATCCGCGCGAGGGTGAGCACAGCGGCGCGGTGGCATGCGCCCGGGTCAGCAGGATGCTCTCGGCGGCCAGCTGGTCCAGCCGGGGGCTCTGCACGTCGCTGTGTCCGTACGCGCCGAGATGACGCCCCAGATCGTGCCAGTGCACGATCAGCACATTGCTCTTCTGCATCTGGCCACCTTCCCACAACGGAACCGCGCGCCGCAGTGCGGATTTGCCCACCGTGGCCGTCGCGGTCCACCCGAGGACCGGGATGTGTTACTTCCAGGCGAACACCGGCTGCTCCAGCTGATCCACCGGATCGCTGTGGCCTTCCAGGCCCAGCCAGCGCAGCTGCAGCAGCACCGCACCGGTCGGCGCGTGGATCAGGTCGTTGCCCAGCGGGATCTGCACCACCGGGCGGGGGCTCTCGGGAATGGAGATGAACCGCGGTGAATCCTCGCGCTGCAACTGGTGCAGCCCGACCCGGTACACCGCGACGACCTCGTCCGGGGACGGGCGCAGCTCCAGGCGTCCGCCGCCCCACAACACGACCGGGGTGATCACGTACCCCGAGCGGGTCGGGTAGTCGTCGAGCAGGCCCAGCACGGAACTGCCCGGCAGCTCGATCCCGACCTCCTCGTGCAGTTCGCGCAGGGCGGCGTCCACGGAGGTTTCACCCGGGTCCAGCCGCCCGCCGGGCAGCGCCCACTGTGCGGAATGGGCTTTCAACCGCGATGCCCTGCGGCACAACAGGAACGATGCGCCGCCGGACACGTCGACCATCCGGCCGTCCAGCGAATCCGGCATCGGCCGGCCGGCGATCCAGTCATCCACCGGGGCCGGGTCCACCCGGTCCTCCCCGAGATGGGAGTCCACCAGGGTGATGGCTACCGCGGCGCGGCGCTTGGCCGGATCGGTGAAGGTACGGCGGTCGTGGGCGGCGAGATTGGCCCGGATGCGGTCTTGCAGCGCGGTGTCGTAGCTGATCGTCATGGGTGAAACGGCACCCCGACGGCGCGGAAGATGAATTCCGGTGGGACGTCGTAGGACAGCGACCGGCGCGGCAGTCGCGCCAGCAGATCCTCGGACAGCGGTTCCTTGTAGTGCAGCGACAACCGGCCCGAACAACGCGCGTCGACCTGGGCGACGTCGAGGTCGATGACCAGCCCGGCCGGCGAGATGTCGGCGCGGACCGGACCCGAAACCGGTGCATCCCAGCGCAGGTCGATGGCGCGCCCGGCGAGTTTGGGGACGGTCGCCAGGGTGGCGAGCACCCGTTCGTTGGTGAATACCAACGACCCGGACAGGCTGGCCACGCTGCCCGCCGAGCGCTGGCCGGGGACCTTGCCGGAGAAACGCCGGGTGATCGGGACGTACTCGGCGAAGTGGATGATGCCCTCGGCTTCCACGGCCTCGCGCAGCTCACTGGGAAGTTTGCCGATGCGCAGGAGTTTGCGCAGGAACACCGCCATGATTCGCACGATACGCCAACCCGGGGAGCGCCTATGATCGGCCACGAACCGGCGCCGGACCGGTTCTGCGGCCCGGAACGGGGGAGTGTCGGTGCAGTACGGTCTTTCGCCGCGGCATCCCGCGGTGCTCGCCGGTGCGGTCCTGGCCGCCGCGGTGTTCCTGCTCGCGCTGGCCGGGGTGCTCGCCAACTGGGCGTGGCTGCTCGACGCGGACTGGTGGGTGCTGGACCCGCTGTACCGGTACGGGGCGGCGCACCCGGGTTGGGTGACCGGCTGGGATGTGCTGTGCACGGTGTTCCATCCGGCGGTTTTCCGGCTGTTGGTCTTGCTGTGGATCGGCTACGCGCTGCTGCGGCGAGACTACCGGGTGGCGTTGTTCCTCGGTCTGACGGTGGAGTTCTCCGCCGTGATCGTGGCGTTGATGAAAGTGGTTGTGGCGCGGCCCCGCCCGGCGACGGCGCTGGTGCCCGAACTGTCCTTGTCGTTCCCGTCCGGTCATGCGCTCGGCGCTTCGGCGGCCGTCACGGCCGTACTGGTCGCGGCCTGGCCTGTGCTGCGCCGGCATTGGCGGGTCACGGCCGTCCTCGCCGGGGTGCTGATCGTGGCGGCGGTCGGCATCGGGCGGGTGGTGCTCAATGTGCATCACCCCTCCGACGTGCTGGCCGGCTGGGCGCTCGGCTATCTGTGGGTGGTCGCGTGCCTGCCGGTGCTGACCAGCACCCGGTTCACGGCAGCGGACGAAACACCGGTAGCGACCGGTAGCGGCTCCTGAAAGTCGCCTCCTGGCACACGATTTCCACCTCGCCGTCGTGGGCGACCTGGGTCGGGCCGTCGACCGCGGTGAAGCTGAATTCGGGCACCCGCAACTCGTGGTACAGCGGGCTGCCGGCCAGCCGGCCCAGCGCCAGCGCGGTCAGGATGCGGACGGTGGCGAACCGGCGCCCGGTCTCCAGGATGCGCACGTCGATGAGGCCGTCATCCATCCGGACCCGGCGCGACGGCGCGAAACCCGATGGTGAGTACAGCGAATTGCCCAGGAAGAACAGCGAGGTCTGCACCGTCTTGTCGTCGTAGCGGATCCGCACGGTGGCATCGCTGCGGAGGGTGCGGTACAGCGCGTACGCACCGGCCAACGGTTTGCCCATCCGGTGTTCCAGTCTCTCCCGGATCCGGACGAACCTCGGATAGGCGCCGATGCTGGCGGTGTTGACCACGGTGTCGGAATCGTTGAACGCGATGGTGTCCACGTAGGCGGCCGACCCGGCGCGGATCGCCTGCACGGTCGCCGTGACGGTCTCACAGCCGATGTCCTTGGCGAAATGGTTGAAGGTGCCGCCGGGGAACACCGCGAGCGGCACCTCGGCGTCGAGCGCGACCCCGGCCGCAGCCGACACCGTGCCGTCCCCGCCGCCGACCGCGAGCACCTCGGCGCGCCCGGCCGCCTCGCGGAGCTTCTCCGTGATGTCCTCATCGTCCCCGACCTCGACGACCTCGACCTTCGGCAGCGCCTCGCGGACCTCGTCGACGATGCGCGCCCCGGTGCCGCTGCCGGAGCTCGGGTTGACCACCAGCACCACCCCTTCACCGTCCGGGCGGGGGCGGGTGGCGAAGCGGCGCGGGTCCGACGCGGTGACCGGCGGCTCGACGATGGTCGGCACGATCGCCGCGCCGGCCAGCGCGATCCCGGTTCCGATCCCGAACCCGGCCAGCACATCGCCGGGGTAGTGCGCGCCGGTGGCGACCCGGGACAGCCCGACCAGCCCGGCGAGCACCCCGAGCGCCGTCCCGAGCGGGCGGTTCTCCAGGCCCACCCCGACGGCGAATGCGGCCGCGCTCGCCGAATGCCCGGACGGCAGCGAGTTCGACGTCGGCATCCGCCGGGACCGCCGCAACACCGGGACCGACGCGAAGTCCGGGCGCGGGCGCTTCCACAGCCGTTTGGCGCCCTGATTGGTGACCAGGCTGGTCACCGCCAGGGTGAGCAGGGCCCGGGCCGCGCCGCGGCGCATTGACGGGGTGCCGGTCGCGATCAGCCCCGCGCCGATGGCGATCCACAGTTTGGAATGGTCGGCCGCGGCGGTGAGCTTGGGCATCACGGTGTCGAGCGCTCTGCTGTCGGATTCCGCGACGGCCTCGAAGATGCGTCGGTCGACCGTTCCCAATCCCATGGCTACCAAGGTACGCAGAAACCATCGTGTCTAAACCTTTACTTGACCCGCGTGGGTGCGGGTGCCGACGATGGACGGATGCGCCGACTGGTCCTGCTGTTGAGCGCGCTGTGGCTGGGCCTCGGGGCGTTCGCACCGACCGCCCAGGCCGCCGAGACCCCGTGGTTCGTGAACTCGGTCGGCACCGCCACCCAGGTGATTTCCGTTGTGGGCGTGGGCCCGACGACCGCGAAGATGGACGTCTGGGAGCGCACGGCGGCCGGCTGGAACCCGATCGGTGTGGGAATTCCGGCGCACATCGGGTCCAACGGGATGGGCCCGCAGATCCGCGAGGGATCCAAGACCACCCCGATGGGTGTGTTCACGCTGGACTTCGCGTTCGGGACGCAGGCCAGCCCGGGCGGCGGGCTGCCCTACGTGCAGGTGGGGCCGAACCATTGGTGGGACGGCGACGTGGCCAGCCCCACCTACAACACCATGCAGGTGTGCGAGAAGAAGGACTGCCCGTTTCGCACCGACGGCGGGGGCACCGAGAACCTGCAGATCCCGCAGTATGCGCACGCGGTCGTGATGGGCGTCAACAAGGCCCGCACCCCCGGCGCCGGCAGCGCCTTCTTCCTGCATTCCAGCAGCGGCGGACCCACCGCGGGTTGCGTCGCCATCGATGACGCCACCCTGGTGAAGATCATCCGCTGGCTACGGCCGGGTGCGCTGATCGCCGTGTCTAAATAGCAAGCGCCGGGCCGGGTTTCAGGTGGAATCCGAGGTTCTCGGTGGACATGGTGGCTTCATAGGTGCGGTCATAGCCGGTGGCGCAGATCCTCCAGCCGTCGGCGGTGCGGCGGTAGCGGTCCCGGTAGAACGCCGCGCCGATGAGCATGAAGTTGAAATCCGCCACGATCACCCGGTCCTGCAGATACCAGCGGCCCGACGCCTCATCGGGGCCGTCCAGGGTGATCTCCGGGTGATCGACACGGTGCTCGGTAATGATGGCCGGTCCCAGCGACTGGCGCATGAACCCGACCAGCGCGTCGCGGTCGGTGAAATGCAGCACCTCGTCACCGACCGAGGATCCGTAGTCGCCGACGACGTCCTCGGTCAGGGTGGCCGCGAAATCGTCCCAGTGCTTGGTGTCCAGCGCCCGCAGGTAGCGGTACTTGACCTGTTTGATCGCTTCGATTTCACCGAGGGTGTCAGCCATGCCCGCCATCACAGCACAGTGATTCGAGGATGTCCCGCTCTCCGGGTCTGCACGCTGTGTCCGTTCGGTCGATCCGCCGGCGGCGGTTAGGGTGGGGCCAATGAGCGACCCGCTGGGGTTGTCCATCGGGACGACCAACTTGGTCGCGGCACGAGTCGGCGACCGTCCTGTCACCCGGCGCGCTGTGCTGACACTTCCCGTGCAGGGCGCGCCGGAAGTCGGCCTGCCATCCGGACAGTCTGGTCGGGTGCTCACCGGATTCGTTGACCGCGTTGGTGATCCGGTCCCGCTGGTGGCCGCCGACGGATCGTCCTATCCCGCCGAGGACCTGCTGGTCGAGGCGTTGGAGGCGATGGTCGGGGTGGCCGGGGCCACCCCGACGGCGCAGACCGCCATTGCGGTGCCCGCGCACTGGAACGCCGCCACGCTGCGCACGCTGCGGGCCACCCTGCGCGCCAACCCGGTGCTCTCGCCCGGCGGCGCGGCACCGCGACTGGTGTCCGACGCCGTCGCCGCCCTGACCTCGCTGAACGCCAACCCGGGGTTGAACGCCGAGGGTCCGCTGTTGCTGGTCGACCTGGGCGGTGGCGGGACCAGCCTCACCCTCGCCGAACCGGGGGCCACGTTCGAACCCCTGGATGAGACCACCCGGGTCGCCGAGTTCTCCGGTGACCTGATCGACCAGGCGCTGCTCACCCACGTGCTGGCCGGGATCGAGGACACCGATCCCGGGGCCACCGCGGCGGTCGGCCTGCTCGGCAAGTTGCGCGAGGAGTGCCGGGCGGCCAAGGAGCGGCTGTCGGCGGTGACGGCCACCGAGGTGCCGGTGGAACTGCCCGGGCACCGTTCGGTGGTGCGGGTGACCCGCGCCGAGGTGGAGGCGCTGCTGGCCGAACCGCTGACCCAGGTGCTCGCCGAACTGGACGGGCTCCTGGAGCGCAACCGGCTGAGCTGGGCGGATGTCTCCGTCATCGCCACTGCGGGTGGGGGAGCCAGTATCCCGCTGGTCACCCAGCGACTGTCCGAGCATTCGCAGCGTCCGGTGGTGAGCACCCCGCAGCCCGCGCTGGACGCGGCCGTGGGCGCGGTGCTGTTCGCGGCGTATGCCGCCGAGGCCGGGGCACAGACCGGGATGGCGCCCGCCGCCGGGGCCGACGCCCCGACCAGCATGGCGCCGCCGGTGGTGGTGCCCGATCCGTCCGGTTCCTCGACCTTCCGGGCCCTGGCCTGGTCGGAGGACGGTGACGCGGCGGCCGAACCGGTGCCCTACGCCGGTCCCGACGAGTATCCGAGCCCGTACACCGGCGCCAACCCCTACCTCGCCGAGGATTCGACGCACGTTGTCTCCCAACCGGTTCCGGATCGGTACGAGGACGATCGGCGGGGTATGCCGCGGATCCCGATCGCGGTGTTCGCCGCCGCGGGCATCCTGTCGGTCGTCGCGCTCGGCGGTGTGGCGATCGCGCTGACCGGCGTCTCCGAAACCGAGACGCCCACCCCCTCGACCGCGCCGGTCACCGGGGTGTTGACGCCCGAACCGGTGCAGCCGCCGCCGGCGGCCGAGACGCCCCCGCCGGGCATCGTCACGGTGACCGAGGTCCCGCCCGCGCCGCCTCCGCCGCCGGAGCCCGAGCCGCCGCGGCCGGTGGCGCCGACGTACACGTCGACGACCACCCAGCCGACCACGACCACCACCACCACGACGACCACGACCACGACCACCACGACGACCACGACGCCGTCGACCACCACGACGACGACCACCACCACGGTGCCCACCACCACGGTGCCCACCACCACGACGGTGCCGACGACGTTGCCCACCAGCACCGAACCGGACACGCTGCCCACCACAACAGCCGAGGTCACCACGGTCGTACCGACCACCCAGGCACCCGCGATGCGCACCACCTACATCAACGTGCCTTTGCTGCCGCCGATCCCGATCCAGGTCCCGAATCCCGCCGCACCGCCCGCTCCGTAGCCGCACACCCGCGCTCCACCTGCGGCATACCAATGTTTCGAAGAGTTGAGCTGCCGCGACACGCCGGGTTATAGTCAGCCGGATTAAGTCACGGATGTGTAACGACAAGCAAACGGCCGGGTCTCGGTAGTTGCTGGACGAGAAGTTCACGAGCTCGAAGGTGTGGTGAATGCAGCGACTACGAACGGCCGGCGAACGGCTCCGCTCGTCCGCGGCACTCGCCGCGATCATCGCTCCGGCCGCGGTCCTCTTCTCCGTCAGCCCGGACCTGAAAGCCGTCGACACTCCTGACCCGGTCGCTCAGGTCGCCTCCGCCGCCGTCATCCCGGCCGCCGAGGTCATCCCCACCGGGATGGAGATCGTCGCCGCCCCCGCGGACTTCGCCTGGAACTCCGCCGCGGCCGGAGCCTCGGAAGTGACATCCGCCCAGCTCGTGTCGGCTTCACGCTGGCGGGCGGACACCCGCTCGCTGCTGCTGCCCAAGGGCGTCGCACCCGAGCATGGACTGCAGGTCAAGACCATCCTGGCGGCCCGCGCCATCAGCGACCGGTTCCCCGAGATCCGCAGCATCGGCGGTGTCCGGGCCGACGCGTTGCGCTGGCATCCCAACGGCCTGGCCCTCGACGTCATGATTCCCAATCCGGGCAGCTCCGAGGGTGTCGCCCTGGGCAACCGGATCCTCGCGTACGTGATGAACAACGCGGGCCGGTTCAGCGTGCAGGATGTCATCTGGCGCGGCACCTACTACACGCCCAGCGGCGCACAGGGCTCCGGCGCCTACGGCCACTACGACCACGTGCACGTCACCACCTACGGCGGCGGCTACCCGAGCGGCGGAGAACAGTACTTCCGCTGACCGGGTAAGCGATGAGCGCGGTGCCCTTCCGCGCAGCCGGCACAGTTTGTTCTCCCAACTTTTGCGCGCTGGGTTCTGTTGCATCCACCCCTCGAAGCCAAGGCGTCTCTGGTCAGAACGAGTCGGCGTGAATCATCGTGGCGGGTCCGGCCGCGTTATCGGTGCCGGCTCCCGCCGTATGTCCGGTTTCTCTGTGTAGTTGACAAGGTGCGTCGCGGGATTGGTTATGCGGCGGCGGGTAGGGCGGTCATGGTGCGGCGTGCGTGGGAGCGTAGGTGTGCCGGTTCGGGCCCTGCCGGGTCGTGGGGTGGGATGAACCAGGGGTGCCGGTCCGGGCCGAGGTAGACCTGCCAGCCGCCGTGGTGGATCAGGGTGTGGTGTGCCCGGCACAGCAGCACTCCGTTATCGACGCAGGTGGTTCCTCCGCAGTTCCACGGTCGGATGTGGTGGGCGTCGCACCAGGACACCGGCCGCCCACACCCGGGGTACGCGCAGCCCCCATCGCGCACCGCGAGCCCTTTTCGGATCGCGGGGGTGAACAACCGTTCGGCGCGCCCGACGTCCAGTGGCGCACCCGAACCGTCGACGGTCACCGCGGTGAGGGTGCTGTCACAGGCCACCAGATCGGCGGTGACCGCACTGACCGGCCCGGTAAAACCGAGCGTGTCAACACCGGCCGGCCGGATGAGAGTGACGTGCGGGAGCACCCCACCGGAGGTCGGCCGCCCGGAGCTGGACAGGTAGGTGCGCATGATCTGTCCGAACGCATCCGCGCGGCGGCGCCCGGTCGGTCGTGGGTCCGGTGATCCGTCCGGTAGCGGCACCGGCCGGCACAACGGATCCAGTGCCGCGAACAGTTCCTCCCCGGTCAGCGCATCCAGATCGAGGGTGGCGCTGACCCGTCCGTCGTCGGTCTGGATAAGGGTCATCTCGTTGAGGTCGGGGTTTTCCGCTACCGGCACCGCGCCCTCCTCGGGTGGTTGCGTGGCGGCGCGCTCGATGGCGATCGCCCGGGCCTTCTCGGCGACCTCTGCGGGCGTGGTCTGAATCATCAGCTTGCGCACCACCGTCGCGCGGTCCTCCTCCGACAACGCAACCCGGGCACCGACATGGGCGACACCCCGCCCGACCGCGTCGGCGAACTCGATCCCCACACCCCCGAGACGCTGCCGGCAGGTCAACGCGGGCAGGGCGCGCGCCGCCCGCCCCACCCGCGCCGCCCGCTGCGCCGCCGCGGGAGCCACCCCGATGCTGGTGAGCAGATCAGCTCCCGTACGCAGGTGCTGCCGGGCCGGGATCGCGAGCCGTTCCGCCGCCGCAACTGCCTGGGCGATCACGTGGTCGAATAGATTGCGGGCGGTGACCGCGGCCACCAGCACCGCGAGCAGGGCCGGTTCGTCGACCACCCGCCGAGGACAGTCCAGCAGATGAAACAGCGTGCGCTCGGCATCATCCGGGGGTCTCGGGGCGAGGTCGTCAATGAGCGCTGTGATGAAGGTGTCGAGATGGGTGGCGTCCATGATGGATACCGCTTTCGCAGAAGGTGCACACCGGCACGATCAGGCAATACGGTTCGACCTGTCCCGCGGGACAGAAGAACCTCTCGGCGACCGGAGTCGCATCTGAAGCTCACCGTGAAGCAGTGGGAGCAACGTCGCATTCGAACTTATGTTCGATGCTACGCCGCCCAGGAGGGCTCCGCAAGGGCGATGTTCAGGACATCGGTAGCGACCCCGAGGACGGCTACTCGGCGTCGGGCGAGTACGCGTTCGTCCGATTGGTCGGGCCGTTGCTCAGCGCCATCGGCTCGGCGATCGCGTCGTTGAGCGGACCGATGATCAAGGGCGTGACCGGTGCCAGGAAAATATCGCTGACCAGGGCGTAATTCCAGTGCAGCAGGTCGGCGTCCGGGCCGCCTCCCGTGCGCCGTCGGTGATCAATCGCAGGTCCTGGAACAGGCCGGTGGCTGTCACGTCGACGGTGACGACCCGCGGCGTGGCGACGACCGCGTGCCTCTGATCGGTGATCGTCACCGGCGACAGCGCGATGGCACCGGTGACGGCCAGCGCGGCGCCGGTGCTCAGCGTCTGTCGAAACACCTTGTCGGCCATGGCTTCGTGACTCCCACGTCGAAACGAACTGTCTTCCGCGGCAAACGCTAGCCCAGCAGGTGCAGAAAATGGGGTCGCCCTTCCGGTGGTCGCGACGGTCACCGATTGCAGAGATGCGCGCGAAACCCCACCCACCTCGTTTATGGTTCGGCTGTGCCTGAATTCGACCGCCCTGCCTTTGACCGACGAAGCGCCCTGATGATCCTGGGCCTGGGAGCGGCGGCCGCCGCGCTGCCCGGCCCGCTGGCCCACGCGGAACCGGTGCCGGGCGATCTGCCTCCCGGACCGGTGCCGGGCCCCGGTGCCCCGGCCCCCGCGGCGGCCACCCCGGCCATGCTGTTCCAGGACGAATTCAACGGTCCGGCCGGTTCACCGCCGGACCCGGCGGCCTGGTTCATCGTCCCGCAGCGCGAAACCATCCGGAACCCGCACGAGTGGGACAAACCGTTCAACATGGGCCGCTACGTCACCGATCAGGAGCACGTCTTCCAGGACGGCAATGGCAACCTGGTCATCCGCGCGACCCGCGGCGAGGGCGCCAACATCCAGGAGAAATACGCCAGCGCGAAGATCGTCGGCAACTGGCGCGGCGGGGTCGGCACGACCTGGGAGGCGCGCGTCAAACTGAACTGCCTGACCGACGGCGCCTGGCCGGCTTTCTGGTTGATCAATGACAACCCGGTCCGCGGTGGTGAGGTCGACCTCGTCGAGTGGTACGGCAACCGGGACTGGCCGTCGGGCACCACCGTGCATGCCAAGCTGGACGGCACCCAGTTCAAGACCGACAAGCACCCGGTCGACGGTGACTGGCACACCTGGCGGATGACCTGGAAGCCGGAGGGCATGTACTTCTGGAAGGACTATCAGCCGGGCATGGAGCCGTTCTTCACGGTGGCGTCGAACTCGCTGCCGGACTGGCCGTTCAACGATCCGGGCTTCACCATGGCGCCGGTGTTCAACATCGCCGTCGGCGGCTCCGGCGGCCGTGAACCCGCCGGCGGTACCTACCCGGCCGAGATGCTGGTGGACTGGATCCGGGTGTTCTGACCCGAATGAGCCGGGGCGGTGAGAAACCGCCCCGGCTCTTTCGTGGGTGGATCGAATCAGTCGTCCGAGGACGAACCCTTCGAACCGGTGGAACCCGAATCGGATCCGGGCGAACGCTTCGACTCGCCGGCCCCGGCCTTCTCGGCCTTATCAGCCCGGTCGGTCTTCTCGCCCTTGTCGGCCTTGCGCTCCGGACGCGGCTTGGTGGTGGATTCCGCTGCGGCAGAGTCCTGCTCGGTCGAAGCCGCGGCATCGTCCTCGTTGGCGACCGATTCCGTGCGGGGCGCCCGGCGCGTATCGGTGCCGGCGGTGTCCGTTTCGGTCGTCGGTGTCGCATCCTCGCCGGCGACGGCCCGAACGACCTCCGCCAGCGCGGTCCGGGACATCCTCGCAGCGGAACCGGCAGTCGCATCGGTGGCGCTCTGCTCGCCGGCGGCGGCCCGGGCTACCGCGGTCGCCTCGGTCCCGGCGTTGGCCGGATTCTCTGCCGCCGTGGTGTTTTCGGGATCAGCGGCGATCCGTGCCGAGACCGTCGTGGTCGCCGGCGCCGGGTTCAGGGCCTGACCCCAGGCCGCGGCCCACCCCGCCGCGGCATCCGCGAGCGCCTGCTGCCAGTTCGCGACGGCCTGGGCGACCGGATCGACAGGCGTGCTGGGAACGGGCTCCTCGGGCGCCGGCTCGGTGGGAAGCGTCGGGTCCTCGACCGACGGATCCTCGACGGACGGGTCCTGCCCGGCGGGCAGCGGTCCGTTCTCCTCGATCCAGGCCTGCACCGCGAGCGCGGCCTGCTTGGGAGTCCAGTCGTCTCGGAACAGGCCGTAGGTGTCCTCGGGATTGGTCGACCCGGTCTGCAGATCGACCAGGTTGTAGAGGAACATCGGCCCGGCACCGTCGGTATCGGCCCAGGTGTCCATGAAGTCGCTGATGAACTCCGCCTGCTGCGCTTCCGAGACGGTGGCGGTGGGCAAGCCGTACTCGCTCGTCCACACCGTCTTGTCGGCGTCGCCGTTCTGTTCCATCAGCGCCTGGATGTCCTCCAGGATGCCGATCGCCGAAATCGGGCTGCCCGCACCGTCACTGAACCGCCAGTCGTTGTTGTACGGGTGATAGGACAGGGCGTCGAAGTACCCCGCAGCCCCGGCCTCGTACATGCCCTCGATGAATTCGACCGCGCCGATGTTGGCTCCGTCGCCCCAGCTCTGCCCGGCGTAGACGACACCGCCGACCACCGTCCCGCTCGGGTCGACCGCCTTCACCGCCTCGTAGCCGGCCTTGAGCACCTCGGTGTACGCGGCGGCATCGGGGCTGGGCTCCCAGAACACCGCGGCATGGGGTTCGTTCCAGATCTCGTACGCCGAGATGCGAGCCGTCTCGGGGGCACCCTCGCCGGCGCCGTAGCGTTCTGCCAACGCTCCCATGAAGTTTCCGAAGTCCTCGGGGTTGCGCGGTGCGCCGTAGGGGGACCAGGAATCCGTGGCCCAGGTGGGTGTGCTGGTCACGGCCCCGAGCACGGCGATCCCGCGTTCCTCGGCGGCGTTGACCACTTTGTCGACATTGGCCCAGTTGTAGACGCCGGGAGCGGGTTCGACGAAGTACCACGGCACGAACATCCGCACCTGGGTCACCCCCATCGACTCCATGGTGTCCATCGCGATGTCGACCTCTTCCGGGGTCATGTAGAACAGTTCGGATTCGGCCACACCGACCGCGTTGGCGGAGGTGTCGATGGCGGCCGCGAGTGAGACGGCCGTGGTGACCTGCCGGATCGCCGCGTCCTGGGGGGACAGTGCCACCGGCGCTGCCGCACCGACATGCACCGCTGCGCCCACCAGGGTGAACGCGAACAACGGCGCTGCGGCAGAGCAAACCGATTTTGCTGATCTAGGCCAAGGCCTCCACATGATGTCATCTCCAAACTTCCGCAAATCCCGGAATGATCGTTGTGATGCGGCTTGTGCCGCGGACAACTCGAGCAGTACCCGGGCGATGAGAAGATCAATCAGCAAAATTCGTTAAAAGGCTCAATTGACGTATCCCTTAGGCGGCACCACGAGGGCGAATCCACAGTTCAAAGCCGTAATACGAATGTGTTAGCGCGGAGCGAAGCTATTGCCGATCCGCCTGCTGGAGTTCACAGAACGGCAACGCAAGTCAGTCCATTCAATCTTGACGCCAGCCGCTGTAAAGGCAATTTGCACCCGTGCAAATTCGATCGGATAGGCAAATCTTGGTAATGACTCGAACAGCGGAGTTAGAATTTGCTGTAGTTCAATATCAGTGCAAAAGTCACTCGTCACAGGCAAAGGCTCCTCGGTCTCACTGCTTCGCGCAAAGTGGGGCCGAGTGTCGCCGGGCCGACGGGCGCGGATCTCGGGGCCAGGTCACCCGGCGAAGCCCTGTCCAACCGGCGAGCAGTTCCGCGATCAGGTGTTTGATCTGCGGCGACCCGGGGCATCTAGGGACAGCAAGGCTGGCCCGTTGACCCCCTCTGGCCCGTTGAATCACTTGAGAGGCAGATGTGACCACCGCATACCCATACGAATCCGACACCCAGTTCCGTGGCATGGTCACCGACGGCGTCTACGCGCCGCAGGAAGACTCGCAACTGCTGATCGACGTCATGGACAAGACCGCCCTGGCGCTCGGTGGCAACGTCGCCGACCTGTGCACCGGCAGCGGCGTCGTCGCGGTCAACGCCGCGGCCCAGGGAGCGTCGAGTGTGTCGGCGTTCGACATCTGCCCCAAGGCGGTGCGGTGTGCCCGGGCCAATGCGCAGGTGCACGAGGCCGACGTCGAGGTCTACCTGGGGTCGTGGGCGCGGGCCGCCGAGTTCGGCCCGTACGACCTGGTCGTCTGCAACCCGCCGTACGTTCCGCATGACCCGTCGGTCGAGCCCGTACCGTCCACCGTGGGCCCGGCCCGCGCCTGGGACGCCGGGTACGACGGCCGGATGGTGCTCGATCCGCTGTGCGCGGCCGCCCCGGGCCTGCTCGCCGATGGCGGCAGCCTGTTGCTGGTGCAGTCGGAGTTCGCCGACCCGCGCCGGACGCTCGAGCTGTTGTCCGCTGCCGGCCTCGACGCGGATATCGTTGCGTGGGAATGGATTCCGTTCGGGCCGGTGATGCATTCGCGCGCCAAGTGGCTGGAAGAGACCGGACGCCTGCAGCCCGGTCGGCGGGAAGAAGAGCTGATGGTGATCCGGGCGGACAAGCCGTGACGACGGTACGGCCGGTCCGCGGTGGGCCGGTGATGGTGCAGGGGCCGGTCAGCATCGAGATGCCCGACGGCAGCTGCGTGGAATCCGACCGTTTCATGGTGGCGATCTGCGCCTGCGGGCGCAGCAAGAACTATCCGCTGTGCGACACCAGCCACCGGCGCCGCCGGCGCGCATCGAGCAGCAAAGCCGCGCCCGCCGAAGAATCGACGGTGTAGGCGTCAACCCCGGGTGTCGATCACCTGTTGAGCGACCTGCACCAGCTTGGTGTTGGTCTCCTGGGAGAGCTGTCGCAGCATCTCGAAGGCCTGCACATCGTCGACCTTGTAGCGCTCCATGATGATGCCCTTGGCCTGACCGATGCGGTCGCGGGTGGACAACGCGGCCTCCAGCTGCTGTCCCTCCTGGCTGGCCAGGATGGCCGCGGCGGCATGCGCGGCGAGGACGACGCCGATGGTCTCGGCCTCCCCGCGCCATACGTTGGGCTGGAAACCGAAGAGGTTCAGCGCACCGGCGGTGCGATCGGAGGTGTAGAGCTTGAATGACAGCCCGCTGAGCACCCCGATCTCTACGCAGGCCGGTGCGTACCGCGGCCAGCGGTCCTCCTGGCGGAAGTCGTCGGTGCGCACGATCAGGTCGTCGAGGGCCGCCTGCACGCACGGCCCCTCGTCGTACTGCATCTGCAGCCGGTGCAGCTCGGTGGTGAGCCGGGCATCCTTGGGTACCGTCTCGAACGTGCGTTCCTTGCCGATCAGCAGGACACCGGCGGCGTCGACCCCGGGTATCAGCTCCAGCGCCGCGGCCGACACCCCGGACAGCACCTCATCGAGGCTGCGCGGACCGGCCAGCGAACGCGCCAACTCGGCCATTCGTCCGGCCAGGTCAGGCGTCTCCAGGAACGTCATATCCGGCATTGTGCTCTACCCGCGAAGATCTGGACCAAAAACCCGAAAGGTGCGCTGATGGTCAGGCCTTGACCGCCGCCAAGGCCTCATCGAGGGTGGCGAAGATGTCGATAATGTCGGCGACGCCAATCAGTTTGAGCGGCCGGCTGGTGATCGGCCCGTCCGCGACGATTGCGAATCGGACGGCGGGCGTCAGATCGGAGTGCGCGCTCACCAGCGCACCCATGCCTGAGGACCCGAGGAAGTCCACCCCGCTGAGGTCGACGACCAGTGCCGCGGGCGATTTCGCGGCCGCGCCCGAGATCCCGGCTTCCAGGTCGGGCGTGGTGAGCACGTCGAGGGTGCCGTGAACGGACAACACCGTCACGTCGCCGGACTGGTGTTCCTCCACCGTGCAGCTTGCGAGCGCACTACGACCACCCGGTTCTGACTCGCTCACCATCGTCACCTCCGCATGTTCGTTCCCGCCAAGTCGGCATTGCTCGCAGTCTATCGGTGGCGGCATCGCCGGACCCTGTCGGTGGTCGTCGCCGGTCACAAAGTCCGCACGGCGCAACCTTATCCGTGTAGCGAAGTAGACGGTTCACTCCAATGGCCGGCGTAACGAGCTTCTGCCCTCCGACCAGGCTTTCATCAGGTGGTCGGCCAACCGGTCCTCCACCACCGCGTGGGCCCGGATGCCGAAGACGACGTCCCGGTCGAGGTGCGGTTCCCGAGCCACCAGATCGCCCACCACATCGGTGCGGACGATCTGTTCGTGCACCGCGTCGGCCTCGACGTGCTCGGCGTAGAACTCGATGCAGGGCCGTGGCGCCCCCATCCGCTCCAATGCCGCCACCAGGCGTTGGGAACCGGGAGGGGACGTGATCTCGGTCGAGGCGAAGTGACCCACCGCGGCACCGCGCAGTCCGCGGTGCAGGCCGAACAGCGACATCAGGTTCACCGCGGCCAGCGCCTCGGCCGGTACATGGTCGATGTAACCCAGATAGCTGGAATCCAAGTCGGCGGCGTCCAGCAGGTCGGCGAACAGCTGCTGATGCAGCCTGGTGCCCCGGCCGGACCCGAACTCGTCGAACTCCACCGCGACGAATGCCGCCTTGGAGTGACCCATCAGCCGGGGAATGGCCCAGGCGTGCGGATCGCCCTCCTTGAGGTGATAGAGCGAGCGGTGCACGAAGTACTCCCGCATCTGATCCCAGCTGCCGGTGTCGCGCAGATGGTAGGACAGGCCTGCACCGTCCACCGGCTCCACGGCCAGCGCTTGCATCTCGGCCAAAGCCGTTACATCCGCGTCGATTTCGCCGACCTGGCGACGAACCTCGGTCAGGAAGATGTTCTCCAGGCGGCCGCGGAAGTGCAGCAGACCGGCGTTCCACTCCCACCCGGTGTCCACCCCCGCGAACCCGCGGTAGTGCAGTTCGTAGCAGGTGTAGAGCGCCAGGTGCAGATCCAGACCGTACGGATCGGCGTCACCCAGGGAAGCCTCCACCTGGGTGAGGTGGGTAGCGGGCGCGCGCTCGGTGAGAAGTTCCGTCACGGCCAGCGACAGCGGCCCGCGCGGGTCGGGGAGGCGGGGTTCGACGTAGATGGGAGCAGCAGTCACGAAGCTACGGGTACCCGATTTCAGTGCAGGTCAATCGCCCGGCCATTCCCCGGTCCAGCGCTCGAAGACCCGTGCGCCCTGCCGGTCGATGACGGTCTTGACGACCGAGAAGATCAGCCCCTGCAGTGCCGCAGCGAGCACCACTTCCTTGAAGGAGTACTCCCGCTCCAGTGCGGTCGGCGGATCCGAATGATCGCCGGGGGAGGCATGCTTCCAGATCTGCCGGAAGATGGCTCCCGCAACAAGGCCGCCGGCCAGCGAACTCGCCAGTCCCACCGGTCGATACATCAGTTTCGCGGTCAGGGTGGGTTTATGGGTGGACATGTCGGTCTCCTTACCGGCGGCGTCGCCAGATGATGATGCCCAGCAGGACCGTCGCGGTACCCACGACGGCGGCGATCACCGGTAGAACCGGCTTGACCGTGCCCCGCTCGTCGGTCACCGCGTCGACGACGCGCTCCTTGGTCTCGTCGACCTTCTGCGCGGCGCGCGTCTTGACGTCGAGCTTCTCGGCGAGGGCCGCCACGGTCTCGCCGACCTCCTCGCGGGTGCGCTCGATATCCTCGGTGATCTCCTCGACGTCCGCGTTCTCGCCGGGTTCCGGGCGCGAGTCAGGTCCGGGCATGGCGGGCTTCCGTTACCACGTGGATGTCCTCGCTGACGTTGGCCACCACGTCCTGTGCCGCCGCCGGAGCCTGCTCCACCTGCTTCTTGCCGGCGACTCCGGCGATGCCGGCGACCGCGAACAGCACGCCTGCCACGATCAGGGCGGCGGCCCAGACCGGAAGCACGAGTGCCAGCGCGGCGATCGCGGCGGCCACCACGGCCAGCAGCCCGACGAAGGCCAGCAGGCCGGCCGTGCTGAACAGCCCGGCACCGATGCCGGTTCGTTTGGCGGCTGTCTGAAATTCCTTTTGCGCCAAGCGGATTTCGTCTCGCACCAGGCGCGAGGTCTGGCTTGTCAACTGATTCATGAGTTCGGGTATCGAGGCCTGGTCGGCAGGCTTCGTTTGCATGTTCGTCATGCGAAGTTCCAATCACTGGTAGTCGGCGGCCACACCGCGGCACTGCGCACTGCATTACCGGCCCGTCACCCGGCTAAACCTGACGTTTGGGCAGGTTCGGCCCGGGTACTCCGGTAGCCGCAGCGCTCCTCCAGAACGGTGGGAACGAGGCCCGTGACCGTGCCGGGCGCCTGTCCACATGTGCCCGTTCAGTAAGGAGTCCTCAATGCGTGTCGCGTCCGTCCCCGCCTCGCACGTCTATGTGCGACACCTCTCGCACCCCGGCGGACTCGACCCGGTGGTCCGGCTCAAGGATCCCGTGCCGGCCGACGGGCGAAAGGTTCCCGGCGGCTGGTGGCCGCCGCTGATGCTGGAACGCGGGTGGATCGGCGACCACCACGACGAGTTCGATGTCTTCCACCTGCACTTCGGGTTCGACGCGGTGAGCACCGATGACCTCGTCGAGGTCGTCGAGCAATTGGAGAAGCACCACAAACCGCTGATCTACACCGTGCACGACCTGCGCAACCCGCACCACACCGACCCGTCCGCTCACCAGAGTCGACAGGACATCCTGGTCGGCGCCGCGCACAGCCTGATCACGCTGACCGAGGGTGCCGCCGGAGCGGTGCGCCAGCGCTGGGGCCGTGCGGCCCGGGTGCTGCCGCACCCGCATGTACTGGCCAGCCCACGCATCGAGCGGCCCCGCCCCCGCGCCGCGGAGTTCGTGGTGGGGGTGCACGTCAAGAGCCTGCGCGCGAACATGGATCCGCTCCCCATCCTGGACACCGTGACCGAAACGGTCGCCGGACTTCCCGGTGGGGTCCTGCAGATCGATGTACACGACGAGATCTTCGACCCGGCCAACCATTGGTACGCCCCCGAGACCGGACGCGCGCTGCTGGACTACGGCCGCCACGGCCACGTCCGGGTGCAGGTACACCCCTATTTCACCGACGACCAGTTGTGGGATTACCTGGGCGCGCTGTCCGTCTCGGTGCTGCCATACCGGTTCGGCTCACATTCGGGCTGGCTGGAAGCATGCCACGACCTGGGCACCGGGGTGATCGCACCCAGCTGCGGCTTCTATGGCGAGCAGCGTCCGTGTGAACTGTTCGATCTCGACGAGCACCGGTTCGACCCCGGCTCCCTGCAGCGGGCCGTCACCGCGATGCACCGACAGTGGAGCGCCGGAACTCCCGCGCCAAGGGCGAGCTGGGCCGAGCGCCGCCGGGAACGAGTCTCGCTGTCCGATAACCATACTCACCTGTATCGGGCGGCGGTGGCATGAGCAGACCATTGCGGATCGCGGTCATCGCATCCAATCGCTTCCCGATCCGCCAGCCCTTCGCCGGAGGTCTGGAATCGCACATCTGGCACCTGGCCCGGGCACTGGCCGACCGCGGCCACCAGGTTTCGTTGTTCGCCGGCACCGGATCGGACGCCGCACCCGGATGCCGCGCCCTGGAGGTCCGCCGGCTCAAGCTGTCGGACGCGGCGGCGCAGGACATCTCGATGCCCGGGCTCGCATTCATGAACGACCATCACGCCTACCTCGGCGTCATGCTCGAACTCGCGCGCACCGGCGAATTCGACGTGGTGCACAACCACAGCCTGCACCACCTCCCGGTCGCGATGGCCCCGATGCTGCCGGTGCCGATGCTCACCACCGTGCACACCCCGCCGACGCCCTGGCTGGAATCGGCGTTGACGGTGACCGGCGGTGCCGGAACCCGGCTGGCCGCGGTCAGTCAGCACACCGCCCGCTCGTGGTCACACATCGCGCCCGACATCGAGGTCGTCCCGAACGGGATCGACACGGCCCGTTGGTCATTGGGGGCAGGTGGGGACAACCTGGTCTGGTTTGGCCGGATCACCCCGGAGAAGGGGACACATCTGGCGATCGCCGCCGCCCGCGCCGCGGGTACCCCGCTGGTGCTGGCCGGCCCGGTGTCGGACCCGGCCTACTTCGCCGAGTCGGTCGAACCGCAGCTGGGCGGGCAGGTGCGGTACGCCGGCCACCTCGTCCACGACGAACTGCTGGATCTGGTGGGCGAGTCCGCCGCGGCGCTGGTCACCCCGATGTGGGATGAACCCTACGGACTGGTGGTCGCCGAGGCGATGTCCTGCGGCACACCGGTGGTGGCGTTCGACCGCGGCGGTATCCGGGAACTGATCGCACCCCGAGCGGGCCGGTTGGTGCCGCCCGCAGATGTGGGGGCCATGGCCGCGGCGATCCCTGCAGCGCTGGCGCTCGACCGGCACGAGGTCCGCCGACACGCGATCGCACGGTGTTCGGCCGACGCGATGCTGACCTCCTATGTGGAGTTGTACCAACAGATGATCACGGACGTCGGGGGCAGAGACGATGATCGGCTACTACGTGCACCATCACGGCTTCGGGCATCTGGCTCGGGCGATGAGCATCTCCGAACACCTGCACCGCCCGGTCACGGTGCTCACCAGCCGGCCGGTACCCGAGCCGAACCCGTTCAGCTCCGTTGTCCAGCTTCCGCGTGACGACGGTGCCGCCACCGTCCGGGAGCCGACGGCCCACGGATCCCTGCACTGGGCACCGCATTTCGACGAGGGCTACGGCGATCGCATGGAGGCCGTCATGCGGTGGGTCCGGGACGCGCAGCCGGAGGTCTTCGTCGTGGACGTGTCCGTCGAGGTCGCGGTGTTCGTCCGGCTGCTCGGCATCCCGGTGGTGGTGACGGCGCTGCCCGGCAACCGGATCGACGCACCGCACCGGCTGGTGCACCGGATGGCGGATCAGATCATCGCGGCCTGGCCGAAGGATCTGCGTGTCCCGTCCTGGCTGCGGCCGCACGAGAACAAGACGGCGTTCGTCGGGGGGATCAGTCGATTCGACGGCAGGCCCCGGGTTTTCGGGGAGGGTGACGGGACGAAGGTGGTGGTGCTCTCCGGTGCCGAGGGCATGCGCATGTGCGAAGGCGAACTGAGCGCCGGCGCCGGGGCGTCCCCGATCACCTGGTCTGCTTTGGGCGGAACCGGCGGCTGGACGGCCGATCCCTGGCCACAACTGAGCGCGGCCGACCTGGTGGTCACCCACGCGGGCCAGAACTCCATCGCCGACGTCGCGGCGGCGGCCCGGCCCACCATCGTCATCCCGCAGACCCGGCCCTTCGACGAGCAGCGGGCCACCGCGGAGGTGCTGGGACGCCATCAGCTCGCGGTGGTGGCGCCCCACTGGCCGCCGCCGCGGGCCTGGTCGGCGCTGATGGACCGGGCCAAGGCCTTGGATACCGACCGGTGGAAACTCTGGGAGGTCGAGGGCGCGGCCCGCCGTGCCGCGACGGCGATCGAGGACACGGCGCACCGCTGCCGAGGGCGGGCGGCGACATGAAGACGGTCGTGATCACCACCGTGCACGGCCGGGTGGAGCACCTGCGCCGCCAGCGGGCCGGCTTGCGCGGCAGCCGGATTCCCGCCGACCTGCACGTGGTGGTCGCGATGAACGAGCCCGGCGCCTGCGATACCTCGGACATCCTCG
Organism: Mycolicibacterium aurum; assembly: GCA_900078775.1. Lineage (GTDB taxonomy): Bacteria > Actinomycetota > Actinomycetes > Mycobacteriales > Mycobacteriaceae > Mycobacterium > Mycobacterium aurum_A. The sequence continues at coordinate 5,497,910 of LT549889.1, forward strand.
GCGCAGACCCCGTACCGAGCAGGCTGGCGCGCTGCGATACCGAGGACGGCGTGCTGCCGCTGGCCCGCGCCCGCAACACCGGCGCGGCCGCCGCGCTCGCGGCGGGCGCGGACCTGCTGGTCTTCCTGGACGTGGACTGCATACCGGGTCCGGACCTGGTGGGCCGGTACCGGCTGGCCGCCGCGAATCCCGACCACGCGGGTGCCCTGCTGTGCGGCCCGGTCAGCTATCTGCCGCCGCCGGGGCCGGACGGTTATCCGGCGGACCGGCTGCAGCACCTGAGCCGTCCGCACCCCGCGCGTCCGTGCCCGCCGGACGCCCAGGTCGTGACCGGCGCGGACTACCGGCTGTTCTGGTCGCTGTCCTTCGCGGTGACGGCCGCGACCTGGCAGCGGATCGGCGGGTTCTGCGAGGACTACCGCGGCTACGGGGGAGAGGACACCGACTTCGCCCAGACCGCCGCGGCGCGCGGTGTGGGTTTGCGCTGGATCGGCGGCGCCGACGCGTTTCATCAGCACCACCCGGTGTCGAACCCGCCGGTGCAGCACCTCGACGACATCCTGCGCAACGCCGCGGTGTTCCACCGCAGATGGGGTTGGTGGCCGATGGAAGGCTGGCTGGCGTCGTTCCAGGAACTCGGTCTGATCGGCCGCGACCGCGACGGCACGCCGTACCGCACGGTGGCGGCAGGTTTCGCGGAGGCTCGGCCGGGCATACCCTGCCCATGAAGGTTTCCGAAGTCGCTGCGCTGCCCGTCCGTGCCGGTGCGGCGCTGCGTCACGCCCGGCTCTTCCACCCGGACGGGGTGCTGTGCTCCGGGACGATCACCCGGACCACCGCCACCGGGCGGGGGCTGCCGCTGAGCGACAGTGAGATCGTGGGCCGGTTCTCCAAGGGGGCCGGGACGCCGGGCGCGATGCCCGACTTCGCCGGCCTGGCGTGGCGGACACACAACGACGGTGACGCCCACCCCTGGGATGTGCTGATGGTGTCCGCGGCGGCGCGGGTGGTGTTGACCCCGGCCACCTCCTGGTCCTCGGCGGTGTTCTCCACCCTCATGCCGCTGGGGTATCAGGGCAACGTCTACTGGCTGCGGGCCCGGCTGAGTTCGCCGGGACAGTTCGACGGCCTGTCGGTCGACGAGATGCGCGAGCGGGTGCGCGCCACACCGCTGGTGCTCGACGTGGAACAGGCCCAGGGTACCGGCGGTTTCGATCCGCTGGCCATCATCGAGTTCGACCGGGTGGCCGAATCGACCTGGCCCCCAACGACGTCGCCTTCGACCCGACGCTGAACCTCGCCGACGGTGTGAGCCTGCTACCGCAGTGGCTGACCTCGGTCCGCCGCCGTGCTTATCGCAGCAGTCGCGAGGGGCGCGACGCGGACTGAGCGTCAGGCATGGGTGATTGCGCGGGCGACTGCCTCGGCGACCTGCTGGTCATCGAGGGCGCTGTCCTCGATGAGGCTGTGCGACAGCACAGTTCGCACCACGACCTCGGCGGCCTGCACCGGCTCGAGTGCCAGCGCTGGATTTCCGGTGATGGCGGGGGCGACCAGGCTGGCCACAGTCTGCACGAGATTCAGCCGATTGCTGCCCACCGGCAGCCCTGCCCGAAGTAGCCAGTGCGGCTCGTGGTCGCGGACGTAGGTGAACGCCGAGTGGTCGCGCAGGTAGCTCAAGGCCGCGGTGACCACCGAGGACACCACGGCGCGCGGCTCCGCATGGAGGTCTGTTGCGGCGAAGACGACGGCGGCCATCGTGGCGATCTCGCGCTGGGCGACGGCGGACAGTAGACCGTCCTTGTCCCCGAACTCCCGGTATGCAGTGGCCCGGGATACCCCGGCACGTTCGGCGACCTGGCTGAGCGTCAGGGAATCCAAGCCGGTCTCGGCGATCAGCTGCAGGGCGGACTCCACGAGCTGTGTTGAGGAGCGGGTTCCGGCCACCGGATATTTCTACCGCAGTGGTGCGCGGGCAGCTGTTGACCACACCCCAGAACTGAGACTAGATTCGCGATCAGTCTCAGAATCGAGGAGTGCGCATGACTGCCGGGGTCTCTATTCCGTCCGCCGACGACGCGAAAACACCGGATCTCCAGCGCCTTCCGGGCCTTCGGGAGTATCTCGGTTCGCTAACCGGCCGCGAGCTGACCCGCGCCCGCAGCCGGCTGAGCAGTCTCAATGCCGCCGACCTGGCCGGCCTCGGGGTCAGTGAACCGCAGCTCACCGAGCACGATTACCGGGTCGAGGACATCTCCGGCACGATCCCGGCGGACCTGCGTGGAACCCTGTACCGCAACGGCCCCGGCCGCTGGCAGGATCACACCGGCCGCCCGTTGCACCACCTGTTCGACGGCGACGGGATGCTCTCGGCGTTCACTCTCGCCGAGGGCACCGTGCACTACAAGAACCGGTACGTCCGCACCCCCCACTACACCGGCAAGTCGGGTACCCGGCACCTCGGCACCCCCGCGCCCGGCGGCTGGTCGGCCAACATCGGCCGGTTCATGCCGAACCTGGCCAACACCAACGTCGTCGAGCACGCCGGGCATCTGTACGCGCTGTGGGAGGGCGGGCCGCCGCACGAGATCGATCCGGACACCCTGGACACCCTCGGGGTCCGGCGCTTCGGTGGGGAACTGCGTTGGATGGGTTCCTACTCCGCGCATCCCAGCATCTGCCCGCGCACCCGGGAGATGTTCAACTTCGGTGTCGAATTCATCCCCGGGCCGCACCTGCGTATCTACCGGACCAATCCGAGCGGCCGGCTGCGGCATTTCCGCTCGGTGTCGCTGCCGTATGTGGCCATGGTGCACGACTTCGCCATCACCGAGCGGTATCTGGTATTCGTCGTCTCGCCGATCATCCCGGACGCGGTGCCGGTGGCCCTCGGGCTGAAGTCCCTCGGCGATGCGCTGCAGTACCAACCCCGCCGCGGCAGCGTGTTCATCCTGGTGCCGCGTGCGGGAGGCAAGGTGCGCCGCATCGATTCCGAGGCGGTGATGGTCTTTCATCTCAGCAACGCCTACGACGACGGTGAGGACGTCGTGGTCGACGCGATCCGCTATCAGGACGGCCGGCTGCTCAAACGCATCGCGCGGTTCCAGAGCAGCAGCCTCGAGGACGCCCCGTCGGTGTTCGCCCGCTATCGGATCACCAGGACCGGCCGCATCCTCGACGAGGCGCTGTGTGAGCAGCCCTGCGAATTCCCGCGCCACCACGGTGGTTTCGCGGGCCGGCCGCACCGCTATTCCTACTTCAACACCCGCCGGCACCTCGGGGCGTTCTACGATTCGATCACCAAGCTGGACCTGACCGACCGCACCGAAACCACCTATACCTCCGCAGGCACCGGAAACAGCTTCTGCGAACCGGTTTTCACGCCCAAGGCCGGCGCCGCCGCCGAGGACGACGGGTGGTTGCTCAGCGTCGAGTACCTCGCCGACAGTCACACCTCGCAGCTGGTGATCCTGGACGCCGCCGATCTGGAGCGCGGCCCGGTCGCCACGGCTGCGCTCACCCACCACATCCCGCAAGGGTTCCACGGCAACTACGTGCCGCGGCCGGCCTGAGCCGGGCGGATCTCACCCGGTTTCGGGGAGCGTGGTGCCGGTGGCGAGTCGGGCGTAGTCGCGCATCAGCCGTAGCGCGGTGGGGCGGTCCAGGTGGGGGTCGCGGGCCACGATGCGGTAGCCGAAGTAATCCTCCATCGACATCAGCGTCATCGCGATGTCGCGGGCGGGGGAGTTGAGCGCGAAGGCGCCGGCGTCGGCGCCCGCTGTGAGGAGATCGGCGTACAGGCCGACCTGCCGGTGGTAGATCTCCTGGACGTCGGGGCGCTGATCGAGTTCGAAGCCTGCCGCGAGCACCGCCCGCCAGATGGCCCGCCATTCGGCATCCTCGGGTCCGGTCGGTAACCCCGCGGCGATCGTCAGGGCCAACCGGGTCGCGGGGTCGGGTGTCCGTTCGCAGATCTGCAGGCGCTCGTCGTAGAACCGGACGTCGGAGCGCATCGCCAGTTCGGACAGCAGATCCGTCATGTCCCTGAAGTAGTACCGCAGCGCATTGGTGGTCAGGCCCAACTCCGCGGCGACGTCGGTCAGCTTGAGTGATGCCAGGTCATGACGCTCGATGACGGCGATCGCGGCATCGAGGATCTCGGTGCGCCGTTCCTGCTGCCGGTTGGGTCGGGCCATCGACGCGTCGCTCCTCAATGAAAGTCGGTCGACCCCTATTTTGCCGTTCCTGTTGCGTGTCGGCGCAACCGGGCGCATAGTTCTTTTCCAATCAGGAAAAAAACTCCGACCGAGAAGAAGCCAATGCGTGCCAGAGATCTGGGCGTGGTCATCGGGGGACACCCCACCGGACCGCACAATGCCATCACCGACGTACCGGGAGTACGCGTCGGCCACACCACCCTGCAGGGCGACGGCGTCAACACCGGGGTGACCGTCGTCCTCCCGCACGAGGACATCTGGACCGAACCGGTGTTCGCCGGGGCCCAGGTGCTCAACGGCAGCGGCGAACTCACCGGTCTGGAGTGGATCCGTGAGTCCGGTGAACTGACCACGGCCATCGGGCTGACCAACACGCACAGTGTCGGGGTGGTGCGCGACGGTCTGGTCGCCGAGCAGATCCGGGTCCGGGGCGACGGCGCGTACTGGTCACTGCCGGTGGTCGGTGAGACCTACGACGGATTCCTCAACGACATCAACGGTTTCCACGTCCGCGCCGAACACGTCCGATCCGCCCTGGCGTCGGCTGCCGGGGGCCGGTGGCCGAGGGCAACGTCGGCGGCGGTACCGGGATGATCTGCCACCAGTTCAAGGGCGGAATCGGCACCGCATCGCGGGTCGACGGGCATACCGTCGGAGTGCTGGTGCAGGCCAACCACGGTCGCCGAGAGCGGCTCCGGATCAACGGTGTACCGATCACCCAGCCGGAGGTTGCGCTGCCGGCACACCCGCCCGGCTACCTGCCGGGCTCGGGGTCGATCATCGTCATCGTCGGCACCGACGCCCCGCTGCTGCCGCACCAGTGCCGGCGACTGGCGCAACGCTCGGCGCTGGCCGTCGGCAGGCTCGGCGGCACCGGTGAGCAGTACAGCGGGGACCTGATGCTGGCCTTCTCCACCGGCAACCGCGGCATTCCGCCGTACGGGGGCGCAGCCACCGCCGCGGCCGAGATCCCCTTGCGCATGGTGGGACCGCAGCAGATGGACCTGCTGTTCGACCTCACCATCGAGGCCACCGAAGAAGCCATCGTCAACGCCATGGTCAGCGCCGAGACGGTGACCGGCTACCGAGGGTTCACCGCTCACGCCATCGACCACGACCTACTCGCTTCGGCACTACGGGAGAACGCATGACCACCACCAACACCGAACGTCCACGGCTCAACGGCCGGCTGGGACCGATCGGGATCGTCTTCATGGTCGTCGCCGCGGCGGCCCCGCTGACCGTCATCGGCGGCAACATGCCGCTGGCCATGGGCCTGGGTAACGGTGCGGGCGCGCCGGTCGGATTCCTGACCGCGTCCCTGGTCCTGCTGGTCTTCAGCATCGGGTTCGTGACGATGACACCCCACGTCCCCGAAGCCGGGGCCTTCTTCTCCTATGTGACCGTCGGGCTCGGCGAGCGGATGGGCAAGGGCATCGCCGTGGTCGCGCTGATCGCCTACACCGCAATCCAAGTCGGCATCTACGGGTACATCGGCTGGGCGATCGGCGATACGGTCGCGTTCTACGACGGGCCGAACATTCCCTGGCCCGTCTACTCATTCGTGATCCTGGCGATCGTCGCCGTGCTGGGATACCGCCACATCGAACTGAGTGCAAAGGTGCTCGGCGTGGCGCTCGCCCTGGAGATCGGCATCGTGCTGATCCTCGACCTCGCGATCATCGCCGACCCCGGACCGGCCGGCATCACCTTCGCCTCCTTCACCCCGGACGTGTTCAGCCAGGGCGCCATCGGCATCGCGATCCTGTTCGCGCTCACCGGATTCATCGGGTTCGAGGCCACCGCGGTGTTCCGAGACGAGGCGCGGGACCCGCAGCGGACCATTCCGCGGGCCACCTATGCCGCGGTGATCCTGATCGGCGCGTTCTACACCCTGACCGTATGGGCCTTCGTCGTCGCCATCGGACCCGACCAGGTGGCGGCCACCGCGCAGCAGACGCTCGACGGTGAGGCCAACATGCTGCTGGACACCACCGCCGCGTCACTGGGCCGGGTCGGCCGCGACATCGTCAACATCCTGCTGCTGACAAGCCTTTTCGCGTGTGTCCTGTCCTTCCACAACGTCATCGCCCGATACCAGTTCGTGCTGTCCCGCAAGGGTCTGCTGCCGGCGCGCCTGGGAACCGTCCACGACAGCCACCAGTCACCGGCCTTCTCCTCGGTGGTGCAGACCATCACCGCGGCGGTGATCGTCGGGATCCTGGCCATCTTCGGGATCGACCCGCTGGTGGGTGTTTTCGGTTCCATGGCCGGCGTCGCGACCGTCGGCATGGTCCTGCTGATGCTGACCACCTCGGTGGCCGTGCTGGTCTTCTTCCTGCGCCACCGCGACCTGACCGGTGGCCGGGTGTGGCAGACCCGGATCGCGCCCGCGGTGGCGGTGCTGGGATTGCTCGGCAGCCTGTGGCTGGTGCTGTCCAACTTCACCCTGGTCACCGGTGGCAGTGCCGCGCTCAGCACCGCGCTCGCGGCCGTTCCCTTCGCCGGCCTGGTCGTCGGCGCGCTGCTGTGGAAGCCCGGCGGGCATCAAATGACTTAAGCGGCAGTATTTGCTGAAACGGCTTGTGATCTTGAAGGCGTGGCCTTAGCATTCCGCTCGGGTCTGGGAAATCCGCATATCAGCTGCATAGAGGTACACCGATGCTCGTACGTTCGTTGATCGCCGCCGCCGTTCTCGGAGCGATTGCTGTCGGGGCGGCACCCGCCGCGGTGGCCGCACCGTACAAGAACTGCAGCGAGGCCCGCGCCAACGGGGACACCAACATCCCGTCCAACAGCGACAAATACGGCTCGCACCTGGACCGCGACGGCGACGGCATCGGCTGCGAGTCCTGATGCCGTAGTGGGCGGTGTTTAGCGGACACCGCTCACCGGGCAGTAACCCACGGTGCCCGAACGTCCGCTGCCGCCACAGATCCTCGTGGTGTTCGGGGCAACCGGAGACCTGGCCGAGCGGATGCTGTTTCCTGGGCTGTACCGGCTCGCGGCGGCCGGCCGGCTGCCCGGCCGCTATGCGGTGATCGGATCGGGCCGGCACTCCCCGGGCAGCGACGATGACTTCCGTGAATCGGTAGCCGCGGCCTTGCGGGACAACCTCGACGAGGTCGACGACGGCTGCCTCGCGGAGTTGTTGTCGCACATGAGTTTCGACACCTCGGATGCCGATGACGGCAACGCGCTCGCCGAGGCCGTCCACAGTGCCCGCGCCGACCTCGGCGCCGACGCCGAGCTGATCATCTACCTGTCGGTGCCCCCGCAGGCGATGCAACCGATGATCGGCATGCTCGGCCGCGAGGGGCTGGCCCGCGACGCCCGCATCGTGGTGGAGAAACCGTTCGGCACCGACCTGGAATCCTCCCGCGCCCTCGACGCCGCCCTCACCGACGTGGTCGACGAGGACCGCATCTACCGCATCGACCACTTCCTCGGCAAGGAAGCGGTGCAGAACCTGCTGGCGCTGCGGTTCGCCAACGGCCTGATCGAACCGGCCTGGCACCGCGACCATCTGGAGGCGGTGCAGATCGACGTCCCCGAGGAACTGACCATCGAGGGCCGCGGCAGCTTCTACGAATCCACCGGATGCTTCCGCGACATGATCACCACCCACCTGTGCCAGGTCCTCGGCGTCGTCGCCATGGAACGCCCATCCTCGCTGGACGCGGTGTCGCTGCGGGACGCCAAGGCGGCGGTGTTCGACGCGATGCGGCCCCTCGATCCGGCGCAGACGGTGTTCGGCCAGTACGCCGGCTACCGGGACGAGGAGGATGTCGCCGACGATTCGCAGGTCGAGACCTTCGTCGCGCTGACCGCCTACGTCGACACCGAACGCTGGCACGGCGTGCCCTTCCACCTGCGCACCGGCAAGGCGATGACGGCCACCCGGGCCACCGTCACCCTGACCTTCCGCAGCGCGGCGATCGACCTCTTCGAGAACGGCCCGCACAGCCGCAGCGCGCTGGTGCTGGAACTGAGCGCCCCACCGGTTGTGAGCCTGCAGCTGCGCGCCAAACGCCCGGGCCCCGACCCGGCGCTGCACCCGGTCGACTTGACGGCGACCGCCGACGGGAACGACGCGATGACGGCCTATGAACGGCTGCTGTTCGACGTCATCCGCAGGGATCAGACCCTGTTCACCCGCGCCGACGAGGTCGACCGGCTCTGGCAGGTGTGCCAACCCATCCTGGACCGTCCGCCCGCCGTGCAGCAGTACGCCAAGGGATCCTGGGGGCCGGAGGCGGCGGTGGCGCTGACCGACTGGTGGCTGCCCGATGAGTGATCCGCCGCCGGCGATCGCCCAACACGGACTGATCGGCGACCTGCGCACCTGCGCGCTGGTCGCCACCGACGGCACCATCGACTGGTTCTGCGCCCCGCGGTTCGACTCGCCGAGCGTGTTCGGCGCCATCCTGGACCGGGACCGCGGCGGCAGTTGGGGACTGACACCCACCACCGAGGTGACCCGGACCCAGCAGTTCTACTACCCGGACACCGCGGTGCTGATCACCCGGTTCCTGACCCCCGACGGGGTGGCCGAGGTACACGACTTCATGCCGGTATCAACCCCGGATGAGTTGGATCACCGCCAACGCGTGGTCCGCCGGGTCAGCGGGGTGCGCGGCACCCTGCGGCTGCGAATGTGTCTGGACGCCCGGCCCGATTACGCCCGGCAGTCCTGCACCGCCGAGCCGTCCGGGGACGGGGTGCTCGTCACCGGCGACGGGGTGCGCCTCGGGCTGATCGCCTCGACCGATCTACAGATCGAGGACGGCGATGAGAACACCGAGGTGTCAGCCGAATTCGAGCTGGGCACCGGGGACACCGCGCTGTTCATCCTGGAGATGCTTGACACGGGCGACGAGGTCACCGCCTGCGCGGTGGACCGCACCGACGCGCTGCTCCACGCCACCACCGCCTTCTGGCGGGACTGGGTGGCGACCTCCACCTACACCGGGCGGTGGCGCGAGATGGTGCACCGCTCGGCCATCACCCTCAAGCTGCTCACCCACGAACCGACCGGCGCGATCGTCGCCGCACCCACCACCAGCCTGCCCGCCCCGGTCGGCGGCAGCCGGAACTGGGACTACCGCTACGTTTGGATCCGTGACGCCGGGTTCAGCATGTACGCCCTGCTGCGGCTCGGATTCGTCGACGAGGCACGGGATTTCACCCGGTGGCTGTCCGAAAGGATGGGGCAACGCGACGGCGACGACGACCGCCGGCTCGGGCCGCTGCGGGTGCTCTACGACATCGACGGCAACCTGCCCGACGAGCGGGAACTCGACCATCTGGCCGGCTACCGGGACTCCCGGCCGGTGCGCATCGGCAATGCGGCGGCCCGCCAACTGCAGCTGGACATCTACGGCGAGATCATCGACTCGGTGTATCTGTTCAACAAGCACGGGCCCGGCATCAGCCACGACGCGTGGTGTGACGTCACCGCCATCGTCGACTGGGTCGCCGAGAACTGGGACCGCGCCGACGCCGGCATGTGGGAGGTCCGTGACGACGAGATGTCCTACACCACATCGCGATTGATGTGCTGGGTGGCGATCGAGCGGGCGATCCGGATCGCCCGGGCCCGGGGTCTGCCGGCCGACCTGGTGGCCTGGTCGACGGCGCGCGACGAGATCTACGAGCGGATCATGGCCAAGTCCTGGAACGCGGATCTGCGGGCCTTCACCCGGGTGGAGGGCGGCACCGATCTGGATGCCGGGCTGTTGCTGATGCCGATGCTGAAGTTCCTGTCCCCGGCCGATCCGCGCTTCCTGTCCACCCTCGACGCCATCGAAAAGCATTTGGTCACCGACAGTCTGGTCTTCCGCTACGAGCCGGGGACCGACGGTCTGGACGGCACCGAGGGCACCTTCTCCATCTGCTCGTTCTGGTACGTGGAGGCGCTGACCCGGGCCGGCCGGCTCAAGGATGCGCAGCTGGCGCTGGAGAAGATGTTCACCTACGCCAACCACGTCGGGCTGTATGCCGAGCAGGTCAGTGCCACCGGCGACCAGGTCGGCAACTTCCCGCAGGCATTCACCCATCTGGCCCTGATCAGTGCCGCCATCAATCTGGACCGGGCGCTGAACGGGTGACCAGATCCGCCGCGCTGCGCCATGATGGGGCGATGGGGAAAGCACTCGTGGCGGGCACAGTGGTATCCATGCTGGCGGCCGCCCTGGTCACCGCCACACCGGCGGCCGCGGAGTTCGACTATCAGCCGCTGTGGCCGTTCACATCCCAGGACGACGCCGATCACTGGGCGCGCGACGGCGGCGAGCCTTGGCATGCCGACGCCGAGGCGACCGCACTGCGCTTCACCCGGGAATACCTGCGATTCGGTGAGATCGACCGGGTGACGGCCGTCGAGACGGAGGACGGCGAGGCCTGGATCGGTGTCGGCTACTCCCTCGGCGAGGGCGAAACGTCGACCGTCGCAACGATTCACCTGGCCCGCTACGGTGACGATCCGGGCGCGCCCTGGGAGGTGGTGGGCACCCGCGACGAGATACTCACCCTCCAGGTGCCGTCCTACGGCGCGGCGGTGGGTCCGGTGTTCGAGGCCGGCGGTACCATCAGCGGCGTCGACGAGAGCCTGCGCCTGCAGGTCCATCAGACTTCCGAAATCGGCGGCTACTGCTGCCTGCCGGCCGGCGGGCAGGACACGCCGTGGTCCGCCGAGGTCAGCACCGACGGTGCGGAACCCGGCGTCGCCATCCTGGTGGTGTCCACCGGCGGCCACGTCGCCGAGGTCGAACGATTCGCGGTCACCGGCTTGCGGTTCGGCGGGTAGGCGGGTCAGCCCGCCGCGGCGATGACGTCGTCGACCTCGCGGGCCCGGTCGGCCATCTCGGCGTGCGCCTTGTCCAGGGCGTCGGCCTGGTCCTCGTCCGACTTCATCAGCGCGTCGATGTCGGAGCCGGCCATGTCCAGAACGCCCATGTCGGAGAATGCCTTCTGCACCTTGGTACCCCACAGCCCGATGTCCTTCACGATCGGCACGATGCGGCTGAACAGGTGGGACCGGAACTGGATCATCAGCGGTGACGTGTCGACCCACTCGGCGCAGGCCTGCACGTCGAGGCCGAGGGTCTCGAAGACCTCCTCGCCGCGGAACCGGTCGCGCATCAGGTAGCAGGCCTGCACCACGAATTCTTCGCGCTCGTCGCGTTCGGCGTCGGTCAGCGCGGCGTAGTAGTCCTTCAGCGAGATTCGGCCGAAGGCGACGTGGCGGGCTTCGTCCTGCATGACGTAGGCCAACACCTGCTTGGCCAGGGAATCGGGTGCCGCCATGTCGCGCAGCACGCCGAACGCGGCCAGGGCAAGTCCCTCGATGAGCACCTGCATGCCGAGATAGGGCATGTCCCAACGGGAATCACGCAGGGTGTCATCCAGCAGCGAGGTCAGGTTGGTGTTGATTGGGTAGACCATGCCGACCTTGTCGTGCAGGAACCGGGAGAAGGCCTCGACGTGACGGGCCTCGTCCATGGTCTGGGTGGCCGCATAGAACTTGGCGTCCATGTCCGGGACGACCTCGACGATCTTGGCCGCGCACACCATCGCGCCCTGCTCGCCGTGCAGGAACTGGGAGAACTGCCAGGACTGGAAGTGCTGGCGCATCTCGGCGTGGCGGGCCGCGTCGGCGGCCTCCCACATCGGGCTGCCGAACAGTGGATGGAACTCATCGGGTAACCCGATGGGATTCATCGGGTCGACGTCCTGTGTCCAGTCGATCCGGGACTGGGCGTCCCATTGTTTGTCCTTACCCTTCTGGTACAGCGAGAGCAGCCGGGCCCGGCCCTCGTCGTACTCCCAGGTGAAGCGGGCGTCGCCGGCGCTGGGGAACTCCCGCAGGTACGGGTCCGGCACCTCGGTGTACTTGGTCCTTGTTGACATGATGTCCCGCCTATCCCGCGCACCCGCGTGGTCCTGTGACTCACCTCACAGTGTGGCACCGTCGGCCGGGGACGCCAACGACATTGCCCATCGGTACAGCTATTTCTTAATACAGAAAAGTATGTACTATCTCCGCATGGAGACTGTCGTGCGGCGGGACGCGCTGGCCCGCTTCGGTTACGCACTGTCGGACGCGACCCGGGCATCGATTCTGTTGAGCCTGCGTGCGGGCGGTCGCTACCCCTCCGACCTGGCCGACGAGATGCAGGTGTCCCGTCAGATCGTGTCCAATCACCTGGCCTGCCTGCGGGGCTGCGGGCTGGTCGTGGCGGTGCCCGAGGGGCGGCGCAGCCGCTACGAACTGGCCGACGCCCGTATCGGTCACGCCCTGGATGATCTCGTCGGGCTGGTGCTTGCGGTCGACCCGAACTGCTGCCCGGTCAGCGGCGGCGAAGGCTGCTGCTGATGGCCATCGGGGTGCCCGCGCTGCCGGCCGAGCGGCGTCGTCTGCTGTCGAATCGGATTCGGCTGTTCGTGGGAATCACCATCAGTTACAACGTGATCGAGGCCGTCGTCGCCCTGACCGAAGGCGCGCGTGTCTCATCGACCGCGCTGATCGGCTTCGGGCTGGACTCCGTCATCGAGGTGTCCTCGGCGGCGGCGGTGGCCTGGCAGTTCGCCGGCCGTGATCCCGAGGCGCGCGAAAAGATCGCCCTGCGGGTCATCGCCTTCTCGTTCTTCGGTCTGGCCGCCTTCGTCGCCGTGGACGCGGTGCGAACGCTGCTGGGGTACGGCGAGGCCCGGCATTCGACCATCGGCATCGTGCTGGCCGCGGTGAGTCTGGCGGTCATGCCGGTGCTGTCCTGGGCGCAGCGCCGCGCGGGACGCGAACTCGGTTCGTCCTCGGCGGTCGCGGATTCCAAGCAGACCCTGCTCTGCACCTATCTGTCCGGGGTGCTGCTGATCGGGCTGGTCCTCAACTCGTTGTTCGGATGGTCCTGGGCCGATCCGATCGCGGCGCTGGTCATCGCCGTCGTCGCGGTGCGTGAGGGCGTCGAGGCCTGGCGCGGGGATGTGTGCTGCGCCCAGGGGGTGAATTGAGGTGGCTCGACTCGACGATCCGGCCCGGCGTCGCTACTGGCAGGAGATGGCGGCCGCCCGTGCGGCGGACACGGCGCAGCGACGATGGCATCACCTGGAGCGCGCGCATATCGTCTCGCAGCCCGATCCGTGGCTGCACACCTGCAACCACGCGGCGATGCTGAAACTGGCCGTGACACAGCGTGATCGGCGTGAAGCGGTCGGCCAGGTGCTGCGGTTGATGCTGGCCGCGCCGGGATCGCTGACCGGACGCTATCCGGAGGGTAACACCGGCCGTGCGTCGGCGGGCCTGATGACCCCGATGTCGATACCGGCTGACCTGGAGATCCCGGGTCGACGGTGATTCGTGGAGCCGATGACGGGAATCGAACCCGCGTATGCCCACCGAGTTGGCACAGGATTAATTCGGTCGACACGTCCCAACCGGAAAGCTACCTTCGTCGGGTTGAAGATTCGTGCGTCCCAACGAGGTGTGTTTCATGACGGTCCGAGCAACGGCAGCCGACCCAGGTCGACTGCCCTACGCGCATGCCCTGACTGAGATAAGCCAAAGCCAAAGGAGCACCTCCCGTGGACCTTCCACGCATCTTCACCATCCGCGAAAGTAGCCACCGTATTCACAACCCGTTCACCGCCGGCAAGCTCGCCACCCTGGGGCAGGCGCTGCACCTGAAACCCGGGACGAGCGTGCTCGACCTCGCCAGCGGGTCGGGCGAAATGCTCTGCACCTGGGCCCGTGACCACGGTGTCACCGGGACCGGAGTGGACATCAGCAGCGTTTTCACCGAGCAGGCCCGCGTCCGTGCCGCTGAACTCGGCGTCTCGGATCGGGTCACCTTCGTGCACGCCGACGCCTCCAGCTTTGTCGCGGACAAGCCGGTCGATCTCGCCGCATGCGTGGGCGCAACCTGGATCGGAGGCGGCGTTGCCGGCACCGTCGAGCTGCTCGGCGAGAGTCTCCGCCCCGGCGGCTTGATGCTGATCGGTGAGCCGTACTGGCGTCAGGAAGTGCCCGACCAGGAAACCGCCACGGGTTGCGGTGCGAGTGGTAAGGACGACTTCCTGGTATTGCCGGAGCTGATCGAACGGTTCGGCGATCTCGGGTGCGACGTCGTGGAAATGGTGTTGGCAGATCAAGACAGCTGGGACCGGTACCAGGCGGCGCAGTGGCTCAACCTTCGCCGCTGGCTCGACGACAATCCAGACGACGAGCTGGCCGCCGAGGTACGGGCCGAGCTCACTAATGAGCCCGGCCGCTATACGCGGTACCAGCGTGAATACCTCGGCTGGGGAGTATTCGCACTGATGGGCCGCTGACAGTGCGCGAGCGCGGGTCTGGGCGACATACTGCCCGGGCCCGCGTATGGCCCTGGTCGATCACCGGGTTGAGTGGGGTCGGGATCGCGGACCTGGAGGTCTCGGGGCGACGGTGATTCGTGGAGCCGATGACGGGAATCGAACCCGCGTATTCAGCTTGGGAAGCTGATGTTCTGCCATTGAACTACATCGGCATGTTCGATCAGGAAGGCTAGCATCCGCCGTCGTCGATCGGGCAGGAGCCCACAGGGGGAGTCATGAAACGTCTCGCAGCAGCCGCGCTCGCCGCCCTGGCCACCGTCGCCGCGCCCACCGCGGCCGCCACCCCACCCGAGGGGGACGTGGAGCGCACCGACCTGGCCACCGGCACCACCTCCGCGCCGATCGTGCTCGACACGCAGGGCCGCCCGACCACCCTCTACGTGCAGGAACTGCTGCTGCACCCGCCGTCGTCGAGCGGGTGGCACACCCATCCGGGCCTGGAACACACCGTCATCACCGGCGGCAGCGTGACGATCCAGACCGCCCAGCAGTGCGCGCCGACGCCCTATCTGGCCGGCAGCGCGGTCGTCATCCCGGCCGGCGTACCGCACATCGTGCGCAACGACAGCCCGCACGACGCCAATGCCGTCGTCACCTACACGTTGCCCGCCGACCTCCCGGTCCGCCAGGACGCGCCCGCAGCCTGCCCCTGACCGGCACCCGGCCGCTAGGCTCGTCGCGTGCTGCTCTCCGATCGCGATATCCGCGCCGAGATCGCCGCGGGCCGGCTGGCGCTGGACCCGCACGATGACTCCCTGATCCAGCCGTCGAGTGTCGACGTCCGCCTGGACAGCCTGTTCCGGGTGTTCAACAACACCCGCTACACCCACATCGACCCGGCGCAGCGCCAGGACGATCTGACCAGCCTGGTCGAACCCAAGGAGGGTGAGCCCTTCGTGCTGCACCCCGGCGAGTTCGTGCTGGGCTCGACGCTGGAGCGGTGCTCGCTGCCCGACGATCTGGCCGGCCGGCTGGAAGGCAAGTCCTCGCTCGGACGGCTCGGGCTGCTGACCCACTCCACGGCGGGGTTCATCGACCCCGGCTTCTCCGGTCACATCACCCTGGAGCTGTCCAACGTCGCCAACCTGCCGATCACCCTGTGGCCTGGCATGAAGATCGGCCAGCTCTGCCTGCTGCGACTGACCAGCCCCGCCGAGCATCCGTACGGCTCCTCGGTGGCCGGCTCCAAGTACCAGGGGCAGCGTGGACCGACCCCGTCGCGCTCATATCTGAACTTCGTCAAACCCTGAACCCGCGTAGGGTTTGTTACGTGCCTTAGCTGAGCCCGCCGGCTGTAACGGGGGCGGCACTCGCGGCGATGAAGTATCTAGTCGCCGGTTTGTGTCGCGAGGTCGGCATCGGCGAAAAGCGCGATATAGCAAATACTTTGGAGGGGCAAGTGGACATCGTACTAGGTGTGTCGCTGACACCTACGACGGTCCGCATGGTGCTGGTCGAAGGCGAGAAGGGCGACGGCGCCACCGTTGACCACGACGTCTTCGAGGTTACCGAAACCGGCGACGCAGCAACCTCGGCGGCGGCCGAACAGGTGGTGCAGGCGGTGCTCGGCACCCGGGAGAGCGCCGAAGCGGGCGGACACCACCTCAAATCGATCGGCGTCACCTGGACCGATCACACCGAGGCCGCCGCGCTGCGCGACGCACTGGCCGCCCACGACATCAACGATGTGATGCTGGTGTCGGAGCTGCACGCCGCCGGGGCGCTCGCGCAGGCCGCGGGCCGCGCCGTCGGCTACAGCTCCACCGGTCTGCTGTTCCTCGACCGCGATACCGCCACCCTGTCGGTGGTGGACGGCGCCGACGGCTCGGTGGTCAAGGTCCTCAGCCGCAGCCTGCACAGTGCCGACGCGATGGCCGTGCTGGCCGAGATGGCGCACGCGGTCGCCGGGCAGGACACGCCCCCCGACGGATTGTTCGTCGTCGGGTCCGGCGTCGACATCGCCTCGGTGAAGGCTCACCTGGCCGATCTGGTCGACATGCCGGTGAGCGCGCCCGAGGAATCCGGGATGGCGCTGGCCCGCGGTGCCGCGCTGGCCTCGGCCAGCGCCCCGATGTTCGAGGCATCCACGGTCGGCCTGGCCTACTCGCTGGATCCGGACGGTCCGACCGCCGGCGCCCTGCTGGCATCCGCGGACACCCAGCTGGCGCCGGGCTACAGCCCTGACTACGTCGACGTGCCCGAGGACCCGACCGGGCTGGACGACACCCCGCCCGCCGACGAAACCCGCAAGCCGTTCCTGCTGGTGGGCAGCGCGATGGCGTCGATCTTCGTGGTCGGCGTGGTGGCCCTGGCCGTCTCGCTGGCGGTCAGCATCCGCCCGACTGCCGACGAGCGGCCCGCCCCGGCGCGCGCCGCCGTCGCCCCGAGCGTGCAGGCCCCGCCCCGGCGCGGGTGCCCAACCCCGAGCCCGAGGCGCTGCCGGTGCAGCCCGCCCCGCCGCCGGCGGCCGCCGAGACCATCAAGGCGCCGGTCCCGGTCGTGCAGCAACAGCAGCAGGCCCCGCCCCGGCAGGTGTACGTGGAAGCCCCCGCGCCGCAGGCCCCGGCCCCGCCCCGGCGGCACCCCGCCGGCCCCGGCCCCGGTCGCGCCGGCCCCGGTACCCGCCCCGCCGCAGGTGTGGACCCCGCCGGTGGTGCTGCCGCCGCCGGTGATCGTGTTGCCGCGGCCGCAGTGGCCGGTCTGGCGCCCGCCGTGGGAGCAGAAGCCACCCAAGACCGTGACCCCGGACCGTCCGGACTACCCGAGTTACCCGAACTACCCGAGCTACCCGACGCAGCAGCCGCCGCGGCCCACCCAGCCGCAGCCCACCCAGCAGCCCCAACCGCAGCAGCCCCAGTGGCCGCAGTGGCCCGGCAGCGGAAACGGCGGGAACGGTTCCGGGAGTTCGGGTTCGCGCGGTGACGGCCCCCGCGGTGATTCCGGACCACGAGGTGACTCCGGCGGTCGCGGTGGCGGTCAGGGCAACGGCGGCCCGGGCGGCAACTGCTTCCTGATCTTCTGCGGTTAATCGGCCTGGCTGAGCATGCCGCCGAAGCCTTGCCACAGCAGCATGTAGACCAGTTCGACCACGCGTTCCCGCGGCACGTCGCGATTCTCGTACCACCAGGTGGCCACCCCGTGGCAGGCCGACTGGGTGGCGCGGGCCAGGATCTCGGCGGCGTCGTCGATGGTGATGCCGCGCACCGATGTGGTTGTGCCAGCGCCGAACCGGATCAGATCGGCGATGGCCTCGGTGCCGCGGTCGGCGAGTTCCTGCACGACGGCGGCGGTCTCGGGGTCGGCCGGGGGATCGCGGTGCAGGAAGCGCCACAGGAACGGGTCGGCCTCGACGAACTCGAAGTAATTGGCGATGCTGGCGCGCACCAGTTCCTCTGGGGTGGCGCCCTCCACCCGTCGCAGTGAGCGTTCGCGCAGTTGTTCGGAATGTACTTCCAGGACGGCGATGTGCAACTCGCGTTTGGAGCCGAAGTGGTCGTAGAGCACCGAGGGCACCACGCCCGCCAACTCGGCGATGTCCTGCATCTTGGCCTCGGCGTATCCGTGTTCGGCGAACGCCTCGACGGCTGCGTCGAGGATGCGGGCACGCCGTTGCGCTGCCGGTATCCGAGTCCTTGCCACACCGAATTGTAATTCGGTAAGCTCGGCCGCAATAACCGAATCACGATTCGGTTATTGCGGGACCGGCGACACCTGAGCGATCGGGCAGGAGAATGTCATGACCCAAGGCACGGTTCGACCACGCATCCACTGGCTGGCCCTGCACGGCTTCGTCCGCGGCATCTCCAAGCTGTTCGCCCGCCGCGGCGACCCGCAGGGCAGGTTGATCACCGACCTCGCGATCCGGGCCGACCCGGTCCCGTTCACCGAGGAACTGCGGGCTCAGGGCCCGCTGATCAAGGGCCGCGTCGTCTACCTCAGCGTGGACCACAAGGTGTGCAGCGAGGTCCTGCGCTCGGAGGACTTCCGGGTACTTTCCCTCGGCTCGAACCTCCCGCGCCCCCTGCAGTGGGTTATCGACCGCACCGAACCCGATCTAGTTCACCCGATTCAGGAACCGTCCATGCTGTCGGTCGAGGGGGCTCAGCACACCCGATACCGCAAGCTGGTGTCCTCGGTGTTCACCACTCGGGCGGTCGCGACGCTGCGCGAGCGGGTGCAGGACACCGCCAACACCCTGCTCGACGAACTCGGGGACCAGCCGGGGACTGTCGACATCGTCGAGCGCTACTGCGGGCGGCTGCCCGTCACCGTCATCGGCGACATCCTCGGCGTCCCGGAGGCCGACCGGCCCCGCGTCCTGGAGTTCGGTGAGCGCGGCGCGGCGAGCCTGGACATCGGGCTGACCTGGCCGCAGTACCGGGAGACCACCACCGCGGTGCAGGCCTTCAACGTGTGGCTGTTGACGCACCTGCGTGGTCTGAGCGCCAACCCCGGTGATGACCTGATGAGCCAGATCATCAAGGCCTCGCAGGCCTCCGAGGATCCGCTGACGGAACAAGAGCTGGTCGCCACCGCCGGACTGGTGCTGGCCGCCGGTTTCGAGACGACGGTGAACCTCCTCGGCAGCGGGATCCGGCTGCTGTTGCAGCAT
This sequence comes from Mycolicibacterium aurum, assembly GCA_900078775.1. Lineage (GTDB taxonomy): Bacteria > Actinomycetota > Actinomycetes > Mycobacteriales > Mycobacteriaceae > Mycobacterium > Mycobacterium aurum_A. The sequence goes on from LT549889.1 coordinate 5,517,110, forward strand.
CCCGAACATCTGGAGACCCTCGCGCAGCGCCCGGAACTGTGGCCCACCGCCGTCGAGGAGATCCTGCGACTGGAGTCCCCGGTCCAGCTCACCGCGCGGACCGCCGCCCGGGACACCGACCTCGCCGGCCGCCGGATCCTGGCCGGGCAAGGGGTGCTCGTCTACATCGCCGGCGCCAACCGCGATCCCAACGTGTTCACCGACCCGCACCGGTTCGACATCGAACGCGCCAATGCCGGTCGGCACCTGTCCTTCTCCGGTGGCCGGCACTTCTGCGTGGGCGCAGCCCTGGCCCGCGCCGAGGGCGAGGTCGGGCTGCGCACCTTCTTCGAACGGTATCCCGATGCCCGGCTCGCCGGTCCCGGCGTCCGCCGCGACACCCGGGTGCTGCGCGGATGGTCCAGCCTGCCAATCGCCCTCGGCGACACCCAGACCGCGCTACGGTCGTAGCGTGGACTTCCGAGCCGTCCTGCTCGAGCAGACCAGAAGCTTCGGCGAACTGATCCGCGACGCCGACCCGGCGACGCCGGTACCGACCTGCCCGGAATGGACCTTCAAACAACTGTTCCGCCACGTCGGACGCGGAAACCGCTGGTGCACACAGATAATCGCGGACCGGCGCACCGAACCCCTGGACCCGCGCGAGGTCCGCGACGGTAAACCGCCCGAGGACCTCGACGCCGCCATCGACTGGCTCAACGAGGGCGCACAGGCACTCATCGACGCCGTCGAGCAGGCCGGCCCGCACACCAAGGTGTGGACCTTCGTCGGCCCGCACATCCCCGGCTGGTGGATCCGCCGCCGCGTGCACGAGCAGCTCGTACACCGCGCCGACGCGGAACTCGCGCTGGCCAACGAATTCACCGTGCCCACCGACCTGGCCTCCGATGCGATCAGCGAGTGGATCGAGCTGGTCACCGCGCGGCGGGCGCCCCTGGCCCGCGGGCAGACCCTGCACCTGCACGCCACCGACGACGGGCTCGGACCGACCGGGGAGTGGACCATCGTGCACGACGAGGACGGCGTCTCCTGGTCGCACGCGCACGGCAAGGGCGACGTCGCGGTCCGCGGCCGGGCCGTCGACCTGCTGCTGGGCATCACCCGCCGCCGCACCGCCGCCGAGGCCGGACTGGAGATCTTCGGCGACACCACGGTCTGGGACGACTGGTTGACCCGAACACCGCTCTAGATCTCTAAGGTTGCAGTCATGAGCACCTCCGAAATCGCGACCGTCCTGGCTTGGCATGACGCGCTGAACGCGGCCGACTACGACACGCTGCTCAAACTATCGAGCGACGACGTCGAGATCGCGACACCGGACCGGGCCGCCCAAGGGCACCAGGCGCTGCTGGAATGGGCACAACAGCCGGGCCGGGGCACCGCCGAGACCGGCAGGCTCTACGTGCACGACGGTGTCGTGGTGGCCGAGCAGACCCTCACCGGGGCCGACGGCCAGACCGCCACCGCCGCCTCGGCGTTCCGGGTGGTGCGCGACCACATCACCTCGGTGTTCCTGCACAACAGCCTCGAGGAGGCCCTGGCGGCGACCGGACTCACCGAACGCGACCTCGACGCCTAGATGCGCGGCATCATCCTGGCCGGGGGATCGGGCACCCGACTGCACCCGATCACCCGGGGGATCAGCAAGCAGTTGCTGCCGGTGTACGACAAACCGCTGATCTACTACCCGCTGTGCACGCTGATGATGGCCGGCGTCCGCGACATCCAGATCATCACCACCGGCCACGACGCGCCCGCCTTCCACCGGCTGCTCGGCGACGGCACCGATTTCGGCATCCACCTGACCTACGCCGTGCAGGACCGGCCCGACGGCCTGGCCCAGGCCTTCGTCATCGGTGCCGACCACATCGGCAACGATTCGGTGGCATTGGTGCTGGGCGACAACATCTTCTACGGGCCCGGCCTGGGCACCGGCCTGCGCCGGTTCGAGAACGTCGACGGTGGAGCCATTTTCGCCTATTGGGTGGCCAACCCGTCGGCCTACGGTGTGGTCGAGTTCGACGCCGACGGGCGCGCGGTGTCCCTGGAGGAGAAACCCGCCACCCCGAAATCGCATTACGCGGTGCCGGGGCTGTACTTCTACGACAACGACGTCGTGGAAATAGCGCGATCGCTGAAGAAGTCGGCCCGCGGTGAGTACGAGATCACCGAGATCAACCAGACCTACCTTCGGCAGGGCCGGCTGTCGGTGGAGGTGCTGGCCCGCGGCACCGCATGGCTGGACACCGGCACCTTCGACTCGTTGTTGGACGCAAGCGATTTCGTGCGCACCATCGAACAGCGTCAGGGCCTGAAGATCAGTTCCCCCGAGGAGGTGGCCTGGCGGCTCGGCTACATCGACGACGAGCAGCTGGCCGCCCGGGCGCAGACCCTGGTCAAATCCGGGTACGGGTCCTATCTGCTGGAACTGCTGCGCCGCTGAGCCTCACGGCAGCCCGGGCAGCACCTTGTCCAGGGTGGCCGGAAGGTCCCGGACCCGCACACCGGTGGCGTGGTACACGGCGTTGACCACCGCGGCAGCCGCGCCGACGATGCCGATCTCACCCGCGCCGCGTGACCCCATCGGGTTCAGATGCTCCTCCACCTCGTCCAGCCACATCGCCTCGATATCGACGACGTCGGCGTGCGCGCTGAAGTGATACGTCGCCAGATCCTGGGTGACGATGTGCCCGAACCGCGGATCACGCACGCTCTCCTCGTGCAGGGCCATCGACAGGCCCATCGTCATGCCGCCGATCAGCTGGGACCGCAGCGTCCGCGCGTTGATCGCCCGGCCCACCGAGAACACGCCGAGCATGCGCGGCACCCGGATCTCCCCGGTGTCGCGGTGCACCCGCGCCTCGGCGAACTGCGCGCCGAACGACTGCACCGTCACCCTGTCGGCGTCCGGATTCTCCGGGGCCTCCGCGGTGGTGCTGACGCCGATACCGGGGGAGTCCCCGTACTCGTCGCGGAACACCTTGGCCGCCGCGACGATCGCCGCACCCCAGGACGTCATCCCCGAGGACCCGCCGGCCACCGAGGCCGGCGGCAGGTCGGTGTCACCGATCTGCAGATCCACCGCCGACGGGTCACAACCCAGCGCGTCGGCGGCGATCTGGGTGAGCGTGGTCCAGGTGCCGGTGCCGATATCGGCCGCGCCGATGTGCACCGCGTAGCGGCCCGGACCGGTGCAGGTGATGCGGGCCGCGTTGCCGGGCATGGCCATCCCGGGATAGGTGGACGAGGCCACCCCGGTCCCGACGTACCACTCACCGTCCAGCCGTGCGCCGGGCCGCGGATCGCGGTCATACCAACCGAACCGCTCCGCGCCGGTGCGCAGGCACTCCACCAGATGCCGTGCCGACCAGGGCTTCCCGGTCTCCGGATCCACCTCCGGGTCGTTGCGGATGCGCAGTTCGATCGGGTCGATGTCGCAGCGTACCGCGAGTTCGTCCATCGCCACCTCGGCGGCGAAGGTGCCCGGGCATTCGCCCGGCGCGCGCATCCAGAACGGCACCGCCACGTCGAGGGTGGCCAGCCGGTGCGAGGTGCGCCGGTTCGGTGCGGCGTACATCTTGCGTGAGGTCACCGCGGTCTGCTCGGCGAATTCCTTGACCGCCGAAGTCTGTTCGATGACGTCGTGGGCGAGCGCGGTGAGCCGGCCGTCCCGGCCAGCGCCGAGGCGGATGCGCTGGATCGTCGGGGTGCGGTAGCCGACCAGGGCGAACATCTGCTGACGGGTCAGCGCCAGCTTGACCGGGCGGCCGCCGGCCCGCTTGGCGGCCATCAGGGCCAGCACATCGTGGGCGTGCGGGGCGCCCTTGGACCCGAACCCGCCGCCGACATGCGGTGCCACCACCCGGAACTGCTCGGGCTCCATCCCGAACAGCGGGGCCAGCGTCTTGCGCACGACGTGCACACCCTGGGTGGAGTCGAACATGGTCACCCGGTCGGTGCCGTCGACCGTGCTCCACCGCGCGATGCAGGCGTGCGGTTCCATCGGATTGTTGTGTTCGATGGGCGTCGTGTAGGTCTCGTCGACGGTCGCCTCGGCCTCGGCGAGTGCCGCGTCCACGTCCCCTTCGTCGGTGTCGCTGTCATAATCCGGGTTGACCGACTCCGGGGTGTACAGGGTGGGGTGATCGGCGGTCAGCTCCGCGTGATGCGGCGACTCGTCGTAACCGACGCCCACCGATGCGGCTGCCTCCCTGGCGATTTCGGCGCTCTCGGCGACCACGGCGCCGATGATCTGGCCGCGGAAATGCACCTGCGGGTCCTGCAGGATGGCCAGCTCCCCGTCGGAGTCGTCGGCCAGGGCGGGGGCGTCGAACACGGTGAGAACGTCCAGCACCCCGCGGGTACGGATGGCCACCGTGGCATCCATCCAGGCGACGCGGCCCCGGGCGATGGTGGACTGGATCGGATGCACATAGGCGGGGTGCTCGACCTGCTGCTCGTAGGCGTACGGCGCGGTGCCGGTCACCTTGGCCTGCCCGTCGCGGCGGGCCATCGGCGCGCCGATGGCGTGCGGCTCCAGCAGCGTCATCGCATCCCCCGCTCGGTCAGCATCCGCAGTTGCGATATCAGGGTCCGCCGGGTCAGTTCCACCTTGAACTCGTTGCCGGGCAACGGCTGAGCGTCGGCGAGTTCGGCGTCGGCGGCCGCGGTGAAGGTCTCCGACTCGGCGACCGCACCGACGAGCACGTGTTCGGCGCGGCGCGCGCGCCACGGTTTGTGGGCGACACCGCCCAGGGCGATTCGGGCGGTGGCGATCCGGTCACCGGCGAAGGTCAGCTCGGCGGCCACCGATACCAGCGCGAACGCATAGGAGGCGCGGTCGCGGACCTTGCGGTAGTCCGACACCGCACCGGCCGCCGGCGGCGGGATCTCGACCCCGGTGATCAGCTCGCTGCGGTTCAGGACGGTGTCGTGGTGCGGGGTGTCGCCGGGCAGTCGGTGCAGATCGGCGGCGGGGATGCGGCGCTCGCTTTCCCCGTCGTGCACGATGACCTCGGCGTTCAACGCGACCAGCGCGACCGCCATATCGGAGGGATGGGTCGCCACACAACTCTTGGACGCCCCCAGGATCGCGTGGTAGCGGGCGTAGCCGTCCAGCGCCGAGCAGCCGCTGCCCGGTACCCGTTTGTTGCACGGGGTGGTGACATCCTGAAAGTACACACATCTGGTGCGCTGCAACAGGTTTCCGGCGGTGGTGGCGGCGTTGCGCAATTGTCCCGAGGCGCCCGACAGCAGCGCGCGGGCCAGCATCGGATAGTGCGAACGGACCAGCGGATGCGCGGCCAGGTCGCTGTTGCGGACGTTGGCGCCCACCCGGACCCCGCCGTCCTCGGTCCGGGTGATGTCGGCCAGGTCGAGGCGGCTGACGTCGATGAGCAGATCGGGTTGGGCCACACCGAGTTTCATATGGTCTACCAGGTTGGTGCCGCCGGCCAGATAGGCCGCGTCGGGGTGACCGGTCATGGTGATGACCGCATCGGCGGGGCTGGTGGCCATGTGGTACGCGAAGGCCTTCACGGCAGCGCCACCCGCCGGATCGCACTGACGATGTTGGGGTACGCCGCGCAGCGGCACAGGTTACCGCTCATCCGCTCCCGGATCTCATCGTCGTCGAGTACGGGACCGGCCTCCAGATCCTCGGTGACGTAACTGGGGGAGCCGGCCTTGGCCTCGTCCAACATGCCTACCGCCGAACAGATCTGGCCGGGGGTGCAGTAGCCGCACTGGAACGCGTCCTCCTCGTAGAAGGCCTGGGCCAGCTCGTGTAGCCGTTCCCCGTCACCGAGCCCGGCGGCCGTGGTGATGTGCGCGCCGTCGGCGGCCACCGCGAACGTCAGACAGCTGGTCATCCGGCGACCCTCGACCAGCACGGTGCAGGACCCGCACTGCCCGTGATCGCAGCCCTTCTTCGGCGCGGTCACCCCGAGGTGCTCACGCAGCGCGTCGAGCAGGGTGACGCGGTTGTCGACGGTCAACGAACATCGTCGGCCGTCGACATCCAGGGTCAGGTCAGAGGTGTGCTGGGGCTGGCTCACCCAGCGCGGGTACCCGAGGCCCTCCGCGGTGAAACGGTCAGTGTGCGGGGGCTCGGGGAGTGGACAGCACCGCGGCGATGGCCGTCGTCAGCGGGACCGACAGGGCCAGCGCGATCCCGCCGACCGCGGACCGGGCGATCTCGATCGCCACGCTCTCGCTGACCAGCACATCGCCCAGGGCCCGGTTGGCCACACTGAACAACAGCAACAGCGGCAGCGCGCTGCCCGCGTAGGCCAGCACCAGGGTGTAGACGGTACTGGCGATGTGATCGCGGCCCACCCGCATGGCGCCGAAGAACACCGCCCGCCGCGAGTCGCTGTGCTCGGCGAGTTCGAACGCGGTGGACGCCTGCGTCACGGTGACATCGTTGAGCACACCGAGTGAGCCGATGATGAAACCGGCCAGCAGCAGCCCGGTGATCGACACCCCGCCCAGATAGGTCGCGACCGCATTGTTCTCCTCCTCGGACAGCCCGGTCAGCTGGGTCAGCTCGATCGCACCCCAGGACAGGACGGTGGCCAGGATCAGTGAGGTGAGGGTGCCCAGCAGGGCGGCGCTGGTGCGCAGGCTGACCCCGTGCGCCAGGTAGAGCACCGCGAACAGGATGAGGGAGGAGGCCACCAGTGCCACCGGGATCGCGGCGGCGCCGTCACGCAGCGCGGGCAGCATGAACACCACCAGCACACCGAAGGCCACCACGATGCCGATCAGCGCGCGCAGCCCGCGCCAGCCGGCGATGGCGACCACCACCACCGCGAAGGCGGCGGCCAGCGCGGCCAGTGGCCAGGCCCGCTCGTAGTCGTAGAACGAATAGGCCGTCGTCCCGGTGGGATCGACCGCCCGGGTGACCCGGATGTCGTCGCCGACCAGCAGTTGCGGTTGGCCGGGGCCGCCGCTGAACTCCAGCACGGTGTAGGCGCCGGCGTTCGGGCCGGAGTCGATGCGGATCAGCGATTGCGTGCAGTGCGCGTCCGGGCCGGCCGTCGACGCCGGTGGGGAGGTCAGCACGACACCCACCGCGTCACCGCCGCACCGGCCCGCGCTGCTGGACAGCACATGGCCGGCCTCGGTGCTGACCCCGCCGCCCGCGGAGTTCTGGAACGGCAGCGGGATGTCCACCTTCTGCTGGCTGGGCCACAGCCAGGCCGCCCCGGCCAGCGTCAGCACGCCCAGGGCGATCAGCAGGCCGACCACGACGCGGGCGGCCAGCGGCCCCAGTGGGGTCGGCCCCGAGCCGAGCGAGTGCGAATGTGAGTGCGCCACCGGCACAGCCTAGAGGGCGCGCTACTGCCGGTAGCTCACCAGGAAGTTGCCGAGCCGCTCGATGGCCGCGGCCAGATCGCGCGCCCACGGCAGCGTCACGATGCGCAGGTGATCCGGTGTGGGCCAATTGAATCCGGTGCCCTGGGTGATCAGGATCTTCTCCTGCAGCAGCAGGTCGAGCACCAGTTGCTCGTCGTCGTGGATGTCGTACACCTCGGGATCCAGCCGCGGGAACGCGTACAGCGCACCTTCGGGCTTCACGCAGGAGACACCGGGGATCTCGTTGAGTTTGGTCCAGGCGACGTCACGTTGCTCCAGCAGCCGCCCACCCGGCAGCACCAGGTCGTCGATGCTCTGATGGCCACCGAGTGCGACCTGAATCGCATGCTGGGCGGGCACATTCGGGCACAACCGCATGTTGGAGAGCAGGCTGATGCCCTCGATGAAGCTGGTGGCGTGCTCCTTGGGGCCGGTGATGACCAGCCAGCCGGCGCGGTAGCCGGCCACCCGGTAGGCCTTGGACAGCCCGTTGAACGTCAGGCACAGCAGGTCCGGCGCCAGGGTGGCCAGGCTGATGTGCTTGGCGTCGTCGTAGAGGATCTTGTCGTAGATCTCGTCGGCCAGCAGCAGCAGCTGATGCTTGCGGGCCAGCTCCACCATCTGCTCGAGCACCTCGCGGCTGTACACCGCGCCGGTCGGGTTGTTCGGGTTGATCACCACCAGCGCCTTGGTGCGCTCGGTGATCTTGGATTCCAGGTCGGCGATGTCGGGGTTCCAGCCCTGCGTCTCGTCGCACAGATAGTGCACCGGGGTGCCGCCGGCCAGCGCCGTCGACGCCGTCCACAGCGGGTAGTCCGGCGCCGGGATGAGCACCTGGTCGCCGTTGTCCAGCAGCGCCTGCAGGGTCATGGTGATCAGCTCGGAGACGCCGTTGCCCAGATAGACGTCGTCGACGTCGAACTTCGGGAAGCCCTCGACGAGCTCGTAGCGGGTGAACACGGCGCGCCGTGCCGGGAGGATGCCCTTGGAATCGGAGTATCCCTGCGCGTACGGCAACGCCTGGATGATGTCGCGCATGATGACGTCGGGGGCCTCGAAACCGAACGGCGCGGGGTTGCCGATGTTCAGCTTCAGGATGCGGTGGCCCTCGGCCTCCAGCCGGGAGGCGTGCTCGTGTACCGGGCCGCGGATCTCGTAGAGGACGTCCTGCAGCTTGGTCGACTGCGCGAAGGTCCTGGACTTCGGCGGGCCGCCGGGATGCCAGGTCTTGTCGGGCAGCTGATGGGTACTCACGCGCTCCAGTGTCCCACGATGTGGCAAACCGATTTATCGCGGCGAGAACACGATTCTGACGAGAGTGCAGAAAAACCGGCTGCGCATGCGCGTCTTCGGCGTGACCCGGTGCTACCTTCCTCAATCACTATGACGCTTATTACACGTGCGGTGAGTGCGGGATTCGGGATGGTGGCGGCGGCCGGGCTGGCGCTGTCGGTGGGGGCGGGGGCGGCTCACGCCGATCCGCCGTTGCTCAACGGCAATTTCGCGGGCGGCGACGCCCAGAACATCTGGACCATCGCCTCCGCCTGCGCCCCGGCCGGGTGCACCGGCACGGTGTCCAGCAACCAGGGCTGGAGCAGCCCGATGACGCTGCACAACGGGGAGTGGTACTTCTTCGTCACCAAGCCGGACGGATTCGTCTGCAGCGACGGCAGTTTCGCACCCGCGGTCATCCACATCTCGATCGATCCGGCGACGCTCGGCGGTGTGCTGTCGGCCGATTCGAACGGTGTCTGCCCCGGCGGCATCACCAGCGCCACCCCGTTCCAGCTCAAGCAGGTCTAGCCAAAAAATTTGCGCACATTCCGTAACGGTGAGCGTTACGGAATGTGCGCAAACAGTGGTGCTTGTTACCGCTTGCCGGGCCGGCGGGCGCCCTTGGCGATGCCCAGACCCTTCACCGGGGGCTCATCACCCACGACGCGGTCATCCGAACCGTTGGACGACGGTGTCGCGGGAGCCTCAGCGGCCGGTTCCGGTTCCACCGCGGCGGACGCCGGTTCGGTGGCCGTCGACTCGGGCTCGGCCGCAGCCGGAGCGGGAGCCGCCGGAGCAGCGGCCGCGGGAGCCGACCGCTTGGCACCCGGACGACGGGCGCCCGCGGCGATACCCAGACCCACCACCGGCGGTTCGGGCTTGGCCGGTTCGGCCGGAGCCTCGGCGGCGGCCGGTGCCTCGGCGGGAGCCTCGGCGGCAGGCGCGGCCGGGGCGGCAGCGGCGGGGGCAGCCTTCTTCGCGCCGGGACGCTTGGCGCCGGCGGCCAGGCCCAGACCCTTCACCGGGGCCGCCGGAGCGGCGGGCTCGGCGGGTGCGGCCGGGGCAGCCTCGGCGGCCGGTGCGGCGGGCGCAGCAGCGGCCTTCTTGGCGCCGGGACGCTTGGCGCCGCCGGCGATACCGAGACCCTTGACCGGAGCCGCGGGGGCAGCGGCCTCGGTGGCCGGAGCCTCAGCGGCAGCGGCCGGAGCGGCCTTCTTGGCGCCCGGGCGCTTGGCGCCACCGGCCAGACCCAGCCCCTTGACCGGCGCGGCGGCAGCAGCCGCGGCCGGTGCGGCAGCGGCGGGAGCCGCGGGGCCTGCTCGACCTTCTCCTCGACCGGTGCGGCGGCGGCGACCTTGGCCTCGGCGGCCTCGCGGGCCTCCGCACGCTTGGCGGATTCGGCTGCGGCGGTGCCCTTCTCGGGCAGCGTGTACAGGCTGGTGTCCAACGAGTTCAGCAGCAGCTGAGCGACGTCGAGCACCTCGACCTTCTCGATGTCCCGGGCGGCTGCGACCTCGTCGACACCGTCGGTGATCATCACGCGGCAGAACGGGCAACCGGTCGCGATCGCGGAGGCGCCGGTATCGACGGCCTCCTCGGTGCGCTCGGTGTTGACGCGCTTGCCGATGTGCTCTTCCATCCACATCCGGGCACCACCGGCGCCACAGCACAGACCGCGCTCGGCGTGCCGGGGCATCTCGGTGAGCTTCGCGCCGGCCGCGCCGACGAGCTCACGCGGGGCCTCGTACTCCTTGTTGTGCCGGCCGAGGAAGCACGGGTCGTGGTAGGTGACCTCCTGGTCGACCGACGACACCGGGATCAGCCGCTTGTCGCGGACCAGGCGGTTCAGCAGCTGGGTGTGGTGCACCACGGTGTAGTTGCTGCCCAGCTGCGGGTATTCGCGGTTGATCGTGTTGTAGCAGTGCGGGCAGGTGACGACGACCTTGCGGTCGACGGCCTCGACGCCCTCGAACAGCTCGTTGATGGTCTCGACGTTCTGCGCGGCCAGCTGCTGGAACAGGAACTCGTTGCCCGCGCGGCGCGCCGAGTCACCGGTGCAGGTCTCGCCGGTGCCCAGCACCAGGAACTTCACACCCGCGGTGGCCAGCAGTTCGGCGACGGCCTTGGTGGTCTTCTTGGCGCGGTCCTCGTAGGCGCCGGCGCAGCCGACCCAGAACAGGTACTCGAAGCCGTCGAAGGAATCCACGTCCTCGCCGTAGACCGGGACGTCGAAGTCGACCTCGTTGATCCAGTTGGTCCGCTCCGAGGCGTTCTGGCCCCAGGGGTTGCCCTTGTTCTCCAGGTTCTTGAACAGCACGCCGAGCTCACCGGGGAATTCGGATTCGACCATGACCTGGTAGCGGCGCATGTCGACGATGTGGTCGATGTGCTCGATGTCCACCGGGCACTGCTCGACGCAAGCACCGCAGTTGGTGCAGGACCACAGCACGTCGGGGTCGATGACGCCGCCCTGTTCGGCGGTGCCGACCAGGGGGCGCAGTGCCTGCTCCGGGCCGGAGCCCTCGATGCGCGCGAAGCCGTCCTCGGGCACGCCGTGTCCGTGCAGGCTGTCGCCCAGCGCCGCGAAGTCGACGGAGCCCTCTTCGGGCAGCTCCTTGCCCTCGATCAGGTACGGCGCCTTCGCGAACATGTGGTCGCGCAGGTTCATGATGACGAGCTTGGGGGACAGCGGCTTACCGGTGTTCCAGGCCGGGCACTGCGACTGGCAGCGACCGCACTCGGTGCAGGTGGTGAAGTCGAGGTAGCCCTTCCAGGTGAAGTCCTCGATCTTGCCGCGGCCGAACACCGCGTCCTCGGCGGGATCCTCGAAATCGATCTTCTCGCCGTTGTGCTCCATCGGCAGCAGCGGGCCCAGGCCGTTGGGCAGCCGCTTGAAGGTGACGTTGATCGGGGCCAGGCCGATGTGCAGGTGCTTGGAGTGCAGCACGATCAGCAGGAAGACCAGCATGACGCCGATGTGGCCCATCAGGGCGATGGTCTCGATCCACATGTTGGCGGTCGGGCCCAGCGGCGCCAGCAGTGCGGCCATGCCGTCGGAGAGGAATGCGCCGGACTGATACGGGAAGTTCTCGCCGAGCACGTTGACCGCGGCGCCGCGGAACAGCGCGTAGGTCGCGATGACCAGGAAGATCATGAACAGGATCTCCCAGGCGCCACCGGTATGCGATCCGTAGAAGCGGGAGTCGCGGCCGATCTTCTTGGGGGCCCGGACGACGCGGATGATCGCGAACACGACGATGCCGATCAGCACCGCGAGCGCGAAGAAGTCCTGCAGGAAGCCCAGCACCGGCCAGCGGCCGACCAGCGGGATGTGGAATTCGGGGTTGAACAGCACGCCGTACGCCTCGACGTATACCGAGCCGAGGACGAAGAAGCCCCACATGGTGAAGAAGTGCGCGATGCCCGGGATGGACCACTTCAGCAGCTTCGACTGGGCGAAGACTTCCTTGTTCTGGTTCAGGAAGCGGCGTACCAGGTCGTCCTTGCGGCCGCGCTCGTCACCGAGCTTCTGCCCGGAGCTGATCAGCTTGGTCAGCCACAGCACGCGCCGCGCGGCGAACACCAGGACGATGGCGGTTCCCAGCAATGCCAGGACCAACCTGCTCACTTCGAGCGTGTGCTGCACCCGCGCCTCCCGAGGTTTAAGTTACCGAGCGGTAACCAGGGCCATGTTACTGGCCGGTAACTTAGGCTATTTGCCTGCTCATAGTTACATCAACGAATAAGGCATCGCTAGCAAGGCTGTCCTAACTCACCGGTTGGTAGCGAACGACGCGTTCCGTAGGGGTTCAGGCGGGAGTGCCCAGCAGGGCCCGCAGCATGGACAGCATCTCCGACCGCGACTCCGCGCCGAGGCGCCGCCGGATACGGGCGACATGGTGTTCGACGGTCTTGGCGGAGATGAACAGTTGGCTGCCGATGTCGCGATAGGGCATGCCGAGCAACAGCAGTTCGGCGACCTCGCGTTCCCGCTCGGACAGCCGCGCGGACGGTGCCGCCGCTGGTCGGGGCGCCGGCGCGAGTTGCCCGGGCGCGCCCTCGTGCGCGATCGGGGCACCCGAGCTGTCCGGGCGGTCCGGGTCGTCGGCCTCGTCGTGGGCGAGCGTCTTGAGCTCACGCGCCAACTGCAGCATCGCTCCCGACACCCGGGTATCCGGGGTCTGCAGCGCGGCCTGGCCGGCCAGCCGGGTCGCATCCCAGGTGAGCCCGAACCGGGTCAGCCCGCGGGCCGCCGGGGTGACCTCCTCGACGTCGACCTGATTGGCCAGCACCCGCAGCCATGCCCGACCGGCGCGGGCCAGCGCCTGGGCGTAGGGGCTGTCGGCGGCCGCTGCGGTGAGCGCCTGGCCGTGCGGGGCGACCGCGTCGGGGGAGTTGGCCAGGATTCCGGCGTGCACCCCGGCCCAGTGCAGCGGCACCGACCACAGCGCCGGCCGGCCCAGGGCGTCGAGCAGACCGAGCGCCTCGTCGAGGTGATGCTGCAACCGCTCGACCTGCCGCAGCCGGCCGGCCGCCACCCACAACTCGCCCAGCGGCAACAGGGAGTAGAGGTCCAACGAGTACTCGGCCAGCACGTCCAGCGCGGCATACCAGTGCCGCTGCATGGCGCCGCTGTCACCGGCCCGCCGCGCGATCGCGGTCTGCAGCGCGGTCGACCACAGCGCATCCCGGCGGTGCAGCCCGGCCGTCCCGACCGCTGTCGCGCCGGCCGCCCGGCTGAGCTGACCGTCGAGCATGTGGGTCCAGCCCAGCAGCAGCCGGTGCCGGTGCGCGGTGAACGGTGAGGACTGCGCGGCCGCCCGGCCGATGATGCTGCGCGCCCGCACCGGGTCGCCGCCGTGGATCGCGGCCAGCGTGACCAGGGCCGCGGGGCTGTCCGGGGACACCGCGTCCCGCGACCACTCCGAGGTGATGGACCGGCTCAGCCGGGCGATGGCCGTCGGGAACGGTCGGTCCAGGGTGTCCAGCAGGCCGTCGGCCAGGTGGCGTGCCGCCCGGGCCGTCGAGGTGGGCGGGCCCGGGTCCTCGATGGCGAGGGCGGCCCGGGCCGTCGGGGCATCGCCGGTGGCCACCGCGACCACCGCGGCCGCGGAGGCGATGAAGGCATCCGGATAGGGGCCGAGCCAGCCGAACAGATCCGCGGCCGCCGCTGCGGCACCGTCGTGCATGGCCACGCTGGCGGCGATACGCACCGCGGCGGCCCGCTGCGCGGGGTCGGTGGAGCCGAGCAGCTCATCGGCCAACCGGGCGGCGGTCGCGCAGTCGCCGGTCAACGCCAGCGCATCGCCGAGAGCGGTGTTCAGCTGCGTGGAACCGGCCTCCGATGCCGCGCGGTACAGCGCCGCCGCCCGCGCCGGGTCACCGCGGTGCCGCCGCGCAAAATCGGTCAGTGCGTCGGCCAGCCGCTCGTCCCGCAGGCCGTGCTCGGCTAGCCGCAGTGCGAGATCGGCTGTCAGCGTGGTCATTTCGAGCTGGGTGTGCAGCAGTGCGACCTCGGTGTCGTGATGCCGGGCGGTGCCCACGATCTCGGTCACCGCGCGGTGCAGGGTGCGCCGGAACGCCGGCGGTTGCCCGGGTTCCAGCAGACCGCCGGCCCTGGCACGGTCCACCAACTGTCCGCCCGACTCCGCGTCCACTCGTAGCGCGGCGGCGATATCGTCGGGCCCCAGGCCCGCGTCCAGCGAGCACAACAGCAGGGTGTCGAGCACCGGCTGCTCCAGCCCGCGCAGGCGTTCGACGAGGGCGACTCGGGTGGCCTCGGCCGGCGCGTCGGCGTCCAGGGCCGCCAGCACCAGCAACGGCACCCCGGCCGTCGCGGTCAGCACCGCCTCCGCGCGGTGGGCGCGGTCGGGACGCGCCCTCGCCAACTCGGCCGCGGTCCACGGCCGCAGCGTCACGGCGGGATCGTCCCGGGTCAACGCCAGGCTCAGGTCGCGCAGCGCGCCGCGGTGCGCCAGCGGTTCGGCGGCGACGACCACGGTGCGTCCCGGATCGGCGGCCGCCGCGGTCAGTCGGGACAGATCCTCGTCGGGGAGCAGATGGGCGTCGTCGACGACCAGTGCGGCGTCCGTCTCGTCGTCGGGCCGGCTTCGCACCGGCACGCCCGCCTCCCGTAGCGCGGTGCGGACCGCACCCAGCAGGGTGGTCTTCCCGGCGCCGATCCCGCCGGACACCAGGACCTTGGCCGGCTCACGGGGAGCCGCGATCAGCGCCGCGACGGCACCGGTGTCCGCGCCTACGAGAGCCGTGGAAGGCATCGCCGGGCTATCCCTCTTCGATGGGCGGTTCCACGGGCTCGGGTGCCGGGGCGGGCGCGGGCTCAGGTTCGGGCTCGGGCTCCGGGGCGGGCGGCACCGTCGTGGTGGTGACCGGTGGCTGCGTGGTCGTGGTCACCCGGGTGGTGGTCGTCGTCGGCGGAGTCGTCGTGGTGGTCGTGGTGGTCGTGGTGGTCGTCGTCGTGGTGGTCGTGGTGGTCGACGACGTGGTGGACGGAGTCGTCGTGGTGGTGGTCGTGCTCTCCGGCGGTGGCGGCGGGATCTCCGAGGTGGTCACCACCCCGTCGTTGCCGGTCACGGTGACCGTCTGCGGTTCGGTCGCCATCGGTTCGCCGGGCTGGCCGGGTTCGGTGGAGTAACTGGTCGCGGTCTCGGTGACCGGGCCGCTCGGGCTGCTGGTGCCGGTGAGCGTGACCGCCAGACCGCCGACCGCCAACAGGGCGGCCGCGGCCGCGGCGCCGAACAGCAACGGGGGCCGCTTGTACCAGGGCAGTGGTTCGGGTTCGGCCGGGTAGTCGTCCTCACCCGGGGCGAAGGCGATCGGCGGCCGGGCATCGGTCGGTGTTGCGGCATAACCGGTTTCGTAATCCGGGCCCTGGTAGGGCACCGGTTCACCGGTGGGCGAATCGCTGTCCTCGGACCAGGCCAACCCGCCGGGGGCGCCCGCATCCGCGCCGGCCGCACCGGCCCAGGCCGCGGTCGGGGCCATCCCGGTCGGGGCGGCATCCGGGCTGGCGGCCGGGGCCAGACCCGTCGGGGCACCCGCCTCGAAGGCGACATCGG
Source organism: Mycolicibacterium aurum (assembly GCA_900078775.1). Classification (GTDB taxonomy): domain Bacteria; phylum Actinomycetota; class Actinomycetes; order Mycobacteriales; family Mycobacteriaceae; genus Mycobacterium; species Mycobacterium aurum_A. The sequence continues at coordinate 5,532,823 of LT549889.1, forward strand.
CGACCAGGGCGGCACCGGTCGCCGCGGCGGTGGCGGGCTGCGGCCCGGTGACCACCGGTACCTGCAGCCGCTCGGAAAGCCGTTGGGTGATCAGCGGAATGGCCGCTCCGCCACCGACGGTCGCCACGGCGGACAGTCGGCTCTTCGCAATGCCGTTGTGCTGCAGCAGTTCTTCGATGGCGTTGAGCAGACCGTTGAGGGGTGGATCGATGAGCTGGTCGAGTTCGGCGCGGGTCACCCGGACATCGGAGCTGAATCCGGGCAGCTCGGCGGGCACCACGGTGGCTGTCTCGGCCGACAGCCGCTCCTTGGCCCGCCGGCATTCGTCGCGCAGCCGGCCCAGCGAGCCCACCGCGGCGGTGCCGGCGGGATCGGCGTCGCCCGCGTCGGCGATGCCGGCGATGACGTGGTTGAGCAGGGCCTGGTCGATCTGCTCACCGGAAAAGTCGGGGTAGCGCAGCGTGGCGCCGATCGGGGCGAACTGCGCGGTGGCGTCGGCCAGCGTCACGCTGGTGCCGGTGCCACCGAAGTCGCACAGCGCCACCACGCCGCCGGGCGGCAGGCTGCCCGCGGCGCGCAGCCCGGCCAGCGCGGCCACCGAATCCGGCACCACGGCCGCCGAAGCCAGTCCGGGCTTGGCGCGCAGTGCCGTCTGCAGGGCAGCCACCACGCCGGGCCCCCAGTGCGCGGGTACCGCGATGGTGATGGGCTGGCCGCCGCCGACGGTGTGCGCCATCGCATCGAGTGCCTCGGCGAGCACCTGGTCGCCACGGTGCGAGGAGCCGTCGGAGGCCACCAGTGGCACCGGGTCGCCGACGCGGTCGACGAAACCACCGAGCACCAGTCCGGGCTGCCCCAGGTTGGGGTTCTCCCCGGGCACGCCCACCTCGGGGGCCCGGTCGTTGAACAGGGTCAGCACCGACCGGCGCGTGACCGGTGGCCGCCCGTCCCGGGCCGCCACCAGATTGGTCATGCCGACGGACAGACCGAGCGAGTCGCTCATGCGATTTCCTCGCAGGCTCGGATCTCGCATGTCCGTCCGATGGTTCGCTCGCAAGCGTCGCTCATGCAACCTCCTAGACAGTCCCCAACCTTAATGGCCCAGATCCCGGTACAGCCGGATTCCCCCTAACGTGTCGGACCCCCTAATGGGCGATCCCCTAACGGGTGTCGACGAGGGTTGGGCTCAGCACCGATCTCAACGGCGCGCTCTGTGCCTAACATCGGTGTACGAGCTTCAGACGTAACGGGAAAACGGGGGCGAGACCGAACTCATGGCCAATTCACTGCTCGACTTCGTGATGGCGCTGGTGCGGGATCCCGACACCGCGGCCCGCTACGCCGCCGATCCGGCCGCCACGCTTGCGGCCGCCGGCCTGCCCGAGGTGACGTCCGCCGACGTCGACCAACTCATCCCGGTGGTCACCGACTCGATCTCCGGCACGCTGCCCGCCGCGGATGCCAACGTCTGGGCCAGTGGTGCGGCCACCGCCGCCTTCGACGCATTCGGCATCGACGATGCCTTCCCCGACGCCTTCCCCGATGCGATTCCGGTGGTGGCGCATGACGTGGACTATTTCGGGGTGCGCGAGGTGGTGACCACCGTCGACCAGCCCGCCGCGACGGCGCTGCCGGACGACGAGCTGCCCGTCGTCGAGGTACCCGATCTCGACGATCTCGCGGTGCCCGAACCGCTGCCCGAGGTCGCGGTCCTCGATGTCACCGACCCGGACCTGCACGCCCCGGACCCGTCCGGGTTCGACCTCTTCGACTGATTCCACGAACCGGCCCGCTCATCGCGCTGCACCCGCGGTGAGCGGGTTTTTTGGTGCCCGGGGACGCCCCCCAAGCTACCCCCTAACCCCCTAATGGGGGCACCCCCTAGTGCCCCGTATGGGGCTCGCCGAGGAGGGGATTCAACCCCGTTTTCCCGGGGTCGGCGCGCTCATAACGTGGTCTTCAGTTCGCCGGACCACCCAGCGAGACAGACATAGAGAGGCCAGAAATGACCACCATCATCGACTACATCCTCGACCTGTTCCGTAGCCCGAGCCTGGCCGGCGCCTTTGTGGCCGACCCCGAGCAGGCCATGCGCGACGCCGGCCTGCCCAACGTCACCGCCGCCCAGCTGCAGGCCGTCGCGGCCACCGCGGCCCCGGCCGGTTTGGCCCTCGGCGGCGGGGATCCGGTGCTCGGCCTGCAGCGCGCGGTCGCCGACCACCACAGCATCGCCACCTCGTTCGCGCCGATGTACGCCCCGCAGCGGACCTTCGCCCCGGAGACCGACATCGCCAGCCACAACCGGACCAACGCCGAGTTCATGAGCCCCGATCAGAGCTCGGGTGCCAACTCCCAGGTGGGCGGCTTCAACTTGGGCTTCGGTGACATCACCTTCGGCAACAAGACCACCACCACCGCCACCGACGGCGGCGTCATCGTCGACGGGCCGAACACCGGCACCGTCACCACCGGCGACGACAACGTCGTCGGCGACGAGAACATCACCGGTGACGACAATGTGATCGGCCACGGCAACACCAAGGTGGACGTCGAGACCGGTAACCACTCGCCGGTCATCGTCGGGCACGGCAACGACGTCGAGGACAACTCGCAGACCGCCGGCGACGACATCATCTCCGATAACAAGGGCCCGGTGCTCAACGACGTCGACACCAGCGGCGGTAACGGCGGCGGTGCGGTGGCCGGCGGCGGCCTGCTCGGCGGCGGCCACGCCGACGGTGGTCACGGCGGCGGCGGTGGCGGGATCACCATCATCGACAACTCCGGCGTACTGGACAACAGCGACGACGACAGCTCGGTCGTCACCGTCGTCGACACCGACATCGACAACTCGGTCGACAACTCCAACACCCTGGACGTCGACAACACCATCGAGACCAACGTCGACGCCGGACTGTTCTAGATCCCGATCCCGATCCCGACTGGCGGGGACCGCTTCCTGGTCCCCGCCAGTCGGCGCGCCTACGGTTGACGCTCAGGAGAGGACCTCATGACCCCACCCGCGAGACCCACCAAGGTGATCGTCGAGCTCATCGACCACACCGTCAAGATCGCCGGCCTGTACGACCGCGCCGACCTGGTGGAGCGGTTGCGCATCGCCCGGGACCGGATCTCCGATCCGCAGATCCGGGTGGTCATCGCCGGTCAGCTCAAACAGGGCAAGAGTCAGCTGCTCAACTCGCTGCTCAATGTGCCCGTCGCCCGGGTCGGCGACGACGAGAGCACCGTGCTGGCCACCGTGGTCTACCACGCCGAGGAGCCGACCGCCCGGCTCGTGGTCGTCGGCGCGGACCCCGCCGAGGCCGAACTGATCGATATCGGCATGGCCGACCTCAAGGAGGACCTGCGCCGGGCACCGGCCGCCGGCGGACGTGAGGTGCTGCGCGTCGAGGTCGGGGTGCCCAGCCCGATGCTCAAGAACGGACTGGCGTTCATCGACACCCCCGGCGTCGGCGGGCACGGGCAGCCGCATCTGTCGGCCACCCTGGGCCTGCTGCCCGACGCCGACGCCGTCCTGATGGTCAGTGACACCAGCCAGGAATTCACCGAGCCGGAGCTGACCTTCATCCGCCAAGCCGTCGAGATCTGCCCACTGGCAACGGTCATCGCGACAAAGACCGACCTGTACGGGCACTGGCGCGACATCGTCGCGGTCAACACCGGGCACCTGCGGCGGGCCGGTGTCGACATCCCGGTGATCCCGGCCAGTTCGGTGCTGCGCAGCCACGCCATCACCCTCAACGACAAGGAACTCAACGAGGAGTCCAATTTCCCGGCCATCGTGAAGTTCCTGTCCGAGAAGGTGATGTCGCGGGAGAACGACCGGATCCGCGATCAGGTCCTCGGCGAGATCCGCGCCGCTGCAGAGCATCTCGCGCTCGCCGTCAGCAGCGAGCTGTCGGTGCTCAACGATCCGGGCGCCCGGGAACGGCTCACCGCCGAACTGGAACGGCGCAAGTCCGAAGCCCAGGACGCCTTGGCGCAGACGGCGCTGTGGCAACAGACCCTCAACGACGGCATCGCGGACCTGACCGCCGACGTCGACCACGATCTGCGCAACCGGTTCCGGCACATCACCGCGCACACCGAGACGGTGATCGACAACTGCGATCCCACCCTGCACTGGGCCGAGATCGGCACCGAACTGGAGAATGCGGTGGCCACCGCGGTCGGCGACAACTTCGTGTGGGCCTATCAGCGCGCCGAGGCGCTGGCCGCCGAGGTCGCCCGGTTGTTCACCGAGGCCGGTCTTGACGTGGTCGATCTGCCGGAGGTGAGCGCCCGCGACATGGGCGCCGGGCTCGGCGAATTCAAATCGGTGGCCCGGCTGGAGGCCAAACCCATCAAGGCCGGGCACAAGGTGGTCACCGGGATGCGGGGTTCCTACGGCGGCATCCTGATGTTCGGCATGCTCACCTCGTTCGCCGGGCTGGGCATGTTCAACCCGCTGTCGCTGGGCGCCGGATTCCTGTTGGGCCGCAAGGCCTACAAGGAGGACATGGAGAACCGGATGCTGCGGGTGCGCAACGAGGCCAAGACCAACGCGCGCCGGTTCGTCGACGACGTCTCCTTCGTGGTGAACAAGGAGTCCCGGGATCGGCTCCGGGTCGTGCAGCGTCAGCTGCGTGACCACTACCGCGCCATCGCCAACCAGACCAGCCGGTCCCTCAATGAGTCGCTGCAGGCCACCCTGGCCGCGGCGAAAGTGGAGGAGGACCAGCGCAATACCCGGATCCGGGAGCTCGAACGCCAGCTCGACATCCTCAAGCAGGTCGTCGACAACGTGGACAAGCTGGTGTCACCCTGAGCACTCCCCGTCGCTCCCTGCGCCCCTAAGCTGGGCTCGTCATGAGCACCAGCGATCACGTGCGCGCCATCCTCGGTGGGACCATCGCCGCCTACCGGGCCGATCCCGCGTACCGGCAGCGCCCCGAGGTGCACGCCGAGCTGGAACAGATCGGGCGCCGGCTCAACGAGCCGATGCGCATCGCGCTGGCCGGAACCCTCAAGGCCGGTAAATCCACACTGGTCAACGCGCTGGTCGGGGAGGACATCGCGCCCACCGACGCGACCGAGGCTACCCGCATCGTCACCCGGTTCCGGCACGGCCCGGCGCCGAGGGTGACCGCCAATCACCGCGACGGCACCCGCTCCAACGTCCCCATCGCCCGGGCCGCGGGAGAACAGCGCAGCCTGACCTTCAGCTTCGCCGGCCTCGACCCCGATGGGATCGAGGACCTCGACGTCGAATGGCCCGCCGCCGAACTCATCGACACCACCATCATCGACACCCCGGGCACCTCCTCACTGTCCCGCGACGTCTCCCAGCGCACCCTGCGGCTGCTGGTCCCCGAGGACGGTGTGCCGCGGGTGGACGCGGTGGTGTTCCTGCTGCGCACCCTCAACGCCGCCGATATCGCGCTGCTCAAACAGATCGGTGAACTCGTCGGCGGTACGGCCGGGGCCGCGGGCGCGCTCGGCGTCATCGGGGTGGCCTCGCGCGCCGACGAGATCGGTGCCGGGCGCATCGACGCCATGCTCTCGGCCCGCGACGTGGCCACCCGGTTCACCGCCGAGATGGACAGGACCGGCATCTGCCAGGCGGTGGTGCCGGTGTCCGGGTTGCTCGCGTTGACCGCGCGGACCCTGCGCCAGAGCGAGTTCGTGGCACTGGAGAAGCTGGCCGGGGTGCCGCCGACCGAGCTGGCCAAGGCGATGCTGAGCGCGGACCGGTTCGTCCGCGAGGACAGCGCGCTGCCGGTGGACGCCGCGACCCGCGCCGCGCTGCTGGAACGCTTCGGGATGTTCGGCATCCGGATCTCGATCGCGGTGCTCAGCGCCGGTATCAGCGATTCGGTGGCGCTGGCCGACGAACTGCTGGAGCGCAGCGGGCTGATCGCGCTGCGTGACGTCATCGACCAGCAGTTCGCGCAACGGTCCGATCTGCTCAAGGCACACACCGCGCTGCTGTCGCTACGCCGCTTCGTCCAGGTCAACCCGGTGTACGCGAGCCGGCAGATCATGGCCGATATCGACCCGCTGCTGGCCGACACGCATGCCTTCGAGGAACTCCGGCTGCTGAGCCAATTACGTTCCCGTGAAACCACTTTGACCGACGGCGAGATGGCCTCGCTGCGCCGTCTGATCGGCGGATCGGGAACCGACGCGGCCAGCCGGTTGGGGCTCGGGCCCCAGGTGCCCGATGACGGGCCGCGCGCCGCGTTCGCCGCCACTCAGCGTTGGCGGCGCCGCGCCGAACACCCGCTCAACGATCCGTTCACCACCCGGGCCTGCCGGGCGGCGGTGCGCAGCGCGGAGGCCCTGGTGGCCGAGTTCCGCGCGATGGGCCGCTAAGGCGTCGGCGGCAGGTACACCGTCCGGGTCTCGTTGTGGCGGGCCCGCCGCTTCGAGGTCGTGGTCTGTTCCTCGCCGTCCTCCGCGCGGGTGGTCGAGGTCCGGGTCCGGGTCCTGGTGGTCGACGAGGTCGTCTCCGATGCCGACGGGTCGGTCACCTCGGTGATGTCGGTGGTCTCCACCGGTTTGGTGGTGGTGGCCCCCGACGTGGTGCCGGTGGTGGTCGTCACGCTGCTGGTGGTGCTGTCGTCGAACGGCGTCACATACTCCAGCGGGGCCGGATCGGTGCTGTTCACCTGGCGCACCACGACCATCGTCAACCACACGATGAGGCCGATGGCCGCCAGCGCCGCGACGCTGGCCGCCAGCAGGGTGGGCGTTCGCTCATGCCACTTCGGATCGCCCGTCACGGCCACCGATAGTAGCCGTGGGTCAGTCCAGCTGCCGGATGACCTCGGAGGCGAAGAACGCCAGGTGGTCGAGATCGGACATATCCAGCACCTGCAGGTAGACCCGCTGTACTCCGGCGCGGACGAAAGCGCCCAGCTTCTCCACGATCTCATCGGGCGTGCCGGCCACCGGTGAGTTGCCGCGCATCTCGTCGAGCTCACGCCCGATCGCCGCGGCCCGGCGGGTCAGTTCGGCTTCGTCGGCGCCCGCGCACAGCACGAAGGCCGCCGAGTACACCAGCGAGTCCGGGGCGCGCCCGGCCGCGGCGACCGCGGCGGCCACCCGGTCGTACTGGGCCGTCAGGTCTTCCAGCGACGCGAACGGGATATTGAACTCGTCGGCGAACTCCGCGGCGAGTGCCGGGGTGCGCTTGGGCCCACCCCCGCCGATGATGATCGGCGGGCGCGGTGACTGGGCCGGCTTGGGCAGCCCGGGGGAGTCCTGCACGGTGTAGTGCTTACCGGTGAAGTCGAAGGTCGCCCCGGCCGGTGTCTGCCACAGCCCGGTCAGGATGTGCAGCTGTTCGGTGAGCCGGTCGAAACGCTCGCCCAGCGGCGGGAACGGGATCGCGTACGCCTGGTGCTCGGACTCGAACCACCCGGCGCCGAGGCCGAGTTCGACTCGGCCACCGCTCATTTCGTCGACCTGCGCCACCGCGATGGCCAGCGGCCCGGGGTACCGGAACGTCGCCGAGGTGACCATGGTGCCCAACCGGATGGAGCTGGTCTCCCGGGCGAGACCGGCCAGCGTCACCCAGGCGTCGGTGGGGCCGGGCAGCCCGTCACCGCTCATCGCCAGGTAGTGGTCGGAACGGAAGAACGCGGAGTAGCCGAGCTGCTCGGCGGCCTTGGCCACGGCCAGTTGATCGGCGTAGGTCGCGCCCTGCTGCGGTTCGACGAAGACGCGGAAGTCCAGAGATGCCATGCGGTCCAGCCTACGGCGGGCGGCTAGAGCCCGCGGCGGCTCGCCCGCACCGCGGCGACGGCCTCGGTGTCCCCGTCGAACGTCACCCGGGCCGGTTCGCGGCCCGCGGCGAACAACAGCAACTCGCCGGGCTCCCCGGTGACGGTGACCGGGGCGCCCTTGCCGGCGGTGGCCAGCACCTTGCCCGCGGGGGTGGCCAGGGATACCTTGGCCGGGGACTTGGACAGCGTCATCCGCGCGAACGAACTCACCTGGCGCGCCAGGGCCGAGGTCGTCTTCTCATCGAGAACCCTTGGCTCCCAAGAAGCTCCGGCGCGGCGCACGTCCTCGTGGTGGATGAACATCTCGGCGACGTTCACCAGCGGGTCGAGCAGGATGAACGGGGAGTACACCGGCGGGCCGGCCGCCACCTGGTCGAGCAGTTCGGCCCAGTCGGTGGAGGCGGTGACCTGATGCTGGACCCGCGCGGTGTAGCCGGCGAGTTGGGGCACCAGGATGCCCGGCGCGGCGTCCAGACGCCGTTCCCGGACCACCAGATGCGCGGCCAGATCGCGGGCGTCCCAGCCCTCGCAGAGCGTCGGGGCGTCGGGACCGGCGGCGCGCATGGTGTCCACCAGTGCTGCGCGTTCTCTGCGAGCGACAGTCATCAGTACGTCTCTACCCCCTCGATGCGGACGAACATCCCATGCCCGGTTCCGTCATTGGTGAAACGGGTGCCTTCTTCCGAGGCCTCGATGGTCCAGCCCAGTGCGGTGTAGGTCCGGTAGTCCAGTGGCACCGTGGGGATGTCGCCGAGATTGCCCGAGATCCAGGTCACCGAGCCATCGGCGGTGACGTTGACGCCGTTGGCCGGAAAGCCGTCGATGTCCGGGGAGTTCTCGAACTCCGCCTCACACCCGACCGCGTCGGTGGTGAGCTGGCAGCGGGTCAGCCCCGACCTGGTCTCGATGTAGACGTAGCCGTTCTGCGGGGTCAGCGCCTGCGCGCCCGGCGGGACCGGGGTGCTCGACGGCGGCGCGCTCGGCGGGGTCGAGGTGGTGCGGCTCGGCCGGGAGGTCGGGAAATCCGGTTCGGTGCCCGACGGCGCCGAACCGACCGGGGTGCCGTCGGTGCTGTCGCTACACCCGCCCAGAATCACGGCGAGCACTACGGCGCCGGTCCCGATGCACGTCGCTACCCGTGTTGCCCTGCCCATCACGGCTCCGAGGCTACCGGGCCGACCGCCGTTTACCCGGGTAGCGCACCGGCGCGGGGGCTACTGGTGCAGCATCAGCCGGACGGTCTCGGGCAGCGCGTTGACGGCCTCGGGTTCGTTGCCGAACTGCTCGATGAGGACCACCTGGAGCTCGCCGACCACACCGCCGAGGATGGCGCCGACCGCGATCATGGTCGGTTCGTCGTCCTTGAACACCGGCCGCAGGATCGACTCGTACTCCTCGTTGGTGAGCTGACCCATCTTGTCGATGATGGTCTGCTCCAGGTCGAGCGCCTGCATGGCGTAGTCCTGGGCCTCCAGCAGGGTGGTGGGCAGCCGCTCCACCACCATCCGCACCAGGCCGTCCTTGAGGGCGTTGTAGCGCTGGGTGCCGACGGCGAGTTTGACCAGCGGCGTCGCGATCCCGGTCTGCGCGTCGATCGCGGCGCTGACCTCCTTGCCCACCAATGCGAACAGTTTGTCCGCGCCGGGGCCGCGCAGGATGCCGTCGAACAGGATCTCGGGGGAGAACAGGTCGTCGGCCAGGATCTTGGCGTAGTCGCGGGTGATCTTCTCGCGCTGCGCGTGCAGCAGCCCCTGGAACGGGATGAAGCCGAGGTACTTCTTCGGTTCGATCGGCCGGAACAACATGTTCAGCGCGATGTAGTCACTGATGAATCCGACGCCGAACCCGAATGCCGGCATGATCCACGGGTTCTGGAACACCGCCCAGGCGAACATCTGCACGACGCCGATGACCAACCCGAAGTAGATACCGCTGCGGCGGACGAAGGCCATCGCGTCGTCGCCCATGCTGCGCATCAGCTTGTTGAGCTTGTCCTTGTTGCGGACCAGCGTTGTCACGGCGAGGAATTGGATGTCGACGAACCGCGGCAGATCCGCGCGCATCTCGTTGAGCAGCGACTCCACCACCCGCGGTGTCTCCTGCTCGATCCGCTTCTGGATCGCGCGCCGCCCGGCTTCGGGCAGCGAATCCCACAGGCCGGGCCGGATCTGTTCGGCGACCTCGCGGGAGATCTCGTCGATGGCCTCGGTCAGCGGGCCGCGCAGCGCCTCGACGGCCTCTTTCGCGTCCACGCGGTCGAGCAGTTCCTCGGGTTTGAGCAGGTTCTGGGTGAGCAGCTCGATGGTCTTGGAGCCCACCTTGCCGGCCCGTCGCGGCACGATGCCCTGCCAGCCGATCGGACCGATGCCCTTGAATTCCATTGGCCGGTAGAGCATCTCCACCGCGACGATCTTGGTGCTCCAGCCGACGAACGCCGCGATGAACGGCATGGACAGATAGATGAACCAGTTGACCTCGAAGTCGGCCAGGATCTCGGGCCAGGACTGCATGGCCAAAACGCTGTGGGTCACCGACCGCCCTGCTCGATGGCGGCCGCCCACAACCCCTTGCCCAGCTCGGACAGGCGCAGCGACAGCTTCTCGGTGCGCGCGATCAACGGGCCGCGGGATGCGTTCTTGACCGCCCGCAACACCATCGGCTCCGCCATCAGTACCTCGTAATCCGCTTTCTGTGACGGGTCCTCCGGACCGATCTCGACAAGTCCAAGGGATAGCAGATGATCGACGTACTGCGGGACCATTTTGGGAAGTGCGACGTTCGCGGTGCGGCCGATCAGGCAGGCGTGCTGGAGCACCACCTGCCCGCGGGACCGGCTGTGCACGTTCACCAGTGGCGAGGACGCGCCGTCGGACAGGGCGCCGATGATCCGGGCCTCGTCGGCCACCAACTGGTCGAGCAGCCGATGGTAGAGCTCCTGCTGGCTGCCGCTGGTGCTCTGGTCCAGGGCCCGGTCGAGCAGCCGGCCCAGCTTGGTGTGCAGGGAATCGTTGACCGACGGATCGGGCTCGGTGGGCTTGGCCGGCTGCGGCGGGCTCTCCAATGCCTCCAGTCGCGCCTTGACCATGGTGGCCACCTGCTCCTCACCCCAGGCGGCCAGTTTGAAGCCCATCTTGGCGGCGTCGAAGGCGCGGTCGGTCAGACCGAGCGGGTCGAACCGCTTGGGCACCATCGGGCGTTGTTTGGGGGTGCGGATGGCGATCGCGATGTCGCCCAGCGGGGTGGCCAAACGGAACCCGCGGCGGTTGAAGCCGTTGCGCTTGACCGGTGCCTTCTCGGTGACCTTGCCCTCGACGGGCTCGGCGGCCGGTGCGGGTTCCGGTTCGGCAGCGGGTTCCGGCGTCACGTCGGCGTCGGTATCGATGACCTCGGCGGCCAGGACCTCGGTGACCGGGACGTCCGGCGGGACCTCCGCAGGGCCATGATGCGGGAACTGCTCTGACACCAGTGATCAACCCCCATGCACGAGACGAGTGAGTGGCTGCGGTCACCCAGGACCGGTTAAGGCACGGTACCGGCTGAACGGTGGCCCGCGACTACTGCGGGGGTAGCAGTGGCGGACAGCACACGTCGGAGATCGGAAACCAGGGTCAGCCCAGTCGGGTCTGGGCGCACAGCAGAGTGCTCAACGGCACCGCGAACAGCAGCAGCGCCAGCGTCGGGTCGTCGGCGGAGACATCCGGATAGACGGTGACGATGGCGGCGGTCGCCGCGACCGCCAGCAGCTGGGCCGACACGGTCAACACGATGCCGGTGTGTGCGTCCCCGGAATCCGACGGCATCGCCCACAGCAGCGCGAACAGCGCGGCCGTCACCGCGATCACCGGGGTCAGCGGCGCGGCGACGACGCTCGGCAACCAGGCGGTGCCCACCACGATGAGCAGCGGGATCAGTACCAGCCGGTTGGCCAGTTCCGCCGGGATCGGGCCGGGTCGGCCGGCCAGCCCTGACACCGTGGCCACACAGGCGATGACGGTGAGGCAGATGACCACCTGGGACGGTTTGGCCCAGAACGAGACCGGCACCTCGACGCCGAGCTGGGTCAGCGTCACATTGATATAGACGGGCACCAGGAACAGCAGACCCACCCGGGCGACCAGGCGCCCGACCGTGTCGCGCCAGCGGGACCGCACCGCGACCGGCACCAGGGCGAGCAACGCCGTCCACATGATCACCAGTTCCAGGCCGGGCGGCGGGGCGATCGCGCTCGCCGCCGGGCCGGTGATGGCGTTGGCGACCAGATTGGCCGTCACCACCACGGCGATGAGGATCTGATTGGACAGCGCGCTGACCCCGACTGCCAGGGTGGTCGCGATATCGCCGCGCCGGGCGACCGGTGACCGGAAGGTGCGCTGCGTTCCGTATGCGATGGCACCGGCGACCAGCACCGCGTGCGGCCAGGTTCCGGGCCCGCCGGGCGCCCAGTAGCCGTTCTGGAACCCCGAGGCGATGCCGCCGATGCCGGTCACCTCCAGCACGATGACCATGACGGCGACGGCGCACAGCAGCGCGGTGAAACCCCAGGTGGTCCGGTGCCGCGAAACGGTGTGCGCGATCGCGGATCGGGAATGGGCGGCCATCGCCACACCGCCGGTCGCCATGGCGGCGACGAAGGCCAGCGCGATGGCGGGCACGTAGGTCTGGGCTCCGAGGTCGTCGAGTAACAGCAGCAGCAGGGCGTGCTGATCCTGTTGTGCGACGGGATCGTTCACCGCCAAGCCGAGCCGGATGTTGGCATACACGGCCGGGATCCAGGGCGCGGCGACCAGTCCGGCGAGCAGCACGCCCGGCCAGGGACCGATCGGCGCACGGCGCACGTGCAGGGAACGGAAGATCAGCACGGCGGCGGTGAGCCAGGCCGCGACCGCCGGGAGGGCCACCCAACTCCGGTCGATCGCCAGTACCAGAAGCGGGATCAGCGGGGTGCCGACGCCGGCGCCCCAGGCCACGACCGCGTGGTGGCGCGGGGCGTCCGGTCCGGTGGCCGAGCACAGGTAGCCCACCGCGGCCACGCCCGAACCCACCGCGATGCCGCACAGCAGCGGCCAGATGGGGGAGTAGTCGAAGACCAGTTCACCGGCGTAGAGCGCGTGCTGTTCGGGGGTGAACAGGCGGGGGATGAAACCGAAGGCCAGCATGACGGCCGCGCCGACCCAGCTCAGGACGGCAAGTGCACGGAGAGGCCGCGGCAAGGCGCCCGGGCGAAGACGGGCCGGGCGGTTTTTGGCCTCTTCCCACGCGGTTGCCGCGGCCTCCCATGTGTACACGCCGAGCATCTTGGGTGGCCGCACTTGCAGTCGACTTGGAGTGCCGGCGGCGGGCGGGAACAAATCCCGACGCTGCCCCGTTGACCAGTACGACAACTTGAGTGAGACAGACTCAACTCTGGCTTGACAGGACACCTGCTTCGGGTGCAGGCTTGAGCGAGGTTCACTCAGATCCGAAAAAAGCTATTCAGGAGGCAACCACTATGGCTCGTGCGGTCGGCATCGACCTCGGGACCACCAACTCATGCGTGGCGGTCCTGGAAGGCGGCGACCCCGTCGTCGTCGCGAACTCCGAGGGCTCCCGGACCACCCCGTCCGTCGTCGCATTTGCGCGCAACGGTGAGGTGCTGGTCGGTCAGCCCGCCAAGAACCAGGCGGTGACGAACGTCGACCGCACCATCCGTTCGGTCAAACGCCACATGGGCAAGGACTGGACCGTCGAGATCGACGACAAGAAGTACACGCCGCAGGAGATCAGCGCGCGCACGCTGATGAAGCTGAAGCGCGACGCCGAGGCGTACCTGGGTGAGGACATCACCGACGCCGTGATCACGGTGCCCGCCTACTTCAACGACGCCGAGCGGCAGGCCACCAAGGAAGCCGGCCAGATCGCCGGCCTCAACGTCCTGCGCATCGTCAACGAGCCCACCGCGGCCGCGCTGGCGTACGGCCTGGACAAGGGCAGCAAGGAACAGACCATCCTGGTCTTCGACCTCGGCGGCGGCACGTTCGACGTGTCCCTGCTGGAGATCGGCGACGGTGTCGTCGAGGTGCGTGCCACCTCCGGTGACAACCACCTCGGTGGCGACGACTGGGACGACCGGATCGTCGAATGGCTGGTCGACAAGTTCAAGAGCACCAGCGGCATCGACCTGACCAAGGACAAGATGGCCATGCAGCGGCTGCGTGAGGCCGCCGAGAAGGCCAAGATCGAGCTGAGTGCCGGTCAGAGCACGTCGATCAACCTGCCCTACATCACCGTGGACGCGGACAAGAACCCGCTGTTCCTCGACGAGCAGCTGACCCGCGCGGAGTTCCAGCGCATCACCCAGGATCTGCTGGACCGCACCCGTGCGCCGTTCCAGCAGGTGATCAAGGACGCCGGCATTTCGGTCGGCGAGATCGATCACGTGGTCCTGGTCGGTGGTTCGACCCGGATGCCCGCCGTCACCGAGCTGGTCAAGGAACTGACCGGTGGCAAGGAGCCCAACAAGGGTGTCAACCCCGACGAGGTCGTCGCCGTGGGCGCTGCCCTGCAGGCCGGTGTGCTCAAGGGTGAGGTGAAAGACGTTCTGCTGCTTGACGTCACCCCGCTGTCCCTCGGTATCGAGACCAAGGGTGGCGTGATGACCAAGCTGATCGAGCGCAACACCACCATCCCGACCAAGCGGTCGGAGACCTTCACCACCGCCGATGACAACCAGCCGTCGGTGCAGATCCAGGTCTTCCAGGGTGAGCGCGAGATCGCCTCGCACAACAAGCTGCTCGGCTCCTTCGAGCTGACCGGCATCCCGCCGGCCCCGCGCGGTGTCCCGCAGATCGAGGTCACCTTCGACATCGACGCCAACGGCATCGTGCACGTCACCGCCAAGGACAAGGGCACCGGCAAGGAGAACACGATCAAGATCCAGGAGGGCTCCGGCCTCTCCAAGGAGGAGATCGACCGGATGATCAAGGACGCCGAGGCGCACGCCGACGAGGACCGTCAGCGTCGCGAGGAGGCCGACGTCCGCAACCAGGCCGAGTCGCTGGTCTACCAGACGGAGAAGTTCGTCTCTGAGCAGCGCAGCGCCGAGGGCGGGTCCAAGGTCCCCGAGGACACCCTGACCAAGGTCGACGGCGCCATCGCCGAGGCCAAGACCGCGTTGGCGGGCACCGACATCTCGGCCATCAAGGCCGCGATGGAGAAGCTGGGCGCCGAGAGCCAGGCCCTGGGCCAGGCGATCTACGAGGCCACCCAGGCCGAGCAGGCCGCCGGTGGTTCCGGAGCGTCCGCAGCCGCCGATGACAACGTGGTGGACGCCGAGGTCGTCGAAGACGAGGACAATCGGGAGAACAAGTGACACAGGGCGATTCGCACGAAGAGCCGGTGACCATCACCGACAAGAGGCGCATCGACCCGGAGACCGGCGAAATTCGCGAGCAGGAGTCGGCCCCTCAGGAAGCCCCTGAGGGGTCGGCGCCCGCCGCCGACGCCGCCGGCGAGTCGCGTGCCGCCGGCGAGAAGGTCGCCGAACTGACCGCCGATCTGCAACGGGTCCAGGCCGAGTTCGCCAACTACCGCAAGCGGGCCCTGCGCGATCAGCAGGTCGCCGCCGACCGGGCCAAGGTCGGGGTCATCACCCAGTTGCTGGGGGTGCTCGACGATCTCGACCGGGCCCGCAGCCACGGTGATCTGGAGTCCGGCCCGCTGAAGGCGGTCGCCGACAAGCTGGTCAGCACCCTCGAGGGGCAGGGCCTGAGTGCGTTCGGTGCCGAGGGCGACGAGTTCGACCCGGCACTGCACGAGGCGGTCCAGCACGAGGGTGACGGATCGGCTCCGGTCGTGGGCACCGTCATGCGCCGCGGCTACAAGGTCGGCGACGTCGTGGTGCGCCACGCGATGGTCGGTGTGGTCGACACGGTCGAGAATGCCGACGAAACCAGTGATCAACCAGCAGAATCAGCAGAGTAGAGGGTGAGGAGGTGACGCACGATGGCTCAGCGTGAGTGGGTCGAGAAGGATTTCTACAAGGAACTGGGCGTCACCTCCAGCGCCTCCAAGGACGAGATCAAGCGCGCCGCGCGCAAGATCCTCGCCGAGAACCACCCCGACCGGAACCCCGGTGACTCCGCGGCCGAGGAGCGGTACAAGGCCGCCTCCGAGGCCAAAGAGGTGCTCACCGACGACGCCAAGCGCAAGGAATACGACGAGACCCGGCGGCTGTTCGCCAACGGAGGTTTCGGGCGTCGCAGCGGCGGCGGTGGCGGCGGTTTCGGCGGATTCGCCGACGGCGGAGCCGAATTCAACCTGGGTGATCTGTTCGACCAGGCCGGTCAGGCCGGTGGCGCCAACATCGGTGACCTCTTCGGTGGTCTGTTCGGCCGCGGCGCTCAGCAGCCGCGGCCGAGCCGGCCACGGCGGGGCAACGATCTGGAGACCGACACCGAGCTGTCGTTCCTGGAGGCGACCAAGGGCGTGGCGATGCCGCTGCGGCTGACCAGTCCGGCTCCGTGCACCAACTGCCACGGCAGTGGTGCACGGCCGGGCACCAGCCCGAAGGTGTGCCCGAGCTGTAACGGCGCCGGCGTGGTCAACCGGAACCAGGGTGCGTTCGGTTTCTCCGAGCCCTGCACCGAATGTCGGGGCAGCGGTTCGATCATCGAGCACCCCTGCGACGAATGCCGCGGCACCGGTGTGACGACCCGGACCCGCACCATCAACGTGCGGATCCCACCGGGCGTCGAGGACGGTCAGCGGATCCGGCTGGCCGGCCAGGGTGAGGCCGGGCTCCGCGGCGCCCCGTCCGGTGACCTGTACGTCACCGTGCACGTCCGCCCGGACAAGGTGTTCGGCCGTGACGGCGACGACCTGACCGTCACCGTTCCGGTGAGTTTCCACGAGTTGGCTCTGGGCACAACGCTTTCGGTGCCGACTCTGGAGGGCAAGGTCGGTGTCCGGGTACCCAAGGGCACCTCGGACGGACGCATCCTGCGGGTGCGCGGCCGCGGTGTGCCGAAACGGTCGGGTGGTCATGGTGACCTGCTCGTCACGGTGAAGGTGGCGGTGCCGCCGAACCTGGACGGCGAGGTCGCCGAGGCGCTGGAGGCCTACGCGAAAGCCGAGCGGGCCAGTGGATTCGACCCGCGTGCCGGATGGGCGGGGAACCTCTCGTGAGCAAGCGGAACGAGGCTCGGACGTTTCTGATCTCGGTGGCCGCCGAGCTGGCCGGTATGCACGCGCAGACCCTGCGCACCTACGACCGGCTCGGCCTGGTCAGTCCGCAACGCACCTCGGGAGGAGGTCGGCGTTACTCACAGCACGACGTCGACCTGCTCCGTGAGGTGCAGCGGCTGTCCCAGGACGAGGGTGTGAACCTCGCCGGGATCAAACGCATCATCGAGCTGACCAACCAGGTCGAGGCGTTGCAGAGCCGGGTGGCGGAGTTGACCGCCGAGGTAGAGCAGCTGCGCAAGCCCAGCACCGCGCTGGTGCTGTGGGAGCCCAGATCCGGGCGCCGCTCGGCCCGTTAGGTCAGGCCCGCACGGGCCCCCACGGCAGCGGCCTCGCTGCGGTTGGTGACCTCAAGCTTGCGTAGCAGGCCGGTGACGTGGAATTTGACGGTGCTCTCGCTGATGCCCAGGTCGGCGGCGATCGATTTGTTGCGTTTGCCCGCAGCCAAGTGTGCGAGCACTTCCAACTCGCGTGGATTCAAAGCGGCTAAACGGCTTTCGTTGTGCTGTGGCGCGGGCGGGTCGAGCGGCAGGGCGACCACGATGCGATTGCCCCACCCGGCGACGGTGTCGACGGCCAGGCTCCCGCCCAGGGCAGCTACCCGCCCACGGATTTGGCGCAGTAGGCCGCTACGGTCGAGGGTGCCCGAACTCTGGTCCCGGACCTCGATGATCACGTCGGTCCCGTCGCAGTCCCAGGCGATGCGCAGCCGGCTGAACACTGGTTGTGCGCTACACGCGATGACGATGCTGCGCACCACGGCTCGCGCACCGTGCGCCACCTCCCCAGGCAACGGCCGTCCGTCGGACGGCGGTTCGGCGAATTCGACCGCGGCTCCATCGCCGCGGAGCAGTGCGGCGAGTTCGTCGCGCATCCGGGCGAATGCGGTGATCACCGATTCCTCGGACAGCGCACGGTCGGATTCGTTGACCGACCGTGTCGCCAGCAGTGCCGCCGATGCGGTCTGACTGGCGATGACGCGGGCCCTCCGGTCGTCCAGAGCGCTGGACCGCAGCGTGCGCAGTATCGCCGAGAGTGTCGCCTCATGGGCCTCGGTCAGCTGTGCGATGGCGTGGGCACGTTCCTGTGATGCCGCCCTGGACCCGGCGAGGTAGTCGGGGCTGGCCTGCGCCACCTGCTGGCGGATCGAGGTTGCGACGATACCGAACATCGCGGACACCTTGGCGACGGCAGTATGGTCCATCCCGTAGTCGCAATCCGCTGCCGGCACCAGCACCAGCAGGGTGTCGCTTGGGTCGCGTCGCAACCAGGCCCGGCGGTACGTGCCGGCGATCAGGCAGCGCTGAATCCGACTGTGTCCCAGGGGTATGGCGTTTCGGAGTTCTTCCAATTCAGCCACCGTCACCCGGTCGATGAGCGCCGGGTTGCCTGCGACTTTGCGCGGTCGGCCGGTGCACTCCCGGGTGAAGATGACCAGCGCCTCATGGGGTGTCGTGTCGGCGATGAACCCGGAGAACCGCACCGCGATGTCCGACAGGCTGCCGTCGATGACGTCCCGCATACCCGTCCACCCGGCTGCCGCAGCCGCAGCATACGGATCCGACACCGTCACGAACCCTCCTCGGGGTGTGCCACCGGATGACCTACTGGTCGACCGTCGAGGACAGACCCGGCGAATGGCCAGGTCCCAGAGGGAACTTCGGGCCTCATCCTTATGACGGACACCACGCCGTGCACAGAAGGAGAGTCATGACGGACACCGGCCGACAACGCGGCATCCGGTTCGGCGACGCCTGCGCCGCGGTGCTGGAGGAGAACCAGCGGCTGTTCGCGGGGATCGACGAGGACAGCTGGGCACGTGCCGGGGCCCTCATCACAGGTGCGCGTGCGGTACACGTGATCGGTTCGGGGCGTAGCGGTCTGGCGGCTCAGATGGCGGCCATGCGGTTGATGCATCTCGGGTTGTGCGTGCACGTCGCCGGGGAACCCACGGCCCCGGCGATCGACGCCGGTGACACGTTGGTGGCGGTATCCGGCTCCGGCGCGACCGAATCGGTCGTCCGGGCAGCGGGTGTCGCGCGGGACCGCGATGCCGGCGTCGTCGCAGTCACGACCTCCGCGACCAGCGCGCTGGCGACCCGCGCCGATGTCGTGGTCGTGCTGCCGGCCACCGACAAACAGGATCGTAGCGGTGCCATCAGTAGGCAGTACGCGGGCAGCCTCTTCGAACAGGCGGTACTGCTGGGCTTCGACGCCCAATTCCAGGTGTTGTGGACCGAATCGGCGCAGTCGGCCGACCGGCTCTGGGAACGACACGCGAACATCGGATAGGAGAATCACGTGACCGAACTGCAGGTGGCAATCGATCTGCTCAGCACCGCCGACGCACTCGCGCTCACCCGGATGGTGGCTGATTACGTCGACATCATCGAACTGGGCACCCCGCTGATCAAGAGCGCGGGCCTCAGCGTGATCAGTGCTGTCAAGGCCGCGCACCCGGACAAACAGGTGCTGGCCGATATGAAGACGGCCGACGCGGGCAAGCTGGAGGCGGACCTGGCCTTCGCCGCGGGCGCGGATCTGGTGACGGTGCTCGGGACGGCGGGCAATCCCACCATCGAGGGAGCGGTGCAGGCCGCGCGGGAACACGGCAAGCAGGTGGTCGCCGACCTGATCGGGGTGCCGAACAGGGTGGAGCGGGCCCGTGAGGTCGCCAAACTCGGGGTCGACTTGGTGGAGCTGCACGCCGGGCTCGACGAGCAGGCCCAGCCGGGCTATTCGATCGACACCCTGCTCGAGGACGGGAAGATCGCGGGTGTTCCCTACTCGGTCGCCGGGGGGATAAATGCGAGCACCATCGTCGCGGTCCGCTCGGCCGGTGCCCAGATCGCGGTCGCCGGTGGCGCCATCTACGGTGCGGACGATCCCGCTGAGGCGGCCAAGACACTGAGAGACGCCCTGCGCGGATGAACACGAAGCAGCGCCCTGGACGCGGATCGGTTGGCGTCCAGGGCCCTTCGCATAGCCCGGTCGTTTGCCGGGCCCGGCGCGACGCCAGCTAGTACAGTCATCGGAATGGGTTCGACGCACTCCGCCTCTCGGGTACCTGCGGAGGGTCTGCCTGCCGAGCCGACCCGGTTCGTCGGCCGCTCGCGCGAGCTGAAGCAGCTCACCCGGCTGCTCACGAACGAGCGGCTGATCACGCTCACCGGGGCGGGCGGTGCCGGGAAATCGCGGCTGGCGGTCCAGGCGGCGACCCGGGTGCGCAGCGTCTTCGCCGACGGCGTGATCTACGTGTCGCTGGCGGACCTGCAGGACGGCGAATTGCTCTACCAGCTGGTTGGCGAGGCGCTCGGTTACCACGGCTCCGTCCACCGCTGGACCGCAGACACCGTGGTTGCGCACCTCGGCGACGCTCGACGGTTGCTGGTGTTGGACAACTGTGAGCACCTCATCGGTCTCTGCGCTGAGCTGATCGACGCGGTGCTGCACACCTGCCCGAACGTCACTGTTCTGGCGACCAGCCGCGAGCCGGTGATGGTGTTGGGCGAGAATGCGTTTCCCATTCTTCCGTTGGAAGTTCCCGGTCCGGACTGTGCACTGGAGGCGTTCGGACAGCATGACGCGGTCCGGCTGTTCGTGGAACGGGCGGTATCGGTGGTACCGGAGTTCACGGTCAACGAGACCAATCACCGCGCGGTGGCCGAGCTGTGCCGCAGGCTGGACGGGCTGCCGCTGGCGTTGGAGTTGGCTGCGGTGCGCCTGCGGGCCCTGTCCCTGGAACAGATCGTGCAGCTGCTGTCGGCCCGGCCGGAACTGCTCGACGGCGGACGCCGCGGCGGACCGGCACGCCAACGCACTCTGAGCGCGTCGATGTCCTGGAGCTACGACCTGTGCTCGCCGGCCGAACAGCTGTTGTGGGCGCGCTTGTCGGTGTTCTCCGGCGGAGTGGAAATTCAAGCCGCCGAGGGTATTTGCGCTGACGAGGAACTGCCGGTGGGCGTCATCCTGCCGCTGCTCACCGCCCTGGTGGACAAGTCCATCCTGATCCGCGAGGAACACGCGGGACGGGTGCGGTTCCGGTTGCTGGAAACGGTACGTCAGTTCGGCCTGAGTCGGCTCGACGGTCGCGAGGACGACGTGCCGGCCTGGCGCCGACGCCACTGCCGCTGGTATGTCGACATCGTCGAACAGACCATGTCGGGCTGGCGGGCTCCCGGCCACCCCGAACGACTGGCGATGCTTCGTTCCGATGTGTCGAATCTCCGTGCGGCATTGGAATTCTGCGCGGAACGCGCGGACGATGCGGCGCTCGGGCTGCAGATGGCGAGTTCGCTGTACCACTACTGGCTGATGAGCGGTCTGCTCGGTGAGGGCAGTTACTGGCTCGATCGGCTGCTGTCGGTGGTGGACGAGTCCGAACCGGTGCGCGCCCGGGGGATGTACGCCGCCGCAAGTCTGGCGACGCTGCGCGGTGACGTGCGGGACGCCGAACGCATGTTGGGCGCGGCCGAGGAACTGTGCCGGCGCCACGGGGACAAGGTCGGCAGTGCCTACGTGGTGCAGGCGCGAGGCCTGAAGGCGTTCATCGAAGACGACACCGCCCTGGCGTCTTCGATGCTGGCCGAATCGGTGCAGACACTCGAAGCGTCCGGGGATCACGCCGGCGCGACCTTCGGCACGGTCCTGTACTGCATCGTGTCCATGCTCAGTGGTGAGTCCGAGCGGTTGGCCGAGGCACACGAGCGATGTCGCCAGATGACGGTCCCGTACGACGAGTCGTGGATGTGGTCCTTCTCGCTGTGGGCGATGGGCATGGACTCCTGGAATCGGGGCGATCTCGATACGGCTTCCGAAACACTCGACGCGGCACTGCGTCTCAAGCGTCCGCTGCAGGACCTGATGGGCATCGCGGAGTGCATCGAGGGCATCGCCTGGGTGATGGCGACCAGCAATAAACTCCAGCGTGCGGCGGTGCTGCTGGGGGCCGCTGAAACCGCCTGGCTGAGCATAGGCCTGACCATCGACTCCATCCCCGGATTCAACCGGCACCGGCAGGACAGCGCGAAACTCGCTCGTGCCCTGGGGGAGCGCCCCTTTCAGGCCGCGCTCCGGCAGGGCCGGCTGATGGATGTGAACGAGGCCATCGCGTTCGCGCTCGACGAATCCCGTGGCGAGCCGGGCTCCGCCGATGCCACCAAACCCACCAAACGTGAGCTGCAGATCGCCGAGTTGGTCGCCGAGGGGCGCAGCAACCAGTCCATCGCCGACGAACTGGTGCTGTCCCGCCGCACCGTCGAAGCTCATATCCAGCATCTCCTGGCCAAACTCGGGTTCAACTCGCGCAGCCAGGTCGCCGCCTGGGTGGCGCAGCGCAATGCCGCCCTCGACAGGTGAACCGGGTTGTGGTGGCGGTCAAGCGGTGAGCAGGTCCCCGGCCATCTGGTCGGCGACCATCCCCGGCGGCCTCGACCGGGAACGTGAGCGGTCCAGGATGGCCAGCACGGTGTCGTAGATCTTCTCCACGCGTTCATCTACCCATGCCTCGCCGGCGTCGGCGAGTTCCCCGGAGACCTGGATCAGGCCGCCGGCATTGGCGACATAGTCGGGGACCCACAGCACGCCGCGATCGTGCAACGCCGCGCCGGCACGGGCACTGTCCAACTGGTTGTTCGCACCGCCGCAGACGACCGAAGCCCGTATCGCGGTCGCGGTTTCGACCGTGACGGTGCCGCCCAGCGCACACGGTGAGTAGATGTCGATCTGCTCCCCGAGCACGTGGTCGGTGATCTCGACCTCGGGGAACCGATCGGTGGTTCTGGCCAATGCCTTCGGATCCGCGTCGCACGCCAGCACCGTCGCGCCCTCGGCGAGCAGCAGGGCGATCAGCTCGCTGCCCACCTTTCCGACACCTTCCACGCCGACCCGGCGTCCCGCCAGGCGGGGTTCACCCCAGTAGGCCGTCGCGGCTGCGCGCATGGCCTGATAGACGCCCAGCGCGGTGGTGGGTCCGCTGTTTCCCGAACCGCCCGCCGCCGACGTGCGACCGACGACGTGGGAGGTGTACTCACCGACCGCGTCGAGGTCCTCGGGACCGATGCCCACATCGCCGGCGGTGATGTACCGCCCGCCGAGGGTTTCCACCACCCGACCGTAGGCACGCAGCAGGCCGGCGGTCTTCAGTTCGGCCGGGTCGCCGATGATGACGGCCTTGCCTCCGCCGAGGGGTACCCCGGCGATCGCCGCCTTGTAGGTCATCCCCCTGGACAACCGCAACACATCCGTGAGCGCGGCGGCCTGATCGGCATACGGGTAGAAGCGGGTGCCGCCGAGGGCGGGGCCCAGAGCGGTCGAATGGATGGCGATGATGGTCCGCAATCCGGTGGCGTGGTCCTCGCTGAACACCACTTGTTCATGGGGCAGTCCGGGGATCACGTCGGGGCGATCGAACACGGC
Source organism: Mycolicibacterium aurum (assembly GCA_900078775.1). GTDB lineage: Bacteria > Actinomycetota > Actinomycetes > Mycobacteriales > Mycobacteriaceae > Mycobacterium > Mycobacterium aurum_A. The sequence continues at coordinate 5,556,249 of LT549889.1, forward strand.
GGTAGTCGACATACGGTTCTTCTCCAAAGGGGTGGGACTCAGCGGTGCGCATGCAGCGGTTGGCCGGCCAACGCCATGGCCGCCTCGCCGAGCGCTTCGTTCTGGGTGGGGTGGGCGTGTACCAGGCCGGCGACCTCAGCCGGGAATGCGCCCCAGTTGACGATGAGTTGGGCCTCGCCGATGAGCTCGCCGACGCGCTCGCCGTACATGTGCACGCCGACGATCGGCCCGTCGGTGACGCGCACCAGCTTGATGGCACCGGCGGTCTGCAAAAGCTGGCTCTTGCCGTTGCCCGCGAGATCGTAGACCACGGTTTGGATGTCCGGATGGCATTGCCTTGCTGCGGATTCCGTCAGTCCGACCGAGGCGACCTCGGGCGCTGAATACACCACCCGGGGGATGTTCACATCCGCGACCGCGACCGGTTCGAGACCCGCGATCGATTCGGCCACGAAGGTGCCCTGCTGGAAGCCACGGTGGGCGAGTTGCGGTCCCGGCGTGATGTCGCCGACCGCGTAGACGTTGTCGACAGTGGTCCGCAGCCGTTCGTCGACACGGACGAACCCCTGCCCGTCGAGCATCACCCCGTTCTCGGCGAAGCCGGGGTCTGCGGTGCGCGGTGCCCGGCCGATGGCAACCAGCACAAGGTCCGCGAGCAGCGTCTGCCCGGACTCCAGGGTGACCGTGACGGCCGCACCGTCCTCGTGTGCAGCCGCCACCCGGGTATCGGTGAGCACGGTGATTCCACGTTTACCGAAAGCCCGGGCAAGGTGTTTGGACGACCATTCGTCCTCCCCGGCGATCAATCGGGGCAGCGCCTCGATCACGGTGACCTCCGCGCCGAGAGACGCCCACACACTGGCGAATTCGACGCCGATGACTCCGCCGCCGAGCACGATGGCACGGCGGGGAAGCTGCGGGTGGGTCAGTGCCTGTTCGCTGGTGAGAATCCTCGCGCCGATCGGGAACCCGGGCAGCTCGCGAACCTGGGAGCCAGTGGCGAGCACCAGATGCGAGCCGGTGATCCGCCGGTCACCGACATCGACGGAGGTGCCCCCTGCGTAGCGTCCGATGCCCTGGACCACGTCGATCTTGCGTCCGGTGAGCAGACCCTGCAGGCCTTGGTGGAGGCGGTCGACGACACCACGCTGATAGCGGTGCACCGCCGCGAGGTCGATGTCGCCGAGGGTTGCGCCGATGCCGATCGACGCCGCGTGTGCGATCGTGTCGGCAACCGAGGCGGCATGCACCAGCGCTTTGGTCGGGATGCATCCCTGGTGCAGGCAGGTGCCGCCCACTTTGTCGGCCTCGATCAGGGTGACCGTCTTGCCGAGCTGGGCTGCCCGCAGCGCACAGGCGTAGCCACCCGAACCGCCGCCCAGGATGAGGACATCAGGATTCTGCGTCAACGTGGATTCCTTTGCGTGTCATGCGAGTGCGACAAGGGTCAGCGGGTCGGCCAGGATCGCGGCGATATCGGCGAGGAATCTCGACCCCTGTTCGCCGTCGGCCAACCGATGGTCGAAGGACAGACCCAACGTCGTCACGGAGCGCAGCGCGATATCGCCCCCGTACTCCCACGGTCGGCGCCGGATGGCGCCGACGCAGAGGATCGCGGCCTCGCCGGGGTTGAGGATCGGTGTGCCGGTGTCGATCCCGAAGACGCCGATGTTGGTGATGGTGATGGTGCCGCCGGACAGGTCAGCCGGAGGCGTCTTGCCCTCCTTGGCGGTGCTGGTCAGTTCCGACAGTGCGACGGCGAGGTCACGTAGCCCCAGGGTGTGTGCGTCCTTGATATTGGGCACCATCAGGCCACGCGGGGTCGCCGCGGCAATGCCGAGGTTCACGTAGTGCTTGGTCACGATTTCCTGCGCATCCTCGTCCCAGCAGCTGTTCAGGGTCGGGTGGTCGCGAACCGCGACGAGCAATGCCTTGGCCACCAACGCCAGTGGCGTCAGGCGTACTTCGGCGAACAGCGAGGAAGCGCGCAGGCGTTCGATCAGCTCGACCGTCGGCGTCACGTCGACGTCGACGAAGACCGTGACGTGCGGGGCCGTGAATGCACTGCGCACCATGGCGTCGGCGGTGTGCTTGCGGACCCCCTTGATCGGGGTACGCAGTTCACGCGCCTCGGGTACGGCAGCGGTGACGGTCGCGTCGGGGCCCGCCGCGGAGGCAAGGTGGCGCTCGAGATCGGCGCGGGTGACCTCACCGCGGGTGCCGGTCGCGGTCACCGCACCGAGATCGATACCGTGCCGGCGTGCGGCGAAGCGCACCGGCGGTGCGGCCAACGGCCGGTCGGCCGGCGGCTCGGTGGCGTGGTGGTTGGGGCGCGATCGGCCGCGCCGGCGGGTGGTGGCCTCCTCGGCCACGCCGTATCCGACCAGGACCGGGACCCGTTCACCGCCGGCGGAGTTGTCGGTGACCGCGAAATCGATGAGCGGTTTGCCGACGTCGACCGTGCTGCCCGCGGTGGCGTGCAGCGCGACCACCGTCCCGGCATACGGCGACGGGAGTTCCACCATCGCCTTGGCCGTCTCGACCTCGGCGATGATCTGGTTCAGTGTGACCGTGTCGCCGACGCTGACCGACCAGGACAGCAGCTCGGCCTCGGTGAGACCTTCGCCGAGATCGGGAAGCAGGAACGTCTTGACGGTGGTGGTCTTTTCGGTGCCCGGTGTCTTTTCGGTGTCCATCGAGGATCCCGTTCTTCCTTAGGAGGCGAGGGTGGCGTCCACCGCGTCGAGGATGCGGTCGATATCGGGCAGGTAGTGCTCTTCGAGCTTGGCCGGCGGGTAGGGCAGCGTGAATCCGCCGACCCGGGTGACCGGCGCCTCCAGGTGGTAGAAGCACCGCTCGGTGACCCGGGTGGCGATCTCGGCGCCGATGCCCATGAAGACCGGGGCCTCGTGGGTGATCACCAGGCGCCCGGTTCGCCGCACGGATTCACAGACGGTGTCCATGTCGAGCGGCGACAATGACCGCAGGTCGATCACCTCGATCGAGATGCCCTCGGAGAGCGCGGCTTCAGCGGCTCGCAGCGCGGTGGTGACCAGCGGTCCGTAGGTCGCCAGAGTGACGTCGGCGCCGGTGACGAGAACGCGGGCCTTGTGTAAGGGATATGTGGGAGCGGTGAAGTCGAGTGCGCCCTTTTCCCAGTACCGGCGCTTCGGTTCGAAGAACAGCACCGGATCGTCGGCGGCGATCGCCTGCTGGATCATGGTGTAGGCGTCGGCGGCGTTGCCGCAGGTGACGACCCGCAAGCCGGCGGTCGCGGCGAAGTATCCCTCCGGAGACTCGGAATGATGCTCGACGGCGCCGATCCCGCCACCGTAGGGAACCCGGATGGTGATCGGCATCTTGACGTTCCCGGAGGTCCGGTAATGGAGTTTGGCGACCTGGGACACGATCTGGTCGAACGCCGGGTAGATGAATCCGTCGAACTGGATCTCGCATACCGGTCGGTACCCCCGAAAGGCCAGACCTATTGCGGTGCCGATGATTCCGGACTCCGCCAGGGGAGTGTCGATCACCCGGTCGGGGCCGAAGTCGGCCTGCAGGCCGTCGGTGATGCGGAAGACACCGCCCAGCTTGCCGATGTCCTCACCCATCAGGACGACCTTGGGGTCGTCCTCGAGCGCTCGTCGCAGGCCGGCGTTGATGGCCTTGCCCAGCGGCAGCGTGGCCGGCATCGGGGCGCGGCCGGGGCGGTGTCCACGGTGGCTGCGGTCATCGATGGGCTCCTTCCATGGTGGCGAGGTAACGCCCGAACGCGGCGCGTTCCTCGTCGATCAGCGGATGCTGGTCGGCGTAGACGTTCTCGAACATTGATATCGGCGTCGGCTCAACGGTTTCCAGGCAACCGCGGCGCAGCGCGACTGCGATGTCGTCGGCCTTTCGGGTGGCCGCGCCCCGATGGTCCTCGGCTGCCTCGAGCGTGGTGAGCAGTTTGTGGATCCGGTCGATCGGGTCCTTGTCGCGCCATTCGTCGTCGGTGCCGGTGTCCCGGTATCTGGTCGGGTCGTCGGATGTGGTGTGCGGTCCCATCCGGTAGGTCACGGCCTCGATCAGGGTAGGGCCGTCGCCGCGCCGTGCGCGCTGCAGGGCCGCGCGGGTGACCGCCAGCACCGCCAGGACGTCGTTGCCGTCCACCCGGACCGCCGGCACGCCGAAGCCGGGACCACGGTGAGACAGTGGTGTGCGGGTCTGTAGTCCGACCGGTTCGGAGATGGCCCACTGGTTGTTCTGGCAGAAGAACACCACCGGAGCTGCGAAACTGGCGGCGAAGACCAGTGCCTCGGAGATGTCGCCCTGGCTGGTCGCACCGTCACCGTAATAGGTGATGGACGCGCTGTCGGACCCGTCGAAACGGATACCCATCGCGTATCCCGTGGCGTGCAGGGCCTGGGCGCCCACGATGATGGCCGGAGTGCTCATCCGATAGGTCATCGGATTCCAGCCGGAAAACGTGGAGCCGCGCCAAAAGCGGAGCAGTTCGGCCGGTTCGACACCGCGGCAGTAGGCGACGCCGTGTTCGCGGTAGCTGGAGAACACGAAGTCGTCGGTGCGCAGTGCGCGCGCCGAGCCGACCTGCGCCGCTTCCTGACCGAGCAGCGGGGGCCAGAGGCCGAGCTCGCCCTGGCGTTGCAGCGCGGTGGCTTCGGCATCGATACGCCGGACGATCACCAGATCTTGGTAGAGCGCCCGGAGTTCTGCTGTGCCCACGTCCTGGACATAGCTCGAGAAGTGGGGATGGGGCTGTCGCACACCGTCTTCGGTGACGAGCTGGACGACCTCGTCGGAATTGAACATGGGGACCTCCGCTGGCATGACGGCCTGGTATGTGGGAGGCAACCCAACCAGCGGTTCGGCAGCCTGCACAAGAGGCTCGGGCAAAATCGCGCAACTTGCCCAGTTTGGGGCAAATCAGACGGGCATACTGTGCGTTATGGCCAGTCTCGACCGCACCGATGCCCGGATCCTGCTCGCCCTCTGTGATGCGCCCCGCGCATCCGGAGTGCAGATCGCGGCGATGTTGAACCTGGCGCGCAACACCGTGCAGGCCCGGATGGCGCGCTGGGAGGAGCGTGGGTTGCTCGCACCCGTCGACCGGTGCGTATCCCCCCGTGAAGCCGGATATCCACTGCGGGCCTTCGTATCCGCGGTGGTGGATCAGCACAAGATGGAAGCCATCGTGCGGAACCTGGCCGACATCCCCGAGGTTGCCGAGGTGGTCGGGATCTCCGGGGCGGCCGATCTGCACATCGAGGTGAACACCCTCGACGCCGACGATCTCTACCGGGTGGCCGGGCTCATCCTCGCGGTTCCCGGGGTCGAGCGCACCGTCGTCTCGGTCGCGGTGCGCCAGGCCATTCCGTACCGGACGCGACCACTGCTGCAGCGGGTGGCCGGCCGCCGGTGAGGCAGCGTCGACAGTACCTACCTACGTAGCAAGTCTGCGGTTCATACGGATGTGTCGAACCGCGCACGCTCCCATCCTTGCTGGATACACATCACAGGTGTGGCCGGAAAGGCGACGGATGGCGAATGTATGGGGCTGCAGCGGTCCTGGGCGGGCACGGTTTTACAATTGACCCCGACGACAATACTGGCGAAGCCGTTGCGCTCGGTCGGCGACTTCTTCGCGATGAGTATGGACACCTTCGTCGCGATCGTGCGCGAGCCGCTCGCCTGGCGCGAGTACCTGGTGCAGACCTGGTTCGTGGCCCGCGTTTCGTTGGTCCCGGCGCTGATGCTGACCATTCCCTACTCGGTGCTGCTGGTGTTCACCCTCAACATCCTGCTCATCGAGTTCGGCGCCGCCGATCTTTCCGGCACCGGGGCAGCTCTGGGCACCGTGACCCAGATCGGGCCGCTGGCCACCGTTCTCGTGATCGCGGGCTCCGGGGCGACCGCGATGTGCGCGGACCTGGGGGCTCGCACGATACGTGAAGAACTCGACGCGTTGCGGGTGATGGGGATTAACCCGATCCAGGCCCTGGTGGTGCCGCGGGTGCTGGCCGCCGCGACGGTGACCACCGCGCTGTCATCGACGGTGATCGTGGTCGGACTGGCCGGCGCGTATGTCTTCTGTGTGTTCGTCCAGCATGTGTCGCCGGGCAACTTCGTCGCCGGGTTCACCCTGCTGACCGGCATCGGTGAGGTCATCATCGCGCTGGTCAAGGGAGCCATCTTCGGCACGGTGGCCGGACTCATCGCCTGCTACAAGGGAATCTCGGTCGGGGGCGGGCCCGCCGGTGTCGGCAACGCGGTGAACGAGACGGTGGTGTTCACCTTCATGACGCTGTTCGCCATCAACATCCTGGTGACCGCCGTCGGAGTGCAGGCGACCCTGTGACCACCGCACTCGGAGGCCTGCGTCAGGGCTGGCGCAAACTCGGGACACAGACCGAGTTCCATGTTCGGACAATGCAATACACGGCGGATGCACTGCTGCACTACCGCAAGGAGGTATTGCGGCTCATCGCCCAGATGGGACTCGGCGTCGGGGCCTTGGCCATCATCGGTGGCACCGTCGCCATCGTCGGGTTCCTCACGCTGTCCACCGGGGCGGTCATCGCGGTGCAGGGGTATAACCAGTTCGCGAACATCGGCGTGGAAGCGCTGACCGGTTTCGCGTCGGCGTTCCTCAACGTGCGCATCATCGCCCCGGGCACCACGGCAATCGCGCTGTCGGCCACCATCGGCGCCGGCGCGACCGCACAGCTCGGCGCGATGCGGATCAACGAGGAGATCGACGCCCTCGAGGTGATCGGCATCCGCAGCATCGCCTATCTGGCGTCGACCCGGGTGATCGCCGGCGTCATCGTGGTGATCCCGCTCTACTGCGTCGGTGTCGCCATGTCGTTCACCGCCGCCCGGGTCGGCACCACGGCGATCTACGGCCAGTCGACCGGCGTCTATGACCACTACTTCAAGACGTTTCTCAACCCCACCGACCTGATCTGGTCCTTCGGACAGTCGATCACGATGGCCACCGTCATCATGCTGGTGCACACCTACTACGGGTTCACCGCCAGTGGCGGACCGGCCGGCGTCGGTGAAGCGGTGGGTCGCGCGGTACGGACGTCGCTGATCGTGGCGGCCTGTGTGGTGACGATCATCTCGCTCGCTGTCTACGGACAGTCCGGCAACTTCAACCTGGCGGGTTGACGATGCCGAGCAGACCGGCAGGCCGGCAGATTTCACCGGATGTGTGGGCGCTGGTTCTGGTGCTTTCCATCGTGGCCATCCTCGTCATCGCAGCTGGAATGTTCACCGGGATGTTCAATTCGTATGTGCCCGTGACGGTCACCTCGGCCCGTGCCGGGTTGGTGATGGATTCCGGCGCCAAGGTGAAGATGCGGGGAGTGCAGGTCGGTCGGGTCGCGGGAATCGACGGAGGCGCACCGGTGCGGCTCAAGTTGGAGCTGTTTCCCGACCGGGTCGACCACATCCCGGCCAACGTGCAGGCCGAGATCCTGGCAACCACCGCGTTCGGGGCCAAGTACGTCGACCTGGTGGTCCCGGAAGATCCCAGTCCACAGCGGATATCTGCCGGTGCGGTGATCGCGTCGCGCAACGTCGCGACCGAGGTCAACACGGTCTTCCAGAACCTGGTGGGCGTCCTGGACCGAATCGATCCGGTGAAGCTCAACGCGACGCTCAGTGCGCTCGCCGACGGGGTCCGGGGGCAGGGCCCCCGGATGGGTGAGGCGACGTCGGCCGCGAATACGGTGCTGTTGGAACTCAACCCACGGATGGGCACCGCACAGGACGGGTGGCGGGCGGTCCGCGCCGCCGCCGATGTGTACGCCGGTGCAGCGGACGACATCGTGGCGATCCTGGACGCTTCGGCCACCCTCAGCGAAACGATCACCGACAACGCCGCCGCGCTCGACAGCCTGCTGATCAATGTGATCGGTTTCTCCGAGTCGGCCAACAGCCTGATCGGTCCTGAGCAGGACAACCTGGTGGACGCGATCAACAAGCTGGCACCCACAACCGGGCTGCTGATGAAGTACCACCCCACCTACACCTGTATGTTGCTGGGCGCCAAGTGGTTCCTCGACAACGGCGGACACAAGCAGGTCGGCGGGAACGGCCGAAGCATCGTGCTGGACAGCGCGATCAATCTGGGTGAAGACCCGTACCGGTACCCGGAGAACCTACCCATCGTCGCCGCCAAGGGAGGCCCCGGCGGCAAGCCCGGGTGCGGGTCGCTGCCCGACGTCAGCAAGCAGTTCCCGGTGCGGCAGCTGATCACCAATACGGGGTGGGGAACCGGTATCGACTGGCGTCCGAACCCCGGCATCGGCCACCCCTGGTGGGCGAACTACCTACCCGGTACCCGAGCCGTGCCGGAACCGCCGAGTATCCGCGGCGAGGGACCGCCGGCACCCGGACCGTTCACCTATCCGGGGGCACCCCCGTATGCGCCCCTGCCGCCGCCAGTAACGGAGACACCGCAACCGTGAGATACCAGATGTCCGGCGTGCTCTGGCGACTCGGCGCCTTCCTCGCCGTGTGCGGGCTCGGCGCATTCGCCCTGCTCAGTGTGTTCGCCGAGCTGAGATTCAATGCCGAGAAGACCTTCCGTGCCGTGTACGTCAACGTCAGCGGTCTGGAGAGCGGGAATTTCGTACGCATTGCCGGGGTGGAAGTCGGCAAGGTCAAAGGTATCTCGGTCAATGCTGACAACCTCGCGGTGGTCGAGTTCTCGGTGGATGACTCGGTGGTCCTGACCGAGGGAACCCGCGCGGCGATCCGGTACGACAACCTCATCGGCGGTCGCTTCATGGAGTTGCTCGACGGCCCGGGGGTCGTACGCCCGTTGGCCGCGGGCGAGACGATACCGGCCGACCGAACCGAGCCCGCGCTGGATCTCGATGCGCTCATCGGCGGGTTCCGGCCCCTGTTCCGTGCCCTGGATCCGGAGAAGATGAACGCTCTCACCGGGCAATTGATCCAGGCCCTACAGGGGCAGGGGCCGACCATCGGTTCATTCCTCTCCCAGACCGCGGCCCTGACCAATTCCCTTGCCGACCGGGACGAGTTGATCGGAGCGGTCATCGGCAATCTCCAGACGGTATTGGGCTCGCTTGCCGACGAAAGCGACCGATTCGATCAAACGGTCGACACGCTGGCACAACTGGTTCACGGGCTCGCTGACCGTAAGGAGGACATCAGCGCCAGCATCGTGTCCACCGATGCCGCCGCAGCCGGCATCGCCGGCCTGCTCGAACAGGCCCGTCCCGCGGTCAAACCGGTCGTGGAGCACGCGAACCGGGTCGCGACGACGATACTTTCCGACAAGGACTACGTCGATGATCTGTTGAACACGTTGCCCGATACCTACCGGGCGTTGAACCGGATGGCATTACACGGCGACTACTTCTCCTTCTACCTCTGTGACGCGATCTTGAAGGTCAACGGTAAAGGCGGACAACCGGTCTACGTGAAACTGGCCGGTCAGGACACCGGGCGGTGCGCACCGAAATGAAGCCATTCTCGGAACGGAATCCCTATCTCATCGGCGGTATCGGGATGCTCGCGGTCGCTGTGGTCGCGATCGGCGCGCTGCAGTACAAGAACCTGCCGTTCTTCAACTCCGGGCGGCACTACTCCGCGTACTTCGCCGACGCCAGCGGCCTGATGACCGGAGCGGCGGTGCAGGTGGCCGGCCATCAGGTCGGGGAGGTCCGCGATATCACCCTGGAGGGCCCGCGTGTCCGGGTGGCATTCGATGTGGACCGGGGCATCCGGCTCGGCGACCGTACCGAGGCGGCGGTGAAGACCAAGAGCCTGCTCGGGTCGAAGGTCCTGGAGGTCAGCCCGCGTGGCGACGGCAGCTTGACCGGAGCCATCGAGATGGACCGCACCACACCGGCTTACCAGCTTCCCGATGCTTTGGGAGATCTCGCCGAGGTGGTGGATGGGCTGGATACGGATCAGCTGAACCAGTCCCTGGCGACGCTGACCGATGCCTTCCGGGACACCCCACCGGAGTTGCAGGTAGCCGTGGACGGCGTGGCCCGGTTCTCTCGCACGATGGGTGAGCGGGACACGCAACTGCGCGCCCTGCTGCAGAACGCCGAGAAGGCTACCGCGGTCCTCGGCACCCGCACCGATCAGGTGGTCGATCTGATCGCGCAGAGCAACGCCCTGCTGGCGCAGTTGCGGTCGCAGAGCGCGGCACTCGATCAGATCACCGGCAACATCACCGCTGCCACCCAACAGATGTCGGCGTTCGTCGCGGAGAACCAGGCCGAACTCGGACCGGTGCTGGAGCGGCTCAACGGAGTCCTGGCGATCGTCGACCTGCGCAAGGAACGCATCCAGGAGGTGCTGGGCATGTTGCACCGGTACGCCATGTCGCTCGGTGAGTCCGTCGCCTCCGGCCCCTTCTTCAAGGCCTACCTGTCCAACCTGCTGCCGGGACAGTTCGTGCAGCCGTTCGTGGAGGCGGCGTTCTCGGATCTCGGCCTGGACCCCGCGGTGCTGGCCCCCACCGAGTTACACGACCCGCAGGTCGGACAGCCGGCGCTGCCCGCGCTGCCGGTGCCCTATCCGCGGACCGGACAGGGTGGCGAGCCACGGTTGAACCTGCCGGACGCGATCACCGGAAACCCAGGCGATCCGCGATACCCGTACCGCGAACCACCGCCCGCTGCGCAGCCCGGCGGGCCGCCACCGGGACCGCCTGCCCAGGAAGGTGAATCATGATGCAGCGTCGCCATCTTCGGATCGGACTGGGACTGCTGCTCGCCGTCGTCGTGGTCGCCGGGTCGATCGTGCTCACCGGCGCACTGCGATCCAACAGCAGGACCATGGTCACCGCGTATTTCGACAACAGCAACGGCATCTTCGTCGGCGACGATGTGGTGATGCTCGGTGTCCGCATCGGCCGGATCGAGAGCATCGAGCCACAACCCGACCGCGCCAAGATCACCTTCTGGTTCGACCGTAAGTACCAGGTGCCGGCGGAGGCCGGCGCGGTCATCCTGTCGCCGCAACTGATCACGTCGCGGGCGATCCAGCTGACCCCGGCCTACACGGGTGGCGCCGAGATGACCGACGACGCCGTCATCCCGCAGAGCCGCACCGCGGTCCCGGTGGAGTGGGACGACTTCCGCCAGCAGTTGGAGAAACTCAGCTCCAGCCTGCAGCCGGGTCCCGGCGGGACGAGCCCGATGGGGGAGTTCGTCGACGTCGCCGCGCAGAACCTGCGTGGCCGCGGTGCCGACATCCGGACCGCGATCATCGAACTCTCCCGTGCGTTGTCAGCGCTCGGCGACCACAGCACCGACATCTTCGGGACCGTCAAGAACCTGGCGACACTGGTGTCCGGTCTGCAATCCAGCACCGCGTTGATGAAGGAGCTCAACCTCAATCTGGCCGGTGCGACCGCACTGTTGGCCGACCACCCGGCGCAGATCGGCGAGGCGGTCGAGGGGTTGAACACCGCGACACAGGACATCACCGCGTTCATCTCCGCGCACCGGGAAGCGCTCGGGGTGACCTCGGACAAGCTCGGCTCGGTGGCGCAGGCTCTGGTCGACAGCACCGACGACATCAAACAGGTCCTGCACCTGGTGCCCACCACCTTCCAGAATCTGATCAACATCTTCGAACCGGCGCACTCGGCGCTGACCGGTGCGCTGGTGATGAACAATTTCGCCAATCCAATCCAGTTCCTCTGCGGTGCAATCCAGGCCGCGTCCAGGCTGAACGCCGAGCATGCCGCGAAACTGTGCGTGCAGTACCTCGCACCGATCATGAAGAACCGGCAGTACAACTTTCCGCCCATCGGGTTGAACCCGATCGTCAACGCCGCGGCACGACCCAACGAGGTCACCTACAGCGAGAACTGGCTGCGTCCGGACCACCGGGTCTCGCCCCACCCGGGCGAGGGGCTGTCGGGGCTGATGGTGCCGCCCGGGGTCGGGTCATGACCCGGCGGCGGACCGGCATCGTCCTGCTGGTGGTGCTGCTGGTGAGCACCGGTTGCAGCTGGCGGGGACTGAACTCGCTGGCGCTGCCCGGCGTCGAGGGCCGCGGATCGGGCTCCTACGAGATCCAGGCCCAGTTGCCGAACGTCTCCAACATCGAACAGAACTCCCGGGTCCGCGTCGCCGATGTCATCGTGGGCAGCGTCACCGGTATCGCCCGCCAGGGCTGGCACGCGCTGGTGACCATGCGGCTCAACGAGGATGTGACGCTGCCGGAGAACGTCACGGTGACCGTCGGGCAGACCAGCCTGCTGGGATCCCTGCACATCGAACTCGCGCCGCCGGTGGACGAACCGCCGCAGGGGCGGTTGCGGCAGGGATCACTGGTCCCGCTGGCCCGCAGTGGCAGCTACCCCACCACCGAGCAGACCCTCGCCGCGGCATCGATGCTGCTCAACGGCGGCGGGCTCGGGAAGGTACAGGACATCACCGAAGCCTTCAGCGTGGCCTTCGCGGGGCGGGAGGATGAGTTGCGCAGCTTCATCGGACAACTCGACCAGTTCATCGGCCACCTCGACGGGCAGAAGGACGACATCGTGGCCGCACTGGACAGCCTGAACACGCTGACCGGGAGATTCGCCGCCGACAAGCCGGTGCTGGACCGGGCGCTGCAGACGCTCCCGCAGGCGCTGGAGGTACTCAACGACGACCGCGAGCAGTTGATCAAGGCGTTGGACACCTTCGGCGACTTCAGCGCGCTGACGGCCGACACGGTGGACAAGACACAACAGTCTCTTGTCCAGGAACTGAAAGACATGGCGCCGGTGCTGGATTCGCTGGCCGACGCCGGCCCCGCGCTGACCAGGTCGCTGTCGTTGTACTCCACGTTCCCGTGGCCCAAGGAAGGCGTGCTCAACTGGCTGCGCGGTGACTACGCGAATCTGACGGCCATCTTCGACCTGACCCTCAGCCGCCTGGATACCTCGCTGCTCACCGGAACTCGATGGGAGGGCGCGCTGACCAGGTTGGAGATGCAGTGGGGCCGCACCATCGGACAGATGCCCAGCCCGGCGACAGCAGGTAATCCGCTCGTCGTCCCGTACCACGCGAACCAGGGACCGTGACATGTACCTGAACCGTCTGACCAAGATCCAACTCGTCGTCTTCGCGGTCATCGCCGCGGCGTCGGTGGCGCTGATGGCGGGTGGGTACATGAACCTGCCGGCGATGCTGTTCGGTATCGGCCGGTATGACGTCATCGTCGAACTGGAGCGATCCGGTGGACTGTACGAGCGGGGCAATGTCACCTACCGGGGCACCGAGGTGGGGCGCGTCAGCGACGTCGAGCTCACCGAAAACGGTGCACGCGCGACACTTTCGATCGAGTCCAAGTACAAGATCCCCGCTGATCTGGAGGCAGAAATACACAGCCAGACCGCGATCGGAGAGCTCTACGTCGCGCTGATCCCGCGAGACGGAGCCGCGCCGCCGCTTGCCGACGGCGATGTGATCCCAGCTGACCGCACCCGGGTGCCGCCCGACATCAATCAGCTGCTCGATGCCACCAATCGGGGGCTGAGCGCCATACCGCAGGACAACCTGCAGACCGTGATCGACGAAAGTTACACGGCGGTAGGTGGACTGGGTCCCGAGCTGGCGCGGATCGTGCGCAGCGGCTCCCAGCTGGCGATCGACGCCGAACGTGAACTGCAACCGATGGTCACCCTGATCGAGCAGTCCAAGCCGGTGCTGGACACCCAGATCGAGACCGCCGGCCCGATCCGGTCCTGGGCGGCCGACATCGCTGCCATCACCGGGCAGTTGCAGGAGCACGACGCCGCCGTGGAAGGCGTGCTGGCGCACGGGGCAGCGGCGGCCGAGCAGGGGCGCCAGCTGATGGAGCGGTTGCGGCCCACCCTGCCGGTGCTGCTCGCCAACCTGGTCAGCGTCGAGCAGGTGGCCCTCGACTATCAGCCGGCGCTCGAGCAACTTCTGGTGCTGCTGCCCCAGGGCACGGCGATGATGGGTGCGCTCGGCGTTCCGAACCTGAACACCAAACAGGACTACACCGGCATGTACCTGGACTTCAACCTGAACATCAACCTGCCGCCGCCGTGCAACACCGGATTCCTGCCGCCCCAGCAGCAGCGGTCACCGGCGCATGTGGACTATCCGGAACGCACCAGCGGCTCGCTGTATTGCCGTATACCGCAAAATCATTCGCTGGTCGCGGTGCGCGGTGCGCGGAATACTCCGTGTCTCACGGTGCCCGGCAAGCGGGCGCCGACGGCGCAGATGTGTGAGAGCGACGAACAGTATGTCCCGCTCAACGACGGGTACAATTGGAAGGGCGATCCGAATGCCACCCTGAGCGGGCAGCCGGTGCCGCAGATGCCGCCGGGCCGACAACCCGAACCGGTGGCCGCCGCCACCTACGACCCCGCCACCGGTAGATATATCGGACCGGACGGAAAGATGTACGCCCGGACCGATCTGGCCACCGGTTCCGTACCCGAGAGCTGGCAGGACCTGATGGCGCCACCGGCCGGATGAGGCCGTCACTGCGTCGACACGAAATACCTACGTAGCCCTACGGATGTGCGCCATCCGCCCGCTGAGCATCCTTGGTTCATCCCCAGCGGGTCCGAAAGTTCAAACCAATATTGAGTGGAGGTTGGTGTGGTCGATGTGATCGAACAGGAGGATGCCGCAGCGATAGTGCGGGATCTGGTCATCGGCAACGTTGCCGATCCGTTCCCGCTCTACGACCGGTTGCGCGAGATCGGCACCGGTGTGCACTGGTCGGATGTGCTGGGGGCCTGGGTCGTCAGCCGCTACGACGACGTCAAGGCGATGGTCGGTAGCCACGACGCCTTCTCCAGTGACACGTTCTTCGACGGTGCACCGGGCGTGCATAACCCGGACGAGCCCGAGCAGCGGCGCTTCATCTCGATCAGCTCGCGCCAGTTCATCTTCCAGGATCCGCCGAACCACACCAGGATTCGCTCGATCTTCCGGCACGCCTTCACCAAACAGTCGATCAAACGCTGGCGTTCGACGATGGAGGACGTCGCCGACGAGGTGCTCGGCCGCTACCGGCCGGGCGAGGAGCTCGACATCATGCCGGGCCTGGCCGCCGACATTCCGGTGGCGGTGATCGCCTCGATGCTGGGGGTGCCCCAGGACCGCTGGGGGCAGCTGCGCGACTGGTCTGAGGCGTTCGGTCGGACCCTGGACCCCGGGGTGCAGGGCCCGCTGCGGGACCAGTCCATCGCCACCTCGCTGCAGATGATGGACTACCTGGGCGAGTTGCTTCGGCAACGCAGAGCCGATCCGAAGGACGATCTGATCTCGCTGATCGCCACGACGGCAGCAGACGACGGCGAACGGTTGACCGACGAAGAGGCCATCTCTCAGGTGACGTTGCTGCTCGCGGCCGGCAACGACACCACCGCGTCCCTGATCGGGAGTGCGATGACGCTGCTGATCGACCACCCGGACGTCAAGGAGGAACTCAAGGACGATCCGGCACGCATCCCGGCCGTGATCGAGGAGATGCTTCGGTTCGACCCGCCGTTTCACCTCAACTTCCGAAAGGCACGCCACGACAGCGAGTTCGGCGGCGAACAGATCAAGGCCGGTCAGATGTGCTTTCAGGTCATCGCCGCGGCCAACCGGGACCCCAGGCAGTTCGAGGACCCGAACACCTTCGATGCCACCCGCGACGCCTCCAAACACCTGACCTTCAGCCACGGCATCCACTTCTGTGTGGGTGCACCCCTGGCCCGGATGGAGGGTGAGGTCGTACTCGGCAAGATTCTGGAACGATTTCCCGATTTCACCGCGGGCAGCACACCCCCGGTACGGCGGGCCAACAACATTCTTGCCCGGGGCTGGCACAGCCGTCCGGTCAAGTTGTGAGCGGGAGGGCGTCATCGTGCGAGTGACGGTGTACTCCGAGCACTGCATGGCCAATGGGAGCTGCCAGCGGGCGGCCCCGGCGGTGTTCGGCAGCACTTCGGAGGGGTGGGTCGTGTTGAAGGACGAGTATCCGGAACCCGAACTGCAGCAGGCGGTTGTGCGTGCGGCGGATTCCTGCCCGATGGGCGCGATCGTCATCGACGACGGCCCCGATCAGTAGATCAGGTGAGAGGACGAGGTAAGTGTCATGACCGTACGTGAAGGCCGGCAGGTAGGGGTTCTGCTGGGCAGTACCACACCGCCCGAAGAGATCGCCGAACTCGCCAGATCGGTGGAGGACAGCGGATTCGGTGAACTCTGGATCCCCGAAGACTATTTCTTTCTCGGCGGCATGGCCGCCTCGGCGATCGCCCTGAGCGCGACCGACCGGATCCGGGTCGGCATCGCCGTGGTGTCCTCGATGGTCCGTCACCCGGCACTGCTGGGCATGGAGATCGCCACACTCGCCCGCGCCTTCCCCGGTCGGTTCGCCCCGGGCATCGGTCACGGCGTGCCGGCGTGGACGGCCCAGATGGGGCTGACGGTGCGCTCGCCGATGAGCGCACTGCGCGAAACCTTGACCGGGGTACGCGATCTGCTGGCCGGGCGGACGGTGACCGGTGAGGGCAAGGTCCACAGCTTCGCCGAGGTGACGCTCACCCACCCACCGGCAGAGCGGGTACCCATCTACACGGGTGTGCTCGGCGACAAGGGCATTGCGCTGACCGGTGAGATGGCCGACGGACTGGTGGTCAGTGCGCTGGCCCCACCGGAGTACGTCGCCGCGACCCGGGTGAAGCTCGACAAGGCCGCGGCCGAGGCGGGCCGGCCCGAACGTCCGGAACTCGTGGTGCTGTGTGCGGTCAACGTGGCCCGCGACCCGGTCGCTGCCGCGCAGACCCGCGAACAGATCAAGCCGGTGCTGGCGTTCTACCTGGCGGCGACCGGCCCCAACCCCATGGTCGCCGCGATCGGCGGTAACGACCTGCTGACGGACATGATCGCCCGGGGCGGGCCCGAGGTGGTCGAGGCGGAAATGCCCGATGAGTGGGTCGACGCCATGTCGGTGACCGGGACACCGGACCAGGCGAACACGGCCTTCGGCCGCTACTTCGACGCCGGCGCGGACAAGGTGATCGTGGTGCCGATCGTCGAGACCACCAGCAGGGAATCCCTGGCCGCGGTTGCCACACTGCTCTCCAATTCGTAAGACAGAGAGGACTTTCACATGACGCAATCCGACATCGACGCAATCCGGGCCGTGCACGACGGCTGGACGGCGGCCAACGTGGAGTTGATCGCGGAGAACATGATCGAGTTCTTCCCGAGCGGTGACAACTACCTGCAGTTCAACTTGAACGGGTTCACCTATCGCGGGGCGCACGACAAGGCTCGACTGTGGCGAAATCTGCAGGGGGTCGGCGCGCGGATCAGCCGTATCGGTGACATCGCCGAACCGACCGTTGAGGTGTTCGGCGACGTCGCCCTGCTCACCTCCGAAGGTGAGTGCGAGATCCTGTTGCCCACGCCCAGCGGCACATTGGAGAGCTCGGGTGCACTGCGTTACCGCAACACGGAGTTCTATCGCCGCGACGACGGCGACGGAAACCCCGAGTGGCGGATCTGGCACATGCACGTCAGCGAGGCCGCGGCCGAGGGTCTGCTGAAGTACGCGACGGAGTGACCGACGTGTCGGAGACCCGCATGGTGGACGGCCCGACCGGGCCGCTGGCGGTCCACGTGTCCGGCCCGTTGACCGGGCAGCCGCCGGTTCTGCTGGTGCACCCGATCAACACCGGGGCGGTGGTCTGGAGCCGGGTGCTACCGCTGCTGCGGCGGCCGGCGATCGCCATCGACCTTCGTGGGCACGGAAACTCCGTTCTGCGAGGACCGTTCACCGTCACCGATGGATATGTGCCCGATGTGCTGGCGGTGCTCGATGCACTCGGCCTCGATGCCGTGCATCTGGCCGGTGGTTCGCTGGGGGGATCGATATCCGTGGCGATGGCCGCACTGCACCCGCGCAGGGTGTGCTCCGTGACGACCTTCGGGTCCACCTTGGGCACCGGTCTGTCGGAGGAGGCCATCGAGCAGATGGTCGCCGATCTGGCCGCGGTGGGTTCCCGGCAGTACTTCGCCGATCTGGTACCGCAGGTGGTCGGCCCCGAATTCGTCGGCGCGCCGGGGCTCGACGATACGGCCCGCGTCGCCGGAAGTCGCCCGGAGCCGACGGTCGCCGCGATTCTGCGGGCCGCCTTCAGCGCGGACATCCGGGACCTGGCCGCCCGGGTCCGGGCGCCGGTGCTCGCGGTGGCCGGGACCGCGGATCCCACCTGCCCGCCGGTGATGACAGCGGAGATCGCCGCCATGACCGGCGGAACCATCGTCACCCTCGCCGGGGTCGGGCACCTCCCGATGGTGGAGGTGCCGGAGCGGGTCGCCGAACTGATCAACCAACACACCACGAACGGAGATCCGCAACGATGACGTACTCGATCGTCGCCCGCGACCCTGCCACCGGCGAGCTGGGAATCGGTTCGCAGTCACACTTCTTCGGTGTCGGCAGGCTGGTGGGCTGGGGTGAGACCGGGGTGGGTGTGGCCGCCACCCAGGCATTCGTCAACGTCGACTACGGGCCACAGGCGGTGGCCGCCATGCGGTCGGGTGCGTCGGCGCAACAGGCCGTGGACCAGGTGACCGCAAGTGATCCGCTGAGTGCGTACCGGCAACTCGGTGTCGTCGACGCCGCCGGATCGGCCGTCTCGTTCACCGGTGAGCGCTGTGCGCCCGCGGCCGGCGGGCTTGTCGCCGAGGGCGTTGCGGTCCAAGGCAACATGCTGGCGTCGGACCGGGTGTACCACGACATGCTGGACGCGTATCGGGGCGCCGAAGGGCCGCTGGCCGAACGAATTCTGGCCGCGATGGTGGCGGCCGAACGGGCCGGCGGCGACGTCCGCGGGTCGCAGTCGGCGGTGCTCACCGTGTACGGACCGGAGCGTTCGCAAACCCCCTGGCAACATGTGCGCATCGACATCCGGGTGGACGACCATCCCGATCCGATATCCGAGTTGTCCCGGTTGCTGCCCCGGCACCGTGCCTTCGACTTCATCGGCGCGGTCATCTTCGCCCAGGACCTGATGATCGGCCCCTACCAGAATGTCTCCCCGGAGACCCTGCAGGAGAAACTGTCCGGTCTGGCCGCCGCGGCCGAACTGCTCGGCGAGGACAACCGCGAAGCCCAGTTCTGGCAGGCACTGCTGATGGCGCGCAGCGGTGACACGGCCGGGGCGCGGAGGCTGTTCGCCGAGCTGTTCGGCTACCGCCCGGCGCTGCGGCAGTTCCTGACCGGTATTGCACCGCTGGGTTTCCTCGACAACGTGGCCGAATACCTGTGAGCGGCATGCCCACTGCGGTTGCGGCGGTCAATGATTGGCGCTGCGCCGAACTGACCGCCGCGATGGTGCGCTGCGATACCCGCAATCCGCCGGGGGACGAGACGGCGATCGTCGCCCTGCTCACCGACGTCCTGGTCGGGTTGGGGGCCAGTCCCGACGTCTTCGAACCCGCGACCGGACGCACTTCGCTGCTGGCCACCGTCACCGGCGTCGGCCCCGCACCCCGGCCGACCCTGCTGATCAACGGGCACATCGACGTCGTGCCCGTGGTCGAAGAGGACTGGACGCTGCCGCCGTTCGGTGGTGTCGTCCGCGACGGCCGGGTGTACGGGCGTGGGGCCTGCGATATGAAGGGCGGCATCGCGGCCGCCCTCGAAGGGCTGCGTGCCTGCTTCGACGCCGATCAACCCCCACACTGTGACGTGGTCTTCCATCTGGTCGCCGACGAGGAGACCGGTGGCCGTTGGGGAACCGAAGCGCTCATGAAGGCCGGCCGGATCGCGGCGGACGCGGCGATCGTCCCGGAACCGAGCGAACTTCAGGTCTGTGTGGCCGAGCGTGGTGTACTGCTCGCCGAGATCACGGTGTCCGGGCGGGCCGCGCACGGCAGCAACCCCGCCGCGGGCCACTCGGCGATCGCAGATGCGGCACGGTTGGTCCAAGCGCTGCACGAGGCCGACTTCGGTGGCACCGTGCATCCGCTGCTGGGCAGCCCCACCTGCAATGTGGGGACCATCGATGGCGGCACCGCGCCGAATATCGTTGCCAGTTCCTGTGTGTTGCGGGTGGACCGGCGGATCCTGCCCGGCCAGACCGAAGACGATGCGCTGACGGAACTCGACGCGTTGCTGGACCGCCTGGTACCGGACGTCGACCGGACGGTGACGGTGCTCGCCTTCGCGGAGGCGTCCGAGCTGCCCGCGGACCATCCGTTCGCGGAGCTGGTGGGTGCGGCGTCCGAAACCCGGCGGCCGGTGCGCGGCCTGTTCCTGGGCACCGATGCCCGGTTCCTCCGAAATCAGCTGGGCATTCCGACGGTGGTGTACGGGCCGGGATCGATGACGGTGGCGCACAGCTGCGACGAGTACGTCGAGATCGCGGAGCTGGCCGAGGCGGCTCGGACCTTCGCGACGGTGTTCAGCCGTTTCGGGAATACCGGTCGATCCTGACCGAGAACCGCGCCGTCACCGCCTTTTCGGCGGTGCGGTAACCGCCACGGCGCAGCGCATCCGTGGGCGCGGCCATCGGTTCGATGGCGATCAGGTCATCCCCGTCGGGGGCGAACAGCTGGGCGGCCGGATAGCCGGCATCGAAGCTCACGTCGATGCGGTGGTCCCCACCGGTGACAGTGAAGACCGAGCCCGGCGCGACCTGGTCGAACCCGTCGTCGAGAACCCGGTCGCCGAGCGGCGCCGAGGCGGCGGGCAGGGGTTCGTGCGCGCCGGTCGGGATGCCGCGGTCATCGACCGGCAGGTGTCGCATCGCCGGGGTGCGCAGTTCCCATTGCGCGCGTGGCACACCGGGGATGGTGAAGTACGGGTGATACCCGAAACACAGTGGCACCGACACTCCGGCGGCCGGCTCGACGGTGGTCGCGATGCTCAGCGTGCGGTCGGCCAGCGTGATCCGCTGGGTCAGCCGGTGCCGGAACGGGAACGCCTCGAGTAGTTCGGCGGTGTCGTAATCGACGGCGGCGGTGAGGCTGTCGGCGGACCGCTCGGTGGGCGTCCAGCCCGGGTAGCCGGCCAGGACGCCGTGCATCGGCGCGCCGTGCGGATCGGTGCGCACCCGGGACAGTCCCGCCAACGAGACCGTCGTGCCGCCGGCCGAATACTCGGTGTCGCCCAGTCGGTTCGCCCAGGGGTACAGAATCGGGATGCCCATCGTCTTGGCGTCGGCCAGGTAGGAGCCCAGACCGCGGCGCTGACCCAGGAATTCACGCCCGTCCTCGGCCAGCGAGACCCCGATCATTCCGGCCCCGGGGACGAAGGTGGCCGTCAACGCGGAGGACCGATCCTGCAGGGTGACGGGCTCCAACTCGGGCATAGCAGATTCTGTCACGCCAGGGGATCGTGCTGGATACGTTCGGCGGGAGCGCCTTTGGCGATCAGCGCCGCCTTGGTCGCGGTCACCATGCCGGGGCTGCCGCAGATCAGGATCTGCCGGTCGCTCCAACTGCCGTAACCGGTCACCACATCGGGCAGTAGCCCGGTCTGGCGCACGTGCAGGCCGCGCGGCGGGCGGTGGTCGGGGTATTGGTCGGCCCACGGCGGGTCGGTGGCGTACTCCGAGACCGGGGTGACCGACAGCCAGGGGTTCATCGACGCGATCTCCCACAGGGTGGGCAGGTCGTAGAGGTCGCACGGGTAGCGGGCGCCGAAGAACAGGTGGACCCGCGGATTGTCGGCGTACAGGCACAGATCGGAGATCAGCGCCCGCAGCGGGGCCAGTCCGGTGCCGCCGGCCACCAACAGCACATCACCGTCGGTGCGGTCGATGTGCAGTCCACCGTGCGGGGCGGACAGCCGCCAACGGTCGCCGGGCCGGGTCTCGCCGACGATCGCCGGGCTGACCATGCCGCCGCTCACCGAACGGATGTGGAACTCGATCGCGCCGCCGGGGTCCGACGGGATGGACGGGCTCAGATAGCGCCACCGCCGCGGCCACTGCGGCACCTGGACGGTCACGTACTGGCCCGGGTGATAGGGCAGTGGCTGATCGAGTTGCAGGCGGATGACGGACACATCCCGGGTCGCCCGGATGTGCTCGATCACGGTGCCGTCGACGAACGGCGGACCCTGCTCGGCGTTGGCGGCGCCCCGCATCACCCCGACCAGTATTTGAACGAAATCCGAAGTGGCTTCGGCGATCCGGGCGTCCCACCGGTCGGCGAGCTGCTCGCGCAGCGTGCTCAGCAAGGCCTGGTGCAGGGTGTCGTAGTGCCCGTCGGTGACACCGTACTTGCGGTGATCACGGCCGAGTTGGGCCATGAACCCGACCGGCTCCTCGGCGCGTTGGGCGATCATCTCCGCCAACAGCCAGTCCAGGGCCTGGGCGAAGGCCGCGCGCTGATGGGTCAGGTCCGGCGGGAACAGATCGCGGGCGGACATGTCGGTGGCAAACCACCGAGTGTAGAACCGGCCGATCACCCCGTCGGCGCCGACCGCGGCGCGCAACGTCTGCAGTGCGTCGCGGTCGTCGAGTCCCACGGGGGACGAGTCTAGGTGCGCCGCGCCGCGGCGATACCGACGAGCACCGTTCCCGCCAGTGCCCAGCAGGCCAACACCACGATCGCGAGCCCGGCGCCGGACCCGCCGAAGTAGGCGGTGGAACGCAGCAGCGTCGCATTGGCGCCCTGGGGCAGCAGTTGGCCCAGGGCGCCCCAGCCGGCCGGCAGCATCTCGGGGGCGCTGGTCAGACCGGACAGCGGATTGCCGATCAGCACCGCGAGCAGGGCGCCGATGCCCAGGCCGACCTTGCCGAACAGTGAGCCCAGGCCGAGCATGAACAGCAGCGCCGCGCCGATGCCGAGCGTCAGCCCGCCGGCCACACCCCAGAAGTTCTGCTCGACCGATCCCAGCGGGTAGCGCAGCAGGGCGGCGATGGTGACGCCCATCAGCGCGGAGAAGGCGACCGCCGCGGCGAACCGCGTCCACACCTGGTCCTTGAGCGCGAACACCAGGGCGAAGGCGGGCAGGATGGCGGCCAGCGTGATCGGCAGCGCGGACGCCGCGAGCCCCGCACTCTGCGACGGGCTCAGCGGTACGAGGTCCTCGATGGCCGGCGGGGCGCCGGTCTGTGCGCCGATGCCGGTCCCGATCTGGGTCAGCAGCTGCGCGACGGCCGGGCTGGCGCCGGTGGCGGTCAGCAGTTGCGGTCCGTCGGCGCCGAACGCGAGGCCGCCGTACACCTGACGGTCCAGGATGGCCTCCCGCAACGATTCGGCGCCGGGGTAGTAGGTGACGCTGAAGGCGCCCGGTGCCTTCTGGTCCAGCATGGCCGCGACCTGGCCGGTGGCGGCCTGCGGGCCGGCGATCCCGATCGGCACGTCGTTGGGTTTGGATTTGGTGGCCGGGAGCGCGAAGGCGATCGCCAGGATCGCCAGCACGGCGGTCAGCCCGATCACGATGGCGGTGGCGACCGCGGCCGGTGGCGGGTGATGACCGGCGGTGGGGGACTGCTCGGTCGGTGACTGCGTTGTCATCTTGACCTCTTTTCACCGTGCGTTGAATTCCGGTGAAGCCGAGGGTAGACCCGTATCGGCGGTATTTCAACAGTCGGTGAAATGGTACCGTTCGGAGGTGGCCTCACCAGCGGAAAAAGGCGCCCGGCGGGGCCGTCGGCAGGGCGAGCCGGTGTCCCGCGATGCGGTGCTGGCGGCAGCCAAGCAACACTTCGCCGCCTCCGGGTACGAGAAGACGACGCTGCGCGCCATCGCGCGGGACGCCGGGGTGGACCCGTCGATGGTGCTGTACCTGTTCGGGTCCAAAGAGGGTCTGTTCCGTGCCGCGATGCAGCTGATCGTCGACCCGCAGCGCCTCGTCGACGCGATCTCCGGCGGGGACGATGCCGATCTGGGCACCCGGTTGGTGCGGGCCTACCTGGACATCTGGGACGATCCGGACACCGGCGCCAGCATGGCCGCCATGGTGGCCTCGGCGACGTCGAATGCCCATGCCAAGGCGGCGTTCCGGGAGTTCATGCGGGAGTACGTGCTGACCGCGGTGTCCGGGGCGCTGGGCGGGGGACCGGACACCCGGTTGCGCGCGGTGCTGGCGGCGAGCAACCTGATCGGCACCGTGTTCCTGCGCTACATCATGCGGGTGGGTCCGATCGCCGAGGTGAGCTCCGACGAGGTGGTGCGGATGATCGCACCCACGGTCCAGCGCTACCTCACCGCCGACGTCGAGGAGTTGGGATTGCCCGACGGCTACAGACCGTGAATCCCCTTGTACAGCACCATGACACCGATCACCAGCAGGATGGCGGCGACCAGCACGGCGTGCTGACGTTCCATCCATTCCTTGAGCCGCGTCAGCGGTGCGGCGAGCCGTTCGCCGGTGACGGCGTAGGCCAGGATCGGCAGGATCACCGTGCTGCCGGCGATGCCGACGAAGTACAGCATGGCCAGCCAGGCGTGCGCGACACCGATGCCGGCCGATCCGATCGCCAAACCCGCTGCGATGCACATGAACAGCACCTTCGGGTTCACCACCGCCAGCACCGCGGCGGTGATCAGTGCCCGGCCCGGGGTGAGGCCGCTGAGCTTGCGCATCCACGCCGGGGAGTGGTCGGCCTTGTGCCGGGTCGCCCATTTGTATCCGCCGAACACGATCAGCGCGGCGCCGACGACGATGCGCAGCCAGGACGCCCAGCCCGGCGGCTTGTCCAGCGAGCCGACCAGCCCGGAGCCGGCGACGAAGATCGAGGTCAGGGCGGACAGCCCGAGTAGCCAACCGGCCAGGAAGGCGAGCCCGGTGGGTCGCGGCCGGTCGGTGTGCAGGGCGAGCACCGCCGGGATGATCGACAACGGGGACAGCGCGATCACCATCCCCAGCGGGATGAGCTCGGCGAGCACGGAACCCCAACTACCAGTCGTCAAAACTCGCACCACTTCCATCCGCCGTCCTCGTATGAGAACGCAATATCCTCCGGGTCTGCACCGTTGTGCTCGATGACTGTATCGGCGGTTGTACCAGTGACCTCGATCGAGGTGACGGTCAGGTTCAAGCTGCCCGATTCGTCGCGCATCTCGGCGAAGTTGGCCCGGGAGAACGCTTCGTCGGCGCGCATCTCGGCGCACATGAGCGCGCGCAGCATGTCGTACTCGTAACCGTTCCAGGCCTGCTGGAACTGCTCGACGACCTTGATGATCTGGTCCTCATCCGACGGCGCCGGTGCGATGACGGTGGTCGACACAGCGGTCCCGGCCAAGGTCGAGTGCCCGTCGCGGACCAGGGCGACGGTGACGGCCGTGCCGGCCAGGATGAGCAGTACGGCGCCCACCGACCCGAGGATCAGCGCGGTGCGGACACCGGGCGACGGGTTGAGGCGCATTGCCTCAGTGTGGCCGAAACAGCGCGGCGCGTCTCAGCGGCGCGCTGCGAGTGCGGGGCATAGATGTCGAATGCGGCCAGTCCGGGCGTCGACTTCGCCACCTGGGTGCGAGTCGTGGTCGGTCATCGGGGCCGTCGCGGCAGCATCTCTTCGTCGATCGAACTGCCGCCTTCCGTATCGACCCGAACGTACTGCGAAGCAGCGGTATTCAGGTTGGCTTCGTGTGCCTGAGACATGGTCTGCAATGCGATGCACGCACGTCTGCGGGCCTCGGCGACCCGCTCGGCGGCCGCCGCCGCGGTGCTGCACACCTGCCCGTGCGTGCGTAGCACCGACTCGGACACGCCGTCGACCAGACCTGTGGCCTGCCCGATCTGAGCGGCGGCGTCGCCGTGCTTCTGGGCCAGGTCCCGTAAATGGCCGGGTGTAACGCGTAATTCGCGGCTCGGGCCGTCCGGGCTCGTCATCGCTACTCCTCACATCCGGGTCGGGTAGCACTCGTCGGCGATCTGGTCATAGATTCGGGCAGCTTCGCTCATGGTCTGCGCCGATCGTGCGGAACGGTTCGAGAGTTCGTTCATGTACCACAGGCAGGTCGGGATCGACATGCCCACGGCGGCCATCTCGATCTCGCGTGACAGACCGGTCCCGTATCGGGGTATCGCCCGAACCGCCAGTGCCGGGGCAATCGCGTGGCCCATCAGGGTTGCCGCGTTGTTGAGTATTCGTCGGGTGGTGTGGACCGCACCGGCCTCGGAGGAGATCGCCATCAGAACGTCGAGGTCGGCGGCCGGCATCCGCCGTGCCCGGTTCTGCTGCTGTTCGTTGGCGATTGCGTAGGCATCGGCGGCCGGGCCGGACCACCTGTCGTCCGGGTATGCGGTCTGCAGTCGGTCCGCGACGGAGTTGAAGCATTGTGCGCTTTGGCTGTAACCCTCGCCCTCCTCGGGGGAGTCGATCCAACCGCACTGCATCTGCATGGCGAGCACTGTCTGTAAGCCACCCGCGATGATCAGAGTCTGCCTCGACAGTGGCAGCATGCTTTGCGCGACGGAGGCGACTTCGCCGAGATCGGCCGCACGGTTCCAGATCCCGTCCACACCATGCTCACCGATGATGTCGATGGTGGAGAAGAGCCCGGAGACCATTTCGCCGGCGGCGCCGATCGGGCCGAAAGGATCGGCTCTGCACAGGTTCTCGCCCAGCTTCTGCATCGCATCGCTGTAGGTGTCGAACAGCCCCATCCGTTCCCGCCCCCCTTGTATTGAAGGTTACAGCTCTGTTCAATGGCTCGAAGCACCAATTTCGGGGTTGAGGGGGATGTCATCACCGATCCATCGCTGCCGGCCGCCGCCGGGTGGTTCACCGATCCGTGGGAGCCAAGCACGGTCCGTTACTTCGACGGACGCAGGTGGACCGACCAGGTCGCGTCGGCATCGAGCGCTGCTTCGGGTTACCCACTGGGACAACGTGTTCTAGAGCTGCAAGAACAGAATCAGGACGCCAACGGCGGTCCTGCATGTGTGATTCTCGACGCGCACGGCGCGAAACTGGCGATCGTGTCGCCGACGGCTCGCTTACCCCGCCTCCTCGGGAGTGCCACCGCAGTCATCGGATTCGATGTCGGCGCCCCCAACGGACGCCGGCTCTTTTCCCTGGCGAGATCCGGCGGGAAGAGGAGGCAGTGCGTCACGGCGGTCGACGCACACGGCGAGCAGATCGGACGCCTGATCCAACCGGATTCCGTTTGGCGGCGGGTGCGCACGGGTCGACTGGCGATGCGACTGGAGGCGGGTGACCACACGCTGGCGCGGACGTACTTCTACCCTGGCCCGACCCACCCGCGGGGCCTGGTACCGCAGCATGTGCACGACTCCGTCGAAGCCGTGATCGCAACGGTGACACCGCTACATCCGACGGTCTCGGGGCCGGGGCAACTGCTGGGGTATCGACTCGATTGTCCGCACCCGGTATCGAGCCCGCTGTCGACGCTTCTGTCGGTGGTTCTGGTCGCGCGATACCTGTATGACCGGTTGGAGTACCGCGGCGGCTACCTCGATCAAGCCGCCTACTGGGTGTCCCGGCCCAGTTGGCATCAGTAGCCACGTTGGTTCCCAGATCAACGACCAACATTCCGGTCGCGGCCCCGGGCGTCCTCTTGTAGTGTCCGATCTACACGCCGACTCGGGGGCCGGCGGGGGACGGGGGTTCCGAGTGCTGGCATTCATCACGTCGCTGCGTCATCCGGACAATGCACGTGACTATGCGCGAAACGAAGAGTTGCTGCAGGGAACGCTGAATTCCATTGCCCAGCAGACATCGAGCGACTACGTCGTCGTCGTTGTCAGCAACGTTCCGCTGTCCTTTCCACTGCCCGGCCGGGTGGTGTCCGTCGTTGTCGATTTCCCGCCGCCGACCCCGGTCGGCACGCACGCGTCGTATCCGGCCGTGGTGTGGGACAAGGGCACAAAGCTCGGGATCGGCCTGATAGCGGCCCGTGAGTACGCCCCTGACTACGTGATGATCACCGACGCCGACGATTTCGTGCACCGCGAACTGGTCGCGTTCACATCCCACAACGCGGGTGCGCCGGGCTGGTATATACCGCGCGGCTGGCGTTATTCCAGCGAACGGAACGTCTACCGCAGCCTGCGCGCATTCCACCTGCAGTGCGGCACGTCCTACATCCTGCCCTTCGCGGCCTACGGCGTGCCTGACAGCGCGACGGTGAACGTCGGACAGGGTGAGGTCTTCGACGCGTTCGGTGATCTGCTGGCTACCATCCTCGGATCCCATATGCGGGTCCGGCAGTGGGCGAACAGGCACGGGTATCCGCTTGCCGCGCTGCCCTTCCGTGGTGCCGTGCACCATGTGGACACCGGGGAGAACCACTCGCGGGGCACGCTGGGGGGTGTCGCGAGATCGGCCACCCGGCAGATGTGCGAGACCTACGGTATGCCGCCGCGGTCTGCGACCACGTCCATCCGCCCGCAAGGGCTGCTGAGCACACCGCTGGCCCTGGTGGGTAGTGGCTTGAACTACCTGCAGCGCAAGATGGACGCCCTGGTCAACGACGACTCACCGCGGTTCGATCTGGCGCCCTACCGGGCTCGGGTCGGGCAGTAGCGGGTTCAACCGTGTCGCGGAGTTGAACTGCCCTCGAAGTCGTTGTGCCCCAAGCTGTTCACGAAGGTGGATCCGTTCAGCTCGAGTTCACGGCGGTAGGCCGCGGCCCACGTCCCGAACGGGTTGTGGGCCAGGTACTCGTTGCGGAACCGGTCGTCCTCGGACACCTCGGTGACGCAGAAGCCGGGGATCGTCAGGTCGACCACCGGGCTGCCGCGTTCCACCTCGGCGAGCACCAGCGGATCGTTCCCGCCCAGGAACCGGTCGAGCACCCAGCCGTCCTCACCCAACCAGGCCGCGTACCGGACCTTGGCGACGACGTGCTCGGCCCGGCCGACGATCTGCCCGGCGACCATCGGATCGAGATCGCGCTCGGCCTCGTACCGGGTGCCGCCGGCCGCGGGCCCCTTGGCGGTCATGGTCCCGATGGTGTCCTCGCCGAGGCGCGCCACCAGGTCGGCAGGAGTGCCGTCCAGGCTGTCGGGGGCGGGGCCCTGTAGCCGGATGCGCACCGCGTAGCCGTCGGCTGCGAACAGATAGGCCTGCACGAGCAGGGCGGGGGTGGGGTCGGATGCTGCGACGGCGGGCAGTTCGCGGAGGAAGAACTTGCGCTCGAACTCGAAATCGCCGAACCCGGACTCAGACATAAGGCGACGTTAGTCCCTAGGCAGGCGCGGGGCCGGGTTCGACAATGTGTGTCGTGGACGTCAGAAAAAAGATAGAGTTGAGCGGAACAGACTCAACCCTGACTTCGTTGGACTACACGAACAGCGATTTTCCTAGCTGCAATACCCGAGAAAGGTAGGTGTCGTGGACTCGTTCAACCCGACCACGAAGACTCAGGCGGCACTGACCTCTGCCCTGCAGGCGGCGACCTCCGCCGGCAATCCGCAGATCACGCCCGCCCATTTATTGATGGCGCTGCTCACGCAGAACGACGGCATCGCCGCGCCCCTGTTGGAGGCGGTCGGAGTCGAGCCCGCAACCATCCGCGCCGAGGCCGAACGCCTCATCAGTCGGCTACCGAGCGTATCCGGCTCCAACTCGCAGCCCCAGCTCAGCCCGGACGCGATCACCGCGATCACCACGGCGCAGCACCTGGCCACCGAGATGGACGACGAATACGTCTCCACCGAGCACCTGATGGTCGGCCTGGCCAGCGGCAATCACGACGTGGCCAAGCTGCTGACCGGGGCCGGTGCCTCGCCGGATGCCCTGCGGGACGCGTTCACCAAGGTCCGTGGCAGCGCCCGGGTCACCACCCCCGATCCGGAGGGTTCCTACCAGGCGTTGGAGAAGTACTCCACCGACCTGACCGCGCGCGCCCGGGAGGGCAAGCTCGACCCGGTGATCGGGCGCGACAACGAGATCCGTCGCGTCGTGCAGGTGCTCAGCCGCCGCACCAAGAACAACCCGGTGCTCATCGGTGAGCCCGGCGTCGGAAAGACGGCGATCGTGGAGGGCCTGGCCCAGCGCATCATCGCCGGCGACGTGCCGGAAAGCCTGCGCGACAAGACCGTCATCAGCCTGGACCTCGGCTCGATGGTGGCCGGCGCCAAGTATCGCGGCGAGTTCGAGGAGCGGCTCAAGGCCGTCCTCGACGACATCAAGAACTCGGCCGGGCAGGTCATCACCTTCATCGACGAGTTGCACACCATCGTGGGCGCCGGGGCCACCGGCGAATCGGCGATGGACGCCGGCAACATGATCAAGCCGATGCTGGCCCGCGGTGAACTGCGCCTGGTCGGCGCCACCACGCTCGACGAGTACCGCAAGTACATCGAGAAGGACGCCGCCCTGGAGCGCCGCTTCCAGCAGGTGCTGGTCGGGGAACCCTCGGTGGAGGACACCGTCGGCATCCTGCGCGGCCTCAAGGACCGCTACGAGGTGCACCACGGTGTGCGGATCACCGACTCGGCGCTGGTCGCTGCGGCCACCCTGTCGGATCGGTACATCACCGCGCGGTTCCTGCCGGACAAGGCCATCGACCTGGTCGATGAGGCCGCCTCCCGGCTGCGGATGGAGATCGACTCGCGCCCCGTCGAGATCGACGAGGTCGAGCGGCTGGTCCGCCGCCTGGAGATCGAGGAGATGGCGCTGGCCAAGGAGGAGGACGCCGCGTCGGCGGACCGACTGGAGAAGCTGCGCGCCGAACTCGCCGACAAGAAGGAACAGCTGGCCGAGCTGACCACCCGGTGGCAGAACGAGAAGAGCGCCATCGACGTCGTCCGCGAACTGAAGGAACAGCTGGATTCCCTGCGCGGTGCGGCGGACCGGGCCGAGCGCGACGGCGACCTGGCCAAGGCCGCCGAGCTGCGGTACGGCCGCATCCCGGAGGTCGAGAAGAAACTCGACGCCGCGTTGCCGGTCGCCGAGGCCCGCGAGAACGTGATGCTCAAGGAGGAGGTCGGTCCCGACGACATCGCCGAGGTGGTGGAGGCGTGGACCGGGATCCCGTCCGGCCGGATGCTCGAAGGCGAGACCGCCAAGCTGCTCCGGATGGAGGACGAGCTCGGCAAGCGCGTCGTCGGGCAGCGCAAGCCCATCGCCGCGGTGTCGGATGCGGTCCGTCGGGCCCGCGCCGGCGTCGCCGACCCGAACCGGCCGACCGGCTCGTTCATGTTCCTGGGCCCGACCGGTGTCGGTAAGACCGAGCTGGCCAAGGCGCTGGCGGAGTTCCTGTTCGACGACGAACGGGCCATGGTCCGCATCGACATGAGCGAGTACGGCGAGAAGCACTCGGTGGCCCGCCTGGTCGGTGCGCCTCCGGGCTACATCGGCTACGACCAGGGTGGTCAGCTCACCGAGGCGGTGCGTCGTCGCCCGTACACGGTGGTGCTGTTCGACGAGATCGAGAAGGCCCACCCGGACGTGTTCGACGTGCTGCTGCAGGTGCTCGACGAGGGCCGGCTGACCGACGGTCAGGGCCGCACGGTGGACTTCCGCAACACCATCCTGATCCTGACCTCCAACCTGGGTGCCGGTGGCACCGAGGAGCAGGTGATGGCCGCGGTGCGCTCGGCGTTCAAGCCGGAGTTCATCAACCGGCTGGACGACGTGCTGATCTTCGAGGCCCTCGACCCCGAGGAGCTGGTGCACATCGTCGACATCCAGCTGAACCAGCTGCAGAAGCGGCTGGCCCAGCGCAGGCTCACCCTCGAGGTGTCCCTGCCCGCCAAGAAGTGGCTCGGTGATCGCGGTTTCGACCCGCTCTACGGTGCCCGTCCGCTGCGCCGCCTGGTGCAGCAGGCCATCGGCGATCAGCTGGCCAAGATGTTGCTGGCCGGTGAGGTGCACGACGGTGACACCGTGCCGGTCAACGTCAGTCCCGACGGAGAAAGCCTGGTCCTGGGCTGAACTCGGCTGAAAGTGTGATTCGGCGCGCTCACGTACGTTCTGCGCACGTGAGCGCGCCGAAATCGCTTCGTAACGGCGATTGTGACCTTTTCGAGTTCGGGCGAAACCGCCCCGAGCAAGTACGCTGAAGGCAATGGTTCCCCTCTGGTTCACGCTGTCCGCCCTCTGCTTCGTGGGGGCGGCGGTCTTGTTGTATGTGGATATCGACCGTCGGCGTGGTTTGGGCCGGCGGCGTAAGTCGTGGGCGAAGTCGCACGGTTTCGACTATGAACACGAATCTGCCGACATCCTCAGCCGCTGGAAGCGCGGCGTGATGTCGACCGTCGGAGAGAGCGTCTCCGCGCGCAATGTGGTGCTCGGCCAGATCCGCGGCGAGGCCGTCTTCATCTTCGATCTCGACGATGTGGCCACCGTGATCGCCCTGCACCGCAAGGTCGGCACCAATGTGGTGGTGGACCTGCGCCTGAAGGACATCAAGGAGCCGCGCGAGAGCGACATCTGGCTGCTCGGCGCGATCGGCCCGCGGATGGTCTACTCCACCAACCTGGATGCGGCCCGCCGGGCCTGCGACCGCCGGATGGTGACGTTCGCGCACACCGCGCCGGACTGCGCCGAGATCATGTGGAACGAGCAGAACTGGACCCTGGTGGCCATGCCGATCACCAGCACCCGCGCCCAGTGGGACGAGGGGCTGCGCACCGTGCGCCAGTTCAACGACCTGCTCCGCGTGCTGCCGCCGGTTCCGCAGCCCGGACACAGCGGTGCCCGCAGCGGTCAGCCCGCGCTGGCCCGCCGCAGCGGATCGCCGAGTCGGCCGCTGCTGCCGCGTCCCGCCGAACTTCCCGCCGGCCGCGGTGACCTGCCGCCCGGACGTGCCGACGTGGGCCGCTACATCCAGCAGCGCCCGCCGGTGCACAACGGCACCCGGCAGGCGCCGCACCTCCAGCGGTGACCGCCCGGGACGCACGCGTCGCGCTGATCACCGGGCCCACCGCCGGTCTGGGTGAGGGCTTCGCCCGGCGCTTCGCCGCCGACGGCTACGACCTGGTCCTGGTGGCCCGGGACGAGGCGCGGCTGAACCGGCTCGCAGCGGAACTACGCGCCGAGGCCGGGGTGAACGTCGAGGTGCTGCCCGCCGACCTGGCGGTGGCCGCCGACCGGGACAAGGTCGCCGAGCGACTGCGCGCCGGTGTGCACACCCTGGTGAACAACGCCGGTTTCGGCACGTCGGGGGAGTTCTGGACCGCCGACTTCGCGCTACTGCAGTCCCAGTTGGACGTCAACGTCACCGCCGTCATGGCACTCACCCACGCCGCGCTGCCCTCGATGCTGGCCGCCGGGACGGGCACCGTGATCAACGTCGCCAGTGTCGCCGGCCTGATGCCCGGCCGCGGCTCCACCTACTCGGCGTCCAAGGCCTGGGTGATCGCCTTCTCCGAGGGCCTGGCCAACGGCCTGATCGGCACCGGCGTCGGCGTGCACGCGCTGTGCCCGGGCTTCGTGCGCACCGAGTTCCACCAGCGTGCCGGCATCGACATGGCGGGCACCCCGTCCTGGTTCTGGCTGCAGGTCGACGGCGTGGTGCGCGACTGCCTGGCCGGCGTCGCCAAGGGCGAGGTCGTCATCGTGCCCGGACTGCTGTACAAGGCACTCACCGCCGGCAGCCGTCTGGTGCCGCGCAAGCTGCTGCGCGGTCTGACCAAACGCGTGGGTCGCGGCCGAGGGCGGACCTGAATGCGCTTGCTGACCAAGGCGGCGGCCCTGCTCATGGCCGCGGTGCTGGCCGCGGGCTGCGCCGGCAGTGACGATCAGCGCGGCCCCTGGGGCACCCAGCAGGCCGCGATCGGTGAATCCCAGTCCATCCTGGGCTGGAACATCTCGGTGTCGAACCTGCGCTTCGAGGGTGATCAGGTGCTCATCGACGTCGACGCCGCGGTGGCCGAGGGCCAGGGCGAGCGAAGCGACGGGAGAACGGGAGGCGGCGAGCACGCGGACCCGACGAGCCTGCGTTTCGGCCTCTACGGCGCGCTGGCCCACCCGATCGAGGCCAACGCCGTCGGCGGCTGCGCCTCGGCCACCGACCTGAACCTGCGCCCGATCTCCGCGGCCGATCCCCAACGCCTCAGCGGCACAGCCTGTCTGGGCCCGCTGCGGGACCAGAGCCAGGTCCGCGGGGTGTACCTGTACTCACCGCAGGACCGGATGCCGCAGACCACGGTCGCCTACGCGGCGGCCTTCCCGGTGGGCCTGGCACCCACCAACCCCGCCGACACCGGTCTGGTACTGCGCTCCACCAGCATCGACGCCTTCCGCGCCGACGGTTCCCAGCTCGCGCCGACCGCGCTCGGAGACCCGGAGGCGTTCACCGGCAAGGGGTACATGCTGATGGGCCTGTCCGTCGACGGACTGGCGCAGCGCTACCAGGACGAGGCGGCGGCCCGCGGCGGCCCGCTCATGGTGCTCACCGCGCCCACCCTGCCCGGCGCCGGCCTGTCCCACGCCTGCTCGGTGTACGGGTCCTCGCTGCTGGTGCTGCCGGACGCGGCCCGTGACGCGGTGTCCATCCGGGCGTCGCTGTGCACCCAGGGCGAGATCAACGCCGCCCTGCTCTACCCGTCGGTGTCGCTGGTCGGCACCCACGCAGCGCTGTGGACGACTAGGTGAGCACGCCCGAGTCGAGCGCGAGTGAGGATCGCAGCGAGGAACGAGCGAGGACCGGAGCGAGCGCGAAACGAGAAATCGGGGTCGGCCCCACCGAATGGGGCGAGACCCCCGGCGTCGGCCCCTGGCCCGGTCAATGGCCCACCGGCGCGGACGCCGCGCGCTACGACCCGGAGTTGCTGCGCGACGGGGACACCCGCAATGTCGTCGACGCCTATCGGTATTGGACGCGCGAGGCGATCATCGCCGACATCGACACGCGCCGGCATCCGCTGCACATCGCCATCGAGAACTTCGGCAGCGACGCCAACATCGGCACCGTGGTTCGCACCGCCAACGCGTTCGCGGTGGACACCGTGCACATCGTCGGCCGGCGCCGCTGGAACCGGCGCGGTGCCATGGTGACCGATCGCTATCAACGGCTCCGCCATCACGACAACACCGCCGACCTGCTGGCGTTCGCCGCCGAGGAGGGCCTGAGCGTGGTCGCCGTCGACAACGTGCCCGGCTCGCAGCCGCTGGAGACCGCCGAACTCCCGAATCGCTGCCTGTTCATCTTCGGGCAGGAGGGCCCGGGCATCACGCCGGATGCCGCGGCGGGCGCGCAGCTGACGGTGTCCATCGCCCAGTTCGGGTCGACCCGCAGCATCAACGCGGGCGTCGCCGCCGGGATCGCGATGCACGCCTGGATCCGCGCGCACGCGGACATATCCCAGGCGTGGTGAGGCCCGACTAAGGCAGTATCTAGGTCATGGTGCAGGTGTGGGCTAATCGTGCGGCCAGTTCCGAGGCGGCCATCGTCAAGCGCCACCTGAGGCGACTGTGGGGGCTGCCCGGCACCCAGCTCGGTGTGGTGGCCTGGCCGGCGGCCCGCAAGCAGACCCTGTTCGGCACCTGGCACTACTGGTGGCAGGCCCACCTGCTGGACTGCCTGGTCGACGCGCAACTCCGCGATCCGCAGCCGGCCCGGCTGACCCGCATCAACCGGCAGATCCGCGGTCACCGTATCCGCAACACCGGCCGCTGGACCAACGACTACTACGACGACATGGCCTGGCTGGCGCTGGCACTGGAGCGGTCCGGGCGACTTTGCGGGGTGGGGCGGCCCAGGGCGCTGCACACGCTGGCCGAGCAGTTCCTCAACTCCTGGGTGCCCGAGGACGGCGGCGGAATCCCGTGGCGCAAGCAGGACCAGTTCTTCAACGCCCCGGCCAACGGGCCGGCCGGCATCTTCCTGGCCCGCTATCTCACCTCTCACGGCGACCGGGTGCGCCGCGCCCAGCAGATGGCCGACTGGATGGACGAGACGCTGATCGACCCGGACACCCACCTGGTGTTCGACGGCATCAAGGCCGGCTCGCTGGTCCGCGCCCAGTACGCCTACTGCCAGGGTGTGGTGCTCGGACTGGAGGTCGAACTCGCCCGGCGCACCGAGGACCCCAGACACGCCGCCCGGGTGCACCGCCTGGTCGCCGCGGTCCGCGAGCACATGACCACCGACGGCGTGATCCGTGGTGCCGGCGGCGGGGACGGTGGCCTGTTCAACGCGATCCTGGCCCGCTATCTGGCCTTCGTCGCCACCGACCTGCCGGGCGACACCGCCGAGGACGACAAGGCCCGCGCCACCGCACGGGAGACGGTGCTCACCTCGGCGCAGTCGGCCTGGGATTACCGCCAGACCGTCGACGGACTGCCGCTGTTCGGCGCCTTCTGGGACCGCAATGCCGAAGTGCCGCAATCGGTCACCGGTGACGCGCAGTTCGTGGAGGGCGCCGTCAACGCGTCCACGGTGGCCGAACGTGATCTGTCGGTACAACTGTCGGGCTGGATGCTGATGGAGGCCGCGCACACCCTCGACACCGCCGACGCCGCGGCCGAGTGATCCGCCGGATCCCGACCGCCGCGCGCAGCGGCGAGAACATCGCCGCAGGGTTGCTGCTCGGCTTCACCGTGCTGGCCATCCTGTGGGCCAATTCGCCCTGGGCGCAAAGCTATACGGACTTCTGGAACACCGAGATCGGTCTGTTGTTCGGCGATGTCCACGCCGAGATGACCGTCAAACATCTGGTCAACGACGCGCTGATGACGTTCTTCTTCTTCGTGGTCGGCCTGGAGGTCAAGAGCCAGTTCGCCATCGGTGAGCTCACCGACCGCTCCCGCGCGGCGGTGCCGGTGCTGGCCGCGCTGGCCGGGCTGATCGTGCCCGCCTGCATCTTCCTGCTGCTCAACCCGAGTGGCGACGACGCCCGGGCCTGGGGAGTGGTGATCTCCACCGACACCGCCTTCCTGATCGGCGCGTTGGCCATCATCAAGCCCGAACACCCGGCGCGACTGCGCACCTTCCTGCTGACGCTGGCGGTCGTCGACGATGTCGGCGCCCTGCTGGCGATCGCCCTGTTCTACTCCGAGCAGGTCCGGATCTGGCCGCTGGTGATCTCGGCGGCCCTGCTCGCGGCGATCGCCGCGGTGCGGCTGCTGCCCGCCGGCCGCGGCCCCGCCTATTTCGTCCTCGGCGCCGGGCTGTGGCTGGCGTTGTTCACCGGGGGCGTGCACCCCACCCTCGCCGGGGTCGCGGTGGCCCTGCTGATCCCGGTGTTCACCCCGGAGCGGGAGCGGGTGGAGGAAGCCGCCGAGGTGGTCGGCGCGTTCCGGCAGTCACCGAATTCCGAGTACGCCCGCGCCGCGGCCCGCAGCCTGCGCGATTCGATCTCCATCAACGAGCGTCTGCAGACCGGGTTCGGGCCCTACGTGTCCTTCCTGGTGCTGCCGCTTTTCGCGCTGGCCAACGCCGGGGTGCGCTTCGACCTGGAGACCATCGAGATGGCGGCGACATCCTCGCTGACCTGGGGTGTGATCGCCGGCCTGGTGGTGGGCAAGTTCTTCGGCATCACCGCCGCCACCGCGATCGTGCGGGGTACCGGCCTGGGCCGGCTGGCGCCCGGGCTGACCTTGCGCCGCGTCGCGGGTGGCGCCGCGCTGTCCGGTATCGGGTTCACCATCTCGTTGTTCATCGTCGACATCGCCATCACCGACCCGGTCAAGCAGGAGCTGGCCCGCGTCGGTGTGCTGGTGGCCTCGGTGGTGGCCTTCGCGCTGGGCTGGCTGCTGTTCACCGTGACCGATCGGCTCAGCCCGCCGGTGGCGGTGGGCGCCAAGCTGATCCGCGACGTCGACCCCGAACGCGATCACATCGTCGGCCACCCGGACGCCCCGCTGACCCTGGTCGAGTACGCCGACTTCGAATGCCCGTTCTGCAGCCGGGCGACCGGGTCCATCGACGAGGTGCGGGCCCATTTCGGGGACCGGCTGCGCTACGTCTGGCGGCACCTGCCGCTGGAGCGGGTGCATCCGCATTCGGCGGACGCCGCGCGGGCCAGCGAGGCGGCCGCCCTGCAGGGCCGGTTCTTCGAGATGGGCGCGCGGATGTTCGAGATGCAGGACCACCTGGAGTGGGAGCACATCTACCGGTACGCCGACGGCGTCGGTTGCGACATCCGGAAGTTCGACGAGGACCTGGAGTCGGCGAAGGTGCTGCACCGGGTGCGCGACGACGTCGACGATGCCGAGCTGATGGATCTGAACTCGACGCCGACCTTCTTCGTCAACGGCCGTCGGCACATCGGGCCCTACGACGCGGCCAGCCTGATCCGCGCGTTGGAGAGTTAGGGCTGGGCGAGTGGGTTTTCGCCGGCCTTCTTGGCTGCCTTGCGGCGCTTGTACCACTCGATGGCGATCGGCAGCACCGAGACGATCACGATGCCGATCACGATCGGCTCCAGCAGCTTCTGGATGACCTCGAACCGGCCCAGCCAGTAGCCCAGCAGCGTCAGACCGCAACCCCAGACGATCGCGCCGACGGCGTTGTACAGCGTGAACACCGCGTAGTTCATCTTGGCCGCGCCCGCGGTGATCGGCGCCAGGGTGCGCACGATCGGGACGAAGCGGGCGATGACGATGGCGAACGGGCCGCGCTGCTCGAAGAACAGATGGGCCTCGTCGAGGTAGCGCTGCTTGAGGAACCGGGCATTGGGTTTGAACATCGCGGTGCCCACATTGCGGCCGATCCAGTACCCGACCTGGGCGCCCAGGACGGCGGCGATCGGAATGAACAGCAGCAACTGCCAGAGCTGGAAGTTGACGTCGGCGACATTGCCCTCGGCCGAGGCGGTCGAGATGCCGGCGGCCAGCATGCCCGCCACGAACAGCAACGAATCACCGGGCAGGATCGGGAACAGCACACCGGATTCGACGAACACCACCACCAGCAGACCGACCAATGCCCAGGTGCCGAAGTAGCTCAGCAGATTGATCGGATCCATGAAGTCCGGCATGAGCGCCAGATGGGTGGTGGTCATGAGGCCCCAAGATACCGGCTCGGGTTTCAGGGGCAGGCCACGGCGATCTGGTAGCTGGAATCCACCACCCGCGCCGGATTCGCCGAATCGGTGCCCGCACCGGTCCCGGACACGATCACGGTGTCACCGTTGCGCCGGGCGGTCGGCACCGTGCTGTTCGCGGCGCCCACTGCAAAACCGAGGGCGACGCCGCCGACATCCCCGATGCTCACCGAGCGGACCTCGGGCTGCTCATCGTCGGTCACCACCACGCTGACCCCTAGGGAGCTCTCCCCGACACTGATGGTGATGAGCCCATCGTCGGCCGAACAGTCGACCGGGCCCGTCGGCCCGGGGTCGCCGTTGACGATGACCTGCGCCAGGCCGGGCGGAACCGTGCTGGCAGGTGCGGGTGCCGGGGGTTTCACAGGCGCCGCGAGCGGGGCCGGCGACGGGGCCGAATCGGAGCTGGGGGTGCAGCCCAGCACGGTCGCCGACATTGCGATCGCAAGCACTGACAGGACCGACGGGGCGCGCATTTCTGTCAGGCTAAACGGTCCACCTGACAGCCGCCCTGCCGCCGTCGTTCCTTTCTTGAGATACTGCCGGGGAAAGCGCACGCGAACCAGGAGGAATTCCATGCCCATCGCTACGCCCGAGGTCTACGCCGAGATGCTCGGCCGTGCCAAGGAGCACTCGTTCGCCTTCCCGGCGATCAACTGCACCTCCTCGGAGACCATCAACGCCGCAATCAAGGGATTCGCCGACGCGGGAAGTGATGGCATCATCCAGTTCTCCACCGGTGGCGCGGAGTTCGGCTCCGGTCTCGGGGTGAAGGACATGGTCACCGGCGCGGTCGCGCTGGCCGAGTTCGCGCACGTCGTCGCCGCCAAGTACGACGTGACCGTCGCGCTGCACACCGACCACTGCCCCAAGGACAAGCTGGACGGCTTCGTCCGCCCGCTGCTGGCCATCTCCGCCGAGCGTGTCGCCAAGGGCCAGAACCCGCTGTTCCAGTCGCACATGTGGGACGGCTCCGCGGTGCCGATCGACGAGAACCTGCAGATCGCGCAGGAACTGCTCAAGCTGTCGACCGAGGCCAACATCATCCTGGAGATCGAGATCGGCGTCGTCGGTGGTGAAGAGGACGGCGTCGAGGCCGAGATCAACGAGAAGCTGTACACCAGCCCCGAGGACTTCGAGAAGACCATCGACGCCCTGGGCGCCGGCGAGAACGGCAAGTACCTGCTGGCCGCCACCTTCGGCAACGTGCACGGCGTGTACAAGCCGGGCAACGTCAAGCTCAAGCCGGAGATCCTGGCGCAGGGCCAGAAGGTGGCCGCGGCCAAGCTCGGCCTGGCCGACAGCGCCCAGCCGTTCGACTTCGTCTTCCACGGCGGTTCGGGCTCGCTGAAGTCCGAGATCGAGGACTCGCTGCGCTACGGCGTGGTGAAGATGAACGTCGACACCGACACCCAGTACGCGTTCAGCCGCCCGATCGCCGGACACTTCTTCACCAACTACGACGGTGTGCTGAAGGTCGACGGCGAGGTCGGCAACAAGAAGGTCTACGACCCGCGCAGCTACCTGAAGAAGGCCGAGGCCGGCATGACCGAGCGCGTCATCGAGGCGTGCAACGACCTGCACAGCGCGGGCCGGTCGGTTTCCGCGAGCTGACGTCCTGCATCAATTCGGCGCGGTTTCGTACGTTCTACGTACGGGACCGCGCCGAAGTCGTTTTGCGGGCTAGCCGTTCTGGCAGATCTTCCACTGGTCGTCGCGGAACTGCAGATCGAAGCTGCGGGTCGACCGGGTCTGCGGAGCATTGGCCATGAAGGACGTGACGTTCGCCTCGGCGTGCTCACCGTCCACCACGACCTCGTCGATGCTGGCCACCACGGGGTACTGCTTGGCGGCCGCGACGCGCTTGTGCGTGTCGGCCCACGAACGGTCGTCGTAGTCGACGTAGGACTCCCGGGTCGCCCCGCAGGTGATGTCGCGCAGCGTGGCCAGGTCACCCTTCTGGATGGCGATGTCGAAGTTCTCGATGGTCGCGCGGACCCGGTCCTCCTGCGAGGCCGCGTTCGCGCTGCCCCGGGTCAGCAGCACGGTGCCCAGTACGGCCAGCGCCACCAGCGCGGCGATCACCAGCACGACCGCGATCACCCAGCCCCAGCTGCGCTGCGTGCGCGGCGCTTTGGGAGCGCCGTCGCGCGGCGGAATCACCTGCGGCGCAGCGACTTTGCTGGTGTCGATCATCTCGGTGGGTTCACCGGCGGAGAAGATCTCGGTGGGCGGTTCGGGTACCGACTCGATGATCTGGGTGGATCCGTCGAAACCGGACGGGGCGGTGAACCGCCGTTCGGCGGAATCGTCGGCCTCCGGGGTATCCGGTGTGGGTTCCTGCGGCTTGCCTGACTCTGGTGGGTTCGACATTCCTACTGCAGTCCTCCCTCGCGAACGCTTCTGCACAAGCCTAATCACCGGTGTCATACGCCCGCACGGCACAATAGGCATATGACGCGTATGGGCGACCTGCTGGGACCAGATCCGGTGCTGCTGCCGGGTGATCCGGAAGCCGAAGGCGAGTTGGAGGCCGGCGAGAAAGCGGCCATCGTCGCCGCTGCACACCCGAGTGCCTCGGTGGCCTGGGCGGTGCTGGCCGAGCAGGCACTGGCCGAGGATCAGCCGGTGGCCGCCTACGCCTACGCCCGCACCGGGTATCACCGCGGGCTGGACCAGTTGCGCCGCAACGGTTGGAAGGGCTTCGGTCCGGTGCCCTACTCGCACGAACCCAACCGCGGCTTCCTGCGCTGCGTGGCCGCCCTGGCGCGGGCCGCTCAGGAGATCGGTGAGGTGCCGGAGTACGCCCGCTGCCTCGACCTGCTCGACGACTGCGATCCGGAGGCCCGCGCCGCTCTCGGCGTGAACTAGCAGTTCTTCGCGCCGCAGTCGCCCACGCCGCCGGGCGGTTCGACCTGGACGGTGGCGTGTCCGAGGCCGCGCGCGGCCAGCACCGCCTGGGCGTCGACCAGCACCCGTGCGGTGTCGGCGTCGCTGGTCAGGTGTGCGGTCGCCATGTCCCGGCCGGGAACCAGCGTCCAGACATGCAGGTCGTGCACCTCGGTGACACCGGGGACGGCCTGCAACGCCGAGCGCAGTTCGTCGACGTCGATGTGGGCGGGGGAGGACTCGCTGAGGATGCGCAGCGCGGCCCGGGCGAGGGCGAATGCGCGCGGCAGCACCCACAGCGCCACCAGGACGGCGACGACGACATCGGCGTACGGCCAGGTGGTGGTGACGGTGACGATGCCGGCGATCAGCACGCCGATGCTGCCCACGGTGTCGGCCACGACCTCCATGTAGGCGCCCTTGACGGCCAGGCTGCGTTCGGAGTCCGAACGCAACAGCAGCATCACCACGGCGTTGGCGGCCAGGCCCGCCAGCGCCACCACGATCAGCGGGACGCCGGGCACCTCGGGTGCGTTCCCGAGGCGTTCGAAGGCCTCGTACAGGATGAATCCGGCGACGCCGAGCAGCAGTGCGGCGTTGGCGACGGCGGTGAACACCTCGGCGCGGTGCCAGCCGTAGGTCCGGGCCGCCGAGGTCGATCCGCGCCGAGCCATCAGCACCGCGGTCAGCCCCATGAACATGGCGACCAGGTCGGTGAGCATGTGGCCGGCGTCGGCCAGCAGTGCGATGGAGTTGATCATCAGCGCGGTGGCCAGTTCCAGCACGAAGAACGCGCCAAGCACCGCCGCGCCGATGATCATCCGGCCGACGCGGGTGTCGCCGCCGTGACTATGGCCGTGGCTGTGGTCGTGTCCGGCGCCCATGACGCCGAATATATGCGTAAGTCCGCATATGTTGCAAGGCTCTAGAGCCAGGCGGACCAGAACCGGGTCAGCCCACCGCCGATGGACACCAGCGGGCTGGGCACCCCGGCCAGCTCGACGAACCAGAACACCGCTCCGAAGAAGAGCTGGTTGAGCTGCGGCACGATCAGCACCAGCAGCAGGATCAGGAAGCCCCAGCCCTTGACCGGCTCCAGCGCGCGCTGGGTGTCCGGCTTGAGGTGCGGTTCGAGCGCGCCGTAGCCGTCCAGGCCGGGGATCGGCAGCAGGTTCAGCAGCACGGCGGTGACCTGGAGGAACCCCAGGAATGCCAACCCGCCCCAGAACACTCCGTGCGCGCGGTCGTAGAACAGGCTCACCGCCGCCAGCAGCAGCACCGCGAGCACCACATTGGCCAGCGGTCCGGCCAGGCTGACCCGGGTGCGCTGCCGCGGCGTCATCCAGCCGGTGCGCACGTAGACCGCACCACCGGGCAGGCCGATGCCGCCCAGCGCGATGAACAGCAGCGGCAGACCCAGCGACAGCATCGGATGGGTGTACTTCAACGGGTTCAGGGTGAGATAGCCGCGCACCGCGACGTCGTGGTCGCCGAACTTCCACGCGGTGTAGGCGTGCCCGAACTCATGCAGGCACAGCGACACCAGCCAGCCCGCGATCACCAGGACGAACACCGCGGCGTAGGACAGCGGCCCGATCTCGTCCCCGCAGAACCAGGCCAGCGCCCCGCCGGCGAGCGTGAGGGCGACGATCCCCAGGAAGACCGGGCTGGGGCGTACCGACTGGTGCAACGGACGGATGTTCACGTGTCGACGCTACCGGCTTGCCCGCGCCGGCCTCCTCGCTGCGCTCGTCACCGGACGGTGCTTGATGCGCCCGGCCTCCTCGCTGCGCT
The DNA here is from genome assembly GCA_900078775.1 of Mycolicibacterium aurum. Taxonomy (GTDB): domain Bacteria; phylum Actinomycetota; class Actinomycetes; order Mycobacteriales; family Mycobacteriaceae; genus Mycobacterium; species Mycobacterium aurum_A. The sequence continues at coordinate 5,599,836 of LT549889.1, forward strand.
CGTCACCGGACGGTGTTGGATGCGCCCGGCCTCCTCGCTGCGCTCGTCACCGGACGGTGTTGGATGCGCCCGGCCTCCTCGCTGCGCTCGTCACCGGACGGCCAGCCAGCCTTCCGTGTGCCGGTAGAACGTGGACCGCTTCACCGTCCGGGTGTTCAGGTCACCGTCGCGCACCACGAACGCGCCCGTCGTGCCGAGCTGCGCGGCCCGACCGGTCACCCAGCGCCGGGCCCGCATGCGCGGCGAGAGCACCGACGCCCGTAGGCCGGGCATGGTGCCGATCGGCTCGATGCGCACAGCGGTCGCCTCGCCGTCGAACAGCACCTCGTCGTCGACAACGGCCTCACCGTGCAGCCGGGCCGGCGGCGTGCCCCGCTCCAGGCCCGTCTGGCCCACCCACAGCCCCGCGCCGACGAGCGCGCGCCCGGAATCGTCGCGGATGAGCGGTACCCGGGTGGCCGGGCGAGAGCGCGCGGCCCGGGCGGCCCGCCGGCCGGTCGGCAGCCGGTAAGCGCGGGTGCCGGGGGTGCGCCAGCGGGGCACGTAGGCCACCTCGACGGACAGCCGGTCGGTCTTCATCAGCTTGGTCAGCACCGCCGCGAGGTCCGCATCGGTACCGATCACGACGATTCGGCGGGCCTGCAGCGCGGCACTGAAATCATCCCCCTCGCCGACCGTAAGCGCAGGTAAGGACCCTAAAGGGCGGGGAACACGGCGCCCGCGGAAGCGCAACACGATCACATCGGGCTCGCCGTGTGTGGTGGTCAAGGCCTCTCCTATGGCTGCGCTCGGATAGGGTGGGTCACCGGCTGCATCACTTTAAGCGGGAGAAATGCCATGCCGGCAATCGTGCTCATCGGCGCTCAGTGGGGCGACGAGGGCAAAGGAAAGGCCACCGACCTACTCGGTGGACGCGTCCAATGGGTCGTTCGCTACCAGGGCGGTAACAACGCGGGTCACACCGTGGTGTTGCCGACCGGTGAGAACTTCGCCCTCCACCTGATCCCCTCGGGCATCCTCACCCCGGGTGTCACCAACGTCATCGGCAACGGTGTCGTGGTCGACCCGGGCGTGCTGTTGACCGAGCTGTCCGGGCTGGAGGACCGTGGCGTCGACACTTCGCGCCTGTTGATCTCCGCCGATGCCCATCTGCTCATGCCGTACCACGTCGCCATCGACAAGGTCACCGAGCGCTACATGGGCAGCAAGAAGATCGGCACCACCGGTCGCGGGATCGGTCCCTGCTATCAGGACAAGATCGCTCGCATCGGTATCCGGGTGGCCGACGTCCTCGACGAGGAGCAGCTGGCCGCCAAGATCGAGGCCGCTCTGGAGTTCAAGAACCAGGTGCTGGTCAAGATCTACAACCGCAAGGCGCTCGATGCGGACGAGGTGCTGGAGAGCCTGCTGGCCCAGGCCGAGGGTTTCAAGCACCGCATCGCCGACGCCCGCCTGCTGCTCAACGAGGCGCTGGAGAAGGGCGAAACGGTGCTGCTGGAGGGGTCGCAGGGCACCCTGCTCGACGTCGACCACGGCACCTATCCGTTCGTGACGTCCTCGAACCCGACCGCCGGCGGGGCCGCCGTCGGTTCCGGCATCGGGCCCACCCGGATCACCACGGTGCTGGGCATCCTCAAGGCTTACACCACCCGTGTCGGGTCCGGCCCGTTCCCGACGGAGCTGTTCGACGAGCACGGGGCGTACCTGGCCAAGACCGGCGGCGAGGTCGGTGTGACCACCGGCCGGGCCCGGCGCTGCGGCTGGTTCGACGCCGTCATCGCCAGGTACGCCACCCGGGTCAACGGCATCACCGATTACTTCCTGACCAAGCTCGACGTGCTGTCGACTCTGGAGACGGTGCCGGTGTGCGTGGGCTACACGGTGGACGGCAAGCGCACCGACGAGATGCCGATGACGCAGGCCGACATCCAGCGTGCCGAGCCGGTTTACGAGGAACTGCCGGGCTGGTGGGAGGACATCTCCGGGGCGCGTGAGTTCGACGACCTGCCGAAGAACGCCCGCGACTACGTGTTGCGTCTGGAAGAGCTTGCCGGGGCGCATGTTTCGTGCATCGGTGTGGGCCCTGGGCGCGATCAGACCATCGTGCGCCGGGACATCCTGGCGTGACCGATTACGGACTCGATCCGCGGCGCGTCGATCCCGAGTACGACCGCCACGGGGGATTCCCGGTCTTCGAGGCCGCCGATCCGGGCCCGGGATTCGAGCGCTTCCTGACCGCGACGCGGCGGCTGCAGGATCTTGCGGTGTCGGTGAACCCGGACTCCGCGACCTGGGACGAGGCCGCCGACGACGTCGAAAAGCTGGTCGCACTGCTGGAGCCGCACGAGGCCGCCGAGGGGGTCGGCCCGGCGAACCGGGTGCCGGACCTGCCGGGTGCCGGCAGCCTGCTGATGCCGCCGTGGCACGTCACCAAGTTCGAGCCCGAGGGCATCGAACTGTCGGTGCAGTTCAGCCGGTATCACGTCGGGGGTAACAAGGCCGTGCACGGCGGGGTGCTGCCGCTGCTGTTCGACTCGATGTTCGGCATGGTGATCCATGCGACCGGGCGGCCGATCAGCCGTACTGCGTACCTGCACGTCGACTACCGGGCCATCACGCCGATCGATACGCCGCTGACTGCTACCGGCTGGTTGCGGGAAGCCGAGGGGCGCAAGGCTTTTGTGAATGCCGATCTGCGCGACGCCGAGGGCAAGCTGCTGGCCGAGGCCAACGGCCTGATGATCAGATTGCTTCCCGGACAGCCTTAGTCGTGTCCACCGGCCGGCCCCTCCGCAGGCTCACCACACCCCGTGCGGCCGCGGTCGCCGGTGTGTTGTTCGCGGTGCTCCTCGGGACCGCGCTGGTCCTGATTCGGCTCGCGCTGCCCGAGGGCGCCGAGCCAGGTGCCCAGTGGTTGACTCCGGGCAGTACCCATCTCGAAGTCGCCGCACGGATCATGCCGTTCGCGGGCATCGCGTTTCTGTGGTTCATGGGCGTGGTGCGTGACGGGTTCGGCCGCTTCGAGGACAAGTTCTTCACCACGGTGTTCATCGGCAGTGGGTTGCTGTTCCTGGCCATGATGTTCGTGGCAGCCGGGGTCGGCACCGGGCTGGAACGCGTTGGTGCCGTGGGTGATCCCGATGTGGCAGCGTTCGGGCAGATGGTTCTGCTCACGGTCACGAAGACGTACGCGGTGCGGATGGCTGCGGTGTTCATGATGTCACTTGCCACCATCTGGTTGAAGACGGGGCTGATGCCGCGCTGGCTGGTGATCGGGACTTATGTTGCCGCGGTGGGCCTTCTGGTGTCCAGCGATCTCACCATGTGGCTGACGCTGGCGTTCCCGATCTGGGTGCTGGTGGTCAGCGTCGTGTTGCTGACACGGGCCGGGGTGATCGACCTGCACCACGATTCGCCGGCGGGGGAGTCGCGCTAGAAGGGTGGTGGGTCCGGGTCGCTGATGGTGGCTCGGCCCGTGGCGTGGTCGAAGTAGCCGGGTGCGGGTCGTTGGTTGGTGCGGGTGTCGCGGCGGGTGTGGTTGTTGGTGGTGTGTGCGAGGGCGAGTTCGGTTGCGTTGCGTGCGCGTTCGGCGTTGATGCGGTATTCGCGGTCTTGGGCGCGGGTGCGTTGCCGGGTGGGCATCCGGGCGTCCCGGTGATCGTCGTGGATCAGGCTGATCGGTCGCGGTGGGGGGACGTCTGTGTGGATGTTCCAGTGTGGGAACAGGATCGCCGCGCCCGCGGTGGTGAGGTAGGTGTGTCCGGTCGGTGCGGTCCATTCTGTGCGGCCGTCGGGGTGGGCTTTCATGGTCCAGCCGTCGGGTCCGGTGCGGAATGTTTTGAGTAGGTGGTGTTCTCGACACAGCGGGCGCAGGTTTCCCGGGTGGGTGGCCCCGGCCGGCCAGGGGGTGACGTGGTCCAGGTCGCAGCGGTGTGCGGGTTTGGTGCAGCCGGGGAAGCTGCAGGTCATCGATGTCATCCGGATGTATGCGGTCAGTGCGGTCGAGGGCCGGTATTGGCGTTCGGTGGGTAGGTCGGCGACCTCGTGCAGGGGGCGGACTGTGGCGCCGGTGGCGATGAGTTCGGCGAGCATGGCGGCGGGGATGATGCCGCCGTCGAGCATGACCCCGGTGCCCGCGCCCGGGATGGTGGCCGCGGGGGGAGGTTTGGGGGTGCCCGGTGCCGGCTGCGACTCCGGCTCGGCATCGGGTGGCACCTGCGCTGCGGGGTCCCCGGCGGGTTCCGGGCTGGGTTCGGACTCAGCGGGTGCGGGAGTCGCATCAGGTTCGGCCCGGGTGGGCTCAGGACCCGGGTCCTCTGGCGCGTCCTCGGGCCCGGCCCCGGCATTGGGCTCAGGTGTGGGCTGCGGCCCGGTCTCGGGGGCGGGCCGTGCCTGGGTGCCGGGGACCTGGTCGGTCAGCGCGTAGATGATGACCGCGGTGGCGCGGGGGTCTTTGCCGCTGCCTTCGCAGTCGGGGTTCCCGCATTGGCAGGTCAGCCGCTGCAACGAGGGGCCGACGATGCCGAGGGCGCCCATGGCAGCCGAGAGACGCTCCTTCAGCGGGCGGGGATCGTTGGCGCAGACGGTGTCAGCCAGGTCGGTGAGGCGTTGTTCGACGGCTTTCCGATCGGTGGCGCGCAACCGACCCCAAAACGACGACACCCCGTTGGGGTCGTTACGGTCATCGAATTCGATGTAGAGGTCCTTGGCGGCGGCCTTGGAGCGGATCACCGCGATCGGGTCGTATTTCTCCACCCAGAAATCGACCGCCCGGATCAGGGCCGCCTCGGACAACGCCCCGTACGTGCTGGCTTCCCCGGCGATCCCGGCATCGATCAACGCCAACGCCGCACCGTCGGTGACCAGGTGGGTGCGCCAGGTGATCTCCCCGATCACCTTCGCCGATAGGGCACCGGCGGCGAACACCGCCGCGGTCTGCGGCAGCCGTTCGCGCAGCGCCACCGCGATGTACATCTGGGTGTTCGCCGCGTACGGGCTCACGTTGCAGGCGGCACTGACCTGCGCTTTGGCGAACGCCCAGCCATCGATCACGGCGTGGGCGGACGCCTCGTCCTCGTCCTGGCACTGCCGGGCAGTCACCTCGGCCACCAACGCCAACCGCTCGGCGGCGGCGATAGCCTCGGACCGGGTCGCGGCCGTCAGCGCCGAGATGAGCTCCTCATCGCTCATCCCCGCTGTCGCCGCAATCCTGTCGAACATACTTTCGATTGTACTCGCGACGCCGACAAGTCCAGGAAAGATCTTTGGGCCGGTGGATAACGGAGCCGGCGAACCTTGTGCTCAGGTCGTATGCCACCGGTTTACCGTGAATGCGCGGGGAGAAATAGGCTTTCACGCACGCTTCAGCTCAGAACCGCTTCCGCATCCGCATCCGCAGTGCCCGCCCATCCGGGTCATGCAGGTACCGGTACCAGGGCGCGGCGAACAGCTGCCGAGGAATGCTCAGCTTGGGTTCCGGCAGGCGCCGAAGCCGTCCCGGGGGACGCGCACCGCTCTGCCCGGAGTGGTGCCAGGCGTCCAGCGCATCGGCGGAATCGCCGTAGCGCCGGAACATTTCGACCGGATCGGCACACGCAGCGGCGGCATCCAGTGAGAGGTCCAGATGCTCGGCGGCCAGCGTCAACCGCAACCGCCGGGCCAGTCCGTTCTCGTCGCTGACCTCGTCGATGATGGCCGCGGTGAGTTCGGAATCGTTCGTCCAGGACCGTCGGCAGAAGTTGTCGGAGCCGATCGACATCCAATGATCATCCAGCACACACACTTTCGCGTGAACGTAAACCGGCGTGCCCGCATGGTTTTCCAGGCCGAAGAAGGCCACCCGGTCCGGCGCGGTCAGGATCACCTGCAGCACGCCCGGATCCGGCCGAGCGTCTGCGGGTCACGGGTGAACCAGCCGTCCTCGTCCGGGAACTGCGGCAGCACCGCGATCAGGTGTAGACCGGGATTGCGCTCCAGCGCCTGCACCAGCACCGAACTCATCTCGGCGCCCCACAGGAACTGATCCTCCAGATAGATCAGCTTGCGAGCCATGCCGATCGAGCGGGTATATCCCCGCGCGACCGACCGTTCCCCGTTACGCGCGAAGTCGTACTTCCAGCCCGGCCCGAGTCGAGGGTAGGTGCGCAGCAGTTGCACGGCGTGCGTGCCGCCCTCGACGGCCGGTGGCGGCGGCGCCTGCGGGGGCAGCGGCCGGCGTTCGTCATCGAGCTTCGACATCGCATCACGCAACCGCCGGAACGGATTTCGGGAGGTTGGGCAGGAATCGTCCCACCGCTCCCGGAACACCGTCTCCACGTCATGCACCGCGGGCCCCTGGATGGCCACCTGGACGTCGTGCCACGGTGGCCGCGGCCCGTACTCGGCGGCGATCTCCTGGACCTGCGGATCGCCCTCGTGCGCGGCGGTGTCCCGCCGTCCGTGACACAGATCGATTCCGCCGACGAAGGCGATATCGCGCCCCGGATCCGCCCCGTGCCGGATCACCACGAATTTCTGATGGTGGGCACCGTTCTGGCGGACCCGCATGTCCAGCAGCACATCGCCGCCCAGCTTCTGCAGATCCTCGCCGAGGTCGCGATGTTCATCGGCGGAGTAGCCCAGCAGCGAGGAATGTGAGCGCCACACCAGCGCCCGTACGTCGGCGCCGCGGGAGATCGCCGCTCCGAGCACCGCCAACAACGCACTGTCCGGATCATCGGAGAGCCGCTCGTCTGCGTTGCTCTGCCAGTCGGTGAACCAGACGAGGTCCCCCTCACCGGTGGCGTTGATGCACTTCAGCAGCTCCGCGAAATATGTGTTGCCATGGATCAACGGCCGCGCGAGGTTGCCGCGCGTGTAGCCGATGCCATTGGCCTGGTCGATGATGGTGTCCGGATTGCCTCGTTCGGCCGCCGGCAGGAACCACTGCATTCAGCTATTTAAGCCGCAATGCCGAAGCCGGGCACAGCTTCACGGCCTCACGCACATGCTCCTCTTCCTCCTCGGGCACGTCCTCGGTGAGCACCACCACCACACCGTCGTCGTCCTGATCGAACACCGCGCCGGCCACCATCACACAGTTACCCGCGGTGATGCAGCTGTCGTAATCGGCTTCAACTTTCATCGTCACCACCTCACTGATAGCGACCGTAGCCCGTAGATGAAGTGGAAATCGCGGAACTCGACATCCTCGAACGGTTCGGCCAATTCCAGGGTGGGGAAGCGGCGCAACAGCGCGGGGAAGGCGATGCGCATCTCCATCCGGGCCAGCGGAGCTCCCAGGCAGTGATGGATACCGTGCCCGAAGGCCAGGTGACCCGGTGAACCGCGCCGCAGATCCAGCTCGTCGGGCCGGTCGATGAACGACGGATCCCGGTTACCGGCAGGCAGTGACGCGAACACCAACGCGCCCGCCGGGATCTGCACCCCGGCCACCTCGACGTCGGCGGTCACGAACCGCGGGATGGCGTGGTGCACCACCGACAGATAGCGCAGCAACTCCTCCATGGCCGGACCGACGGCATCCGGGTCATCGCGCAGCAGCGCCGCCTGCTCCGGGCTGCTCAGCAGCGCCAACGTGCCCAATCCCAGCATGTTCGACGTCGTCTCGTGCCCGGCCAGTAGCAAAAGACCTGCGATACCGACGAGTTCGTCATCGGACAACTCGGCGCCGTGCTCACGGACGAGCATGCCGAGGATGTCCTCACCCGGCTCCCGGCGAGCCTGAATGACCAGGCTGCGCATGTACTCGCGGCTCTGGCGCTGCAGATCCATCCGCTCGGCGATCGGCAGCGACAGGTCCAGCTGGCGCGCCGAGCGGTCCTGAAAGTCCGTACGGTCGCCGTACGGCACGCCGAGCAGCTCGCAGATCACCAACGAGGGTACCGGCAAGGCGAATTCGGCGATCAGGTCGACCGGCGGGCCGGCCGCGGCCACGGCGTCTAGGCGCTCGTCCACGATCTCGACGATTCGCGGTTCCAGACGCTTGATCCGGCGGATGGTGAACTCCGGTGTCAGCAACCGGCGTAGCCGCTGATGCTCGGGTGGGTCCTGGCCGAGCAGGTTGCCCGCCCGCGCCGCGGCCAGCTCGTCATCGGACATCTCCGGGGCGCCGGGCAAGCGGAAACCCGGCGGCCGGGCATTGCCGAAATGTTCGTGATCGGCCAGCACCGATTTGACGTCGTCATGCCGGGTCACCAGGTACACCGTGTTGCCGAACGCGCTGACGACCGACCGCACCCCGTCGCGATCCCGGATCGCACCCAGTTCGGGGACCGGGTCGAAGCCGTTGCGCCGCATATGGACCGGGGGCAACGGCTGGTTGGTCATGAACCCACGCTACGCGTCGGCCCGCAACCCCGGCCACCAGATGCGCGGTCCGATCAGCGTGAACAGCGCGGGGATGATCACGGTGCGGACCACGAAGGTGTCCAGCAGGATGCCCAGGCCGACGATGATGCCGAGCTGGGTCAGCACGATCAGCGGGAGGACCCCGAGCACGCAGAACACCGCGGCCAGCACGATCCCGGCGCTGGTGATCACCGCGCCCGTCGCCGAGACGGCTCGCACGATGCCCTCGCGGTTACCGAATTCCGGTGTCTCCTCGCGGGCCCGGGTCACCAGGAAGATGGTGTAGTCCACGCCGAGCGCGACCAGGAACAGGAACGCGAACAGCGGAGTGCTGTTGTCCAGTGCCGGGAATCCGAACAGGTGCACGCTGGCCCACCCGCCGAGACCCAGTGCCGCCACCGAACTGAGCACGGTCACCGCGACCAGGATCAGCGGCGCCAATGCGGAGCGCAGCAGCACGAAGAGCACGGTCAGGACCACCGCGAGGATGGCGGGGATGACCACCATCCGGTCCCGCTGCGCGGCTGCGGCGGAATCGCGTGCCTTGGCGTCCGACCCGCCGACCAGCGCGTCGGCGTTCACCGACTGCACCGAATCACGCAGCGCATCAACGGTATCGAAGGCCTCGTCGGAGGCGGGCGCGGCTTCCAGCACCACCGACCACTGGGTCAGCCCCGTGCTGGACTCGCCCGCGGGCCGGGCCGACACCACGCCGGGGGTGTCCGCGATGGCGCGGCCGACGGCCTCGGCGTCGGTGCTGGGCGCGATCACCACGGCGGGATCGGTGAGCCCGCTCGGGAAGTGTTCGGCCAACCGGTCGTAACCGGTCACCGACTCGGCCTGCACCCGGAACTGCTCGGTCTGCGACAGCCCGACCGGCGTGCCCAGCAGCCCGAAGCACAGCGCGACCAGCGCGGTCAGTGCCCCGGCCGCCACCCACGCGGGGCGCTTGGCGACCCAGGCGGCGACCCGGTGCCAGACACCGTTCTCGGTCAGGGCTCTGTCACCGACCTGCGGGATGAACGGCCAGAACAGCTTCTTGCCGAACAGCCCGAGGAACGGCGGCAGCACCAACAGCACGAAGACGGCGGCGACCACCAGGCCCGCCGCGGCCTGCACGCCGAGGCTGCGGTTGCTCGGCGCGGTGGCGAACGTCAGGGTGAGCAGGGCCAGGACGACGGTCGCATTGCTGGCCAGGATGGCCGGGCTCGCCGCTCGCAGCGCGACCCGCAGCGCTTCGCGGTGATCGATGCGGGTGCCGAGTTCCTCGCGATAGCGCGAGATCAGCAGCAGCGCATAGTTCGTGCCCGCACCGAAGACCAGCACGCTGGTGATACCGCCGGTCGAACCGTCGGGGTTGAGCCCGAAACCGGAGGCCACCGCGGTGCCCACCACCGAGCCGACCCGGTCGGCGAAGGCGATAACCAGCAGCGGGACCAGCCACAGCACGGGGGAGCGGTAGGTGACGATGAGCAGCAGCGCGACCACCGCTGCGGTGACGGCGAGCAGCGTGAAATTGGCGCCGGCAAAGGAGTTGGCGATATCGGCGCCGAAGGCCGGCCCACCGGTCACCTCGGCGCGCAGCCCGTCGGGCAGTCCCTCGGAGGTCTCGGCACGCAGGTTCTGGATGGCCTCGTCTAGGTCGAAGCCCGACAGGTCGGCCGGCAGTGGGCTGACCGACAGTGCCGCGCGGCCGTCCTCGGACACCTGCGCGCCCGGGCCGGCGGCGGCCACGTCCGCCGGGCTCAGCGGGCTGCCGTCCTCCCGGGTGAACACAATGATCGCCGGTGCCATATCGCCGCCGGGGAACTCCGCGCGCAGCGCGTCGACCTGGGCGGATTCGGCGGCGGCCGGTACCGATACCGGGGATTGGGAGGCGGCGTCGGACCCGCTGAGCAGGCCCATCAGGCCGCCGGAGACCACGATCACCACGAACGCCAGAAGCCAGGAGATGCGACGGGACATGAGGATCAATATTTCAAAAACTTAATAATTAAGCAAGTGAAGTATTCCGTATATGCTCGCGGAATGGACCGCGACGCCCTCGAGCTGCTCATCGCCGCCGACGTCCGCGCGCTGACCGCGGAATCGGATCAGATCGGGCGAGACTTCGCTACCCGCAACAACGTCGCGGTAAACGACTTCCGGGCGCTTTTGCATGTGATGGTCGCCGACGCGGCGGGTGCGCCGCTGACCGCCGGCGAACTGCGCAAGCTGATGGGCACCTCCGGCGCGGCGATCACCTACTTGGTGGAGCGGATGATCACGTCCGGACACCTGCGGCGCGAGGCGCACGGCCAGGACCGCCGCAAGGTCCTGCTGCGCTACGACGATCGTGGCCTGGCGGTGGCCCGGGAATTCTTCGCCCCGCTGCAACAGCTCAACTCGCGGGCGCTCGCGGGACTGCCGGATGAGGACCTGCAGGCCGCGCACCGCGTGCTGACCGCGCTCGTGACGGCCATGCGGGAGTTCCAGGGCGACGCTACCGACGGTTGATGGTGGCTTCTTCCAGGTCGAGCACCGCGCGCAGCACCTCGGCGGCGTTGTCTTCGACCTCGTTCCGGTCGTTCCCCATCCCTGGCGGCGCGTGTTGGGATAGCCGCGCTCCACACCGGCCGACCACGACAACGGCGGCAGGATGACGAACAGCACCAACTCGGGGTCCAGTTCGACCTCGCCGATGCCGGGAATGGCGCTGGCCAGCAGTGCCACCACCACCAGCTTCAGCGGCGCGGAGACGTCGTACCGGCGGCTCACCGCGGCCAGCAGAATGCCGGCCACCAGAACCGCCGGCAGTGTCGCCGCCACAGCATCAACCCAACCTGCCGAGAATCTGGCAGGCTGGTTCAGCGATGGCTACCGAGGCGGACACCCCAAGCAGTTCGGCCGGTCCCGTGGTGATGCTGCTCGGGTCCGGTGAGATGAGTCGTGAACTGACGCTGTCCTTTCAGCGGCTCGGCGCATCCGTCGTGGCCGTGGACGGCTACGCCGACGCCCCGGCACACCGGGCGGCCGATCGGCACGCCGTGGTCACGCTGGACGACCCCGACGCGCTGGCCGCGGTGATCGACCGGGAAGGCCCGGACTACATCGTCGACCAGGCCGGCGGGATCGCCTTCGGCGAGACCGACAGCCCGCCCGGCGGTGCCGAGATCCATCCCACCCCGCGCGCCATCCGGCTCAGCCTGGACCGCGAAGCCCTGCGCCGGTTGGCCGCCGACGAACTCGGCCTGCCGACCGCCCCGTTCTGGTTCGCCGGCTCGGCCGCTGAACTGACCACCATCGCCGAGCACGCGGGCTTCCCGCTCACGGTGACGCCGGTGGCGGGCACCACCGGGGAGGGCCGCTCGGTGCTGCTGCGCCCCGAGGATGTGCAACCCGCGTGGAACCGGGCGATCGCGGCGGGCACGGCCACCACGCCCAACCGGGTGATGGCCGAGACCGTGGTCGATGTCGACGACGAGGTCACCCTGCTGACCGTGCGCACCGTCGGTGCGACCGGGCCGTCCGTGCACTTCTGTGAACCGATCGGGCACCGGGACTCCGAGGGCACGTTGGCGACCTGGCAGCCGCACCGGCTCAGCCCGGCGGCCCGCGACGCCGCCAAGTCGATCGCCGCTCGCATCGTGAACTCGCTCGGCGGGCGCGGGCTGTTCGCGGTGGAACTGCTGGTGCGCGGCGATGAGGTGTACTTCGCCGACGTCCGGCCCCAGCCCGGCGACCACGGCCTGCTGACCCTGCGGACCCAGCGGCTGTCCCAGTTCGACCTGCACGCCCGCGCGATCCTGGGGCTGCCCGTCGACACCATCATGATCTCCCCGGGTGCCGTCGAAATCTGCTACGCGACCGGGCCGGGAAAGCCGGCCAAGCGCTTTGATGCGGCGGCCATCCTGTCCGAAACCCTGGACGTGGCCGAGAGCGACGTCGTGCTCTACGACCGGCTCGACGGGGCCGACGGCAGCCACCGGCTCGGGGCGGCCTTCGCCACCGCACCCGACGTCACGGTGGCGCGGGACCGGGCGCAACGGACCGCGGTATCACTGCGTAGGCTCTGGTACCCGTGAGTCAGGATCCAGCAGACCGGGACCGGCCGACGGCGACGCCGTTCCTCGTGGCCCTGGTCATCGTCGTCATTGCGATCACCGCGATTCTTGTCATGAATCGTGGCGACGGTGACGGTGACCCCGAGCAGATCGGTCGGGCCGTCGTCGCCCAGAACGACGCGCTGCAGCGGCAGGACTACCCGGCCTTCGTAGCCAGCACCTGCGCCGCGCAGCGTGGCACCGAGGAACAGATCCTGGACAGGCAGCGCAAATCCGCCGCCGAGCGCGGTGACCGGTACGTCGACGGCGCGAGCAACATCGAGGTGGACGGCGACCGGGCGACGGCCAAGGTCAAGTACCACTTCGGGGACATCGCGAACTCCGAAAGCAACGAAGTCACGGTGGACATGTCCTTCGTGCGCGAGGACGGTGCCTGGAAGGTGTGTTCGGAGGGACCGGCCTAGCCGTTACGGTATGGGGGTGTCCACATCCGATCGTCCGGGTTACGCCGGAGATATCACGCCCGAGCAGGCATGGGAGCTGCTGTCCGCCAACCCCGAGGCCGTGCTCGTCGACTGTCGCACCGAGGCCGAGTGGCGCTTCGTGGGCGTTCCCGACCTGAATCAGCTGCGCCGCGACGTCGTCTACGTGGAATGGACCAAGACCGACGGATCGCACAACGACAACTTCATCGACGACCTCGGCAAGGCGGGTATCGCGCCGGGGGAGCGCGCGGTGGTGTTCCTGTGCCGGTCCGGTAACCGCTCCATCGGTTCGGCGATCGCCGCCACCGAGGCCGGTATCGGCCCGTCCTACAACGTGCTCGACGGCTTCGAGGGCAACCTCGACGAGAACGGTCACCGCGGATCCACCGGCTGGAAGGCCGTCGGCCTGCCATGGAAACAGAGCTAGCGACAGAGCCAGAAAAAGAGCGAGACAAGCATGAGTGACGTTCCATCCGTGCCTTCTGTGCGCATTCCCGCACCCCTGCCCGACGGCGTCAGCCAGGCCACCATCGGCGTGCGTGGCGGCCTGCTGCGGTCGAACTTCGAGGAGACCGCCGAGGCGCTGTACCTGAACTCCGGGTATGTCTACGCCAGCGCGGCCGACGCCGAGAAGGCGTTCACCGGCGAGATCGACCGCTACGTGTACTCGCGCTACGGCAACCCGACCATCACGATGTTCGAGGAGCGGCTGCGCCTGATCGAGGGCGCACCGGCCGCGTTCGCCACCGCGACCGGCATGGCCGCGGTGTTCACCGCCCTCGGCGCGCTGCTGGGCGCCGGGGACCGGTTGGTGGCCGCCCGCAGCCTGTTCGGGTCCTGTTTCGTGGTGTGCAACGAGATCCTGCCGCGTTGGGGTGTGGAGACCGTCTTCGTCGACGGCGACGACCTGTCGCAGTGGGAGGAGGCGCTCAGCAAGCCCACCCAGGCGGTCTTCTTCGAGACCCCGTCCAACCCGATGCAGTCGCTGGTCGACATCGCCGCGGTCTCCGAGCTGGCGCACGCCGCCGGCGCGAAGGTGGTGCTGGACAACGTCTTTGCCACCCCGCTGCTGCAGCAGGGCATGCCGATGGGCGCCGACGTGGTCGTGTACTCGGGTACCAAGCACATCGACGGGCAGGGCCGGGTGCTCGGCGGGGCGATCCTCGGCGACAAGGAGTACATCGACGGCCCGGTGCAGACGCTGATGCGCCACACGGGTCCGGCGATCAGCGCGTTCAACGCCTGGACGCTGCTCAAAGGTCTTGAGACGCTTGCCGTCCGGGTGGACTACTCGAACCGTTCCGCGCAGCGGGTGGCCGAGTTCCTGGAAGGCCAGAAGGGCGTGAACTGGGTGAAATACCCGTTCCTGGAATCACATCCGCAGTTCGATCTGGCCAAGCGGCAGATGCGTGGCGGCGGCACCGTGGTCACCTTCGAGCTCGACGGCGGCAAGGGCAGGGCCTTCGAGGTGCTCGACAAGCTGCGCATCATCGACATCTCCAACAACCTGGGCGATGCCAAGACGCTGATCACCCACCCGGCCACCACCACCCACCGGGCGATGGGGCCGGAGGGTCGCGCGGCGATCGGGCTGGCCGACGGCGTGGTACGGATCTCCATCGGCCTGGAGGGCACCGAGGATCTGATCGCCGATCTGGACCAGGCGCTGAGCTAGCGGTGTCCAAACGAGGGGACGCCAAGAAGGCCCGCCGCAAGAAGCGGCAGGCGGCCGTGCGGGTGCCCGCGGTCATCATGGATCAGCTGGCGGCCATCCCGGACGGGATCGTCGCCGACCTGGCCGAGTTCGACGAGCGGATCACCGCACGCGGCTGGACCTTCGACGAGGAAGAGTCCAACGACGACTACGCGGTGTGGTTCTTCGAGCCCTCGGGCGCCGAGGTGGCCGACGGGCTGCCGGTGACCTCGCTGTGGCTGGATGCGGCCGAGGACGGCGCGATCGTCCGGGTGGTGCTGGTGGGCACCACGGCGCAGCACCCGTTCACCCATCCCCAGCTGTTCAGGCAGCTGGATGCGATCGAGGCCTACCGGGCCGGGGACACGGTCCCGCAGTTCGACTGAACACCCCCAGATACGCGAAATGGTCGCTCCGCCGCGGCGGAAACGACCATTTCGCGTGACTGGGGCTACTTGCCCTCGGACTCGATGACGCCCTGGGCGGCCCGGGCGCGGTCCTCGTAGGCCTTGCGCTTGTCCTTGTCGAACTCCAGGAACACGTTGTCCAGGCCGAGCGCCTTGTTCATGGCGCGACGGCCCTTCGGCGGAAGCATCTGCGCGGCCTGCGCGGTGAACCGCAGCGGGGCGGGCACCGACACGTGGGTCTTGGGCTTGTCCAGCGTTTTGACGATGGCCGCGGCGATGTCCTCGGGCTCGACGGGCTTGATCGCGCCACCGGACTTGGTGCCCGAGATCAGCTCGGTGTTGGTGAACGGCGGCATGATCACCGAGACGTGCACACCGTGCGGGGCCATCTCGTCGGCCAGCGCGGTGGACAGACCCACCACGGCGTACTTGGCGCCGACGTAGACCACCTGGCCGGGCAGCGGGATCAGCCCGGACAGCGAGGCGATGTTGATGATGTGCCCGCTGCGACGCTTGACCATCTGCGGCAGCGCGAGCTGGCAGCCGGTGAGCACGCCGTAGACGTTGACCTCCAGCGACGAGCGGATCGACTGCTCGGTCTCGTCCAGGAACGCGCCGACGGGCATCACGCCGGCATTGTTGATCAGCACGTCGATGTGGCCGCCGCCGTCGGTGCGGGCCTTGTCCAGGAAGGTCTCGAAGGACTCCCGGTCGGTCACGTCCAGCGGGTAGCCGGAGACCTGCCCGAGCTTGCTGAGTCCGACGACGGCCGATTCCTGCAGCGCGACGTCACGGTCGCCGATGACGACGCGGGCACCGCGGGCCAGCAGCGCCTTTGCGGTGGCATACCCGATGCCGCGGGCGGCGCCGGTGATCGCGATGGTCTTGCCCCTGATGTTGTCCATGACGGCGAACTTTACACGTGTCAAGTTTATTGCGGAAGGGGGTTGTCGGTGAGCCACAGGTCGACACCCTCACCGGTGAACACCTGCAACAACGTGCCCCACACGCGCTCACCGACGACCTGCCTGACCTGCCGGTAGTCCGTCATCACGAACCGGAAACCACCCTCATCGGGGGTACCGAAGCCACCCCGCAGGCAGTCCGCGAGCGCGTCCAGATTCGAGCCGAAATAGCCGCCGTCGCCGTTGACCGCCCGGCCGATCTCGGCGTAGAGGTCGGCGGCCGACCCGACCCGGGCGCCGTCGATCCGGTAGGTCTTCATGCGTCTCCGATCAGGCAGAAGGTCTCGTAGTGGTCGCCCGTGTAGTAGAAATCCGGCGGGTCGCCGCCGGTGACGATGCGCCGGGTCCCGCGGTGCTGCAGGCCGGGCGTGGGCACCGTGTACTCGCGGTAGTAGCCGCGGTCGCGTTGCGGCAGCCGACCCTCGTAGTTGCCGAACCGGGTGCCGTCGGTGCGCGGATGCGGGAACGGGCCGCCGGCCTCGATGAGTTCGACGGTGGCAGCGGCCTCCGCGGGGAGTGAGCGCAGGCTGCAGGTGCCGTCCGCTGTGTCGGGGGCCTCCGTGGCCGACGTGCAGCCGATCAGCAGGCCGCCGGTCAGTGCGAGGGCCGCGGCGATGCGCATGGCCTGACGCTAGCAACCGACCAGCCGATTCTTCAGATCACCGCGATGCAATACCCCCTGCCGGAATGCGTGATCGGCCGGCGCGTTAGACATTGAAGTGATGACCGGATCGCAAGTGGAGTCGGTGCGCTTCGTGGCGGTGGGCCGGGACGACCCACTGGCCGAACCGCTGCTGGCCGAACTGGCCGTCGAGTACTCCAGTCGCTACGACGTCACCGAGGAGGGCACCGCGGCCTGGCTGCGGTCCCACCCGGCGCACGAATTCGCCGCCCCCGACGGCGCGCTGTTGATCGGATTGCTCGACGATGTGCCGGTGACCGGCGGGGCCTTCCAGCGGCTCGACGCCGACACCGCCGAACTCAAGCGGATCTGGACCCACAGTGGGCACCGGCAACGCGGCTACGCCAAGGCGCTGCTCATCGAACTGGAGGCACTGGCCGCCGAGCGCGGATACCGCCGGGTCTACCTGACCACCGGGGACCGCCAGCCCGAGGCCGAGGCACTCTATGAGTCGGCGGGCTACACCCGGTTGACGGACCCGCTGCCCGCAGAGCAGGGCGAGCGAAGCGACGGGGGAAAACAACGCGACATCTTCCCGATCGCCTTCCAGAAGGTGCTGGGATGAGTGTCCCGCTGTCGGTCCTCGACCTCGCCCCGGTTCCCGCCGGCGGCGACGCGGTCACCGCGCTGCACAACACCGTCGACCTCGCCCGGCACGCCGAACGGTGGGGCTTTCGCCGCTACTGGGTGGCCGAGCACCACTACGTCGCGGTGGCCAGCGCCTCCCCGGCGGTGCTCATCGGGCAGATCGCGGCTGCCACCGACCACATCCACGTCGGGGCCGGCGCCGTGCAACTCGGGCACACCACCGCCATCGCGGTGGTGGAGAGCTTCGCGACACTGGACGCGTTCTACCCGGGCCGCATCGATCTCGGGGTGGGGCGCTCCGGGCAGCGCCGCACCGAGGCGAGCCGTGTTCGCTCCGGTAAGCCTCGCACGGAACGCTTCTGGCATGAACGGGACGGCGTGGTCGTTCCCGCCCCGTACGACATCGGTGCGCAACTGCGTAATCCACGGCTGCAGGCCGTCATGTCGACCCTGCAGCAGCCCGAGGCCGTGGCACCGGATTTCGGCGACCAGGTCGCCGACATCATCGCCCTGCTCGACGGCCGCTACCGGGTCGACGGATACCAGGCGCATGCCACCCCCGGCGAGGGGACGGCGTTGCGGCCGTGGATCTTCGGCAGCAGTAAGGGCCAGAGCGCGCGCGTCGCCGGTGCGCTCGGCTTACCGTTCGTCGCCGCGTACCACCTCGCGCCGGCGACCTCGCTGGAGGCGATCGAGGTGTACCGCAACACCTTTGAGCCGTCCGCGCAATTGCCCGAACCGTACGTGGTGGTGTCGGCTGATGTGCTGGCCGCTGA
This sequence comes from Mycolicibacterium aurum, assembly GCA_900078775.1. GTDB lineage: Bacteria > Actinomycetota > Actinomycetes > Mycobacteriales > Mycobacteriaceae > Mycobacterium > Mycobacterium aurum_A. The sequence goes on from LT549889.1 coordinate 5,617,824, forward strand.
CGATACCGCCACGGCGCGGCACCTGGCCTCCAGCTTCGGGCACTGGGTGCACTCGATCAGGGTCGGCGGGGGCGCGGAGCCCTACCCGGACCCGGACACCGTCGCGCCGTTGACGCCGGAGCAACAGGAGGCCGTGCGCGACCGCACCGAAACCCAGTTCGTCGGATCGCCCGACGAGGTCGCCGACCGGCTGGCCGCGCTGCAGCGGGTCACCGGTGCCGACGAGATCGTCGTCACCTCGGTGGCGCACCGGCATGCCGACCGGTTGCGCTCGCACGAACTCGTCGCCAAGGTCTGGCTCGGCTGACATCCGTAAGCTGGGGCCGTGCCTCTGCTCCTGATAGGTGCGTTGATCCTGGGCGCCGCCGTGGTCGTGGTCTTGATCGGGGTCGGGTTGCGCACGCTGCTGGCCCGCCGCAACGACACGGCCGACGATGCCGAGCTCGACGAGAAGATCCTGATGCCCACCATCGTGCTGGCCTGCGGGCTGGTGGTGACGGCGGTCTTCCTGGCGGGCTACTCCCTCATCGCCTAGCCCTCATCGGGTAGCCAGTTCGGCGGCCTCGCGGATCCGGCCCCGCCAGACCGGCCCGTGCCCGGGCAGCAGCACATCGGTGTCGAGCAGTCCGAGCGCGGCCAGGCTGCGCACGCAGCCGTCCTGATCGTGGTTGAAGATCGACGGCAGCAGCTGCGGGCCGCGCCGGGTGCTCACCGGGTGCCCCGTGATCAGCGCGTCCCCGGCGACCAGCACACCGTCCACCAGATAGGAGCAGTGCCCGCCGGTGTGCCCGGGCGAGGGGACCACCACCGGCGTGCCGGGCAGCGATGCGGCGATGTCCTCGTCGAGCGCCTCGGCGGTCGGGATGCCCTCGTGGGTGAGCCCGCCCCTGCGGACCAGGGCGAGCGACCAGGCCAGGTAGCGCGGCTGCCAGGCCCGGGACAGCACATCGACCGGGGAGGCCTGCTCCAGATACTGCCGCTGCACGTGCCCGACCTCCGCGGAGTGCGTATAGACCGGAGTGCCATGGGTTTTCGCGAACCAGATCGCCGAACCGAGGTGATCCACGTGCGCATGGGTCAACAGGATCGCGCGCACATCCTCGGGTCCGAAGCCCAGCCGGCGGACGGTGTCGAGCACCTCGTCGCGGTGTCCGGGGTAACCGGCGTCGATCAGCAGCACCCCGTTCCCGTCGGCCACCAGCGTCCAATTGACCAGGTCCGTCCTGGCGAAATGGACAGTGTCGGTGATCGTGGTGAGGGAGACTGCCATGCCCGCGAGCCTAGCGAGAGGGTAGAAACGTAGACGTGGCTGAACTCAAACTGGGATACAAGGCGTCGGCGGAGCAGTTCGCGCCCCGCGAACTGGTAGAACTGGCTGTCGCTGCCGAGGACCACGGCATGGACAGCGCGACCGTCAGCGATCACTTCCAGCCGTGGCGGCACGAGGGCGGTCACGCTCCGTTCTCGCTGGCCTGGATGACGGCGGTGGGGGAGCGCACCAAGCGGCTGCAGCTGGGTACCTCGGTGCTGACGCCGACGTTCCGGTACAACCCGGCGGTCATCGCCCAGGCGTTCGCCACCATGGGCTGCCTGTACCCGGACCGGATCTTCCTGGGCATCGGCACCGGCGAGGCGCTCAACGAGATCGCCACCGGCTACGAGGGCGACTGGCCGGAGTTCAAGGAGCGCTACGCCCGGCTGCGCGAGGCCGTCCGGTTGATGCGTGAGCTGTGGCTCGGCGACCGGGTGGACTTCGAGGGTGAGTACTACAAGACCAAGGGCGCCTCGATCTACGATGTGCCCGAAGGTGGCATCCCGATCTACATCGCCGCGGGCGGACCGCAGGTGGCCAAGTACGCCGGCCGGGCCGGGGACGGGTTCATCTGCACCTCGGGCAAGGGCGAGGAGCTCTACAAGGACAAGCTGATGCCGGCCATGCGGGAGGGTGCCGAGGCGGCGGGCAAGAACCCCGATGACGTGGACCGGATGATCGAGATCAAGATCTCCTACGACACCGATCCGGAGGCGGCGCTGGAGAACACCCGGTTCTGGGCGCCGCTGTCGCTGACCGCCGAGCAGAAGCACTCCATCGACGATCCGATCGAGATGGAGAAGGCCGCCGACGCGCTGCCCATCGAGCAGGTGGCCAAGCGCTGGATCGTGGCCTCGGATCCGGACGAGGCGGTGGAGAAGGTGGCCGACTACGTGAAGTGGGGGCTGAACCACCTGGTGTTCCACGCTCCCGGGCACGACCAGCGCCGCTTCCTGCAGCTGTTCAAGACCGATCTGGAACCACGGCTGCGGAAACTGGGCTGACCCCGGCCCCGCTGCTGGTGGCGGTCAGCCGCACCCGGTCGGCGCGGAACAGGTCGTAGGCGTACTCGTACGGGCGGCCCGCGCTGTCCCGCGTCACCCGGGTGATCGCCAGCAGCGGTTGGCGCCGGGCGATCTGCAGCCAGTCGGCCTCCCGCGGGCTGGCACTGACCACCTCGATGGTCTCGGTGGTGTAGTCGGGGTGCAGGCCGTACCGTTCGCCCAGCAGTTCATAGATCGAGCCGTCCAGTGGAAGGTCCAGCAGGCCGGCCGTCCGCGCCGCCACAAAGCAGGACAAATCCACCGACAACGGCACACCGTCGGCGAACCGCAGCCTGCGGATCGCGAATAGCGGTGTGCCGTCGGCGACTTCGAGTGCGGCGGCCTCGGCCGTGCCGGCCGGCCGGTGGTCGGCGGCCAGCACCGTGGTGGCGCTGGTGTGCCCGGTGCTGTGCAAGCGTGCCGGCAGCCCCGACTGTTCGGCGGCATTGCGCTGCACCACATCGGCGCGGATGAAGGTCCCCCCGGCCCGTCCGGTCCGCCGTTCCAGTACCCCGGCCTGGCTCAGCGGCAGCAGTGCGCTGCGCAGCGTGGAGCGGGACACCGCAAAGGTTTCGGCCATCTCACGCTCGGTACCCAATCGCGAACCGGGCCGCAGCGCCCCGCTGGCCAGCATCGACAGGATGCGGCGCCGGACGTCCTCGGCGACCGGCCCGCCGACGGATTCCTCCACGGGTCAGGGTCGGACCGCGTCCGGCGACTCCGGAAGTACCTGGCCGCCGTCCACCGCGATGGACTGCCCGGTGATGTAACCCGCCTCCCGGGTGGCCAGGAACGCGGCCAGGTGTCCGATGTCCTCCGGGGTTCCCAGCGCGCCTGCCGGGATGGCGGCGGCCATGCCGGCCAGGTAGTCCGCACCCATCTCGGCCAGTCCCTCGGTGCGGATATTGCCCGGCAGGATGGCGTTGACGGTGATCCCGTGCGGCGCCAATTCGATTGCGGCCGTGCGCATGAAGCCGAGCTGCGCGGCCTTGGACGCCCCGTAGTGGGTCCAGCCCGGGTACCCGGTGATGGGCCCGGTGATCGAGGAGGTGAGCACCACCCGCCCGGTGCCCGAGCCGATCAGCGCGTCCATGCAGGCCTGAACCGCGAAGAACGTGCCCTTGACGTTCACGTCGAGCACCTCGGCGAGCTGCTCGGGGGTCATGGTCGCCAGCGAGGCCTCTGGGAAGATACCGGCGTTGGCACACAACACATCCAGCCCGCCGAATGCCTCGACCACCGTGGCGGCCATGGCATCACAGGAACCGCGGTCGCTGATGTCGGTGCGCACGCCGAGCACCTTGCCCGGGCCCAGTCCGTCGAGCACGGCGACCGCTTCGTCCAGGTCCCCGGCCGAGCGCGCGGCGATCGCGACGTCAGCGCCGGCGCGGGCGAACACCGAGGCGATGCCGCGGCCGATCCCCTTGCTGCCGCCGGTGACCAGTACCGCACGATCCGTAAGCTCGAACATTCTTCTCCTCACGCCAACCATGAACTGTCACCGAGGTACCGCTCGGCCAATCGCGCTGTGCCGGTGACGAAATCGGGGCCGATGGCGATGGCCGCATCGGCATCGGCGTGCGAGGCGACCCAGGCGGTCAGCTGGATGCGCCGCATCATCACGAAGGTGGGCACCAGGGCGAGATGATCCCCGGGCAGGGTCCGCACCCGTTGGTAGCCGCGCAGCCAGTGCCCGACGATCTCCTCGGCGGCCGGGGTGTCCTCGATGAAGGACACCACCGCGCCCAGATCGGCCAGATGCCAGGACCAGCCGCAGTCGTCGAAGTCGATCACGGTGATGCCCGGATCGGTGGCGGTGGGATCGACCATCAGGTTCGCCAGCCGCAGGTCGGCGTGCACGAGGCCGAATCTGTCCGGCCCGGTGCCGAATTCGGTGATCCTGTCGCCGATCACACCGAGCGCGCGCTCGATGCTGCGCTGATCGGTCTCGGTCAGGCCTGCCGCGTCACGCCAGTTACCCCACCGGCCCTGCGGTCCGACCATGGTGTCCATGTCCCAGCGGAAGCGGGTGAATTCGGCCGGCTGCTGCCAGGCCACCGCGTGTTCGTGCATCTGCGCGGCCAACTCGCCCAGGGCCTCGAATCCGACCGCGTCGGGGGCCTCCTCTGCGGTGCAACCGGGGACGAAGCTGACCGCGTCGACGTGCAGCGTGCGGTCCCCGACGGTCGCGGCCACCACCTGTTCGCCGGCCTGTGACCGCACCAGATCAGGTGTCTTGACGGCGGTTTCGTGACGTAGGGCGGACATCCAGGCCAACTCGGACTTGATCGCCTGCAGCGAATGATAGCCCGGCCGGTGCACCCGGATGACGAACGGTTCCTGGCCGTCCACCAGATAGGTCGCGTTCTCCGACAGGCTGAGCAGCCGCAACTCGGCGTCGCCCGGGCACCCGTAGGCGGGCAGCGCGGCACGCGCGAACAGTTGATGATCGGCTGGTAGACCCGGCATGGTCCACAGTGTGCCTCAATCCGACCGCTCGGGCAGACCAAATAGCCGAGATTTACGGGATTGAAACAAAACGCGAGTACCGGGCCGACTGGTCCGTATTGTGGAGTTGACCAGGCAATCCAGCCCGGGTAACAATGAGGATCACGTGCCTGTCAGGCCCGTGCGCTAACCAGACCAAATAGGACGCACCCGTGACCTTCTCCAACATCATGGACTCGAACAGCTATCAGGGCGGTCCGGGTGCAGATCCCTTGATCGAGGCCCGCTCCCGGGTGCTGGGGCCCGCCTACCGGCTGTTCTACGAGCGGCCGGTGCATCTGGTCCGGGGCCAGGGCACGAAACTATACGACGCCGACGGGCGCGAGTACCTCGATGCCTACAACAACGTGGCCAGCGTCGGGCACTGCCACCCGCATGTGATCGATGCGGTGTCCCGGCAGCTGAATACGCTCAACACCCACACCCGGTACCTGCACGAGAACATCGTGGAGTATTCGCAGCGCCTGCTGGCCAGCATGCCGGCCGCGATCGATCAGGTGATGTACGCCTGCACCGGCTCGGAGGCCAACGACCTCGCGCTGCGGGTCGCGGCGATGTACACCGGCGCCACCGGCGTCATCGTCACCCGCGAGGCCTATCACGGCAATACCGAAGCGGTGACCGCGATTTCGCCCTCCATGGGCGGCTGCTCCAGCGTCGGCGCACACGTCCGCACGGTGTCGCCACAGCTGGAACGGGACGAGATCGCCGCCGCGATCACCGACCTGCAGGCCGCCGGCCACGGCGTCAGCGCGCTGGTGGTGGACACCATCTTCTCCTCCGACGGCATCTACCCGGACCCGTTCGTGCTGGCGCCCGCGGTGGCCGCGGTCCGGGCCGCCGGCGGTGTCCTGATCGCCGACGAGGTGCAGCCGGGCTTCGGCCGCACCGGCGCCGGTATGTGGGGATTCACCCGGCACGGCGTGGTGCCCGACCTGGTGACCATGGGCAAGCCGATGGCCAACGGGATGCCGGTGTCGGCGATGGCCGCCCGCGCCGACGTGCTGGCCCGGTTCGCCGAGCAGGTCCCGTACTTCAACACCTTCGGCGGCAATCCGGTGTCGATGGCGGCCGCGGCGGCCGTTCTCGACGTCATCGAGGAGCAGCGGCTGATCTCCAACGCCGCCACGGTGGGCGGCGACCTGCGCGCGGAACTGACCCGGCTGGCGGCCGGGAACCCGCGGCTCGGGCAGGTACGCGGTGCGGGCCTCTACATCGGGGTCGAGGTGCTCGACGGGGACGGTGCACCGGACCGCGACGCGGCCCGCTGGATCATCAATGAGATGCGTGAACGCGGGGTGCTGATCTCGGTGTGCGGCGCCGACGGCAACGTCCTCAAGATCAGGCCGCCGTTGGTGTTCTCGATGTCGGACGTGGACCGCTTCGTTGCCGAATTCACCGGCGTACTGGCAAGCTTGGACAAGTGACAGCGCGCGCCGCTTCGGCCATCTACATCGCCTCCCCCGAGGGAGACACCGGAAAATCCACCATCGCGCTGGGCATCCTGCACAAGCTGGCCGTCACGGTCGCCAAGGTCGCGGTGTTCCGGCCGATCACCCGGCGTGCGCACGGGGATACCGAGGGCGAACGCGACTACATCCTGGAACTGCTGCTCGGCCAGGCCACCGCCGGGTTGAGCTACGAGGAGTGCGCCGGCGTCAGCTATCAGCAGCTGCACGAGGACCCCGAGGCGGCCATCGCCGAGATCGTGGACCGCTTCCACAAGGTCGCGGACCGCTCGGATGCGGTGCTCATCGTCGGCAGCGACTACACCGACGTGACCGCACCCAGCGAACTCAGCATGAACGCCCGGATCGCGGTGAACCTGGGCGCGCCGGTGGTGCTCGCGGTGAAGGCCAAGGACCGCAGTCCGGCCGAGGTGGCCGAGGTGGCGGAGGTCTGCCTGGCCGAACTGGCCGGCCAGCACGCGCACACCGCCGCGGTGGTGGCCAACCGTTGTGAGCCCGACCAGCTGCGCGCGGTCGCCGCCGCGCTGGCCGAGCTGGGCCCCAAGAGCTACGCGATACCCGAGGAGCCGCTGCTGGTGGCCCCGTCGGTGGCCGAGCTGCGGGAAGCGGTGGGCGGCGAGCTGACCGGCGGTGAGGAACAGTCACTGAACCGGGAGGTCCTCAGCGTGCTGGTGGCCGGGATGACCGCCGAGCACGTGCTGGAACGGCTGCGCGACGGGATGGCCGTGATCACCCCGGGCGACCGCTCCGACGTGGTGATGGCGGTGATGGGCGCGCACGCCGCGGCCGGGTTCCCGTCACTGTCCTGTGTGATCCTCAACGGCGGGATGCCGCTGCACCCGGAGGTCGCCCGGTTGGTGGCGGGTCTGGGCAATCGGCTGCCGATCATCGGCACCCAGCTGGGCACCTACGACACCGCGCGGGCCGTGGCGCTCACCCGCGGCCGGGTCACCGTGCACTCGCAGCGCAAGATCGACACCGCGCTGACCCTGATGGAACAACACGTCGACACCGCGGACCTGCTTGCCACCTTGTCCATTCCGATCCCGAGCGTGATCACCCCGCAGATGTTCACCTACCAGCTGATCGAGCAGGCCCGCGCCGGTGCACAGCGCATCGTGCTGCCCGAGGGAGACGACGACCGCATCCTGCGCGCTGCCGGCCGACTGCTGGCGCACCGGGTGGCCGATCTGACCATCCTTGGCGAGGAGGCGACGGTGCGCGGCCGTGCGGCCGAGCTCGGGGTGGACCTGTCCGCGGCGACCGTGCTGGACCCGCGCACCAGCGCGCTGTGCGATCAGTTCGCCGAGCAGTACGCGAAGCTGCGCAGCCACAAGGGCATCACGGTGGACCAGGCGCGCGAGATCATCTCCGATGTCTCCTATTTCGGCACCATGCTGGTGCACAACGACATGGTCGACGGGATGGTCTCCGGCGCCAAGCACACCACCGCGCACACCGTGCGACCGTCGTTCGAGATCATCAAGACCCAGCCCGGGGTCTCCACGGTATCCAGCATCTTCCTGATGTGCCTGGCGGACCGGGTGCTCGCCTACGGCGACTGCGCGATCGTCCCGGACCCGACGGCCGAGGAAATGGCCGATATCGCCATCTCGTCGGCGCGCACCGCCGCCCAGTTCGGCATCGACCCGCGGGTGGCCATGCTGTCCTATTCGACCGGCACCTCGGGTACCGGCGCCGACGTCGACAAGGTCCGCACCGCAACGGAACTGGTCCGCACCCGCGCCCCCGAACTGCTCGTGGAGGGGCCCATCCAGTACGACGCCGCGGTGGATCCCACCACCGCCAAGGCCAAGATGCCGGACTCACCGGTCGCCGGCCGGGCCACCGTGCTGATCTTCCCGGACCTCAACACCGGCAACAACACCTACAAGGCGGTGCAGCGGAGCGCCGGAGCCATCGCGATCGGCCCGGTGCTGCAGGGGCTGAACAAACCGGTCAACGATCTGTCCCGCGGGGCATTGGTGGAGGACATCGTGAACACCGTGGCGATCACGGCGATCCAGGCGGCCCGACGGTGAGCACGGGAACAGCCGTACTGGTGCTGAACTGCGGTTCCTCATCGGTGAAATACCAGGTGCTCGAACCCGGTTCGGGAAACTCGCTGTGCGTCGGGATCATCGAAGGGGTGACCGACTATTCGGCCGCCCTGCGGGAGATCTTCGAGGCCGTCACCTCCCAGGGGGTGCAGCCCGAGGACATCGCGGTGGTCGGGCACCGGGTGGTGCACGGCGGCCGACGGTTCCACCGCCCCGTCGTCATCGACGACGAACTCATCTCGACGCTGGAGGAGCTGTCCCCGCTGGCGCCACTGCACAACCCGCCGGCGATCCTCGGCATCAACGGTGCCCGCAAGGTGCTGCCCGATCTGCCGCACATCGCGGTGTTCGACACCGCCTTCTTCCACGATCTCCCGGAGGCCGCCTCCGAGTACGCCATCGACCGCGAGGTTGCCGACCAGTGGCACATCCGCCGCTACGGGTTCCACGGCACCTCGCATCAGTACGTCAGCGAACAAGCCGCCGTATTCCTGGGTGCGCCGCTGGAATCACTGAATCAGATTGTGCTGCACCTGGGTAACGGTGCGTCCGCATCGGCGATCGCCGGCGGTCGCGCGGTGGACACCTCGATGGGCCTGACCCCGATGGAGGGGCTGGTGATGGGTACCCGGTCCGGCGACATCGACCCCGGGGTGCTCACCTACCTGTGGCGCACCGCGAAGATGAGCATCGAGGACATCGAGAACATGCTCAACCGGCGCTCCGGCGTGCTGGGTCTGGGCGGGCAGTCCGATTTCCGGGAACTGCGCAAGCTCATCGAGGCCGGTGACGCGCATGCCCAGCTCGCCTACGACGTCTACGTGCATCGGCTGCGCAAGTATGTCGGCGGATACCTTGCGGTGCTGGGCAATACCGACGTCATCACGTTCACGGCGGGAGTCGGGGAGAACAGTCCGGCGGTCCGCCGCGATGCGCTGACCGGGCTGACCGCGTTGGGCATCGAGATCGACCAGACGCTCAACGAATCGCCCGAGCGCGGGCCGCGGCGGATCTCGGCCGACGGCTCGCCGATCACCGTGCTGGTCATCCCCACCAACGAGGAGTTGGCGATCGCCCGGGCCAGCCTGGATGTCCTTGCGAACTAGTCGCTACGGCCACTGATAGGCCGCGGGCCGTCGGTTCGCCAATGAGGGTACAGCCCTGCGAACTTCGTCGATGCGGGAACGCCGCAGGATCGACGATATGACGCCCGACCCGTCGGCTGCCTGGGTGACGACGGTCCCCCAGGGATCGACGATCATCGATCGCCCATAGGTTCGCTTGCCTCCGGGATGGAGTCCGAAGTCGTTGGCGGCGATGACATATGCCTGGTTCTCGATTGCCCGCGCGCGAAGCAGTGGTTCCCAATGGTCTCGTCCGGTGAGCAGCGTGAACGCGGCCGGTACGACGAGGATGTCGGATCCGCGCAGCGCGAGGATCCGGTACAGCTCCGGATAGCGGAGGTCGAAGCAGATCGACAGGCCGACCCGCCACCCATCCACATCGACGGTCACGATCTCGTCGCCGGGCCGCTCTTGGTCGGATTCGCGGTAGCTCTCGGTTCCCAGATCGACGTCGAACAGGTGAATCTTGCGGTACACGGCGACGAGTTCACCGGTGTCGGAATGCACGGCGCAGGTATTGGTGAGCGTCCCGTCGTCGTGGCGTTCGGTGATCGACCCACCGACGAGATGGACCCGGTACTTACGCGCCCAATCGCGCATGGCGGTGACTGCTTCGCCACCGCTGAGTGTTTCGGCGGTATCGCGGATTATCTCGGGGCTGCCGAAACCGGTCCACTTCTCCGGCAGCACCACCATGCGCGCCCCGGCGGCGCAGGCATCCGAGACGAGACGATCGACCGCCGCGATGTTGTCGGTCTTGGACTGGCCGGCCTCGAATTGCACAGCGGCAACATGTAACTGAGGGGAGTTCATGTCAGCAGATCACCTGCATGGTCCGGCTCACCCAGGAGTCTTCGGAAACCTCTGCCTTGGCGAGCACCTCGTTACCGTCATCGGTTATCAGCAAGGTGTCCTCGATGTGATAGCGAGCGTCCCGCGGCTCGAAGTGGCTGGGCTCGACGTCGACGATCATACCTGGAGTGAGGACATCGGTGTAACCAGCGGCCAGGGTGACGCCTTCGTGGAGCTGCAGTCCGATGCCATGCCCGATCATGGACCAAGGGTGCACCAGCCCGCCGCCCGCTCGAATGCCGCGTTGGCGCGCTCCCATACTTCCGCACCGGTCATGCCCGGGCCGATGGGGTCGATCTTTTCAAGATCAGCGGACTGTACGGGCGCCGGTCGTGGCGCGCGGAGTGGCTCAGAACGTGCTCATCGGCCGCACGCTGTTGGCCAGATCGACCAGCGCGTAACGGTGTTCCTGGGTGGGCGCGACCCGGGCCAGCCCGCGCAGCGAGGCCTCCACGCCGAGCTGCAACCCGTGCTGGGTGAACGGGAAACCGAGAATGTGGTTGGTGCTGGCGGTGTTGTCGGCCAGCCAGTCCATCGCGGTGCCCAGCACCAGGGCCCGGATCTGCAGCACCCGCGGCTCACTCTCGGGCAGCGCCTCCACCCGCCGGGCCGCGCTGCGGATCTGCTGTTCGGACACCTCGTTGATGGACCGGCCGGACAGCAGCGTCACCGAGCTGGTCAGCCGGGCCACCGTGAAATGCCTTGAGGTGGGCGGCACCTGGTCCAGCGTGCGCACCGCATCGTCGCGTTCACCGGCCGCGGACTGGGCCCGGGCCAGACCGAAACCGGCCGAGATGACCCCGTTGTCGGTGCGCCACACGGTCTGGTAGAACCGGCGCTCATCAGAGGACCCGGCCAGCTCCGCCGTCGCCGCCAGTGCCAGCTTCGGCGCCAGCTCACCGGGCAGGGTGTCCAGCACCTCGGTGAAATACTTTGTGGCCGTGTCATAGTCGGCGGTGAGCAGGGCCGCCACCCCGCGGAACCAAACCAACCGCCAGCGCCACCCGACGCGCTCGGCCAGCTCGTCGAGCTTGCGGGTGGCCTTGGCGACGTCGCCGAGGTCCAGCAGCGCGCGGACCTCCATCAGCGGCAACTCCACCGACTCGGACAGGTCGATACCCTCGGAGTCCAGGGCACCGTGCCGTGCGGCGCGCAGCGAATCCAGGGTCTGCACCGGCTGGCTCAGCACGGTCGCGGACAGGATCGGTGCACCGACGTCGGCCGGGTCGACCAGCGGCACCTGCAGCGCCTTGACGATCTCCGGGGCGGTCAGCTTCTCCGAGTGCACCTGACCGTCGAGGTAGACATCGGTGTGTGCCACCAGCAGTTCCACGCCGAAGGTGGACCGTGGCGGGCTGAACACCGTGGACAGGCCCGGGCGGGGCACCCCGGTGTCCTGCGCGACGACCTCGCGCAGCACACCCAGCAGCTGGCTGGACATCTCCTCGGCGCTGGCGAACCGCCGCCGCGGGTCGGGGTCGATGGCCCGGCGCAGCAACCGGCCGAAAGAGTCGTACTTGGCCAGCACCGGATCGTCCTCGGGCAGCCCGTCGACGTAGCGGCCCCTGCGGGTCCGCAGGCTCAACGTCAGCGCCGCCAGCGTGCGCCCGACGGTGTAGATGTCGGTCTGCACGGTCGGGCCGGTCTGGACGATCTCGGGCGCCTGGTATCCCGGTGTGCCGTACAGGTATCCGAACGAGTTGATCCGGGATACCGCACCCAGGTCGATGATCTTCAGCTGCTCCTCGGTGACCATGATGTTCTCGGGCTTGAGGTCGTTGTAGACCAGGCCGAGGGAGTGCAGGTACCCGAGGGCGGGCAGGATCTCCAGCATGTAGGCGATCGCCTGGGCGACGGGCAGTTTGACGCCGCGCGCCTGCTTGAGCGAGGTACCGCCGACGTACTCCATCACGATGTAGCCCACCGGCTCACCGTGCTTGTCCGCATGCTCGACGAAGTTGAAGATCTTCACGATCGCCGGGTGCGTCACCTCGGCGAGGAACTGCCGTTCGGCCATCGCGGTGGCCTGGGCCTCGGCGTCACCGGAGTGCACCAGACCCTTGAGCACCACCGGCCGGCCGTTGACGTTGGCGTCGAAGGCCAGGTACACCCAGCCCAGCCCGCCGTGCGCGATGCAACCCTTGATCCGGTACTGATCGGCCACCAGGTCGCCGGGGCTGAGTTGCGGCAGGAACGAGAACGGGCTGCCACAGCGCGGGCAGGATCCCTCCGACGGAGCCCGGCGTTCCGGATCGTTCTTGTCGGCCCGCCCGACCGGGCGGCCGCAGTTCCAGCAGAACCGCTTCGCCTCGGCCACCACCGGATTGGTCATCAACGCGGCCAGCGGATCCCGCTCGTGCACCCGCGGCACCTCGACCAGACCGCCGCCGAGTCGGCGGGTGGTGGACCGGCGCCGGGTCTGCGGGATCAGGCTCTCGGTGGGCTGGGTGGACTGCGTCGTCGCGCGGTCGGTGTCGTCGAAGTCGGGCCGGTACACGGCCTGGGTGGCCATCGGGCGCATCGTGGCGACCGATTCGTCGTCCTCCAGGTCGGCGAGGCTGGCCGGCTGGGTACCCGGGTCTTCACTCATCAGGCCTCGTCGTTCATCAGTCGGAGTACCTCGCCACCGGGGCGCCGGCGTCGGGCCCAGCACCGTCAACCACTTGCGGTACAACGTGTTCCAGGTGCCGTCCCGGCGGATGCGCTCCAGCGTGCCGTTGACGAACCGGACCAGTCCGGGATTGTTCTTGTTGATCCCGATGCCGTACGGCTCCTGATTCATGCTCGGGCCCACGATGTGCAGGTACGGGTCCTGGCTGACCAGCCCGGCCAGGATCGAATCGTCGGTGCTGACCGCGTCGACCTGCCGCTGCTGCAGGGCGACCAGGCAGTCCGCCCAGGTGACCACGTCCACCAGCTTCACCGGCGGCTCGATCTGCTGGACCCGCTTGCGGGAGGTGGTGCCCTTCACCGTGCACACCCGCTTCCCGGCCAGGTCCGAGGCCTGCCGGATCTGGGAGTCGCGCGGGGCCAGGATCCGCTGGTTGGCCGACAGGTACTCGGTGGAGAAGTCGACCTGCTTACGGCGCTCGCAGGTGATGCTCATGGTCTTCACCACGATGTCCACCTGATTGTTCTCCAACGCCTTGACGCGGTCCTCCGAGGACAGGATGCGGTACTCCACCTGGGACGGTGTGCCGAAGATGTCGCGGGCCACCTCACCGGCGATGTCGACGTCGAATCCGGTGATCTCCCCGGTGATCGGGTCCCGGAAGGAGAACAGATTGCTGCCGATGTCGAGCCCGACGATCAGCCGGCCACGGTTGCGGATGTTCTCGACGGCCTCGTCGGCCTCGGCGGGATCGGCGAACGGGCGCAGGCTCGCGGTGCGGTTGCAGTCGTTGTCGGGCAGTTCCGGCGGGGCCGCCTCGGGCGGGGACTCCTGCATGCCGGCCGGGGTGGGCGGCGACAGCGTCACCTCGGGCATCGGGTCGACGGTCGAGGCGTCCTGACAGCCGGTCAGGACGGCCGCCGCGATGAGAGCGCTCAGGAACCTTTTCACTAGCGGTACTCGCTCAGTCGCGGCCACAACCCGAGCGCCACCGCGATCGCCGCGATGATGCTCAGCGCCGCGGCGCCGAAGGTCGCCCCGGACAACACCCGGCGGGCGTTGACGATGTCGGTGCGCAGCTGGGTGCGGCTCTGTTCGATCGCCTTGGACAGCGCGGCGTCCAGCGTGCTGAACGCCGGGGTCGAGTTGTCCTCACCGTTGCCCAACGCCACCTGGGTGGCGGCCTGGTAGTCGCCGACCGCGATGTAGGCGTTGATCCGGTCGTTGGAGGCCCGCCACTTGCGCAGCAGGTCGTCGGCGCCGGACAGATCCTCTTTGTCGATATCGGTGTCGGCGTTGAGGAACGTGGTCAGCTGTTCCTGCATGCTCTCGATGCGTTGGTAGTACGACTGCTTGCGGACATCCTCGTCGCCGCGGCGGACCAGCGCCAGGGTTTCGTCGGCACGGGCCTGCTGGGCGGTGATCGCCATCGTGGTCACGGTTTTGAGTGACTGTGCCGCAGTGTTTTTGGCGCTGCGACTATCCGCGGTGGAGATGACGAGTGCGGTGCCCACCCACACCACCATAATCAGAACCGCCAACCCGCCGGCGACGAAACCCACGTTGACGCGGCGCCGGGTCCGCTTGGTCAGCCATTTGTTGGCGAACAGCCCGAACATGACGGTCGCGAGCACCACCAGGACCACCGGCGCGGGGATCCGGGTGGAGGCGGTCGTCTCGGCGTCCACCCGCGCCGAGGTCTCCTCGTAGAGCCGCTGCGCGTTCGGCAGGATCTGGCTCTGCATGAGGGCCGAGGCCTCGGACAGATACGACGAACCCACCGGATTGCCGGCGCGGTTGTTGGTGCGGGCCGTCTCGACCAGCCCGGTGTAGACCGCGAGTTCGGCGTTCACCCGGCCCAGCAGTTCGATCATCGGTTCGGTGGTCAGCCCGGCGGAGGCGCGGGTGACGGCCACCGCGGCGTCGGTGATGGCCTGTTCATAGCGCTGCCGGACGTCCTGCGGTTCGGCACCGGCGATGAATGCCGTCGCCGCGGCGGCATCGGCGACCGACAGCGTGGTGTAGAGCTGGCCGGCGGCGAACGCGAGCGGCTCACTGTGGTCGAGCACGGTGGTCAGCGCGGCCTGGCGGTCGTTGATCGTCGTCGACGTCGCGAACGCGCACGCGATGACCAGCGCGGAGAGCACGACGCCGATGGTCAGGATGCGGCCGGGCGTGGTCCACAGGAACCACCACCGGGGGTGTACTGGGTTGGTCGGCGAACGTGAAGCCAGCGGTTCGGTCGATGGGTGCGCCAACTCCACGGTCACGTGTGCGCGGACCTCCTCGGTGTTTCTCTAAGAAGTCTAAGAGACATTGGAGTGACGTGTGGGAATTCGCCAGCCCCTATTCTGAACGCGTGCGCGGTGACGGTGACGGTTGGGTGATGTCGGACGGCGGCGGCCACTTCTGGGGGCGCCACGGTGCCGCCGGTCTGTTGCTGCGGGCGCCCGGTCCCGACGGTACCTTCGCCGTGCTGCTTCAGCATCGCGCGCCGTGGAGCCATCAGGGCGGCACCTGGGGACTGCCGGGCGGTGCCCGGGACAGTCACGAATCCGTGGAAGAGGCCGCCATTCGGGAGGCTTTGGAGGAAACGGGTGTGGAAGCCGACCTGCTGACCGTACGGATCAGCGTCGTCACCCACGAGGTGCCGGGCTGGACCTACACCACCGTCATCGCCGACGCCGCCGAACAACTGGCGACCACGCCGAACCGGGAGAGCTCCGAACTGCGCTGGGTGGCCGAGCACGAGGTGGCCGATCTGCCGCTGCATCCTGGGTTCGCCGCCAGCTGGGACCGGCTGCGCTCGGTGACGGCCGAGATGCCGCTGATCTTCTAGCGACTTGTACTAGAGCGCTGACTTGAGGGCCTGCGCCGCGGCGCGGGGATCCTCGGCGGCGGTGATCGCGCGGACCACCACGATCCGCCGCGCCCCGGCGTCGAGCACCTCGGGCAGCCGTTGGCCGTCGATCCCGCCGATGGCGAACCACGGTTTGTCCGGCGCCAGCGCGGCGGCGTGGCGCACCAGGTCCAGGCCGGGCGCGGTGCGCCCGGGTTTGGTCGGCGTCGGCCAGCACGGCCCCACGCAGAAGTAGTCCACCGCCTCGGCGATCGCGGTGGCGACCTGATCGGCGTCGTGGGTGGAACGGCCGATCAGCGGGTCGGGGCCGATGATGTCGCGCGCGACGTCCAGCGGCAGGTCGTCCTGACCGAGGTGCAGGACATCCGCGCCGGCCGCCCGGGCCAGATCGGCCCGGTCGTTGACGGCCAGCAGCGCGCCGTGCCGTCGGGCCGCGTCGGCCAGCACCGCGAGCGCCTCCAGTTCCTGGCGGGCCTCCAGCGGGCCGAACTCCCGTTCGCCGGCCGAGCCCTTGTCGCGCAGCTGGATGATGTCCACGCCCCCGGCCAGCGCCGCATCGGCGAACTCGGCCAGGTCGCCGCGTTCACGGCGGGCGTCGGTGCACAGATACAGCGAGGCTGTCTTCAAGCGTTCGGTGAGGGACTCGGCCACCCGAGTATCCTTTCAGGAGTACACGGGAGTCCCGGGACCGGGGACTGAGAGTGGGCGGACGACCGGCCCTGACCGTCGAACCTGATCCGGGTCATGCCGGCGAAGGGAGAGGGAGAACATTGTCTGGCTCGATTGCCGTGATCGGCGGCGGCGTGATCGGTCTGTCGGTGGCGCGCCGCGCCGCACAGGACGGCTGGTCGGTGACCGTGCACCGCACCCGTGAACGCGGCGCCTCCTGGGTGGCCGGGGGCATGCTGGCCCCACACAGCGAGGGTTGGCCGGGTGAGGCCGAGCAGTTGGCCATCGGGCTGGAATCGCTGAAGCTCTGGCACGCCGGGTTCCTGGACGGGCTGCCCACCGAGGTGGTGACCGCACGGGAATCCCTCGTGGTGGCGGTGGACCGGGCCGACGTCGCGGATCTCAAGACGGTCGCGAACTGGCTGTCCGACCAGGGGCACCCGGTCACCATGACCACCGCGGCGCGCGACATCGAACCGCTGCTGGCCCAGGGTATCCGGCACGGTTTCACCGCCGACACCGAACTGGCCGTCGACAACCGGGCGTTGGTCGCGGCACTGGAGCAGGCCTGTGCGGACCTCGGTGTGCGGTGGGCCCCGCCGGCCACCGACCTGGCCGAGGTGCACGCCGACGTGCGGGTGATCGCCAACGGGATCGACGCGCCCAGCCTGTGGCCCGGTCTGGCGGTGCACCCGGTCAAGGGCGAGGTGCTGCGGCTGCGCTGGCGCAAGGGCTGCATGCCGTTGCCGCAGAGGGTTGTTCGCGCCCGCGTGCACGGCAGGCCGGTGTATCTGGTGCCGCGCGGCGACGGGGTGGTGGTCGGTGCCACCCAGTACGAGCACGGCCGGGACACCGCACCGGTGGTGCGGGGTGTGCGTGACCTGCTCGACGATGCTTGTGCGGTGATGCCGGCGCTGGGGGAGTACGAACTGGCCGAATGCGCGGCCGGATTGCGCCCGATGTCACCGGACGGTCTGCCGTTGGTCGGTAGGCTCGACGAACGGACGCTGGCCGCCACTGGCCACGGACGCAACGGTTTTCTGCTCGCGCCGTGGACGGCCGAGCGGATCGCAGGAGAACTCGCAGCACTTTGAGGGACGACATGATTTTGCTGGTCAACGGTGAGGAAGCCGAGGTGCCCGAGGGCACCACAGTCGGGGAGTTGATGGATCGGTTGGGGTTCCCGGAGAAGGGCATCGCGGTGGCGGTGGACTGGGAGGTGCTGCCGCGGTCGTCGTGGCACACCGAGCTGACCGGGGGCACCCGGGTGGAAGTGGTGACGGCGGTGCAGGGTGGCTAGCCAGGAAAAGCTCACCATCGCCGGCCGTGAGTTCGGGTCCCGGCTCATCATGGGCACCGGCGGGGCCACGAATATGACGGTCCTGGAGGAGGCGCTGATCGCCTCCGGCACCGAACTGACCACCGTCGCGATGCGCCGCGTCGACGCCGAAACGGGTACCGGCGTACTGGATCTGCTCAGCCGGCTCGGCATCACACCGCTGCCCAACACCGCCGGTTGCCGGGGTGCGGCCGAGGCGGTGCTGACCGCGCGGCTGGCCCGGGAGGCGCTCGGCACCGACTGGGTGAAGCTGGAAGTGATCGCCGACGAGCGCACCCTGCTACCGGATGCCATCGAATTGGTCAGCGCCGCAGAACAGTTGGTGGACGACGGTTTCACGGTGCTGCCCTACACCAACGACGACCCGGTGCTGGCGCGCCGACTGGAGGACACCGGCTGCGCCGCGGTGATGCCACTCGGCTCGCCGATCGGGACCGGGCTGGGCATCTCCAACCCGCATCACATCGAGATGATCGTCGAGCAGGCGAACGTGCCGGTGATCCTGGACGCCGGCATCGGCACCGCCAGCGATGCCGCCCTGGCGATGGAACTCGGCTGCGACGCCGTGCTGCTGGCAACCGCCGTGACCCGGGCCGCTGATCCGGCCGCGATGGCTGCGGCGATGGCGGCCGGGGTCACCGCCGGGTATCTGGCCCGGCACGCCGGACGCATTCCGAAGCGGTTCTGGGCGCAGGCATCCAGCCCGCAGCTGTGACGCGGTACGTGGCGCTCGGCTCGTCGATGGCGGCCGGGCCGGGCATCGCCCCGACGGCGCCCGGATCGCCGCTGCTGGCCATGCGCTCGGAGCGCAACTACCCGCATCTGGTGGCCCGGGACCTGGATCTGGACCTCATCGATGTCACCTTCTCCGGTGCCACCACCGCGCACATACTCTCCGACCCGCAGCACGGGGAGCCCCCGCAGCTCGACGCCCTGGACGGTTCGGAGGCGTTGGTCACGGTGACCATCGGCGGCAACGACGTCGGCTACGTGCCGATGCTGTGTGCCGCGGCGCTGCCGGCCCCGTTGCGCTGGTTGCCGCCGCTGCGCGGCATGCGCGACGCGGACGCCCGGCGCCGGGACCTGTCGGCGGTGGCCGACCAGCTCATCGAGGTGGGCCGGGAGATCCGGCGCCGCTCGCCGCGGTCCCGGGTGATGTTCGTCGACTACCTGACTCTGCTGCCCCCGGATGGCCCGGCGGCACCGCTGTCGCCCGGCGACGTGGACCTGGGCCGCGAGATCGCCGCCGAACTGGAGCGGCTGACCGCGGCCGCCGCCGAGGCGACCGGGTGCGGTCTGGTGCGCGCGGCCCAGGCCAGCCGGCAGCACCACGCCTGGTCCGCACGGCCCTGGACGACGCTGCCGAGCAAGTTCCCGATCCCGATCCCCGGGCACACCGCGCCGCTGCACCCGAACGCCGACGGTATGCGCGCGGCCGCCGACCTCGTCGTCGCGGAGTTCCGCGCGTGATCGAACTGGCAGGCCTGACAAAGACTTTCGGCCGAGGCTCGGCGCGAGTCACCGCTGTCGACGGGTTGACGTGCGACATCGCCGCCGGGGTGGTCACCGGCTTCCTGGGGCCCAACGGCGCCGGTAAGTCCACCACGATGCGGATGATCGTCGGCCTGGACCGGCCGACCGCCGGCACCGCCACGATCGGGGGGCTGCGCTATCACGAGCACAAACATCCGCTGCGGGCCGTCGGCGCGCTGCTGGACGCACGGCAGGTGCACCCGAACCGCACCGCGCGGTCGCATCTGCGTTGGATCGCCGCGAGCAACGGGATCCCGGTGGCCCGAGTGGATCAGGTGCTCGACAAGGTGGGTCTGACCGAGGCCGCCGGTAAGCAGGCCGGAGCCTTCTCCCTGGGCATGTTGCAGCGCCTCGGCATCGCGGCGGCACTGCTCGGGGACCCGCCGGTGCTGCTGTTCGACGAACCGGTCAACGGTCTGGACCCCGAGGGCATCCGGTGGATCAGGACGCTGATGCGTCGGCTCGCCGCCGAGGGCCGCACGGTCTTCGTCTCCAGCCACCTGCTGGCCGAGATGGCCAACACCGCCGACCATCTGGTGGTGATCGGGCGGGGCCGGCTCATCGCGGCGACCACGATGGCGGACTTTCTGAGCCAGGCCGAGACGGTCCGGGTCCGCAGCCCGCAGTTGGATCGGCTGGCCGCGCTGCTGCCGGGCGCCCGGCGCGAGGGCGACGCGCTGCTGGTCGAGGGAAGCAGCACCGAACAGATCGGCGACCTGGCCGCGGCCAACGGCATCGCGCTGCATGAGCTCAGCGCGCAGCGTGCCTCGCTGGAGGAGGCGTACATGGACCTGACCGATCCGGCCGTGCAGTACCGGGCGAGCTCTTGAACGTCATCGCCGCCGAGCGGATCAAGCTCACCAGCACCCGGTCGCCGTTGTGGCTGGCGCTGACGGTGGTGCTGCTCAGCCTGGGGCTGGCGGCCATCCAGGCCGTCGCGGCGCTGCCCTACAGCACGGTGGGTCCGGAGCGGGCAAGCCTGGGCGTGGCGATGTTGGGGGTGCCGGTGCTGATGATCCTGTCCGCGCTCACCGTGACCGGCGAGTACCGCACCTCGATGATCCGCACGACGTTCATGGCCACACCGCGGCGGTCGCGGGTCCTGCTGGCCAAAGCGGTTGTTGCGATGTCGCTTTCCGGGCTGCTCGCGGCGGTGATGGCGCTGGGCTCGATGGTGCTGGTCCGGGCGATGCTCGACGATCGGCAAGGCGCGCTGCTCGCGCTGGATCGCGGCGGCCCGTGGCGCACGATCGGGGCCATCACGCTGTACGCGGTACTGGCGGCGTTGTTCGCGGTGGCGTTGGCCGCGTTGCTCCGCCACAGCGCTGCGGTGATCGCGGTCCTGCTACTGCTGCCATTCGTGGTCGAACCGTTGCTGGGAGTGATGCCCGGCGTCGGTTCACGGGTTGGACCACTGTTCCCGTTTGCTAATGCCAACGCCTTCACCGAGATTCCGTGGTTACAGAGTTTCTCCATGTGGTGGGGGCCAGTTGGATCAGCTTTCTACTTTGCGGGTGTTGCGGCGGCGATGTTCGGGGCCGCGCTCGTCGTGGTGGCGCGCCGCGATCCGTAGCGGAGCAAACCTCCGTTTCCCGCGGCTGTCCGTCCGCTGAAAGTTTGCTAGATATGGGACTCTGCGGGCTTGAAGCCTTTGCGTTCCGCAATGAAACTGATCTCACGGGCAACATGCTTCGAGCGTCGATCTGGACGTATTTTCGCGGTTTTATCTCGCATTGACTGCGGAAACGGTGGCCGAATCAAGTTCTGTACGCAAATAACAATAATTGACGTTTGCGAAAATCGCCCTAAAGTCATGCTGGGCAACCTACGTTGCTCATCTGGACACCTTTCGACCCTTCGGAGTCGGCGGGGCAACGCATTCTCGGAGGCGGATATGTGCGCTGACACACCTCGACATCGCGTGAAACGTTCCCGGGACGGGGCAGAATCGGCCTCCGATGTCTGGCACGCGCGGGAACTGTTGGCCGAGGTGGGCGCCTCCGACGGACTGCGCCGGGGCCCGCGGCACGTGCGTCCGATCGACACCACGTACGCCAAGTTCGTGGGCCGGGTCGGAGCGCTGGCGGTCTCGCTCGGCGTGGGGGTCGCGGTGGCCACCTCACCCGGTGTGGCCGTCGCGAGTACCGACTCCGATACCGACAGCGCGCCGAAGGCCGCAAGCGAGAGCCCGTCCGCCGACAGTCCCACATCCGATACGGACACGGACACGGAATCCTCGTCAGGTCCCTCGGCGGACGATGTGGGCGACGCCGACGATCCGGATGACTCCGACCTGGAGCCGCCGTCCGGATGGGACGAAGCCGAGATCGAGGACACGGAGCCCGAGGCGGTCATCGAGAACCCGGACGGTGCTGACTCCGACTCCGGCTTCGAGATCGACTCCGGGATCGACTCTGAGATCGACTCTGAGATCGACTCTGAGATCGAGGAGGCCGTCGAGCCGAGCACCCAAGCGGATGACGACCCGGTCGAGGACGTCACACCGATCGACGTGGACGACGCCGATGGTCCGGCGCCCGGTGGATCCGGAACGGCCGGGCGGGAACAGGACCCGGAACCGGAGCCGCAGAGTTCCGATGCCCCCGCACCGCCGACCCCGGTGACCGGCAGCGCGGGGGTCGAGGTGCCGGATCCGGTGATCGAAGAAACGGACGAAAGCCGGCCGTTGACGCTGACGGCGCCGACCGCGCTGACCGGGACGTCGGCCAATCCGGTCGACGCGCTGCTGGCGGCTCCGCGGACCCTGGCCGGGATGCTCACGGGCGCGATCTCGACGATCCTGTCGCCGTTCCTGGTCACCGGCCCGGGGGCGCCGGCACAGACGCCGTTGCTCTGGGCGGTCCTGGCGTGGGTGCGGCGCCAAGTCGTGCACACCTTCTTCAACCGGACACCGCGGGTCAACGTAGAGCAGGTGGTATCGGATGTTCCCGGCCTCGCCATCTTCGATCTCAACGAGAGCGACCCCAACGGCGACCCGCTGACCACTAAGGTCACCGGTCAGCCCGAGCACGGCACCGTCATCAAGAATCTCGACGGGACGTTCACCTACACGCCCGATCTCGCGCACCTGACGACCGGGGTGACCGACAGCTTCACGGTGACGGTCACCGACTCGACCACACACATCCGGGGCGTGTTCGGGCTGGTCCAGAACTTCTTCCACCGAGTCGCCCGCTTCTTCGGATTCGCGAAGCCGGACACCATTCGGGTGACCATCCCGGTGACGGTTCCCGGCATCGGCGTCAACCTGCCGCCCGTGCTCGTGGTCAGCCCGGCCGCCGCCGTCACCGCCGGCGGCACCGTGGTGCTGTCCCCGACGGTCGTCCTGACCGACGACGCCGGGATGCTGTCCGGGGCGACGGTGAGCATCGCCGGCCTCGGTTCAGATCCCTCCGACACGCTGTCGTTCACCGGTTCCGGCGGGATCACCGGGTCGTACGCGAACGGTGTGTTGACGCTGACCGGCGACGCGACGGTGGCGGCGTATAAGAGTGTCCTGCAATCGGTCTCGTTCTCCACCGATGCCCAGTCGCTGATCGGTCTGCGCACCATCACCTGGTCGGCGGTGGACGAGGACGGTGTCTCCAGTCTGCCCGGCCTGACCGAGGTGGTGGTCATCGGGGAGATCAATGCGCCGCCGTCGGTGGTGGCGACGCCGGTGGGTGTGGTGACGGCGGGGCAGTCGACGGTGGTGTCGCCGATCGTCACCATCGTCAACGACCCGGGAGAGGACCTGTCCGGTGCCACGGTCACGATCACACTGGGCGGAGACGCGTCGGATGTGTTGTCGTTCAACGGATCCGGTGGGATCGCCGGTTCCTACGCCAATGGTGTGTTGACCCTCAGTGGGAATGCTTCCGTTGCGGATTACCAGACTGTGCTGCAGTCGGTGTCGTTCGCCACGGATGCTTCGGGTCTGGTGGGTGTGCGCACGATCGAGTTCTCGGTGACCGATGTGGCGGGCAATGAGTCGTTGTTGCCGGGTGCGACCCTGTTGACCGTGGTGGGCGTGCTGAACGGTCCACCCACCATCGTCGTGACGCCGGTGGGCGCTGTCACGGCGGGGCAGTCGACGGTGGTGTCGCCGATTGTGGCGATCGTGAATGAGCCCGGTGAGAGTCTGTCGGGTGCGACGGTGACGATCACGCTGGGCGGGGATGCCAGCGACCAGCTCACGTTCACTGCCGGTAATGGGATCACCGGCTCGTATGCCGGCGGTGTGCTGACCTTGACGGGCGACGCTTCGGTTGCCGCGTATCAGGCGGTGCTGCAGTCGGTTTCGTTCACCACGGATGCTTCGGGTCTGGTGGGTGTGCGCACCATCGAGTTCTCGGTGACCGATGTGGCGGGCAACGAATCTGTCCTGCCAGGGATCACAGCACTGACGGTTCTCGGCGTGCTGAACGCTCCACCCACTATCGTCGCGACGCCGGTGGGTGTGGTGACGGCGGGGCAGTCGACGGTGGTGTCGCCGATCATCACCATCGTCAACGACCCGGGTGAGAGTCTGTCCGGTGCGACGGTCACGATCACTTTGGGTAGCGACCCCAGCGATCAGCTCACGTTCACGGCCGGTAACGGGATCACCGGCTCGTATGCGGGCGGTGTGCTGACCTTGACGGGCGACGCTTCGGTTGCCGCGTATCAGGCGGTGTTGCAGTCGGTGTCGTTCACCACGGATGCTTCGGGTCTGGTGGGTGTGCGCACGATCGAGTTCTCGGTGACCGATGTGGCGGGCAACGAGTCGTTGCTTCCGGGTGTGACCCTGTTGACCGTGGTGGCGGCTTTGAACGGTCCGCCGACGGTGGTCGCCACGCCGGTGGGTGTGGTGACGGCGGGGCAGTCGACGGTGGTGTCGCCGATCATCACCATCGTCAACGACCCGGGTGAGAGTCTGTCCGGTGCGACGGTCACGATCACCTTGGGTAGCGACCCCAGCGATCAGCTCACGTTCACGGCCGGTAACGGGATCACCGGCTCGTATGCGGGCGGTGTGCTGACCTTGACGGGCGACGCTTCGGCTGCCGCATACCAAGCTGTCCTGCAGTCGGTGTCGTTCACCACGGATGCTTCGGGTCTGGTGGGTGTGCGCACCATCGAGTTCTCGGTGACCGATGTGGCGGGCAACGAAGCGCTGTTGCCGGGTGTGACCCTGTTGACCGTGGTCGGCGTGCTGAACGGTCCGCCCACGGTGGTGGCGACGCCGGTGGGTGTAGTGACGGCGGGGCAGTCGACGGTGGTGTCGCCGATCGTGGCGATCGTGAACGAGCCCGGTGAGAACCTGTCCGGTGCGACGGTCACGATCACGCTGGGCGGGGATGCCGGCGACCAGCTCACATTCACGGCCGGTAACGGGATCACCGGCTCGTATGCCGGCGGTGTGCTGACCTTGACGGGCGACGCTTCGGTTGCCGCGTATCAGGCTGTGCTGCAGTCGGTTTCGTTCACCACCGATGCGAACGGCCTGGTTGGTGTGCGCACGATCGAGTTCTCGGTGACCGATGTGGCGGGCAATGAATCTGTCCTGCCAGGGATCACAGCACTGACGGTTCTCGGCGTGCTGAACGCTCCACCCACTATCGTCGCGACGCCTGTCGGTGTGGTGACGGCGGGGCAGGCGACGGTGGTGTCGCCGATTGTGGCGATTGTGAATGAGCCCGGTGAGAGTCTGTCGGGTGCGACGGTCACGATCACTTTGGGTAGCGACCCCAGCGATCAGCTCACGTTCACGGCCGGTAACGGGATCACCGGCTCGTATGCGGGCGGGATCTTGACCTTGACGGGCGACGCTTCGGTTGCCGCGTATCAGGCGGTGTTGCAG
This sequence comes from Mycolicibacterium aurum, assembly GCA_900078775.1. GTDB lineage: Bacteria > Actinomycetota > Actinomycetes > Mycobacteriales > Mycobacteriaceae > Mycobacterium > Mycobacterium aurum_A. The sequence goes on from LT549889.1 coordinate 5,643,046, forward strand.
TCGGTGTCGTTCACCACGGATGCTTCGGGTCTGGTGGGTGTGCGCACGATCGAGTTCTCGGTGACCGATGTGGCGGGCAATGAATCGTTGTTGCCGGGTGTGACTCTGTTGACCGTGGTCGGCGTGCTGAATGGTCCGCCGACGGTGGTGGCGACGCCGGTGGGGGTGGTGACGGCGGGTCAGTCGACGGTGGTGTCGCCGATCGTGGCGATCGTGAACGAGCCCGGTGAGAACCTGTCCGGTGCGACGGTCACGATCACGCTGGGCGGGGATGCCGGTGACCAGCTCACATTCACGGCAGGCAACGGGATCACCGGCTCGTATGCCGGCGGTGTTCTCACCCTGACCGGTGAGGCGAGTGTGGCGGATTATCAGGCTGTCCTGCAGTCGGTTTCGTTCACCACGGACGCGTCGGGTCTGGTGGGTGTGCGCACCATCGAGTTCTCGGTGACCGATGCGGCGGGCAATGAGTCGTTGCTTCCGGGTGTGACCCTGTTGACCGTGGTGGCGGCTTTGAACGGTCCGCCGACGGTGGTCGCGACGCCGGTGGGTGTGGTGACGGCGGGGCAGTCGACGGTGGTGTCGCCGATCGTGGCGATCGTGAATGAGCCCGGTGAGAACCTGTCCGGTGCGACGGTCACGATCACGCTGGGTGCGGATCCGTTGGATGTGTTGTCGTTCACCGGATCCGGTGGTATCACCGGCTCCTACGCCAATGGTGTGTTGACGCTGACCGGTGACGCTTCGGTTGCCGCGTATCAGGCGGTGTTGCAGTCGGTGTCGTTCGCCACGGATGCTTCGGGTCTGGTGGGTGTGCGCACGATCGAGTTCTCGGTGACCGACGCGGCCGGTAACGAGTCGCTGCTACCGGGCGTGACTGCGCTGGCGGTATTGGCGACCCTCAACGGTCCGCCCACGGTGGTGGCCACGCCGGTGGGTGTGGTGACGGCGGGGCAGTCGACGGTGGTGTCGCCGATCGTGGCGATCGTGAATGAGCCCGGTGAGAGTCTGTCCGGTGCGACGGCGACCATCACGTTGGGTGCGGATCCGAGTGACGAGCTCAGTTTCACCGGTTCCGGAGGCATTACGGGCACCTACGCGAACGGCGTTCTCACCCTGACCGGTGACGCTTCGGTTGCCGCGTATCAGGCGGTGCTGCAGTCGGTGTCGTTCAGCACCGACGCCAACGGCCTGATCGGTGTACGCACCATCGAGTTCTCGGTGACCGATGCGGCCGGTAACGAGTCGCTGCTGCCCGGCGTCACTGCCCTGACCGTAGTGGCCGCGCTCAACGCCCCGCCAACGGTGGTGGCCACGCCGGTGGGTGTGGTGACTGCGGGGCAGTCGACGGTGGTGTCGCCGATCGTCACCATCGTCAACGACCCGGGTGAGAGTCTGTCCGGTGCGACGGTCACGATCACCTTGGGTAGCGACCCCAGCGATCAGCTCACATTCACGGCAGGCAACGGGATCACCGGATCCTACGCCAACGGTGTGTTGACCCTCAGTGGCAATGCTTCCGTTGCCGATTACCAGACTGTGCTGCAGTCGGTGTCGTTCGCCACCGATGCGAACGGCCTGGTTGGTGTGCGCACGATCGAGTTCTCGGTGACCGATGTGGCGGGCAACGAATCTGTCCTGCCAGGGATCACGGCGCTGACGGTTCTCGGCGTGCTGAACGCTCCACCCACTATCGTCGCGACGCCTGTCGGTGTGGTGACGGCGGGGCAGTCGACCACGGTGTCGCCGATCGTCACCATCGTCAACGACCCGGGTGAGAGTCTGTCGGGTGCGACGGTCACGATCACCTTGGGTAGCGATCCCAGCGATCAGCTCACATTCACGGCAGGCAACGGGATCACCGGATCCTACGCCGGCGGGGTCTTGACCTTGACGGGCAACGCTTCGGCTGCCGCGTATCAGGCGGTGTTGCAGTCGGTTTCGTTCACCACGGACGCGTCGGGTCTGGTGGGTGTGCGCACCATCGAGTTTTCGGTGACCGATGCGGCGGGCAATGAATCGTTGTTGCCGGGTGTGACTCTGTTGACCGTGGTCGGCGTGCTGAACGGTCCGCCCACGGTGGTGGCCACGCCGGTGGGTGTGGTGACGGCGGGGCAGTCGACGGTGGTGTCGCCGATCGTGGCGATCGTGAATGAGCCCGGTGAGAGTCTGCCGGGTGCGACGGTCACGATTACCTTGGGTAGCGATCCCAGCGATCAGCTCACGTTCACTGCCGGTAACGGGATCACCGGCTCGTATGCCGGCGGTGTGCTCACCCTGACCGGTGACGCGAGTGCGGCGGACTACCAGGCGGTTTTGCAGTCGGTGTCGTTCAGCACCGACGCCAACGGCCTGATTGGCGTCCGCACCATCGAGTTCTCGGTGACCGATGCCGGCGGCAACGAGTCGCTGCTGCCCGGCGTCACTGCGCTGACCGTGGTGGCCGCGCTCAACGCCCCGCCCACGGTGGTGGCCACGCCGGTGGGTGTGGTGACGGCGGGGCAGTCGACGGTGGTGTCGCCGATCGTCACCATCGTCAACGACCCGGGTGAGAGTCTGTCCGGTGCGACGGTGACCATCACGTTGGGTGCGGATCCGAGTGACGAGCTCAGTTTCACCGGTTCCGGAGGCATTACGGGCACCTACGCGAACGGCGTGCTCACCCTGACCGGTGACGCGAGTGCGGCGGACTACCAGGCGGTTTTGCAGTCGGTGTCGTTCAGCACCGACGCCAACGGCCTGATCGGTGTGCGCACGATCGAGTTCTCGGTGACCGATGTGGCGGGCAATGAGTCGTTGTTGCCGGGTGCGACCCTGTTGACCGTGGTGGGCGTGCTGAACGGTCCACCCACCATCGTCGTGACGCCGGTGGGCGCTGTCACGGCGGGGCAGTCGACGGTGGTGTCGCCGATTGTGGCGATCGTGAATGAGCCCGGTGAGAGTCTGTCGGGTGCGACGGTGACGATCACCCTGGGCGGAGATGCCAGCGACCAGCTCACGTTCACTGCCGGTAACGGGATCACTGGCTCGTATGCGGGTGGTGTCTTGACCTTGACGGGCAACGCATCGGCTGCCGCATATCAAACTGTGTTGCAGTCGGTGTCGTTCAGCACCGACGCCAACGGCCTGGTGGGTGTGCGCACGATCGAGTTCTCGGTGACCGACGCGGCCGGCAACGAGTCACTGCTACCGGGCGTGACTGCGCTGGCGGTATTGGCGACCCTCAACGGTCCGCCCACGGTGGTCGCCACGCCGGTGGGTCTCGTCACCGCAGGGCAGTCCAGCACCGTGTCGCCGATCGTCACGATCGTCAACGACCCGGGGGAGAACCTCTCGGGTGCGACGGTGACTATCAGCCTCGGTGGGGATCCGTCGGATGTGTTGTCCTTCACGGAGTCCGGAGGCATCACAGGCACCTACGCGAATGGCGTGCTGACGTTGACAGGCGGGGCGAGCACATCCGCGTACCAGACTGTGCTGCAGTCGGTCTCGTTCAGCACCGACGCCAACGGCCTGATCGGTATCCGCACCATCGAGTTCTCGGTGACCGATGCCGGCGGCAACGAGTCGCTGCTGCCCGGCGTCACTGCGCTGACCGTGGTGGCCGCGCTCAACACACCGCCGACCGTGTTGACCTTGCCCGCCGCGGTATCCACCGCCGGACAGTCCACGACGGTGTCGCCGATCGTCACGATCGTCAACGACCCGGGGGAGAACCTCGCCGGCGCCACGGTCACCATCACCGTGGGCGGCGACCCCAGCGATCAGCTGACCTTCACGGCCGGCAACGGCATTACGGGCGCCTACAACAACGGGGTCCTAACCCTCACTGGTGATGCATCGGTGGCGGCGTACCAAGCTGTCCTGCAGTCGGTCTCGTTCAGCACCGGGGCCAACGGCCTGATCGGCATCCGCACCATCGAGTTCTCGGTGACCGATGCCGGCGGCAACGAGTCGCTGCTGCCCGGCGTCACTGCGCTGACCGTGGTGGCCGCGCTCAACGCCCCGCCCACGGTGGCCGCCACCCCGGTGGGTCTCGTCACCGCAGGGCAGTCCACCACCGTGTCGCCGATCATCACGGTCGTCAACGACCCGGGGGAGAACCTCGGCGGCGCCACGGTCACCATCACCTTGGGCGGCGACCCCAGCGACCAACTGACGTTCACGGCCGGCAACGGCATCACCGGTACCTACAACAACGGGATCCTCACCCTCACCGGCAACGCCAGCGCAGCGGACTACCAGACAGTGCTGCAGTCGGTCTCGTTCAGCACCGGTGCCGACGGTCTGATCGGTGTCCGCACGATCGAGTTCTCGGTGACCGATGCCGGCGGCAACGAGTCACTGCTGCCCGGCGTCACGGCTCTGACCGTGGTGGCCGCACTCAACGCACCACCCACCATCCTGGCCACTCCGGTCGCGGCGGTGACCGCCGGACAGACCACCGTGGTGTCACCCATCGTGACCATCGTCAACGAACCCGGGCAGAATCTCTCGGGAGCCACCGTGACGATCACCGTGGGTGGGCACTCGTCGGACGTGTTGTCCTTCACCGAATCGAACGGCATCACCGGTACCTACGCCGGCGGCGTGCTCACCCTGACCGGCAACGCATCGGCAGCCGCATACGAGACCGTCCTGCAGTCGGTGACGTTCTCGACCGATTCGGGCGCCCTGGTGGGGGTCCGGACCATCGAGTTCACGGTGACCGACACGGCGGGGGCGACCAGCCTGTTGCCCGGTGTCACGGCGCTGACCGTCAGCGGTATCAACCTGCCGCCGTTGGTCACCACCTCATTGGTGGGCAGCCTGCTCTACGTCTCCGGCGCCTCGGCGGTGGCCGTCGACCCGTTGATCTCCGTCGTGGACCTGACGTCGGACAAGTTGTCCAGCGTCCGGGTCTCGATCACCGTCGGGTACGACTCCGATGACGTCCTGAGCTACACCCCGCCGGCCGGTAACCCGGTCGCGGCCAGTTTCAACCAGACCACCGGGGTACTGACTCTCACCGGAGACGGCACCGCGGCCCAGTATCAGGAGGCCCTGCGGGCGGTGAAGTTCTACACGCCGTTCACCTTGCTGTCGCTGGGACGAACCTTCTCGGTGGTGGCCACGGACAGCGCCGGGCTGTCGAGTCTTCCGGTGCTCATCACGTTGGTGATGCTGTAGAGCCGACCCAGCCTTCGGCTACCGTGGGCTGCATGCGGTTCAGATCTCGGACGATGGTCGCCACCCTCTCTGTGGCCGCCCTCGCCGTAGGTATCAGCGGGTGCGGCAAAGAGGACCGAGCGACCCCGGCGCCGGAGTACGCGGAGCAGATCGGGCAGAGCATCGGCGTGGACGCCTTGATGGGTCACCTGACGCGTTTCCAGGAGATCGCCGACCAGCACGAGGGGAACCGGGCGATGGGCACCCCCGGATACCAGGCCAGCGTCGACTACGTGGTGAATACGTTGCGTGACAAGGGCTTCGAGACCGACACCCAGGAGTTCGAGGTTCGGCTCCCGTTCGCCGAGGAACCCGATGTCACCGTGGGCGGGGCCGGGGTCACGGCCAGGGCACTGTCCTTCACCATCGGCACCGGGCCAGACGGGGTGTCCGGGCCACTGGTCGCCGCACCGGTCGACGACTCGCCGGGGTGCGCCGACGCGGACTACGAGGGCCTGCCGGTGTCCGGAGCCGTCGTCCTGGTGGACCGCGGCACCTGCCCGTTCAGCGACAAGCAGACGATCGCAGCGAAGCGGGGTGCGGTGGCGCTCATCGTGGTCGACAACGTCGACCGCCCCGTCGAGGAGTTCGGCGGCACCTTGGGCAGCAGCACCGAGGTCAAGATTCCGGTCGTCAGCATCGGCAAGGTCGACGGTGCCCGGCTGCGGGCCAACCCGGGCCCGGCCGTCATCAAGTTGACCGCCGGCGTGAACGTCCACAAGACCAGCAACGTCATCGCCCAGACCACGACCGGATCGACCGAGAACGTCGTGATGGTGGGCGCGCATCTGGACAGCGTCCCCGAGGGACCGGGCATCAACGACAACGGTTCGGGGGTGGCGGCGGTGCTGGAGACCGCGCTGCAGATGGGGCCGTCACCCGAGGTCGAGAACGCCGTGCGGTTCGCGTTCTGGGGCGCCGAGGAACTCGGCCTGCTCGGCAGCAGCGACTACGTCGGCCGGCTCGACGCCGAAGAACTCAAAGACATTGCGCTCTACCTGAACTACGACATGGTGGGCTCGCCCAACCCGGGCTACTTCACCTATGACGGAAACCAATCGGCGCCGCCCTCACCCGACGGCCGGGTGCCGCGCGTCCCGGAGGGGTCGGCCGGCATCGAACGGATGCTCGCCGGCTACCTGGACTCGGCAGGCAAACCGGCACGCGACACCAGCTTCGACGGCCGCTCCGACTACGACGCCTTCACCGCGGCCGGGATACCGTCCGGCGGACTGTTCTCCGGGGCCGAGGAGAACATGACCTCCGAACAGGCCGAACTGTGGGGCGGAAAGGCCGATCAGCCGTTCGACCCGAACTATCACAAGAAGACCGACACCCTGGACCAGATCGACCGCACCGCGCTGGAGATCCTGGGTCGCGGCGTCGGCTACTCGACCGCCCTGTACGCGCAGGACATCAGCGGCCGCAACGGAGTTCCGGTGCGCGAAGACCGCACCCGGCACGTACAGTCCCGATCATGAAACGGGTGCTACCCGCCCTCGTCGCCGCCCTGACCCTGGCGTCGTGCTCCGCCCCGCCCGAACCGGACCCGGTACCCACGGCGTGGGCGCTGGCCGAGAAGGTCGACGTCGACGTCATCTACACCCACCTCGAAGAGCTCGCCCGCATCGCCACCGCCAACAAGGGGAGCCGGGCGGTCGGTACCCCCGGCTACGAGGCCACCGTGGACTTCGTTGCCGGGGTGTTGCGCGACAAGGGCTTCGAGGTCAGCACGCCGGAGTTCGAGTGGCTGGACATGGGCAGCCCGGGTAAGCCGACCCTGGAGGTCGCCGGACGCAGCTACCCGGTCACCCAGGCCTCTCCGCTGGCGGGCACGCCGCCCGGCGGGGTGCGCGGGGAGTCGTTGCGTCCCCGCGATCCGGCGGGCTGTGCGGCCGCCGACTACGGGGACGTGCGCGGCGCGCTGGTCATCGTCGACGACACCGAATGCTCGGTCGTCGCCAAGCAGAATGCCGCGGTCGCCAAGGGCGCGGTCGGTCTGCTCGTGGTCAGTGCCGGCGGCAAGGAGGGGTTGTTCGAGCCGGGCTACTACCAGAAGCTGACGCTGCCGGTCGCCGTCATCGACCGGACCACCGACGCGGCGCTGCGGCGCACCACCGCACCGGTTCGCCTCACCCTCGACGCCGAGGCCGCCGTCGCGAAGTCGCGGAGCGTCGTCGCCCAGACGAAATCCGGGAACACCGGCAATGTCGTGGTGGCCGGGGCGAACCTGGACAGCGCCCCCGCAGCCCGGGCATCAACGACAACGGAACCGGGGTGGCCGCGCTGCTGGCCATCGCCGATGCGCTGGGCCCGGAGTCCCAGATCGGCAATGCGGTGCGGTTCGCCTTCTGGGGCTCCGAGCGGCTCGGGGCGGCCGCTAAATACCTGTCCGCGCTGGACCCCGAGCAGCTCAAGGACATCGCCGCCTACCTGGACGCCGACATGCTCGGCTCCACCAACGCCGGTTTCTTCACCTATGACGGTGACCAGTCGGCGCAGCCCAGCGAGGCACCCGAGGGTTCGGCCGGGATCGAGCGGACGCTGGCCGGGTACCTCAATCTGGCGGGGGTGCGGCCCGCCGACATCCCGCTGCAGGACGCCGGCGATTACCGTCCCTTCCTCAAGGCCGGGGTGCCGGTGGGCGGGGTGACCACCGGTTCGACCCAGATCAAGAGCGCTGTGCAGGCCCGACTCTGGGGTGGGCGGGCCGGCGTCGCATTCGACCCGCAGAACGGGACCCCGCGGGACGGGATGGAGAACGTCGACCACCGCGCGCTGTCGATCACCGGGCCCGCGCTGGGGTTCGCCATCGGGACCTACGCCCTCTCGATCGAAGGGGAGAACGGGGTCCCGGCCCGCGATCAGCGACGCCGTTGAACCGGAAGGCATGGTCTTCCGTGATCACGGTATGGCCGTTGATCTCGCCGGAACTCCCGGTCCCAGCACGATCGCCGGTGTCCATGCGGTGCTGCCGCCGTACCGGTACACCCAGGACGAGATCACCGACGCCATGCTCGCGCTGCCGAGTTACCGCGGACTCGAAGACGTCGTACGCCGCCTGCACAAGAGCGCCAGGGTCCAGACCCGTCACCTGGTCTGCCCGCTGCAGGACTACCCGGAACTCACCGACTTCGGGGCGTCGAACGACCTGTTCATCGAGCACGCAACGAAACTCGGCGCGGACGCGCTGGCCGGGGCGCTCGATGAGGCCAACCTGACGCCCGCCGACGTCGACCTGATCATGACGACCACGGTGACCGGTGCGGCGGTGCCCTCGCTGGACGCCCGGATCGCCGGCCGGTTGGGGCTGCGACCCGATGTGCGGCGCATCCCGATCTTCGGGCTCGGCTGTGTGGCGGGCGCGGCGGGTATCGCCCGGTTGCATGACTACCTGCGTGGGGCGCCGGATCAGGTGGCGGTCCTGGTCTCCGTCGAATTGTGCTCGCTGACCTGCAAACATCGCCCGTCGATCCCGACGCTGGTGGCCGGGGCGCTGTTCGGCGACGGCGCGGCCGCCGTGGTGGCGGTCGGCGAGGAGCGCGCTGCGAATCTGTGCCCGGCCGGCCCCGATGTGCTGGACTCGCGCAGCCACCTGTACCCCGACTCGCTGGATGCGATGGGCTGGGACATCGGCGCGGCCGGTTTCGAGATCGTGCTCAGCGCAGAGGTGCCCTCCTTCGTCACCCGCTACCTCGGGGCGGACGTCACCGACTTCCTCGCCGCGCATCACCTGTCCGTCGCCGATGTCGACACCTGGGTCAGCCATCCCGGTGGGCCCAAGGTGATCGAGGCCATCATGGACACCTTGCCGTTGCGGCCGGACGCCCTCGACCTGACCTGGAAGTCGTTGGCCGAGGTCGGAAACCTGTCGTCCTCCTCGGTGCTGTTCGTGCTGCGCGACACCATCGTCACCCGGCCCAGCCCCGGCTCGCCCGGACTGTTGATGGCCATGGGGCCGGGGTTCTGCTCCGAACTCGTCCTGCTGCGGTGGCGGTGACCGGTGCAGGCCTACCGCACGCTGATCGTGCTCGTCGCCGCCGAACGAGTGGCCGAACTTGTGGTTTCCCAACGGAACCTGGAGTGGAGCAGAGCCCACGGCGGCAAGGAGTTCGGAGCCGGACACTATCCGGTGATGGTGGCCCTGCACACCGGTTTGCTGGCCGGCGCGCTGATCGAGGGGCGGTCCCGCCGGCGCTTCGTCTGGCCGGCGCTCTGGGTGGTGGTGGCGACACAGGCGCTGCGCTGGTGGTGCATCGGCACACTGGGCAGGCAGTGGAACACCAGGGTGGTGGTCGTGCCCGGCGCGCCACGTATCACCGGTGGCCCGTACCGTGTTGTGCCGCACCCGAATTACGTCGCCGTCGTGCTGGAAGGGGTGGCGCTGCCGCTGGCCGGGGGCGCCTGGATCACCGCGCTGGTGTTCTCGGTGGCCAATGCGCTGCTGCTGCGGACCCGCGTCAGCATCGAGAACCAAGCCCTGCAGAGTTTGACGTGAGCGGCCTGTCGTGATCGATCTGCTGGTGGCCGGGGGCGGGCCCGCGGGCCTGGCCACCGCCGTGCACGCGGCCCGGGCCGGGCTGCAGGTGGTGGTCATCGAGCGCCGCCGCGGACCCGTCGACAAGGCGTGCGGCGAGGGGCTTATGCCGCATTCGCTCGGGCATCTGGAACGGCTCGGGGTCCAGTTCGACGGACGGAACTCCCGGAATTTCTATGGCATCCGCTACCTGGACGGCCGGTGCACCGCCGAGGCCCGGTTCGCCGGCGGGCCCGGGCGCGGAGTGCGCCGCACGCTGCTGCACGCCGCGCTGGCCCAGGCGGCCGCCGATGCCGGCGTCCGGGTGGTGCACGGTGAGGTGGGCGCGGTAACCCAGAATTCGATGTCCGTGTGCGCGGCCGGATTCCAGGCCCGCTACCTGGCCGCGGCCGACGGACTGCACTCGCCGATCCGTCGCGCGCTGGGTCTGGCCGCCGACGAGACCCGGCGACGGCGCTGGGGTATCCGCCGGCACATCCAGATCGCCCCGTGGTCGGACTGCGTCGAGGTCTACTGGGGTCGGGACACCGAGGCATACGTCACCCCGATCGCCGATGACTGTGTGGGCGTGGCCATCCTGAAATCCAGCAGGGGCGGCTTCGAGGAACACCTGCACCAGTTCCCGGCGCTGTGCGACCGTCTGCACGGCGCCGCGCACGGGCCGGACCGGGCCGCCGGGCCGTTGCGGCAGAAGGTCCGCCACCGCAGCGCGGGCCGGGTCCTGCTGGTCGGCGACGCCGCGGGCTACGTCGACGCCCTGACCGGCGAGGGGATGGGGCTGGCGTTCGGGGCGGCCGAACTGCTGGTGGACTGCGTCGTGAACGACCGTATCGGCGATTACGACCGGCGGTGGCGGCTGCTGACCCGCCGGTACCGGCTGCTGACCGCGGCGCTGTTGTACGCCAGCGGAATCCGCCCGGTGCGCGCCGCGCTCACCCCGGCCTCGGCGGCGCTGCCGGCGGTGTTCACCCGGGTGGTCAACGCGCTCGGCGAATAGCGCTCAGCCCGGTCATGCCGTGGTAGACGACCAGCGCCGCGATGGCGCCCAGCGAGATGCCGGTGAACGTCAACGAGCCTGCCTGCCAGGTGAAATCGGCGATGCCGATGATCAGCGGGATGGCGGCGGTCATCTGGTTGACCGGTTTGGCGAAGTCGACGTGGTTGGTCAGCCAGATCCGGATGCCGAGCACCCCGACGAGACCGTAGAGCACGATGGTGGCCCCGCCGAGCACACCGGGCGGGATGGCCGAGATCGTCGCACCGACCTTGGGACACAACGACAGTCCGATGGCGACCACGGCGGCCACCCAGTACGCGGCCGTCGAGTAGATGCGGGTGGCGGCCATGACGCCGATGTTCTCGGCGTAGGTGGTGGTGGCCGAACCGCCGCCGGCACCGGCCAGCACGGTGGCCACCCCGTCGGCGGCCAGCGCCCTGCCCATCATCGGATCCAGGTCGGTGCCGGTCATCTGCCCCACCGACTTCACATGCCCGATGTTCTCGGCGACCAACGCGATCACCGCGGGCAGGAACAACGGCAGCACCGCGAGGCTGAACGTCGGAGTCTGGAACTCCGGCAACCCGATCCAGGCGGCCGCGGCGATCGGCGCGGTGTCCACCTCGCCCAGGGCCAGCGCCAACAGGTAGCCGATCACCACGGCCAGGAAGATCGCCAGCCGGCCGATGAGGCCGCGGAAGAACGCCAGCGCACCGACCAGCAGCACCAGTGTCACGAGCCCGACCAGCGGCCCTTCCTCGAAGTTGTTCTTCGCGGCCGGGGCCAGGTTGAAGCCGATCAGGGCGACGATGGCCCCGGTCACCACCGGCGGCAGGGTCAGATCGAGCCAGCGGGTGCCGACCAGATGCACCACGGCGCCGATCAGGATCAGCAACAGGCCCACCGCGACCAGGCCGCCCAGCGCGCTGCCGGTGCCCTGCGAGGCGACCGCCGCGGTCACCGGGGCGATCACCGAGAAGCTGGACCCCAGATAGCTGGGCAGCCGGTTGCCGGTGATCAGCAGGAACAGGATCGTGCCGACCCCGGAGAACAGCAGGGTGGTGGCGGGCGGGAAGCCGGTCAGCACCGGAACCAGGAAGGTCGCCCCGAACATCGCCACCACATGCTGGGAGCCGATACCGAGGGTGCGGGGCCAGCTCAGCCGCTCATCGGGGGCGACGACGTCGGCATCGGGTCCCACGTACTTCCAACGCAGCATGGTCATCGGAACACGGTAAACCGTCGGACCGCGTACAGCGCGGCGCCGAGGCCGACGACCGCGCACCCGGCCAGCACCGAGGTGGCCGGCAACGTGAACGCCAGCACCAGGCAGCCGGCCAGGCCCACCGCGGGCAGCATGCGCCGCCGGGGCCGCAGCGTCCAGGCGCTCGCATTGGCGATCGCGTAGTAGACCAGCACCGCGAACGACGAAAAGCCGATCGCCGCACGCACATCCACCAGCGCGGCGAGCACCGCGACGACTGCGCCGACGGTCAGCTCGGCGCGATGCGGGCCCCCGAACCGCGGATGGACCGCGGCCAGGAAGCCGGGCAGATGACGGTCCCGGGCCATCGCGAGCGTCGTGCGCGACACCCCGAGCACCAGTGCCAGCAGGGAGCCGAGGGCGGCCACCGCCGCGCCGGCCCGCACCAGTGGGGCCAGCTGCGGATGTCCGGCCGCCGCCACGGCGTCGGCGAGCGGTGCAGTGGCGGTGGCCAACCCGTCGCCACCCAGGACCGACAGCACGGCGACCGCGACCACCGCGTACACCAGCAGGGTGATGCCGAGCGCGAGCGGGATGGCGCGGACGATGGTGCGGGCCGGGTCACGCACCTCCTCGCCGAGGGTCGCGATCCGCGCGTAACCCGCGAACGCGAAGAACAACAGACCGGCCGCCTGCAGCACGCCCAGCGGACTGGCGTCGGCGTGCAGGCCCAGCCGGGAGGTCTCGCCGGCCCCGGCCAGCACGACCACGACGGCGGCCAGCACCGCCAGCACGGTCGCCACGATGACCCTGGTGAGCAGCGCGGACTTCTGCACCCCGGCATAGTTCACCGCGGTCAGCGCCACCACCGCGGCCACGGCCACCGCGTGCGCGTACGGCGGCCACGCGTACACGCCCACCGTCAGCGCCATCGCCGCGCAGGACGCGGTCTTGCCGACGATGAAACTCCAGCCGGCGGTGTACCCCCAGAAGTCGCCCAGCCGTTCACGGCCGTAGACGTAGGTGCCGCCGGACTGCGGGTACCGCGCGGCGAGCCGAGCCGAGGACGTCGCATTGCAGTAGGCGATGGCGGCGGCCAGAGCCAAGCCGAACAGCAGCCAGGAACCGGCCGCGGCGGCGGCCGGGCCGAGTGCCACGAAGATGCCGGCCCCGATCATCGAGCCCAGCCCGATGACGACGGCGTCGAACGTGCCTAGACGGCGCTCCACATCACCTGTTGCGTGCGGCGTTGACGCCCAGGTAGACGAGGTAGCCGAGACCGCCGACGGCCGCCAGCCTGCGGGTCTTCGGGACCAGCAGGCCCACCCCCAGGGCGGTCTCGATGCTGCCGTTGGTCTTGATATGCCGATCGGTGTCCCGCGGGAAGGCGGGCTTGGTCATCGACTCGAAAAGCTGCGGGGCCACGAAATGGGCCAGGCCCGCGCCGACCAGCGACAGACCCGCCAATGTGGTGCCGGGCGAACTCTTCTTCTCGGCCAAGGCAATTCCTCTCAGTTGATCGCGTAGTCGCTCAGGGGAAACTCGGATGCCTCCCTGATCGCCGTCTCGGTGGTGGTGGGCCGCAGCAGCGTGGGCTCACCGGCCGGGTCGTAGTAGTAGGACCGCGCGGATGCGCAATTGCCCAGCGTGAACAGCGAATTGCCGAGCAACTCGGTCATCCGGTCCAGGTAGCGGGTGTTGGCTTCCTCGGTGACCTCGAAGGTGGTGGCCCCGCGGGCCTGCATCTCGCGGAACAGCCGGTCCATCAGCCGCATCTGGTATTCCATCGTGTTGAAGAAGTTCAACCCGAGGAAGGCATACGGGCTGGCCAGGCTCAGCAGATTCGGGAAGTAGGGCACCGACACACCCTGGTAGGCCTGGAACCGGTTCTCCCGCCACCACTTTCCGAGGTTGCGGCCGTCACGGCCGATGATCTCGATGGCCGGGAAGTTGGCCTCCCACAGGTCGAAACCGGTGGCGAGCACCAAGGTGTCGATGTCGTTCTTGGTGCCGTCACGGGCGACGATGCCGTCGGATTGCACGTGATCGATGCCGATGTCCTGCAGGTGCACATTGGGCCTGGTGAACGCCCGGTAGTAGCCGTTGCTGAAAGTCGGCCGCTTGCAACCGAAGTCGTAGTCGGGGGTGAGCCTGCGGCGCAGTTCCTTGTCCCGGACGGTGAGGAAACGGTGCAGTTTGGACAGATCGGCGGCGGAGATGTTGCCGCGGCCGCGGAACGTCCGGTAGTGCACCACCCCGATGGTCACCATCCACTCGTAGATGGAGTCGGTGAGCCAGCGCAGCACCCGCTGCGTCGCGGGCACCCGGGCGAACAGCTTCTTGGTCCGCGGCCCGAAGCGCAGGTCGATCTTGGGCACCACCCAGATGGGGGTGCGCTGGTACACGGTCAGCGCGGCCGCGGTCTTGGCCAGTTCCGGAATGAGCTGCACCGCGGTGGCGCCGGTGCCGATGACGGCGATGCGGCGGCCGGCGGGGTCATAGGCGTCATCCCAGTCGGTGGTGTGGATGACCCGACCGGAGAAGTTGTCGATTCCGGGGATGTCCGGGATCTTCGGCTGGGACAGGAAGCCGGTGGCGGTGATCAGGTAGCGGCCGGTGATCACCTCACCGCCGTTGACGGTCACCTGCCAGACCTCGGCGTCCTCGTCCCAGCGGGCCCCGTCGACGACCGTGCTGAACCGGATGTGCCGGCGCACGTCGTACTTGTCGGCGACGTCGTCGGCGTACTGCTTGATCTCGCGGCCGGTGGAGAACAGTCGCGACCAGTTCGGGTTCGGCTCGAAGAAGTACGAGTAGGTCGTGGTGGGGACGTCCACCGCCAGCCCGGGGTAGTGGTTCACGTACCAGGTGCCGCCGAGATCATCCTCGCGATCCACAATCACGAAGTTGTCGATCCCTGACCGCTTGAGCTGGATCGCGGCACCGATACCTGCGAAACCCGCGCCCACGATTACCGCGTCGAACATGGGTGAGACGGTACCCCAGGTAACGCGCTACCCCCGTAGCGATCCGGTGCGCGGGGCGTCGGTGGTGGCGATGCAGGTCACCGTCCGGTCGCCGCGCTTCCAGGAGTCCGCCGTGGGGTACAGCACGAACATCCCCACCTGCGGATCTGTCATCGCGGACGGCGCGAATGCCCGCAGTGCCGGCTCGCATTTGTCCTGGAACTCGATGACCGCAGTCTCACCCGGGAACTCCGCACCGGGCACCGTCGCGACGTAATAGACCTCACCCTGATGCGGCTCGGAACAGGGCACCGTCTTGATCGAGGCGACCAGACTCGCGTCGTCGGGGATGGTGGCCAGGCAGTCCCCGAGGCCGACGTCGGCGGCGTCGACGGTGTCGGGATCCAGGATCTCCTGCAACTCGTCCTTGTTGGCGACGACGACCAGCGTGACCAGGGCGCCGACCACCAGCATGACCGCGGCCAGCACCAGCGCGATGATCAGACCCCACCGGGTCTTCTTCTGTGGCGGCGGGTAGGGCCGGCCGGACGGATCGGAGTACGGCAGGGGCGGGGGAGGTGGGAAGTTTCCCGGCGGGGGTGGCGGGAAGTTTCCCGGCGGGGGTGGCGGGAAGCCTCCCGGCGGCGGCTGCGTCATGCCACGAACTTAACCGCGGCGGCCACCGCGAGCACCGGGACGTCCAGGGTCTTGGATGCGAGGTCGTGGCGTGCCCCGGTGACCTCGACGATCTCCGTCGGCCCGGCCACCAGCGTCGCCGCGGCGCGGATCTCCGCGATGGTGCCGAACGGGTCGGCGGTGCCGTGCGTGAACACCGTCGGCACGGTGATGGCGGGCAGGTGCTCGGTGCGGGCACGTTCGGGCTTGCCGGGCGGGTGCAGCGGATAGGAGAACAGCGTCAGCACGTCCGGCCCGTCCCCGGCCGCGGTGACCATCGATGTCATCCGGCCGCCGTAGGAGTGCCCGCCGGCCAGCACCGGGCCGTGACCGAGCCCGCGCGCCCAGGCGATCGCCTCGGCGATCCCGTCCTGATCGGAGGTGGCCGAACCGGACGGGGGCCCTTTGGGCCGGCGACGCCGGTAGGGCAGGTTGTAGCGAACCGCCAGGTACCCGTGGCGCGCCCACTCGTCGCAGACCCGGACCAGCATCGGGGAGTCCCGGTTGCCGCCCGCCCCGTGGGTGAGCACGACCACCCCTTTCGGGCCCGCCGGGACCGGGTCGGGCTGGTGTGCCACCCCGGCGAGATCGTCCAGGCCATCAAGCGTCATGGGTCAGCCTGAACAGTGGGTTCACCGGCCCGTGGCCGTGCCCCAACGGATATGCGGCGCGCAGGCATTCGGTCACCCAGCGCTTACCGAAGGCGACCGCGTCGGGCACCGGGTAACCGTGCGCCAGCGCGGTGGCGGTGGCCGCGGCGAGTGTGTCACCGGCGCCGTGGTCGTGGCCGGTGTCGATGCGGGCCTCGGCGAACTCGTAGAAGTCGGTGCCGTCGTAGAGCAGGTCGGGGCTGCGCTCCGAGGTTCGCAGGTGCCCGCCCTTGACCAGCGCCCACTTCGGCCCGAGTGCGTGCAGCGCCTTGGCCGCGTCACGTTGGGTGGCCTCGTCGACGACGTCGATCCCGGTGATCAGCCGCACCTCGTCGAGATTCGGGGTGACCAGGGTGGCGATCGGAAACAGTTCGGTGCGTACCGAATCCAGTGCGCTGGGATGCAGCAGCGGATCACCGTGCATGGAGGCGCAGACCGGGTCGACGACGAGCGGGACGTCGATTTGCAGTCCGCGCCAGGTGTCGGCCACCGCGCCGATGATCTCCGCCGACGCCAGCATCCCGGTCTTGGCGGCCTGGATACCGATGTCCTCGACGACGACCTGGATCTGGCCGGAGATGATGTCCAGCGGTAACTCGTGAAAGCCTTTGACGCCCACCGAGTTCTGCACGGTCACCGCGGCGACCGCCACGCAACCGTGTACGCCCAGCATGGCGAACGTGCGCATATCGGCCTGGATACCCGCACCGCCGCCGGAGTCGGAGCCGGCGATGGTCATGACCCGCAGCGGTGTCTGGCCCGGCGGGGGGAGCGGCAAGAACGTCATGAGCTCAAGGGTAGATAAACCCGGTTGCCGTGTTCGAGGAACTCCGCTGATTTCACATTCATCGCCTCTCGGATGTCCTGGGTGATGCGCATGGAGCAGAACTTCGGGCCGCACATCGAACAGAAATGGGCGGTCTTGGCCGGCTCGGCGGGCAGGGTCTCGTCGTGGTACTCGCGGGCGGTATCCGGGTCCAGCGACAGCGCGAACTGGTCGTGCCAGCGGAATTCGAAGCGGGCCTTGCTCAGTGCGTCGTCGCGCTGCTGGGCCCTCGGGTGTCCCTTGGCCAGGTCGGCGGCGTGGGCGGCGATCCGGTAGGCGATGACCCCGTCCTTGACGTCCTTGCGGTCGGGTAGGCCCAGGTGTTCCTTGGGGGTGACATAGCAGAGCATCGCGGTGCCCGCCTGGGCGATGATCGCCGCGCCGATCGCGCTGGTGATGTGGTCGTAGGCCGGCGCGATGTCGGTGGCCAGCGGCCCCAGGGTGTAGAACGGGGCCTCCTCGCACAGTTCCTGTTCCAGCCGCACGTTCTCCACGATCTTGTGCATCGGGACGTGCCCGGGGCCTTCGATCATCACCTGCACACCATGGGATTTCGCGATCTTGGTGAGCTCGCCCAGGGTGCGCAGCTCAGCGAACTGGGCCTCGTCGTTGGCGTCGGCGATGGAGCCGGGCCGCAGGCCGTCGCCGAGCGAGAAGGTCACGTCGTAGCGAGCCAGGATCTCGCAGAGCTCTCCGAAGTTCTCGTAGAGGAACGACTCCCGGTGGTGGGCGAGCATCCAGGCCGCCATGATAGATCCGCCGCGCGAGACGATGCCGGTGACCCGGTCGACGGTGAGTGGGATGTAGCGCAGCAGGACACCCGCGTGCACCGTCATGTAGTCGACACCCTGTTCGCACTGCTCGATCACCGTGTCGCGGTAGGACTCCCAGGTCATCTTGGTGGGGTCGCCGCCCACCTTCTCCAGCGCCTGGTACATCGGCACGGTGCCGACCGGGACCGGGGAGTTGCGCAGGATCCATTCCCGGGTGAGGTGGATGTCCTTGCCGGTGGACAGGTCCATGATGGTGTCGGCACCCCAGCGGGTGGCCCACACCATCTTGTCGACCTCCTCGGCGATCGACGAGGTGACCGCCGAATTGCCGATGTTGGCATTGACTTTCACCCCGAACGCCTTGCCGATGATCATCGGCTCGCTCTCAGGGTGGTTGTGATTGGCCGGGATCACCGCGCGGCCGCCGGTCACCTCGTCACGGACCAGCTCGGCGGGCACCCCCTCCCGGACCGCGATGAACGCCATCTCCGCGGTGATCTCACCGTTACGGGCCCGCTGCAGCTGGGTGCCGCGGTCACGCACGACACCGGCCCGCGCCGGCAGTCCCCTCTCCAGATCGATGGTGACGTTCGTGTCGGTGTACGGCCCGGAGGTGTCGTACAGATCGAAATGCTCGCCGGTGCTCAGGTGGACCCGGCGGAACGGGACACCCTCGGGGGAGTAGTACTTCGAACTACCGGAAATAGGACCAACGGACACACCCATTACACATCTCCCTACGCCGGCATTACCCGGTCAGGTTCGTACGGTCGACGGCCCTAGCCGTCCTCTCAGCCCGCTGGTGCGTGCTCCCGTGTGGACGGGTTCAACCTAGCGCATACCGCGCGCCTTGCCGAGCGGGAGTTTCTCCGCCGGTGTTGACCCTCTCCCCGGGGGAGAGCTCAGCCTGGAGCCATGAGAAGCACTCGGACCTGGTTCATCACCGGCGGCACCCCCGGTGGCTTCGGCATCGCGTTCGCCGAGGCCGCACTCGACATCGGCGACCGGGTGGCGCTGACCTCCCGGCGCCCCGCCGAGCTGGCGGCGTGGGCACGCGGGTACGGCGAGCGGGTACTCGTCGTGCCGCTCGACGTCACCGACGCCGGTCAGGTGCGGGAGGCGGTCCGGGCGGCCGAGCAGCACTTCGGCGGTATCGACGTCCTGGTCAACAACGCCGGGCGCGGGTGGATCGGATCGATCGAGGGCATGCCGGACTCCGGAGTGCGGTCCATGTTCGAGCTGAATTTCTTCGCGGTGCTCTCCGTGCTGCGCGCGGCGCTGCCGGGGATGCGGGCGCGCGGCAGCGGCTGGGTGGTCAACGTGTCATCGGTCGCCGGGCTGAGCGGGGTCACCGGGTTCGGCTACTACAGTGCGACCAAGTTCGCCCTGGAAGCGGTCACCGAGGTGGTCCGGGATGAACTGGGCGGCACCGGTATCCAGGTATTGGCCGTCGAGCCCGGGGCGTTTCGGACCCGTGCCTACGCCGGCTTCGCCGAGGATCCGATCGACGAAACGGTCGACGCCTACCGGCCGCTGCTGGAACAGGTTCGCGCCGCGATGGTCGAGCAGGACGGTGCACAGCCGGGCGATCCGCAGCGCGGCGCCCGCGCGGTCATCGCCGCGATGGCACACACCCCGCCCCCGCGCCGGCTGGTACTGGGCGGAGACGGCTTCGACGCCGTCCTGTCGACCCTCGAGGCGGCGATCCAGGACATCGGTGCTCACGAGGAGCTCTCCCGCGCAGCCGATTTCCCGGACAGCCGGAAGACCGGCCAACCGATCTCGGTCCGCCAGGCCGCGGGGGCGGGCGTGTCGCGTGGGCCCACGAGATAGGTCTCCTGGATCGGGCCGTCCACCGCCAACGCGTGGGTGGCCACCCACGCTCCCAGTCGGCCGTAGGTGACGTCGATGTCATCGTGAGGCCCGGGATGCACGGTCACCGCGAGTTCGACCGGCGGGAACTCGGTGACCTCGATCCGGCCCGAGGGTCGGGGAATGCGGACCGGACGGAAGACCGTCATCACGCCGTATCCCATGGTGAACAGTTCGTTCGCATACCGGCCGCCGGGTGGTCCG
This sequence comes from Mycolicibacterium aurum, assembly GCA_900078775.1. GTDB lineage: Bacteria > Actinomycetota > Actinomycetes > Mycobacteriales > Mycobacteriaceae > Mycobacterium > Mycobacterium aurum_A. Next base: position 5,662,958 of record LT549889.1, read on the forward strand.
GTGCGTTCCTCCGGCGGGAACGCGGCATCCAGTTCGTCCATCGCCTGGTCGTACCAGGCGAGTGAATCTTCGATGTGCACAGCGCCTTTGATGGACGCGACCGTGCGGGCCGGCAGCGTCGGCAGGGCGACCTCCAGATCAGCGGTCGCAGGGTGGACCAGCCGGCGCAGCGACGTGACCGCGGCCTGGGTGCGAGCGAGCTCGGCTTCGAGTTGGCTCAGGTGCTCGGCGAGCACCGCCGCGCGTTTCTCGGCGTCGTCGGTGGACAGGATCCGCTTGATCTCCCGGAGCGGGACGTCGAGCCGGCGAAGCTGGTGGATCACTTGGGCATTCGTGATCTGCTCGGGCGCGTAGTACCGGTAGTTGGTGAATGGATCGACGGCGGCAGGCTCGAGGAGTCCGTCGGCGTGGTAGCGGCGCAGGGTCCGCACGCTCAGGTGGGTCAGGGTGGCGAATTCACCGATGGTCAGACGGGAGGCCATCCCGGCAGCCTAGGGCGGAGGTGGGACATCAGGTGGCGGCCGGCCATGCGTGGTGTTCCTGCTCTCAACTCGGCGGCCCCGGCCGGCGGATAGGGGCGTCCCCCGATGAGACGGTCGGTGCGGAGGTGTTCAGTGGATGCGGACCGTGTGCCTGTGATTCGCCCCCGTCGATTAGCGCGACTAACCGAAAGGCCTTGCCGGCGTGCTGGACTGGATGCCCGTCGTTTACCTCTCCTGATCGACCGCGATGTGCAATCTGCCGCCCGGTTGAGTAGCGAACCGGAGGTTGTTGCTGGCGGCGCGGGCGGCTTTCGGGGTTAGCCCCGCTAATCGCCGGGAGTGATGCGGGCCTGTTGCCCGCCTCGGGATCGATACAGGTCAGATCCCGTGCGTAGCTACGCTGATATTCGCATGTGCAAATTCCCGCTCAGCAACTTTCAAGATCGATCCGTTGCGCGATGGAAAGTTTGATCTTGAACCACCGTGGGTGGCGCCGCTATATCCGCGTGACCTGGAAAAAGATGTGTGCTTTGCGGCGTCACACCTTGTACAGTGGGCGCGGGGATTCACCGAGCAGTGGGGGTTCAGCAAATGAAAATGTATCTATCGGGTGCGATCGTCGGAGCGCTGGTGGCCGGGGCGATCCTGGGTGCCGGGCCGGCCCAGGCGGACGTTCCGAACAACCCGAGCCCGTGGGATTTCACCGGTGACGTGGTCATCAAGTTGCCCTTCTTCGGCAGTCTCAAGTTCGTCGGGGAGAACGAATGGCGTCAGAACTACGGCGGGATCAAGGGGCCCCGGGGTGCTGACCGCTCCGGGCCGAAGAGTCACGGTCGTCCGGGGGGCTAGGTAGCCGCAGCTACCGACACACACTGCGCACGCGCTCTGCACCTTCCGGGGGGTTGGTGCAGCGCGCGTGCGGCATTATCTGCGGACTTCCGCTCGCGCCTACACTCGGATCGGTGACGACGATCCCGCGCACGACCCTCGCCGATGCGATCACCCGGTTCTGGAACTTCGCGGCCCCGGCCTACGACCAGGGCTGCCTGCAACGGCTGGTCTACAAACCGGCCCAGGACGAGGTGATCGCCGCGCTGCGTCGGCACGGCGCGACCCAGATCGCCGACGTGGCCTGTGGGACCGGCATCCTCACCGACCGCATCCAGCAGGAGTTGCGCCCGGACGAGGTCTACGGCCTGGACATGTCAGATGGCATGCTGGCCCGGGCCCGGCGCCGTTCGGACCTGGTGCGCTGGAAGTCCGCGCCCGCCGAGGAGCTGCCGTTCGCGGACGGCTTCCTCGATGCCGTGGTGAGCACCTCGGCCTTTCACTTCTTCGATCAGCCCGCCGCGCTCGCGGAGTTCCACCGCGTCCTGGCACCCGGCGGCATCGTCGCGGTCACCGCCGTGATCCCGACGCCGGGCGACACTCGAAAGCTCTTCGAAGCGGCCGGGTTCAGCGTCGAGGAGCAGCGCCGGGTGCCTCACCCGTTCTGGACCCCGGTCGCGGACACCATCACCGTCGGGCTCAAGCCCGCTTGATCCACTTCTGGCCGGCCTTGGCCGCCCGGTGCAGCGCACCGTACTCGCCCAGATACGCGGCCAGCGCGCCGACGGCCGGCAGCATTCCGACGTAACGGAAGACGCTGCGCGGATGCGGGCGCTTGCCGACCTCGTCGCCGACGGCGTTCAGGATCCCGGCGAGATGCCACAGCTTCTTCGGCAGGGCATCGGGCCAGGCCTCATCGTCCGGCGGCGGTGGGGGATCGGAGATGTCGCGGCTGCACAGCACCGCGGCCAGCATCCGGACCTGATCCGTGCGGCCGGTCAACCCGTACTCGCGGGCGACCGCACACAGCACCAGCGTCTGGCTGGCGAAACCCAGCGCATCCTGCACCGGCAACCGCGCCGCCAGCGCGCCGAGTGCGCCCGGGAAGGCGACCGCCACCGTGGTCAACGCGCCGACCCGCCACACCCACCAGTCGATCCGTGACCCGCGGTCCTTACCCTCCCAGGCCTGGGTGCCGGGCACATCCGTCCAGTCCAGCACGGTGGCCACCGCGTCCAGCGCCTTGTCGGTCACCCCGTCACCACCGCCGAGGTGATACGTGCGCTCCCGCAGCCCGATCGGATCGAACTCGGCCAGCGCGTCGAGGATCACCCCGGCCAGCACCACCGCGCGACCGAGCGCGGCGGCGACATCGCCGTCGGAGAGGTCGGCCTTCGGCAACAGGCCCATCAGCTCAGGTCCACCAGAACGGGAGCATGGTCACTGGGGCTCTTGCCCTTTCGTTCGTCGCGGACGATCTCGGCATGCGTGACCCGGTCGGCGAACGCCGCCGAGCCGAGAATGAAATCGATGCGCATGCCCTGGCGCTTCGGGAAGCGCAACTGGGTGTAATCCCAGTACGTGTACACCCCGGGACCCGGCGTGAACGGGCGCACCACATCGGTGAACCCGGAATCGATCATGGCCTGGAAGGCGGCCCGCTCCGGCTCCGAGACGTGCGTGGACCCTTCGAAGACGGCCATGTCCCAGACATCCTCATCGGTCGGGGCGATGTTCCAGTCGCCGACCAGGGCCACCGGCAGGGACGGATCCTCGGCGATCCACTTCGACGCCGTGTTGTGCAGTGCACCAAGCCAATCCAGCTTGTACGGGTAATGCGGGTCAGCCAGCGTGCGGCCGTTGGGTACATACAGGCTCCACACCCGGACCCCGCCGCAGGTCGCACCGATCGCCCGCGCCTCCACCAGCGCCTGCCACTCGGGCTGGCCGTCGAAACCTATCTCGACGTTCTCCAGCCCGACCCGGGAGGCGATCGCCACCCCGTTCCACTGGTTGAGCCCGATGTGCGCGATCTCGTATCCCAGTGCGGCGAACGGCATCGTCGGGAACTGGGCGTCGGTGCACTTGGTCTCCTGCATGGCCAGCACGTCGACGTCGGCGCGGGCCAGCCAATCGGTCACCCGGTCCACGCGGGTGCGGATGGAGTTGACGTTCCAGGTGGCGATGCGCATGGGTTTCTCCTCGCTAGACGGGTTCGGGGACTTTCAGTTCCCGCTTCAGCGCGGTGAAGTCGCTGATGGTCTTGGTGGTCACCGACGCGACCGGTCGCGCATTGCGCCCGGTGGCCTCGGTCTTGGACACCATCACCACCCCGTCGATGTAGGGCTGGATGGTGGTGGCGTTCTGCACCGTGGCCACGATGACGAGCTGGAAACCGAACTTGCGGAACGCCTGCAGCGCCTGCGAGGCGAACTGCGGATCCGACTTGGAGAACGCCTCGTCGAGCATCAACTGCGCGAACACCGGCTTGTTGTCCCCGCTGTCGGGATTGGCCAGGTTGAAGCTCAGCGCGCCCGCCAGGCAGAACGCCATCAGCTTCTCCTGCTCACCACCGGAGTTGTCGCCGGCATTGCTGTGCGTGCGGATCAACTCGTCGGTGTGCACATCCCATTCGGCACAGTCGAAGGTGAACCGGTTACGCACGTCCAGCGCGTCGCGGGTCCAGGCCCGGTCCTCGGGCGTGGTGCTGGCCAGTCGATTTCGCAGCTTCAGGATGTCGGCGTACTGCTCCAGGATCGCCTTCTTGTCGCCCAGGCCCACCTCGGCGATGCGCCGCGAGATGGCCTTGACAATATCGGTGAGCTCGGACACCGCGGCCAGACTGCGCGGGGTCGCCCGCAGCGTCAGCCGGGTGCCCCGGTTGAACTCCACCGCGCCGAGTCCGGTGTTCACCCGTTCGATCTGCTCGGCGATCCGCCGGGTCTCCTGCTCGGCGACCCGGTGCAGGGTCAGGATCGCGTCGGGGGCCTGTTCGGTGATCAGCCGCATCATCCGCTCATAGGCGTCCGGGAGTTCGCGCTCGTCGATGTGCCGACAGACCGCCACATAGTCGTGCACCCGCTCGTCGAAGTCCTCGGAGTCGTTCGGGATGGCATCCGGGAACGTGGTGTCGAACGTCGCGATGATGCGGGCCAGCTCTTCATAGGAGCGCCTGCGGCTTTCGGTGAGCTGATCGCGTTCCCGACGGATCGCGGCGAACAGCGCCTCGCGGTGCGGCTCGGGGTTGAGCAGTTCCAGCTGCACCGGGATCTCGGCGGAGTACCGGCGTAGCAGTTCGTCGGCGGCCTCCGAGACCGCAGGCGGTGCCAGGCGGTCCTGCAGATCCATCAACCGGGTGCGCCGGCCGTCGAGCTCGTCGCGGCGGGTCGCGATGGCGCCGCGCCGGGTCATCAGGGTCTGGATGTCGTTCCAGCACTCCTCGGCGCGCACGCTGAGCGCCTCCACGTCGGGGTTGTCGGCCATCAGCAGATCGAACTGCTCGCGCAACCGCTCGGCGTGCCCCTCGGCGGTCTCGGTGTCGATCTGGCTCCACTGCGGGAACTGCTCGCAGATGGCCTTGCACGCGGCGGCCCGGTCCCGCCACTGCTGGCGTTCGGCGGCGATGTCGTCGGCGGCCTCGCGGGCCTGCTCGAACACATGCTCGGCCTCGGCGAGTTCGGCGGTCAGGGCGTCCAGCTTGGCGCCGATATCGCCCTGGTAGATGTACTCGGACGGCTTCAGCGGCCTGCGGTCGTCCTTGATCGCCAGCCGGTCGGAGTCCTTGTACAGGCCGGTGTCGGTGACCGCGCGGCGGAACCGGGGGAACAGGTCCGGGGTGTCGACGCAGATGTGATCGCCTGCGGCGCTGAGGATGTCGAGAGCCTCGGGTGCGCACGGGTGATCGGGGCTGACCACGAACAGCTTGCCGGCCAGGGTGTTGGGCTCGGGTTCCCGGCTCGGCGGGTTCACCCGCACGTGGTGCAGGGCCAACCGGCCCCGCATGTTGTTCTCGTTGACGAAGCGCAACACCTTGGCGTAGTGCTCGTCGGGGACCAGCAGGCGCAGCCCCACCGAGCGCAGCACCTTCTCCACCGCGGCCCGCCAGCGGCTCTCCTCGGGCCGCAGATCCATCAGTTCGGCCACGTACGGCAGCGTGGATGGATCGACACCCACTGCGGCGCAGATGTATTCACGCATAGTGACCGCGAACTCGGGTAGTGCCGATCCGACGTGCTCGACGCGCTTGAGTTCCTTGGCCGCGTGGTCGCGGGCGATGCGGGCCGCCTTCTGGGCGTATTCGGCATCGGTGGACGCCTCCCGGCCCCGGTCCAGCTTCACCGCGAGCCCGGCGGCCTGCTTGGACAGATCCTCACGCAGGTTCCAGAACTCGTCGGCGCTGTCCGGGACCGGCACACCGTGGACGGTGACCATCTCCGCATAGGCCGCGCGGCGCCGGGCGATCTCCTCGGCCTGCGCCTCGGCGGCGGCCACCTGTGACTGCAGCGGGCCGACGTTGGTGCTCGCCCCGCTGATCTGCGCGTTGAGCGAATCACCTTCGGCCTTGGCGAGATTGAGTTGGCGGGTCAGGTCGCCGTACTCGTTCTCCAGTTGGTCGATGATGTTGTCGAGGTTCTCGATCTCGGCGGGGCAGAGTTGCAGCCGGACGTGATCGGTGTAGGCGCGCACCATCTGCATGTCGACGAGGTCGATGATGCCGAGGTCCGAGGATTCCGAGGCGTAACGCTGCTGGACGGACTCGATATCGCCGAGGATCTTGCGCTTGCGCTGCGCGACCGCCAGCAGCTCGCGGGCCTCCACCAGCGGGTCGATCTGCTTGAGCGCCTCGGGCAGCCGGGCCACGCTGTCCGGCTCGTCGAGCATGAAGTCGCGGACGAACTGTTCCAGGCCGCCGACGCTCTTGAGCGACTTGGCCTTTCCCAGCAGCTGCTGGGCGGCCTCGGAGGCCCGGATACCGATGGCCGCGTAGAGCTGGGCCAGGTACTGGGACTCCACCTTGGTGGTGAACCGCCACTTGTCCTTGAACACCCCGGTGTCGAATCGCCCGGCCGCCCAGCGGTTGCACACCTCTTCGATGTCGAGGTCGCCGTCGCCGAGCACGAACCGGCTGGACGAATCCGAACGCGATTCGCCGGTAAGCCATTTGAGCACCAGGCCGGTGATCGACCGGCCGGTGTTGCTGGTATAGGTCACCGCGACCGCGGACCAGGTGGTGCCCTCACCGCGCAGGTACATCACCTGGCTGACGCCGTTGTCGCTGCGCTGGCCCCACGCGCCGCGCACATACTTGTCCACGGTCCGTCGCCCGGCGCTCGACCCAGCGGCGGTGTTGTCGCCCGAGGCGTTGAAGTTACGCCGGTTGAACGGCAGGAAGCCGAGCGAGATGGCGTCCAGCAGTGAAGATTTACCGCTGCCAGACCCGCCGGCGATCAGTGAGCCACCGGCGTTGATGGGCACCGAGTGGTATCCGTCGAAGACGCCCCAGTTGATCACCTGCAGCCGGGAGAGATGGAACTGCTCGCTCATTCCGAACCACCCTTCACGAGCTGCTCGAACTGCTGCTGCAGTTCGGTGATGACCGAGGCCGTCATGATCGCGGTGATCACCGGGCTCACGGTGTAGCTGTCCTCGTCGTCGCGGGTCTTGCGCAGGATGTCCAGGCCGGCCAGCCGGGCGATCGCCGCGTCGATCCGCGCGGTGAAGGTGACGGTGTCCCGGTCGGTGTCGTTGAGCACCCCGGAGAACAGGCCGTGGATCTCGTCGCGGGTGATCAGGAAGCTGACATCCCCACCGGCACGCATCATCTGGGCCAGGTGCAGCGCCAGGATGGAGTCGTAGGTGCCCAGCGGCTCGCGCCGCAGCAGCTTGATGCCCCTGGTCGATTCGTAGCGGGCCTGCTCCACATAGGCGATGTCCACGCCCTCGGCGATGCGCAGCTGCAGGTCGAGCTCGGAGAGCCGCACCGCCAGGTCGGAGCGGTACTCGATGATCCAGCTGTAGACGTCGCGGTCGGATTCGGCGCTGATGTAGCGGCGGGTCAGCAGATGCTGCAGGGCCCAGCAGGCCCGGTCGGGCAGGGCACTGACATCACCGTCGAAGCGCGGGCGGCGGGGCCGGTTCGGATGGCTGCCACCCGAACCGGTGCGGTCGACCTCCGGCAGGGAGGCGAAGTCGATATCGGACTCCGGTGTCGTCACGACGCACCCTCCAGGACGGGTTCGGTGAACATCAGGTGCGGAACCTCCATTTCGCGGTCATGGCCGTCCAGCGAATGGAACCGGACCGTGACAGGCGGTGCGACCGCCGTGTTCGGCTGCTTGAGCGCCCACGACCAGAGCACGATCACATGACCCAGATACGGCGTGTCCAGCATCTCCAACGCCTCCGGAAGTGACACCGGCAGAGAGGAATTGAGCATCTGGGTGAGCGCGGGCGCATCCACCTGGGTGGTCAGCGAGGAGAAGGTGGACAGATCCACCTCGCCCACGGCCGGCTCGGCGGGCTTGGGTGCGGACAGGTCGTTGATCCGGAAGCTGAGCGCGCCGACCGAGCTGATGGCGTGCCGGGCCAGCGGTACCTCGATGTCCAGGCGCGAGTCGGTGAGCGACTCCTTGAGCAGTGCCCGGGCGGCACCGATGGCCTCGTTGAGCTGACGGGCCACCCCGCGGGTCTGTTCCAGGGTGCCGAAGGCGGTGAACCGCTTGACCCGCTGGGCGCAGCGCTGCTGGATGCGCTCCACCTCGTCGATCTGATGCCCGACCAGCTCGAAGAACCCGGCCATCACCTTGCGTAGGGCCGGGTCGAGTTCGGGCAGCGTGGAGGCGACGGTGGCGATGTCGGCCTCGAACTCGGCGCGCTGTTCGGGGTCGTTGATCATCCGCATGAACGCCCGGTGCGAGTCGCGGCCCGCGGAGTCCCAGGCGGCCTGGTAGTCGGCGTACATCTGGCGCTGCCGGTCCCGGTACTCGACGTTGGTGTCGATCGGGTCGTCCAGGGCGGCGGTGGCCTGCTCGATCATGGTGCCGTACAAGCCGATATCGGTGATCAGCCGTTCCATCTGCAGGGCGATGGCGCGGGCCTCGTCGTACATGGCTGTGACATCGGGCTCGGGTCGCAACCCGGCGTCGAGCTCGTCCAGCTCGGCCTGCAGGGCGGCGATCTCGGCCTCGATGCCGGCCCGGATCCGGTCCGGGTCGTCACCGACCCGGATGGCGACCTGCTTGAGCCGGGAGGCGATGCCGTTGATGGAGCCGCCGGTGGCGATGGTGTCGTTGCGGCGCATCCCGCGCACGAAATCCAGGGCGCGGCGCGCGTCCTGGGTGAGGTAGCAGACGTTGCGCTCGCCGCCCTGGTGTTGGGAGGCGACCCGGTGCAGCCAGCCCTGGCTGGCCCATGACTTGATCAGCGCCAGCCCGGACTGCTCACCGGTCTCGTGCAGCGCCTCCAGGTCGCGTTCCAGGCGCACCACCAGGTCGGTCTCGCCGACCAGCCCGTCCAGCAGGTGGCGTTCCATCAGGGTGGCGTACACCGCGAGATTGGAGGTGGCCAGCAGTCGCAGCGCGCGCGAGCCCTGCACCTCGCGGTTGGCCTCGAGTAACTCACGCATGGGGCACGAGGCTATCTGCGCGGACATAGCGGTGCCGATGGTGCAGCCGGTAACCGAGCGTCCGGTACAGCTCCAGGGCGGCCGCGTTCTCGTCGAGCACCTGGACGTAGGCGCGGGTCGCGCCCTGGTCGGCACCCCAGGACTGCAGTGCCGCGCAGATCGCGCGGGCCAGTCCGGTGCGCCGGGCGCCCTCGGCGACACGCACGCACGACACGCCGAGCCAGCGGGTGCCGTCGGGTGCGGTGGTCACCGCGCCGCGGCCGACCGCCCGGACATCTCCCGTCGCTGCGCCCGCCCCGCCCGGCAGCGCGGCGAACGCCACGGTGCCGTCCAGCACGGCGGTCAGCACGGCGGCCGGGACGTCGCGTTCGTAGACGCCCAGCCATTCCGGGGACGGCGCCGGGGTCAGCGTGGCGGCGCCGGGGTCGGCGGGGGACAGGTCGCGGACCAGCACCCGGTTGGCCTTGATGCCCGGGGCCTTGATCGGCAACAACCGCTCGGGCAGGGCCAGCCAGGGCTCCAGGTCGCGGGCCGCATACCAGCCGATGATCTCGGGCAGGGACTGCGCCGAGGACGAGAACAGCAGCGGCACTGCGGAATTCGCTCGGCTGGTGTGACCGTGCGCGGCACGCAGCAGCCAGCCGTCGCACCAGTGCTGTTCGGTGCCGGGCCAGGCCAGCGCCGCGGCGTGCTCGAGTGCGCGGATCTCGGAGTTGCGCACCGGGGTGTGCGAGAGCTCACGCACCGACACCACATCGGCGGGGTCGATCTCGACGACCTCGCCGGATTTGGTGCGCACCATCACCACGGGGTCGGTTGCCTCCAGATGCCCGACGACGTCGTTCAGACCGTCGGGTATCCGGTATCGCAGGGACACCCTGGCGCCCAGGGACGCCACTTTCTAGTGGCCGAAGGGGTCGGGATCCTCGCCGGGCAGCCAGCTCAGTCCGGGCACACCCCACTTGTTGGACTTGACCATCCGCTTCGCGGCGCGGGCATGCCGGCCGATCAGACTGTCGAGGTAGGTGAATCCGTCCAGGTGCCGGGTTTCGTGCTGCAGCATCCGGGCGAACAGGCCGGTGCCCTCCAGCGTGATCGGGGTGCCGTCGGCGTCCAGGCCGGTGACCCGCGCCCAGGACGCCCGACCGGTCGGGAAGGATTCGCCGGGCACCGACAGGCAGCCCTCGTCATCGTCGTCCGGGTCGGGCATGGTCTCGGGGACCTCGGAGGTCTCCAGCACCGGGTTGATGACCACGCCGCGGCGGCGCGCGGTCTGGCCGCGGTCCTCGGCGCAGTCGTAGACGAAGACGCGCTCGGTGCGACCGATCTGGTTGGCCGCCAACCCGACACCGTTGGCGGCGTCCATCGTGTCGAACATGTCGGCGATCAGTTCGGCCAGGCCGGCCGGCAGGGAACCGTCGGCGCCGACGGGCACCGGAGTGGTCGGGGTATGCAGGACCGGGTCTCCCACGATGCGGATTGGTACGACAGCCACGATTGGTTAGCTTAGTCAGCGCGACGCGCGGGTAACGATCACGCCTCAATTCCCGGGGGCGTGATTGAATGAGCGAGCGAACCACACAATTGTCATTTGCGAGTTATCGGAAGGGTCCAAACAGCGATATGGATGGCGCCATCGCGCGGACCGGCCAATCCGGGGACGACTCCGAACCCGCGGACGGGCTGACCCGCCGCGAACACGACATCCTGGCGTTCGAACGCCAGTGGTGGAAATACGCGGGGTCGAAAGAAGACGCCATCAAGGAGCTCTTCTCGATGTCGGCGACGCGGTACTACCAGGTGCTCAACGCGCTGGTGGACCGCCCCGAGGCGCTTGCCGCCGACCCGATGCTGGTCAAGCGGCTGCGCAGGGTGCGGGCAAGTCGACAGAAGGCGAAGGCGGCCCGGCGGCTCGGCTTCGACATCACCTGAGCCGTTAGGCTTGCCCCGATGAACCAGCGAGACTCTTCCGGGCTGCCCTTGCGCGCCATGGTGATGGTGCTGCTCTTCCTCGGCGTGGTGTTCCTGCTGGTTGCACTCCAGTACCTGGGCCCCGACGATGACGGGGACAGCGACGCCGCCGTGGTGAGTACCACCACCAGCAGCGCCACCTCCAGTGCCAAGCCGTCTGCGGAACCGGAGCCCAAGGCCGAGGTGCGGGTGTTCAACATCTCCGAGGTGCCCGGCGCCGCCGAGAACGTGGCCACCCGGCTGAAGGACGCGGACTGGAACGTGACCGAGACCGGGAACCTCGTCCTGGAGGGCGTCCCGGTGACCACGGTGTACTTCGGTGAGGCCGAAGGGGAGCAGCAAGCCGCCGAAGCGGTGGGCGAATTGCTCGAAGCACCCGTCGAACCGCGGCGCCCCGAACTCGCGGAGCAACCACCGGGCGTCATCGTGGTGGTCACCGGCTAGGCTCTCGGGCATGCCGATCTCAGCCTCGATTCGCCTTCTCGCCGCCGCTGCACTCATCGTGCCGATCGCCAGCGCGTGTGCACCCAACGAGCCGGTCGCAACGGAGCCCGGAACCACCCCACCGGTGTGGACCGGATCGCCCTCGCCGACGCCGACCGCAGGAGCCGGCCACGGCAGCGGCCACGGCGCCGCCACCGGCAGCGGTGAGACCCTGACGGCGAACCTGGCATTGGTCGACGGCACCGAGGTGGCCACCGCCACCATCGAGTTCAACGACGATTACGCGACCGTGACGGTCGAGACCACCACCGCGGGTGAACTCACCCCCGGCTTCCACGGCCTGCACATCCACCAGGTCGGCACCTGTGAGGGCGACTTCACCAGCGCCGGTGGCCACTTCCAGACCGAAGGGCACTCCGGGCACCCGTCCAGCGGCGACCTGAGCTCGCTGCAGGTCCGCAGCGACGGCTCGGCCAAGCTGGTCACCACCACCGATGCGTTCACCGCCGAGGACCTGCTCGCGGGCTCCAAGACCGCGATCGTGATCCACGAGAAGGCCGACAACTTCGGCAACATTCCGGCTGAGAAGTACCAGCAGGTCAATGGCACCCCCGGTCCGGATCAGCAGACGCTGGCCACCGGTGACGCCGGCGGCCGGGTGGCCTGCGGTGTCCTCGCCGCGGGGTAACCGCACACGAATCGACTTCGCCGGGTCGCCCCGGCCGACTGTCGGTGTCGAATGGGAATTCGCGCTCGTCGACTCCGGCACCCGTGACCTGAGCAACGAGGCCGCCGCGGTGATCGCCGAGATCGGCGAGACCCCGCATGTGCACAAGGAATTGCTGCGCAACACGGTCGAGGTCGTCACCGGGATCTGCGAGACGGTCCCGGAGGCGATGACCGACCTGCACGACACCCTGGTCCCGGTCCGCCGGATCGCCCGGGAACGCGGGATGGAACTATTCTGCGCGGGCACCCATCCGTTCGCCCAGTGGGAGATGCAACAGCTCACCGAGGGCGCGCGGTACGCCGAGTTGATCAAGCGCACCCAATGGTGGGGCCGGCAGATGCTGATCTGGGGTGTGCATGTGCACGTCGGGATCTCGTCGGCGCACAAGGTGATGCCCATCATCACCTCGCTGCTGAACCACTATCCGCACCTGCTCGCGCTGTCGGCCTCCTCGCCCTACTGGGACGGGGAGGACACCGGCTACGCGAGCAACCGGGCGATGATGTTCCAGCAGCTGCCCACCGCCGGTCTGCCCTTCCACTTCCAGAAGTGGTCGCACTTCGAACGGTTCGTCGGTGACCAGAAGAAGACCGGGATCATCGATCACATGAACGAGATCCGGTGGGATATCAGGCCGTCACCGCATCTCGGGACCATCGAGGTACGGATCTTCGACGGGGTGTCCAACATCGCCGAACTCGGTGCCCTGGTCGCGCTGACGCACTGCCTGATCGTGGACCTGGACCGCCGGCTGGACGCGGGTGAACAGCTGCCCACCATGCCGCCCTGGCATGTGCAGGAGAACAAGTGGCGCGCAGCGCGTTACGGGCTGGACGCGGAGATCATCCTGGACGCGGACAGCAATGAGCGCCTCGTCACCGAGGACCTCGACGATCTGCTGACCCGGCTGCAGCCGGTCGCGGTCTCCCTGGGCTGCGCCGACGAGCTGGCCCGGGTGTCCGACATCTACCGGTACGGCGGCTCGTATCAGCGCCAGCGCCGTGTCGCCGAGGAGCACGACGGTGATCTGCGTGCCGTCGTCGACGCCCTGATCGGGGAACTGGTGCTCTGATGTGGGTGACGCCGATGTTCCCGCTGGAAGTCGCCATGCTGCCCGGTGAGGAACTGCCGCTGCGCATCTTCGAACCGCGCTACAGCCAGATGATCTCCGAATGCCTGGCCGGGGAACCGGAATTCGGCGTGGTGATGATCGAGGCCGGCCGCGAGGTCGGCGGCGGCGACATCCGCAGCGACATCGGGGTGCTGGCCCGCATCGTCGAGCACGCCGACCTGGGCGGGGGCCGGTATCGGTTGCGTTGCATGCTCGGTGAACGGATCCGGGTCACCGAATGGCTGGAGGATGCGCCCTATCCGCGGGCACACACCGTGCGGTGGCCCGACGAGCACGGGCCGACGGTGGCCGGCGCGGACATCGCGACCGTGGAGGACGCGGTGATGGCCCTGTTCGAGCGCATCGCACAGGCCCGGGACGCCACCCTGCCGCCGCGCGAGGAACTGCTCGGCGCGCCCGAACCCGGCCAGCAGCCCGGAGATCGGCTGTACGCGTTGGCCGCCCGGCTCCCGATCGGTCAGGCCGACCGGCATGCGGTGCTCGCTGCGCCCAGCGCGTGTGCGCGGCTGGAGGCGCTGCGCGAGGCCGTCGAGACGGTCGCGGCGATGGTGGAGTTCCAGCTCGGCTGACTAGTCGGCGGGATCGGGGAACGGGTTGTTCGCCAGCTCGTCGGACACTACGCTCTCGCCGACGTTCTGTTCCCGGTAGGCCAGCTGGCCGACCCGGTTGGCCACCACCGGCGCGGTGATGAGGGTGAAGAACCCGGCCAGGATGATCATGCCCACGTCGGGGTGCCCGCGCAGTCGGGTCGCGGCGCCGGCCAGCACCAGCAGCAGACCCAGCACCTGCGGCTTGCTGGCCGCGTGCATGCGGGTCAACGTGTCCGGGAAGCGCACCACGCCGATGGCCGCGGTCAGCGCCAGCGCCGACCCGCCCAGCACCAGGACCGCGGTGATGATGTCCGCGATGCTCACCGGATCCTCCGGTCCGTGATGAGTCGGTCCGGCACCCGGAAACGGGCGACGCTGACCGAGCCGACGAAACTGATCAACGCCAGCGCCGTCAGGCTGTAAGTCACGGTGCTGTCCAGGCTGAAGGCCGCCCACGTCCCGATGCCGCACATCGACACGGCGACAAAGGCATCCAGCGCCACCAGCCGGTCCAGGGTGCTCGGGCCGGCCAGCAGCCGGTAGACGGTGATAGCGGCGGCGGCCGACAGCATCACCGCCGCGGCGATCCACACCAGATGCATCAGGCGTCCTCCTTCTCGGCCGACGGTTGCCAGTCGGCGTCGCGCTCGAACGCCGCGACCATCAGCCGCTGCACCGTCTGCACCTGGCGGTAGAACGCCTCCACGTTCTTCTCGGTGCCGACGTCGAGCACGTGTACGTAGATGAGCCGCCGCTTCTGGTCGATCTCCAGCACCACCGAACCCGGGATCAGGGTGATCACCCCGACCGCCAGCGCCAGCACCAGATCGGACTTGACCGCCACATGGGCGCGCAGGACCGCGGTAGCCGGGGGCGGGCCGGGCCGGATGGCCAGCCAGGCCACCTGGAAGGAGGAGATCACCAGCTTCACCGCGACGTAGGCCACCAGACGCAGGAACGCCAACGGGCGCAGCTTGCCCTCGACCGGCACCGGGGGCAGCGGCAACAGCAGCGTGATCACCAACGCGACCACCAGGCCGCCGACGATGTTGGCGGCGGAGAACGTGCCCCACAACAGAACCCACACCAGCGTGAGGAAGCACAGCGTCCAGATGTTGAGAGCGAATTTCCTCATGGCTGCAGCACCGCCGAGATGTATTGGTTGCGGTCGAGGATCTCATCGGCCGCCCGCTCACTGTAGGCATAGATCGGGCCGGCGAACACGGTGAGCGCCAGGCCCACCGCGATCAGCGCCCCGGTGGGCAACAACATGCCGACCGGCATCCGGCCCACATCATTGCGGTCGGCGAAGGCGATGTCGTCATCGTCGTCGATCAGCGCGGCGGGCACGGTGTTGGACAGATCGCCCTCGGGTGCGTCGGCGCGGGCCCGCCAGAACGCCTTCGTCCACACCCGGGTCACCGCGTACAGGGTGAGCAGGCTGGTGATGACGCTGCCGGCCACCAGAATCCAGGCCAACACGGAGCCCGACTCTGTTCCCGCTTCCAACAGGGCGACCTTGCCGATGAAGCCCGAGAACGGCGGTATACCACCCAGATTCAGGGCCGGGATGACGAACACGAACGCCAGCAGCGGGCTGGCCGCGGCGAGCCCGCCGAGGCGTTGCAGGGTGGACGCTCCGGCCTGGCGTTCGATCAGGCCCACCACCAGGAACAGCGTCGTCTGCACGACGATGTGGTGGGCGACGTAGTAGACCGCACCGGACATTCCGAGGTGATTGCCCAAGGCGATACCGAAGACCATGTAGCCGATGTGGCTGACCAGGGTGAAGGACAACAGCCGCTTGATGTCGTTCTGGGCGATGGCGCCCAGGATGCCGATCACCATCGTCAGCAGCGCGGCCACCATCAGCACGTTGTCCAGCGAGCCGCCGGGGAAGAGCAGTGAGTGCGCCCGGATGATCGCGTACACACCGACCTTGGTCAGCAGGCCGGCGAACACCGCGGTCACCGGGGCGGGCGCGGTGGGGTAGGAGTCGGGCAGCCAGGTGGACAGCGGGAACACCGCGGCTTTGATGCCGAAGGCCACCAGCAGCACCGCGAACAGGGCGGTGCGGGTGCCATCGGGGACATCGTCGAGGCGCAGGGCCACCTCGGCCATGTTCAGGGTGCCGGTCGCGGCGTACACCATCGCGATGCCGATCAGGAAGATCAGCGAGGACACCATCGACACCATCACGTAGGCGATACCGGCCCGCACGCGTTCGGCGGAGCCGCCGATGGTGAGCAGCACGAAGCTGGCGGCCAGCAGCACCTCGAAGCCGACGAACAGGTTGAACAGGTCACCGGCCAGGAACGCGGTGCACACACCGGCGGACAGGATCAGGTAGGTGGGCTGGAAGATCGACACCGGTTGGCGTTCGTCGCCGTCGCTGATGCCCTGCCCGATGGCGTAGAACACCACCGCCAGCAGCACGATCGAGGACACCACCAGCATCAGCACCGACAACCGGTCGGCCACCAGGGTGATGCCCAACGGTCCCATCCCGGGTTCGCTCTGGCCCCAGCCGCCGACCTGGACGGCCACCGTGCCGTCGCGGTCGACCAGGTACAGCAACACCGAGCAGACCGCCACCACCGCGGTCAGCGAGGTCAGTGAGATGAGTTGCTGCAGGCGTGGGCTGCGGCCGGCGACCATGGTGATGGCCGCAGCGATGGTCGGGATCAGGACAGGCAGGGGCGTGAGAACGGTGGCAAGGCTCATCAGCGAGACCCCTCCGCGCCAGGCAGGGCGTCGAGTTCGTCGGGCGCATCGGTATCCCGCGCGGGCACCACATCGGGGATGTCGCGGTCGACGTTGTCGTCGTCCACGCGCTCGGCCACCCTGGTGTCCTCGGGGTCGTTGCTGACCTCTTCGACCGTGGTCAGCTGGTAGGACCGGTAGGCCAGTGCCAGCACGAAGGCGGCGATGCCCATGCTGATCACGATGGCGGTCAGGATCATGCCCTGGGCCAACGGATCGGCGTCGGTGGTCGAGCCGTTGCTGGTGCGACCGTAGACCGGTGGATTACCCGACGGGCCACCGACATTGAGGATCAGCAGGTTCACCGCATTGCCGATCAGCAGCAGGCCCAACAGCATTCGGGTCAGGGTGCGTTCCAGCAGCAGGTAGACCCCGGTGGCGGTGAGACCGCCGATCAGGATCAGCGGGACGAGGTAAGCGGTCATGTCAGTTTCCTCGCTCCGCAAGCGTCGCTCATCGCCGGTCTGTTCGCTCCGCAGGCTCCGCTCATCGCCGGTCTGTTCGCTCCGCAGGCTCCGCTCATTGTCGGTCTGTTCGCTCCGCAGGCTCCGCTCATCGCGCCATCTCCACATCGACGCGGGCACCCAGGCTGCGCAGGATGTCGAGGACGAGGCCGACGACGATCAGATACACACCGAGGTCGAAGAACAGGGCGGTGACGAGTTTGATGTCGCCGAGCACCGGGATGTCGATGTGCAGCACCGCCGAGGACAGCACCGGCGCACCGAGCAGCAGGGAGGTCAGCGCCGTTCCCGCGGACAGGCAGAGCCCCGCGCCGAGAATCTTCCCGGCGTCCAGCGGCAGCGTCTCCCCGAGTTCGTAGCGACCGCCGGCCAGATAGCGCAACACCAGCGCCAGGCCCGCGACCAGTCCGCCGGCGAAACCGCCGCCGGGGGTGTTGTGCCCGGCGAAGAACAGGTAGGCCGAGAGCACCATGATCAGCGGGAAGATGATCCGGGTGGCCACCTCGAGCACCAGCGAGCGGTACCTCGGATCGCGTAGTTCGCTGCCGCGCAGCCAGGTGACGTCGCCGGCCGCCGGGCTGTACGCGCCGACCAGGCCGATGTCGGGCTGGCCGACATGGGTGGTCAGCGCCGCCTGTGGGACGCGGGGAGCGGCACCGAAGCGCCGGTTCCGGAACACCATCGACGCCACCCCGGTCGCGGCGACGACGAGGACCGAGATCTCGCCCATGGTGTCCCAGGCGCGGATGTCTACCAGCAGGACGTTGACGGCGTTGGCGCCGTGGCCGCGGTAGTAGGCGGCCTCGGGCAGCAACTCGGCGATCGGCCGGGTGTCGCGGGCGGCCATCGCGAACACCGCCAGTCCGGTGACAGCCGCGCCGACCGCCAGGGACAGCGCGGCGCGGGGCAGCCGGCTGCGGCTGATGTTGGAGCGGTCGGCCTCGGCCGGCAGGGTGCGCAGCACCAACACGAAGATCACCAGCAGCAGCGTCTCGACGAGGAACTGGGTCAGCGCCAGGTCGGGGGCGCCGTGGAAGGCGAAGATGACACCGCAGCCGTAGCCGGTGACGCCGACGAGCAGCACCGCGGCCAACCGGTTGCGCATCACCGTGGAGCCCACCGCGGCAGCCAGGATCACCAGGCCGACGACCACCTGCAGCGGGGAATCCCACAGCGCGAGTTCCGGGCGGTTGCGGGCGCCCAACAGCAGGGCGGCGACCGGCAGCAGGACGAGGGTGCACAGGATCACCGACTGGGTGGCCGGCAGCGAGCCGCGCTGGGTCTGGGCGGTCGTGCGGACCGCGAGCACGTCCAGGCCGCGCATGACCTCGTCGTAGATCCGGTCGGCGTTGCCCAGCGGGGTGAAGCCGGACTTGCCGCGCGGCAACCGGTGCCGGACGAAGAACAGCACGGTGCCCACGGCCAGGATCAGCACCGACAGCATCAGGGGCACGCCGACGCCGTGCCACAGCGCAAGGTGGTACTCGGCCCGGCCGGGGATGGTCTTCGCGTACCCGCCGAGCGCGGAATCCAATGCCGACGGATACAGCCCGAACACCAGGCCGGCGGCGGCGAGGACGGCCGGGGGCAGCAGGAAGTTCACCGGCGGGCGGTGCATCTCCTGCACCCGGACGCTGGGTTCGGTCTGGCCCTTGGCGGCGAAGGCGCCCCACAGGAAGCGCAGGCTGTAGATGGTGGTGAAGACCGAGCCGATCGCGATGCCGGCCAGCACGAACGGCGCGGCGGAGCCGAGCGCGGCGCTGTGCAGCACGGTCTCCAGATCCGCCTCTTTGGCGATGAAGCCGAAGAACGGCGGCAGCGCCGCCATGCTGGCGACCGCGCCGACCGCGATGACGAGCAGCGGCCGGTGGGCCGTGCCGAGCCCGGCCAGTTTCCGGATGTCGCGGGTGCCGGTGGCGTGGTCGATCACGCCGACCACCATGAACAGTGCGGCTTTGAACATGGCGTGCGCGCACAGCATGGCCAGGCCGGCCAGCATCATGTCCGGCCCGCCGGTGCCGACCATGATGGTGATCAGGCCGAGTTGGCTGACGGTGCCGAAGGCCAGGATCAGTTTGAGGTCGTATTCGCGGACCGCGCGCCAGCCCGCCATCACCATGGTGAGCAGGCCGAGACCGATCACCATCGGCCGCCAGAGGGGAGTGTCGGCGAACCCCGGCGTCATCCGGGCGATCAGGTACACGCCGGCCTTCACCATGGCGGCGGCGTGCAGGTAGGCGCTGACCGGGGTGGGGGCGGCCATCGCGCCCGGCAGCCAGAAGTGCAGCGGCACGATCGCGGACTTGGACAGGGCGCCGACCAGGATCAGCGCGATGCCGATGGTGGCGGCCAGCCCGGTGGGCGGTGCGGCGATGACCTCGGAGAGTAGGTAGCTGCCCGCCAGGTTGCCCAGGATGATGATGCCGACCAGCATGGCCAGCCCGCCGAGGGTGGTGACCAGCAGCGCCTGGGTGGCGGCCCGCCGGCTGGTGGCGCGTTCGGCGTAGTGCCCGACCAGCAGGAACGACAGCACCGTGGTCGTTTCCCAGAAGATGTAGAGCAGCAACATGTTGTCGCTGATCACCAGGCCGAACATGGCGCCGGAGAAGGCGACGAGTTCGGCGGCGAAGCTGGGTAGCCGTTTCTCGATCCGGCCCTCGTGGTGGTGGAAGTACTCGGCGCAGTAGAAGAGGACGAGCGCGCCGATGGCCAGCACCAGCACGCTCATGATCGCGGCCAGCGAATCGAAGCGCAGCGTCACGTCCATGGCCAGTTCCGGCACCCACGGGATGTGGACGGTCGGGACGGACCCGCCGGTGGGCCAGTTCAGGCCCACCCAGATCAGTGATCCGAGCGGTACCAACGCCAGGGGGTAGAACGCCAAACGGCCCCATCTGGCCACCAGAAGGGGCGCGACCGCGGTAGCGACCGCGTGCGCGACGAGAACGGTGAGCATGGCACTCCGATCGGATTGGGGTCGGGGTGTCAGCCACTAGGGGCTAAAGGCAGTCTACCTGCATCGATTTTGAGACCCGACCCCAGCCATGACCGGTATCGCATGAGAAAATACGCCGATTCCCCAGCCCATGATCGGCCACACCGGCCAGAAGTACCATCCGCCGCCGCCCAGCCCGACTGCCAGCCAGATGCCGAGCATCAGCAGTGCACCGGCCAGATAGGCACCGAGGTGGATGCGCACACCCAACCGGGCCGCCCTGATCCGTTCGGCCCGTCGGTGCGGGTCATTGCGCCGCAGCGCGCCGACCGGTAGATCGGCAACCAGTTCGTCCAGTTCCGCGGAGTCGTGTGCGGCGAAGGCGCGGCCGAGGCGGTCCTCGTACTCGTCCATCGGTAGGTAGCCCTGGGCCAGGGCCAGCCCCAGGGTGCCGGCGGTGTGTTCCCGTTCGCGGTCTCCTGCACGGATGGCGGACATCAGGACCTCCCGGATCTAGTCATTGACTAGTTCCACTATGGCTCGCAATCTTGTCAGCGTCAAGATGGGTACCCTGCGGGAATGAACCGGATTGTGAGCGCCAGCCGTGAGATCGCCGCGCACCCCGACGTGATCTTCGAGTTGATCGCGGACCCCGCGCAGCAGCCGCGGTGGGACGGCAACGACAACCTCACCGAGGCCGCACCCGGGCAACGGGTCCGCGCCGTCGGCGACGTGTTCCGGATGCTGATCTACACCGGCGACCACCGGGAGAACCACATCGTCGAATTCGAGGAGGGCCGCCGCATCGCCTGGCTGCCGTCCGAGGAGGGCAAGCAGCCGCCCGGACATCTGTGGCGCTGGGAGATCGAGCCCGTCGGACCCGGTCCGGCGGGCTGGGGGCACCTCCCGCTTGCGGGGGAGAGCGCAGCGACCGGGGAATTGGTCAGGTCCAGGGTGACCCACACCTACGACTGGACGAACCTCACCGAGGAGAAGCGGCTGGTGCGCGCGAGGGCGACCACCGCGGACAAACTGGCCGCCTCGATCGACCGGTTAGCGGCCCTCAGCGAAGGCGCGTAGCGACTCGACCTGCACCGGATCCAGTGACGGGCGCACGTTCTCGCGCGCCTTGGCCACATCCTCGGCGGTGACATCGGCCGCGTCGATGGAGCGCCGCATGGCCGTCAGCGCCGCCTCGCGCAGCAGCGCCACGCAGTCCGCGGCGCTGTAGCCGTCCAGATCCTCGGCCAGCGCATCCAGGTCGACGTCGTCGCTGAGCGGGATGGACTTGCCCGAGGTGCGCAGGATGTCGCGTCGTGCTTGCGCGTCGGGCGGTTCGACGAACACCAGCTTCTCCAGCCGGCCCGGGCGCAGCAGCGCCGGATCGATCAGGTCCGGGCGGTTGGTGGCGCCCAGCACGACCACGTCGCGCAGCGGGTCGATACCGTCCAGCTCGGTCAGCAGTGCCGCCACCACCCGGTCGGTCACCCCGGAATCGTGGCTCTGCCCGCGCCTCGGCGCCAGCGCGTCGATCTCGTCCAGGAAGACCAGCGACGGTGCGGAATCCCTTGCGCGGCGGAACAGTTCGCGGACCGCCTTCTCCGAGGAGCCCACCCACTTGTCCATCAGTTCGGCGCCCTTGACGGCGTGCACCGACAACCGGCCCGAGCTGGCCAACGCCCGCACCACGAACGTCTTGCCGCACCCGGGCGGACCGTAGAGCAGCACACCGCGCGGCGGCTGCACACCGAGCCGGGCGAAGGTGTCCGGATGCTGAAGCGGCCACAGCACCGCCTCGGTCAGCGCCTGCTTGGTCTGCACCATGTCGCCGACGTCCTCGAGGGTGACCGAACCGACGGCCACCTCCTCGGTGGCCGACCGGGACAGCGGCCGGATCACCGACAGCGCGCCGACGAGGTCGTCCTGGACCAGTGCGGGGGACTCCTTGCTGCCACTGGCCCGCGCCGCGGCCCGCAGCGCGGCCTCGCGGATCAGCGCGGCCAGATCGGCGACGACGAAACCCGGTGTACGTTCCCCGATCTCGTCGAGCTTCAGCTCCTTGGCCGGGACGTCGCGCAGCAGCACCTCCAGCAGTGCCTTGCGGGTGGCGCCGTCGGGCAGGCTCAGGCCCAGTTCGCGATCGCACAGATCCGGTGCGCGCAGCCGGGCGTCGACGTTGTCGGGCACCGCCGAGGTGGCGATGAACACCACCCCCTTGGTGGCGACCGCGTTCCGCAGCTCGGTGAGGATCAGGGTGGCCACCGGCTGCGGGTCCACCGGCAGCAGCGCATCGATGTCGGTGATCAGCAGGACACCGCCGCCGGAGCTCACCGCGCCGACCGCCGAGGCCACCGCGGACAACCGGTCCTGTTCGGCCAGCGCACCGACCTCGGGGCCGTCGAGCTCGACCAGCCGGCGCTGCGCACACACCGCGCGGACCAGGGTGGCCTTCCCGACCCCGGCGGGACCCGAGACGAGCACCCCCAGATGCGCCGTGGCGCC
The DNA here is from genome assembly GCA_900078775.1 of Mycolicibacterium aurum. Taxonomy (GTDB): domain Bacteria; phylum Actinomycetota; class Actinomycetes; order Mycobacteriales; family Mycobacteriaceae; genus Mycobacterium; species Mycobacterium aurum_A. The sequence goes on from LT549889.1 coordinate 5,685,423, forward strand.
CAGGCTTTCCAGCAGTTCCGGCTCGTCGAGGGCCAGCTTGAGCCACTCGGCCAGCTTGCCGGCCTGCAGGTGTGCGCCCTTGAGGTCATCCAGCGGGATCGCCGCGGCCGCCGGTTCCTGGCTGGGCGCGGCGGGCGAGGTCAGCTGGGTGTCGGTGCCGTCACCCCAGCAGACGTTCGAATTCGGTTGCACGCTCACGGTTCCGGCCGGGTCCACCCCGGTGACCGTCAGCAGCTCCGAGGTCCAGGTGATGCCCACCGAGGTGGTCAGCGCGGTGGTCGCCGCCGACGTCGAGGTGCCCGGCCCCAGATCGCGAGGCAGCAGCGACACGGTGTCCCCGACGGTCATCACCTTGCCCAGCAACGCCATCCGCAAGGTTGCCGGCGTCACCGATTGGGTCGCCAGCCGGGACCCGGTCAAGGTCACCGAACGGGCACCGAACACCGTCACCGGGGCCACCACCACCGGGCTGTTCTCCCGTAAGCCGGCGTTCGACAGCGTCACATCGTCGAGCAGCGCCACCCCGGCGGGGGTGCCGGCGGGGGCGATGCCGACCACCGCGGCCGTGCTGCGCGAACCCAGCAGCGATACCGCGTCCCACTCCCGGATGCCCAACGCGGCGATGGCCTCCGGATGCAGGCGCACCACCCCGCGGCGACTGTCCGAGGCGGAAGTGTTGAGTCGGGCGGTCAGCCGGAGTTCGGTCATGGGCGGCCGGGTGGTTTGCGTAAGCCCAGCCGCGACATCGACCGGCGGTTCGGCTGCGCGCGGCGGATCTCGCGGCGCTGGGCGCGGCGCTCCCGGGGTTTGGCATCCCAGGCCTCCGGGCGTGCGGCGACCCAGCGCTGGCTGCGCACGGTGAACGGGATGACGAGGACGTAGCCGACGATGATGAGCAGCACCAGCACGTAAGGGAACAGCAGCAGCGCGGCGGCCGCCGCGGCAATGGCGATGAGCAGGATCGGCGCCGCGTTCGGGGGCATCGAGACCGACTTGAGCGCCAGTGTCGGCACCCGGCTGACCAGTAGCGCGGCATTGGCGGCGAACCAGAAGCAGACGAACCACTGCGACGTCCACCAACCGTCGCCGAACTGCAGCATCGCCGCCAGCGGACCGATGACGCCGATCGCACCGCACGGCGCGGGCATCCCGGTGAAGTACTGCCGGGTGTAGGCGGGTTGGGTGGCGTCGTCGAGCAACGAGTTGAACCGCGCCAGTCGCAGCACGATGCAGACCGCGTAGAGCAGCGCGAAGATCCAGCCCACCGGGGAGGACGGCAGCAGCGTCACGTAGACCACCAGTGCGGGGGCCACGCCGAAGTTCACCGCATCGGCGAGCGAGTCGATCTCGGCGCCGATGCGCGACTGGGCGTCCAGCGCGCGGGCGATGCCGCCGTCGATGCCGTCCAGCACTGCTGCCGCGCCGATCAGCGCCAACGCGATGTGCGGCTGTCCGTCGAGAGCGAACTTGATAGACGTCAGACCACAGCAGATCGCCAGCACGGTTGTCGCGCTCGGCAGGATCCGCATCGCCGCCGGGCGCTGCTTGTCAGCGGTCGCCATCACGCAGCCCGGCCAGGATGGTCTCGCCGCCGATCGCGCGCTGCCCGCCCTCCACCAGTACCCGGGCGTCGAGCGGGAAGTAGGTGTCCAGCCGGGAGCCGAACCGGATCAGCCCGTAGGTTTCACCGAGCGCCAGCTTGTCCCCGGGCTGCGCGCTGCACACGATGCGGCGCGCGATCAGACCGGCGATCTGCACGGCGACGACGTCGACGCCCTCGGGCGTGCGGATCCACAGGCTGTTGCGCTCGTTGTCCTCGCTGGCGGTGTCCTTGTCCGCGGACAGGAACTTGCCCGGCCGGTGCACCACCTTCTGCACCTCACCGGCGATCGGCGCCCGCTGCACGTGGGCGTCGAAGATCGACAGGAAGATGCTGATCCGCTGCATGGGGGCGTCGCCGAGGCCCAACTCGGCCGGCGGGACGGCGGTGTCGATGAGCGTCACCAGCCCGTCGGCGGGCGCCACCACCGCGCCCGGACGGGTCGGCGCGACCCGCGGCGGATGCCGGAAGAACAGCGCGCAGAATGCCGCCGCGGAAAGCCCGGTGTTGCGCAGCCAGCGGTGGTTCTTACCGGCGGCTGCCAGGCCCAGCCCGCCGGCGATGAACGGCAGGCCGGCCTGGTGGATCGGAGGGACGGTGGAACGGACGAGTTCGATGAAGCGTTGCGCTTCAGAGCTGTCGTCATCGGGTGAACGCGCAGGTCTGGCCATTAGGGTCCCGATTCTACGTTGGATCAACCGGGTGTCAGCCGGCGGTGAGATCCCACACCTCGACCTGAGACCCGGCGGCCACCCTGTCGACCCCGACCGGGATGTCCAACAGACAGTTCGAGGACGCCAGCCAGCGCAGGTGATGCGAGGCGGGCGGACCGTAGCTGGTGACGAGGTCGCCATTGAGGATCCCGCGGCGGAACTGGCGCTTGCCGGCCGGCGAGGTCAGGTCTTCGCCCAGGGTGGCGGTCATCCGCGGGCGTTGCGCGGGCAGCCCCATGGCGGCGCGCAGCGGCGGGCGCAGGAAGACCTCGAAGGAGACCAGCGCGCTGACCGGGTTACCGGGCAGCGTCACGATCGGCACGCCGTGCACCCGGCCGGAGCCCTGCGGCATACCCGGCTGCATGGCGACCTTCACAAACTCGACGGTGCTGCCCTCGGAGCCCACAAGGGCGTCCTTGACCACCTCATAGGCTCCGGCGCTGACCCCGCCGGTGGTGACGATCAGATCGACGTCGCCGGCGTATTCGGCCAGTGCGGCCCGGAACAGGTCCGGGTCGTCGCTGACCATCGGCCCGGTGACGGCCACGGCGCCGGCCTCGCGGACCGCCGCGGACAACATCACCGCATTGGATTCGTAGATCTGTCCCGGCTGCAGCGGGGTACCCGGGCCGACCAGTTCCGAGCCCGTCGAGATCACCAGCACCCGGGGGCGCGGCAGCACGCGCACCTCGGCCAGTCCCAGCGCGGCCACCAGTCCCAGCGCGGCGGGGGTGAGCGGCTGTCCGGCCCGCAGCACCGTGGTGCCCACGGCGACGTCCTCGCCGGCCCGCCGGATGTGCTGGCCCTCCCGGGTGGCGGTGCGGATCTGCACCCGCGGCTGGCTGGCGAAATCGGCTCCGAAATCGGAGTTGGTGGCCTCCACCGGGACCACGGTGGTGGCGCCCGGCGGCAGCGGCGCCCCGGTCATGATGCGTTGCGCGGTACCGGGTTGCAGCGGCTGGGTGTCGGTCCGACCGGCCGGGATGTCGTCGACGACCGGCAGTGTCAGCGGATGGTCCGCGGTCGCCGCGGCGATGTCGGCGGCCAGCACCGCGAAACCGTCCATCGCCGAGTTGTCGAACCCGGGCAGCGAAACCGGGGCCACCACATCGGCGGCCAGGACCAGCCCGAGCGCCTCGGCGGGCGGCAGGGACACCGCGGGGCGGGGCGCGATCAGGCCGGCGATGACATCTTGATGCTCTTGGACCGAACGCATCTCAGACCGGGAAGTGCACGTCGGTCAATTCCTCCGACACCGCCCACAGTCGCTGCTGGATGGCGACGTCGTGGGACTGGCCGCTGGAGGGCACCAGGTGCGGATGCCCGACCACGCCGTACCCGCGGACCGGGAAGGCGGGGCCGTAGTACTGCCCGCCCTGCACCGCCGGGTCGGTGGCGGCGCGCAGTGTGGCCAGCGCACCCACCAGTGGGGAGTTGGTGACCAGATTCGCCAGGGTGGAGTAGCCGGGCAGATTCGTGCCGGGGGTGTGCCGCATCAGTTCGGTGTTCGAGACGCCGGGATGCGCGGCCACCGAGATGGTGTTCTTACCCTTGAGGCGACGGTCCAGTTCGTAGGCGAACATCAGGTTGGCGAGCTTGGACTGGCCGTACGCCGCCACCCGGTTGTAGCTGCGCTCCCACTGCAGATCGTCGAAATGAATCTCGGCCTGGTTGCGGTGCGCGATACTGGCGACCGTCACCACCCGCGAATTCTGCACGGGCAGAATGTTTTCCAGCAGCAGGCCGGTCAGTGCGAAGTGGCCGAGATGGTTGGTGCCGAACTGCAATTCGAATCCGTCGGCGGTGGTCTGCTTCGGCGGGTACATCACCCCGGCGTTGTTGATCAGCAGATCGATGCGCGGCAGGTCGGACTTGAGTCGTTCGGCCGCGGTACGCACCGACTGCAGCGAGCCCAGATCGAGGGCGACCACCTTGAGATCGGCCTTCGGCACGGTCGCGCGGATCTTGGCTGCGGCCCGTTCACCCTTGGCGGTGTCGCGGACCGCGATGACCACCGCGGCGCCGCGGTCGGCGAGCACCCGGGCGGTTTCGTAGCCGAGGCCGGTATTGGAACCCGTGACGATCGCGACACGCCCGGACTGGTCGGGGACACGTGATTCGGTCCATTTCTGGGTCATGTCTAGAACATACGGTGCCGGGCGGCCATGCTCGAGTGATGGGTGTAACCGTGCAGCTGGCCGAACCCGCCTATCCGCCCAGCCGTAACGCACCGCTGGCCTGGGCGCTGGGCGCGGCGATTCCGTGGCTGGCCGTCGCGTTCGCACAGCTGATCTGGTTCCTCCTGGACCCGCGGATGCCGTGGCTGCATGCCGGACTCGGGGCCGCCACCGCGGCGGGGATGCTGCTGTCGGTGCTGGTGGTGCCGATCTGGCGGTACCGGGTGCACCGCTGGGAGATCAGCCCGCAGGCGGTCTTCACCCGCACCGGATGGCTGGTGCAGGAGCGCCGCATCGCGCCGATCTCGCGGGTGCAGACCGTCGACACCTACCGCGGGCCGCTGGACCGGATGTTCGGGCTGTCGAACGTGACCGTGACGACGGCGTCGTCGGCCGGTACGGTGCGCATCGTCGCCCTCGACGCCCCGGTGGCCGATCAGGTGGTGGCCCAGCTGACCGACATCGCCGCGCTCGGCGGCCACGACGCGACATGAGCGACGCCCTCGAAAATGCTGGATGGCAACGTCTTTCGCCCCGCATGCTGCTGGTGCATCCGGTGCACGAGGTGCTCAACCAGCTGCCGCTGCTGATCGGGGCGATCGTGGTCGGATCGGCCACCCAGAATCCGGTGTGGTCGCTGGTCGGCATCGGGCTGATCGTGCTGCTGGGCCTGGCCCGGTGGTTCACCACCAGCTACCGGATCGACGAACAGGACATCGTGCTGCGCACCGGTCTGCTGCAGCGCAACGAACTCTCGGTGCCGCGCAACCGGATCCGGTCGGTGCAGACCGAGGCGCGGGTGCTGCACCGGCTGTTGGGGCTGACCGTGCTGCGGGTCAGCACCGGGCAGGAGGCCAAGGGCGACAACGCCTTCGAACTGGACGCCGTGCAGACCGGGCAGGTCGCCGTGCTGCGGGAACTGCTGCTGGGAAAGGACGGGCAGACGACGCCGACCGGGCGGGTGCTGGCGTCGTGGAAGCCGTCCTGGCTGCGGTACAGCCCGCTGAGCTGGTCGGGACTGCTGAGCATCGGCGCGGTGCTGGGGGTGACCTATCAGGCCGGGTTCGGCGATGCGCTGGGCCGGTGGCTGGCGGGCCGGTTCAGCCCGGCGCTGGTGCTGGCCGCGGTGCCGGCGGCCGCGGTGGCGATCGCGGTCGGGCAGTCCCTGCTGACCTACGGCAATCTCGCGCTGACCCGGCGGGCCGACACCCTGCGCCTGGCGCACGGCCTGCTGCGGGTACGGGAGCGCATCTTCGACCTGGACCGGTTGCGCGGCGGCAGCCTGCGCGAGCCGCTGCTGGTGCGGGCGCTGGGCGGGGCGCGGCTGGATGCCGTCATGACCGGGGTCTCGGGGGTGGGGGAGTCCTCGGTGCTGCTGCCGCCGTGCCCCGCCGCCACGGCCCGGGGTGTGCTGACCGATCTGGTGGGTGACCCGGCGGTGGTCGACGGGCCCCTGGTCGGGCACGGGCCCGCGGCGGTGCGGCGCCGGTGGGTGCGGGCGCTGGCGCTGCCGGTGCTCCTCGCGCCGGTCCTGGCGTTCACCCCGGCCCCGGGCTGGACCTGGGCATTGTGGGGTGCGCTGGCGGCCGGCTCGGCCGGCCTGGCGGCCGACCGGGTACGGGCCCTGGGACACCGGGTGGATGCGCAGTGGCTGGTGACCAGGGCGGGCAGCGTCGAACGGCGACGGGACTGCGTGCAGACCGCGGGCATCATCGGGTGGACGGTGCGGCAGACCTTCTTTCAGCGCCGGGCGGGCGTGGCGACCCTGGTGGCCGCCACCGCGGCAGGCACCAAACGCTATGTGCTGATCGATGTGCCGGCCGAGTTGGCGTGGACGGTGGCCGCGACCGCGTCACCGTGGGTGGCCGACAGTCGGTGGGCCGCTTAGTCTCGCTGCATGGCAATCGGTGGAGTGCTTTTCGATATCGATGGGGTCCTGGTGACCTCATGGCAGCCGATCGACGGCGCCGCCCGGACCTTGCAGGTCCTGGCGGACAACCAGATTGCCCGGTCCTATCTGACCAACACCACCACCCGGACCCGGACCCAGATCGCCGATCTGCTCACCGAGGCGGGCATGGCGGTCCGTCCCGACGAGGTGATCACCGCCGCCGCGCTGACCGCCGGCTATGTGCGCGACCGGTATCCGGGGGCGCGGTGCTTCCTGGTCAACAGCGGACAGATCGCCGAGGACATGGCGGGAGTGGACATCGTCTACTCCCAGGAGTTCAACGGACCCACCACCCCGGAGACTCCGGATGTGGTGCTGCTCGGCGGCGCCGGGCCGGAATACAACCACCTGACCCTGTCCTGGGTGTACGACTGGATGGCCCAAGGGGTTCCGGTGGTGGCCATGCACCGCAGCACCGCCTGGACCACCAGCGACGGTCTGCGGGTGGACACCGGCATGTATCTGATCGGCATGGAGGAGACGTCCGGACGCAAGGCCACCGCGGTCGGCAAGCCCGCACCGGGGGGCTTCCTGTCGGCGGCCAACCTGCTGGGGGTGAACGCCGACGAGATGTACATCGTCGGCGACGATCTCAACAATGATGTGCTGGCCGGTCAGGTGGTCGGCATGACCGGCGTGTTGGTGCGCACCGGAAAGTTTCGACAGGCCACGTTGGACCGTTGGGCCGCAGACGAATTCGCCATGCAGCCCAACCATGTCATCGACTCGGTGGCCGACCTGCCCGAGCTGCTGGGCCTCTAGCGCTGGGATGAACTGAGGCTGCGCACCGCGTCGATGCGGGCCTTGATCTGCTCGCCGGTGGCCGCGGCCAACGGCGGACCGCCACAGATCTGACGCAGCTCGTTGTGGATCTGGCCGTGCGTCTTGCCGGTGCGGTGGTGGGCGATCGACACCAGGGTGTTCAACTCGCGCCGGAGTTCCTGCAACTGCCCGTGCGTGGTGCGCGGTGCCGGCGGGCCCCCGTTGGCGGCCGCCGCGGCCGAGCGCTTCTGCAGCTGCTCATCCTGGCGGCGGCTCAGCAGATCCCGCATCTGGTTGGCGTCCAGCAGGCCGGGGATGCCGAGGTAGTCGGCCTCCTCCTCGCTGCCCGCCGCGGCCGCGGTGCCGAACGAGGACCCGTCGAAGATCACCTGATCGAGTTCGGCGTCGGCGCCGAGGGACTCGAAACCGCGGTCCTGGTCGGTCTTCTCGTCCTTGGTCTTGTTCGCGTCCGCGATCAGCTCGTCGTCCAGGCCGTCGGATTCGCGGTGTGGCTTGCCCAGCACGTGATTGCGCTGCGCCTCCAGCTCACTGGCCAGCTGCAACAGGTTGGGCACCGACGGCAGGAAGACGCTCGCCGTCTCACCGGGGCGGCGGCTACGCACGAAGCGCCCGATCGCCTGCGCGAAGAACAGCGGCGTCGATGCGCTGGTGGCGTATACGCCCACGGTCAGCCGGGGCACGTCGACGCCCTCGGAGACCATGCGCACCGCCACCAGCCACGGAGTCGAGGACTCGGAGAACTCCGAGATGCGGTTGGACGCGGTCGGGTCATCGGAGAGCACCACGGTCGGGGCCTCGCCGGTGAGCGTGGTCAGCAGCTTGGCGTAGGCCCGCGCGGTGGTCTGGTCGGAGGCGATGATCATGCCGCCGGCGTCGGGCACGTGCGCGCGCTTCTGCATCAACCGCTTGTGCGCGGCCGCGATGACCGCGGGCATCCACTGACCCTCCGGGTTCAGTGCGGTGCGCCAGGCCCGGGCGGTCTGCTCGGCGGTGAGCGGCTCCCCGAGCCGGGCCGCATGTTCCTCCCCGGCGCTGTCCCGCCAGCGGGCCTCACCCGAGTAGGCCATGAACACCACCGGACGGACCACGCCGTCGGCCAGTGCGTCGGAATAGCCGTAGACGTGGTCGGCCTTGGAACGCTGGTAGCCCGCGGCGTCCGCCTCGTAGGTGACGAACGGGATGGGGCTGTCGTCGCTGCGGAACGGGGTACCGGTCAGGCACAGCCGGCGGGTGGCATCGCTGTAGGCCTCGCGGATCGCGTCACCCCAGGACTTTGCGTCGCCGCCGTGGTGGATCTCGTCGAAGATGACCAGCGTCTTGTAGTTCTCGGTGCGCACCCGGTGCCGGGTCGGGTGGCTGGCCACCTGGGCGTAGGTCACCACGATGCCGTGGTAATCGCTGGAGGTGTGCCCGGCCGAGTTGCTGAACTTGGGGTCCAACGCCATGTGGAACCGGGTGGCGGCCTGGGCCCACTGGATCTTGAGGTGCTCGGTCGGCACCACCACCACGACCTGTTGCACGGTGCCGTCGGCCAGCAATTCGCTGGCGATGCGCAGCGCGAACGTGGTCTTACCGGCGCCGGGGGTGGCCACGGCAAGGAAATCTTTGGGTTTGGCGGTGAGGTATTTGACCAACGCTCGCCGCTGCCAGCTCCGCAAATTCTGGGCGCTGGGCGCTGTGTATGCCCGCACCCGGAACTCCCTTCTGGTCGAAGGGCAGTCTAAGGCAAGGGGTTCCGGGATCGCATATCCCCTGGAGGAACCGCGCGTCCTTTACCTCACGGCGAGCACAACTCTCGACCCGGCCGCCGGTCCCGCGCAGCATCGCAGGGATGGTCACCCAGGTGAACGCGCCGCTTCGTGCTGCCGCGGACCCGGACTCCCCGCCGCCCCGCCGGCCGCGGCCCTGGTACCGCCGGCCGGGCTTCCTGCGCTCCATCGCCCCCGTCGTCCTGCTCCTCGGCTGGCAACTGGCCGGCCAGACCGGGTTGCTGTCGGAGAGGGTGCTGCCGGGACCGGCGGTCGTCTTCGAGGCGGGGCTGAGCGTCTACCGTTCCGGCGCGCTGGGGGACGCCTTGCTGGTGTCCGGGCAGCGGGCGCTGATCGGTTTCGCGCTCGGCGCCGCGGTCGGGATCGGCTTCGGGGTGCTGGCGGGCCTGAGCCGGGTCGGCGAGTACACCGTCGACCCGCCGCTGCAGATGCTGCGCACCATCCCGCTGTTCGGGCTCATCCCGCTGTTCATCATCTGGTTCGGCATCGGCGAGGAGCCGAAGGTCTACCTGATCGCGCTGGGGGTGGCCTTCCCGCTCTACCTCAATACCTTCGCCGCCATCCGGCACCTGGATCCCAAGCTGGTCGAACTCGGTGAGGTGCTCGGGCTCAGCCGTGGGGAACGGTTGCGCCACCTGATCATCCCGGGGGCGCTGCCGCAGATCCTGGTCGGCGTGCGGCAGAGCCTGGGCATCGCCTGGCTGTCGCTGATCGTGGCCGAGCAGGTCAACGCCAACGCCGGGCTGGGCTACATCGTGAACAATGCCCGCGAGTTCCTGCGCACCGACATCGTCATCTTCGGCCTGCTGGTCTACGGACTGCTCGGACTGGTGACCGATGCGCTCGTGCGCTGGCTGGAGCGGTGGGCGCTGCGCTGGCGGCCCGGGCCGGGGACCCGATGAGCGCTTGCGCGAAGAGGAGACAGCACCGATGAGCGCCCAGGTGCGCAACCTGGTCAAGAAGTTCGACGGGCGGGTGGTCCTCGACGGCATCGACCTGACCGTCGGGCGCGGCGAGATCGTGGCCCTGGTCGGGCGCAGCGGGTCCGGCAAGTCCACCCTGCTGCGGGTGCTGGCCGGGCTGTCCGACGAGCACACCGGCGAGGTGACCGTCGAGGGCACCCCGACCGTGGTCTTCCAGGAACCGCGGCTGATCCCGTGGCTGACCGTCACCCGCAACGTGGAGCTCGGCGACCCGCAGCGCAGGAAACGGTCGGCCACCGACGGCGCCCGCCGGGTGCTCGGCGAGGTGGGTCTGAAGCACCGGCTCGATGCCTGGCCGCTGACCCTGTCCGGCGGTGAGGCGCAGCGCGCGGCGCTGGCCCGAGCGCTGGTCGCCGAGCCGACGCTGCTGCTGCTCGACGAGCCGTTCGGCGCGCTCGACGCGCTGACCCGGCTGTCCGTGCACGACCTGTTGCTGCGGCTGTTCGCCGAGCACGGCTTCGGCGTCCTGCTGGTGACCCACGACGTCGCCGAGGCGGTCGTGCTGGCCGACCGGGTGCTGGTGCTCGAGGACGGCCGGATCGCACACCGGGTGGACATCGACCTGCCCCGCCCCCGCGGCCACGCCTCACCGGAGGCCGCCGTCTACACCACCCGACTGCTCGAACTGCTCGGCGTCACCGACCGTCAACCCCAACCCTGAGGAATCCGCCCATGAAGATGAAATCGCTCAGCGTCGCCCTGGTGGCCGCCGCCTCGCTGGTGCTGTCGGCCTGCGGTGGTGGGGACGCCGCGCCGGAGGCGTCCGGCCCGATCACGCTGAAGGTCGGCGACCAGCGGGCGATCTCCATCGAGGTGCTGATGAAGGCCTCGGGGCAGTTGGAGGATGCGCCGTACAAGGTCGAGTTCTCCAGCTTCACCGCGGGCCCGCCGCTGGTCGAGGCGGCCAGCGCCGGCGGCATCCACCTCGCCCAGGTGGGCAACACCCCGGCGGTGTTCGGGGCCGCGGCCGGCGCCGACATCAAGGTCGTCGGCGCGCTGGAGGCCACCGGCAAGGGTGACGCCATCCTGGTCGCCAAGGACTCCCCGGTCGGTGCGGTGCGGGATCTGAAGGGCAAGAAGGTGGCGGTGACCAAGGGCAGTTCGGCGAACGCCAACCTGCTGCTGCATCTGAAGAACGCCGGGCTGGCCCTGTCGGACATCGAGCCGGTCTACGTCACGCCCGCTGACGGGTATGCGGCGCTGACCCGCGGCGAGGTCGCCGGCTGGGCGGTGTGGGACCCCTACACCGCGATCGCCGAGCAGGAGGTGGGCGCGCGGATCATCGCCGCCGCCGACACCGCGGGCAATGGCTACAACTTCTGGGTCGCCTCCGGGGACGGGCTCGACGATCCGGGCATCACCGAGGCCATCGCCGACTTCCTGGACCGTTACGCGGTGGCGACCACCTGGTCGGCGGACAACCTGGACGAGTGGTCGGCCAGGTACGCCGAGCTGACCGAGATCAGCCCGGAGGCCTCGCGGACCACCTGGACCCGCTCGATCAAGCACCCGGTGCCGTTGAGCGCCGACATCATCGCCTCCGAGCAGGAGATCGCCGACGCCTTCACCGAGGCCAAGGAGTTCCCGGCCGCGGTGGACTTCTCGGAGTTCGTGGACGACCGGTTCCAGGGCGAGGGCAACTGACCGGAGCTACTCGACGGCGAGGACGGGTAGCGGCCCCGGCGGGACCGATCCCACCACCGATCGGGTCGGCAGCCCGCGGTCGACCCCGGCCCGGCGGATGATCTGGGCGAAGTCGACGAAACGCTCGGCGCGCGAGTTGGTGGCACGCCAGACCAGGCCGATGCGTCGGCCCGGAACGGGATCGGCGAAGGTCGCGATGCCCAGCGATGCGCCCCGCGTTTCGACGGGGACCGCGGTCGCGGGCAGCAGGGTGGCGCCCATCCCGGCCGCTACCAGCTGCACGACGTTGGGAAGTGAGCTGGTCCGTGCGGCGTCGTGGCCGGTGTCCAGGACGTTGGCCAGCGCGCACACCTCAAGGGCCTGATCGCGCAGGCAGTGTCCCTCGTCCAGCAGCAGCAGGGGCTGACGGCGCAGCGCCTCGACCGGCACGTCGGTGGCGCCGGCGAGCTCGGAGTCCGCGCTGACCGCCAGCACGAAGTCCTCCTCGTAGACCGGCTGGGCGACCAGGCCCGGCTCGCTGACCGGAAGGGCCAGCAGGGCGACATCGATCTCGTCGCGCCGCAGGGCGTCGAGGAGGCGATGGGTCTGGTCCTCACGCACGAACAGCTTGAGATCGGGTGTCTCGTCCCGCAGTGCGCCCAGCAGCGTCGGCAGCAGGTACGGCGCGATCGTCGGGATGATGCCCAGGCGCAGCGCTTCGAACAGCCACCCCGTCGGTTCCACGGCGTCGACGATGGCGTGCACTGCCTCGACCGCGGCCTCGGCGTGCGGCAGCAGGCGCCGGCCCGCGGGGGTGACCACCACCCGCCGGGAGCTGCGCTCGATGAGCTGGAGGCCGAGGTTGGCCTCCAGCTTCGAGAGCAGCTGGCTCAGCGTCGGCTGGGAGATGCCCAGCTGGGTCGCGGCCGCCCCGAAGTGCTGCAACCGGCTGACCGCGACGAAGGCGCGCAGCTGCGCGACCGAGGGGGTGCTGGCCATGCCCGATGCTAGCGCCGGTGCGCGCTCGTCAACCCGCAGTCGGGGCGGACGTGCGGATCAGATGGTCGAACGCGCTGAGCGAGGCGGTGGCGCCGGCGCCCAGCGAGATGACGATCTGCTTGAACGGTGTCGTCGTGCAGTCGCCGGCCGCGAACACACCCGGCACCGAGGTGGCGCCGGCGGCGTCGATGATGATCTCGCCGCGCCCGGTCAGCTCGACCGACCCCTTGAGCCACTCGGTGTTGGGCAGCAGACCGATCTGGACGAAGACGCCTTCGAGCCCGAGCTCGTGCAGTTCGTCGGTGTCGCGGCTGCGGTAGCGCAACCCGGTCACCTTGGCACCGTCGCCGACCACCTCGGTGGTCGCGGCGCTGACGATGACGTCGACGTTGGGCAGGCTGTGCAGCTTGCGCTGCAGCACGGCGTCGGCGCGCAGGTGGTCGTCGAACTCCAGCAGCGTGACGTGGCCGACCACGCCGGCCAGGTCGATGGCCGCCTCGACGCCGGAGTTGCCGCCGCCGATGACGGCGACCCGCTTGCCCTTGAACAGCGGCCCGTCGCAGTGCGGGCAGAAGGTGACGCCCTTGTTGCGGTACTCCTGCTCGCCGGGGACGTTCATGTTCCGCCAGCGGGCGCCGGTCGCGAGCACCACGGTGCGCGAGGTCAGCGCGGAGCCGTTGCGGAACCTCACCTCGGTCAGGCCGCCGACCTCGGCGGCGGGCACCAGTTCGACCGCCTCCTGCGTCGCCATGATGTCGACGTCGTACTCGCGGACGTGCTGCTCGAGGGCGGCCGCCAGCTGGGGGCCCTCGGTGTGCGGCACCGAGATGAAGTTCTCGATCGCCATGGTGTCGAGCACCTGCCCGCCGAACCGCTCGGCGGCCAGGCCGGTGCGCAGGCCCTTGCGCGCCGCGTAGATGGCGGCGGTGGCCCCGCCCGGTCCGGCACCGATGACCAGCACGTCGAACGGGTCCTTGCCGTCCATCTTCGCCGCGTCGCGGGCGGCCGCGCCGGTGTCGAGCTTGCCGACGATCTGCTCCAGGCTCATGCGGCCGGAGTCGAACAGCTCACCGTTGAGGAAGACGGTGGGCACCGCGAGCACCTTGCGCTGCTCGACCTCGTCCTGGAACAGCGCACCGTCGATGGTGGAGACGGTGATCCGGGGGTTGAGCACGCTCATCGCGTTGAGCGCCTGGACGACATCCGGGCAGTTCTGGCAGGACAGCGAGATGTAGGTCTCGAAGGTGAGGTCGCTGTCCAGCGACGTGATGGTCTCGGCCAGCTCGTCGGAGACCTTGACCGGGTGACCGCCCACCTGCAGCAGGGCCAGGACGTAGGAGCTGAACTCGTGGCCCATCGGGATGCCGGCGAACTGGACACCGATGTCGGTGCCCAGCCGCTCGATCCGGAACGACGGCCGGCGCGGATCGTCGTCGGCGCGACGGTAGGTCACCTTGTCGGACAGCGCCGCGGTCTCGGTGAGCAGCGCGGCGAGCTCGGCCGACTTGGGGCCGTCGTCCAGGGAGGCCACCAGCTCGATCGGCATGGTGACCCGCTCCAGGTAGGTCTTCAGCTGTGCGGTGGTTGAGGTGTCGAGCATGGTGGTCTCCCGTGGATGGTGGTGGGGCGTCAGATCTTGCCGACGAGATCGATCGACGGCGCCAGGGTGGTCTCGCCCTCTTCCCACTTGGCCGGGCAGACCTCACCCGGGTGGTTGCGCACGTACTGCGCGGCCTTCACCTTGCGCAGCAGCTCGGCGGCGTTGCGGCCGACACCCTCCGGGGTGATCTCCAGGTACTGGATGATGCCGTCCGGGTCGACGAGGAAGGTGCCGCGGTCGGCCAGGCCTTCACCGTCGCGCATGTTGTCGAAGTTGCGGGTGATGGTTCCCGACGGGTCGCCGACCATGAAGTAGCGGATCTTGCCGATGGTGTCGGAGGACTTGTGCCACGCGGCGTGCACGTGGTGGGTGTCGGTGGACACCGAGTAGACCTCGACGCCCAGGCTGGTGAACTCGTCGTACAGGTCGGCCATGTCGCCGAGTTCGGTCGGGCAGACGAAGGTGAAGTCGGCCGGGTAGAAGAAGAAGATGGACCACTTGCCGCGCACATCGGCATCGGACACGTCGATGTACTCACCGTTCCGGAAGGCGGTGGCCTCGAAAGGCTTGATCTCGGTGTTCAGGATGGACATGAGGGCTCCAATCGGATTGCACTGACTAACGCGCCTCAAAACTTAGGGAAAACCTATCGATAGGTTCAAGCAAATAGAAGCAAGATCACTGATAGGTCATACCTATGACCTGGATAACAGTCCCGTGGGCCGGAATCTTGCACTCGGCATGGGCGAGTGCTAAAAATGACGTTGGCACTCTCGATTAGTGAGTGCTAGGTCGGGCCGGTGAGGCAGGGAGCACACCCACGCCGTCCGTCGCGGGCACTGAACCCGACCAATAAGACGTGCAATTCCCAACCGGAGGAATCACTTCGCAATGGCCAAGACAATTGCGTATGACGAAGAGGCCCGTCGCGGCCTCGAGCGGGGCCTCAATGCCCTCGCTGACGCCGTAAAGGTGACGCTGGGCCCCAAGGGCCGCAACGTCGTCCTGGAGAAGAAGTGGGGCGCCCCCACGATCACCAACGATGGTGTGTCCATCGCCAAGGAGATCGAGCTGGAGGACCCGTACGAGAAGATCGGCGCTGAGCTGGTCAAAGAGGTCGCCAAGAAGACCGACGACGTCGCCGGCGACGGCACCACCACCGCCACCGTGCTGGCCCAGGCCCTGGTTCGCGAAGGTCTGCGTAACGTCGCAGCCGGCGCCAACCCGCTCGGCCTGAAGCGCGGCATCGAGAAGGCTGTCGAGGCTGTCACCGCTCGCCTGCTCTCCACCGCCAAGGAGATCGACACCAAGGACCAGATCGCGGCCACCGCGGGCATCTCCGCCGGTGACCAGTCCATCGGTGACCTGATCGCCGAGGCCATGGACAAGGTCGGCAACGAGGGTGTCATCACCGTCGAGGAGTCCAACACCTTCGGCCTGCAGCTGGAGCTCACCGAGGGCATGCGCTTCGACAAGGGCTACATCTCGGGCTACTTCGTGACCGACGCCGAGCGTCAGGAAGCCGTCCTGGAGGATCCCTACATCCTGCTGGTGTCGGGCAAGGTCTCGACCGTCAAGGACCTGCTGCCGCTGCTGGAGAAGGTCATCCAGTCCGGCAAGCCGCTGCTGATCATCGCCGAGGACGTCGAGGGCGAGGCCCTGTCGACCCTGGTGGTCAACAAGATCCGTGGCACCTTCAAGTCCGTCGCCGTCAAGGCCCCGGGCTTCGGTGACCGCCGCAAGGCCATGCTGCAGGACATCGCCATCCTCACCGGTGGCCAGGTCGTCAGCGAAGAGGTCGGCCTGTCCCTGGAGACCGCGGATGTGGCTCTGCTGGGCACCGCCCGCAAGATCGTCGTCACCAAGGACGAGACCACCATCGTCGAGGGCGCCGGTGACTCCGACGCCATCGCCGGTCGGGTGGCCCAGATCCGTGCCGAGATCGAGAACAGCGACTCCGACTACGACCGCGAGAAGCTGCAGGAGCGCCTGGCCAAGCTGGCCGGCGGCGTTGCAGTCATCAAGGCCGGAGCTGCCACCGAGGTGGAGCTCAAGGAGCGCAAGCACCGCATCGAGGACGCCGTCCGCAACGCGAAGGCCGCCGTCGAAGAGGGCATCGTCGCCGGTGGTGGCGTGGCCCTGCTGCAGTCCTCGCCGGCCCTGGATGAGCTGAAGCTCGAGGGTGACGAGGCGACCGGTGCCAACATCGTGCGCGTCGCGCTGTCGGCTCCGCTGAAGCAGATCGCCTTCAACGGTGGTCTGGAGCCGGGCGTCGTCGCCGAGAAGGTGTCGAACCTGCCCGACGGCCACGGCCTGAACGCCGCGACCAACGTGTACGAGGACCTGCTCAAGGCCGGCGTCGCCGACCCGGTCAAGGTCACCCGCTCGGCGCTGCAGAACGCGGCGTCCATCGCGGCGCTGTTCCTCACCACCGAGGCCGTCGTCGCCGACAAGCCGGAGAAGGCCGCCGCACCCGCGGGCGACCCGACCGGTGGCATGGGCGGTATGGACTTCTGAGTCCGAACTCGCTACGGGAAGGCCCGGCTCGCTTGCGAGCCGGGCCTTTTCGTCTCACTGGGGTTCGGGCGTAACCGCCGGTCCATAGCCTCTACCTGGGCTTGAAGCGGCAGAGATGCTTCGGCGACCCAGAATTCGTACGGACAGCTCTAGGCCTGAGTGCGCTGTGCCGGGTCGCGCCGGACGATTGTCTATATTTGGGCGGTGAAACCAACGGCTGCCGCCGACCGACGGCGGGGACCGCTTCGGCTCAGCGATCTCGCCGCCGCGCACGTCCGAGAGCTGATCGTGGCCGGCCAGTTGTCGGCCGGTGAGTTCATCCGGCCCGAGACGGTTGCCGAGGAGCTCGGCATCAGTGCGACCCCGGCCCGGGAGGGTCTGCTCCTGCTGCAGACCGAGGGGTTCCTGACCATCGAGCCCCGCCGGGGATTCTCGGTGACCGCGCTGTCCAGCGAGGACATCCGCGACGTCTACGACGCCCAGGCTCTGCTGGGTGGCGAACTGACCGCGCGGGCCGCCCGGGTGATCGATGCCGAGTTGGTGGGGCAGCTCGAAACGATCCAGTCGGAGTTGGAAAAGGCCGCTGCGAACAAGGACTACGAAGCGGTCGAGAAGCTCAATCATCGTTTCCACGAAACGATTTACCGGTTGGCGGGATCACGCAAGATCCGCTGGCTGATCAAGGCCACGCTGCCGTACGCCCCGCGCAAGTTCTTCGCCGCGGTGGAGGGATGGCCGGAGGCCTCGGCGCAGGATCACCGCGCGATCATCGAGCACTTGCGCTCCGGGGACGACGAGGCCGCCAGGGCAGCGATGGCATGTCACGTGCGCCGGGCGGGCGCACTGCTCGCCGAGCATCTCGCCGCCAGCGGAACGCTGGGCTGACGTCAGCGCTTCTCGGCGGTAGAGGTGGCGGTGCGGGTCACTGGTCCAGGCCGCCGCGCCTGACGAGCTGCTTGGCGATCACGCCGCGCTGGATCTCGTTGGTGCCCTCACCGACGATCATGAGCGGGGCATCGCGGAAATAACGTTCGACGTCGTATTCGGTCGAGTAGCCGTATCCACCGTGGATCCGGACCGCATCCAGGGCGATTTCCATTCCGATCTCGGAGGCGAACAGCTTCGCCATGCCGGCCTCCATATCGCAGCGGGCACCGGAGTCGAATTTCTCTGCGGCGCTGAGCAACAACGCGCGGGCCGCGGAGAGTTTGGTGGCCATGTCGGCGAGCATGTTTCCGACCGACTGGTGCTGCCAGATGGGTTTGCCGAAGCTCTCCCGTTCCTGGGCGTAACGCAGTGCGTCGTCCAGGGCCGCCCGGGCGACCCCGGTGGCGCGGGCCGCCACCTGCAACCTGCCGACCTCCAGGCCCTTCATCATCTGCGCGAACCCGCTGCCTTCGGCCGTGCCCAGCAGGGCGTCGGCAGGCACCCGGCAGTCGTCGAAGCTGAGTTCACAGCTCTCCACTCCCTTGTAGCCCAGTTTCGGGAGATCCTTGGACACCGTGAAGCCGGGAACCTTCTCGACCAGCAGGATGGAGACGCCCCGGTGGGCAGGATCGGCGGCCGGGTCGGTCTTGCACATCAGCGCGACCAGTCCGGCGCGGCGGGCGTTGGTGATCCAGGTCTTGCTGCCGTTGATGACGTACTCGTCGCCGTCCCGGCGTGCGACGGTACGCATGGCCTGCAGGTCCGAACCACCGCCGGGTTCGGTGAGCGCCATTGTCGCACGCAGTTCGCCCGTCGCCATGCGTGGCAGATAGCGCTTCTTCTGCTCCTCGGTGCCGAACATCATGATCAGCTTCGCGACCACGGTGTGCCCGCCCATGGCGCCGGCCAGACTCATCCAGCCGCGCGCCAACTCCTCGGTCACCGCGACGTAGCAGGGCATCGACACCTGGCCGAAGCCGTAGGGCTCGGGTATCGCGAGGCCGAAGATCCCGATCTCTTTCATCGTGTCGATGAGTTCGCCCGGGTAGGTGTTGGCGTGTTCGAGCTCGCGCACCACAGGGCGAACCTGCTTGTCGACGAACTGGCGAACCGCCTCGACGAGGGCGGTTTCCTCTCCGGACAATGCCACGCTGCTGTCCTCTCTATAGAAAATATTCGATGGAACATAGCAGCATGGTGCGCCGATAGGCGAGGGCTGGAGTCGCAGATCAGGGTTTGAGCGGAACGCAGTCGTGCAAACCGCCCGGATCGGTGCCCGCACCCGGCTCGATGGCGCTACGGTGCAGCACCGCCCGGCCGGGCATCAGTCGCACGACCGAGTCGGTGACCTCGGCGGTGCCGTCCACGATCAGCGAGTAGCCGGTCGGCTCCCGGGGCGGCCACAGCACGGTGACGGCCGGATGCGCGGTCGCGTTTCGCGCGGTGGTGTTCCCGACCGGCCCGACCACGAACACCCCGTTCTCCAGCGCCGGCGTGACGGCCACGGTGTGCGCGCGGAAATCGTCACCCACGGTGATCAGATAGCCGAACGGGAAATCCGCCAGCGTCTCGGCGAGCTTGTCGAGGTCCACCTTCACGCTCATGTGGGAACAATAACGACGCCACGGGTAGTTTCCGAACGCATGGCCCTCCCCGCACCCACACCCGACACCACCGCCGTCGTCACCGGAGCCTCCTCGGGCATCGGGGCGGACCTCGCCCGTGAGCTCGCCGCCCGCGGACACGGGGTGACCCTGGTCGCCCGCCGCGAGGACCGGTTGCGGGATCTCGCCGAGGAACTGTCCGGGCGGGTCCGGGTCGAGGTCGTCGCCGCCGATGTCGCCGATCCCGCGGCGCGCGCCGACCTGCTCGCCGAGGTGCAGCGGCGGGGGCTGACCGTCGACATCCTGGTCAACAACGCCGGCATCGGCACCATCGGCGCCGTGCTGGACTCCACCCCGGAGGCTGAGGTCGCGCAGGTGCGGGTCAACGTCGAGGCCGTCATCGACCTGAGCACCCGGGCCGTGCAGCAGATGGTGCCGCGGCGCCGGGGCGCGATCCTCAACGTCGGCTCGACGGCCGGGTTCCAGCCGTTTCCGGGCCAGGCCGGATACGCCGCGACCAAGGCCTTCGTCCGGTCCTACACCGAGGGGTTGCGGGCCGAGCTGGCCGGCACCGGAGTGACCGTGGCGGCGCTGCATCCCGGCCCGGTGCGTACTGAATTCCTCTCTGTCGCAGGGATGGACGAACGCACCTTCGCCGACGCGTTCCCGAAATTCATGTGGTTGAGCCCCCGCGAGGTCGCCAAGGCGGGCATCGGCGGGCTGGCCGAGGACCGGGGTGAGGTGATCCCCGGATTGCCGAATCAGATCGGCGCCAAGGTGTTCGGGCTGCTACCCAATCGACTGTTGTTGCCGCTGCTGAAGAAGCAGCATCCGGCGCTACGCGGGTAGTGGCCGGCGTCCGCGCACCAGCCGCCCGGGCCGGGCATCGGTGGGCACCCCGTTCTCGGCGATGATCTCGCCCGACACGATGGTGGCCACGTAGCCCTCTGCGGTCTGGTCCAGTCGGCGTCCACCCGCGGGCAGATCGTGGACGACGACGGGGCGGTGCAGTTTCAGACCCTCGGCGTCGATGACGTTGAGGTCGGCCTTGAAGCCGACGGCGATGCGGCCCCGGTCGGCGAGCCCGGCCACCCGGGCGGGCACCGAGGTCAACTCGCGGACCGTCTCGGCCACCGACAGCCGACCCTCGGCCCGGTCGCGTACCCAGTGGGTCAGCATGTAGGTGGGAAAGCTGGCGTCGCAGATCATTCCGTAGTGGGCACCGCCGTCGCCGAGCCCGAGGACCACGTCCTCGCGGCGGATCAACTCGGCGACCGTATCCAGCGAGCCGTCCCGGAAGTTGGCGAGGGTGACCATCAGCATCGCCTTGCCGTCATCGTCGAGCACCCGGTCGTAAGCCTCCTCCAGCGGGCTCACCCCGCGGGCCCGGGCCCGTTCGGCGATGCTGTCGGAGCGGTCGGGTTCGTAATTCGGCGGATCCTGCAGCGGGAACATCCACTCGAATGCCTGCGCGGCGAACATCAGCGGGTGCCCGTCCCCGGCGGGTGTGTCGTTCAGGATCCGTTCCCGCACATCGGGTTTGCGCATCTCGGCGACCCGCTCGGCCAGTGGCAGATCCGCGAGCTCGCGGTAGCTGGGATACAGCACGAACGGATGGCCGGACAGCTCGAGCCCGAGAACCAGGCCGATCGGCCGCGGGAAGATCTGCGCGGTGATCTCGCCGCGGTCGGCGTTGGCCTTCTCCACCATCCGCAGCGCGTCCAGATGCAGCGGCGGCCCGGCGTTTCCGATGGCCAGCGTGAAGGTGACGGGCAGCCCGACCGTCGCGGCGGCGTCGAACACCGACTGCAGGGCCTGCTCGTAGTCGGTGGCGAACAGGTCGGGCACGAACTGGATGAGGCCGCCGCCGGCGTCGTCGACTCCGCGGGCGATGGCCTCGATCTCGGCCTGGGCGGCATCGAAACTCGGGATCGGCTGCCCGCTCTCGGTCTTGTGGATGGTCAGCCGCGACGAGGCGAAGCCCAGCGCGCCGACCTCGATGGCCTCGGCGGCCAACTTGCGCATCAGGGCCAGGTCCTCGGCGGTGGCGGGTTCCCGGTTGACGCCGCGCTCGCCCATCACATAGACCCGCAGCGGGGAGTGCGGCAGGAACGCGGCCACATCGATGTCCCGGTGCCGGGCATCGAGTGCGTCGAGGAATTCCGGGAAGGTCTCCCACGTCCAGGGCAGCCCGTCGACCATGACCACGCCGGGGATGTCCTCCACACCGGCCATCACGTCGACGAGGGTCTCGTGATCCTCCGGTCGGCACGGCGCGAACCCGACCCCGCAGTTACCCATCACCGCGGTCGTGACGCCATGTGCGGAGGACGGGTTGAGCCGGTCGCTCCAGATCGCCTGACCGTCGTAGTGGGTGTGCAGGTCGACGAAGCCGGGGGTGACGAGCAGGCCGGTCGCGTCGATCTCTCGGCCGCCGGATGCGGTGACGGTGCCGACCGCGCGGATCACGCCGTCGGCGACCGCGACGTCCCCGACATAGGGTTCGCCGCCCAGTCCGTCGACGATGGTGCCGTTGCGAATGATGAGGTCGTACATTGTCCCGTCGCTTCGCTCGCCCTGATATGTCATGCCCCGAATGTACGGTGGCCGGATGATCGATCACTTCGGAATCAACTGTGCGGATTGGGAGCGGTCGAAGGCCTTCTACGACAAGGTCCTCGGCGTACTGGGGTACACCCGGCAGCTGGATTACCAGGTCGCCATCGGATACGGCGCCGACGGCAAACCGGATTTCTGGATAGCCGATCTGAACGCCGGGGAGGCGAGCGGTCCGAATCGGGAGACGCACATCGCGTTCCGGGCGGCGAGCACCGAGGCGGTGCAGGCCTTCTACGACGCCGCGCTGGAGTTCGGCGCGGAGTCGCTGCACGCCCCGCGGCTGTGGCCGGAGTATCACCCCGGTTACTTCGGGGCGTTCGTCCGCGATCCCGACGGCAACAATGTGGAAGCGGTGTTCCACGGGGCCTGAGCAGGCAGCCCGGTCTCCCTGTGCGGCCGGGCCGTTCGGCGTATGTTCGGTTCACATGGCCGCCGCTGTCAGAGAACTACTGCGAGACTCCTTCACCCGACTGATCGAACACGTCGACGACCTCACCGACGGACTCACCGACGACGTGTCGGAATGGCAGCCGGTGCCGGGGGCGAACAGCATCGCCTGGCTGATCTGGCACAGCGCGCGCTGCCAGGATCTGCAGTTGTGCGCCATCGCCGGCACCGAGCAGGTGTGGACCCGCGACGGTTGGCTGGACCGGTTCGGCCTGGGTCTGCCGCCCGGCGACATCGGTTACGGGCACGGCCCGGCGGAAGTGGCCAAGGTGAAGGCGCCGGCCAAGTTGCTTTCCGGCTACTACCACGCGGTGCACAAGGTGACGCTGGAGTACGTCGCGTCCATCGACGAGGGGGAACTCGAGCGGATCGTCGACGACAACTGGGATCCGCCGGTGACGGCCGGCGCGCGGCTGGTCAGCATCATCGACGACTGCGCCCAGCACCTCGGGCAGGCGGCCTACATCAAGGGCACCCTCAAGAAAACTTGACAGGTGTCAACCCCGCTGCGAGCTACGTCACAGCCCAGGTTTAGCATGGGCCTATGACTGCCACTGCTGACCGCTCCGAGGTCGCCACCATCCTCAATCCCGCCACCGGTGAGGTGGCCGGTGAGGTTCGCTGGACCAATCCCGCCGACGTGCCCCGGATCGCCGCCGGCCTACGCGAAGCCCAGCGCGGGTGGGAGGCCCGCGGCGCCAAGGGGCGCGCCAAGGTGCTCGCCCGCTACGCCGTCTGGCTGGGCGAACACCGCGATGAGATCGAACGACTGCTGATCGCCGAGACCGGCAAGTCGGCGACGGACGCGGCGCAGGAAGTGCCGATGGTGATCGCCATCCTGTCCTACTACATCAAGGCCGTGGAGAAGGCGATGACGCCGGAGGGCCGGCCCGCCCCGCTGCCGTTCCTGTCCATCAAGAAGATCGAGGTGCACTACCGGCCGCGTCCGGTCGTGGGCATCATCGCGCCGTGGAACTACCCGGTCGCCAACGCCCTGATGGACGCCATCGGTGCGCTGGCCGCCGGCTGTGCGGTGCTGTTGAAGCCCTCCGAGCGCACCCCGCTGACCGCCGAGGTGCTGCTGCGGGGTTGGCTCGACTCCGGCGCGCCCGAGGTGCTCGCCCTGGCCCAGGGCGCCCGTGAGGTGTCCGAGGCCGTCATCGACAACGCCGACTACATCCAGTTCACCGGTTCCACCGCCACCGGCCTAAAGGTGGCCGAGCGGGCGGCCCGCCGGCTCACCCCGGTCAGCCTGGAGCTCGGCGGCAAGGACCCGATGATCGTGCTGGAGGACGCCGACATCGAACTCGCCGCCAACGCCGCGGTCTGGGGCGCGATGTTCAACGCCGGCCAGACCTGCGTGTCGGTGGAGCGGGTGTACGTCCTCGAGCAGGTCTACGACCAGTTCGTCGCCGCGGTGGTCAAGGCCGTGGAGAACCTCAAGATGGGTGCGGGGGAGGGCAATTCGTTCGGCGCTCTGATCGACGACTCGCAGGTCGCCGTGACCGCCCGGCACGTCGACGATGCGCTGGCCAAGGGCGCCCGGGCGCTCACCGGCGGTAAGCGCCCGGAGGGCGAGGGCAGCTTCTACCCGGCCACCGTGCTGGTCGACGTCGACCACTCGATGGCCTGTATGACCGAGGAGACCTTCGGCCCGACGCTGCCGATCATGAAGGTGTCCTCGGTCGGCGAGGCCGTCCGGCTGGCCAACGACAGCCCGTACGGGCTGAGCGCCTCGGTGTTCTCCAAGGACACCGCGCGCGCCAAGGATGTTGCGCTGCAGCTGGATTGCGGGGCCGTCAACGTCAACGACGTGATCTCCAACCTGATGTGCACCACCGCGCCGATGGGCGGGTGGAAGACCTCGGGAATCGGGGCGCGGTTCGGCGGCATCGACGGGGTGCGCAAGTTCTGCCGGCAGGAGACGGTGGTGGTGCCGCGACTGTCGGTCGGTGCCGGCGGCACCTACTACAACAACTCGCTCAAGGCGCTGGCCCGGGTCAACAAGATGATGACCAAGATGGCGCTGGCCCGGCCCAAGCGCGAGGCCAGATAGGCACCCGGCTGTTCACCCGGACGTCACCGTACGGTCCGTCCGGGTGGATAGCTTCTGCCGGTGACCCTGGATCTCTCCGGATACGCCGTCCGCGACGATGACGACGACGACCCCGAACTCGTGTTGCTGCCCGACGGGAAGGTTGTCGATACCTGGCGAGAGGGCTACCCGTACGACGAACGGATGAGCCGGGACGAGTACGAGCAGCAGAAGCGGCTGTTGCAGATCGAGCTGCTCAAGCTGCAGAAGTGGAGCCAGGTCAACGGGCTGCGGCACGTCATCGTCTTCGAGGGGCGTGACGCCGCGGGCAAGGGCGGCACCATCAAGCGGTTCATGGAACACCTCAACCCGCGCGGCGCCCGGGTGGTGGCGTTGGAGAAGCCGACCGAGAGGGAACGCACCCAGTGGTACTTCCAACGCTACGTCGGGCATCTCCCGGCCGCAGGTGAGATCGTGCTGTTCGACCGGTCCTGGTACAACCGGGCCGGGGTCGAGCGGGTGATGGGCTACTGCACCCTCAAACAGCACGCCGAGTTCATCCGGCAGGCTCCGCTGTTCGAGCAGATGCTGGTCAACGATGGCATCAGCCTGACCAAGCTGTGGTTCTCGGTCACCCGGAACGAACAGCGCACGCGGTTCACGATCCGCCAGGTCGACCCGGTGCGCCAGTGGAAGCTGTCGCCGACCGACCTGGCCTCGTTGGACAAGTGGGACCACTACACCGCGGCCAAGGAAGACATGTTCGCCTGGACCGATACCGAGATCGCGCCGTGGACCGTGGTGAAATCCAACGACAAGAAACGCGCCCGGATCAACGCGATGCGCCATGTGCTGAGTAAGTTCGACTACGACAACAAGGACGACGAGGTGATCGGGCAGCCCGATCCGTTGGTCGTGGGCCGAGCACTGTCGGACTGACACAGAAAGGAGCGCCATGCGGTCTCTGCTGGCGCTCCTGCTCTGGCTGCTGACCACGGCGCTGCTGGCGGTCAGCATCCCGGCGCTGTGGACCCAGCACCACGTGGTCAGCGCCGACGGTTACTCCGACCTGGCGGCCGGGGCGGCCCGCAACCCGGCGCTGCAGCAGCCGATGGCCGCCGAGCTGACCGAGCAGGTGGTCGCCGCGACCGGTGCCTCCGGCGTGCAGGCCACCCTGATCGGTGCGGCCGCCAACTCCTACACCGGCAGCGAGGTGTTCCCCGGCCAGTTCGCCGCGGTGAACCGGGTGGCGCACCGTTGGTTGTTCACCAACGACGCGCGGGGCCGCTGGGAGGTCGACCTGTCGCCGATGCTGGCGGACAACTCGATCCGGCAGACCCTGGACAGCTTCGGCGTGCAGGCGCCCACCACCCTGCAGGTCCCGGTGACCGAGAACGCATCCGGCGGTCTGCGCCCGGGCCAGCTGCGTCCGGTGGCGGTGTGGGGGCCGTGGGCCAGCGTCGGCGTGGCGGTGCTCACCGTCGTGTTCGCCCTGCTGACCCTCACCGCATCCCGCAAGCGCGGCAAGATGATTGCCGCACTCGGCGTGTCCGGCCTACTGGTCGGGGCGGCCGGCTGGGCGGGCATCGAGATCGGGCGGGGCTATGTCGACGACGCACTGTCCGGGACGACGGGCAACATCCACGCGATCGCGGATGCAGTGGTCGAGCACGCCGTGGCCAGCATGCACATGTGGCTGAACCTGACGCTCACCGTCGGCGGCGGACTGGTGATCATCGGCGTGATCGTGTCGCTACTGAGTGGACTGGGCCGGACCCGAGAGGAAGAGCTTCCCGCGACCCGCAGGCGTTGACCCGCGTGTCGTCCTGGTCAGCGCTTCCGTGATGCCCAGTGCGATCAGCACATCGGCGGCGGTGATGAACAGCCCGGCCCAGTACATCCACTTGATGGTGGGGTCGGGTTGGACGGCGAAGTACACGAACAGGAAGATCGGCCCGACGATGCCGCACACCAGCGTCATCGCCTGGATGGCGAGATAGCGCTTGAACACCGCGAACCCGGACATCGGGGTCAGCCTAGCCGCCCAGCGTCTTCCACAGATACCGGTAGATCAACGCCGACCGGAACGCGGCCTGCGAATTGTCGGCCGCGCCGCCGTGCCCACCCTCGATGTTCTCGTAGTAGCTCACCGGGTGACCGGCGTCCTCCAGGGCCGCCGCCATCTTGCGCGCGTGCCCCGGATGCACCCGGTCGTCGCGGGTCGAGGTGGTGATCAGGATCGGGGGATAGCGCCGGTCGGCCGAGATGTTCTGGTACGGGGAGTATTTCGAGATGAATTCCCAGTCGGCCGGATCGTCGGGGTTGCCGTACTCGGCCACCCAGGACGCCCCGGCCAGCAGCAGGTGGAAACGCTTCATGTCCAGCAGTGGCACGCTGCACACCAGCGCGCCGAACAACTCCGGGTAGCGGGTCAGCATGATGCCCATCAGCAGGCCGCCGTTGCTGCCGCCCTGCGCGCCCAGCCGGGCCACCGTCGTGACACCGCGATCCACCAGATCCCGTGCCACCGCGGCGAAGTCCTCGTCCACCAGGTGACGTCCCTCGCGCATCGCCTGGGTGTGCCAGCTCGGCCCGTACTCGCCGCCGCCGCGGATGTTGGCCAGCACGTAGGTCCCGCCGCGGGCCAGCCACAGCCGGCCCAGTACCCCGTCGTATCCGGGCGTCCGGGACACCTCGAACCCGCCGTACCCGCCGAGCAGCGTGGGCCCGTCCGAGTCGGGCCGGCCGACCACGAAGTACGGCACCCGGGTGCCGTCGGCCGACGTCGCGAAGTGCTGGGACACCTCGATCCCGTCGGCGTCGAAGAATCCGGGGGCCTGCTTGACCGGTGACACGGGCCCGTCCGGGGTGCCGTGCAACAGCTGCGACGGCGTGACGAAACCGCTTGAGTCCAGGAAGATCTCGTCACCATAGGAATCGGCGGCGACGATCACCGTGTTGGTGTTGGCCGGCACCCCGGCGAGATCCTCGGCCGTCCACGTGCCGGGGGTGAAGATCTGCACCCGGCTGGCCACATCGGCCAGCGTCACCACCACCAGCTTGTCCCGCGTCCACGAGTACTGGTGCAGGCTGGTCCGGGCGTCCGGCTCGAAGACCACGGTCAGATTCCGGGCGCCCGAGATGAACTCGGTGTAGCTCGCGGCCAGCAGCGACCCGGCGGGGTAGGTGTCCCAGTCGGTGCGCAGCTCGATCAGCAGCCAATCGTGATGAACCGACACCGTGGCGTCGGTGGGCGCGTCGATGCGCAGCAGCTCGTCCCCGCGCAGTTCGTAGATCTCGTCGTTGAAGAAGTCGACGGCCCGGCTGATCATGGTCCGCTCGAAACCCGGGGTGCGGTCCACCGAGGCAGCCACGATCACATCGGCCTGCTCGCCCGCGTACACCTGCACGGCGTCGGCCAACGCCGTCCCGCGCCGCCAGCGCTTGACCAACCGGGCATAGCCCGAATCGGTCAGCGACCCGTCCCCGAAATCCGTGCCCACCAGCACGGTGTCCTCGTCCTCCCAGCAGATCTGCGTCTTGGCCTCCGGAAGCTCGAAACCGCCGGGCACGAATTCCTGTGTGAACATGTCGAATTCGCGCACCACGACGGCGTCGGCGCCACCCCGGGACAGGCTGACCAGGGCCCGCGAATGATCGGGCTCGATGACGTCTGCACCCGCCCACACCCAGTTGGTGTCGTCGACCCGGGCGAGTTCGTCGACGTCGATGATCACCTCCCAGTCCGGGGTGTCGGTCAGATAGCTCTCCAGTGCGGTACGCCGCCACAGCCCGCGCGGATTGGTCTCGTCCCGCCAGAAGTTGTAGAGGTGATCACCGCGCCGGCGCACGTACGGGATACGGGCGTCGGTGTCGAGGACCGCCAGCGCCTCGGCGCGCATGGCCTCGAACTCCTCGTCGCCGAGTTCGGACAGCGTCGGGTCGTTGTGCCGGCGCACCCAGTCCAGGGCGTCGTCACCGGTCACGTCTTCGAGCCAGAGGTACGGGTCGACAGGGTCTACAGAAGCCACCTGTCATTCTTACCGTGCGCGTAGCCTGAATTCATGACCAGCCGAGTCCTGATCACCGCGGCGGCCGCGGAGCTGTTGCAGGCACTGCATAACAGGCACGGCGCCTTGATGTTTCACCAGTCCGGCGGATGCTGCGACGGATCCTCACCGATGTGCTACCCGCAGGGCGACTTCATCGTGGGGGACCGCGACATCCTGCTCGGCGTCCTGGACGTGGGCGACGGGGTGCCGGTGTGGATCTCCGGGCCGCAGTTCGAGGCCTGGAAGCACACCCAGCTGATCATCGACGTGGTGCCGGGCCGCGGCGGGGGTTTCAGCCTGGAATCCCCGGAGGGCATGCGCTTCCTGAGCCGGGGCCGGGTGTACTCCGACCAGGAGAACGCCGACCTGACCACCCAGCCCCCGATCACCGGCGCCCAGTACGAGGCCGGGGCCCGGCCGGAATACCGGGGCACCCGGATCGTCGACGAGGCATCCGAGGAAGCGGCGCTGGCCTGCGCCATCCCGGACCGCGCCCGGTAGCCCTCAGCTTTTCTCGAGGGTGAACTGCACGACGTCGGTCTGGCGGGCCCGGAACAGCTTGGCGCAGCCGGTCAGGTACTTCATGTAGCGGTCGAAGACCTCCTGCGACTGGACCTCGATCGCCTCGTCGCGGTGGGCCTGCAGGGACTGCGCCCAAGTGTCCAGCGTGCGCGCGTAATGCAGGCGCAGCGACTGCTCGCGGGTCAGGGTGAACCCGCCCTCGGCCGACTTCTCCGCAACCATCTCGATCGACGGCAACCGGCCGCCCGGGAAGATCTCGGTGATGATGAACTTCACGAACCGGGCCAACTCGAAGGTCACCGGGATACCGTGCTCGGCGGCCTTGGCCGGATTGAACGCGCAGATCGTGTGCAGCAGCATCACCCCGTCGGCCGGCAGCGCGTCGTAGGCCATCCGGAAGAAGTCCGGGTACCGGTCGAAACCGAAGTGCTCGAACGCGCCGATCGAGACGATCCGGTCCACCGGCTCGTCGAACTGTTCCCAGCCCTGCAGCAGCACGCGGCGTTCCCGCGGCGAGTCCATCGCATCGAAGGTCTGTTGCACGTACCCGGCCTGGTTCTTCGACAGCGTCAGGCCGACGACGTTCACGTCGTAGCGTTCGATGGCGCGGCGCATGGTGGCGCCCCAGCCGCAGCCGATATCCAGCAGCGTCATCCCGGGCTGCAGCCCCAGCTTGCCCAGTGCCAGATCGATCTTGGCCAGCTGGGCCTGCTCCAGCGTCATGTCCTCGCGCTCGAAGTACGCGCAGCTGTAGGTGCGGGTCGGGTCCAGGAACAGCGCGAAGAACTCGTCGGACAGGTCGTAGTGGGCCTGAACGTCCTCGAAATGCGGTGTCAACTTGTCCGGCATGGGTGAATCCCCCTCAACGGGCCCGGGATCGTCGCCGGAGCCCGATGGCGGTTACCCGGACGGGTTCGCGAACAAACGCGTGCCCGATAGGGTGGTATCCGTGACCCACTATGACGTCGTTGTACTCGGAGCCGGCCCGGGCGGATACGTGGCGGCCATCCGCGCTGCTCAGCTCGGCCTCAACACCGCGATCGTCGAACCCAAGTATTGGGGCGGCGTCTGCCTGAACGTCGGGTGTATCCCGTCCAAGGCGCTGCTGCGCAATGCGGAACTGGCGCACATCTTCACCAAGGAAGCCAAGACCTTCGGCATCACCGGGGAGGCCAGCTTCGATTTCGGGGCGGCCTTCGACCGCAGCCGCAAGGTCGCCGACGGCCGGGTGGCCGGCGTGCACTTCCTGATGAAGAAGAACAAGATCACCGAGATCCACGGCTACGGCAAGTTCACCGGGCCCAACGGGCTGACCGTCGACCTCAACGACGGCGGGACCGAGGACGTCACCTTCGACAACGCGATCATCGCGACCGGGTCGTCCACCCGCCTGGTGCCCGGTACCTCGCTCAGCGAGAACGTGGTCACCTACGAGAAGCAGATCATGTCCCGCGACCTGCCGGGCTCGATCATCATCGCCGGCGCCGGTGCCATCGGCATGGAGTTCGCCTACGTGCTGAAGAACTACGGCGTGGACGTCACCATCGTCGAGTTCCTGCCGCGCGCGTTGCCCAACGAGGACGCCGAGGTCTCCAAGGAGATCGAGAAGCAGTACAAGAAACTGGGCGTGAAGATCCTCACCGGCACCAAGGTCGAGTCCATCGAGGATTCCGGTGACGAGGTCACCGTCACCGTCAGCAAGGACGGTAAGACCGAGGAACTCAAGGCCGACAAGGTGTTGCAGGCCATCGGCTTCGCGCCCAACATCGAGGGCTTCGGGCTGGACAAGACCGGGGTGGCCCTGACCGAACGCAAGGCCATCGAGATCGACGACAACATGCGCACCAGCGTCGAGCACATCTACGCCATCGGCGATGTCACGGCCAAGCTGATGCTGGCTCACGTCGCCGAGGCGATGGGGGTGGTGGCCGCCGAGACCATCGCCGGCGCCGAGACCCTTACCCTGGGTGACTACCGGATGCTGCCGCGCGCGACGTTCTGCCAGCCCCAGGTGGCCAGCTTCGGGTTGACCGAGGAGCAGGCCCGCGAAGAGGGCTACGACGTGAAGGTCGCCAAGTTCCCGTTCACCGCCAACGGCAAGGCGCACGGGCTGGCCGATCCGACCGGCTTCGTGAAGCTGATCGCCGACGCCAAGTACGGCGAACTGCTAGGCGGGCATCTGATCGGCCCCGACGTCTCCGAGCTGCTGCCCGAGCTGACGCTGGCCCAGAAGTGGGATCTCACGGTCAACGAGTTGACCCGCAACGTGCACACCCACCCGACCCTGTCGGAGGCGCTGCAGGAAGCGATCCACGGCCTGGCCGGCCACATGATCAACTTCTGACGCACGTGCCGTCCAGAGCGGTAGTGGTGGCCGCCATCGGCGGCCTGGTGATCGGGCACATGCTGTGGCTGCTCGCCATCACGCTGGCGATCGACACCAGCGATGTGAGCTTCTGGGTGCTCATCGCCTCCGCGGTGGTCGTGGTGGCGGCCGCCGTGGTGGGCTGGCTGGGCTGGCGCGCGTATCAGCGCAAGGATCAGGTGCGTACCGCGTTCCTGTGGAGCCTGCCGGTCGCCCCGGTGCTGCTGACGCTGACCGTGCTGGGCGTGACGTACCTGTAAGTGCTCAGTCCGGGAAGTCCAGCGGGATCCGCAGCGTCGCCATGGTGGCGGCCAGCGCATCGTATTGCCCTGCGAGCGTGCAGAATTCGATGATCTGCGCGCGGTTGTACAGTTTGGACAGGGCGGTCCAGGTCTCGCCGGACATGGACCGGGTGATGACGAACTCGTCGGTCGCGGTGACCAGCACCCGCTGATTCGGGGTCAGCCCGGGTGCATCCGGGCCCTCGAAGATGGCGGCCTGGGTGTCGGCGTCCAGCCCGCGGCTGCGGGCCAGCCGGCGGTGCTGCTGCAGTTCGTATTCGCTGCCCCGCAGATGGCCGACCCGCAGGATCACCAATTCGGCGTCCTTGCGGGACAGCTTGCCGGCGTAGAGCAGATATCCGGAGAACGGCAGCCACGCCAGGAACAGCAGTCGGTGCTGGCCCAGCACGTTCATCAGGTGGAACTTGGGCGCCCGGATCCGATTGGCGCCGATCTTGGCGATGACCCAGTTCAGCGGGCCGAGCTCACGGAACCCGCCGGGCGGGATACGCGGCGGCTCGACGGGTTCGATCTCGGAGTCGGTCATGTCGTCTGCCTCACCAGATAGGGGGACACCGTGCTGCGGTGTGCATCGAGGTCGAGCGCCTTGCCCAGGGCAGGGAAGGCGCGTTGCGGGCAGTTGTCGCGTTCGCACACCCGGCAGCCGGCCCCGATCGGTGTCGCCATCGTCGCGCCTGCGCCACCGGACAGATCCAGCCCTTCCGAGTAGACCAGCCGATGCGCATGGCGGAGTTCGCAGCCCAGGCCGATCGCGAATGTCTTGCCGGGCTGACCGTACCGCGCCGCGCGCCGCTCCACGGTGCGCGCCACCCACATGTAGTCGCGGCCGTCGGGCATCTGCGCGATCTGCACGAGGATCTTGCCGGGGTTGGCGAACGTCTCGTAGACGTTCCACAACGGGCAGGTGCCGCCGGAGGAGGAGAAGTGAAAACCGGTGGCGGACTGGCGTTTGGACATGTTCCCGGCCCGGTCGACCCGGACGAAGGACAGCGGGACCCCGCGCATGGACGGGCGCTGCAGGGTGGACAGCCGGTGCGCGATCGTCTCGTAGGACACCGAGTAGAACGCGGAGAGCCGCTCCACGTCGTAGCGGAAGTTCTCGGCGACCTCGTGGAACTGCCGGTAGGGCAGCACGGTCGCGGCGGCGACATAGTTGGCCAACCCCAGCCGGGCCAGGGTGCGGGACTCGTCGCTGGTGAACTTGCCCTCGTCGACCAGCTTGTCGATCAGGTCGCCGAACTCCAGGTGGCCCAGTTCGGCGGCCAGTTTGAAGACGTACTGCCCGCCGGACAGGTGTTCGCCGATCTCCAGCGTGCGGGTTTCCGGGTCGAACCGGTGCAGCACCGCATCGCCGAGGTCGTTGCGCCGCACGATGCGCACCCCGTGCACGCGGGTCAGCCGGTCGGACAGTTCGCGGGTCAGCTCGGCGCGGTGCATCCGCATCCGGATGGTGAGATCCTCGGCGGCGGTGTCGAGTTCGTCCAGATAGTTCTGCCGCTGGTAGAAGTAGTCGCGCACCTCCTCGTGCGGCATGGTGATGGTGCCCGACCCGCTGCCGCCGGTGCCCGGGACGTACCGGCCCTCGGCGACCGCGGCGAGCTGGGTGGTGGTGAGCCGGTAGCGCTGGTGCAGGCTCACCATGGCGCGCGCGAACTCCGGGTGCGCGCTGACGATATCGGCGAGTTCGGCCGGGTCGACGGCGATGTCGAGGTCGCGGTCGAGGGTCACCTCGCGCAATTCGGCGACCAACCGGGTGTCGTCCTGGGAGGCGAAGAAGGTGGCGTCGACGCCGAACACCTCGGTGATGCGCAGCAGGACGGCGACGGTCAGCGGACGGACATCGTGTTCGATCTGGTTGAGGTAGCTCGGGGAGATGTCGAGCATCTGGGCCAGCGCGGCCTGGCTGAAGCCGCGCTCGCGGCGCAGTTGGCGCACCCGTGATCCGACGTAGGTCTTGGACACGTCACCGAGGCTAGCAACCTTGTGAATATCGGGTTCGCAGGATTTGCAGGGCGGCGGTCCTGGCATGATCGCGGAAGTTGATCGACTGGGGAGGACCAGGGTGAGCGAACCCACCGCGAAGACCGGCTTGGCGAAAACCATGGTGCCGGTGCCGGATCCGCATCCCGACGTGTTCGACGTCGAATGGCCGTTGCGGATGGCCGATATCGACCGCACCGGCAGGCTGCGGTTCGACGGGGCCGCCCGGCACATCCAGGACGTCGGCCAGGACCAGCTGCGCGAGATGGGTTACGAGGATGTGCACCCGGCGTGGATCGTCCGGCGCACCATGATCGATCTGGTCGAGCCGATCGAGGGCCGGGACTTCCTGCGGCTGCGGCGCTGGTGCTCGGGCACGTCGAACCGGTGGTGTGAGATGCGGGTGCGTTTGGAAGGAAAGCGCGGCCGCGGCCTGATGGAGTCGGAGGCCTTCTGGATCAACTTCAGCCGGCAGACCCAGGGCCCGTCGCGGATCTCCGAGGACTTCCTGGCCGGCCTGCAGCGCACCACCGACGAGCACCGGTTGCGCTGGAAGGCCTATCTGAAGGCGGGCTCGCGGGAGGACGCCGAGCAGGTGCGCAGGTTCCCGCTGCGGGTCACCGACATCGACCTGTTCGACCACATGAACAACGCGGTTTACTGGAGCGTGGTCGAGGACTATCTGGAGTCCGCGCCGGAGCTGCTGAGGGAGCCGTTGCGGGTCACCATCGAGCACGACTCGGCGGTGGCGCTCGGAGACGATCTGCAGATCCTGCTGCACACCTACCCGGCCGGATCGACCGACAAGTTCGGCGCCGACCTGGCCGACCGCACTGTTAGAACGCTCACATATGTGGTCGGCGACGAGGTCAAAGCGGTCGCGTCGGTCTTCGGCCGGTGACGAATCGGATTTAACAGTACGCGCGTACTGACCAGCGCAAACCGTTACCGATGAGTAATTTCTGAACCGGTCAAGCGCAGACTCTTCTTCGCAAGATTTGCAAATTCGGGCAGTTGGTTGGCCTAAATTTGCATCTGAAACGGGTGGACCTGCGCATATGACATGGGGCATCCTCGGGTTAACACGACAGCGAAGCCGCAGCAGTGTTAACAAAGTTGATGAAGGAGCCGCCATGTCCACCGTTGGCACGCCGAAGAGCCCCGAGCAGATCCAGCACGACTGGGACCACAACCCGCGCTGGAAGGGCATCACCCGCACCTACACCCCCAAGGACGTCGTCGCCCTGCAGGGTTCGGTCGTGGAGGAGAACACCCTGGCCCGCCGCGGCGCCGAGGTGCTCTGGGAGCAGCTCCACAACATGGACTACGTCAACTCGCTGGGCGCGCTGACCGGCAACCAGGCCGTGCAGCAGGTGCGCGCCGGCCTCAAGGCCATCTACCTGTCCGGCTGGCAGGTCGCCGGTGACGCCAACCTGAGCGGCCATACCTACCCGGACCAGAGCCTGTACCCGGCCAACTCGGTGCCGCAGGTCATCCGCCGGATCAACAACGCGCTGCTGCGCGCCGACCAGATCGCCAAGGTCGAGGGCGACACCTCGGTGGAGAACTGGCTGGCCCCGATCGTCGCCGACGGTGAGGCCGGCTTCGGTGGTGCGCTCAACGTCTACGAACTGCAGAAGGCCATGATCGCCGCCGGCGTCGCCGGCTCGCACTGGGAAGACCAGCTCGCCTCGGAGAAGAAGTGCGGCCACCTCGGTGGCAAGGTGCTGATCCCGACCCAGCAGCACATCCGCACCCTGACCTCGGCCCGCCTGGCGGCCGACGTCGCCGACGTGCCGACCCTGGTCATCGCCCGTACCGATGCCGAGGCCGCCACCCTGATCACCTCCGACATCGACGAGCGCGACCGCCCGTTCATCACCGGTGAGCGGACCAAGGAAGGCTTCTACCACGTCACCAACGGTGTCGAGCCCTGCATCGCCCGCGCCAAGGCCTACGCCCCGTACTCCGATCTGATCTGGATGGAGACCGGCACCCCGGACCTGGAACTGGCCAAGAAGTTCGCCGAGGCGGTCAAGGCCGAGTTCCCGGACCAGATGCTGGCCTACAACTGCTCGCCGTCGTTCAACTGGAAGCAGCACCTCGACGATGCAACCATCGCCAAGTTCCAGAACGAGCTGGGCGCGATGGGCTTCAAGTTCCAGTTCATCACGCTGGCCGGCTTCCACGCGCTGAACTACTCGATGTTCGATCTGGCCCACGGCTACGCCCGCAACCAGATGAGCGCCTACGTCGAGCTGCAGGAGCGCGAGTTCGCCGCCGAGGAGCGCGGCTACACCGCCACCAAGCACCAGCGCGAGGTCGGCGCCGGCTACTTCGACAAGATCGCCACCACGGTTGACCCGACCAGCTCGACCACCGCGCTGGCCGGTTCCACCGAAGAGGGTCAGTTCCACTAAGCGCAGCGCAGTGGAACCAACGGGCTGGAGCCACTAAGCGCAGCGCGGCGCAGCGCAGTGGAACCAACGGCTGCCACTAAGAGCTGACAGCCACGAGTTGATAGCGTCAGGCCTCGTTCGCATGTGCGGGCGGGGCCTGACGGCTGTCCGGAGTCAAGGAGAAGCAGTGAGCATCGAACGAGTCGGCGTCATCGGCGCCGGACAGATGGGCGGCGGGATCGCCGAAGTGTGTGCGAAGGCCGGGGCGCAGGTCCTGGTGTTCGAGCCCACCGACGACCTGATCGCCGCCGGTAGCAAGCGCATCACCGCGTCCCTGGACCGGGCCGC
The DNA here is from genome assembly GCA_900078775.1 of Mycolicibacterium aurum. GTDB lineage: Bacteria > Actinomycetota > Actinomycetes > Mycobacteriales > Mycobacteriaceae > Mycobacterium > Mycobacterium aurum_A. Next base: position 5,721,738 of record LT549889.1, read on the forward strand.
GGCCAAGGGCAAGCTCAGTGAGGCCGACCGGGACGCGGCGCTGGGCCGGCTGGCCTACACCACCGACCTGGCCGATATGGCCGACCGTCAGCTCACCATCGAGGCGATCGTCGAGGACGACACCGTCAAGGCGAAGGTGTTCGCCGAGCTCGACCGCGTCATCACCGACCCCGACGCCGTGCTGGCGTCGAACACCTCCAGCATTCCGATCATGAAGATCGCGGCCGCCACCAAGAACCCGCAGCGGGTGCTGGGCCTGCACTTCTTCAACCCGGTACCGGTGCTGCCGCTGGTGGAGCTGATCTCCACCCTGGTCACCGCCGAGGCGGCGGTGACGCGCACCGAGGAGTTCGCCGCCAAGGTGCTGGGCAAGCAGGTCGTCCGCTGCGGCGACCGGTCCGGTTTCGTGGTCAACGCCCTGCTGGTGCCCTACCTGCTCTCCGCGGTGCGCATGGTGGAGTCCGGTTTTGCCACCGTCGAGGATGTGGACAAGGCCGTCGTGGCCGGGCTGTCGCACCCGATGGGACCGCTGCGCTTGTCAGATCTCGTCGGACTTGACACCCTGAAGCTCATTGCGGACAAGATGTACGAAGAGTTCAAGGAGCCGCTGTACGGTCCGCCGCCGCTGCTGCTGCGCATGGTGGAGGCGGGTCAGCTCGGCAAGAAGTCGGGCCGCGGATTCTACACATACTGAAATTTGGGTGAAGTCGGCCAAAATTTCGTGGGGTAGAGTTGCCGCGTTGCGGTGTGGATAACTCAAAAAGTGGGTAACCGACCGTGGCAAAAATCGAAGGACGTAGAGGGTTAGTTTCGTATGTCAAAAGTTGAGACCGAGCTGGAGCCGTTCTACGAGGAGTCTCAGTCGATCTACGACATCTCGAATGAGTTCTATGCTCTCTTCCTGGGGCCGACCATGGGTTACACCTGCGGCTACTACGAGCGCGAGGACATGAACCTCGAGGAGTCGCAGAACGCCAAGTTCGACCTGGCACTGGGGAAGCTGGGCCTGGAGCCCGGGATGACCCTGCTCGACATCGGGTGCGGCTGGGGCGGCGCGCTGGAGCGCGCGATCACCCAGTTCGACGTCAACGTCATCGGCATCACGCTGAGCAAGGCCCAGTCCGAGTACGCCCGGCAGCGGCTGGCCAAGCTGGACACCGACCGGACGATCGACATCCGGCTGCAGGGCTGGGAAGAGTTCAACGAGCCCGTCGACCGGATCGTGTCGATCGGCGCGTTCGAGGCCTTCAAGGCCGAGCGCTACCCGGCGTTCTTCGAGCGGGCCTACAGCATCCTGCCCGAGGGCGGCACCATGCTGCTGCACACCATCCTGGCCCACACCCAGGAGTTCTTCCGTGAGAACAACATCAAGCTGACGATCAGCGATCTGAAGTTCATGCGGTTCATCGCGGCGGAGATATTCCCCGGCGGACAGCTGCCGGCGGTCGAGGACATCGAGAAGCTGGCCGACGACTCGGGCTTCACATTGCAGCGCACCCATCTGCTGCAGCCGCACTATGCCCGCACGCTGGACATGTGGGCGGCCAATCTGGAAGCCAAGAAGGACGAGGCCATCGCCCTGCAGGGCCAGGAAGTCTACGACCGGTTCATGAAGTACCTGACCGGTTGCGCGGACTTCTTCCGTCGCGGTATCACCAACATCGGCCAGTTCACGCTGGTCAAGTAGTTACGCAGACGCGAGCCGCTTCTTCTCCGCCTGCACGTCGAAACCGGCGGGCGGCCACTGTAGGTCGAGGCTCTTGAGCGCCTCGATCAGCAGCTCCAGCACGGCCAGTCGGCTGTACCACTTCCGGTTGCACGGCACGACGTACCAGGGCGCATGCTCGGTCGAGGTCTTGTCCAGCATGGCCTGATAGGCCTGCTGGTACAGCGGCCATTTCAGCCGCTCGTCGATATCGGCCGGGTTGTACTTCCAGTACTTGTCCGGCCGGTCCAGGCGTTCGGCGAGGCGCTTCTTCTGCTCCTCCAGCGAGACGAACATCGCGACCTTGACGATCACCGTCCCGGAGTCGACGAGTTCCTTCTCGAACGTGTTGATCTCGTCGTAGCGTGCGCCCCACACCTCCGGGGGCACCAGGTTGTGCACCCGCACGATCAACACGTCCTCGTAGTGCGAGCGGTCGAAGACGCCGATGTGCCCGGCCGCCGGCAGCGCCTTGTTGATCCGCCACAGGTAGTGGTGTGCCAGTTCCTCGGGTGTCGGCTTGCCGAAACTCTTGTACTGAATACCTTGCGGATTGCTCGCTCCGACAACATGTTTGACGATGCCGCCCTTGCCTGCGGTATCCATGCCCTGCAACACCAGCAGCACCGAACGATGATCGCCGCTACGGCTGTTGGCGTACAGCATCTCCTGCAGGCCGGCGAAGCGCTCATTGCGTTCGGCCATCAGCGCCGGCGCGTCGGACTTCGATCCGGTGAACCCGGGGGTGGACTCGGCGTCGATATCGGCGACCTTGTCCCCGGCCCGGAATCTCAGATGCCGGTGGGGCTGATGGCTCCACAGCCCGGGTAAGTCGGAGGCGTTGTCTGGGCTCACGCCGCTAGTCAAGCAGGTGCGGCGGCAGGATGGGGGACGGATGATTCTGCGAGTTGAACTTCTCCAGCGACCCGCCGACCTCGACGATGCCGCACAGCGAACTCCACGACAGCATCGTCAGATAGTCGATCAGCTCGTCGGTGGTCATCCGGGGATTGGACATCCACGAGTGCGTCGCCAGCTGCACCCCGCCGACGATCATGAACGCCCACGGCTCCACCCCGGCGGTGTCCATCCCGGCGACCTGCATCCGGCGGCGCAGCATCACCGCGAGCATCCGGGCGATGATCGTCTCGGAGTCGTTGATCGCCTTGGTCCGGCTGGAGCTGTTGTTGGACATGACGAACCGGTACGGCTCGGGCTCGGAGGCGACGGTCTCGACGTAGACCCGGATGATCTCGCGGACCAGGGTGTACCCGTCCAGGTTCGACGACAGCGCCGCGGCCATGTTCGGGATCAGCGTGACCTGCGCGAATCGCATCATCACCGCGGTGGTGAGGTCGTTCTTGTCCACGAAGTAGCGGTAGAGCACGGTCTTGGAGACGCCGATCTCGGCCGCGATCTCGTCCATGCTGACGTTGGCGCCACGCTGCCGGATAGCCTCCAGCGTGCCGTCCACCAGCTCGTTTCGTCGTTCAACTTTGTGCTGGTGCCAGCGTCGTTTGCGGCCGTCGGTCTTCACCGCTGTCGCGCTCTGCTGTGCCACAGTCGTGATAATCCATTCACTAGGTCGCCTCGATACTACGGCGGAAGACCCACTGGCGCCGTAGCGGATGATGGGGGAGTGGTTCACACAAGTTTCGCGGAGACGCTGGCCGGTGCCGATTCGGAGGCCGATCGGGAACGGCAGCGCTCGCTCCGGCAGATGAAGGTCGTCGCGCTGGGCTTCCTGGTCGGGGCGACGGTGATCTTCCTGGTCTGTACCTGGCTGCAGTCCCGCGGTGACGCGGGCGCCTGGGTCGGGTACGTCCGGGCCGCCGCCGAGGCCGGCATGGTCGGCGCGCTGGCCGACTGGTTCGCGGTGACCGCGCTGTTCAAGCATCCGCTGGGCATCCCGATCCCGCACACCGCCATCATCAAGCGCAAGAAGGATCAGCTCGGCGAGGGGCTGGGCACCTTCGTGCGGGAGAACTTCATGTCCGCCGAGGTGGTCGAGACCAAGCTGCGGGACGCCGAGGTGGCCGGCCGGGTCGGCAAATGGCTGGCCGATCAGCGGCACGCCGAGCGGGTGGCCGCCGAGGTCTCGACGGTGGCCCGGGTGCTCGTCGAGATGCTGCGCGACGAGGACGTCCAGCATGTGCTGGACCGGATGATCGTCAAGCGGATCGCCGAACCGCAATGGGGCCCGCCGATCGGCCGGGTGCTGTCCAGCCTGTTGGAGGAGGGCCGCCAGGAGGCGTTGATCCAGCTGCTGGCCGACCGCGCCTTCCAGTGGTCGCTGAACGCCGGCGAGGTGATCGAGCGGGTGATCGAGCGCGATTCCCCGACCTGGTCGCCGCGCTGGGTGGACCATCTGGTGGGCGACCGCATCCACCGGGAGCTGATGGACTTCACCGACAAGGTGCGCCGCGACCCGAACCACGAGCTGCGCCGCTCGGCGACCAAGTTCCTGTTCGAGTTCGCCGACGATCTGCAGAACGACGGCGCCACGATCGCGCGCGCGGAGAACGTCAAGGAGCAGATCATGGCCCGCGACGAGGTAACGCGCGCCGCCGAGACCGCCTGGGCCGCGGCCAAGCGGATCCTCACCGAATCGGTCGAGGACCCGTCCTCGGCACTGCGCACCCGGACCGCCGACACCGTCGCCCGGATCGGGGAGTCGCTGCGCGACGACGCCGAGCTGCGCGACAAGGTGGACAACTGGATCATCCGCGGTGCCCAGCACCTGGTCACCCAGTATGGGACGGAGATCACAGCGATCATCACCGAGACGATCGAGCGCTGGGATGCCGATGAGGCGAGCCGCCGGATCGAGCTACACGTGGGCCGTGATCTGCAGTTCATCCGGATCAACGGCACCGTGGTGGGTGCCCTGGCCGGCCTGGTCATCTACACGGTGGCGCAACTGCTTTTCGGATAGTGCTAGCAGAGTGCTTGCAATTGTTAGCACTCATGCCTACCGTGGTTTCCGTCAGCCAGAAACCGACGGATCGAGGGCTCGCCATGACGCAGGACGAAAACCTTGCCGGCGTCGTGGTCAACGACAAGTTGGCCAACGTGGTGAGCAGCGCTGCACAGGACATCGGCAGCTACATCCGGGCTCAACGCGAGGCGGCGCAGGTATCGGTGCGCCAACTGGCCGAGAAGGCAGGGGTGAGCAATCCCTACCTGAGCCAGATCGAGCGTGGGCTTCGTAAGCCATCGGCCGACGTGCTCAATCAGATCGCCAAGGCGCTGCGAGTCTCCGCCGAGGTGCTCTATGTGCAGGCTGGGATGCTCGAACCCAGCGATGCCAGCTTGGTGCGCGACGCGATTGTCACCGATACCGCGATCACCGAACGGCAGAAGCAGGTGCTGCTCGATATCTACAACTCGTTCTGTCAGCAGAACGAGGCAGAAGCCGAAGTCGAAGCAGCGGCCGAGGCGAGCGCAGCGGCCGGCGCAGAAGCCGACGTCGCAGAACCGGTTACACCACCGCACGCAGTCTGAAAGGAACATCATGAGCGAGAAGACCCAGCCCACCGTGGAAGACCTCAAGGCCCCGCTGCTGGCGGCCGTCGGCGCCGCCGATCTGGCCCTGGCCAAGGTCAACGAGATCCTCGAGTCCCTGCGTGACCGGGCCGGCGAGGCCCGCACCGACGCCGAGTCCCGGGTCGAGGAAAGCCGCGCCCGGCTGACCAAGCTGCAGGAAGACCTCCCGGTCCAGTTCGACGAGCTGCGCGACAAGCTGAGCTCCGAGGAGCTGCGCAAGGTCGCCGAGAAGTACGCCGACGAGGCGCAGGCCCAGTACAAGCAGCTCGTCGAGCGCGGCGAGGCCGCCCTGGAGCGGCTGCGCAACCAGCCGGCCCTGGAGAGCGCCAGCGCCCGCGTGGAAGAGGTCACCGACCACGCCGTCGAGCTGACCCAGGACGCGTTGGGCTCGGTCGCCAGCCAGACCCGCGCGGTCGGTGAGCGGGCCGCCAAGCTGGTCGGTGTGGAGCTGCCGGGCAAGGCCGAGCCGGCCGAGACGCCCGCCGCCCCGGCCAAGAAGGCCCCGGCGAAGAAGGCCGCCCCGGCCGCCAAGAAGGCCGCCCCGGCCAAGAAGGCCCCGGCCAAGAAGGTCACCCAGAAGTAGGTTCGCCCACTTCATTCGCCAACTCGAACGGCACCCGCATAGGCTTGCAGGCGTGATGCTTGCAAACCTGGCGGGTGCCATTCTTCTTGTGCTGGTCGGAGCCGCGGTCCTGGCCGGTGTGTACTCCTTCGTGCACGCCGCGATGCAGCGCCCCGATGCCTATACCGCCGCCGGGAAGCTCACCAAACCGGTATGGCTGCTGATCCTCGCCGGCGGCGTGCTGCTCGCGCTGCTGCTGCAGGACGCGTTCGGCGCCGCCATCTGCGCCTGCGCGACCGGTGTCTACCTGGTCGACGTCCGCCCCAAGCTGCTGGAGATCCAGGGAAAGTCCCGCTGACGAGGATGCGCATCCTGATCGCCGCACTCGCTGCGGCCGGTGCCCTGACCGCTGCCGCCCCCATCGCCCACGCCGAGACGCTCTACATCGACCACACCGAATGGGCGGCCTGGGGCGACCTGAAGAGCCTGCGGGTCTACCCGAGCGCCACCGGCCGCGCCGAGGCCGCCACGCTGGGCACCCAGATCCAGCAGGACCGGGCCTGGGCCGAGGTGCTCACCCTCGCCCCGGAGGCGGATATCCCGGGCATGCAAGCACAATTCAACTGCCACTGGCAGTTCGCCGAGTTCGTCGAGCCGGGTAAGACCAGCTGGAATCTGGAACCGTGGCGGCCCGTGGTGTCCGACGCCGAGTTGGTGGCCGCCGGCTGCAACCCGGGCGGCACCGAGGAACCGTTCTGATGGGTTACGCCCGCGCCGAGGTCGCCGCACTCGTCGACCACACCCTGCTCAAACCCGAGGCCACCCCGGCCGACGTCACCGCACTGGTCGCCGAGGGCGCCGCCCTCGGGGTCTTCTCGGTGTGCGTCTCCCCGCCGCTGGTGCCGGTCGCGGTTTCGGCGGCACCAGCCAGATCCGGCACCGCACCGGCCGGTCTGGCCGTCGCCGCCGTCTCGGGATTCCCGTCCGGGAAACATCTTTCCGAGATCAAGGCCCTCGAATCCGCCCGCGCGGTCGCCGCCGGTGCCGCCGAGGTCGACATGGTCATCGACGTCGGGGTGGCGCTGACCGGGGACCTGGCCGCCGTCGGCGCCGACGTCGCCGCGGTGCGCGCCGCGGTGCCCGGTGCGACGCTGAAGGTGATCGTGGAATCGGCTGCGCTACTGGAGTTCTCCGGCGCGGCGCTGCTCGCCGACGTGTGCCGAGCGGCCCGCGACGCCGGCGCCGATTTCGTGAAGACCTCCACCGGTTTCCACCCCAGCGGGGGAGCCTCGGTGGCGGCCGTGCAGACCATGGCCGCAGCCGTGCCCGGGCTGGGCGTCAAGGCCAGCGGCGGCATCCGCACGGCCGAGGCCGCGGTCGCGATGCTCGACGCCGGGGCCACCCGACTGGGATTGTCGGGCACCCGGGCCGTGCTGGACGGGCTGTCCTGACCCGACCGGTCAGGGCAGACCGGCGAAGCAGGGATCGCCGCCGGCGCCGCTGCGTCCGGGCGGCATGGTGGCGTTGCGGGTCGAGTACTTGGCCGTCACACCCTTGTCGGTGACCTCCACGCTGTCGGCGTGGATACCGAGCGGGATGTTCTCGGTGATCTGCTTGATGAACGCGTCCAGGGCCGGCTGCACGGTCTCCCGCGGCAGCATGAAGCCCAGCCCGGTCAGGCTCTGCACGCTCAGCGCCAGCTGATTGTTCACGACCTCCGGCTTGACCACGATGCTGCCCAGCGTCGCCTGCAGCTCGATGGTGTCCGAACTCGGGTTGGTGGTCACGCTGCTGACGAACCCGCCGACCAGCGGGATCTGCTCCTGGATCGTCCGCTTGATGCCGTCGGCGGTCCAGTTGATGGTCGCGTCGAGCGCGCCGATGGTGCCCGGCGAGTTCTGGTTGCCGGTGAGGCGCACATCGTTGATGACGATCTCGGCCTTCATGCCCTGGGCCTCGCGGACCCGGTTCCCGGCCGTCTCCACGGTGATGTTGTTGTAGTGCTTGGCGAAGTGCTGCAGCAGGAACGGCCGCGGCCCGAAGGACACCTCGACGTCGTCCTGGACCACACACGAGTTGATCCGGGTGACGGTCTTGTCGGCGATCTGGCGCGCGATCAGTTCGGCGCCGACGACGCCGGCGACGGCCAGCGCCACCACGATGACGACCACCAGCACGATCGACAGCGGATCGCGGAACAGCCGCTTGAGCTTGCCCGGCGGCTGCTGTTGCGGTTCCGGCTGGGCCTGGGCCTGGGGCGAAGCCTGAGTTTCCGGCTGTTGGTCGGGCTGGGCGGGCTGCGGCGCGGGCGGCGGCACCTGTTCGGTGGGGCGGGCCCAGGGATCGGTCACGGAGTCGATTGTGCCTTAGCGAACTGGGTGCGGTTACCGAGCACCGCGATCGTCTCGCGGGTTTTGGCCGCGGCGGCCAGGTCCAGATCGGTCACCACAAGCTGCTCGTCCTCGCCCGCGGCGGCGATGACCTCGCCGGTTGCCGAGGCGACCAGACTGCCGCCCACCCCGGTCGGACCCAGCCCGGCGATCTGGTCACCCGGGTAGGCCTGATCGACGGCCGCGATGATGCCGGTGGTGTCGATGGCCCGCGCCCGGGCCAGCAACGTCCACTGGTCGAGCTTGCCCGGACCGGTACCCCAGGAGGCGTGCACCGTGATGACCTGGGCGCCCCGATCGGCCAGGTCCAGGTACAGCTCCGGGAACCGGACGTCGTAACACAGCGTCAGCCCGACCTTGACCCCTGCGACGTCGATCACCGTCGGCGCGCTGCCCGGCGCGACGGTCTTGGACTCCTGGAAACCGAACGCGTCGTACAGGTGGATCTTGTCGTAGTGCGCATCCACGCCCGCACCGGTCGCGATCAGGGTGTTGGTGACCCGCCCGTCCCCGGCCGGCCGGAACATGCCCGCCACCACCGTCACCCCGGCGCGCTGCGCGGCGGCCCGCACCCCGTCGGCCCAGCGGCCGTCCAGCGGCTCGGCCACCGGGGCCAGCGGGACCCCGAACCGGCACATGGTGGCCTCCGGGAACAGCACGAGCGCGGCACCGGCGTCGGCGGCCCGGCGGGTGAACGTCTCGACCAGGTCCAGGTTGGCCGCGGGGTCGGTGCCGGACCGGATCTGGGCCAGGGCGATGCGCATGAGGACCAGCCTAGGGTTCTTCGAAGCGGGGTGGCGGGGACACCGCGGACCACGGCACCGTGAGCACCCCGTCGCGCACCCGGCGGCGCGGCGGATCGACCGGGAAACCCTCGTCGCGCAGCTGTTCCAGCATCGCCCGCCAGCGCACCCGCGGGCCGAACACACCGTGCCCGGCGGCCGTCGCCCAGGCACGATCGGCGGCCTGCAGCAGGGCATGGATCGGCTGGCCGGCCACATTGTGGTGGATCAGCACCTTCGGCAGTCGCTCGGCCAGATCCGACGGCCGCTCGATGGCGAACGGGTCGCAGGCCAGCGTCAGGCTCACCGGGCCGTCGGCGTCCAGCAGCACCCAGCAGCACAGCCGGCCCAGTTCGTCACAGGTGCCGTCGACGACCAGCCCGCCGGCCGCCAGCCGGCCCCGCAACTGCGCCCAGGCGGCGTCCACCTCGGTGACCGGGTACTGGCGCAGCACGTTGAAGGCCCGCACCAGCACCGGGCGCAGGCCGGCGAGTTCGAAACCGCCGAGCGCGAACTCCACGCCCGCGGCGGCCGAACGCTGCGCGGTGGCGACCCGCTCCGGGTGGATCTCCAGACCGACCACCCGCAGGTCGGCGCGCACCGTCCGCAGCCGGGCCGCCAGTTCCAGGGTGGTGACCGGCAGCGCGCCGTACCCGAGGTCGACGACCAGCGGGTCCGCGGCGGCCAGCAGCGCGGCCCGCACCCGCGGTGAGTGCACCAGCCAGCGGTCGCTACGCCGCAGCCGGTTGTAGCCGGTGGTGCCCCGGGTCGGGAGTCCTACCGGTTTCAGGCCCGGTCGCTGATCCATGCGGAGGTGAATTCTTCTTCCAGCCGGATCATCTCGGCGAGTTGGCCGCCGATGAACTCCTCCACCCTGCCGCCCACCAGAGGGATCTTCACCTGGACGGTGGCGTGTACGTCGGCGCGCGCGCCGGATGCGGTGCTGGTCAGCTCCGCGGTCCCGCCCACCTGCACCGGGGCGCCGGGCACCGAACCGGAGATGGTGGCCTCGGCGCGGCCGTCGCGCACCGGGCTCCAGGTCTCCCGGCGCACGAGGGTGAGGTCACCGCGGTGCAGGGCGCTGACGAAACCGGGCAGCTGGTGGAACCGGACGGTCTGGGTGGTGCCGATGTCCAGACCGCCGTCGTCGCGGACGGTCAGCGTGTCCAGGGACACCGCATCGCAACCGGACTTCTCCAGACGCTCCAGCCAGTAGGCCTTGTCGGCGAACGCGCCGTACACCTCGGCGACACTGCACGGGTAGTGGGCTGCCATGTCGTAGGAGCGCGGCATGTCGGCCACGCTACCGTTAGCGTCCGTGGCCGGACCGAATTTCGCGGGCGCGGCGGTGACCGAGAACGCGCCGCTGGCCGAGCTGACGACACTGCGGGTGGGACCCGTGGCGGCGCGGCTGATCACCTGTGACAGCACCGCCGAACTCGCCGCGGTCGCCGCGGCGTTACCGGTCGCCGACGACGTCGTGGTGCTCGCCGGCGGGTCCAACGTGGTGATGGCCGACGACCTGACCGGGTTGACCGTGATCGCGGTCGCCAACACCGGGATCCGGGTCGACGGTGCCGTGCTGCGCGCCGAGGCCGGTGCCGTCTGGGACGACGTGGTGGCCACCTCGCTGGAGCACGGGCTGGGCGGGCTGGAGTGCCTGTCCGGCATCCCCGGATCGGCCGGCGCCACCCCGATCCAGAATGTGGGCGCCTACGGGGCCGAGGTCGCCGACACCATCACCGCGGTCCGGCTGCTCGACCGCAGCACCGGCGTCGACGAATGGGTCCGGCCCGACCGGCTGGGCTTCGGCTACCGGCACAGCGTGCTCAAGTACCAGTCCGCGCGCATCGTGCTGGAGGTCGAGTTCACCCTGGACCCGGCCGGGCGCAGCGCGCCGCTGCGGTACGGCGAACTGGCCACCGCGCTGGGTGCGCAACCCGGGGACACCGCGGACCCGGCGCGGGTGCGCGCGGCGGTGCTGGCCCTGCGCGGCGCCAAGGGCATGGTGCTCGACGCGGGCGACCACGACACCTGGAGTGTGGGCTCCTTCTTCACCAACCCGGTGGTGGCCCCCGAGGTCTACCAGCGCCTCGCCGCCCGCGAACCCGGCCGGGTGCCGAACTACCCGGCCCCGGACGGGGTGAAGCTGGCCGCCGGATGGCTGGTGGAGCGCGCCGGATTCGGCAAGGGCTATCCCGGGCCCGATGCCCCCGCGGCACTGTCCAGCAAGCATGCGCTGGCGCTGACCAACCGCGGCACCGCCGGCACCGCCGACGTCCTGGCCCTGGCCAGGACGGTGCGCGACGGTGTCCGGGACCGGTTCGGGATCGAGCTCACACCCGAACCCGTCCTGATCGGTTGTGCCCTCTAGGTACGCTGGGTCCACGTGAGAGATGCCGGGCAGTACCAGCCGCTGAGTCGGCGTCGCGCGCTCACCATGCTGGGTCTCGGCGGCGCCGGTTTCCTGGCCGCCTGCGCCGGGACCGGACCCATCGGCGGTGCCCCCGAGTCCGAAGAACCCGCGGCGGCGCCGACCATCACCCTGGAACCCGACGACGCCACCGACGATGTGGTGCCCACCGCGCCGGTCGGCGCCACCGTCCGTGACGGCTGGTTCCAGCGCATCGCGCTGATAAACGCCGCGGGCAAGGCCGTCGCCGGCCGGCTCAACCGCGACCGCACCGAATTCACCATCACCGAACCGCTGGGCTACGGCGGCACCTACACCTGGTCCGGGTCGGTGGTCGGGCGCGACGGTGAGGCCGTACCGGTCACCGGGACGTTGCGCACCGTCGACCCGCAGACCACCGTCAACGGCCGGTTCCAGCTCGCCGATCACCAGACCGTCGGGGTGGCCGCACCGATCATCCTGCAGTTCGACGCCTCCATCGCCGAGGAGGACCGGGCGACTGTGGAGAAGGCCCTGAAGGTCACCACCACCCCCGAGGTCGAGGGCAGCTGGGCCTGGCTGCCCGACGAGGCGGCCGGCTCCCGGGTGCACTGGCGCACCCGCGAGTACTACCCGCCGGGCGCCACGGTGCACGTCGACGCCGACCTGTACGGGGTGTCCTTCGGCGACGGTATGTACGGCGCCGCCGACTCGACCCTGGATTTCACCATCGGCCGGCGCCAGGTGGTAAAGGCCGACGCGGCCAGCCATCGCATCCAGGTGATCACCGACGAGGGCGTGATCATGGACTTCCCGTGCAGCTACGGCGAGGGCGACCTGGACCGCAACGTCACCCGCAGCGGCGTCCACGTGGTCACCGAGAAGTACGAGGACTTCTACATGACCAACCCCGCGGCCGGCTACGCCAACCTGCGGGAACGCTTCGCGGTGCGGATCTCCAACAACGGCGAGTTCATCCACGCCAACCCGGCCAGTTCGGGCGCCCAGGGCAACAGCAACGTCACCAACGGCTGCATCAACCTGTCGCTGGAGGATGCCGAGAGCTATTTCCACACCGCGATGTACGGCGACCCGGTCGAGGTGACCGGCACCCGCATCCAGCTGTCCTACGCCGACGGCGACATCTGGGATTGGGCCGTGCCGTGGGAGGAATGGAAGTCCATGTCGGCGCTGTCGGACGCGGAGCCCCCGGCCGACATCCCGGAGACCGCGCCGGTCACGCCCAGTGACGCGCCGACGCTGTCCGGAATCCCGACCACCACGACCCCGGCCCCGGCGCCCGGCGGCTAGACCTGCCGGTGGACCCGGGACCCGGCCGCGCCGGTGACCTGATCGCGCGGGCGGACCACGATGAGGTCCAGGTCGACGTGTGACGGGCGGCTGGCGACGAAGCCGATCACCTCGGCGATGTCCTCGGCGACCAGTGGGGTGACGCCCTGGTAGACCTTGTCGGCCCGGCCGCTGTCGCCCTCGAACCGGTTCAGGGAGAAGTCCGTCTTCACCATGCCCGGCGCAACTTCGGTGAGCCGCACCGGTTTTCCGAACAGCTCGCTACGCAGCGTGCGGTGCAGGACGCCCTGGGCGTGCTTGGCGCTGGTGTAACCCGACCCGTTGTCGTAGACCTCGTGGGCGGCGATCGAGGTGACCGTGACGATCAGGCCGTCCCCGGAATCGATCAGCTTTCCCAGCAGCGCCTTGGTCACGTGCAGGGTGCCCAGCACATTGGCCTCCCACATCCACCGCCAGTGCTCGATGTCGGCGTCGGCCACCGATTCCAGGCCGCGGGCTCCGCCGGCGTTGTTGACGAGCACGTCCACCCGGTTTAGCTGCTCGGCGAGCGCCGCCACGGCGGCCGGATCAGTGACGTCCGCCACAATTGCGGTGCCGCCGATCTCGGCGGCCAGCGCCTCGATGGGCTCCTTGCGTCGGGCCACACAGATCACGTGAAACCCAAGGCCAGCAAGGGTTTTCGCAGTTGCTTCGCCGATTCCGGCGCTGGCTCCGGTGACTACCGCGACGCGCCGCTGTTCTGTTGGGGTGCTCATGCTGACAACACTAGGCCCGCGAATTCGGCCGTCGCACAAGCCCCGATGGTCGTGCTAAGTTGACGGCGTGTCCCAGATCAGTCAGGCGAGCCGTCTCGCCGTGCGGCGTGCGTGTTGTTGTCGCGCATACGCCGCCGCGCCCTGCTGACCTGAGGACCTCCCGGTCCCGCTGAGTCGCCCGGTGTGGCAGAAGCCCACCCCCTTCCGACTCAGACCAGAGGACCCTCATCGTGAGCACCGCCACCACCCTTCGTTCGACCTCCGCCGCCGCCCACGCCAAGCGCGCCGTGTCCCCCGCGAGCGGGCGGTACCCCCAGGCCCGGAAACTCAACATCGTCGCCCCCTCGCTGAAGGTCGCCGACGTCGCCGCGGCCTCGGTCTTCGGGGCCGCCCGCCAGCGCGGCCCGATCGCGCGTGACGCCATCGCCCGGGTCACCGGACTCAGCATCGCCACGGTGAACCGCCAGGTCACGGCCCTGCTCGACGCCGAAGTGCTGCGGGAGCGCGCGGATCTCGCGGTGTCCGGGGCCATCGGCCGCCCGCGCGTCCCGGTCGAGGTCAACCACGAGCCGTTCCTGACCCTGGGCCTGCACATCGGCGCGCGCACCACCAGCATCGTGGCCACCGACCTGTTCGGCCGCACCCTCGACGTCGTCGAGACCCCCACCCCGCGCGGCTCCCAGAACGCGGCGCTGGCCTCGCTGGCCGGCAGCGCGCGCCGCTACCTGAGCCGGTGGCACCGCCGCCGCGCGCTGTGGGTGGGTGTGGCCGCCGGCGGCGTGGTGGACAGCACCTCGGGCTACCTCGACCACGCCCGGCTGGGCTGGTCGCAGGCCCCGGTCGGTCCGGTGCTCGCCGAGACCCTGGGCCTGCCGGTGTCGTTGGCCTCGCACGTCGATGCGATGGCCGGTGCCGAGTTGCTGCTCGGGGTGCGCCGTCCCAGCGCGCAGACCGGCACCAGCCTCTACGTCTACGCCCGCGAGACCGTCGGCTACGCGCTGTCCATCGGCGGCCGGGTGCACTCGCCCTCCAGCGGTCCGGGCACCATCGCCGCACTCCCGGTGAGCTCCGAACTGCTCGGTGGCACAGGCAAATTGGAGTCCACGGTCAGCGACGAAGCGGTGCTGACCGCGGCCCGCGCGCAGCGCATCATCCCGGCCGAGGGGCCCGCCTCCACGCTGACCGCGGTGCTGCGCGCCGCCCGCGGCGGACACCAGGGCGCCCGCGCCCTGCTGGCCGAGCGCGCCCGCGTGCTCGGTGAGGCCGTGGCGCTGCTGCGCGACATGCTCAACCCCGACGATCTGGTGGTCGGCGGACAGGCCTTCACCGAATACCCGGAGGGCATGGAACTCGTCGAGCAGGCCTTCTCGGCACGGACCGTGCTGGGCCCCCGCGACATCCGGGTGACCGCCTTCGGTAACCGCGTGCAGGAGGCCGGCGCCGGCGTGGTGTCCCTCGGCGCGCTCTACGCCGATCCGATCGCCGCCATGCGCCGTGCCCAGCAGCGACGCGAAACCGGTGTGCTCGGCGCCTCCTGACGGCGCAGGTGTAGACATGAGCATGTGCGCGCCGTCTCCGAACCGTCCGCCCTGTTGGACACCGCTCGTCGCGTAGCGGTGCTGTCGGTGCACACGTCACCGTTGGCCCAACCCGGCACCGGTGACGCCGGCGGGATGAACGTCTATGTGCTGCAGACCGCCCTGGAACTCGCCCGGCGCGGCGTCGAGGTCGAGATCTTCACCAGGGCCACGTCCTCGGCGGACGCCCCGCTGGTGCAGTTCGCGCCCGGTGTGCTGGTGCGCAATGTGGTCGCCGGCCCGTTCGAGGGACTCGACAAGAACGACCTGCCCACCCAGCTGTGCGCGTTCACCGCGGGCGTGCTGCGGGCCGAGGCCACCCAGGAGCCCGGCTACTACGACATCGTGCACTCGCACTACTGGCTGTCCGGTCAGGTCGGCTGGCTGGCCGCCGACCGGTGGGCGGTGCCGCTGGTGCACACCGCACACACCCTGGCCGCGGTGAAGAACGCCGCCCTCGCAGACGGGGACGCCCCCGAGCCCGCACTGCGTTCGGTCGGTGAGCAGCAGGTGGTCGACGAGGCCGACCGGTTGATCGTCAACACCGAAATCGAAGCCCAGCAACTGGTTTCGCTGCACAACGCGGACCGGCGCAGCATCGACGTGGTGCACCCGGGCGTCGATCTCTCGGTGTTCACCCCCGGGGACAAGGCGAGCGCGCGGGCCGCGCTGGGCATCGAGGCGCGGGAGAAGGTGGTGGCCTTCATCGGCCGCATCCAGCCGCTCAAGGCGCCCGATGTGCTGCTGCGGGCGGCGGCCAAACTGCCCGACGTGACGGTCGTCATCGCTGGCGGGCCGTCGGGCAGCGGGCTGGCCGCGCCGGACTCGCTGGTTCGCCTCGCCGACGAACTGGGTATCAGTGCCCGCGTGCGTTTCCTGCCCCCCCAGTCCCGTGCGGAGCTGGTGAACGTCTACCGCGCCGCCGACATCGTCGCGGTGCCCAGCTACTCGGAGTCCTTCGGTCTGGTCGCGGTCGAGGCGCAGGCCTGCGGTACCCCGGTGGTCGCCGCCTCGGTCGGCGGGCTGCCGGTGGCGGTGCGCGACGGGATCAGCGGCAGCCTCGTCGACGGACACGATCCGGGGGACTGGGCGCACGCGATCGACGCGCTGTTCGCGCGGGACCCGGAGACCATGCGCGCTGCCGCGGTGGCGCACGCCGGCACCTTCTCCTGGGCGCACACCGTCGACGCGCTGCTGACCAGTTACGGCCACGCCATCACCGACTACCAGGACAAACATCCGCGCCGGGAGCAGACCGGCCGGCGCACCGGACGGCGTTTCGCACTACGCAGAGGGGTTCGTGCATGAGTTCAGGCACTGATCAGGTGACCAAGCTCATCGAGCAGACACTGCAGGACAACGAACTCGAGTACGCCCACCACCAGGGCGCCGGCGGCGGCCTGCCCGGGCTGGTGGTGGCCCTGCCCGGGGAGCGCCGGCTCAAGACCAACACCATCCTCGGCATCGGTGAGCACTCGGTGCGGGTGGAGGCGTTCGTCTGCCGGCGGCCCGACGAGAACCACGAGGCCGTCTACCGCTTCCTGCTCAAACGCAACCGCCGGCTCTACGGGGTGGCCTACACCCTGGACAACCTGGGCGACATCTACCTGGTGGGCTGGATGGCCCACACCTCGGTGACCCCCGACGAGATCGACCGGATCCTCGGCCAGGTGCTCGAGGCCGTCGACGCCGACTTCAACACCTTGCTGGAGTTGGGTTTTCGCTCTTCCATCCAGAAGGAGTGGGAGTGGCGGGTGGCGCGCGGCGAGTCGCTGACGAACCTGCAGGCCTTCGAACATCTCATCGGTCAGGACGACGAATCCGGCGCATGAGAAGATCTTCGCCATGGCGAATCTGATCCTGCTGCGTCACGGCGAGAGCCAGTGGAACGAGAAGAACCTGTTCACCGGGTGGGTCGATGTCGACCTCACCGACAAGGGCCGGAAACAAGCCGTCCGCGGCGGTGAGTTGATCGCCGAACAGGGCGTGCTGCCCGACGTGCTGTACACCTCGCTGCTGCGCCGCGCGATCACCACCGCCAACCTGGCGCTGGACGCCGCCGACCGGCACTGGATCCCGGTGCACCGGGACTGGCGGCTCAACGAGCGGCACTACGGCGCGCTGCAGGGCCTGGACAAGTCCGAGACGCTGGCCAAGTACGGCGAGGAGCAGTTCATGGCGTGGCGCCGCAGCTACGACACCCCGCCGCCGCCCATCGATAAGGGCAGCGAGTACAGCCAGGACGCCGATCCGCGCTACGCCGACATCGACGGCGGCCCGCTGACCGAATGCCTGGCCGACGTGGTGGCCCGGTTCGTGCCCTACTTCGAGCAGACCATCGTGCCCGACCTCAAGGCCGGCAAGACGGTGCTCATCGCCGCGCACGGCAACTCGCTGCGGGCCCTGGTCAAGTACCTGGACGGGATGTCCGACGCCGACGTCGTCAGCCTGAACATCCCCACCGGGATCCCGCTGCTCTACGAGCTGGACGACAACCTGAAGCCGACCGTCGCCGGCGGCCGGTACCTGGATCCGGAGGCCGCCGCCGCCGGAGCCGCCGCGGTCGCGGCCCAGGGCACCAAGTGAGCCAACACCGGGTGAACGCCGGTGAACAACAGTCGAACTCTGGTCTTTGAACGTGTGACGTGACCCGTTTCCGCCGTTCTCTGCTGGGATGACGTTCATCCGGTGCGTACGCTTTTCGCGTGAGCGTCGGTTCCGCGTTGCTGCTGGCGGCAGTGCTGGCGCTGCTTGCACTGGGCCTCGGCGTGGCGCTCGGGAGGGTGTTGTCCGGCCGGTCGGCCCGCGGACAGGGCACCTCCGAGAGCGGGGTGATCACCCTCTCGCAGATGCTTCTGCACATCGTGACCGTCACCCCGACCGGGGTGGTGGTCGTCGACGGCCTGCGTGACGTGGTCTACATGAACGACCAGGCCACCCGGTTGGGCCTGGTCCGGGACCGGTTGCTCGATGACGCCGCCTGGGAGGCGGTACAGCGCTGCCTGGACACCGGTGAGGACGTCGAGATCGACCTGTCGCCGCGCAAGCGACAGAATCCCGGCCGCTCCGGTCTGGTGGTCCGCGGCCTGGTCCGGCTGCTGGTCGAGGGGGACCACCGGTTCGCGGTGGTGTTCGTCAACGACCAGTCCGAGACGGCCCGGTTGGAGGCCACTCGCCGCGACTTCGTGGCCAACGTCAGCCACGAGCTGAAGACCCCGGTGGGGGCGATGTCGGTACTGGCCGAGGCGCTGCTGGCCTCCACCGACGACCCCGAGAACGTGCGCCGGTTCGCCGAGAAGATGGTCGTGGAGTCCAATCGGCTGGCCGACATGATCGGTGAACTGATCGAACTGTCCCGGCTGCAGGGCGCCGAACCGCTGCCGCAGCTGGATTCCGTCGACGTCGACTCCGTGGTGGCCGAGGCGCTGTCCCGGTACAAGGTGGCCGCCGACAACGCCGATATCGCCATCACCACCGACGCGCCGAGCGGCTTCCGGGTGCTCGGCGACGAACGGCTGCTGGTGACCGCACTGGCCAATCTGGTGTCCAATGCCATCGCCTATTCGCCGAACGGGACGACGGTGTCGATCAGCCGGCGCCGCCGCGGCAATGACGTGGAGATCGCCGTCACCGACCGCGGCATCGGCATCGCCAAGGCCGATCAGGAGCGGGTGTTCGAGCGGTTCTTCCGGGTCGACAAGGCCCGCTCCCGGGCCACCGGCGGCACCGGGCTCGGCCTGGCCATCGTCAAACACGTGGCCGCCAATCACAACGGATCCATCCGGATATGGAGTCAGCCGGGTACCGGCTCGACGTTCACACTGTCCATTCCGGCCATTCACGACGCTCCCGACGAGGAAGGTAGTGCTTGATGACCAATGTGCTGATCGTGGAAGATTTCGCGGCCCGCGCGATGACGGAAGGCGCGGCACTCTGATGACCAATGTCTTGATCGTGGAAGATTTCGCGGCCCGCGCGATGACGGAAGGCACGGCACTCTGATGACCAATGTGCTGATCGTGGAAGATGAAGAGTCGCTTGCCGATCCGTTGGCGTTCCTGCTGCGCAAGGAGGGGTTCGAGGCCACGGTCGTCTCCGACGGGCCGTCGGCGCTGGCGGAATTCGAGCGGTCCGGCGCCGACATCGTGCTGTTGGACCTGATGCTGCCGGGCATGAGTGGCACCGACGTCTGCAAGCAACTGCGGTCGCGGTCCAGCGTCCCGGTCATCATGGTCACCGCCCGCGACAGTGAGATCGACAAGGTGGTGGGTCTGGAACTCGGCGCCGACGACTACGTCACCAAGCCCTATTCGGCACGCGAGCTGATCGCCCGGATCCGGGCGGTGCTGCGCCGCGGTGCGGACACCGAGGATGCCGGCGTCCCGGATGGTGTGCTGGAGGCCGGCCCGGTGCGGATGGACGTGGAGCGGCACGTGGTCAGCGTCAACGGCGATCCGATCACGTTGCCGCTCAAAGAGTTCGACCTCCTGGAATACCTGATGCGTAACAGCGGCCGGGTGCTCACCCGCGGTCAGCTGATCGACCGGGTCTGGGGTGCGGATTACGTGGGCGATACGAAAACCCTTGATGTGCACGTCAAGCGACTGCGCTCGAAGATCGAGTCCGACCCGGCCAACCCGGTGCACCTGGTGACGGTGCGCGGCCTGGGCTACAAGCTGGAGGGCTGAGCGGCACCCACGGTGTCCGGCACGGCCAGCGCCGAGCTCTGCCGTCGGTAGCGCGCCGGCTGCCGAGATCTCGAGATCGCGCCGGCCGGCCCGGCGATTGGGCTGCCAGTCGTGCCAGGCCGAATCTCTGGTATCGGCAAGGGAACACGGCGTTGTGCTAGCCGGGCGACCACCCGAGCGGTTGGCCATCGACGAACGGGCAAGGGTGTGGGCGCGGCTTGCACCTGGTCAAAGCCGGCCGACATGGCTTCGGGGACAGGCCAAGCGCATCGATGTTACCGGCGTGCTACAACGTCAACGAGAAAGTGCACGGCGAACCCTTTCAGTTTCTGTTTGCCCACAAGGTGGGTACCCGCCAGGAAGTAATGTCAGGGCCATTACCTTCGCGGAATCCTCAGCCACTTGGCCATAGTCGCCGGACTCGGCGATGTCGGCCTACCGAGGACGACAAATGGTCGGATTTCGAGAACCACTTCCTGCTGCGCCGGGTGGCCCTCAGTGAGTGCCACCGCCTCTACGGCACGCCGTGGGTGCACGAGCGCGCCTGCACCCGATGCCGGTTCCTGCGCGTCGACCCCGCCCAGCTGGGCGG
Organism: Mycolicibacterium aurum; assembly: GCA_900078775.1. Lineage (GTDB taxonomy): Bacteria > Actinomycetota > Actinomycetes > Mycobacteriales > Mycobacteriaceae > Mycobacterium > Mycobacterium aurum_A. The sequence goes on from LT549889.1 coordinate 5,742,038, forward strand.
CATCAACGAGATGGCCGAGAACGCAGAGCAGCGACTGGTCGAGGCGAAGGACCGTGCGTGGCTCGGCGAGGTCGCCGCGCTGGAAGAAAGCATCAACCACGCGCGCATCCGACAATCCGAAGCCCAACAACGACTTTCACACTGCAGCAACCCGTTCGCCGAGCAGAAGCGGCAGTGCGGTCATGCAGCTGCGGATTCGCACTACCGCGCTGCTCGACCGTGACCGAAGACGGTAGCGCGCACGCTACCGTCGAGCGGTCGCCAGGGTGAGGGACTTCGGGGCAACGGTGCGCTGAACTTGGACGCATGAATGCCTCACCAACCGATCAATCGAACCGCTGGGGTAACCCCATCGTCTCTGCGCTGCGCGAATCGCCCGCTCAACGTCGCCGTGGTGTCAGGTGGTTCCTGGCGATCGCCTTCCTGGGCGCTTGGTTGCCATGGCTCGGGGTGTACCTCTTGGGTGGGTCTCTCGATGATCCGCTGACCCAACTCGCGGTCGCGGCGTTCGTACCTGCAATTGCGGCCTGTGTTGTTCGTCGATGGATAACCCGACAGGGTTTCGCCGACTCTGGCCTCGCCTTGCACTGGAGATCGGCCTGGCCGTACTGCTTGGCTGCGGTGACCATGCCCTGGGGAGTGTTACTGCTCGCGTTGGTCATCTCGATCCCAGTCGGATTGTGGTCGCCGTCGGATCTGGCAATGACCACAAACTCATGGGCATACCTGGCAGTGGGCCCCTTGATCTGCCTGGCGTCGGCACCCATATTTTGGGGCGAGGAGTATGGCTGGACAGCCTATTTGCGTGATCGGCTGGTTCCTGGTCGCCCGGTCGCCACAACGTTTCTCACCGGCTTGATCTGGGGTGTGTGGCATTGGCCGCTGCCATGGGTCGGCTACTTCGGCGGCGGGACGAGTGTTTCCGAGGCGATCTGGAGCATGCTGTGGTGGCTACCGCTGAGCATTCTGCTGGAGTTCGTCATCGGCTGGTTATGGTCGGCCACCGGTTCAGTCTGGCCTGGAGCGATGCTGCACGCCGGCAGCAACCTCGTTGCTTCGGTCGGGATGCTCTACGTCCTCGGCGATACGGTTGGCATCAACACGACCACGCTTCTGCTTTGCGCCGGCCTCCTCCCATTCGTGGCAGTCATTGTGTTGACCGGGCATACCGGCGGCACGCGCACCAACCGTCGGACAGCAGGTCTCCAAGCCTAGGATCGAACAATGGTCCATGCTCCGGCCCGATCGCTGATCGCGGCAATGGTGTCCGGGCCGCGATATCTAGTCTCGTCGTGGCCGTGGCGTGCACTTGCATGGACTCTCTTTGGCGGTGGTTTGAGCGTCGTTGTGATCATCGCAATGGCGCCAGTTTTTGTGCTCGGAGCCTCGCGTTCACTACGAACAGCTTTGTGGTCGCCTTTGCTCGAAGCGGAGTGCGCGCGACTGTCGCTCATCGACGAGGCCGCCTCACAGCGCATCCGCCGCGAGCTGGCAGCGGCCGGCACCGAGCAGCGCCTCCCTGGTGTCCGCCAGGTCAGCTACGTGCTATTCACGGCCCTGATCGCCGGGCCCTGCGGGACCGTCCTCGTAGCCTTTCTGGTGATCCTCACCGGAGTCTTGTTGGCGGCACCCTGGCTGGTAGCCCCTGGCGAGCCCATCAACGTCGCGGTGTGGCTTATCGACACACCCCGTGAGGCTTGGGCTGCAACGATATTCGGCGCCGCGATCATGGTTGCGGCCACCTACATCGTCGGCGCATACGCCGGGGTGGTCGGAAAACTGGCTGTTGCCGCCCTGACCGATTCACAAGCACTGCAACGTGAAGTCGCCCGGCTCGAGGATTCCCGAACTGCGCTGCTGCACGCGGTTGAACAGGAACGCCGCCGGATCGAGAGCGATCTGCACGATCGTGTCCAGCACCGGCTCGTCGCGCTTGCACTGACGCTGGGCATCGCCGAGAACATCCATGGCGACGACGAGACGGGCCGGCTCGCAGCGGACGCGCACCGACAACTCGATGACAGCCTTGCCGAACTGCGCTCGGTGCTTCTCGGCATCCTGCCGCGTGCGCTCACCGAACACGGACTGACCGCGGCAGTAACTGACCTCATCGGCCCGTACCCGTTGCCGGCTACCACTGACTTCGGAAAGACCGAAACTCCCCAGCGGCTACCCGCAGCGATCGAGCACACCGCATACTCCGTCATCAACGAAGCGCTGACGAATATCGTCAAACACGCGTCGGCGACGTCGGTGGCGATCACCGCCGACCGACAGGATGGAATGTGGTGGATGACGATTCGCGACAACGGCCGCGGCGGTGCTGCCATCCAGACTGGCCGGGGACTGGCCACACTCGCCGCTCGCGTCGAGGCCATTGATGGCACCCTCGCCATCTGCAGCCCCGCCGGCGGACCCACCGAGGTGCGAATGAGATGCCCCGCATGACAAGTCAACGCGTCGGCGGTCTGCGGGTCGTCCTCGCCGAAGACGCTCCCTTGCTGCGGACAGGAATCGTCACTGTCCTCGAATCAGACGGTTTTCAGGTCTGCGCGGCGGTCGACACAGCCGACGACCTGCGCGAGGCGGTGCGCGTTTACGACCCCGATATCGTCATCACTGACGTCCGCATGCCACCCACCCACACCGACGAGGGCATCCGCATAGCAATTGAACTGCGACGAAACGCCCCCGGGCTTCCGGTGGTGATCCTGTCGCAGTACACCTCGGTCGGCTCACTGCACCAACTGCTGGACCGTAACGTTGACACCGGTCGTGGCGGTCTCGGCTACCTTCTCAAAGACCGCGTCGCTCACGTCCGCCACTTTCTCGATGCCGTGCGTGACATCGCCGCCGGCGCAACGCTCATCGACCCAGAGATCGTGATCGCGCTCGTCGGTGACTCCCGAAGAAGAGGGGTCTTGGCTACACTCACCCCGCGCGAGGAGGAGGTTCTGGGCTTCATGGCTCAGGGTCTAACGAATCCCCAGATCGCGCAACGGCTTGTCGTGTCAGAGGCAGCAGTCCGAAAACACGTTGGTGGCATCTTTGCGAAACTTCCGCTATCCGGCGACGGCGACCGCCGTGTGCTCGCGGTGCTCGCCTACCTCAACGAAACCTGAACCGGCTCAACGCGAACCCTCCGACGATCTGCGCCGGGGGACACCTTCGGTCTGACCCCAAGAGCAGCGGCGTAGAGAAAACGCAGGGGCTCGCAGATGACCTGCGCAGCTTCGAATCGTCCCCAGACCTCGAGGTGGAGGTCCACGGCGTCAGCGGTCACGGAACAGCACACCTAGGGACGCCGGACCCGGTACTCGAATCTCAACGAGTCCAGCGGACCCTTGACACGTCCAGTGAAGACTGCCGCGCGAAAACTACTCCGCGGCGCGAGTGGCGGGGTGCACGGCGACCAGGCCGAGTTGCCCGCGCCGTTTGCACATGGCGGCCAACTCCGCATACGCCTTGTCGCCGAGCAACTCGGTGAGCTCGGGCTCATAGCTCTGCCAGACCGGCCGCTCGCCGACGTGCGCCGCGGGATCCCCGGTGCAGTACCAGTGCAGGTCGGCGCCGCCCTCACCCCAGCCGCGGCGGTCGTACTCGGTGATGACGGTCTTGAGGATCTCCGAACCGTCCGGCCGGGTCACCCATTCCTGGGTCCGCCGGATCGGCAGCTGCCAGCACACCTCGGGCTTCATGGTCAGCGGTTCCACACCCAGCTTGAGCGCCTTGGAGTGCAGGGCACACCCGATACCGCCGGCGAAACCGGGCCGGTTCAGGAAGATGCAGGCGCCCTTGTACTTGCGGGTCCGCAGGTTGGGTTGGCCGTCGTACTCGTCCTCCTCCAGGTAGCCCTTGCGGCCCAGCCCCTTCTCCCGGTACTGCCAGTCCTCGGCGGTCAGCTTCTTGACCGCATCGTCGAGCATCGCGCGGTCGTCGTCGTCGGAGAGGAAGGCGCCGTGCGAGCAGCAGCCGTCATCCGGGCGGCCGGCCACCGTGCCCTGGCAGGCGGGGGTGCCGAAAACGCAGGTCCACCTGGACAGCAACCAGGTCATGTCGGCCTTGATCAGGTGCTTGGGATTCTCCGGGTCGTAGAACTCCACCCACTCCCGGGCGAAGTCCAGTTCGACTTCGCCACCGATGCCTCCGACGCTTCCGACCCGTGACGTGCTCACGGTGGTCAACGGTAAACCCACTAACCTTGGTCGCGTGCGATTGGGCGTGCTGGATGTGGGCAGCAATACGGTGCATCTGTTGGTGGTCGATGCCCGTCGCGGCGGCCATCCCACGCCGATGAGTTCCACCAAGGCGGCGCTGCGTCTGGCCGAGGCGGTCGACAGCTCGGGCAAGCTCACCCGTCGGGGGGCGGACAAGCTGGTGGAGACCGTCGACGAGTTCGCCAAGATCGCGACCAGTTCGGGCTGCGCCGAGCTGATGGCCTTCGCCACCTCGGCCGTCCGCGATGCCACCAACTCCGAGGACGTGCTGGCCCGGGTGCAGGCCGAGACCGGGGTCGCGCTGAAGGTGCTCAGCGGGGTCGACGAATCCCGGCTGACCTTCCTCGCGGTGCGCCGCTGGTACGGCTGGAGCGCCGGCCGGATCATCAACATCGACATCGGTGGCGGCTCGCTGGAACTGTCCAGCGGCGTCGACGAGGAGCCCGAGGTGGCCATGTCGCTGCCGCTGGGTGCCGGCCGGATGACCAGGGAGTGGCTGACCGAAGATCCGCCCGGGCGCCGCCGGGTCGCGATGCTGCGGGACTGGCTGACCACCGAGCTGTCCGAGGCCGGTGCGGTGATGCAGAATGCGGGCACCCCGGACCTCGCGGTGGCCACGTCCAAGACCTTCCGTTCGCTGGCCAGGCTGACCGGGGCGGCGCCCTCGGGGGCCGGGCCCCGGGTGAAACGCGAGCTGACCGCGACCGGATTACGGCAGTTGATCGCGTTCATCTCTAGGATGACTACGGCCGACAGAGCAGAACTGGAAGGGGTGAGTGCCGAACGGGCGCCACAAATCGTGGCGGGCGCGTTGGTAGCTGAGGCGAGTATGCGGGCTTTGGGTCTCGAAACGGTTCAGATCTGTCCCTGGGCGTTGCGGGAAGGTCTGATCCTGCGGAAACTCGACAGTGAAGCCGACGGGACCGCCCTGGTCGAGTCCACCCCAGCCACTCCCAAGGGCAACATACGATGACAGAACCAAGCGAAAACACCGCGACCCGTCCGATTTCCGTCGCAGAACTGCTCGCCAAGAACGGCAATATCGGCGCCCCGGCGCCCGGTGGTCGGCGGCGGCGACGCCGCGGCAACGCCGATGCCGTCACCGTTGCGGAACTGACCGGTGAGATCCCGATCATCCGGCTCGACGACACCCCCGAACCGGCGGTGGCCGAGGCGCCGACGGTCGAGGACACCCCGGTCGTGGAGCCGGCCGACGAAACCGGGGTCGACGAAACCGGGCCCGACGAAACCGGGGTCGACGAAACCAGGGTCGACGAAACCAAGAACGACGAGGCCCGGGCCGACGAGGCCGAAGCGGCCCCGGTCGAAGCGGTCACCGACGAAGCAGTCACCGACGAGGCCGAGACCGTCGAGGCCGATGCGCCCGTCGAGCCCGAACCCGCCCCGCGCCGGCACGCGCACCTGCTGAAGAAGCAGCACGGCCCGCACGCCGCGGCCGTCGGCGCCGAGGAGATGACCTTCGACCCGCTGCTCGACGATGAGGACGAGCACGACGCCGAGACCGCCGTCGAGAGCGCGTCGTACCTGAAGTCACCGTCGGACACACTGTTCGGTGGGGACTCGATGGCCGACGACGCCGCCCGCCGCGATGCCCAGGACGACACCCAGCGGGTGGCGCTCCACCTGGACGAGCCGCTCGACGAGGCCGACGGAAGCGGCCTGCCCGCCGAACAGTCCGCGTTCATGCACGGGTTCTGGATCGTCGTGCAGAGCGTGCTCGCGGTCGCGCTGGGCGCGGGCCTGTTCATCGCCTTCGACCAGCTGTGGAAGTGGAACAACATCGTCGCGCTCGCGCTGTCGGTGTTGGTGATCCTCGGCCTGGTGGTGGGCGTGCGGGTGGTCCGCAAGACCGAAGACATTGCCAGCACGCTGATCGCGGTGGCGGTGGGTGCCATGGTGACGCTCGGACCTCTGGCGCTGCTGCAGTCCACCTAGTGCGCCCCGCGATCAAGGTCGGCCTGTCCACCGCCTCGGTGTATCCACTGCGCATCGAGGCGGCGTTCGAGCTCGCCGCGCGGCTCGGTTACGACGGCGTCGAACTGATGGTCTGGGCCGAACCGGCCAGCCAGAACGTCGCCGCGGTGGAGGAACTGTCCCGCCGTTACGGCATCCCGGTGCTGTCCGTGCACGCGCCGTGTCTGCTGATCTCGCAACGGGTGTGGGGTGCGGATCCGATCGCCAAGCTGGGCCGCAGCGTCCGGGCGGCCGAGCAGCTCGGCGCCCAGACGGTGGTGGTGCATCCGCCGTTCCGCTGGCAACGCCGCTACGCCGAGAGGTTCAGCGACCTGGTCGCCGAGCTGGAGGACGGCAGCGACGTGATGGTCGCGGTGGAGAACATGTTCCCGTTCCGCGCCGACCGGCTCTGGGGCACCGGGCTGCCCTCGATCGAGCGGATGCGCAAGCGCGGCGGCAAACCGGGCCCGGCGATCTCGGCCTTCGCCCCGTCCTACGATCCGCTCGACGGCGGGCACGCGCACTTCACCCTGGACCTGTCGCACAGCGCCACGGCCGGCACCGACGCCCTGGAGATGGCAGAGCGGATGGGTGCGGGCCTGGTGCACCTGCACCTGTGCGACGGCAGCGGCGCCTCCACCGATGAGCATCTGGTGCCCGGCCGTGGCACCCAGCCCGCCGCCCAGATCTGTCGCCAGTTGGCGGCCAGCGATTTCACCGGCCACGTCATCTTGGAGGTCACCACCTCCGGCGCCCGTACGGCCACCGAACGGGAGGTTCTGTTGACCGAGTCCCTGCAGTTCGCCCGGGAGCACCTGCTGCGATGACCGTGCTGTTCAGCGATGCCATGCGGCTGGAACCGGCGGGCGGCGGGGTGTACCACGGGGTCCTCGACGAGCACTGGACGATCGGGCCCAAGGTGCACGGCGGGGCGATGCTGGCACTGTGCGCCAACGCCGCCCGCGCTGAGCTGGCCGAAACCGGTACCGAGCCGCTGGTGGTGTCCGGCAACTTTCTGTGGGCGCCGGATCCCGGGGCGCTGCAGGTGGTCACGACGGTCCGCAAGCGGGGCCGGCGGATCAGCCTGGTCGATGTGGAACTCAAGCAGGGGGACCGGGTCGCGGTGCGGGCGGCGATCACCCTCGGGGAACCCGAGCACGATGCGCCGCCGCTGCTCTCGACGAACCCGGTGGTGCCGCTGATGACGCCGGAGCCCCCGCCCGGACTGGAACCGATCGGGCCCGGCCATCCGATGGCCGACATCGTGCACCTGGCGCACGGCTGTGACATCCGGCCGTCGCTGACCACCATGGAGCCACGCTCCGACGGCGGGCCGCCGGTCATCGAGTACTGGGTGCGGCCCAGGGTCGGCTCCCCGGATGTGCTGTTCGCCCTGCTGTGCGGCGACGTGTCGGCGCCGGTGACGTATGGGGTCAGCAGGTTCGGCTGGGCGCCCACCGTGCAGCTGACGGCGTTCCTGCGGGCCCGTCCGGCCGACGGCTGGCTGCGGGTGCTGTGCACCACCACCCAGATCGGTCAGGAATGGTTCGACGAGGACCACGTGGTGGTGGACGCAGGCGGCCGCATCGTGGTGCAGACCCGCCAACTCGCGCTGGTGCCTGCGACCTGATCCCGGCCACCGTGGGAAACTTCCCCCCGTGGCAAGAATTGCGATCATCGGCGGAGGAAGTATCGGCGAAGCGCTGCTCTCGGGCTTGTTGAGGGCGGGGCGGCAGGTCAAGGATCTGGTCGTCGCCGAGAAGAATCCGGACCGGGCCAGGCAGCTGGCCGAAACCTATTCGGTGCTGGTCACCTCGGTGGCCGATGCCGCCGAGAGTGCCACCTACATCGTCATCGCGGTGAAGCCCGCCGATGTGGAGTCGGTGACCGCCGAGATCGCCGACGCGGTGTCCAAGGCCGAGGGCGAAAGCGAGGAGCAGGTCTTCGTCAGCGTGGCCGCCGGCGTCAGCACCGCCTTCTACGAGGCCAAGCTGCCCGCAGGCGCCCCGGTGGTGCGGGTCATGCCCAATGCCCCGATGGTGGTCGGTGGCGGCGTCAGCGCGCTGGCAGGGGGCCGCTTCGCGACGCCCGAACAACTCAAGGAGGTCTCGGCGATCTTCGACACCGTCGGCGATGTGCTGGCGGTGGCCGAGCAGCAGATGGACGCCGTCACCGCGGTGTCCGGTTCCGGGCCCGCCTACTTCTTCCTGATGGTCGAGGCTCTCGTCGACGCCGGCGTGGACGCCGGACTCAGCCGGGAGGTCTCCACCGAACTCGTGGTGCACACCATGGCCGGGTCGGCGGCCCTGCTGCTGGATCGTCGCGACGCCAACCCGCCCGGCGTCATGGACACCTCGGCGGCCGCGCTGCGGGCCGTCGTGACGTCCCCGGGCGGCACCACCGCGGCTGGTCTGCGGGAACTCGAGCGGGGAGGGCTGCGCAGTGCCGTCTCCGATGCCGTCCGAGCGGCAAAAATGCGCTCTGAGCAGCTAGGAATTACATCCGAGTAGTTCACCAATTTCGGACTGATTGACCCACACCCGTCGCAATAACCCCAATGGCCACGCTATTCTCCTCGTTGTATGCACGCGTACGTGCCAGCGGTGGGGAAGCCGCTGGCCCGGCCGTGCCTTATGGATTGGGTTGCGATGACGTCATTGAACGGGCCATCGGCGCGGGATTCCGCCGGCGACGGCCAGCCGAAGGCTCAATTTCTCACTGTTGCCGAGGTGGCAAGCCTGATGCGGGTGAGCAAGATGACCGTCTACCGGCTGGTGCACAACGGTGAACTGCCGGCGGTGCGGGTCGGCCGGTCGTTCCGGGTGCACGCCAAGGCGGTTCACGATCTGCTGGAGACGTCGTACTTCGACGCCGGCTGATCACACCGGGACCGGGCAGGTCCGAGGCCAGAGCGGGACGCGTTTTCCGCTATGCCAGGGTGCCCGGGTAAGGTAATTCGGTCAGTCCACTCATCGGTAGGTAGCGGAGTTCATGGGTTCAGTCATCAAGAAGCGGCGCAAGCGCATGTCGAAGAAGAAGCACCGGAAGCTGCTTCGTCGCACTCGGGTGCAGCGCAGAAAACTCGGTAAGTAGCTTTCGGCTCTCGCCGCTAGGCTGGCCCGATGGATGCGCAGGCGACCGAACCCAAGGTGGTGCTGGTCACCGGCGCCTGCCGGTTCCTCGGCGGGTACCTGACGGCACGGCTGGCGCAGAATCCCGCGATCGACCACGTCATCGCGGTCGATGCGATAGCGCCGAGCAAGGATCTACTGCGCCGGATGGGGCGCGCCGAGTTCGTGCGTGCCGACATCCGCAATCCGTTCATCGCAAAGGTCATCCGAAACGGTGACGTGGACACCGTCGTGCACGCCGCGGCGGCGTCCTACGCGCCGCGGGCGGGCGGTCGGGCCACCCTCAAAGAGCTGAACGTGATGGGCGCGATCCAGCTGTTCGCGGCCTGTCAGAAGGCACCGTCGGTCCGCCGGGTCATCCTCAAGTCCACCTCCGAGGTGTACGGGTCGAGCCCGCGGGACCCGGTGCTGTTCACCGAGGAAACCGGCGCCCGCCGGCCACCGGCGCACGGGTTCGCTCGGGACAGCATGGACATCGAAGGGTACGCCCGCGGGCTGGCCCGTCGGCGCCCGGACATCGCGGTGACGATCCTGCGGCTGGCCAACATGATCGGGCCCGCCATGGACACCGCGCTGTCCCGGTATCTGGCCGGTCCGGTGGTGCCCTGCGTCATGGGCCATGACGCCCGCCTGCAGTTGCTGCACGAGCAGGATGCGTTGGGCGCTCTCGAGCGGGCCACCATCGCCGGTCGCGCCGGCACCTTCAATATCGGCGCGTCGGGCATCATCATGATGAGCCAGGCGATCCGCCGGTCCGGGCGCATTGCGCTGCCGGTGCCGCGGTCGGCGCTGGCTGCCGTCGATTCCCTCAGGCGCGCAACGCGTTACACCGAACTTGATCGTGAGCAGTTGAATTACCTGAGCTACGGCCGGGTGATGGATACCGCGCGCATGCGAAACGACCTAGGGTATAACCCTAAGTGGACGACGACGGAAGCTTTTGACGATTACGTGCGGGGACGTGGTCTGACTCCGATAGTCGATCCGAGATGGGTACGCTCAGTGGAGAGTCGTGCAATGGCGTTGGCGCAACGCGTCGGTGGGTGATCGGACTCGATATCAAACGGGGGAGAGGGATATCGCGTGTCGGGTGATTCGAAGGCGAAAGTGATTCCGCTGCACGCCAATTCGAGTCGAGTCTCGGCCCAGCGCCGAGCGGCTCAGCGCGCCGACAGTGCGCGCAGGCATCCCTCCCTGCTGACCGATCCGGACTCCCGGGCCGCGGCCGACCAGATGGCCGCAGTGGTCCACGAGATCGACGAGATAAGGGGATCCTCGGCGGTCGAGGACACCCCCAACGAGTTGGTCAAGGCGATCTCCGCGGTGGCCGACTTCGTCACCAAGCGGATGACCGGCGACTACACCGTCGACGAGTTCGGATTCGACGAACACCTCAACGACGCGATCGTGCTGCCCATGCTGCGCACCCTGTACCAATCCTGGTTCCGGGTCGAGGTCAGCGGCATCGAGAACCTCCCACTCGACGGGGCGGGGCTGGTGGTGGCCAACCACGCCGGCGTCCTGCCCTTCGACGCGCTGATGCTTTCCGTGGCGGTACACGATCACCACCCGCGCAATCGGGTGCTGCGCATGCTGGCCGCGGATCTGGTGTTCGACCTGCCCGGGGTGGGGCAGGCCGCGCGCAAGGCCGGCCACACCGTCGCCTGCACCGCCGACGCGCATCGCCTGCTCGGTGCCGGGGAACTGACCGCGGTGTTCCCGGAGGGCTTCAAGGGCCTCGGCAAGCCGTTCAAGGACCGCTACAAGCTGCAGCGGTTCGGCCGGGGCGGCTTCGTCTCATCGGCGCTGCGCGCCCAGGTGCCGATCATCCCGTGCTCGATCGTGGGATCCGAGGAGATCTACCCGAAGATCGGCGACCTGAAGCTGCTGGCCCGGGTGCTCGGGCTACCCTACTTCCCGTTGACCCCGCTGTTCCCGCTGGCCGGGCCGCTCGGGTTGGTCCCGCTGCCGTCCAAGTGGCACATCAGGTTCGGCGAGCCGATTCCCACCGATGCCTACGACGAGTCGGCCGCTGATGATCCGATGGTCACCTTCGAGCTGACCGATCAGGTCCGCGAGACCATCCAGCACACGCTCTACCAGCTGCTGGCCAACCGGCGGAACACCTTCCTGGGATAGCTCAGGCCTTCTGGTTGGCGACCATCTTCGCAATCGCGGCATCGCGGGCCGCGGCGATCTGCGCGCTGACCTCGCTGGCCTCGCTGTCGCTCTGGGCCTCGCCGAGCATGGTGACCACGGTGGTGAGGATGGGGTTGCCGTCGTCGTCGGTGACCTCGGTGCGGATCTCGCTGATCACGGTGCCGTGCGATTCGATGACCGAATCCAGGTACGAGTCGAACCACAGCTTGTCGCCGACCTTGATCGGGCGGTGGAACACCAGCTTCTGGTCGCGGTGCAGGACGCGCTCCAGGTTGATCGGCACGTCGAACTGGTTGAACAGCTCCAGCTGCACCCGTCGACCGGCCACCGCGATGAAGGTCAGCGAGGCGACCAGGCCGTCGTGACCGTGCGCGGCGGCGCCCTCCTCGGAGTGGTGCGCGGGATGGTCGTCCTTGACGGCGATCGCGAACTCGCGGACCTTCTCGCGTCCGACCTCGAAATAGTCGGGGTAGCGGAAGTGGGTTCCGACGATCTCCTCAGCGATTCCCATGGGCGGTCAGCCTAGCAGCGCGCCGATCAGCGACCCGCGTCGCGCCGGGACGCCACCGCGGCCAGCGCCCCGCCCACCGCGCCCAGCGCGAGCGCGGACGGCACCCCGATCCGGGCCGCCTTGCGCGCGGTCCGGAAGTCGCGGATCTCCCAGCCGCGTTCGCGGGCGACGTCGCGCAGCGCGGCGTCCGGGTTGATCGCCACCGCCGTCCCGACCAGCGAGAGCATCGGGACGTCGTTGAAGCTGTCCGAGTAGGCCGTACACCGGCGCAGGTTCAGCCCCTCCCGGATGGCCAGCGAGCGCACCGCGTGCGCCTTGCCCGCCCCGTGCAGGATGTCGCCGACCAGCCGGCCGGTGAACACCCCGTCCACCGATTCGGCCACGGTCCCCAGCGCCCCGGTCAGCCCGAGCCGGCGCGCGATGGTGTCGGCCAGCTCGAACGGGGTCGCGGTCACCAGCCACACCTGCTGGCCGGCGTCGAGGTGCATCTGGGCCAGCGCGCGGGTGCCCGGCCAGATCTTGTCGGCGATGATCTCGTCGTAGATCTCCTCGCCGAGCTCGACGAGTTCGGCGGTCGGGCGGCCCTCGATGAAGGCCAGCGCCTTCTGCTTGCCCTCGGCGACGTCGTCGCTGTTCTCCTTGCCGGTGAACTGGAACTTGGCCTGGGCGTAGACGATGCCGAGGATGTCGGAGTAGGTGAAGTACTTGCGGGCGGCCAGCCCGCGAGCAAAGTGCACCAGGGACGATCCGTGCACCAACGTGTTGTCGACGTCGAAGAACGCGGCCGCGGTCAGATCCGGCGGCGGTGGTGGGGGCGTCTCGGACACCGTTCAACATTAAGTCACGCAGGCGCGATACTGGGGTCGTGGACCATCAGGTGGTGTTGCTCACACGGGCCGGTTGCAGCATGTGCGAGCGCGCGGCTCAGACCTTGACGGCGCTCGCGGACGAGTTGGGCTTCACGCTCAGTTCCACCGACGTGGACGCCGTCGCGGCGGCGGGGGATACCACCCTGCGCGCCGAGTTCGGTGACCGGCTGCCGGTGGTGCTGCTGGACGGGGATGAGCACAGCTATTGGGAAGTGGACGTACCCCGGTTGCGGGCAGATCTCAGCTAATTTGGTAGCTAGGTGGGTAGGCGATAACTTAGACCAGTGGTGATGATGCCGTGAGCGTGCTGCTATTCGGGGTTTCGCATCGCAGTGCGCCGGTATCAGTACTGGAGCAGTTGAGCACTGACGAGTCCGATCAGGCCAAGATCATCGACGAGGTTCTCCGCTCGTCGCTGGTCACCGAGGCCATGGTGCTGTCGACCTGCAACCGCGTCGAGGTGTACGCGGTGGTCGAGGCCTTCCACGGTGGTCTGTCGGTCATCGGCCAGGTGCTCTCGGAGCACTCCGGTATGGGCCTCAACGATCTAACCAAATACGCCTACGTGCGTTACGCCGAGGCTGCCGTCGAGCATCTGTTCGCGGTCACCAGCGGCCTGGATTCCGTGGTCATGGGCGAACAGCAGGTGCTCGGCCAGGTCCGCCGCGCCTACGCCACCGCCGAGGCCAACCAGACGGTCGGGCGCACCCTGCACGAACTGGCCCAGCGCGCGCTGTCGGTCGGCAAGCGCGTGCACACCGAGACCGGGATCGACTCCGCGGGTGCCTCGGTGGTGTCGGTATCGCTGGAGATGGCCGAGAAGCGCCTCGATCAGGGCCTGGCCGGCAAGACCGCCGTCGTGGTCGGCGCCGGTGCCATGGGCGCGCTGGCCGGTAAGCATCTGGTCCGCGCGGGCGTGGACCACGTCGACGTGGTGAACCGCTCGCTGCCGCGGGCCCGCCGCCTCGCCGAGAACATCGCCGAACTCGGCGTCACCGCCCACGCGCATTCCCTCGACGACATCTCGGCCGTGCTGTCCACGGCCGACGTGGTGGTCAGCAGCACCGGCGCGGTACGTCCGGTGCTGTCGCTGGCCGATGTGCACCACGGTCTGGCCGCCCGGCAGGGTGACCGCCCGCTGGTGATGTGCGATCTGGGCATGCCCCGCGACATCGACCTCGCGGTGGCCGGTCTGCCCGGCGTGCACGTCATCGACATGGACCGCATCCAGCGCGAGCCGACCGCCCGCGCGGCGGCCTCGGACGCCGAGGCGGCCCGTTCCATCGTGGCGGCCGAGGTTGCCAACTACCTGGCCGGCCAGCGTATGGCCGAAGTCACCCCGACCGTCACCGCGCTGCGTCAGCGCGCGGCCGACGTGGTCGAGGCCGAACTGCTCCGCCTGGACAACCGGCTGCCCGGCCTGGACGCGACGCATCGCGACGAGGTGGCCCGCACGGTGCGCCGGGTGGTCGACAAGTTGCTGCACGCCCCCACGGTGCGGGTGAAGCAGCTGGCCGGCGCCCCCGGTGGCGACAGCTATGCCGAGGCCCTGCGCGAGCTCTTCGAGCTCGATCCGCAGGCCGTCGACGCGGTTTCCGGCGGCGAATTGCCGCTGATCGCAACAGATAACGACAAGCCTGAGTAGCAGATTGGCCAACTCAGCAGACGGAGCCGCAACAGTGATCAGGATCGGCACCCGAGGGAGCCTGCTCGCCACCACCCAAGCCGGGACCATCCGGGACGCACTCATCGCCAACGGCCACGAGGCCGAACTGGTGATCGTGTCCACGGAGGGTGACCGCAACCAGGGCCCCATCGCCGACATCGGTGTGGGGGTTTTCACCGCCGCGCTGCGCGAGGCGATCGTGGACGGCACCGTCGACATGGCGGTGCACTCACACAAAGATTTGCCCACCGCGGCCGACCCGCGCTTCCACATCGCCGCCATCCCGGCCCGTGAGGACCCCAGGGACGCCCTCGTGGCCCGTGACGGTCTGGTGCTCGGGGAGTTGCCGGCCGGCTCCGTGATCGGCACGTCGAGCCTGCGACGGGCGGCGCAGCTTAGAGCACTGGGTCTCGGTTTGGAAATCCGCCCCCTACGAGGCAACCTAGACACCAGGTTGAACAGGGTAAGTAGCGGTGATCTCGACGGCGTCGTCGTCGCTCGTGCGGGTCTTGCCCGCGTCGGGCGATTGGACGTTGTCACCGAGGCTCTGGAACCGGTGCAGATGTTGCCGGCACCGGCTCAGGGAGCCCTCGCGGTGGAGTGTCGCGCCGATGACACCGAGCTTGCCGCGGTGCTGGCGGAGTTGGATGACGCCGACACCCGGGCTGCGGTCACCGCTGAACGTGTCCTGCTCGCCGAACTGGAGGCGGGCTGTTCCGCGCCGGTGGGCGCGATCGCTGAGGTGGTCGAGTCCATCGATGAGGACGGCCGGGTCTTCGAAGAGCTGTCGCTGCGCGCGTGCGTGGCGGCGCTGGACGGATCCGACGTGATCCGTGCGTCCGGTATCGGGACTCCGGAACGGGCACGGGAGCTTGGGCTCTCGGTGGCCGCGGAGCTGTTCGAACTGGGTGCACGGGACGTGTTGGCAAATTCTGGGAGTGACAGATGACTGGGCAGGCAGGTAGCCGAGGCCGAAAGATCCGACCCGGCCGCATTACGTTCGTGGGCTCAGGCCCGGGTGATCCAGGCCTGTTGACGACCCGTGCGCGAAACGTACTCGCCAATGCGGCGACGGTGTTCACCGACCCCGACGTGCCCGAAGCGGTGCTGGCGCTGGTCGGTTGCGAACTGCCGCCGGCCTCGGGCCCGGAGCCCGCTGCCGCGGACGGCTCGGAAACCGACGCAGTGATTGCCGGCGGCCCCGACATCCGGCCCGCTCTGGGTGACCCGGCCGAGGTCGCGAAGACCCTGGCCACCGAGGCGAAGCACGGCTACGACGTGGTCCGGCTGGTGGCCGGTGACCCGTTGTCGATCGACGCCGTCATCACCGAGGTCAACACCCTGGCCCGCACGCACCTGAACTTCGAGATCGTGCCCGGCCTGCCGGACACCACCGCGGTGCCGACCTACGCCGGTCTGCCGCTGGGCTCCTCGCACACCGTGGCCGATGTCCGGGACCCGAATGTGGACTGGGCCGCCCTGGCCGCCGCGCCCGGCCCGCTGATCCTGCACGCCACCGCCTCGCACCTGGCCGACGCCGCCAAGACGCTGGTCGAGTACGGCCTGGCCGAGAACACCCCGGCCGTAGTCACCTCGCACGGCACCACCTGCCAGCAGCATTCGGTGGAGACCACGCTGATCGGCTTGGGGGACAAGTCGATTCTGGCTGCGGCCGAGTCCACCGGCGGCACCCCCGGCCCGTTGGCCGGCCCGCTGGTGGTGACCATCGGCAAGACCGTCGCCAACCGTGCCAAGTTGAACTGGTGGGAGAGCCGCGCCCTGTACGGCTGGACCGTGCTGGTGCCGCGCACCAAGGACCAGGCCGGCGAGATGAGTGACCGGTTGGTCACCCACGGCGCACTGCCGATCGAGGTGCCCACCATCGCCGTCGAGCCGCCGCGCAGCCCGGCCCAGATGGAAAGGGCCGTAAAGGGTTTGGTCGACGGCCGGTTCCAGTGGGTGGTCTTCACCTCCACCAACGCGGTGCGTGCGGTCTGGGAGAAGTTCAACGAGTTCGGCCTGGACGCGCGTGCGTTCTCGGGCGTGAAGATCGCCTGCGTCGGTCAGGCCACCGCGGACCGGGTACGGGCCTTCGGCATCAACCCGGAGCTGGTGCCCGCCGGTGAGCAGTCTTCGCTCGGCCTGCTCGACGAGTTCCCGCCGTACGACGAGATTTTCGATCCGGTGAACCGGGTGCTGCTGCCGCGCGCCGACATCGCCACCGAGACGCTGGCCGAGGGCCTGCGCGAGCGTGGCTGGGAGATCGAGGACGTCACGGCCTACCGGACCGTGCGTGCCGCTCCGCCGCCGGCGCAGACCCGCGAGATGATCAAGACCGGCGGGTTCGACGCGGTCTGCTTCACCTCCAGCTCGACGGTGCGCAATCTCGTCGGTATCGCCGGCAAGCCGCATGCCCGCACCATCGTCGCGTGCATCGGCCCCAAGACGGCTGAGACCGCAGTGGAATTCGGCCTCCGTGTCGACGTGCAGCCGGAGACGGCAGCGGTCGGCCCGCTGGTCGAGGCGCTCGCCGAGCACGCCGCGCGACTGCGCGCCGAGGGTGCATTGCCTCCGCCGCGTAAGAAGAGCCGCCGCAGGTAATCTCGCCGGACACATCTCGCCGGACCAGGAGAGGCGCGCTAGTGGCATTCCCTCAGCATCGTCCACGTCGGCTGCGGACCACGCCCGCGATGCGCCGGTTGGTGGCGCAGACGTCGCTGGAGCCCCGGCATCTGGTGCTGCCGATGTTTGTCGCCGACGGGCTGACCGAGCCGCGGCCGATTGCCTCGATGCCGGGAGTCGTTCAGCACACCCGGGATTCGCTGCGCCGCGCGGCCGCCGATGCGGTGGCCGCCGGGGTCGGCGGGCTGATGCTGTTCGGTGTGCCGCGCGACGAGGACAAGGACCCACAGGGTTCGGTCGGGGTCGCCCCGGACGGCATCCTCAACGTCGCGCTGCGCGATCTAGCCGCCGATCTCGGTGATTCCACCGTGCTGATGGCCGACACCTGCCTCGACGAGTTCACCGACCACGGGCACTGTGGTGTGCTGGACCAGCGCGGCCGGGTGGACAACGACGCCACCAACGAGCAGTACGTGAAATTGGCTGTCGCGCAGGCGCAGTCGGGCGCACATGTGGTCGGGCCCAGCGGGATGATGGACGGCCAGGTCGCCGCGATCCGGGAGGGCCTCGATGAGGCCGGTCACCAGGACGTCGCGATCCTGGCCTACGCCGCGAAGTTCGCCTCCGCGTTCTACGGCCCGTTCCGGGAGGCCGTGAGCTCCAGCCTGACCGGTGACCGGCGCACCTACCAACAGGATTCGGGCAACGCGCGGGAAGCCCTGCACGAGATCGCGCTGGACATCGACGAGGGCGCCGACATGGTGATGGTCAAGCCCGCCATGAGTTACCTCGACGTGGTCGCCGCCGCCGCCGACATCTCCCCGGTGCCGGTTGCCGCGTACCAGATCTCGGGGGAGTACGCGATGATCTGCGCGGCCGCCGCCAACGGCTGGATCGACCTGAAGGCCTCGGCGCTGGAATCGTTGATCAGTATCCGCCGGGCCGGTGCCGACATCGTGCTGACCTACTGGGCGGCCGAGGCCGCCGGATGGCTGGCGTGACCGCGCCGGCGGACAACGCGGGCCCGGGCGGGCGTCCCGAGGACATCGACACGGGATTCTGGCTGTGGATCGCGGCCCTTCCGCTGATGGTGATCGGGTATGTCATCGACCTGTCGACCGTGCGGCTGCCGAACGCCTCCTGGTTCATCTACGCGGTGTCCGGACTTTTCGTGGTGGTGATCGCCGCGATGGTGGCGACCTTCACGGTGCTGATGCGGCTGGGCTACCGGTGGCCGCGCACGCTGCTGACCGCCGCCGGGCTGACCTCGGTGATGTACTCGGTCGCCAGCCTGTTCACCGTCGACCGTTCCGAGTTACCTGCGTTCGGTTTCGCGGCCTGCACCATCGTCGGTTCGGTGCTGATCGTCGGGGGCATCGTGCTGCTGCACCGCAAAGACGCCCACGAATACCTCACCCGTTAGGCTGACCCGGATATGACCCAACCCACATCTGCGCCGCGTCCGGCCATCGTAAACATCGCATTCTGGCTGGTAGTCGCCGGTGCGGCGCTGCTGCTGGCGGGCGGGCTGCTGGGCCTGACCAGCGCGTTCGGCACGCCGCGCAGCGCGTTCTCACCCGACCTGTCCGACGGTGAGGTGCGCAGCATCGTCATCATGCGCGGCGGTATCAGCGCCCTGCTGGTGCTGGTGGGGGTGGCGCTGAGCTTCCTGGCCGGGCGCGCCCGAAACGGTGATCTGCGCTTCCGCCGGTCGACGGTGTGGCTGTCGGCCTCGCTGGTGGCGCTGGTGTTCGTGCTGACGTTGATGGCGCCGTTCGCGATGACCCCGGTGGCGCTGTTCGGCATCGTGCCGGTGGCGATCGGGGCGACGCTGTTCATGCGGCCCGCCGCCTCGGACTGGTTCCTGGGGGTGCGGTGACCGAGGGCGATACGAGCGATCAGGTGACCGCCGAAGAGGTGCTCTTCAGCGAGCCCGGCGGGTCGTGGTGGTGGCTGTTGGCCGGCCCGGCCGCCGGCGGCGCGATGATGTTGATCCAGATGTCCGGTGGGGTCGGTATCCAGCTCGGGGTGCCCGCGGCGTTCATGATCCTGGTCAGCGGTTTCCTGGCGATCCAGATCAAGGCGGCCCGGATCCACACCTCGGTGGAGCTGACGCCCACCACGCTGCGCCAGGGCACCGAGTTCGTGCGGATCGCCGATATCGTCCGAATCTTCCCGGAGCCCAAGCGGCACGAGGCCGAGAAGTGGCAGACCTACCGGGCCTTCGGTGAGCTCAGCGGCGTACCGCGCGGGCGCACCGGCATCGGGATCAAGTTGACCGAGGGACGTTCGGGCCAGGCCTGGGCACGTCGGCATCGCACACTGCGCGCGGCGCTGGAGCAGTTGGTCGGAGAGCCCAGCTCGTGACGCAGACCTCGCCGAAGGTGAAGCGCACCGCGCTGATCCAGCTGGTGGTGGCCGGCCTCGCATTCACGGGTGCGGTCGCGAGCTGGCTGGCCGCGGGTTCGCGGGAGAAGGTCCCCCCGATCATGGAGGGCCAGCCCGAGATGACGACCATGGTCTACTACCCGCCGCTGGTCCTGCTGGCGCTGGTGTTGCTGGCCACGGCCGGCGTGCTCGCGGTGCTGGGCGTGGCGAGGTTGCGCGCCCGCCGGTAGGGCTGCCGTCAGAACGGTGGTGGGTCCGGGTCGCTGATGGTGGCCCGGCCAGTGGCGTGGTCGAAGTAGCCGGGTGCGGGTCGTTGGTTTGTGCGGGTGTGGTTGTTGGTGGTGTGTGCGAGGGCGAGTTCGGTGGCGTTGCGTGCGCGTTCGGCGTTGATGCGGTATTCGCGGTCTTGGGCGCGGGTGCGTTGCCGGGTGGGCATCAGGGCGTCCCGGTGGTCGTCGTGGATCAGGCTGATCGGCCGCGGTGGGGGGACGTCTGTGTGGATGTTCCAGTGTGGGAACAGGATCGCCGCGCCCGCGGTGGTGAGGTAGGTGTGTCCGGTCGGGGCGGTCCATTCTGTGCGGCCGTCGGGGTGGGCTTTCATGGTCCAGCCGTCGGGTCCGGTGCGGAATGTTTTGAGTAGGTGGTGTTCTCGACACAGCGGGCGCAGGTTGCCCGGGTGGGTGGCCCCGGCCGGCCAGGGGGTGACGTGGTCCAGATCGCAGCGGTGTGCGGGTTTGGTGCAGCCCGGGAAGCTGCAGGTCATCGATGTCATGCGGACGTATGCGGTCAGTGCGGTCGAGGGCCGGTATCGGCGTTCGGTGGGCAGGTCGGCGGCCTCGTGCAGGGGGCGGACGGTGGCGCCGGTGGCGATGAGTTCGGCGAGCATGGCGGCGGGGATGATGCCGCCGTCGAGCAGCACCCCGGTGCCCGCACCCGGGATGGTGGCGGGGCTGGTGACCGCGGGGGCGGGTTCGGCCCCGGGCTGGGCGGGTGCAGGGGTCTGGGCGGTGGGCTCAGCCGGCTCGGCGGGTGCCTGCGCAGCGGGCTCGGCCGGCTTGGCGGGTTTGGGTTCGGATTCGGCAGCGGCGGGCTCAGCGGTCCCCTCAGGATCGGGGCCATCTGGTGCCGACGCGGGTTGGGGTCCGCCGGTTCGCGCAGGCGCAGGCGCAGGGGTGGGCTGGGGCCGTGCCTGGGTGCTGGGCACCTGGTCGGTCAGCGCGTAGATGATGACCGCGGTGGCGCGGGGGTCCTTGCCGCTGCCCTCACAGTCGGGGTTCCCGCATTGGCAGGTCAGCCGCTGCAACGACGGGCCGACGATGCCGAGGGCGCCCATGGCAGCCGAGAGACGCTCCTTCAGCGGGCGGGGATCGTTGGCGCAGACGGTGTCGGCCAGATCGGTGAGGCGTTGTTCGACGGCTTTCCGGTCGGTGGCGCGCAACCGGCCCCAGAACGACGACACCCCGTTGGGGTCGTTGCGGTCGTCGAATTCGATGTAGAGGTCCTTGGCGGCGGCCTGGGAGCGGATCACCGCGATGGGGTCGTATTTCTCCACCCAGAAATCGACCGCCCGGATCAGGGCCGCCTCGGACAGCACCCCGTACGTGGTGGCTTCCCCGGCGATCCCGGCATCGATCAACGCCAACGCCGCACCGTCGGTGACCAGGTGGGTGCGCCAGGTGATCTCCCCGATCACCTTCGCCGATAGGGCACCGGCGGCGAACACCGCCGCGGTCTGCGGCAGGCGTTCGCGCAGCGCCACCGCGATGTACATCTGGGTGTTCGCCGCGTACGGGCTCACGTTGCACGCGGCACTGACCTGCGCTTTGGCGAACGCCCAGCCATCGATCACCTGACGAGCGGACGCCTCATCCTCGTCCTCACACTGCCGGGCAGCCACCTCGGCCACCAACGCCAACCGCTCCGCGGCGGCCATCGCCTCAGACCGGGTCGCGGCCGTCAGCGCGCAGATGAGCTCCTCATCGCTCAACGCCGCCGCCGCAACCCTATCGAACATACTTTCGATTGTACTCGCGACACCGACAAGCGTGTGGGCCGCGCCACATCCAATTGGAACAAAGTTCGTATTCTGTAACACTGTGTCCATGACGGAACTGGCAGAGAACATGCCCGAGGCTCTTGACGACGCACTGCCACTCGGGCCCGACTCCCTGGTCTGGAAATACTTCGGTGAGAACCGGATGTACCTCATCGGTCCGCGCCCCGCCGTCCTGCAGAACATGCTGGCCGAACTCGGCCAGGGCGTGCTCGACCACTCGGTCTTCTTCTCCGATACCGCCGCCCGGGTCAAGCGCTCGCTGCCGCCGATCTTCATGACCGTCTACGGCACCGAGGGCGACAACCGGGGCACCCAGGTCCGCGACTTCCACAAGGAGATCAAGGGCGATATGCCCGACGGGAAGCGTTATCACGCGCTGGACCCGGAGACCTACTACTGGGCGCACGCCACCTTCGTCGAGCAGGTGCTGTACTTCGCCGACACCTTCGTCAAGCGCCTCACCGAGGCCGAGAAGGAACAGATCTACCTGGAGTCCAAGACCTGGTACCGCCGCTACGGCGTCAGCGACCGCCCGATGCCGGCCACCTATGCCGACTTCGTGGAGTACTGGGACCGGATGATGAACGAGATCCTGGTGGCGCACAAGACCGCTCAGTACGGCGTCGGCTACGTGACCAAGGGCTTCCCGTGTCCCAAGGGTGTGCATCCGCTGGCCTGGAAGGTCATCGCCCCGGTCTTCAACCCCCTCGCGGCGTTCCTCACCACCGGTGGAATGCCGCCGCAGGCCCGCGAGATGCTGAACCTGCCGTGGAGTGACCGCAAGGAGAAGGCCTACCAGGCGTTCGCCGCCTTCTGGCGGACCCGTCCGGTGAACTGGCTGTGGGATCGATTGCCAATGTCGCTGCGCTACAACAAGTACGCTGTCCAGGGTTATGCCAACGCCTGATGCCACGCAATCCATCCTGGATGCGGCGCTGATCGAATTCGAGCGACACGGAATCCGCCGGGTCGCGCTCGACGACGTCGCGCGCCGCGCCGGGGTCAGCAGGACCACGATCTACCGGCGCTTCGCCAACCGTGACGAGCTGGTCAGCGCCGTCATCGAGCGTGAGAACGAGGCATTGTTCGCCGATATCGCCGTCGCGCTGAAAAACGCCGGGCCGCAGTCGAACTACTACGTGGAGGCCTTCACGTTGTCGATCATGCGGTTCCGGCGGCACCGGGTACTCAACCAGATGATCGCCGAGGATCCGGCCCTGGCCCAGCAGATGCTGCACGAGCACTATGGTGCCGCGGTGCAGCGGATGGCCGCCGCGCTGCGGGTGATCTTCCCGGAGGGCTTCGCCGAGCGGATCGGCGCGCCCGCGGTCAACGACCTCGCCGACACCATCCTGCGGTACGCGGCCATGGTGCTGTTGCTGCCGAGCGTGCAACCGGTGCAGACCGAGGACGAGGTGCGATCCTTCGCGACCAGGCATTTCCTGCCCAGCCTTCCGGCGGCGCTGCGATCGGTACCCGCCTGAGTGTTTCGTGGGTCACATATCCGGTCATCCGTACCCCATGACTGAGACACCCGATCCCAAAGAAATCGCAGGCTACGAGGACAACCGTCCTACATCCGTGTTGCCGGGTAGCAACGGAACGGTGAGCGGGACCGCCGTCACCGACTGGCTGGACGATGACGGAAACCCGATCTACAACAAGGACTCCAAAGAATAAGCTGACCGGATGACCGCAGCGTCGCAGACCAAGTTGGAGCAGACCGCCACCGCCTTCGTCGAGATGGCCCATTCCATCGTGTGGGCCTCCGTGGCCACGGTGGACGCCGACAGCAGGCCCCGCACCCGCATCCTGCATCCCATCTGGGAGTGGGACGGAACCGACCTGTTCGGCTGGGTGGCGACGGTGCCCTCGAAGGTCAAACACGAGCACCTCGCCGTGAACCCCTACGTGTCGGTCAGCTACTGGGCGACCAACCACGACACCTGCAGCGCCGACTGTCTCGTCGAATGGTATTTCGACGAGGAAACCCGAACAGCGGTGTGGGACAAGTTCCTCAACGCCCCGCCGCCGCTGGGCTACGACCCCACGATCATCCCGGGCTGGGACTCGCCCATGTCACCGGGCTTCGCCGTCCTGCGGCTCGCGCCATACCGGTTGCGGGTCATGCCCGGCACGGTGATGACGGCCGGCCAGGGCGAGGTGCTCAGCTGGAGCGCGTGAGCAGCAACGCGGATCCGACTGGTGCAAGCCGCAATAGGTGCCGCCACGGCGCCTTGACCACCGCGGCGACCTCCTTCAGCGGCACCACCCGAGGCTGCTCGACCAGCAGGCTGCGCCCGTCGATCTGCACCCGCCCCGAACCGGACGCCATCAGGTTGCGGACCCAGTCGGTCTCCGCGCCGTAGGGCAGCAGGACTGCCACACCGTCAGTGGTCGGGAACGCGGTCACCGGTGTGCGGTAATCGTTTCCGGTCTTGCGGCCGACGTGGTCGACGGCCGACCACATCGGCACATATCCGGCGAGCGGCTCCACCAGCGGGTTGACGAATTTGCGGTTGAACTCGGCCCGTTGGCGCGCTAGCAGCATGCCCCGGATTCTAGAGCCCGCTCGGCGCCGGCGCGGGGTTGTCGCAGACATCGTGCAGCAGATTCTCGAACTGCGCCAGCATATTCCGGACGAACTCCGCACCATCGTGGCGCCATTGTCGACGACATCGACATCGACATCGACGTCGAAGACGATGCTGATTCAGATTCCGCGGCTGCTGGAACCAATAGTTCTGGGGCAGTTGGTTTTCCCGTGATGGCAGGAAGTGATGCCCGATCGGGCTGTGGTCCGCATACCGCGGTGCCGGCGGAAACTCCGCGCTGCGACCCTCCACCGGTGCGGAGTGCAGCGCGGCCAACTCGCGGATCGCCCCTCTCGCCCCTCTCGCCGGGCGGCGCCGCGGGTGCGGACGGTCAGCACGATATTGGGCAGGGCGGTACCCAGCGGCCGGTCCTCACCGGTGTCAGCCCGGTCTCGATCGGCCGGTGCGCGGCCTGCGTCCGCCGGCCGTCATCAGTCGGTCGGTCAGCGAGAAGGTGGCCGGGTCGCCGAGGTCGAGCAGCCTCCGGCCGTAGCGGGGCCGCGGGCGCAGCGGCGCGCGGCCGAGACCGATCTTGACCGTGCTGCGCCAACCGGCGTCGGACAGCGCAAGATAAACGGATCTCCGCCCCGCGAAGAGGTAGCTGAGCGGCCACAATGGGTTTCCTGACCCTGAATGGCATGGCAGGGTAAGCCAGTAAAAATGGTATCCAAGACGAGTCTCGCAGTTTGCGAAATAGCGGTTTGTGATTTGCTGTCCGAGCGATGGGCGGCCCAGCCGGAAGCGGTCCACTACACCCTGTAGTTGCCGGGGTGGCGCTGGCTGGGACACTGGGGGCCATGAGTAGTACCGGTTTGTCCGTCTCGGCATCCGCGGCGCTCTTCGCCGATGCATCCGCAGTGATCCCCGGAGGGGTGAACTCGCCGGTGCGGGCGTTCAGCGCGGTCGGCGGCACGCCACGGTTCATCACCTCGGCCAACGGCTACTGGCTGACCGACGCCGACGGCAACCGCTACGTGGATCTGGTCTGCTCGTGGGGGCCGATGATCCTCGGCCACGCCCACCCGGAGATCGTCGAGGCCGTGCAGCGCGTCGCCGCCGACGGACTGTCCTTCGGCGCCCCGACCCCGGCGGAGACCGAGCTGGCCCGCGAACTCATCGACCGGGTCGGCCCGGTCGAGCGCATCCGGTTCGTCAACTCCGGCACCGAGGCGACCATGAGCGCCATCCGGCTGGCCCGCGGGTTCACCGGCCGCCCCAAGATCATCAAGTTCTCCGGCTGCTACCACGGCCACAGTGACGCCCTGCTGGCCGACGCCGGATCCGGGGTGGCGACGCTCGGGCTGCCGTCCTCGCCCGGGGTCACCGGTGCGGCGGCCGCCGACACGATCGTGTTGCCCTACAACGACGTCGCCGCCGTGGAAGAAACCTTCGCCGCCCACGGTGAGCAGATCGCCTGTGTGATCACCGAGGCCAGCCCCGGCAACATGGGCACCGTCGCCCCGCTGCCCGGGTACAACGCGGCACTGCGCCGGATCACCGCCGAGCACGGCTCCCTGCTGATCCTCGACGAGGTGATGACGGGCTTCCGGGTGAGCCGGGCCGGCTGGTACGGCGTCGATCCGGTCGACGCCGACCTGTTCACCTTCGGCAAGGTGATGAGCGGCGGGCTGCCCGCCGCCGCGTTCGGCGGCCGCGCCGAGGTGATGGAGCGCCTCGCGCCGCTGGGGCCGGTCTATCAGGCGGGGACGCTGTCCGGGAACCCGGTGGCCATGGCCGCCGGTCTGGCCACCCTGCGCCTGGCCGACGACACCGTCTACGCCACCCTCGACGCCAACGCCGACCGGCTGGACGGACTGCTCACCGAGGCGCTCACCGCGGCCTCCGTCACACACCGGATCTCGCGGGCAGGCAACTTCCTGACCGTCTTCTTCGGGGACACCACCCCGACCGATTTCGCCTCCGCCAAGGCCACCGAGACCTGGCGCTACCCGGCCTTCTTCCACGCGCTGCTGGATGCCGGGGTCTACCCGCCCTGCAGTGCCTTCGAGACCTGGTTCGTGTCAACGGCTCTGGACGACGACGCCTTCGACAAGATCGCCGCCGCCCTGCCGCATGCGGCCCGCGCGGCCGCCGAGGCCAAGCAGTGACGACACGGACGACGGTGCACGTCATGCGTCACGGTGAGGTGCACAACCCGGAGAAGGTGCTCTACGGCCGGTTGCCCGGCTACAACCTGTCCGACCGCGGTCGTGCCCAGGCCCAGTCGGCGGCGGACTGGCTCGCCGACAAGGACGTCACCTACGTGGTGGCCTCGCCACTGGAGCGGGCGCAGCAGACCGCCTCGCCGATCGCGGCCGTGCACGGACTGGACATCCACACCGATGACGACCTCATCGAATCGTGGAACGACTTCGAGGGAAAGCGGGTGGCGCCCGGGGACGGTGCGCTGCGGGACCCGCGGAACTGGCCCCGGTTGCGCAACCCGCGCAAGCCGTCCTGGGGCGAGCCGTATGCCGAGATCGCGCCGCGGATGATCGCCGCGCTGCACCGGGCCCGCAAGCAGGCGATCGGGCACGAGGCCGTCTGCGTCAGCCACCAGTTGCCGGTGGAGACGTTGCGCCGGGCCATGATCGGGCGCAAGCTGCCGCACCTGCCGCTGCCGAACAGCCGGCTGTGCAATCTGGCGTCGATCACCTCGTTCACCTTCGACGATGACCGCCTGGTCCGGTGGGGTTACACGGAGCCCTGGGGTATCTAGTGAAACTGCTTGTCGCCCTTGCGCTATCGCTGGCGTTACTGGCCACCGGCTGTAGCACCGGCGACGACGCCGTCGCTCAGGGTGGGACGTTCGAGTTCGTCGCGCCCGGCGGTAAGACCGACATCTTCTACGATCCTGCCGAATCCCGTGGCACCCCGGGCCCGCTGTCGGGCCCGGACCTGCTGGATCCGGAACGCACGCTGTCGCTGGCCGATTTCCCGGACAAGGTCGTGGTGATCAACATCTGGGGTCAGTGGTGCGGGCCGTGCCGCTCCGAGATGCCGCACCTGCAGCAGGTCTACGACGCGACGCGGGACCTCGGCGTGCAGTTCCTGGGTATCGACGTGCGCGACAACAACCGGGAAGCGGCAGTCGATTTCATCACCGACCGCAACATCACCTTCCCGTCCATCTACGACCCGTCGATGCGCACCATGATCGCGTTCGGTGGTAAGTACCCGACCACGGTCATCCCGTCGACGCTGGTGTTGGACCGTCAGCACCGGGTGGCCGCGGTGTTCCTGCGGGAACTGCTGGCCGAGGATCTGCAGCCGGTCGTCGAACGCCTGGCGGCCGAGAAGTGACCGACCTCATCACCGGCGGGCCGCTGCTGCTGGCCGTCGGGTTGAGCCTGCTGGCCGGGTTGGTGTCCTTCGCCTCGCCGTGCGTGGTGCCGCTGGTGCCCGGCTACCTGTCCTATCTCGCCGCGATCTCCGGGGGACCGGGCCGCTGGCGGGTGGCCGGTGCGGCCGGCCTGTTCGTCGCGGGCTTCACCGTGGTGTTCCTGCTCGGCAGCGTCGCCGTGCTCGGGATGACCACCGCGCTGATCACCAATCAGGAACTGCTGCAACGCATCGGTGGCGTGGTGACGATCGCGATGGGCCTGGTGTTCATCGGGTTCGTCCCGCTGCTGCAACGCGAGGCGCGGTTCGAGCCGCGGCAACTGTCCACCCTGGCCGGGGCGCCGCTGCTGGGCGCGGTCTTCGCGCTGGGCTGGACCCCGTGCCTGGGCCCGACGCTGACCGCGGTGATCGCGGTGTCCTCGGCCACCGAGGGTTCGGCGGTGGCCCGCGGGATCACCCTGGTGATCGCCTACTGCCTGGGCCTGGGTCTGCCGTTCGTCCTGCTCGCCTTCGGCTCGGCGCAAGCGGTCCGTGGGCTGGGCTGGCTGCGGGCGCACACCCGCGGCATCCAGATCTTCGGTGGCATCCTGATGATCGCGGTGGGCGTCGCACTGGTGACCGGACTGTGGGGAGATTTCGTGGCCTGGGTGCGTGATGCGTTCGTCAGCGACGTGAGGTTGCCGATATGACGGGCGCTCCACCGGCGAGGGTGAGCGCAGCGACCGGGGGATTGATGAAGGTCTGGGCGCTGATCCGCAACACCTGGCGCACGCTCACCTCGATGGGCACCGCGCTGGTGCTGCTGTTCCTGCTGGCGCTGGCCGCCATTCCCGGCGCTCTGCTGCCGCAGCGCAGCCTCAACGCCTCCAAGGTCGACGCCTACATCGTCGAGCACCCCACCATCGGACCGTGGCTGGACTGTGTGCAGGGCTTCGACGTGTTCTCCAGCTTCTGGTTCACCTCGATCTATGTGCTGCTGTTCGTATCGCTGGTCGGCTGCCTGACCCCGCGGCTGTTCGAACACGTCAAGAGCCTGCGCGCGGTGCCGGTACCGGCACCGCGCAACCTGGCCCGGCTCCCCAAGCACCACGAGGCCGAGCTGACCGCCGACCCGGCGCAGCTGGCGGCCACCGTGAACGAACGGCTCAAGGGCTGGCGGCGCACCACCCGGCAGACCGGTGCCGACGGCGAGGTCACCGAAATCTCAGCGGAGAAGGGGTACCTGCGCGAGTTCGGCAACATCGTCTTCCACTTCTCGCTGCTCGGCCTGCTGGTCGCCATCGCCGCGGGCAAGCTGTTCGGCTATGAGGGCAACGTCATCGTGATCGCCGACGGCGGGCCCGGTTTCTGCTCGGCATCACCGGCGGCCTTCGACTCGTTCCGCGCCGGCAACACCGTGGACGGCACCTCGCTGTACCCGATCTGCGTGAAGGTCAACGACTTCGACGCCGATTACCTGCCCAACGGGCAGGCGTTGTCCTTCGCCGCCAACATCGAGTACCAGGCCGGCGCCGACCTGACCACCGACACCTGGAACGACTACCGGCTCGAGGTCAACCACCCGCTGCGGGTCGGCGGGGACCGGGTCTACCTGCAGGGCCACGGTTACGCGCCGACGTTCACCGTCACCTTCCCGGACGGGCAGTCCCGCACCCAGACCGTGCAGTTCCGCCCCGACGATCCGCAGACGCTGCTGTCCTCCGGGGTGGTCCGGGTGGACCCGCCCGCCGGCACCTACCCCGACGCCGACGAGCGCCGCAAGCAGCAGATCGCCATCCAGGGCCTGTTCGCGCCGACCGAAAGCCTGCACGGCACGCTGCTGTCGTCCAGCTTCCCGGCGCTGAACAAGCCGGCCGTGGCCGTCGACATCTACCGCGGCGACACCGGCCTGGACACCGGCCGCCCGCAGTCCATCTTCGATCTGGATCCCCGGCTGATCGGCCAGGGCCGGCTCAACAAGGAGGCCCGGGTCAACCTCGGGGTGGGCGAGGAGAAGCGGCTCGAGGACGGCACCACCGTGCGCTTCGACGGCGCCGTGCCGTTCATCAACATGCAGGTGTCCCACGATCCGGCGCAGATCTGGGTGCTGGTGTTCTCACTGACCATGATGGCCGGGTTGGTGGTGTCGCTGGTGGTGCGGCGCCGCCGTGTCTGGGTTCGGATTACCCCCGGTGCTGCGGGTACCGTGAGCGTCGAGCTCGGTGGATTGGCCCGCACCGACAACTCCGGGTGGGGCGACGAGTTCGAGCGGTTGACCGAAAGACTGCTCGGCGACGGAGGTAAGAAATCGTGAACGGCGCAGACATCGACATCGAGCTGGCCCGGTATTCCGACTGGGCCTTCACGTCCTCGGTGCTGGTGCTGGTGCTGGCACTGCTGCTGCTGGCGGTGGAGCTGGCCTACTCGCGCAGCCGCAAGGTGGAGGCCCGCGAACTGGTCTCGGCCGGTGGCGCGGCCGTGGACCCGGCAAGCGCCACGCCCGGCATCGTGGTCGACTCCGCCCGTCCCGTCGACGAGCGCATCGGCCGGGCCGGGGTGGCCCTGACCTACGCCGGCATCGCCCTGCTGGCGGCCTGCATCGTGCTGCGTGGGCTGGCCACCGCACGGGTGCCGTGGGGCAACATGTACGAGTTCATCAACCTGACCTGTTTCTCGGGTCTGGTCGCCGCCGCGGTGGTGCTGCGCCGTCCGCAATACCGCGGGCTGTGGGTGTTCGTCCTCCCACCGGTGCTGGTGCTGCTGACCGTATCGGGCAAGTGGCTCTACACCCACGCCGCGCCGGTGATGCCCGCGCTGCAGTCCTACTGGCTGCCGATCCATGTCTCGGTGGTCAGTCTCGGCTCGGGTGTGTTCCTGGTCGCCGGGGTGGCCAGCGTGCTGTTCCTGCTCAAGATGTCGTCGTTCGCGCAGCGCGACAACGGGTTCGGGCGGATGCTGGCGCGGCTGCCGGACGCCCAGCTGCTGGACCGCATCGCCTACCGCACCACGATCTTCGCCTTCCCGGTCTTCGGATTCGGCGTCATCTTCGGCGCGATCTGGGCCGAGGAGGCCTGGGGACGGTACTGGGGCTGGGACCCCAAGGAGACGGTGTCGTTCATCGCCTGGGTGGTCTACGCCGCGTACCTGCACGCCCGCTCGACGGCGGGCTGGCGGGACAAGAAGGCGGCCTGGATCAACGTGGTCGGCTTCATCGCGATGATCTTCAACCTGTTCTTCATCAACCTGGTGACCGTGGGTCTGCACTCGTACGCCGGGGTGGGCTGAGCCGTGGCCGGTGGGGGAGAGCGCGGCGACCGGGGGATCAACCTCAGTTTCCGGGAGCAGCAGCGGTTCTCCGATCCGGGGCTGGAATTGCCCCCGGAGTGGACCGCGCCGACACCCCCGCACGGCTTCCCGGCGCAGCCGGTCCCGCCCGCGCCCCAGCCGGCACCGGTCACCGCTGCCGAACCCGCCCACGACCTCCCGCCGCAGACCAGCCCGGTGCCGCTGCCCGCGCCGTACCTCGACCTGTCCACCGTCGCCCTGCTCGGGCAGCCCAAGCAGGCGCCGACGAGCGGTTGGCGGCGCTGGCTGTATCTGGGCACCTTCAAGCTCGTCAACGTCGGGGAGAGCCCGAAGGTCACCGACCAGATCACCCTGATCGAAGAGGCCGGCCGGCCGCTGCGCGGCTGCTACCGGATCGCGGTGCTATCCCTGAAGGGCGGCGTCGGCAAGACCACCGTCACCGCGACACTGGGCGCCACGTTCGCCTCCACCCGCGGGGACCGGGTCATCGCGGTGGACGCCAACCCGGACCGCGGCACCCTGAGCCAGAAGGTGCCGCTGGAGACGCCGGCCACCGTGCGGCATCTGCTGCGTGACGCGGAGGGCATCGGTAGCTACAGCGACGTCCGCCGCTACACCTCGCAGGGGCCCAGCCGACTGGAGGTGCTGGCCTCGGAGTCGGATCCGGCGGTTTCCGAGGCGTTCAGCTCGCAGGACTACGCCCGGACCGTGGAGGTGCTGGAGCGTTACTACAGCCTGGTGCTGACCGACTGCGGCACCGGCATGCTGCACTCGGCGATGGCGGCGGTGCTGGCCAAGGCCGATGTGCTGATCGTCGTCAGCTCGGGTTCGGTGGACGGGGCGCGGTCGGCCTCGGCCACGCTGGACTGGCTGGACGCGCACGGGCATCAGGACCTGGTGCGCAACGCAGTCGCGGTGGTCAACGCGGTACGCCCGCGCTCGGGCAAGGTGGATCTGCAGAAGGTCGTCGACCACTTCTCGCGGCGGTGCCGGGCAGTGCTGCAGGTGCCGTTCGACCCGCATCTGGAAGAGGGTGCGGAGATCAGCCTGGACCGGCTCAAGCCGGCCACCCGGCAGGCGCTGCTCGAGTTGGCGGCGGTGGTCGCCCGCGGGTTCCCGAGCTAATTGCGCGGGTTGTCCTTGGGATCCAGCCGGCGCAGGAAGTCGGGGTCGTCGTCGGGGCCGATCACCCGGGGGCGCGGCCGGTCCGCCGATGCGCGCAGCAATCGGTACGTCGCGAACGCGAGCCCGGCCACGATCAGAGCCAGGAGTAAGTACTGCAAGCCAATAACCTCCTTGCTCCGAATATACGCGCCTCCTCGGTAGGCTCGGGCCGTGTCTGATTCTCGGCTGGGTTCACGCATGCTCCGCGATGTCGGTGCCTACCTGTTCGCCCGCCTGGCGCTGGCCGCGGTGCTCACTGCGGTGATCGTCGGCGTCGGGCATCTGGTCGGCCTGCGAGAGTTCCCGGTGGTGGTGGCGGTGCTGTTCGCGCTCGTGTTGGCCCTGCCGCTGGGCATCTGGATCTTCGCACCGCTGCGCCGGCGGGCGACCGCCAGCATGGCCGAGTTCGACGCGCGCCGCCGCAAGGACAAGCAGGATCTGCGGGCCCGGTTGCGCGGCGAGGACGACTAACCGAGGGCGAGTGCGGTCGCCAGCGCGACCGCGAGCACCAGCATGGTCAGGCCGGTGTCCCGCAACACCGGGATCAGTTGCTTGCCGCCCAGCCCGCGCCGCACCGGTCCGGCCGCCCGGATGGCCGGCGGCAGCGCGACCAGCCCGGCCGCGGCCCACGGGGTGGCCGCGATGAGCGCCAGGGCCGCCAGGAACGCGACGGCCAGCAGCGCCTGGTACAGCAGTCGGGTGCGGGTGTCCCCGAGGCGCACCGCCAGGGTGATCTTCCCGGACTCGGTGTCGGTCGGGATGTCTCGTAAGTTGTTGGCCACCAGCACTGCGGAGGACAGCGAGCCCATCGCCACGGCCAGCAGCAGACCGACCCAGTCCACCCGCAGCGTCTGGGTGTACTGGGTGCCCAGCACCGCGACCAGCCCGAAGAACACGAATACCGCGATCTCACCGAACCCGCGGTAGCCGTACGGCTTGGAGCCGCCGGTGTACAGCCAGGCCCCGGCGATGCATGCCGCGCCGACCGCGATCAGCCACGGCTGGCTGACGATCGCCAGCGCCAGGCCGGCCGCCGCCCCCACCGCCAGGCTGACCAGCGCGGCGGCCAGCACCGCGCGCGGCGAGGCCACCTTAGAGCCCACCAACCGCAGCGGCCCGCTGCGCACATCGTCGGTACCGCGGATGCCGTCGGAGTAGTCGTTGGCGTAGTTGACGCCGACGATCAGGGCCAGCGAGACCAGCAGCGCGAGCAACGCCTTCCACCAGACCGCCTCGCCCAGCCAGGCCGCGGCGCCGGTGCCGGCGATGACGGGCGCCACCGCGTTCGGGAGGGTGCGCGGACGGGCGCCCTCGATCCACTGCGCGAAGGTAGCCACGCCGCCAATCGTTGCATGTCGGCGACCACGTGGTTGCGGGGGTGACGTGGCGCACCTTGTCACAGCGAACCGGCCGCATGAGACTGAGCACATGACTGACCGACTCAGCAAGAGTGAAATCGCCAAGGACGCGCTGCAGGAGGGTGTGGAATCGGTGGCATCGACGGTGGGCGAGGTGACGTCCATCATCACCACCGCGGTCAAGGACGTGGCCAACGCGATCGGCGGGTTGGCCACCGACGCCTTCGCCATCCGGGATGCGGCCATGCAGGCCGCCGAACGTGCCGATCTGGACGGTCAGTCCGAGGACTGATGCTCGGAGTCATCGGCGGTTCCGGTTTCTATTCGTTCTTCGGCCCCGATGCGCGGGCGGTCAACCTCGATACCCCGTACGGGGCGCCGAGTGCGGCGATCACGGTCGGCGCCATCGCCGGCCATGAGGTCGCGTTCCTGCCCCGGCACGGGGTCAACCACGAGTTCTCCCCGCACACCGTGCCCTACCGGGCGAACATGTGGGCGCTGCGGGCGCTGGGGGTACGGCGGATCTTCGCGCCGTGCGCGGTCGGCAGCCTGACCCCGGCACTGGGCCCGGGTTCGCTGGTGGTGCCGGATCAGCTGGTCGACCGGACCAGCGGTCGCCCCGACACCTACTTCGACGGTGGTGGCGTGCACGTCGGTTTCGCCGACCCGTACTGCCCGACGCTGCGGGCGGCCGCCTCGGATCTGCCCGAAGTGGTCGACGGCGGCACCATGGTCGTCATCCAGGGCCCCCGGTTCTCCACCCGGGCCGAGAGCCAGTGGTTCGCCGGCCAGGGCTTCACCCTGGTGAACATGACCGGCTACCCGGAGGCCGTGCTGGCCCGGGAGCTCGAAATGTGTTACGCCGCGCTGGCATTGGTGACCGATCTGGACGCCGGCGTGGAGACCGGGGCGGGGGTGCGCGCGGTCGACGTGTTCGCAGAGTTCCAGCGCAACCTCGACGGCTTCAAGAAACTGGTACACGAGGCCATCGCCCGGGTCGATCCCGAACGCACCTGTACGCACTGCCTCGCGCACGACGGCGCCAAGTTGCCGTTCGAACTGCCGTAGGGACCCCCCTGGCAGGGCACTTGACGGGTGTCGATAATGGGCGGATGACTACTTCGTCCGGGGCCTTCTGCGCGCAATACGGCATCGACTTCCCGTTGTTCGCCTTCAGTCACTGCCGCGACGTGGTGGCCGCGGTCTCCAACGCCGGTGGTTTCGGCGTGCTCGGTGGCGCCGCGTACACCCCGGAGCAGCTCGACCAGGAACTGACCTGGATCGATGAGCACGTCAACGGCAAGCCGTACGGCATCGATATCATCGTGCCCGCCAAGTTCGAGGGCAAGGGCGAGAAGCTGTCCAAGGATGACCTGGCCTCCCGGATCCCGGAGAACTACCGCGAGTTCGTCAACCAGCTGCTCGCCGAGCACGGCATCGAGCCCGACGGTCGGCCCCGGACCGGGCGCCCGCTGCTGGCCGGCGGCGACGGCAAGGAACTGCTCGAGGTGGCGATGAGCCACCCGATCAAGATGATGGCCAACGCGCTGGGTGTGCCGCCGGACTACATGATCGAGGCCGGCCGCGAGCGCGGTATCCCGGTGGCCGCTTTGGTCGGCGCCAAGGAACACGCCGTCAAGCAGGTCGCCGCGGGTGTGGACCTGATCGTCGCGCAGGGCACCGAGGCCGGTGGGCACTGCGGTGAGGTCAGCACCCTGGTGGTGGTGCCAGAGGTGATCGAGGCGATCGACGATGCGGTGCCGGTGCTGGCCGCCGGCGGCATCGTGACCGGGCGGCAGATGGCCGCCGCGGTCGCGATGGGCGCGGTCGGCGCCTGGACCGGATCGGTGTGGTTGACGACGGAGGAGGCCGAGACCGAGCCGCACACCGTCGCCAAGATGCTGGCCGCCGGGTCCCGGGACACCGTGCGTTCGGCCGGGCGCACCGGTAAGCCCTCGCGCCAGCTGCGCTCCGACTGGACGGATGCCTGGGCCCCGAATCCCGGTGGGCAGCAGCCGCTTCCGCTGCCGCTGCAGAACATGCTCGCCGAGCCGGTGCTGCGCCGCATCGACAATCTGGCCTCCCAGGGGCATGAGGGCGCGCAGGCGCTGGCCACCTATTTCGTCGGGCAGGGCGTGGGCCTGATGACCAAGGTCAAGCCGGCCCGCGACGTGGTGCTGGAATTCATCGAGGACTACCTGGCGGCCACCGAACGGCTGAGCAGCTCGCTTCCTGACTGATACTCCGACGGATGCCGACCGCCGAACTCGTCCTGCTGGGCGTCGTCGCGCTGCTGGCGGCCGGGCTGATCACCTTCCTGGTGCTGTTCCTGGTGAGCCGGCACCGGCTGGCCGAGGCCCGGCGGGAGCTGGCCCGGCTGCGCGCCGAGCAGGACGAGCGCCGGCGCCGGCGCCGGCTCGGGGTGGCGCCGCTGGCCATCAAGACGGTCTTCCAGACCGCGGACATGCTCCTCAACAAGGGGTTGGGCGCGGTCGTGCGCAACTCGATCGAGGACCTGGCGGGCTGGGCTCAGGTCGAGCGGCCGGACCTGGCCCGGCTCACCGCCGACGGCCGGGTGGTCATCGCGTTCTCCGATATCGAGGGGTCCACCGAACTCAACGCGTCGATGGGCGACAAGGCGTGGGTTCGGTTGCTGGGCAAGCACAACAAGCTGATCGAATCCTCGGTGGGCCGCCACCGCGGGCAGGTGGTGAAGAACCAGGGCGACGGTTTCATGATGGCCTTCGCCGACCCGTGCGATGCGGTGCGGTGCAGCACCGACATCCAGAATGCGTTGGCCCAGCAACCGTTCCGGGTGCGCATCGGGGTGCACATGGGCACCTCGGTGCGACGCGGTGCGGACCTGTTCGGTCTGGACGTGGCGCTGGCGGCGCGGGTCGCCGGTCAGGCGGACGGCGGCGAGATCCTGGTCAGCGCGCCGGTCGCCGAGGCCGTCAGCGGGCTCGGTGACATCACGCTGGGTGCGCCGCGCGAGGTTGAACTCAAGGGGCTGTCCGGCATCCACCGGGTGTATCCGGTGACCGGTTCAGCGGGTGCTGCTGGCTGAGGTGCCCTGCGCGGCATCGGTTTTCGGTACCGCCGGTGAACTGGGCGTCGCCGGCTTCTGATCGGCGGCCTTGATGAGCTTGGCTGCCCACTCGGCGCCCAGTTCGACCAGCCCGGACTCCTGATAGCGGACGTGGGAGTCCCAGTCGCGGCCCAGCGAGCACACCGGATCGGCGGGTGCGCACAGGTCGGCGGTGCGCGACCCGTAGACGACGCTCATCCGGGTCAGCGGGTTACCGATGCGGGCCGACGGGTTGCCGAACACCACGATCGAGGTGATGCGCGGGGCCAACGCGGCGGGCAGGGGCGCGGTGTAGCCGAGTCCGGCGATCGGGGCGGTGGCCACCACGTCCACCACGGCGGCGCCCTGCGAGTAGCCGCCCAGCACGATCTTGGTCTTCGGGCACTTGGCGGCGACGGACTGCACCCGCTTGCTCATATCGTTGGCGCCGACCGCGGCCTTCATGAAGTCCCAGGTGGCCGGGTACCTCACCGCGTAGCTGCTGACGCTCTTGCCCTTGACCATCGGCTTGAGGGTGTCGACGAAGGCCTTGCCGACCTTGCCGATGCCGGGCGCCTCGTCGGTGCCGCGGGCGAAGATGACCTCGACGTCGGAGCACTCCGGGGCCGCCGACGCGGATGGCGCGGCGAACGCGCCGACGGCGAACGTCAGCGCGGCCGCGGTGAGCGCAGCCAAGGTACGGGCGGCCATTCTGGTTTCTCCCTCGCGTGGACCTGTCCGCTATCTGCCCGGATCAATACCCATCATTATTCACATTAGTCACTCTATTAACATCCGTGCCAATTCTGTGACCAAGACGGCAGGGTCGGTGATCGCCGGAGCTCTCAGGTGGAAATCGGGCTGACCTGGGAAATCTCCCCGGTCGTCTGGAACAGCACCCGGCGTGCGATGTCCACGGCATGGTCGGCGAACCGCTCATAGAAGCGGCCGAGCAACACCACGTCGGTGGCGGCGGCCACGCCGTCGGACCACCGGCCGTCCAGCACCATCGCCAGCAACCGGCGGTGCAGATCGTTCATGGCGGCATCGCCGTCCTGGATGCGGCGGGCCTCCTCGACATCTCCGGTGCTGACGGCGTGCTCGGCCCGCTCGGCGAGTTCGACCGCGCGTCGTCCCATCTCCGCGAACAGGTCCAGGGTCGTCGCCGGGGAGGCCATCCCGGTGCGGGCCCGGGCGCTGATGCCGGCGATGTTGGTGGCCAGTGCGCCCATCCGGTCGGCGTTGGCGGCGATCGAGAACGCGGACATGACCACCCGCAGATCGTGCGCCACCGGGGCGTGCCGGGCCAGCAGGGAGAAGGCGCGCTGGTCGACGCATTCGTTGAGCTCGTCGAGCCGGGTGAGTTCGGCGCGGACCCGGTGGGCGGCGTCGGCATCGGCGTGCACGACGGCCGCGGTGGCGTCCTCGGCGGAGGTCGCGGCGATTCCGCACATCTCGCTGAGCTCGGCCGTCAGCCGGTCCAGTTCCGCGTGGAATACGGTCCGCATGGCCTGGCGGTTACCCATTCGGGGTGCTGTCAAACTAGCCGCATGTCGGTACTTCGGCTGGCGGCCCCGGTCGGCCTGGCGTTCCTGCCCCTGGGGGCCGCGTTGGGCCTGTTGGTGGTGCACGCCGGGTTGGCGTGGTGGTGGGCTCCGGTGTTCGCGGCGGTGATCTACGCCGGCTCGCTGGAGTTCCTGATGGTCGGTCTGGCCGCGGCCGGGGCACCCGTCGCGACGGCCGCCTTCACCGCGCTGATCGTCAACTCCCGGCACATCTTCTATGCGCTGTCGTTCCCGCTGCACCGGGTCCGCGGCGTGCCCTGCAGGCTCTACAGCACCTACGTGTTATCCGATGAGGCCTACGCGGTGGCGGTCAGCCCGGTGGCTGAAACCTGGACCGGGCGGCAGATTCTGACCGTGCAGGCGGCGCTGCACCTGACCTGGACGGCGTCGGCCGCGGCGGGCGGACTGCTCGGGGTGGCGCTGCCGCTGGAGCGGCTGCACGGCCTGGAGTTCGCGCTGACCGCATTGTTCATCGTGTTGGCCATCGACGCCTACCGGCAGCACCCGGACCGGCTCACTGCGGCGGCCGCGGTGGCGTGCGCGGTGCTGGCCTGGTTGCTGGTGCCCGGCCAGATGCTGGTGTGGGCGTTCGCGGCATTCACCGCCGCGCTGCTGGCCCGGTTCGTGGTCCGACCCGGACGCGCCGATGTCTGATACCCACATCGCCGCGCTGGTGGCGGTGAGCGCGGCCGTCACCTGGACACTGCGGGCATTGCCGTTCGCGGTGCTGGCGCCGATGCGGCACAGCGCGGTGATCCGCTACCTCAGCGTGCACATGCCGCTGGGGGTGATGGCGATGCTCGCCCTCTACACCATCCGCGATGCGCCGCAAGCACCTGGGCGCCAACAACTCTGGCTGCTGCTGGCGGTGCTGGTGACCGCCGGTCTGCAGTTGTGGCGCCGGCACGCCCTGCTGTCCATCTTCGTCGGCACCGGTATTTATGTGGCGTTGATGTCGCTGTAGGTGGGACAGCAGGATATGGACGCGATCGAATGCGCCTATGCGGCAATCGGATCGCCGACCCGGGGCACCATCATGCCCGGAAGCGGTCGATCAGCGCGCGCCTGTTTATCTTGCCGATGCCGTGCCGGGGGAGTTCGGTCAGGACGTGCACCTGCCGCGGTGCCGCGGTGGCGTCCAAGGTCCGGCGGACGTGGGCCCGCAACTCCTCGACGGTGGGGGCGATCTGCCCGGGGGACAATACGATTGCGGCGGCCACCCGCTGGCCCAGGCGTGGGTCCGGTACCCCGAAGACCGCGCACTCGGCGATGGCCGGGTGGCCGGCCAGCGCGTTCTCCACCAGCTGGGGCAGCACCGTGAGCCCGCCGGTGACGACCGCGTCGTCGATCCGGCCCAGGATGCTCAGTACCCCCGAATCATTGACCGCCCCAACATCATCGGTGCGGAACCAGCCGGGTTCGGCGAACGGGTCGGGGTCGACCGGATTGCGGTACCCGGAGGCGAGCGTCGGCCCGCCCAGGCTGACCCGCCCGTTCGTCTCGTCCAGGCGGATCCGCACCCCGTCCAGCGGGACCCCGTCGTAGACGCAGCCCCCACAGGTCTCGCTCATCCCGTAGGTGCGCACCACCGGTACGCCCGCGGCGGCGGCGCGGTCGCGGATATCGACGGGCAGCGGGCCGCCGCCGATCAGCACCGCGTCCAGGGCGGCGAGCGCGGCCGCGGCGGCCGGGTCGTCGAGCGCCTTGCCCAGCTGATTGGACACCAGCGAGGCGTAGCGGCGTCCGGTGCCCAGCGCGGCGACCGCGGCCACCAGGTCGGCCGGGCCCGAACTCGGATGCAGTGCCACCGGCGTGGTCCCGGCCACGATGCTGCGCACCAGCACCTGCACCCCGGCCACGTGATAGGCGGGCAGGGCCAGCAGCCACCGGCCCGGCCCGCCGAGACGGTGATGGGTGGCGGTCGCACTCGCCGTCAGCGCTGCGACGGAAAGCATGGCGCCCTTGGGGGTTCCGGTGGTCCCGGAGGTGGACACCACCACGGCGACGGTCTCGTCGATCGGTTCGCCGGCTCGCAGCGAGGAGGTCAACAACGTGCGCTGCCGGTCATCGCCGGCCGGTACCGGCAGACGCGCATCCCCACCGCCGAGGGCGGCCTCCAGATCCGGCAGGACGGCCAGGGCCTCGGACCCGGTACCGACGGGCAGGGGTCTCAGGACGGTGATACCGGGTCCTCCGGTTCGGTGCGGGGATCATGCTCGCGGGGATCGTGCTCGCGGGGATCATCGAGGGGCCAGCCCTGGACGGCGAGCCGGGCCCGGACCCGTTCGACGTCCTCCTCGCGCGGCAGTTGGTCGGTGACCTCGGTGATCAGCACGCCGATGTCCACCTTGTCGAAGTCTCCGCGGTTCATCAGATCCTGCGCGACCGCGCGCACCTCGTCGCCCGACAGGCGCCGGGACAGCAAAGCCAGCAGCGGCACCCGGTCGGGTCCGGGCACACCCTCGGGGTAGCCGGCCGTCAGCCAGGCGGCGATCCTGGCCAGGAATGCATTCACTGTCCCAGCCTGCCAGATCGGAGTCACCTGCACCGACCTTGCCGCCGTTTTCCAACACCGCGCGTCCGTTGGGTGAACGCTGGGTGAACAACTTCGCGGGTGCGACGAAAGCCGCTGGTGGGCGAGGTTGGCGGAGTTGGAGGAAATTACGCGAATGGCCGTGTGATGAACAAGAATTGCGGCATGAGCGCAGAGCTGATCATTCTGGTGCTGTTGATTGCCACCGCGCTGGCATTCGACTTCACCAACGGCTTCCACGACACCGGGAACGCGATGGCCACGTCCATCGCGACCGGGGCGCTCAAGCCCAAGTCCGCGGTGCTGCTCGCCGGTGTGCTCAACCTGGTCGGCGCGTTCCTGTCGGTGGAGGTCGCGGTGACCGTCACCACCTCGGTCCTCAAGGTCCAGGACACCTCATCGGGGCAGTTGCTCTCCGGGATCGACGCCTCCACCGGGTTGACGATCATCTTCGCCGGACTCATCGGCGGCATTCTGTGGAACCTGCTCACCTGGCTGTTCGGCATCCCGTCCAGCTCCTCGCACGCGCTCTTCGGCGGACTGATCGGCGCCGGCCTGGCCGCGCTGGGCACCGCCGGGGTCAACTGGTCCGGCGTCACGCAGAAGGTGTTGATCCCTGCCGTCGCGGCGCCGGCGATCGCCTGCCTGGTCGCCGGCTGCGGCACCTGGGTGGTGTACCGGCTGACCCGCCGGGTGGCCGAGAAGCGCCGCCGGGACGGTTTCCGCTGGGGCCAGATCGCGACGGCCTCGCTGGTCGCGCTGTCGCACGGCACCAACGACGCGCAGAAGACCATGGGCGTCATCGCCCTCGCGCTGATCACCACCGGCCATCTGACCGGCGATGTCAAAGAACAGGGCCTGCCGTTCTGGATCATCTTCAGCTGTGCGGTCGCCATCGGCCTGGGCACCTACCTGGGCGGCTGGCGGGTCATCCGCACGCTCGGCAAGGGACTGGTGGAAATCGAATCCCCCCAGGGATTCGCGGCCGAGGCCTCGTCGGCCGCGATCATCCTGAGTTCCAGCGCCGCGGGTATGGCGCTGTCCACCACGCATGTGGCGACCGGCTCGATCCTCGGCAGCGGCGTCGGCAAGCGGGGCGCCGAGGTGCGCTGGGCGGTCGCCGGCCGGATGGCGGTGGCGTGGTTGATCACGCTGCCCGCGGCCGGATTGGTCGGCGCGCTGTCGTTCTGGCTGTCGCACGGTGTGGAATCGCTCACAGGTACCGCGCTGGCCGGGGACGGCCTGATCTTCCTGATCCTGGTCGGGGCGTCCTTCTGCATGTGGCGCCGCGCCCAGCAGCAGAAGGTCCACAGCGGCAACGTCAACGCCGACTGGGACTCCTCGACCAATTCGGTCATCCCGGCAAGCAGGCCCGAGGCGTCGAGTACATCCGACAGCAAACCGACGGCCGCGGTCTGATCGGGGGACTTCGAGATGATGTATCTGGAAAGCATCCTGAAGGTGCTCGGCATCGGTCTGCTGCTGGGCGCCGGGCTGCCCGCCCTGTTCGCGGCGGGGCTGGTGGCCTACGCCCGGGGCGCCGGTAACGACGGCAGCGACGGCGAACCGGTCGTCGCGCCGCACCCGGGGTTCAAATTCCTCGGAATCGCACTGTTCGTGTTCGTCGGCTGGGTGATCCTGATCGCGGTTGCGTGGATCACCCGCGCGACGATCATCCACCACACCGGAGTGGACCTGTTCCCGTTCCTGCCCGAGAAGTGAGCACAGATATGGCCGAGAACAAGAGCTTCCTGGAAAGTGTGCTGGGCTGGCTGCACGCCGGCTATCCCGAGGGTGTGCCTCGTACCGACTACTTCGCGCTTCTGGCGCTGCTGAAGCGCTCGCTCACCGAAGAAGAGGTGGTCAAGGCCGCCCAGGCGGTGCTGCGCTCCAGCAACGGCGACCATCCGGTGACCGAGGAGGAGATCAGCGGGGCGATTCAGCGGATCACCGCGAAGGAACCCAATCCGGAGGAGCTGCAACAGGTTTCATCCCGACTCGCCTCGGTCGGATGGCCGTTGGCAGCGCCGGCGCGCTGACTGCGGGGCGCACACCGACCGAAGAGATCGCGCAGCAGCGCGCTGAGTTGCACGGCGGGGATGTCGTCGAGGGCCGGATCGGTCGCGCAGTGCAGGACGCCGGAGACCGCCATGGTGACGGCGATGTGCGCCGCGGGATCGGGATCGGGCCCCAGCAGCAACGCGCGGAACCGTTCCAGGGTCGACGAGAACTGCGGATCGTCCGCGATCAGTCGGTCGATCTGGTGGTCGCGGCGGAACGGGAACGCGGCGCGGCGCCGGCGGACCGCCAACTCGACCAGTTCCTCGATCGCGGCCGTCCGCCGGGACCGTTGCGAAGGTAGCGATTCGGCGCGTACGACGAGTTCTTCCAGGTCGTCGAAGACCGGCTCCAGGATGGCCCGCACGATGTCGTCCTTGGAGCGGAACTGGTAGTACACCGAGGCTTTCCCGACGCCGATCCGGTCGGCGATCATGCGAAGTGAGGTGCCTCGCACTCCGTGCTGGGCAAACAGTTCGGCAGCGGTCTCCAGGACGCGTTCGCGGGCCGTTCCATCCCTTTTGGCCACCTCATCCGCCTTCCGAGTCGTGCTCGATGCGCTCTCAGTGATCTGATCGGCTAATCAATTTCAGCCGTGTGACCAGCGCCACTTAGCCGTTCGGCTTGTATCAAGTAAGCCGAGTGTATAGCTTTACTTCCGCTTACGGCTGACGCGCGGCTGATGCGCCATCGGCCGGTCGGGGACTTCATGCGCAGGAGGAACGTAGGGAATGCAACTGCTCAAACGAGTGTGGCTGCCGCTGGTGATCGTGGTGGTGGTCGTCATCGCGGCCTTCACCGTCGTGCGCATCCGCGGTGTGTTCGCCTCCGACCCACCGCTGACCACTCCGGTGGAGTTCGCCAATGACCCCGAGCCGTTCGATCCAAAAGTGCTGACCTACGAAATCTTCGGTCCGGAAGGGGCTTCGGTGGACGTGAATTATCTGGACCTCGACGGCGAGCCGCAGCGGGTGGACGGCGCCATCCTGCCGTGGTCGATCACGCTGCAGACCACCAAGCCGTCGGCCGCGGCCAACATCGTCGCGCAGGGCAACACCAGCTTTCTGGGCTGCCGGGTGCTCGTCGACGGTGAGCTCAGGGATGAGCGCACCTCCAGCGGCACCAATGTCCAGACCTTCTGCATCGTGAAGTCCGCATGAGCGCGCACGGCGGCGGCGAGCAGATCAAAGGCAGCACCGACGCGCCCACCGGGCCCATCGCCACGGCCCCGCACCTGAACGCCCACTTCGGCAAGCCCGCCCGGGTCCTGCGCAAGCTGGCCGTGCCGATCATCCTGATCTGGATCGGCATCGCGGCGTTCCTGAATGTCTCGGTGCCGCAGCTCGAAGCGGTCGGCGAGGCCCGATCGGTCTCGATGAGCCCGAAAGAGGCGCCCGCGGTCATCGCGACCGAGCACATCGGCCGGGTGTTCGGCGAGTACGAGTCCAACAGCTCGGCGATGATCGTCATGGAGGGCAAGGACAAGCTCGGCGACGAGACCCGGCGCTACTACGCCGAACTCATCGAGAAGCTGCGCGCCGACACCGAGCACGTCGAGCACGTCCAGGATCTGTGGAGCGACCCGCTCACCGCCTCCGGTGTGCAGAGCGGTGACGGCAAGGCCGTCTACGTGTCGGCCAACCTGGCCGGCAACCAGGGCGAGTCGCTGTCGCTGGAATCCATCGAGGCCGTCAAGGACATCGTCAAGAGCATCCCCGCTCCCGAGGGCGTCGACGTCTACGTCACCGGTTCGGCCGCGCTGACCGCCGAACAGACCG
Organism: Mycolicibacterium aurum; assembly: GCA_900078775.1. Lineage (GTDB taxonomy): Bacteria > Actinomycetota > Actinomycetes > Mycobacteriales > Mycobacteriaceae > Mycobacterium > Mycobacterium aurum_A. The sequence continues at coordinate 5,786,376 of LT549889.1, forward strand.
AGGCCAGCCACGGCAGCATGCGGCTGGTGGAGGCGCTGACCTTCGCCGTCATCATCATCATGCTGCTGATCATCTTCCGCTCGGTGATGACCATGGTGCTGATCATCGCCATGGTGGCGGTCAGCCTGCTGACCGTGCGCGGTGCGGTGGCATTCCTGGGCTGGTACAACGTCATCGGGCTGTCCAACTTCGCCACCGGTCTGCTGGTGACGCTGGCGATCGCGATCTCGGTGGACTACGCGATCTTCCTGGTCGGCCGGTATCAGGAGGCCCGCGGCAGCGGTGAGAGCCGAGAACAGGCCTACTACACCATGTTCGGTGGTACCGCGCATGTGATCGTCGGCTCCGGTCTGACCATCGCCGGCGCCACCTTCTGCCTGAGCTTCACCCGGTTGCCGTACTTCCAGTCCCTCGGTGTGCCGCTGGCCATCGGCATGCTGGTGCTCATCGTGACGGCAATGACCTTCGGCCCGGCGATGGTCACCGTGGGCAGCCGGTTCCTGGATCCCAAGCGCGGCTTGCGGGTTCGCGGCTGGCGCAAGGTGGGTGCGGCGGTGGTGCGCTGGCCCGGCCCGATCCTGATCACCTCGATCGGGGTCTCGCTGATCGGTCTGCTGGCCCTGCCCGGGTACAAGACCAGCTACAACGACCGGCTGTACCTGCCGGACGACATCGCCTCCAATCAGGGTTACGCGGCGGCGGAGCGGCACTTCTCGCCGGCCCGGCTGAACCCGGAGATCATGATGATCGAGAGCGACCGGGATCTGCGTAACCCCGCCGACTTCCTGGTCATCGAGAAGATCGCCAAGGCCATCTTCCAGGTCGACGGCATCGGCCGCGTGCAGACCATCACCCGGCCCGACGGTGCGCCGATCGAGAACACCTCGATCCCGTACATGATCAGCCAGCAGAGCACCCTGCAGAAGCTGAACGACAAGTACAACGCCGACCGCACCGCCGATATGAGCAATCAGGTCGCGGACATGCAGAAGACCATCGACAACATGGATCGGATGCAGGAGATCACCATCCAGATGGCCGACACCACGGCCCAGATGGTGGGCTCGATGGACGGGATGGTGGCCAATATCGAAGAGCTGCGCGACAACATCGCCAACTTCGATGATCAGTTCCGCCCGATGCGTAACTACTTCTATTGGGAACCGCACTGCTTCAACATCCCGATGTGCTGGGCGATCCGCTCGGTGTTCGACGTCATCGACGGCATGGACGTGATGACCACGGATATGAACGAGATGATGCCGCAGATGCATCGGCTCAACGAGTTGATGCCGCAGATGATCGCGATCATGCCCGAGATGAAGGCGACCATGGTGAGCATGAAGGAAATGATGCTGACCATGCAGCAGACCCAGGCGGGTATGCAGGAGCAGCAGCGCATCATGCAGGAGACCTCGACCGAGATGGGCAAGGCCTTCACCGATGCGATGAACGACGATTCGTTCTATCTGCCGTCCGAGGCGTTCGAGAACCCGGATTTCGCAAAGGGTCTGGAGCAGTTCCTGTCCCCGGACGGGCACGCGGTGCGGTTCATCATCAACCACGAGGGTGACCCGATGTCGCCCGAGGGCATCGAGAAGATCGACCAGATCAAGAACGCCGCGAAGAAGGCGATCAAGGGCACTCCGTTCGAGGGCTCGACCATCTACCTCGGCGGCACCGCGGCCACCTTCAAGGACATGTCCGACGGCACCCAGTACGACCTGCTGATCGCGGGTATCGCGGCGATCTGCCTGATCTTCCTGATCATGCTGCTGTTGACCCGGGCGATCGTGGCCGCGGCGGTGATCGTCGGCACCGTGGTGCTCTCGCTGGGCGCGTCCTTCGGTATGTCGGTCCTGCTCTGGCAGCACCTGCTCGGCATCGAACTGCACTGGATGGTGCTGCCGATGGCGGTGATCATCCTGCTGGCAGTCGGCGCGGACTACAACCTGCTGGTGGTCTCCCGGCTGAAGGAGGAGTTGCACGCCGGGCTGAACACCGGCATGATCCGCGCGGTCGGCGGCAGCGGTTCCACCGTGACGGCGGCGGGCATGGTGTTCGCCTTCACCATGATGGTGATGGCCGTCAGTGATCTGACCATCATGGGCCAGGTCGGCACCACGATCGGTCTGGGCCTGCTGTTCGACACCCTGGTGATCCGGTCGTTCATGACGACCTCGATCGCCGCGCTGATGGGCAAGTGGTTCTGGTGGCCGCAGCGGGTGCGCCAACGGCCGAAGCCGCAGGCCTGGCCCCCGATCCAGAAACGACCCCAGGACGCGTTGGTGTGATGAGGATTTCGATGAAGCTCGGTTCCGTACTGGTCGCCGGCGCGGCGGCGCTCACGCTGTCCGCCGCCCCGGCGGCCCACGCCGACCCGGACAGCGCATTCGCCAAGCAGTTGCAGAGCTACGGGATCTACGGGCAGAAGGACTACAACGCCTGGATCGGCAAGATCATGTGCAAGCGGCTGCGCAACGGGCTCGATGCGGACGCGTTCGCCTCGGCTGAGTTCGTGCACAACCAGCTGAAGAAAGACAGCAGCACCGAGCAGGCCTGGCAGTTCGTCGGGGCCGCGATCCCGACCTACTGCCCGGAGCTGACTCCCGTGCTGCAGCGGGCCACCGAGAGCAAGGAGTGAACGTCATGTCCCGTAACAGGTTTGCGATGGCCGGGCTCGCTGCTGCGGCGGCCCTGACGCTGGCACTGCCGCCGGCCGCGTCGGCCGACGCCACCGACGAATACCCGATCCCGAGCAACATGCTCAAGACCACCTGCACCGTCGACCAGTACATGGCCGCGGTGCGTGACACCAACCCGATCTACTACGAGCGCTACATGATCGACTACAACAACAAGTCGCCCGAGGTGCAGCAGTGGGCCCGGGACCGGATCACCTGGTTCTTCTCCATGGACTACGCCGGGCGCCGGCAGTACTCCGAGGACACCGCCACCAACGCCTTCTACGAGCAGCTGGCCTGGAACTGGCCGAACTGGGCCAAGCTGTTCTTCAACAACAAGGGCGTCGTCGCGCACGGCACCAAGGCGTGCGCCGACTACCCGGCGGTGGACCCCGGCGTCTGGGTCTGGTAGCCCCCGGGGCCCGGCCGTCACTCGAAATAGGACGTGGTGCGCAGCAATTGCTGCGCGGCCGTCATCAGGGTCTGGTGCAGGTCCTCATCGCTGACGTCCTGCACCGCCTTGTCGGTGACCGCACCGTAGATGCCCTTGGTGACCATCGAGATGATCACCCGGCCGGTCGGGCCGTGCCCGGCGCCGAGTAGCAGTTCGGTGTACCGCTCGATCAGCCCGGTCAGATCGGAGCGCGACTCGATCAGACTGTCCAGCGCCGGATCCCCGTTGAGCACGGCCGCCCACCGGCGGTTGCGCACGCACAACTCGATCAGCCCGCTGATGGCGATCTCGCGGCGGGTGCCGGTGTCCTCGACGGCCTCGGCGATCGCCACCACCCGTGCCATATCGTCGAACATCGGCTCCGCGGCGGCCGCGACGATCTCCTCCTTGGACCGGAACTGGTAGTACACCGAGGCCTTACCCACGCCGATGCTGTCGGCGATCATCTGCAGCGTGGTGCCGCCGACACCGTGTTCGCCGAACAGGGTCAGCGCCGCCTCCAGCACCCGCGCGCGGGCGGTTCCCCGTCCCAGGACCGATCTGGCCACGACGTCAGTCCCGGGTGTCCCGCCGCAGCGGATGGTCGTCGGGCACCTGCACGAAGATCAGCGTGACGCCGTCGGGGTCGGTCACCTGCATCTCGTGCAATCCCCACGGCTCCTCGGTGGCGTCCCGGGCGATCGGCACACCCCGCTCGATCAGCTCGGCCTGCGCCGCGTACACATCGCGCACCTGCAGCCACAGTGCTATATCCCGTCGCTCCGCTCGCCCGGGCGTTCCACCGGCGGACGGGCCGCCGTGCCCGGCCAGTTCGATCAGCGACTGCCCGGCATAGAACACCGTGCCCCCGCCGTACTCCCGCGCGATGGCCAGGCCGACCCGGTCCCGGTAGAACTCGACGGACTTCGGGTAGTCGCCCGGCCGTATCAACACCCGGCTGGCCAGGATCTCCATATCTCAGTGTCTATCACGGGTGGCGATCAGAGCCGGTCGGCGGCGCGCAGCCCGATGGTGAAGGCGGCCTGGTCCTCGAACTTCAGCGGATCGCGGCCGGTGATCTGGCTGATCCGGGCCAACCGGTGCCGCACCGTATTGGTGTGCAGGAACAGCTCGCGAGCGGTGTCGATCAGGGACCCGTCGGCGGCCAGGAACACCCGCAGGGTCCGCACGTGCTGGGTGCCGCGGTCCCGGTCGAGCTCGATCAGCGGGTCGATCAGCTGTGTCCTGAACGGAGCCAGCCGGCTCAGCGGCAGGCCCTCCAGCAGGCTGCCGAACGTGCTGAGCTGGTCGGGTCCGATGCTGCCGCCGCGCTGCCGGGCCAGATCCAGCGCGATCCGGGCCTGACTGATCGAGGACCCCAGTTCGGCCAGCGGCGCCGCGGCCGCGTGCCCGGACGGCAGCGACAGGTCGGTGGCGATATCGGCGAGCCGGGCGGTGCCGGTGCTGAGCACCAGGCACACCTCGGGTGCGTCGGCGACCAGCGCGTCGGGGAAGGCCATCGACAGCAGCGCCCCGGCGCCGGCCGGCCACGCCGAGCAGTCGATCTCCCGCTCGCCCAGCCCGGGCCAGTCGAGCAGTTGGTGCAACGCATCGGGCAGCAGCATCCGGCGTTCCACCAGCGACAGCAGCTGGCCGACGCGCTCGCGGGCCAGCGCGGCCTCGATATCGCGCTCACCCTGGGCCGCGGCGACGAAACGCGCGATGACCTCCAGCACGGCCGGCTCGGGCGGGTCGCCGCGCCCGACCCAGACCACCGTGCCCAGCTCGTCCACCGGGATCGACGCCGGGGTGTGCACCGGGGTTCCGGGCGCCTCCAGGAGGAAATAGCAGCCCAGCACCTGCCCGGCCCGGTCCAGCAGCTGACGCACCGACTCGCGGCGGCGCTGGGAGGAAAGCAGTTCCGGGACAAGGGCGTTGGTGGCCCGCGCGGTGGCGATCGCGCCGCCGAACTGGAAGTCGGCGATATAGCGGCTGACGGTGGCGAACGGGATCTGCGGCGGCGCGATGAGCAGCGGCAACCCGGCGCGGGCGCACGCGTCGAGAAGGGCCTGCGGGGCGCTGTCGTGGATGTCACCGATCCCGAAACAGACCCCGGCGACGCCGGCCCGGGCCAGCGACTCGACGAAGGCGTCGCAGTCGGGCGGGGTCTGCAGGCTCAGACCGACGGTGCACACCAACTCACCGCCGCGCAGATACCGGGACGGGTCCCGCAGCTCGGTGGTGTGCGACCAGCTGATCGGCCGGTCCAGATTCTGCGCGCCGGCGTCGTCGCCGGAGGTGTCGATGACCTGCAGTCCGAGGCCGGAACGCTGCAGCAGATCGTGGAAGGTCGGGGCCTTCCCCCGGTCGTCCACGCCCGCCTCGATCATCGGTTGATCGTAACGTCAGCGTCATCTGATGGAGCCGGTGCATTGTGCGATCGTCCAATGGTCGTGTCAGGGGGTGGTGGGTTCGCAGCGACTTCGTCCCGAACGTTGGCGATCACGTCCGGCGGGCGTGATAGTTCGACCAACGAGTAAAGGAGCATCGATGACAGCAACCGAGGCCGACGCACCGCAGGTGTTGCGGCGTGAGTTCTCCCTGTGGTCGGCGTTCGCGTTCGCGTTCGCCTTCATCTCACCCATCGTCGCGCTGTACGGCATCTTCGGTCTGGCGCTGTCGACGGCGGGCCCCAGCTTCTGGTGGGGCTTCGGGCTTGTCTTCGCCGGCCAGTTCCTGGTCGCCCTGGTCTTCGCGATGCTGGTGTCGCGCTGGCCGCTGGAGGGTTCCATCTACCAGTGGTCGCGCCGCCTGCTGGGCACCACCTACGGCTGGTTCGCCGGTTGGGCCTACATGTGGACGCTGGTGATCGCGATGGCGACCGTCGCGCTGGGCGCGGCCGGATTCACCGCCAACATCATCGGGATCGAGGCGCCGTCGGGCACCACCCTGGCACTGATCGCCCTGGTCATCCTGCTGGCCGGCACCGCGGTGAATCTGGCCGGGCGCCAAGCGCTGAAGATCTTCATGGCGGGCAGCATCATCGCCGAGGTCGTCGGGTCGGTCGTGCTGGGCACCTGGCTGCTGCTGTTCCACCGGCAGAACTCGCTGTCGGTGCTGTTCTCCGGTGGAGGCCCGGAGATGGACACGCTGGCCTACATGACCGGGCCGTTCATGATGGCGGTGGCCTTCATCGGCTGGTCGTTCGTAGGCTTCGAGAGCGCCGGGTCGATCGCCGAGGAGGTGCACGAGCCGCGGCGCTACCTGCCCAAGGCGGTGCTGTTCTCGCTGGCCTTCATCTTCGTCGTGGTGGCCTACTCCAGCCTGGCGATCATCCTGGCCATCCCGGACCTCGACGCCGTCGCCGAGGGCGCCGTCGGCGACCCGGTGTACGAAACCCTCACCGCCGCACTGGGGGCCGGGATCGCCAAGCCCGTGCAGGTGATGTTCGTGATCGGCTTCCTGGCCAGTTTCCTGGCGTTGCAGACCTCGGCGTCCCGGGTGATCTGGGCCTACGCCCGCGACGGCGCGCTGCCGGCGGCCGGGGTGTTGTCCCAGCTGCGCGGTGCGGCCCGCATCCCGCAGGTGGCCATCCTGGTCACCACCGTGGTCGGGGCGACGCTGTTCCTGCTGAGCATCGTGGCCGAGGACATCTACTCGCTGATGGTCAACTTCACCGCCGGCGGGTTCTATCTGGCCTTCCTCTTCCCGCTGATCGGCTTCCTGGTGGTGCTGCTGCGCCGCACCTGGACGCCGGGCACCTTCGCGCTGGGCCGGTTCACCCTGCCGGTCGCGCTGGTGGCCGTGGTGTGGGCGGTGCTGCAGTTCCTCAACATCGCCTGGCCGCGGGTGGCATTCGAGCAGCGCTACCTGGACTGGTCGGTGTGGATCGGGATCGGCGCGCTGCTGGTGCTCGGCACGGCGATCCTGGGCACGGTGCGGGGCCGGATCAAGGCCGCCGCCGTCGTCGAGGACGCCGAGATCGCCGATGAGCGCGCCGATGCCTGACGCCGGCCCGGTCGCGGTGGTGACCGGGGCCGCCAGCGGCATCGGGGCGGCCGCGACGGACGCGCTGCGCCGCCGCGGATACCGGGTGGGAGCGCTGGATCTGGCCGGCGGTGCCGACGCGGATATCAGTGTGGCGGTAGATGTCTCGAACAACCGCGCGGTCGCCGAGGCGGTCGAGAGGATCCGCGGCGAACTCGGCCCGATCAGTGCGCTGGTGACATCGGCCGGGCACTACCAGATGGGGCGCGTCGATCGGATCGACGTGATGTCCTGGCAGCGGATGCTGCGGGTGCATCTCGGGGGGCTGTTCAACGCGGCGCGGGCCTGCCTGCCGGACATGGTGTCCGCCGGATCGGGTGCGGTGGTCGCGGTGGCCAGCGAACTCGCCGTCGGCGGCGGCGATGTGGAGGCGCATTACGTCGCGGCCAAGGGCGCGATCCTCGGCCTGGTGCGCAGTCTGGCCGCCGAGGTCGCCGGTGCCGGGGTGCGGGTCAACGCGGTGGCCCCCGGCCCCACGGATACCCCACTGCTGAGCGCCGATTCACCCTGGCGCGCCGAGGATTACCTGGACACCCTGCCACTGCGTCGGCTGGCCACCCCGGCCGAGGTCGCGCGGTGCATCGAGTTCCTGGTCTGCGACGCGACCTTCAGCGTCGGCGACGTCGTCAACGTCAACTCGGGAGCGGTGATATGACCTCGCTGGACGGTCGCGTCGCGCTGGTGACCGGCGCCGCGCAGGGAATGGGCGCCGCGCACGCCCGGCGACTGGCCAGGGCGGGAGCGACGGTCGCGGTCAACGACATTCGGGGCGGGGACACCCTCGACGCGCTGGCCGCCGAGATCGGCGGGCTGGCGGTCCCGGGCGACGTCTCCGACCCGTCCGAATGCAATCGGATCGCCGCCGCGGTGGTCGAGGAAACCGGGCGCCTCGACGTGCTGGTGGCCAACCACGCCTACATGACCATGGCGCCGTTCCTCGACCACGATGAGCAGGACTGGTGGCGCATCGTGGACACCAATCTGGGCGGCACGTTCCATCTGGTGCGGGCGGTGCTCCCGCACATGCGCCGGCGCGGGGAGGGCCGCATCGTGGTGATCTCCAGCGAGTGGGGGGTCACCGGGTGGCCCGAGGCCACCGCCTATTGCGCCGCCAAGGCCGGGCTGATCGCCCTGGTCAAGGGACTCGGCCGGGAACTGGCGCCCGAGGGCATCATCGTCAACGCGGTGGCGCCCGGTGTCACCGACACCCCGCAACTGCAGGTGGACGCGGATGCGGCCGGAGTCGACCTGGCGGTGATGCACGCCCGCTACGCCGAGGGCATCCCGCTGGGCCGGATCGGGACGCCGGACGAGATTTCCGCGGCGGTGGAACTGCTGGCCGATTTCGAGGTGGCGGCCATCGTCGGACAAGTGATCGCCTGTAACGGCGGAACGGCCCGGGTGCGGGCATGACAGAAGGAGATCGGGTGGGAAGCCAACCGTATGTGCTGTCGGCACAGGGCAATACCGGGCAGGTCGATGCGACGGCGGTGCCGCGCTACGCCGGTCTGGCGACCTTCGCCCGGCTGCCACAACTGCGCGAGGTGCTCGATTACGACATCGCCGTGGTCGGGTGCCGTTCGACAGCGGGGTCACCTACCGGCCCGGCGCCCGGTTCGGCCCGGCCGCGATCCGGGAGGCGTCCCGGCTGCTCAAGCCGTACAACCCGGCGCTGGATGTCAGTCCGTTCGCGCAGACCCAGGTGGTCGACGCCGGCGACATCGCGGCCAACCCGTTCGACATCGAGGAGGCGGTCGACCAGGTGCGCGAAGGCGTGGCCGGACTGTTGACCCGGCCGGAGCAGCGCGTCGTCATGCTCGGCGGTGACCACACCATCGCGTTGCCCGCGCTGCAGGCCGTCAACCGGGTGCACGGCCCGGTGGCGTTGGTGCACTTCGACGCGCACCTGGACACCTGGGACACCTACTTCGGTGCGCCCTGCACGCACGGCACCCCGTTTCGCCGCGCCGTCGAGCAGGGGCTGCTGGTCAAGGACCACTCCGCGCACATCGGCATCCGCGGCTCGCTCTATGACCGGGCCGATCTGCTCGACGACGAGTCGCTGGGGTTCACCATCGTGCACTGCCGCGACCTCGACCGGATCGGTATCGACGGTGCGGTGCAACGCATCCGGGAGCGCGTCGGGGACCACCCGGTGTACGTGTCGATCGACATCGACGTGCTGGACCCGGCCTTCGCGCCGGGCACCGGCACCCCGGAGATCGGCGGCATGACCAGCCGGGAGCTGGTGGCGATCCTGCGCGGTATGCGCGGGCTGAACATCGTCGGCGCCGACGTGGTGGAGGTGGCGCCCGCCTACGACGGGGGTGACATCACCTCGGTGGCGGCGGCCAACCTGGCCTACGAGCTGATCACCCTGATGGCCGACGATGCCTGAAACATTCTGGGGCGAGCGAAGCGACGGGGAATTCAGCTGGCCGGCGGGCAAGTCCGCGGCGGCGGCGTTCACCTTCGACGTGGACGCCGAGTCGGCGGTGCTCTGGGGTGACGACGGCACCATCGCGGCCCGGATGAGCGTGCTGAGCCATCAGGCCTACGGGCCGCTGGTGGGCATCCCGCGCATCCTGGATCTGCTGGACCGGCACCAGATTCGGTCCACCTTCTTCGTGCCCGGGCACACCGCGCACCGCTATCCCGAGGCGGTGCGGTCCATCGTGGCCGCCGGGCACGAGATCGCTCACCACGGCTATCTGCACGAACAGCCCACCGCGCTGACCCTGGAGGGGGAGATCTCCGCACTCGACCGCGGGCTGGAGGCGCTGGCCGAGGTGGCCGGGGTGCGCCCGGCCGGGTATCGCGCCCCGATGTGGGATCTGTCCTGGCACACACCGGGATTGCTGGCCGAGCGTGGATTCTTGTACGACTCCTCGCTGATGGACGCCGACCGGCCGTACGAACTGGCGGTGGGGGATCAGTCGCTGGTGGAGATCCCGATCCAGTGGGCGCTCGACGACTGGGAGCAGTACTGCTATCTGCCCGATATCCACAGCGGGGTGATCGAGAGCCCGCGCAAGGCCCGCGAATTGTGGCAGCTGGAGTTCGATGCGCTGCGTGCGGCGGGTGCGTGCTGGGTGCTGACCAACCACCCGTTCCTGACCGGGCGGGCCTCGCGGGCAGCCGAACTCGGGGATCTGATGCGGTACGTCACCGAGCACACCGACGTGTGGACCACGAGTCTCGGCGCCATCGCCGAGCATGTCCGCACGTTGGGGTTGACCCCGCGCAGCATCACTCGGCCCTGACCCGTTTCCCCGCGAGCGTGCGTGTCTGCTGGCCGACACGCCGTCCGTGCCGGGAGTTTGCGCACGCTCGGCGGACTCAGCCGCGCGGATAGAGCAGTTCGAGCTCGCCGAGGTGTGCGGCCACGGTGAGCAACGGCAGCGCGGCGGACACCGCGAGTTCGTCGTCGCCGGCCTCGGCGCGCAGCGCCAGCACGAAATCATCGCTGATCGGCGGTCCCGAAACGCCCTCGGCGCACACCATGTCGGCATGCAGCCCGAGCAGTTCGCGGGTCCGCGGATACACCCCGAGCGGCGGCGGCACCACGTCGACCACCAGTTCGGCGGCCGCGCGCAGCCGCACCGCGCGGTTGGCCGCCCGCACGATCGGGGCCCGCACGTCATCCTGGCTGTTCTCCGAAAGGTATTGCCGCACTGCATCATCGAGGACCCGGCTGGCCTCCAGGGCGCTGCGGCTCAGCGAGAACACCCGGTCGTCGGCGGCCTCGGAGGCCCCGCGGATGACCCGGTGTACCGCCGCCTTGAGCAATGCCGCGCCCGCCGCGCGGGCGGAGTCCACCGCCCGGGACACCGGCGCCGACGCGCCGCGGGGCCACAACAACACCGACACCGTGACCCCGACCAACGCACCGACCACGACGTCCTCGACGCGGATCAGCCCCACCGCCCAACCCGAGGGCTGGATGAGGTTGAAGATGATCAGCACCATCATCGTGAACGCGGCCTGCCCGGCGATGAAGGACGCCACCTCGGGGACGAACGCCGAACCGAACGCCACCGCCGGCAGCAGGATCCACATCACCACCGGGTCGACGCCCACCAACTCGATCACCGCGACGCCCAGGCCGAATCCGATTGCGGTGCCGGCCACCGCGCGCACCACCCGGGTGCCGGTCGTGAGCGCACTACTGCGCAAGACCGACAGCGCCCCGAGAACCACCCAGAATCCGTGTTCCACCGGGAACGCGTGTGTCACCGCGACCGCCAGGGCCAGTCCCAGCCCGGTGCGCAGGCTGTTGCGCACCACCAGGGCCCGGGAGGCCAGGTAGCCCTTGGTGATCTGCGCGACGGCGGTGGTCTCCGGCATCACCCAGTCCGCGGCACCGGTCTCGGGCAGTCCGCGCCCCAGCACCCGGGCCCACACCGGCCGGGCGTCGGCCAGCGCCGCGTTGCGGATGATGCGCCCGGTGACCCCGACGGTGGCCGAGAACGTGCGGCGCCCCAACAGCGTGCGGCCGACGTGCACGGCGGTCGCGTCGTCGGGCACACCGAGGATCTGTTCGATGTCCTCCCGGTACCGGCCCCGGGCGATCACCCGCAGGTCGGCCAGCGCGTCGTCGAGTTCGGCGCTGCGGGTGGCGCGCTGTTTCGGAGCGGAGACGTCCAGCACGGCCGCGCTGTTGCGCAGTACCGCGACGATGGGCGGTAACAGATCGCCGAGGACGGCGCCGGTCCGGTCGGTGATCCGGTCGGACAGCCAGCCGAGGTCGTCGACGACGCGCACCAGCGCGCGGCTGCCCGCGGTCAGGGCCACCGGGCGGAAGTCGGCGTTGACGAAGTTGGCCCACAGCGCGTTCATCGCCCGGGTGACATCCCTGGTGGACCCGACGCCCTCCAGGCAGGCGGTGAGCGCACGGCACACGTTGGCTGCGTGCATGCGCAGCTCGTCGTGGTGTCGCGGGGGCAGCAGGAACAGCGCCGCCGGGACACAGACCGCCAGTGCGATCAGCCACCCCGTCAGCCGCTCACCGATCGGCCCCGGCGGTGTGCAGGCCGGCAGCACGAAGGTCAGCAGGGTGGCCCGCTGCCCGGCGGCCACCGTCTCGCTGAGCACACCGCTGAACATCACCGTGACACCCAGGACGAACATCAATCCGACCGAGAGCCAGGGGTGCGGTGCCACCAGGGTGCCGACGGTGATCAACACCGCGCCGTTGAAACCCAGCCCGCCGTAGGCCAGCGCGCGCGAGGACCGGTTGCCGGGGAAATCGGCCACGATCAGCAGGGCCACCGAACCGAAGATGGCGAACATCGGCGCCTGCGTGCCGCCGGCGATGACGAAGCTGAGGGCCGCCGCGACTGGGACGACGATCGCGGCCCGGGTGGCGCGGCGCAGCGCGTCGTACTCGGGGTCGCGTTGAGCGATCCAGTCCCGCGTCAACTTCAGCGCCGACGGCACGGCGATCAGGACGACTCGGTGACGCCGCGTTTCATGATGACGCCGAGCAGGCTGGGCGCCACGCTGTCGATGGCCTTGGCGGTCAACGCCATCCGCGGTGCGATGCGCACCGGCCGGGTCCGCGCCGCGGTGACCATCCAGTCGGCGGCCTCCTCGGCCGACAGGCCCGGCATCGCCACGAATTCCTTGGTGGGCTCGATCATCGGGGTCTTCACCAGCGGGTAGTAGAGCGTCGTGGAGTGCACGCCCTTGCCCGACCACTCGGTCTCGGCGACCCGGCTCACCGCGGTGAGCGCGGCCTTGGAGGCCTGGTACGCGCCGAACAGCGGCGAGGATTCGTTCATCACGCCCCAGGTCGAGACGTTGATGACGTGCCCGTCTCCGCGTTCCACCATGCCCGGCACCAGCGACCGCATCAGCCGCAGCGGCGCGTAGTAATTCAGCGTCATGGTGCGTTCCAGGTCGTGCCAGCGCTCCAGCGACTCCAGCAGCGGGCGACGGATGGACCGGCCGGCGTTGTTGATCAGGATGTCCACCCCGCCATGGCTTTCCAGCACCCGCGCGGACAGCGCGTCCACGGCCTCCAGATCGGACAGGTCCGCGGTCACCGACTCGGCGATCCCGCCGGCGGCGCGGATGCCCGCGGTCACGTCCTCGAGCAGATCGGCCCGGCGGGCGACCAGGATGACGCCGGCCCCGAGTTTGGCCAGCTTCACCGCCGAGGCCGCGCCGATCCCCGAGGACGCACCGGTGATCAGGATGCGCTTGCCGCGCAGTTCGATCTCGGGCCCGCGGCCCAGGTACTCGGTCAGCGGGGGCCGCATGCTGGTCAGCACCGCCTGGTGGGCCAGCCGGCGCAGTGGGTTCTTGCTCATCAGTCCAACCTAGAAGTAGCGGGGGAAGCCGCTCCAGTCCGGGTCGCGCTTCTCCAGGAAGGCATCGCGGCCCTCCACGGCCTCGTCGGTCATATAGGCCAAACGTGTTGCCTCACCGGCGTACACCTGCTGGCCGACCAGTCCGTCGTCGATCAGGTTGAAACCGAACTTGAGCATCCGGATGGCCTGTGGGGACTTGCCGTTGATCTCGGCGGCCCACTGCAGGCCGGCGGTCTCCAGCTCGGCGTGGTCGACGACCTCGTTCACCGCACCCATCTGGTACATGGTCTGCGCGTCGTAGGTCCGGCCCAGGAAGAAGATCTCGCGGGCGAACTTCTGCCCGGTCTGCCGGGCCAGGTAGGCGCTGCCGAAGCCGCCGTCGAAGCTGCCCACATCGGCGTCGGTCTGCTTGAACCGAGCGTGCTCGCGGCTGGCCAGGGTCAGGTCGCAGGTGACGTGCAGGCTGTGCCCACCACCGGCGGCCCAGCCGTTGACCAGGCAGATCACCACCTTGGGCATGAACCGGATGAGCCGCTGCACCTCCAGGATGTGCAGCCGGCCGGCGCGGGCCGGATCGACCGTCTCGGCCGTCTCGCCCTCGGCGTACTGGTAGCCGGTACGCCCCCGGATGCGCTGATCGCCGCCCGAGCAGAACGCCCAGCCGCCGTCCTTGGCCGACGGGCCGTTGCCGGTCAGCAGGATGACACCGACATCGGGGGACATCCGGGCGTGGTCGAGCACCCGGTAGAGCTCGTCGACGGTGTGCGGGCGGAATGCGTTGCGCACCTCGGGCCGGTCGAAGGCGATCCGGACGGTGGGCTGCGGCACCCCGTCGACGACGTGCCGATGGTAGGTGATGTCGGTCAGCTCGAAGCCGGCGACGGGCTGCCAGCGGGACGGATCGAACGGGTTCTCGGTGCTCACGGAGTCGACTGTATCGGCTGTGATCCAGCCGATGATTGGACCGCACCGCTGCGGGGTACAAACCTCGGGACGATGCGTATGGGACGCACGAGGTAGGAGAGCATGATGAAGCGGACGGCAAGTGTGTTGGCAGCGGGTATGGCGGTCGGAGCCGTGCTGGTCGGATGCTCGCCGTCGGTCACCGGTGGCGACACCAAGTGCGAGGACTTCATCGGCGCCGACGAGAAGACGCAGAACGAAGCGGTCTCCAAGATGCTCAAGGACGAGAAGGGCGCCGACGCGGCCCAGCTCGAGGTCACCGGCACCCGGTTGGCGGTGCAGACCTGGTGTCAGACGGTCGGCACCCCGGAGGCCAAGATCAAGGAAGCCCCGCACCTGTAAGGGAGCGGGTCAGCACCCGGGCCGGGCCGTCGGTGATGGCGATGGTGTGCTCGGAGTGCGCCGTGCGGGACCCGTCGGCCGACCGGATGGTCCAGCCGTCCCGGTCGTAGACGATCCGGTCGGTGCCCTGGGCGAACCAGGGTTCCAATGCCAGGGTCAGGCCGGGGCGCAGTGGCAGGCCGCGCCCGGCCCGGCCGCGGTTGGAGACGTGCGGGTCCTCGTGCATCGTGCGCCCGAGGCCGTGCCCGCCGAAGTCCGTGTTGACCGGGTAGCCGTACTCGTCGGCCACCGCACCGATGGCCGCGGAGATGTCACCCAGTCGGCCACCGGGCAGAGCGGCCGCGATCGCGGCCTCCAGCGCCCGCTCGGTCGCCTCGATGATCCGTCGGTCGGCCGGCCGGGGCGTGCCGACGATCAGGCTGCGTGCCGAGTCGGCCACCCAGCCGTCGATGGACACGGCGATGTCCATGCTCAGCAGGTCCCCGTCGCGCAGCGCGTAGTCATGCGGAAGGCCGTGCAGCACAGCATCGTTCACCGACAGGCAGATGACATTGCGAAAGGGTCCGCGGCCGAACGAGGGTGCGTAGTCCCAGTAGCAGGACACCGCACCGCGGTCCTCGATCAGCGCACGGGCGCGGTACTCCAGGTCGAGCAGATTGACTCCGACCGCGACGCGGGCCGCGAGGTCGTCGAGCAGTTCGGCGATGAACGCCCCGGTGGTGGCCATGGCGTCGATCTCCCGCGGCGTCTTGAGTTCCAGCACCCGGGTCTCCTCTCGTACCGGTATAGAAATACCAGGCTAGCTCAGATGTCGGTATTTTCATACCGCCATGGCGTATTCTCGGGGGCATGGTCCGTTCACCTCTGACCCCGCAACAACGCGCCGCCGGCCGACGCCTCGGGGCCTGTCTGCGGGAATGCCGGGGCGAGCGCCGCCCCGCCGAGGTGGCCGCCGCCGCCGGGATCTCCCCGGAGACGTTGCGCAAGATCGAGACGGGCCGGCTGGCCACCCCGGCCTTCGCGACGGTCGCCGCGCTGGCCGCGGTCCTCGGCATCGCCCTGGACGATCTGGCCCGGATCTGCCTGCCCGATCAGGACCTCACCCGCGCCGGATAGCTCTACAGCCGGATGCCGTGCGTCCGCACGGCCGTGCGCAGCCCGTCCGGACGTTGCGCCGTGGGTACCGGATCCACCAGTGCGAAGGCGCAACCCAGCGCGCGGGCCCCGCCGTCGGCCTCCTCGCTGTCGCCGATCATCAACGCGTCGGCGGCCTCGACACCCAACCGCGTCAGCGCGGTCCGGAAGATCGCCGGATCCGGTTTCACCGCACCGACTTCGAATGACAGCACGTACTCGTCGACGCCCGCGCCGGCGGCCGCCAGCGCCGGTCGCAGATCGAAGGCGATATTGGACACCACCGCGGTCTTGAGGCCCGCGGCGCGCAGGCCGTTGAGGGTGTCCACGGTATCGGGATACGGCGTCCACGACGCGGGATCGATCAACTTGGGGTACAGCGCCGCGGCATCCTCGCCGGTCAGCCCGGACTCGCGCAGCACATGCAGATAGGCCTCCCGGTGCAGATGCGGCTGCAGATCCCGGTTCGCCCAATTATGTTGCTGCTCTTCCGACATCGGCACGGAATTACCGGTCGGCGCGGTCACCCGGCGCATCAGCTCGGCCTGCACGTGGCCCTCCACCTCCCGCTCGTCGACGGTGATGCCGGCGAACCAGCTGTCGTCCTCCTCCAGCCGGAACAGCGTGCCGGAGAAGTCGAAGAGCACTGCGCGGATCACGGATCGTCCTCTCTAGAAATGGTCGGGGATGGCCGGGGCGACCGGCCAGCCGAAGGCCGCGGACGCCCGGTGCGCCGCACCGGGGCTGAGCTCGCCGACCAAACCGGCGGTGACCAGTCCGGCCAGGCTGACCCCGCCCAGGAAGACCGCGCCCAGATCCCGCGCGGTGATCGCGAGATCTGCTGGTGCGGTGGTCTTCTCGCATTGGGCCCGGTCGGTGTCGGCGTGCAGCCGGTACCGGCCGGTGTTCCACGGGCAGAACTCGTCCCGCACATCGAGCACGATGTCGACGCCGCAGGCGTAGCGGCGCAGCGCGAGCGCGCGGTCCACCTCGACCAACCGGACGAAGACACCGTCGTGCAGTTGGCATTGCAGTGCCCGCTGGTCGGCCATCAGGTAGCGCAGCGGCTCGTCGATCGCGGCCCCGTCGAACCGGATGGTGCGCACCAGGTCGATCTCCAGCAGGAAGCGCCAAAGCCGGGCGTAGCCACGAGGATTGGTGGCGCGCACCTCCTCGACGTGCAGTTCGGCGTTGGGACCGGTGCCCGACCAGGACGATTTGGGCCGGTAGATGGCGTAGCCGCTGGGGCTGCCGTCGGGCTCGTGGTGCAGGACGAACCGGAGCCGGCCGCTGTCCTTGCGGCGCTGCTCGTTGTCGTAGACCAGGTCGTCCCACCACGGCCCGGACCGGGCCATCCGGCCGGGCAACCCGGGCAGCACCTCGTCGAAGATCGCCGGCGCATGGGTCAGCAGCGTCCTCGCGTCGGTCTCGGTCACGGTGCCGGACCCCAGATCCACCTCCGGCCGGAACCCCAGATCACGCACCTGCCCGGACAGCACGGCGTGCTGGCTGGCCAGTCCGTAACCGAAACGGCCGTAGATCATCGCCTCCGAGGCGAACAGCATGGCCAGCGATTCGTCCGCGCGGTCCCGCACGGTGTCGAGTTGATGGCGCATCATCTGGGTCAGCAGGCCCCGGCGACGGTGCGCGGGGGACACCGTCACCGAGGTGACCGCGGCGACCGGGACCAGCTGCCCGCCCGGCAGACATACCTGCTTGCCGAAGTCACCCGCGGTGGCCGCCCACCGGGTGCCGTCGTGGAATCCGAACAACCGGTCCAGGTCGGTGAACTTGCGGGCCAACTCGAGCTCGTCGGGTTGCGGATCCTCCAGGAACACCGAATACAGCGCGGCGGTGAAGGCGGCGTGATCGTCATCGTCGCGGACGGTGCGCAGAGTCAGGGCAGCCACATATCCATGTCTACCGTGTCGCGGCGGACGCGCGCGCGGCGAACCGCGATGCCTGGAACTCCATCAGTGCCACCAACGCGTGCACCTCCGGTTCGTCCGGCGTCGGCGACTGCAGGACCCGGCCCAGACGCAGTGCCTCACTGCACAATTCGTCGGGTATCCAGCGCCGGCCGGCCGATGCCGAGTAGCCCTCGTTGTAGATCAGGTAGATCAGGTAGATCACCGACAGCACCGCCGACAACCGGGATGCGAACTCGTCCCGGGCGGGCACCTCGAAGGCGGCCCCGGCAAGGGTTTTCTTGGCCCGGGTGATCCGGGCCGCCACGGTGGCCTTCGAGGTCAGGAATGCGCGGGCGATTTCGTCGACGGTCAGCCCGCCGACCACCCGCAGGGTGAGCGCGATCTGGGATTCCCGCGACAGCGACGGATGCGCGGCGATGAACGCCAGTCGCAGCACATCGTCGTCGATGCGGGTCCCAGGGGAGTTCAGTCTGCTAACAGCGCCCAAAACGTTCGGGAGGTTGATTATGGGTCTACCTGCTACGCAGCATCGTTCTGTCGGACGCGGCACTGTATGTTCTGCGGTACCAGCGCCGGTCCACCAGAGTCGGTCGGGCACAAAATTGTGGTATCCCCGAGACACAGATGGACTATGCGTCAGGACCACTTGAGCCCGCGTAACGCGATCGGCTATCTCAGCCGAAGTTGTCCGCAATGCTGGGGGAGCACGGTACTCGTCGTCGTGGGTCTCTCTGCGTCCTCACTTCGACGAAGCCGTAAAGCAGCAGATCAAAGCCATATCGGGACCGAGCGACGACAGTAGCCTGGCGGACTTGTCGGGGGCGGATGGGACGGTATCACCATGACCACACGCGAAGCGACACGCCGAGGCGTCGGCAGCGGTAATGCCGTGCTTCGTAGTCCTCGTGCCAGACACTATTTCAATGTCCGTCCCTGTCAGGATCGATTTTCGTGCAGAGTCAACAAAGTCGGTGCAAGAGCATGTTTCGATGATTGCCCTGGTGCCTCGGCAATGAGCACCCCCCGAATTGACGATCCGCGCGCTGTGGCGAAGGTCGTGCGCGATCCCGTGCACAACTACGTGACAATTAGAGCGGAGCTACTGCCACTCGTTAATCACCCATTCGTCCAACGGCTACGTCGGATTTCGCAGACGTCGTTCTCGTCGGTTGTCTATCCAGCGATGACAGGTCGGCGGTTCGAGCATTCACTCGGAGCTATGCATTTGGCTGCGCGCGCATGGCGAACAGCTTGGGCAAATTCGACGAACCGGACGCGTAATGAGTTCCGCCGCGATGTGAGGGAGTTTCTTAAACCTTTCGCCAACGACCATACTACGGTGGGCGGACAACATCTGAGAACGATCGCTTCGGACCAATCGACGGATGAAGAATTTGCTTCAAGTCTGGAATTGGGTATCGCGGCTGCTGCATTACTTCACGATGTTGGCCATCCGCCCTATTCCCATGCCTTAGAGGCTTGGTACGAATATAATTTCGAATGGATAGTTAGCGAGTTGGACCGTACGAGCCGCGACGAGCTGGTCGCATTTCGGGACTCGCTTACCGGGCGCGAAATTCACGAAGTTATTGGACTGCTTTTGGTCGAGCATATTGAAGAGTCGGTGCGTGCGTACCTGCCTTGGGAGGTGGTCTCTGCGATCCTGTGGGATGGCGTAAAGGTTAGAGCCGACGCCGACACTGCTGACCGTGACAAGCCCGGAATGAGGACATGGGTTTCGTGCCTGCACGAGCTAATCGCTGGCGAGGTGGATGTCGATAGACTTGATTATCTTGTCCGTGATGCTCGTAACTCCGGCACAGAATTTGGTTCTTTTGACATCGAGCGATTATTGCAATCGGTTGAGCTGCATAAGCTGGACGCTCCTGCCGGCGATGAAGAAGGTAAAGACCCATGGCCGACAGAAGGCTGGCACGTAGGCTTTGGTGTTCGCGCAACGTCAGCACTGGAATCTTTCGTAAATCAGCGATTTCAGTACTATCGGTGGGTGGTCTACCACCATCACGTAATTGCGGCGAATCGCATGCTGAATCTCTGTCTACACTACCTGCAGCGCGCGAGCGGAATAATCGATATCGAAGGGCGATTGGACTCTTCGAAGGGGGGCGGTAAAAAGTTCAACTACTTCGGGCTATCTTCCGGCATCCAAGCGACAGTGAAACGCAACCGCTCAGTCGCGCACACTGATGATGGGACAGTCTTAGAGTGGATCAAAGACGGTCTTGCCGATCACCGGTACGAAAGTGACGATCGGGACGCCGCGGATCAGCCGATTACGCGGTTTGTTGCGCTTGCCGATGCAGTCCTCCATCGAGCGCCCAACTGGGTACCGGTGTGGAAAACAGACGGGGACTATCACACTCTGAGTGAGACATTGTTCAAACCGCTCAAGATGGCTTTTAACAACGCTCGACTCAAGTTCGACTTGTGGAAATCTAAGAATGACGGTGAGCTAGTGCAAATCGCTGAAAGGCGTTTTTCGGCGATTGCTCAGTTGATTGAGCCGCTTCAATTTCCGGCTGACTTGCCCGTACCACGGACGTCTGTGCCGTATGTGCCTGGAGGGGCAGTTCCTTTCATGAACAAGATTGCCGAAGTTCTGCTATCCACTGATGAGGCGCTCGGCAACTTCAGGTTTCGGCGGGAGCTCGAAGCGGCAGGCCTGTTTGGGACTATCGCAGGTGAGATAGAAGGTCAGGACAATGGATTTTGGGTCTTTGCCTTCAACAGAGTCGTTCCATGGAAGCTTGGCGATGGTGCGGCAAAAGTATTCAAAGGGCGTCGGTTCGTACCTCTTAGTGAGGAGAGTGGATACGCGCTGCATTGGCTAGAGGGTGCCGAGGCCGAACGCGCGCAGTTTCACGCTTATTTTGTTTCTCCAAATCGAAATAGCTTCACTGCCGATGAGATGTTAAATATAAGGGAGACCTTCCGCAGGACATATCCAAAGTTTATATACAACGCGATGTTGCAGACGTTTCAGATTCCGGGCTGAGGAGGAGATTTGAATGGCAAAATTAGCGGGCAAGTACATTGGTCGTGGGGGTGACGGAGGGAGCGACATGTATGGGACCTTCCAGGTCTTGCCAGACGATTACTTACCCCTAGAAGTGGAGGAATCGGCGAAGTTTGTAGACCCATATACGGAAATGCAAGCCGCAGTGTATGCGCATATTGCGTCTAATCCTGGCCGCGATGTCCATATGGATGAACTTGTCGAGGTCGGCTCTAAAATGGATCGAAATGATGTTCGGAATTTGGTTTTTGGGGCGGCCATCGCGCTTAGGAACCTTGAACTTGTGGAGTTTAACCGGTCAACATTGATCGCCCGAATGCGAGGCAAAGCGGCGTCTTAAAAGGGCGTCGCGGTTCGCTGAAGAGGCGACTGTTTTGCGTAAAGCGGGGTTCCGTTCGGCCGGTTGAGTTGCCATTTACATTTGCCATGTTGGAGCAGTCCCTTTCGTCGAATATGGTTCTTGGGTGCCGGCACGAGATCGTCCGTTGGACTGCGCCATCGGTGAAGTGCTGCACCTCCAGCGATGGCGAACTCAAGTTCGACATGGCAACCTCGCCAGATCCCGCACTTGAAAATCAGGTGCCATTTAGCTGAATATGGTTTACACAACCTCACCACTTTCTTCGAGGGTGTCGCCGCCCAAGCGATTTCGCCTTCCGAGATTGGGTGGTCCAGAGTGATGATAGCGACGCGGTCCTTCTTTGAATACGGCCATATTGTCCCGAGAGGAACGCTATCGCCGGTCTTGGCGCTATCCTCTAACACCCGGGTGGCGAGGCTCGCGATCTTGGCTAGCGCGACAACCTCTACTTACTCAATCTTGGCCAGCATGCTTTCTGGCGACAATATTTGGTCAGCAATGCCGCAGTCCGCGATCTCATTACGCCTCGACACCAGCTCTTTAAGCCCGGCGTCGAGTTTATCGGCGATCGCCATACGGGTCGCGCCGGAGAGGTCGGTCCACTTCGCAACGCCGTCTGAGGCAGCAACTCC
Source organism: Mycolicibacterium aurum (assembly GCA_900078775.1). GTDB lineage: Bacteria > Actinomycetota > Actinomycetes > Mycobacteriales > Mycobacteriaceae > Mycobacterium > Mycobacterium aurum_A. Next base: position 5,808,254 of record LT549889.1, read on the forward strand.
GGCTAGCGAGTCCTCGCCTCGCTGAGGCAACTCGAACACCATCCGCCGCGGCCCCAGTACGGACGGGAGCGCCGGAACTCCAACAATCGGGCCTCGATCTCGGCCGGCATCTAACGCGGACACGACGCCGGCCGGTCCACCATTGTTTCCAATTCGCGGGCCAGCTCCGCGTACTTGGTGTTCAGGTTGTCCTGGCGCCGCCACATGTCGATGGCCTTGCGCTTGGCCACCGTGGTCAGCCAGGCCCCCGCGTTGCGCGGAATACCGCTGCTCTGCCACTGGGTGAGCGCGTCGACCAGGGCGTCGGCGGCCAGATCCTCGGCCAGCCCGACGTCACCGACGGCTCGGGTGAGGGTGGCGACGATCTTCGCCGCCTCCATGCGCCAGACGGCGTCGACGGTCTCACGCAGGTTCTGCTCAGGCGTCGGCGGCGTCCTCGGAATCGGCACTGAAGAAGAACATACTGGCCACGAAGCTGGTCAGGGAGATCGCTCCGGCCGCGAAGGTCAAGCCGATCCGTTCGAAGCCGAAGGTGCCGACGCTCATCGCGAAGCCGATGATCGCGAGCATGCTCAGGAACAGGGCACAGGTGCTGAGGGCTTCAGACCTGGTGCGGCGGGCGGCCACGGCGGTGGTGTGGTCGTTCATCGGGTGGGTCCTATCTCGAAGCGGTTAGCGGCTGAAGTACCCCGCCCGGTCCCGGTTCAATCCCGGCTCATCCGCCAGGTCAGCCCACCGAACGCGCGGCGCCCTCCCAGAACTGCGCACGCACCGCCTTCTTGTCCGGCTTGCCGAGTGCGGTGATCGGCACCGAGTCGACCACGACGACCTGCTTGGGCACCTGCACCGAACCCTTGCGCTCCTTCACCGACGCCTTGATCTCCGCGGCCATGGTGTCGATGGCGCCGGGATCGGTCGGGGCGTCCGGGCGCAGCACCACCACGGCCGTCACCGCCTCACCCCACTTCTCGTCGGGGGTGCCGATGACGCATACCTGCGCCACCGAAGGATGTTCGGCCACAACGTCTTCGACCTCACGCGGGAACACGTTGAAGCCGCCGGTGACGATCATGTCCTTGGTGCGGTCGACGATGAAGTAGAAACCGTCGGAGTCCTCGCGGGCCAGGTCCCCGGTGTGCATCCAGCCGTCATGGAACGTGCGGGCGGTCTCTTCCGGCAGATTCCAGTAGCCGCCGGAGACCAGCGGGCCGGCCACGCAGATCTCGCCGACCTCGCCCTGGGGCACCGGTTTGCCGTCCTCGCCGAGCAGGGCGACCTTGGCGAACAGGGTGGGCCGGCCGCACGAGGTCAGCCGTTTCTCGTCGTGGTCCTTCTTGGACAGGTAGGTGATCACCATCGGGGCCTCGGACTGCCCGTAGTACTGGGCGAAGATCGGGCCGAACCGGCGAATCGCCTCGGCGAGGCGCACCGGGTTCATCGCCGAGGCGCCGTAGTACACGGTCTCCAGCGAGGACAGGTCCCGGGTGTGGCTGTCCGGGTGGTCCATCAGCGCGTAGATCATCGACGGCACCAGCATGGTCGCGGTGATCTGCTGTTCCTCGATGATGCGCAGCACCTCGGCCGGGTCGAACTTGGTCAGCACGACCAACTCGCCGCCCTTGACGATGACCGGGGTGAAGAAGGCCGCACCGGCGTGCGACAGCGGCGTGCACATCAGGAAGCGCGGGTTCTCCGGCCATTCCCATTCGGCCAGCTGCACCGTGGTCATGGTGGTGATCGATCCGGTGGTGCCGATGACGCCCTTGGGCTTGCCGGTGGTGCCACCGGTGTAGGTCAGGCCACCGATGTGATCCGGCGACAGGTCCGCCGCGACCAGCGGCTTGGCCGGGTACTTTGCCGCCTCGGCGGACAGGTCGTAGACGTCGGCGGCGGACGCGGCGAGCTCGGCGGGGACCGGGCCGATGGTCAGCACCTGCTTGAGCGAGGGCACCTTCTCCAACAGCCCCAGCGCCCGCTCGACGAACATCGGCTGCGGGTCGATGATCAACGAGGTGACCCCGGCGTCGGAGAGAACGTAGGCGTGGTCATCCAGCGAGCCGAGAGGGTGTAGTGCCGTGCGGCGGAACCCCTGGGTCTGTCCGGCGCCGATGATCATCAACACCTCGGGGCGGTTCAGCGACAGCAGCCCGACGGCCGCGCCGGTACCCGCGCCGAGCGCCTCGAAGGCCTGAATGTACTGGCTGATGCGGTCTGCGAGCTCCCCGCCGGTCAACGTGGTGTCGCCGAGGAACAGCACCGGCCGGTCCTTGTGGCGCTTCAGCGCGCCGACGGTGAGGTGGCCGGAATGCTGGAACTGGCGGAGCTGCGCGTCACTCATGACTTCAGATTAGAACGTGTTACAACTTTTCTTTCAAGGGCGGCGCCCTTTGCGGGTGGGTGTTCACTGGAGACATGACCGTGAACGCCGACCTCCGTCGGGCGATCCTCGCGCTGGCCCGCGAGCGCGGACCGGACAAGACCATCTGTCCCTCCGACGCCGCCCGTGCCGTCGGCGGCGAGCGGTGGCGCGATCTGATGGCGGACACCCGGGAGCTGGCGCGGGATCTGGCCCGCGGGGGCGAGGTGGAGATCAGCCAGCGCGGTGAGGTGCTCGATCCCGACGCGCCCTGGCGCGGACCCGTCCGGATCCGCGCCAGATAGTGCGTCCTAGCGGCCGGCCGCGACCCGGGCGGACTGCGCGGCCTTCTCGGCCAGGTCGGCCCGCCACTGGATCTCCTTCTGGATCCAGGGGTTGTCCGTGTCGAACTCCTCGCTCTCACTGACCCGGCGGACCTCCAGCTTCACCCCGGGGCCCAGCGGGCACTTGCGGGCCCACTGCTTGGCCTCCTGCGCCGAGGAGGTCTCGATGATCCAGAACCCGTTGAACAGCTCCTTGGCCTCGGCGTACGGCCCGTCGGTGATCACCGGGGGCTCGGCGGCGAAGTCGACGACGAAGCCGTCCTCGGGTTCGCACAGGCCCTCGCCGGCCAGCATGACGCCCGCCTTGATGAGCTCCTCGTTGTAGCGGCCCATCGACTCGATCACCTCGTTGAAATCGACGTCGGCGAAGTCCGCGGCGGCGGTCGGATCGACCCGCATGATCATCATGTAGCGCGACATTGTGTTCACTCCTTGCTCTCGACGGACTCGGCTTTCGGGCCCTCATCGATACGTCGAACGGAACCCACACAGAATCGACACGCGCCGCGGACATTTTTCATCGCGTGTTTTCGGTCGCCACCGAACTAACCTTGCCGCCATGCCCAGCCCCCAGCAGCCGGCCGACCTGGTGATCACCGGCACCGTCCTCACCGTCGACGAGGCACGACCCACCGCGCGGAACGTCGTCGTGGCCCACGGCCGGATCGCCGCGGTGGACGTCCCCGAGGACCGGCTGGCCGAGTGGATCGGCCCGGACACCACCGTGGTGTCCGCCGGCGACGGGTGTGTGCTGCCCGGTTTCGTCGAAGCGCACGGTCATCCGTTGATGGAGGCGGTGGCGCTGTCGGACCGGATGGTCGACATCCGGCCGGTGACGCTGCCCTCGGCCGACGACGTCGTCGCGGCGGTGCACGCCGAGGTGGCCCGCCGCGGGGCGGAGGGCGCGTATCTCAACGGCTGGGACCCACTGCTGCAGAAGGGGTTACCCGAGCCGACGCTGGAATGGCTGGACGGTATCGCCGACACCCCGCTGGTGATCCTGCACAACTCGGGGCACAAGGGGTTCTTCAACTCCGCGGCGGCGCGGGCCGCCGGACTCACCCGCGACACCCCGGACCCCAAGGGCGCCCGGTACGGCCGCGACGCGGCCGGTGAACTGGACGGCACCGCGGAGGAATCCGCGGCGGTGTTCCCGCTGATCGGCGGCGCCATCTCGGCGGAGGACTACCCGGCAATGCTGCTGGCCGAATGCGACCGCCTCAGCCGGGCCGGGCTGACCACCTGTTCGGAGATGGCGTTCGACCCGATGTTCCGACCGGTGCTCGCGGCAATGCACGACCAGTTGACGCTGCGGTTGCGCACCTATGAGATGTCCACCGCCGAATTGCACACCGAAGCACAGCCTTTCGACGGTGACGACATGGTCCGCCAGGTCGGCATCAAGATCTGGGTGGACGGTTCACCGTGGGTCGGCAACATCGATCTGACCTTCCCGTACCTGGACACCGAGGCCACCCAGACCATCGGTGTGGTGCCCGGGTCCTGCGGGCATGCGAACTACACCCGCGAGCAGCTGACCGAGATCGTCGGCGCGTTCTTCCCCAAGGGCTGGCAGCTGGCCTGCCACGTGCACGGCGACGCCGGGGTGGACACCATCCTGGACGTCTACCAGGACGCGCTGCGGCGGTGGCCCCGCGACGACCACCGGCTGCGCCTGGAGCACGTCGGCGCCATCACCGACGAGCAGCTGGCCCGCGCGCATGCGCTCGGGGTGACCTGCAGCCTGTTCGTCGACCAACTGCACTACTGGGGTGACGTCATCGTCGACGGGCTGTTCGGGCCGGAGCACGGCGACCGCTGGATGCCGTGCGGCTCGGCGGCCGCCACCGGGATGCGCATCTCGCTGCACAACGACCCGCCGGTCACTCCGGAGGAGCCGCTGCGCAACATCAGCGTGGCCGCGACCCGGCGCGCCCCGAGCGGGCGGGTGCTCGGCCCCGAGCAGCGGCTGACGGTGCAGCAGGCCATCCGGGCGCAGACCATCGATGCGGCCTACCAACTGTTCGCCGAGGACCGGATCGGGTCGATCGAGGTCGGCAAGTATGCCGATCTCGTTGTGCTGTCCGCCGATCCGCGCGCCGTGGACCCCGAAGAGGTTGCCGGACTGGAGGTCCGGGCGACGTATCTGGCCGGGCGGCAGGTTCATCCGAAACCCGCATGAGTTGACAGCTGTCATGGCAGGCTGTCGGGCATGTCTGACCTCGAAGAGCCCAAGTTTCTCGATGAGCGCGTCGCGCACTGGGCGGCCACCAAGCCCGACGACGAGGCGATCACCTACCTGAGCCGGACCTGGACCTGGTCGCAGTTCGACGACCGGATCCGCCGGGTGGCCGGCGCACTGGCCGCGCGCGGCATCGGCCGCGGCGACGTGGTCGGCTTCCTGGACAAGAACCACCCCGCCTGCGTGGAGGTGACGCTGGCGGCCGGGTCGCTGGGCGCGGCCACCACCATCGTCAACTTCCGGTTGGCCGGCGAGGAGGTCGAATACGTCCTCAACGACTGCGGCGCCAAGGTGCTGTTCGTCGGTGCGGAGTTCCTGCCCACCGTGCAGGCGATCCGCGACCGGCTGCCCGGGGTGTCGGAGATCATCGAGGTCAAACCCGAAGGCGACGACGAGTACGAGGCGGTGTTGGCCGCCGCCACCCCGGTCGGTCGGGCCGCCGACCTCGACACCCACGACACCGTGGTGGTGATGTACTCCTCGGGCACCACCGGCCGCCCCAAGGGCGTCACCATCAGTCACGCCAACCTCATCGCGCACACCGTCAACGCCTTCGACGAGTGGCCGTTCCAGGACGGCGACAAGAACCTGGTGGCGATGCCGCTGTTCCACGTCGGCGGCACCTCCTACATGCAGTTCGGGCTGTACAACGGCGCGGCCAGCTACATGACCCGCGACATCGACGGCGCCTCGCTGGCCGGTGGCATCCTGGCCGGCTGCAACCGGACCTTCCTGGTGCCGGCGGTGCTGGCCACCGTGCTGCAGGCCGGCCCGGACGCGGTGGCGCTGTTCGGCGCGCTGAAGACCTTCTCCTACGGGGCCTCACCGATGCCACTGCCGCTGCTGCGGGAGGCGCTAAAGGCCTGGCCGGAGACCGATTTCATCCAGGTGTACGGGTTGACCGAGGTGTGCGGAGTGGCCACCCGGCTGGGCCCCGAGGATCACCGCGGGGACAATCAGGAGCGGTTGGTCAGCGCGGGCAAGCCGATCAACGGGGTCGAGGTTCGCATCGTGGACCCGGACACGTGCGTCGATGTCGAGGTCGGCAAGCAGGGCGAGATCTGGTTCCGCACAAGGCAGTTGATGAAGGGCTACCACAACAAGCCGGAGGCCACCGCCGAGGCGGTCACCGGCGACGGGTGGTTCCGCACCGGCGACGTCGGCCGCCTCGACTCCGACGGTTACCTGTTCGTCGAGGACCGGATCAAGGACATGATCATCACCGGCGGGGAGAACGTGTATTCGATCGAGGTCGAGCGGATCCTGGCCGAGCATCCCGCGGTCGTCGAGGTCGCGGTCTTCGGGGTGCCCGACGAGAAGTGGGGCGAGGCCGTCAAAGCCGTTGTGGCGCTGCAGGGTGAGGTCCCGGAGGCGGAACTGATCGGGTGGGCCCGGGAGCGGCTGGCCGCCTACAAGTGCCCCAAGAGCGTCGATGTGGTGGAGGCCCTGCCGCGCAACCCCACCGGCAAGATCCTCAAGCGCGATCTGCGCCAGCAATATTGGCAGGGGCGCGAGCGCGCAACCGTGTAGAAAACTGCGCTGTGCGGCTATTTTTCTCGGTTCGGCCGGAGTAACTTGGCGCCCGTACGTGTGCCCGACGATACGGGGGATACGGAGATGGGGGATACACGCGGTTTCCAGAAACGGAGCCGGGCGGCGGGGATCCTGACCGCGCTGGCGGTGCTGGTCGGACTGCTCGGGCCACCGTCGCCGGCCGGTGCCTGGTCGCGGGCCGGGCTGCCGGTCGAGACCCTGGTGGTGCCGTCCGCGGCCATGGGGCGCGATGTGAAAGTCCAGTTCCAGGGCGGCGGACCTCATGCGGTCTACCTGCTGGACGGTCTGCGCGCCCGCGACGACGTGAACGGTTGGGACATCGAGACCGCCGCCTTCGAGTGGTATTACCAGTCCGGGTTGTCGGTGGTCATGCCGGTCGGCGGTATGTCGAGCTTCTACACCGACTGGTATCAACCGGCCGCGGGCAACGGCAGGGTGCAGACCTACAAATGGGAGACCTTCCTGACCAGCGAGTTGCCGCAGTGGCTGGCCGCCAACAAGGGGGTCTCGGCGACGGGTAATGCGGTGGTCGGGCTGTCGATGTCGGGGAACTCAGCGCTCACCCTGGCAGCCTTTCACCCACAGCAGTTCATCTTCGCGGCGTCGTTGTCGGCGTATCTGAATCCGTCGGCCGGGGTCTGGCCCGGGCTGATCGGGCTGGCCATGGGTGATTCGGGCGGCTTCTCGTCGGCGGCCATGTGGGGGCCGCCGGGGGACCCGGCCTGGGCGCGCAACGATCCAACGCTGCAGGTCGGCCGGCTGGTGTCGAACGGCACCCGGATCTGGGTCTACTGCGGCTCGGGCACCCCGGGCGAGTTGGGCGGCGACGGTGTCTCCGGTCTGCTGGAGAACTCCGCGCTGCAGAGCAACCTCAACTTCCGCGACCAGTACGTCGCCGCCGGCGGGACCAATGCGGTGTTCAACTTTCCGCCGACCGGAACCCACACCTGGGGCTACTGGGGTGCCCAGTTGCAACAGATGAAACCGGACATGCAGCGGACGCTGGGTGCCGGCTGACCGCGTTTTCAGCCATGATGGGCGACATGTTCGTCGCGCCGCCGCTCGAGGAGATCCTGGCGCGCCTGCACGTCGTCGCCCTGCCGATGCGGGTCCGGTTCCGCGGCATCACCGTTCGTGAGCTGGCGCTGTTCGAGGGGCCGGCCGGCTGGGGTGAATTCGGCGCCTTCCCCGAGTACGGGCCGGCCGAGGCCGCGCACTGGCTGGCCGCCGGGATCGAGGCCGCCTACCAGCCGGCGCCCGCGCCGCTGCGCGACCGCATCCAGGTCAATGCGACGGTGCCGGCCGTGGAACCGGCCCGGGTGCCCGAGGTGCTGGCCCGGTTTCCCGGTGCACAGACGGCGAAGGTGAAGGTCGCCGAGCCCGGGCAGTCGCTGGCCCACGACATCGCCCGGGTCGACGCGGTGCGTGCCCTGGTGCCCAAGGTGCGGGTGGACGCCAACGGCGGATGGAGTGTGGCCGAGGCGGCCACCGCGGCGGCCGCGCTGGGTTGCCTGGAGTATCTCGAACAGCCTTGTGCCACAGTCGAAGAGTTGGCGATGCTGCGCCGCCGGATCGCCACCCCGATCGCGGCCGACGAGTCGATCCGCAAGGCCGACGATCCCATGCGGGTGGTGGCGCTGCGGGCGGCCGACGTGGCCGTGGTCAAGGTCGCGCCGCTGGGCGGGGTGCGGCGACTGCTGGAGATCGCCGGTCAGATCGGAATCCCGGTGGTGGTGTCGAGTGCGTTGGACAGCGCGGTCGGCATGTCCCGCGGACTGCTGGCCGCGGCATGTCTGCCGGAGTTGCGCTACGCGTGCGGGCTGGGCACCGGCGGGCTGTTCCTGGAAGACGTGGTGGACGTGGCCGCCCCGGTGGATGGTTGCCTGCCGGTCGGGCCGGTGGTCCCGGACCCGGCCCGGCTGTCGGGCCTGGCGGCCTCGGGGCAGCGGCGGCAGTGGTGGATCGACCGGATCCGCGAGTGCTATCCGCTCATTGTGAACGAGTAGTGGATTACTCGATTCGGGCCGTGCGTGGCGCTCGACACTCGAGACATGACCGGATTCCGGGTGGGTCTGATGGACCCGCTGATCGCAGGCAGACCGTCTGCCGACACATTTGTCAGGGCCACTCATCTGACCGCGCTCGCAACGCGGATCGACTCGTTCTGGGTGCCCGATCACCTGAACGCATTGTTCCCGCGTGCGCTGTGGCAACCCAAATACTGTGGCGCGGCAAAGTTTCTGCCCTCGGCCGACGCCTATCTCGAACCGTGGATCATGCTCGGTCACATCGCTGCACGCAACCGCATCGGGCGGTTACGGCTCGGGGTCGGCGTCACCGACACCGGCCGGCGCAATCCGGCGGTCACCGCTCAGGCCGCCGCGACGATGGGATTGCTCAGCAAGGGCCGCTTCATCCTGGGCATCGGTCCAGGGGAGCGGGAGGGCAACGAACCGTACGGGGTGCCATGGGACCGGCCGGTGGCCCGGTTCGAGGAGGCGATGGCCACCATCCGGGCCCTTTGGGATTCCGGGGGTGCGTTGGTGAACCGGGATTCGGAGTTCTTCCCGTTGCGTAATGCCATTTTCGACCTGCCGCCGTACCGCGGAAAATGGCCGGAGATATGGGTGGGCGCGCACGGTCCGCGGATGTTGCGGGCGACAGGTCGGTACGCCGACGCCTACTTCCCAGGGTTCCCGCACACGCCCGCGGACTACGCGCAGCGGTTGGACGTCGTTCGCTCGGCGGCCTCGGATGCCGGCCGTGATCCGATGGCGATCATTCCCGCCGTGTGGCTCCCGGTCGTGGTGTCCCGCACCGACGACGACCTCGAAGAGGCCTTGGAATCCGAAATCCTGCGGGCCGGAATACTGAACGCCTCGGACGCCTATTTCGCGCAGTACGGGGCGCAACACCCGCTCGGTGCAGGCTTCGCCGGAGCGCAGGACCTGCTGCCCCAGGATTGGGATGAGCAGACGGCGCTGGCGCTCATCGAGAAGGTGCCCAAGGAGGTGGCTCGCGGCGCCGCGTTGTGCGGACGTCCCGAGGAGGTGCTGGAGCGGGCGGCGGTGTGGCGCGATCACGGGGTGCGTCACCTCGTCGTCGCCGACTTCAGCGGAATGCAGCGAAGTTTCGGGAAGGGGATCAGGACCAAGCCGCTGGTGGCGAAAGTTCTGCGGTCGCTGCGCAGGTTGTGAGCTGCGGGTTTCTGACGGGACAACACCCTTGGGCGACAACACCCTTGAACAAGTGGTACTACCGGCAGTACTGCAGTCCCGGTGGTACTGCCGGTAGTACCACGTTGAACAACGCATTACCGCCCCCAATTCAGAAACGGTCCGGTCGGCTGACGAGTTTCTGCATCACCCACTGGTTCAGCGACACCCGCTGCTCGGCGGCCTCCACGGCCAGATGGGCGTGCAGTTCCGGGGACACCCGCAGCACGAACCTCCCGCTGTACTCGCGATCGGTGAGTGACTCCGGTGCTGTCCAGTCGGAGGCCAGCGCCGCCGCCACGTCCTCGTTCACCAGCCTCTCGACCGCGGCAATGGCCGCACCGGCCGTCGGCCCTCGGCCGCGCAACCCGGGAAACTCTAGGCAGTGCCCGATATAGGACTCGTCAGCGGGCGACCATGTCGCCCGGTAGGTGTATTGCTTCATCCCCGCAGCATCGTCCGCGCATCCGACATGTCCTGATCTGTGGGCACCATGGCGTAGACGCCACGGCCGATCCCGGCCACCATGAGAGGCGTGAAGCGATCGGTGGTGCTGCTCGGCTACCCGGGGGTACAGGCACTCGACCTGGTCGGCCCCTTCGAGGTGTTCACCGCCGCCAGCCTGGTGCTGGCCGGTCAGGGCAGGCGCCAGGACGGCTACGACGTCGTCATCGCCTCCCCGGACGGCTCACCCGCCGGCACCGGGACGGGCCTGGAGATCGTCGCGAAACCGCTGCCCACCGGCCCGTTCGACACCGTGCTGATCCCCGGCGGGGCCGGGATCGACGAGCTGCGTCACAACCGCACGGTGCTGGACTGGCTACGGCGCGCAGCCGACACGTCGCGGCGGGTGGTCAGCGTCTGCACCGGGGCGTTCCTGGTCGCCGAGGCCGGGCTGCTCGCCGGCTGCCCGGCCACCACCCACTGGGCCTTCGCCGATCGGCTGGCCGACGAATTCCCCGATATCGCAGTCGATCCCGACCCGATCTTCATGCGCAGCTCGGAGCGGGTGTGGACGGCGGCCGGCGTCACCGCGGGCATCGACCTGGCGCTCGCTCTGGTCGAGGAGGACCACGGCACCGACATCGCGCAGACCGTGGCCCGCTGGCTGGTGCTCTACCTGCGCCGCCCGGGCGGGCAGACCCAGTTCGCCGCCCCGGTCTGGGCACCCCGGGCCAAGCGGGCCCCGATCCGCGAGGTGCAGGAGGCGATCGAGACCGAACCCGGTGGCCGGCACAGCATCAGCGAGCTGGCCCGCCGCGCCGCGATGAGCCCCCGGCACTTCACCCGGGTCTTCACCGAGGAGGTGGGTGAGGCCCCCGGCGCCTACGTGGAACGGATCCGCACCGAGGCCGCCGCCGCCAGCTGCAGGAGACCGACGACACCGTCACCGTCATCGCCGCCCGGTGCGGCTTCGGCACCGCAGAAACCATGCGGCGCAACTTCGTCCGGCGCATCGGCATACCGCCGGACCACTACCGCAAGACCTTCGCCTGAGGAGAGATGATGCAGATCGCCATCGTGCTGTACCCCGGCTTCACCGCCCTGGACTTCATCGGTCCCTATGAGTCGCTGCACTACCTGCCCGGCGCCGAGGTGCGCTTCCTCTGGCATGAGCCCGGGCCCGTCACCGCCGACTCCGGTGTGCTCACCGTCGGCGCCACCCACTCGTTCGCGGAGACCCCGTCCCCGGACCTCATCCTGGTGCCCGGCGGGCCGACCACCTTCGAGCACGCCCGCGACGAGGCGGTGCTGGCCTGGCTGCGCACGGCCGACGCCACCTCGACCTGGACGACCTCGGTCTGCTCCGGATCGGTGCTGCTGGCCGCGGCCGGTTTGCTGGAGGGTCGCCGGGCCACCTCGCACTGGCTCGTGGTGCCGATGCTCAAGACCTTCGGGGTGACCGCGGTCGGCGACGAGCGGGTGGTGCACCAGGGCAAGTACGTCACCGCGGCCGGGGTATCGGCCGGCATTGACCTGGGATTATGGCTGGCCGGGCAGATCGCCGGCGAGGCCAAGGCCAAGGCGATCCAGCTCGGTATCGAGTACGACCCGCAGCCGCCTTTCGACTCCGGCCACATCTCCAAGGCCTCGGCGTCCACCAAGGCCGGCGCCACGGCGTTGCTGTCCCGGGACGTGCTGAAGCCGGCCACGCTGAAGGCCAGCACAGCGTTGCTGTGGGACCAGGCGATCCGGAGGGTTCGCGCCCGCAAGTAGGCTCGAGCAAGTGAATCTTGCTTACGTCGACAAAGGCGGCACCGGCGAACCGGTGCTTTTCATCGCGGGCCGCGGCGGTGCAGGCCGCACCTGGCACCTGCACCAGGTGCCGGTGTTCCAGCGCGCCGGCTACCGCGTGATCACGTTCGATAATCGCGGGGTCGGGGCCACCGAGAACGCCAGCGGCTTCACCACCGAGCAGGTGGTGGCCGACACCGCCTCGCTGATCGAGAAGGTGGTCGGCGGGCCGGTCCGGGTGGTCGGGGTGTCGATGGGCTCGTTCATCGCCCAGGAGTTGATGGTGGCGCGCCCCGAACTGGTCACCCAGGCGGCGCTGATGGCGACCCGGGGCCGGCATGACGGCGCCCGCGAGTTCTTCAACAAGGCCGAACGCGAATTCCACGACGCCGGCATCACCCTGCCGCCCAGCTATGACGCGAAAATCCGTCTGCTGGAGAACTTCTCACCGAAGACCCTGAACGACGACCGGGCCGTGCGGGACTGGGCCGAGATGTTCACCATGTGGCCCACCAACTACACCCCGGGCCTGAAGGCCCAGCTCAACGTCTCCCCGGAGGGCAACCGGCTGCCGGCCTACCAGCACATCAAGGCGCCGGTCCTGGTGATCGGCTTCGGCGACGATGTGCTGATGGCCCCGCACCTGAGCCGCGAAGTGGCCGACGCCATCCCGGGCGGCCGCTATCTGGAGATCCCCGACGCCGGTCACCTGGGTTTCATCGAACACCCCGACGTGGTCAACGAGGCCATCCTGGAATTCTTTGCCGAAGGCAAGCTCTAGGCTGATCTGGTGAACCCCTCGACGACCCAGGCCCGCGTCGTCGTCGACGAACTCATTCGCGGCGGCGTGCGTGACGTGGTGCTGTGCCCCGGGTCGCGCAACGCCCCGCTGGCGTTCGCGCTGCACGACGCCGACCGCGCCGGGCGGATCCGGCTGCACGTGCGCATCGACGAACGCACCGCCGGCTACCTGGCCATCGGCCTGGCGGTGTCCGGGCAGGCACCGGTGCCGATCGCGATGACCTCGGGCACCGCGGTGGCCAACCTGGGCCCGGCCGTGGTCGAGGCCAACTACGCCCGGGTGCCGCTGATCGTGCTGAGCGCCAACCGGCCCTACGAGCTGCTGGGCACCGGCGCGAACCAGACCATGGAGCAGCTCGGCTACTTCGGCAACCAGGTGCGCGCGAGCATCAGTCTCGGGCTGGCCGAACACGGCGATATGGCCGCGGCCAACGCCCAGTGGCGCTCGGCCACCTGCCGGGTCCTGGTGGCGGCCAAGGGATCCCGCAGCGCCAACGCGGGTCCGGTGCAGTTCGACATCCCGCTGCGCGAGCCGCTGGTGCCGGACCGTGACGATGCCGGGGACACCCCGGCCGGTCGCCCGGACGGACGGTCCTGGACGCACACCCCGCCGGTCACCTTCGACCAGCCGCTGGAGATCGACCTCACCCCGAACACCGTCGTCATCGCCGGGCACGGGGCCGGGCTGCACCCCAACCTGGCCGGGCTGCCCACCGTCTCGGAACCGACCGCGCCGACCGGCCGGTACGCGGCGAACCCGCTGCACCCGCTGGCCCTGTCGCTGCTGCACCCCGAGCAGGTCATCATGGCGGGCCGGCCCACCCTGCACCGGCCGGTGTCGGCGCTGCTGGCCGACCCGTCGGTGCCGGTCTACGCGCTGACCACCGGCCCGCGCTGGCCCGATGTGTCCGGCAACTCGCTGGCCACCGGAACCCGGGCGGTCACCACCGGCACTCCCGACCCGGCCTGGCTGAAGCGGTGCGCCGAGCTCAACGAACGCACCTGCGCGGCCGTGCGGACCCAGCTGGACCAACACGCCCACACCACCGGCCTGCACGTCGCGGCCGCCGTCGCCGCCGGACTGGGCGACGGAGACCAGCTGGTGCTCGGCGCCTCCAACCCGGTCCGTGACATCGCCCTGGTCGGGCTGAGCGCGCCCGGGGTCAAGGTGCGGTCCAACCGTGGGGTGGCCGGGATCGACGGCACCATCTCGACGGCGATCGGCGCCGCGTTGGCCCACGAGCGGGACGGGGACGGCCCGCCGCGCAAGACCATCGCGCTGCTCGGTGACCTCACCTTCGTGCACGACAGTTCCGGACTGCTGATCGGGCCGACCGAGCCGCGGCCGCGCAATCTGACCATTGTGGTGTCCAACGACAACGGCGGCGGCATCTTCGAACTGCTGGAGCAGGGCGATCCGCGGTTCTCCGATGTGTCCTCGCGGATCTTCGGCACCCCGCACGATGTCGACATCGCCGCGCTGTGCCGGGCGTATCACGTGGACAGCCGGCAGGTCGAGGTGGACGCGCTCGCCGACGCGCTGCGCGAACCGTTCGACGGGATGCGGGTCCTGGAGGTCAAGGCCGACCGGTCCTCGCTGCGCGCCCTGCACGCCTCCATCCGGGCGGCCCTGGGGTGAGCGTCCTCGCCGCGCTGAAAAGCCGCTGGTGGCACCGGCTTCCGCGGATGTTCGGCGACGGCACCGAGACCCGCGCGCAACGCGTCATCCGGCGGGTGCGGGTGGGCATCATCCTCGGCGCCTGCCTGGTCACCCTGCAGTCGGTGCTGCTGGTGGTCGGCGCCTGGGAGAACGACCGCCGGATCGAACGCAATATGGCGGTGGCCGCCGCCGAGGTGCTCGACGCCGGGCCCCGCCGCTCCACGATCGAGTTCGTCACCCCCGACCGGGTCACCTACCGGCCCGAACTCGGCGTGCTGTACCCGTCCGAACTGGACACCGGCATGCGGATCTACGTCGAATACGACCGCACCGACCCCGATCTGGTGCGCGTGCAGCACCGCAACGCGGCGCTGGCGATCATCCCGGCCGGGTCGATCGCGGTACTGGGCTGGCTGATCGCCGGGGCGGCACTGCTGGTGGTCGCGGTGATCGCCCGGCGTATCGACGAACCAGACTCCGACGAAGCGGCCGCCCGGGATCAGGACGCGGCGACCAGCCTGTCCAACCAGTCCTCGTCGTAGGTGTCGACCAACTCGTCGTTCACCAGGTCGTACACCGTCGGCGTGCCGGTGTTGATCGGGTCGAGCAGGTACAGGAATTCGTAGTTGGTCACGTCCATCTCGTCCGCGTCCACCGCGCCCTCACCGGCGGCGATGCGTCCCGCCAGGTCTTCGGCGATCCCGGCGGCCCGGGCCTTCTCGGCGATCTCGGCATCGGTGGGTCCCCTGCCGGACGGATCCTGATCGCTCCACACTTCCTCGACGAAACGCTGGAAAGCCACCGCCGGGGTGCGCTCGTCCTGGGCCGCCACGAACAACGCATTGCTGACCCGCGCCGAGTAGTCGTAGTCGGCGGCATCCAGGAATGTCATCGGGCGGTAGGTGACCGCGAGCTGCCCGGTGGCCAGGTAGTGGCGGATCGAGGCGCCGGCATCTCGCTGCAGGTCCGCACAGTGCGAGCACTGCGGTTCGGCGAAGATCTCGATCTGCACCGGCGCATCGGGGAATCCGGCGACCACCCCGAACCCGTCCTCGCTCACCGACGTCAGCGGTTTGACCGGGTCGGATTGCGCGCTGCCTTCGACCTGGCGGGTGCAACCCACCCCGGCCAGCAGCGTCAAACCGGTGAGCAGGGCCAACATTCGATGCACGTGGCCCACCGTACCGTCGTCGCGGTGTTCGTACGCCCGATGCCCGGGCGCAACCGGGTGGCCACCCGGCGCTGCGACAGTGCCGGTGTGCGCGTTGCGATCGTTGCCGAATCCTTCCTCCCGAATGTCAACGGCGTCACCAACTCGGTGCTGCGGGTGATCGAGCATCTCCGCCGCACCGGGCACGAGGTGCTGGTGATCGCCCCGGACACACCGCGGGGCCAGCCGCCCGCCGACCGTGTGCACGACGGTGTGCGGGTGCACCGGGTGCCGTCACACATGTTCCCGGCGGTGACCTCGCTGCCGCTGGGGGTGCCGCGCCCCCGGATGGTCGGGGTACTGCGCGGATTCGATCCCGACGTGGTGCACCTGGCCTCCCCGGCGCTGCTGGGCTGGGGCGGGGTGCACGCCGCCCGCCACCTCGGGGTGCCCTCGGTGGCGGTGTTCCAGACCGATGTGGCCGGCTTCGCCGAGAGCTACGGGGTCGGGGCGCTGTCCCGGGCGTCCTGGGCGTGGACCCGCCGGCTGCACAGCAAGGCCGACCGGACCCTGGCGCCGTCCACCTCGGCGATGGAAAACCTTGCCGCCCATGGTGTCCCGCGGTTGTACCGGTGGGGGCGCGGGGTGGACGTCACCGGTTTCGTGCCCTCGGCGCGGGATGCGGCGGTGCGGGCGCGGTGGTCGCCGGACGGGAAACCGATCGTCGGGTTCGTCGGACGGCTGGCACCGGAGAAGCACGTCGAACGGCTGGCCGCACTGGCCGCCCGCCCGGATCTGCAGCTGGTGGTCGTCGGCGACGGCGTGGACCGCGCCGCACTCCAATCCCGGATGCCCACAGCGGTGTTCACCGGCGAGTTGCGCGGTGCGGCACTGGCTGCGGCCTACGCCAGCATGGACGTCTTCGTGCACCCCGGCGAGCACGAGACGTTCTGCCAGGCCGTACAGGAGGCGATGGCCTCCGGTCTGCCGGTCATCGCCCCCGATGCCGGCGGCCCGCGCGATCTGGTCACCCCGATGCACACCGGCCTGCTGCTGGCTGTCGACGAATTCGAGTCCCGGCTGCCCGCCGCCGTGGACCATCTGATCGCCGCCCGGGCCCGCTACTCGGTGGCCGCCCGGCGCAGCGTGCTGACCCGGACCTGGCCGGCGGTCTGCGATGAGCTGCTCGGGCACTACGACGAGGTCATCGGCCGGCGTCGGCTCCAGGCCGCCTGACCCCGGCCCCCTTTTGCGGCCTTTCACGTCTGCTCGCGGAGAAAATCAGCCCTGGGCCTGCAGCGCCACCGGCTGCCACTCCCGCCAGGTCGCCAGCCGCTGCGCGTAGTCGGCCTCGGCGAGCTGCAGAGGCAGCTCACCGAAGAACACCCGCAGCGGCGGCTGCTCGGCGTCGACGATCTTGAGCACCGCGGCGGCCGACGCCTGCGGATCACCCGACTTCGCGGTGCGCTTGGCGCGGGCCTGCTGCGCCTCCCGGTGCGCGTCGGCGTACGCCGGCAGTTCGGTGGCGCGCCGCGCCGACGAGCCCGCCCAGTCGGTGTCGAAGCCACCCGGCTCGATCAGCGTGACGTGGATGCCGAAGCCGGCGATCTCCTGGGCCAGCGCCTGGGAGAAGCCCTCCAGCGCCCACTTCGAGGCGTGGTAGATCCCGACGTTCGGGAATGCGGTGATGCCCCCGATGGAGGACACCTGGATGATGTGCCCGCTGCGCTGGGCGCGCAGGAAGGGCAGCGCGGCCTGGGTCACCCAGAGCGCGCCGAACACGTTCGTCTCGATCTGATCGCGAGCGTCGGCCTCGGACAGTTCCTCGATGAAACCGAACTGGCCGTACCCGGCGTTGTTGACCACGACGTCGAGCCGGCCGAAATGGCGGTGCGCCTGCTCGACGGCGGCGAAGTCGGCCGCCCGATCGGTGACGTCGAGTTGCACCGGCAGCAGCGCGTCGCCGTACTTGGTGACCAGGTCGTCCAGCGTCGCGGTGTCGCGGGCGGTGGCGGCCACCCTGTCACCGCGCTCCAGGGCCGCGATCGCCCACTCCCGCCCGAAACCGCGGGACGTACCCGTGATGAACCAGACCTTCTCGGCCATATCTCTCTCCTGTCATGACGTCTGTTCGGCGGGTGCAACGTCATCACGGAATCCCCATTCCCGGAAGATCGGGACTCACAGGTAGTTTTAATCCGATGAGTAGGGCGTCACTGGAGAAGGACCCGCACGAGGTCGCGTCGATGTTCGATGGGGTGGCCCGCCGCTACGACATCACCAACACCGTGATGTCGCTGGGCCAGGACCGGTTCTGGCGTCGGGAGACCCGGGCGGCGCTGCAGATCGGCCCGGGGGACCGGGTGCTGGACCTGGCCGCGGGCACCGCGGTGTCCACTGTCGAACTGGCCACCTCGGGGGCCTGGTGCGTGGCCGCGGACTTCTCGGTCGGGATGCTGGCCGCCGGTGCGGGCCGCGCTGTGCCCAAGGTCGGCGCCGACGCCACCCGGCTGCCGTTCGCCGACGACTCCTTCGACGCGGTGACCATCAGCTTCGGGCTGCGCAACGTGGTCGACCACATCGCCGGGCTGCGGGAGATGGCGCGGGTCACCCGCCCGGGCGGACGGCTGGTGGTGTGCGAGTTCTCCACTCCGACCAACAGGCTGTTCGCCACCGCGTACAAGGAGTACCTGATGCAGGGGCTGCCGATGATGGCGCGCGCGGTGTCGAGCAACCCCGACGCCTACGTGTACCTGGCCGAGTCGATCCGGGCCTGGCCGACGCAGGCGGAGCTGGCCGAACGGATCCGCGAAGCCGGCTGGGAAGCGGTGCGGTGGCGCAACCTGACCGGCGGGATCGTCGCGCTGCACGCCGCGGTGAAACCGGGCGCATAGCCGGGTGAGCGTTCCGGTCCTGGCGCTCGCCGGTTTCCTCGGTTCCGGCAAGACGACGCTGCTCAACCACCTGCTGCGCAACAGCCGCGGCGTGCGAATCGGGGCTCTGGTCAACGACTTCGGCGCGGTGAACATCGACGCCATGTTCGTCGCCGGCCAGGTCGACGCGATGGCGTCCCTGTCCAACGGCTGCATCTGCTGCGCCACCGACGCATCCGAGGCCGCCGAGATGCTGGGCCGGCTGGCCGCGGTGCGCCCCGCCCTGGACCTGATCGTGGTCGAGGCCAGCGGGATTGCCGAACCGCCGGTGCTGGCCCGCACCATCGCGGCGGCGGGGGACGACCGGTTCCACTACGCGGGGCTGGTGCTGGTCGTCGACGCCGCCCAGCCCGCCGATCTGGGACACGGGGTGCGGGTGGCGGATCTGGTGGTGCTCAACAAGGTCGGTGACGCTGCCGATCCGGAATCCGTGGCGGCCGAGGTGCGAGCCCAGAATCCACGGGTTCCGTTGGTGCACACCGATTTCGCCCGTGTCGACCCATCGCTGCTGATCGATCCGCCGGTGCGCCGGCCGCCGCAGGGCCCGACGCAGTTGTCACTGGATGAGTTGCTGCTGGAGGACGCCGAGCACCACGACCACGAACACCCGGCCTATCAGAGCATCGAATTCGGCTCCGACGCACCGGTGAATCCCCGCCGGTTCCTGGCCTTTCTGCGGGACCGCCCGGCCGGGCTGTACCGGGCGAAGGGCTTCGTCGACTTCGGGGCGGGCGGGCGCTACGGCGTGCAGCTGGTCGGCAGTTCGCTGCGGTTCGACAAGCGCGGGGCCGCGGGGCGGGGGAGCACCCTGGTGTTCATCGGTACCGACCTCGACGAGGCCGAGGTGCGCTCCGGGCTGGACGCCTGCACCCGCGAGCCCGCCGACGAGAACGCCATGCTGGCGGTGCACAAGTACATCGTGTGACCGGAGTATTCTGGCCGCTCGCCCGATCCACGAGGAGTAGCAGTGTTCAAGGTCAACGAGTACTTCGACGGTGCCGTCGCGTCGATCGCCTTCACCACCGCGGACGGCCCGGCGACCGCCGGGGTGATGGCCGTGGGCGAGTACGAGTTCGGCACCTCCCAGCTGGAGATCATGACCGTGGTGTCCGGCGCGTTGACCGTCCGGCTGCCCGGTCGGGACGACTGGGAAACCTTTGCTGCCGGAACGCAATTCACCGTTCCCGCGGACAGCAAGTTCGGTGTCCGCACCGAGGTGGAGACCGCCTACCTGTGCGAGTACCGCTGACCCGGGCGGGGTCAGATCAGCGGCTTCTTGGTCCTGATCCGGCGGCGGAGGTCGCCCATCATCACCAGGCTGCCGCCGT
The DNA here is from genome assembly GCA_900078775.1 of Mycolicibacterium aurum. Classification (GTDB taxonomy): domain Bacteria; phylum Actinomycetota; class Actinomycetes; order Mycobacteriales; family Mycobacteriaceae; genus Mycobacterium; species Mycobacterium aurum_A. The sequence continues at coordinate 5,828,072 of LT549889.1, forward strand.
GCCGGATGAACCGCGGCAGGAACCGGTTGACGAACGACACGAACACGAACAGGTTCTCGAAGCGGCGCTGATCGGCGGCGGAGAAACTCAGTCCCATCGCGTCGCGGAACACCGGTGCCAGTGACCCGATGGTGAGGAACTTCAGCAACGGGCCGAAGGTCACCCGCAGCGGCCAGCGGACGATCTTCAGATCCACCATCTGCATCAGGTATTCGCGGATGTGGTCGTCGATCGCCACCCGCTGGCACGCGGTGTTCCAGTACACGTCGAAATCGGCTCGGGTCTTCGGCCATTGGTCGGCGGTGACCTGCAGCGTGGTGCCCAACGGTTGCGCCGACCGATAGAACTGCTCGGCCTGCTCCTCGGTCATCGCGCCGTGCAGCAACTGGAAGGTGTCCTCGAAGCCGACGAACAGGCAGGCCGCCACCCACAGCTGCAACTCCCGGTCGAAGGCGTTGTACCGCACCGGGCTGGCATCGGTCGACTGCACCTGGCGGTGTGCGCCGTCGACCGCCTCGCGGAACGCGCGCCGCTCCTCCTCGGTACCCAGGATGGCCACCGCCAGATACTGCGTGGTGGTGCGGGCCCGCTTCCACGGGTGCACCATCAGGCTGCCGGATCTCACCCGGCTCTCGGCGACGCCGTAGCCGACCTCGGGCCAGGCCAACTGCATGATCACATTGGCCGCCGCCCCGGCGAAGGACCAGAAGTCCAGCGCGTCCTGGATGGCGACGTCGCCCCGGTACCAGCGCGGCGTGCGCTGCTCGATGGTGATGCGGGTGTCGGCGGTGGTCAGCCGTGGCGGCGATCCGAAATCGAGGTAGCGCGCGGGCATGTCCCCTCCTCCCGGGCCGATCCGGCAACGTCGAGCGCTGAGGCCGTCTGTGCAGCCTGACACAGCGACCTGAGCTCGCACAAGACACCTATGTGAATAGGCATTCGCGGCCTGCGGTATCTCGTTCAGCGGGAAAGACAAGGTCATCTAACGAAGACGCGGGCCGACTTGTAAAGAGATATTCACTCCAGGTGGCGATCCGGAGGCGATGTATTACCGTGGGGGTATGTCCACTGCCGACAGCCCCGCGCAACCCGCAGTGCGGCGTCGGCCACGGGACCGCAAGGCGCAGATCGTCAAGGCCTCCGCGGAGGCGTTCAGCGCCCTGGGCTACCACGCCGTCAGCATGGAGGAGATCGCCGCGCGGGTGGGCATCTCGGCGGCCGCGCTGTACCGGCATTCTTCCAGCAAGTACGTGCTGTTCCGGGACGCCGTGCTCGGCCTGGGGCAGCAGCTGGTCGACAGCACCGACTTCCCCGACGACGGCCGGGACCCGGCCGTCGCGTTGACCGAACTCATCGAAGCCGTGGTGGACACCTCGATCGCCAACCGCACCTCCGGCGGCATGTACCGCTGGGAGGGCCGCTATCTCAACACCGAGGACCGCGCCGAGCTGAAGCAGCAGATCGGTCTGGTCAACCGACGGCTACAGAAACCGTTGCTGCAACTGCGTCCGGAACTGACCTCGCACGAACGCTGGATGCTGTCCTCGGCGGCGTTGAGCGTCACCGGCAGTGTCACCGACCACCGGGCGTCGCTGCCGGTGAACGAGATCCGCGAACTGCTGACCGGGCTGGCCTCCTCGGTGCTGACCGCGACACTGCCCGCGCCGTTCGAAGAGGAACCGTCGGTGCCCATCAACGTGAACGTCGGCGGCAGGTACGAGCAGCTGCTGCAGGAGTCACTACTGCTCTTCCACAAGAAGGGCTTCCGCGAGACCAGCATGGAGGACATCGCCGCGGCGGTGGGCATGAAGGCCTCCGGCATCTACCGGTATTTCCCGGGCAAGGCCGACCTGCTGGCCGCCTCGCTCCGGCGTTCCGCCGACCGGGTGTCCGGCGACCTGACGAGTGTGCTTGCCGCGGAATCGGACCCGGAACAGGCGCTGGCCAAGCTCATCGAACTCTATGTGGCCCGGTCGTTCAAGGAGCCCGAGATCGCCTACGTGTACTACGCCGAGCGGGGCAACATCCCGGAGTCCGAACGCGCGCCCATCCGCAACATCCAACGCGCCACGGTCGACGAGTGGGCCCGGCTGCTGGCCGCCGCGCGTCCCGAATTCAGCCATGCCCAAGCAAAATTCGCGGTCCATGCGGCGCTTGCCCTGGTGGTCGATCTGGGCCGGCTGGTGCGCTACGAGAACAGCGGGCACTCCCAGGCGTGTGTGCGGCTGCTGATGGAGATGACGCTGCTCGGGCGCGAACCGCACCTCGTCTGATACCTCAGCTGAAGGGTTTGCGGTCGTCGATGCGACGGGACGCCAGCCCGGCCGACCGCCACACCCGCGCGATCCAGTCCTCGTCCTCGTCGGTGACCAGATTGCCCATCATCCGCACCGCCACCTTCATCAGGAAGTGCGAACGCATCGCCACCGGCCCGGCCGCGGGCAGAAACCTCGGCAGCGTCAGCAGCAGCGCCAGCCGCCGGGCCGCGGAGAAGCCGCGGCCGTAGTGCTCGGTGAGCACCGCGGGCCAGGACGCGGTCAGATCACCGGAGCCCAGCAGTTCGGCGGCCAGCCGCCCGGTCTCCAGGCCGTAGTCGATACCCTCGCCGTTGAGCGGGTTGACGCAGGCCGCGGCGTCGCCGATGAGCATCCAGTTCGGTCCGGCCACCCCGGACACCGCGCCGCCCATCGGCAGCAGCGCAGACAGGCCGGCCCGCGGTTCGCCTTGGAAACCCCACTCGTCGCGGCGCAGCCCGCAGTAGTAGGACATCAGCCGCGGCAGCCGCACCTCGGCGGGCCGTTTGGCGGTGGCCAGCGCGCCCACCCCGATGTTCACCTCGCCGTTGCCCAGCGGGAAGATCCAGCCATAGCCGGGCAGCACCTTGTTCTCCGGGGACCGCAGTTCCAGGTGCGAGGTGATCCAGGGCTCGTCGGCGCGCGGGGAGGCGATGTACCCGCGGATCGCGACGCCGTACACGGTCTCCTGATGCCAGGCCCGGCCCAGCGCGCGGCCCAGCGTGGAGCGGGCACCGTCGGCGACGATCAGTTCACCGACCCCGACCTCGGAGCCGTCATCGAGGATCAGATCGCAAACCCGGCCCGTCGAGTCGTGGCGCACGTCAACCACTTTGACGCCGAGCAGCATCTTGGCGCCGTCGTCGGCGGCGACCATGCGGATCCGGTCGTCGAGTTCGGTGCGCGGCACCGCGCTGCTGTTCGGCGGGAACGACGGGCCCGGCCAGGGGATCTCCACCTCCGCACCGAACCCGGACATCCGCAGGCCGTGGTGGCTGATCCGGCCGCCCAGCCAATCCCCGAGGCCGAGCCGCTGCAGCTCGGAGATGGCGCGCGGGGTCAGGCCGTCGCCACAGGCCTTGTCGCGGGGGAACTGTGCGGAATCGATGACCAGGACGTCGCGACCGGCGCGGGCGGCCCAAGCGGCCGCCGCGGAACCCGCGGGTCCGGCGCCGACGACGACGACGTCGGCCTTCATGGTCCTCGAGGCGCTACTGCTGCGCTCGTCCCCGCGAGCGGGAGGTACCCCCAGCCCGCCGACCTCAGTCTCACTCACGCCACCCAGTATGTTGGACGAATGAGGACACCGGCGAGCGTGGTGGCGGGAGTGGACTTCGGGGACCCCGAATTCGCTGCTTCGGTACGCGACGGCGTGGCGCGCATCGAAGAACTGATGGCCACCGAGCTGGGCCGGGCCGATGAGCTGATGGCCGAGGCCGTCCAGCATCTGTTCCAGGCCGGCGGTAAGCGGTTCCGCCCGCTGTTCACCGTGCTGGCGGGATCGCTGGGTCCCCGGCCCCAGGACGACGAGATCACCATCGCCGGTGCGGTGATCGAACTCGTGCACCTGGCCACGCTGTATCACGACGACGTGATGGACGAGGCGCAGGTTCGCCGCGGTGCCGACAGCGCCAATGCCCGCTGGGGTAACAACATCGCGATCCTGGCCGGTGACTACCTGTTCGCCACCGCCTCCCGGCTGGTGTCCCGGCTCGGCCCGGACGCGGTGCGGATCATCGCCGACACCTTCGCGCAGTTGGTCACCGGTCAGATGCGCGAGACCCGCGGCGCGGCCGAGCACACCGACGAGATCGAGCACTACCTCAAGGTGGTCTACGAGAAGACCGCCTGCCTGATCGAGGCCTCCGGCCGGTTCGGTGCCACCTTCTCCGGCGCCCGCACGGAGCAGGTCGAGCGCCTCGCCCGGCTCGGCGGCATCGTCGGCACCGCATTCCAGATCTCCGACGACATCATCGACATCGACAGCGACCCGGAAGAGTCGGGCAAGGTGCCCGGCACCGACCTGCGCGAAGGAGTGCACACCCTGCCCGTGCTGTACGCGCTGCGGGAGTCCGGCCCCGACGCCGACCGGCTGCGGGTGCTGCTGGCCCGGCCCATCGAGGACGACGACGAGGTGGCCGAGGCGCTGACGCTGCTGCGCCGCTCGCCGGGTATGGCGCGGGCCAAGGAGACGGTGCGCGAATACGCGGTGCGGGCCCGCGAGGAGCTGGACAACCTGCCGGCCGGCCCGGCCGCGACGCGCTGGCCACGCTGGTGGACTACACCGTCACCCGGCACGGCTGACCAGGGGCACGTCCAGCCGCGTCGGAACCCACCGGGGACATCGGGCGTTGGATCAGCAGAGACTTTCGTAGGAGGAAAGCTGATGACCTGGCATCCCCATGCCAACCGGATGAAGACCTTCGCGCTGCTCGTCGGCATGTCCGCGCTGATCGTCTTCATCGGTTCGCTGTTCGGCAACCAATCGATCCTGTGGCTTTCGGTGTTGTTCGCCGTCGGCATGAACGCGTACGTCTACTTCAACAGCGACAAGATGGCGTTGCGCGCCATGCACGCTCAGCCTGTCACCGAGATGCAGGCCCCGGCGATGTACCGGATGGTGCGCGAACTGGCGACCACCGCCCGCCAGCCCATGCCACGGCTCTACATCAGCGACACCGCGGCGCCCAACGCGTTCGCCACCGGCCGCAACCCGCGCAACGCCGCGGTCTGCTGCACCACCGGCATCCTGCAGATCCTCGACGAACGCGAACTGCGCGCGGTGCTCGGCCACGAGCTGTCCCATGTGTACAACCGCGACATTCTCATCTCGTGTGTGGCCGGCGCGATGGCCTCGGTGATCACCGCCCTGGCCAACATCGCGATGTTCGCCTCGATGTTCGGCGGGAACCGCCAGGGCGGCGTGAATCCCTTTGCCATGCTGCTGGTTTCGATGCTGGGCCCGATCGCGGCCACCGTGGTCAAGCTGGCGGTGTCCCGGTCGCGGGAGTACCAGGCCGACCAGTCCGGTGCCGAGCTGACCGGCGACCCGCTGGCGCTGGCCAGCGCGCTGCGCAAGATCGCCTACGGGGTGCAGGCCGCGCCGCTGCCGCCAGAACCGCAGCTGGCCGATCAGGCCCACCTGATGATCGCCAACCCGTTCCGGGCCGGGGAGAAGATCGGCAAGCTGTTCTCCACCCACCCGCCGATGGAGGACCGCATCCGCCGTCTGGAGCAGATGGCCGGCCGGTGACTTCGGGCGCTGAGGTACGCAATGTGAACGGGAGCGCGCCGAAATCGCAGACGGGTTAGGGTGACGCCATGCGTATGCGAGGTTTGCTCACGGCTCTGGCGGCCGCCGCCGTCCTGAGCGCCCCGGCGGTCGCCGGGGCAGAACCCGAACCACCGCCACCGCCGCCCCCGGGACCCAACATCAACGTGTGGGAACTGGTGAAGCCGTCGGCCTACTCCGTCAACGACGGCAGCCTGTACGCGTTCACCACACCGGGCGACATCACCTGCGTGATGAGCCGGGGGACCGGCGGCTATGGCTGCAGCGGCCCGTTCCCGGGTGCGCCCAACGGCGCCAATGTGGTCTCGGGCGGCCAGGTCGGGGCGCCCGGCTTCGCGTCCGCCGCCAATCCGATCTACGTCGGGGACAAGCCCGCCCAGCCGCTGCCGCCGAACTCGCGGATCAGCTTCCAGCACGTCAGCTGCGGCACCGACGGGGTGCTGACCTCGTGCCAGAACTCGTTCGACCAGTCCGGGTTCGTGATCGGCCCGGCCGGCAGCTACATCCTCAACCCGACCAACCCGCTGCTGGACCGGCCCGAGGGCCGCAACCCGTATTTCAACTGAGCGCACCGCGCCCGGTCTTCAATTGAGCGCACCGCGCTCGGTTTTCAACTGACGGGTCAGAAGCCCGCGCCGTACACCTCGTGGCCGGGCTTCTCCAGCATCAGGCCGCGGTAGGCGTCCTCCACGGTGCAACCCCGGTTGATGACGCCGTCGACCTCCCGTGCGATCGGCATCGGGATGCCGTACTGCTCGGCGAACTCCACGATGACCGAGGCCGCCTTGACGCCCTCAGCGACCTGGTTCATGGCCGCGATGATCTCGTCGACCGTCTTGCCGGACCCGAGCTGCTCACCGACGTGCCGGTTGCGGCTGCGCTGGCTGGTGCAGGTCACGATCAGGTCGCCTATCCCGGCCAGCCCGCCGAAGGTGTCGCGGTGCCCGCCCATCGCGACACCGAGCTTGGACATCTCGGCCACCGCGCGGGCCATCACCATGGCGCGGGTGTTCTCGCCGATGCCCAGCGAGTAGCCCATCCCGACGGCGATCGCGTACACGTTCTTCAACGCCCCGGCCATCTCGACACCCACCACATCGTCGGTGGTGTAGGTGCGGAATCGCCTGGTGCGGAACAGGTCCGCCAGATTGGCGGCCAGATGCTGGTCGGGCATCGCCAACACGGCGGCCGCGGCATACCCCTCGGCGACCTCGCGGGCGATGTTCGGCCCGGCCAGGATGCCGGCCGGGTGCCCGGGCAGCACCTCGTCGACGATCTGGCTCATCCGCATGTTGGTGCCCTGCTCCAAACCCTTGACCAGGGACACCACCGGGACCCAGGGGCGCAGTTCGCGGGCCAGTTCCTCCAGCACCCCGCGGAAGCCGTGCGAGGGCACCCCCATCACGATGACGTCGGCGCACTGGGCGGCCTCGGAGAAGTCGGTGGTGGCGCGCAACGCCTCGGGCAGTGCCACCTCGTCGCCCAGATAGCGCGAGTTGCGGTGGTTCTCGTTGATGTCCTTGGCGGTCTCCTCCGAGCGCACCCACTGCAGCGTCGGAGTTCGGCGCGCACAGATGGTGGCGACGGTGGTGCCCCAGGATCCTCCGCCCAGGACGACGACGTTGGGTTCGCGTTGTGCAGGTGCCATCCGGTCAGCGTATTGCGGCGGCCCGGCCGGTGACCGCAAGTTGCTGAACTGATCTGTACCCGTTCGGTCGCGGTGCCCTGCTCGAACATCACCGGGTGCCGGCCGGGTCCCGGGTAGCACGCGCCCCGCGGCCCGCGCAGAAGCGGATAAGTTAATAACTATTTGCGGGTGTTGACGGTTGTCCCGGAGTGCGCCGGCCGAGCCGCGTGCGGTCCGCTTCGACGCCGCCTTGAGCCGTCTCGCAGCTACGGAATGCGTGGCAAAACCCCTTGAAAACCGCATTCCGAGTGGTGGTTCACCGGGTTGGCGGAGCAACCTGTCAAGGCGCACCGTAACCGATGTCGGGGTTCGCTGTGGGTGCTACGCTCCACACTCGTTCTATGTGAATGGAAATTCTGCAAAACGTTGACGTTGGCAGCGGCGCGACGATACGGTGCCAGACACCGCGAGTGTTCTGCCGGAGGCGCCGGGGTCCGGTGTCGGGAGGGAAGTACTTTGCCTGCTCTATCTCACTGCGAGAGAGGGTGACCGCGTCGCGCGAGCGTCCGTCCCACGGGGGAGACGGACTCGAAGCCATCGGTCACTGGGCAACCGGGTACACCAAACGCCATCCGATCGCCGCGCTGCAGACCGTCGGTGACCAGTTCGTGCTCGGCGTGCGCACGCTGCAGCACCTGTTCATCGATCTGTTCACCGGCCGGTTCCAATGGCAGGAGTTCATTCGTCAGGGCGCCTTCATGGCCGGCACCGCCGTGGTGCCGACCGTGTTGGTGGCGTTGCCCATCGGCGTGACGTTGTCCATCCAGTTCGCGCTGCTGGCCGGTCAGGTCGGCGCGACCTCGCTGGCCGGTGCGGCCAGCGGGCTGGCGGTCATCCGGCAGGCGGCCTCGCTGACCGCGGCCATCCTGATGGCGGCCGCCGTCGGGTCGGCCATCACCGCCGATCTCGGTTCCCGCACCATGCGTGAGGAGACCGATGCCATGGAGGTCATGGGCGTCTCGGTGATCCGGCGGCTGGTGGTGCCGCGGTTCGCGGCGGCGATCATGATCGGCGTTGCGTTGACCGGCGTGGTGTGTTTCGTCGGCTTCCTGGCCAGCTTCCTGTTCAACGTGTACTTCCAGAACGGCGCACCCGGCAGCTTCGTGGCCACCTTCGCCTCCTTCGCCACCACCGGGGACATGGTGGTCGCCATCGTGAAGGCGGTGATCTTCGGCGCCATCGTGGCCGTGGTGGCCTGCCAGAAGGGGCTGTCCACCGCGGGCGGGCCGACCGGTGTCGCGAACTCGGTGAACGCGGCGGTGGTCGAGTCGATCCTGCTGTTGATGATCGTCAACGTCGTGGTCAGCCAGCTCTACATCATGATGTTCCCGAGGGTCGGTCTCTGACGTGGCCGCAACGACATTCGTCCCGAAGGTCCTCGCGCCCTGGGTCTCGCTCGGGCGGCGGGTGGCCCTGCCGTTCGCCCGGCTCGGGCACATGGTCGTGTTCTTCGTCCGCGCGCTGGCCGCGATCCCACTGGTGCTGCGCCAGTACCGCAAGGAGTTCATCCGGCTGCTCTCGGATGTCACCTGGGGCAACGGATCGCTGGTCGTCGGCGGCGGCACCGTCGGGGTGGCCGTGGTCCTCGGCATCACCGTCGGCGCGCTCGTGGGCATCGAGGGCTACAACTTCCTGGACCTGCTCGGACTGGGCCCGGCCACCGGCATCATCTCCTCACTGGTGAACACCCGCGAATTGGCGCCCATCGCACTGTCCCTGGCGTTCGCCACCCAGGCCGGCTGCCGGTTCACCGCCCAGCTCGGCGCCATGCGCATCGCCGAGGAGATCGACGCGCTCAACGCCATCGCCATCCGGCCCATCCCGTACCTGGTGACCACCCGGCTGATGGCGGCCACCGTCGCCACCATCCCGCTGTACGTGGCCTGCCTGGCGGTCAGCTACCTGACCACCCAGATCGTGGTCGCGGTGATCAGCGGCGGCGCCAACGGTTCCTACACCCACTACTTCACGCTGATGCTGTCCGGCCAGGACATCGTCTACTCGTTGATCAAGGCGGTGATCTTCGTGTGGATCGCCTCAACGGTGCAGTGCTACTACGGTTTCTACGCCTCCGGCGGTCCGGTGGGCGTCGGTGTGGCGGCCGGGCACGCCATGCGCGCCAGCATCACCGTGGTGATCATCGTCAACATGCTGCTCACCATGGCGCTGTGGTCGGTGGACTCCGGCGCGAGGTTCGGAGGGTAGATGTCGAGTCCCCTGGAAATCGACGGAGCCGGGCCGTCCAACAACCGGCTGCTGGTGTACGGCATCATCGTCGCGCTGGTCGGTGCGCTCGTCGCCACACTGCTGCTGATCAAGTCCACCGGCCGGATGGACCCCTATGTCAAGGTGGTCGCCGCGCTGCAGAACGTCGGTGACGGTCTGCCCCAACGCTCGGACGTGAAGTACCACGGCCTGCTGGTCGGCGTGGTCGACGGCGTCACCCCGGCCACCGACGGCCGCCCCAACTACGTCGACATCAACCTCGATCCGCACTACGCCAAGGCGATTCCGAGCACGGTGACCGCACGGGTGGTGCCCAGCAACGTGTTCGCGGTGTCCTCGGTGCAACTGGTGGACAACGGGCCCGGGCCCGCCATCGCGGCCGGGGACGAGATCCAAGAGGACACCGAACTGCCGACGGTGCTGTTCCAGACCACCATCAGCAAGCTGCGCGACATCCTGGCCGCCACCGGCCGCGGCCGTGAGGACGACACGGTGGGCGTGTTGGCCGCGGTGAACGCGGCCACCGAGAACCGGCGCAGTGAGTTGCTGGCCGGCGGCGCCCAGCTGAATCGGCTTATCGACGAGGTGGATTCGATCGTGGCGACCGAGCCGGGGCCCACCACCCTGTCCGCGCTCATCGATGCGACGCGGGGCCTGCAGACCACCGCACCGGAGCTGGTGGATGCGCTGCACCTGGCGGTCCAGCCGATGCAGACCCTGGTGGAGCAGCGATCTGCGCTCGACGAGATGATCACCGCCGGCCTGAAGACCACCGGCACCACGCACACGGCGCTGAACAACCACACCGACCGGCTGGTCACCATCACCACCGAGATGACCCCGGTGGTGGGGAACCTGGCCGATACCTCGCACCACTGGCTGCCGGCGTTCCGCAAGCTCAACGGTTTGTCCGACAAGTTCCTCACCGAGGTGTGGCGCCCCGAGCGCGATGTCGGCAACATGCGGATGAACCTGTCGCTGACCCCGACCTACACCTACACCCGCGCGGACTGCCCACAGTACGGCGAGTTGAAGGGTCCGAGCTGCTACACCGCGCCGCTGGTGGTCACCCGCCCGGCGATGCCGGATGTGCTGCTGCCGCAGAACTATCAGCCGCCCAAGGATCTGGCGCCCCCGCCGGGCACCGTGGTCGGGGAGAACGGGAACCTGGTCGCGGTGGGTCCGCCGCTGATCAACCCGAACCCGAGCCTGGCCGATCCGAATCCGCCGCTGCCGCCGGGCATGTTCCCGGCGCCGCCGGTCCCGGGCACGGCGAACTCGGCGCTGCCGCTGCTCCCGCAGGCCCCGTTCCAGTCGCCGTTGGCGCCGGTGGCGCCGAAACCGGGTAGCCCGGCACCCGCGCCCGCACCGGCACCGGCACCCGCACCCGCGCCCGCGCCGGCACCGGGCCTGCGGCGGGGGCCGCCGAGGCGGCGCCGGCATCGTTCGGCGGCAACGTCGGCCCGGTCGGCAGCCCGCAGGAGCGCGCGACGCTCAGCGCGATCACCGGTCAACCCGCCAGCACGGCAACGCAATTGCTGCTCGGCCCGGTGACCCGCGGCATGACGGTGTCGTTCGCCGCGGGAGAGGAGCCCCGATGAAGGCCCGCGGCGCACTGATCGGCTTGTCACTGTTCATGGTGGTGGCGTTGACGCTGACCTGGATGGTCTACGTGACGCTGCGCCGCGACGTGGCCGGATCCACCGTGCCCTACGCGGCGGTGTTCACCGATGTGTTCGGCCTGCGCGAAGGTGACGACGTCCGGATGGCCGGGGTACGGGTGGGCCGGGTCGAGAAGGTCGAACTCGAAGGGGCTCAGGCCAAGGTGTCCTTCGTGGTGCAGTCCGACCAGACGGTGTTCGGCAACACCGTCGCCTCGGTGACCTACCAGAACATCGTCGGGCAGCGGTATCTCGGGCTGTCGCTGGGCAAGCTCGGGGAGACCACGCCGCTGCCGGCCGGCAGCGTGATCCCGGTCGAACGCACCGACCCGTCCTTCGACGTGGGCACCCTGCTCAACGGCTACGAGCCGCTGTTCAGCCTCCTCGATCCCAAACATGCCGACAACCTCACCAAGGGCGTCATCGCGTCGCTGCAGGGCGACGGGGCGTCGCTGACCGCGCTGATCGACCAGACTGCCGAACTCACCGAGTCCTTCGCCGGCCGCGACGAGGAACTCGGCGGCGTGATCACCGACCTGAACACGGTGGTGGCCAACCTGGCCCGGCACAACGACGATCTCGACCACATCGTCGGCCAGGCCCAGTCGGTGGTGACGACGTTCGATGCCCGGCGCCCCGAACTGGTGGACTCGATGGGTTCGATCGCCAAGGTGGTGCGGCAACTGTCGTCCATCTCCGACGAGGTCTACCCGTCGTTGAACGAAATGGTGCAGCGGGAACCGGGTTTCACCGCGCACATGGTGGGCATCGAACCGCAGCTGGCGTTCCTGGGCGCCAACCTCCCGCTGATGTTGAAGGGCTTCGCACGCATCACCGGCTCGGGCTCCTACGCCAACGCCTACGCGTGCGAGTTGAATGCGACCGCCTTCTTCCCCGGACTCAACGACGTGACGCCGATCATCGTCAACGCCGCCACCCCCGGCAACAAGGCCCAACACACCCCCAAGTGCAGGAACATGGCCAATGGCTGAGACAACGAAACCCAAGCGGCGCCGACCGATCGAGAGCTACAGCCGGCTGTGGCTCGGGGTCATCGCGATCGCCGTGGTGTCCGTTCTGGTCGGAGCGATGCTGCTGGTGCGGGTCGCCGACGTCGGCTACACCACCTACACCGCGCGTTTCCTGCAGGCGGCGGCGCTGAAGGTCGGCAACCCGGTCACCGTGGCCGGCATCCCGGTCGGCGAGGTCAAAGCCATGAAGCTGGCCGGGGACCACGTCGAGGCGAAGATCAAGGTGCGCAACGACGTCGCCCTCGGCAAGGACTCCCGCGCGGTCATCATGATCACCACCATCCTGGGTTCGCGGTATCTGTCCCTGGAGCCGGCCGGGCCGGATGCGCTGCCGGACAAGACCTTCGACCTGGCGCACACCGAGGTGCCCTACGACCTGCAGGAGGCGTTGACCGACGTCACCACCACCTTCGATCAGGTCGACTCCGATCAGTTCGCGCAGACCCTGTCGATTCTCGGTAAGCAGCTGGAGACGCTGCCGCCGGTGGTCCCGCAGGCCTTGGCCAACACCCACACGCTGTCCTCGATCATCGCCCAGCGTCGCGATCAGCTCGGCGAACTGCTCAAGACCACGGAGATGGTCAGCTCCACCCTGTACCGGCAGAAGTCCACCATCGGCAGCCTGATGAACCAGGGCAATTCACTGCTGTCCGAGTTCGTCATGCGGCGGGCGAGCTTCCACGCGATGATGGCCTCGCTGACCAACCTGGTGCAGACCTTGAGCAACATCGTCATCGACGACCGCCCGGAGCTGGAGAAGCTGCTCACCGATCTGCGCGAGCTGTCCACCCTGCTCGGCAAGAACGACGGCATGTTGCGCAGCATCCTGCAGACCGCGCCGATCGCGGTGCGCAACATCGCCAACATGACCGGCACCGGCAACGCCATCGACTTCAACGCGTCCAGCGGTCTGCTGGTCGACTCGTGGATGTGTGCGATCAGCGGCCGCGCCAAGCAGTTCGGCCTGATCCAGTACTACCAGGACTGCAAATGAGTGCTGAACGCAGCAAGACCAGGACTCTCGTGATCGCCGCCGTCGGCGTCGTGCTGGCGCTCGCGGTCACCGCGGCGGCCGTCACCTTCACCAGGGACCGGTTGAGCACCATCACCGTGACGGCCCAGTTCGACAGCGCCGCAGGCCTGTACGAGGGCAACGTGGTCGCGGTGCTCGGCATGCCGGTGGGGCAGGTCACCAAGATCACCCCGAAGACCGGGTATGTCGAGGTCGACTTCACCATCGACAAGGGCGTCGACGTGCCGGCCGATGTGCAGGCGGCCACCATCTCCAACTCGATCCTGACCGACCGGCAGATCGAGTTGACCCCGCCCTACAAGGACGGCCCGAAGCTGCAGAACCGGGACACCATCGGGCTGAACCGCACCCGGACGCCGGTCGAATTCGCGCGCGTCCTCGACGTTCTAGACAAGCTCGCCGGCTCGCTGAGCGGGGACGGGAAGGGCAACGGGCCGCTCGCCGACGTGGTCAACTCCGGCGCGGCCGTCGTCGACGGCAACGGTCAGCAGACCAAGGACGCGCTCGGTGAACTGTCGAATGCGTTGCGGCTGAGCTCCGATCGCGGCGCGGTGACCAAGGATCAGTTGACCACCATCGTCGGCAACCTGAGCTCGCTGTCGCAGGCCGCGGCCGACAACGACGCCATGATGCGCGAGTTCGGTTCGTCGGTGCGGGCGCTGAGCCAGATCCTGGCCGACGAGGATCTGGGCAGCGGCACCACCGGCAAGAAGATCAACGAGGTGCTCACCAACGCCGGGCAGGTGCTGCAGACCCACCGCGATTCCATCAAGGACCTGGTCGCCAACGGCGAGATCGTCGTGCAGAGCACCGTCGACCACGAACGCGATCTGATGGAGCTGCTGGACGTCACACCGATGACGCTGGACAACCTGTACAACGTCGCCGACCCGAAGAACGGCGCGCTGCGGGTCAAGGTGGTCACCGACAAGATCCTGTTCGACAACCAGTTGCTCAAGGAGGTCTGCAACATGATGGGCCTGCGGCAATTGGGTTGCAGCACGGGCACCTTGCAGGACTTCGGACCGGACTTCGGGTTGAGTTACATGCTGGAGGGTCTCGGCGCGATGGGGCAGAAGTGATGGCGGCGAACAGAATCCGCAGACTGCCGGCGGTATTGGCGGTCACCACCTGTCTGACCGTATCCGGTTGCGCGGACATGAGTCTGGCCAGCCTGCCGCTGCCGGCACCCGGTGTGGGGTCCGGCGGCTATCAGTTGACCGCGGTGTTCTCCAACGCGCTGAACCTGCCGGCCAACGCCAAGGTGAAGCTGGCCGGTGCCGACATCGGCGAGATGGACTCCATGGAGGCCCGTAACTACACCGCGGTGGCCACCCTGCGGATCATGGACGGTGTGCAGGTGCCACAGGGCAGCACCGCCGAATTGCGTTCGGCCACACCGCTGGGCGATGTGTTCATCGCGATCAAACCGCCGCCCTCGGCGGGCCCGTCTGCCCCGTTGCTCAAGGACGGCGACACCATCGACCTGGAGTCGACCACCGCCGCCGCGACCGTCGAGTCGGTGCTGAGTTCGGCGGCGATCCTGGTCAACGGCGGTGCGGTGCGCAACTTCACCAATCTGATCAACGGGCTGGGCAAGGCGACCGGGGATCAGGGGGAGGCGTTCGGGACGCTGATCCGCAAGACCAACCACACCCTGGGCACCCTGAACGCGCGCTCGGAGGAGATCTCGACCGCGATGTCGGAGACCTCCCGGCTGGCCGCGGCGATCGAGGCCAAGAACCAGAAGCTCAGTGACGTGATGGCACAGGCCCGCCCGGCCACCGACACCCTGGCCGCGCACACCACCCAGATCGCCGACCTGGTGACCCAGATCGGCGATGTGTCCGATCTGCTGCAGCGGTTCCCGTCGATCGGGGGTACCGACACCAGCGGGCGCAGCGTCATCGCCGACGCCAACACGATCGCCCGCGCGTGGAACGACGTGGCCGTGGCCCCGGACGCGACGCTGTATGCGCTGAACCGGCTGCTGCCGCCGTTCATCAAGACCATGACCAGTGGCGCAATCGGTCTGGACGCCAGCATCGACCGGTTAGTGCTGGGCTCCATCCCGGACATCGGTTACGCCGGTGACCCCGGGCTGCACGGGCCCAAGCGCGCCGACTGGCATCAGTTGGTGGGCACCTTGAAGTACACGCTGTTCCGGCTGCAGGAGCGGGTGGTCGGAAAGGGGCCGGATGTCCCGCAGGTGCCGGTGATCCCGAGCCCGACCGAACCCGGCGAGATCATCGTGGATCCCCGCGTGCCCCAGCCGGTGTCACCGTCTGTGTGGCCGGCGGCGCCCGCCCAGGGGGAGGCGCCGCGATGATCGCCGCTGCCGCCGACCGGATCGTCGGCCTCGTCCGGTTCGGGTACAACCGCCGGGCCTGGCTGTCCGCGCTCGGGCTGATCATGACGCTGGTGATCGCGACGGGCTATCTGCTGTTCGGGGCGCTGCGGGTCAACCCGTTCGCATCCAGCTACCGGCTCACCGTGGAACTGCCGGAGTCGGCGGGCCTGCTGCCCAATCAGGACGTGACCCTGCGCGGGGTGCCGATCGGGAAGGTCGAGCGCCTCGACATCACCCCCGGCGGCGTCAACGCAATCGTCAATGTCCGCTCCACGGTGCGGATCCCGGAGTCCAGCGACGTCCGGGTGTCCGGACTGTCGCCGGCCGGTGAGCAGTACATCGACTTCGTCGACACCGGTGACTCCACCACCTTCCTGGCCGACGGTGCCGTGATCGCGCAGGGCCGGGCCACCGTGCCGGTCAGCCTGGCCGATCTGCTGGCCAACGCCGACGGGGCGCTCGGGCAGGTGCAACCGGCCAAACTCGAACTCATCAAACGCGAACTGAGCATGACCGACGCCGGCCCGCAGAAGCTCGCCGACATCGTCGACGGCGGCACCTTCCTGTTGACGACGCTGGATTCGGTGCTGCCCGAGACCAGTTCGCTGCTGCGGACCAGCCGGGTGGCGCTCACCCTGGTCGGGGACAAGAACGCCGGCATCAGCGTGGCCTCGGACAATCTGACCGAGACCTTCGAGGGCGCGGACAGAATGCGCGAGGGGTACCGCCGGCTGACCGATCAGACGCCGGACACCCTGGCCGCCGTCGACGACCTGTTCGTCGACAACTCCGACACCATGGTGCAACTGCTGGGGAATCTGACCACCACCTCGCGGCTGCTGTATCTGCGGGTGCCCGCGCTCAACGCGCTGTTCCCGTCCTACCGCAACTCGGTGCTCGACGCCCTCGGCGGCGCGATGCACACCGGTGGCCTGTGGGGCACCGCGGAGATCTACCCGCGCTACACCTGCGATTACGGCACTCCGAAGCTGCCGCCGTCGGCGGCGGACTACCCGGAGCCGTTCATGTACACCTATTGTCGAGACGTCCATCCCGGGGTGCTGGTGCGTGGTGCGAAGAATGCGCCGCGACCGGCCGGCGACGACACCGCCGGACCGCCGCCGGGTGCCGACCTCGGCAGGCAGACGGATCCGACCCCGAAGGGGCGCTACACGATTCCGACGCCGTACGGGGGCCCGACGCTGCCGATCGAGCCGCCCCGCTGACCATGCTGCCCAGCTAGGAGAAGATGTTGTCCGTGAGCAAGGACGAAGACCAGGACACCGGCGAGAAGTCGGTCGAGGTGACCACAGCCGTCGATGACGCCGAGTCGAACGCCGTCGAGGAAGACGCCAAAGATGTAGTGGAGGTGACCTCGGCGGCCGGGGCGGAGACATCCGACACCGCGGCCGAGGCGCCCGCGGCGGGCCGGTGGCGCCGCCCCGCGCTGATCGGGGTGGTGGCCGCCGTCTTCGTCGCCGTCGCCGCCACGGCCGGCTACCTGGGCTGGCAACTGCAGCAGGAGCGCGCGATCGACGCGGCCGGTCAGCAGGCCCGCCAGGCCGCCACCGACTACGCGCAGGTCCTGACGAGCATCGACTCCGACAAGGTCGACGAGAACTTCGACGCGGTGCTCGACGGCGCGACCGGCGGGTTCAAGGACATGTACTCGCAGTCCAGCGCGGAACTGCGGCAGCTGCTGATCGACAACAAGGCCACCGCGCGCGGTGTGGTGCAGGAATCGGCCGTGCAGTCCGCGAGCAAGGACGAGGTCGTGGTGCTGCTGTTCGTCGACCAGTCGATCACCAACACCAACGTGCCCGATCCGCGGCTGGACCGCAGCCGCATCAAGATGACCATGCAGTACGTCGACGGCCGTTGGCGCGCAAGCAAAGTCGAGCTGCCCTAAGGAGACGCGTGATGCGCCTGCTGTCCTCTCTGGCCGCGGCGGCCACCCTGGCGGTCTCGGCCACCCTGGTCGCCGTAGCGCCCACCGCCGCCGCGTCGGCGCCGTCGTTCTGCGCCGAGATCGGCGGGCAGTGGGACGGCGTGTACTGCCGCGCCACGGTGCCCTCGGAACGCAAGGCGACCCGGGACATCAAGATGGCCATCCCCGGCGACCTGGTGGATCACCCCACGGTCGGCCCGGTCATCCGGGACTATCTGGGCACGCTGATGAACAACTGGAAGACCGCGGGCGTGAAGATGGCCGCGGACAGTTTCGGCGAGGAGAACTTCGAGATCTTCCGCCGCGGAGACATTCTCAGCATCGTGTTCCGCGAGACCTATCACGCGGACGGGCCGGACTTCAACAACGGCTACCGGACCTTCACCTTCGACATGGCCGACGGCCGTCGGCTGCAACTGGCCGATCTGATGAAGCCCGGACTCGATCCGCTGGTCGCCATCCCGCCGCTGGCCCAGCCGTTCGTCGAGCAGGCACTCGACGTCGCCCCGCCGGCGCACCAGCCGCGCACCTATCCGTTCACGATCGACCGGTGGGGCCCGGACAAGGTGTACTCCGGCGCGTACAAGGCGTGGGCGCTCACCCCCGACGAGCTGATCATCTACATGCCGGACTACCCGGTGGCGCGGGACCGGCCGATCAACTTCACCCCCGGCATCATGCAGTGGTCGATGGACGGCGGCACGGTGCAGGCGCACATCCCGCTGGCGGCGCTGAGCCCGGTCCTGGCGCCCCGGTTCGGTGGAAGCTGATGACCGTCATCATCGGCATCGGGCAGCTGCGCAGCTACACCCGGTCCTACATCGAGCGGGCCGGGTCGGGGGAGACCTTCCAGGTGCTGCGCCGCGGCCGGCCCATCGCGCGGCTGCAGGCCGTCGGGGACGCCCAGCCCGAGATCGACGCCGAGGTGATCCCGGTGCCCCTGGCCGAACTGCGCACCCGGCCCGCCCGGGTCTTCGACCGGGTGGCGGCCGGCAACACCGTCCTGGTCACCTACCGGGGCCGTGACGTCGCCACGCTGCAACCCGTCGACCAGACGACCTGTCAGCGGTAGTTGACGAACTGCAGCGCCACCTCGAGGTCGGCGCCACGCAGCAGGGCCTGCACGGCCTGCAGATCGTCGCGCTTCTTCGAGCTGACCCGGATCTCCTCGCCCTGGATCTGCGCCTTCACCCCCTTGGGGCCCTCGTCGCGGATCAGCTTGGTGATCTTCTTGGCGTTCTCGCTGTCGATGCCCTGCTTGATGTTGCCGATCACCTTGTAGGTCTTGCCCGAGGGCTGCGGGTCGCCGGCCTCGAAGGCCTTCATCGAGATGTCGCGGCGCACCAACTTCTCCTTGAAGACGTCGACGGCGGCCTTGACGCGCTCCTCGGTGGAGGACACCAAAATGATGCCTTCCTCACCCTGCCACTCGATGGTGGTGTCGGTTCCACGGAAGTCGAAACGGGTCGCCAACTCCTTGGCTGCCTGGTTGAGGGCGTTGTCGACCTCTTGCCGGTCGGCCTTGCTGACGATGTCGAAGCTTGAATCCGCCACTGGATCCTCCTGCTGAGTGTTGGGGCCGTTTTCGTCTTCGGTACATCCTCGTTGTACCCTGCTACTCGCACCAAATTCCGGCAGGTTGCCCGAGCGGCCAATGGGAGCGGACTGTAAATCCGTCGGCTAACGCCTACACAGGTTCGAATCCTGTACCTGCCACACTGATCAGGCCCCCTTTCGAGGGGGCCTGACGTGTTTCTAGGAGACCTGCGTCCGCAGTGCGTCCGCAGTAGCTCCAGCAGCCGTATCGAAGGCCGCCGCGACAGCGTCTAGATCGTCCGGATAGAGGTGCCCGTACCGGTCCAGGGTGAGGACCGCGGACTTGTGCCCGAGGAGCTTCTGGACGACCTTGATGTTGGCTCCCGACCTGATGGCTAGCGCCGCGCACGTGTGCCTCAAGTCGTGCAGTCGAACCCCAGCACATCCGTCGACCGCCGCCGTGGCCTTCTGGAACGAGTAGCGCGCCTGACCGAGCGTCAGCCACTTATCGCCACGGGTGGGAGGGAACAGCAGATCGTCCGCCGAGCGATTCTGGATCTCGGTCTTCAAGAGCTTGTTCAAGAACGCCGGCACCGGCACGGTCCGCGACTGCTTACCCTTCGTCGGCCCCTCCACCTGCCCCTGCTTACGGACGTAGGTCACCGATCGTGTCACCCGGATACGGGCGGCCTCGGTGTCCACGCTGGACACCTTGAGCGCGATCGCCTCACCGAAGCGGAGTCCGCACAATCCGAGGACCAGGATCAGCGTGCGGTGCCGACCGGCGGCCATCGCTACCCGGTGCAACTGCTCGTGCGTCAGGTATCGCTGCTCAGTCTCCTCAATTGCTGGTAGCTCGATGCCCTCGGCCGGGCTGGCGGATAGGTGCTTCGCCTTCACTGCGAACCGCAACACAGAACCAACGAGCAGGTTGGCCTGACGCACCCGGGACGGACTCAACCCCCGCCCCTCGAACCGGACCGAACCATCCACGGACAGGCCGGTGACCCACACCTGAAGCTCGTCGAACTTCACGTCCCGTAGCGGCACGTCCTTCCAGCGGGGTAGGACGATCGTGTCGAGCAGGGAGCGGTATCCGGCGACAGTCTTCGGGGCGCGGACTGCTTTCGTGGCGATCCATCGCTCGGCCATCGTCCCGAACGTGACAGCGGACAGTGCCGGGTCGGTCCAGGTGCCCGTCACTTGATCGGAGACCTGCTTGTTCAACCAGTTTTGCGCATCGGCTTTTCTGCCGAACCCCTTGGCGTGCTCTTTGCCGTTTTCGTCGACATACCTTGCACGCCAACGCAACCCTTTGCCGTATGCGGCACTCTTCGAGCCATCGGATTTTTGCCAACGGTCCTCGACGCCGGATCGGCGATTACGTGTTTGAGGCATCGTGCTCTCACTTTTTCCCTAAGCGGCGCTTGAGCTTGTCCATTTCGATCATCTGAGCAAATTCGTCTTCGCTGAACAGCACGTGATCGATGATCTGATGAAGGAGGGTCTGTTTGATCTTGAAGTCCTGGTCGTTGTAGTACAGAGCAAAGTTGTCGCCGTCCGCTTGGTTCAGTCGGCCGCCACGCTGGAACGCTGGTGACTGACGAACTTGGTAGGTGTACAACTCCCAGACCTCAGACAACCCTCGCCTATCCATGAACTGCTCCTCGGTGCTGTCATCAGTGTTGTTGACCCACCGGTCTATCTGCCTGACGGCTTGCAGCACCGCGCGCCGAGCGCGGATGGTCATCTCGACTTGCGAGTACTCGCGCATTAGGAAATCCTTTGCGGGCGAGAAGGTTAACTCGTCGAGCCGTAACTCGAGTACGCCGGCAATTGCTATGGCTTCAGACAGTTTGACGTCTCGAGTTCCTCGCTCGATGCGTGTAATCGCAGACGGGTCAAGCTTGAGGTCGACCGCTAGCAGAAGTTCGGCAAGCTGCCTTTGGCTCCATCCACGAGACTCTCTTGCCTGCCTCATTAGATCGCCAAACTGGGCGTTTACGCCTCCAGCAGCGTCGTCGGCTGGGTCCTGGTCATCATCTTGGTGCACAAATCACAGTGTAGTGCTTGACGAACACCGTCAACAGTGCCAACCTGATGGTGTTATTTCAACACTGAGATGTGATTGGAGCACTGTTCGAATGGAAAGCGACGAAATCATCGACACCAAGGCGGTGTCTCAAATGACTGGATTGCCGACGGGAACCCTGCGGTACTTCCGCAGCACCAACCAAGGGCCGGCGAGTTTCACCCTTGGACGTCGCGTGGTCTATAGGCGAAGCGAGTGCGAGCGCTGGATCGCAGAGCAGGAGAGGGCGACCCGGCGCGGCGGCACCAGCGGGGAGGTCGCATAGATGCACCCCAACGTCGACCAGCTCGACCGTGACGCTGTCGACGACCACAACCTCGTCGACCATGAGCCCGCCGGGGACGACCCGGCGGAATGCGGAACGGCCCCCGAACCCCAGATGTTGGCGCATCTGGCGGGGACCGATCGGAACCACCCCAACCGTTAGATAGGAGAAGTTCAACAATGACTGTACCCACCCCGACCGCCTCGCCGGTACCCCGGCAGTGCCGTCACTGCACCGTGCCCACCAATGGGGCCGATGTGTGCCCGTTCTGCTCGACATACACCCCGCCCGCGACCATCGGGCAGAAGCTCGACGTTCTGGTCAACCGCATCGACATCGTCCGGGCGGACGGCAACGACATCTTGCAAGGGTTGCCGGCGGATGCCCCACTGTTCGCCGTCACCGATCTGGTGGTCGCGCTCAATCATCTCAAGCGGGCCGCAGTCTCGCTCGACAAGGCGTCCAACGCCCTCGAAGCTGACGCCGAGGCGGTGACCCGATGAGCCAGGTCATGCAGGCACTCTGCTGCACCTGCGGAGCACTCCGAGAATGCCGGCGGCCACGCAACCACCGCGCCGAAAACTACTGGATGGCCGGTCCGATCGACCGGAACTGGCATCGCGAAACCGGCGACCTGAAATGCGCTGAATGCGGGCGCATCACGACGCACGCCATCATCCATCCCGCCGGGGACAAGTTCCGCGACCACGCGGAGATGCTTCAACTGATCGCACTCGGCTGGACTAACAAGCGCTTCTCCGAAGAGAAGAAGGCAGAGATCCGTCGGCAGTACCACGAGGCATTTCCTCAGAACCCATACATGGATCACATTTGGTGGAAGAGCGACGAAAACAAGGCCAGAGAAGCCGGACAAAAGATGTTTCCGGCGATGTGCGGCCAAATGATCCCTGTACCGGACGAAAAGCTCCCCGGCGGTGCTGTCACGGAGTTCCGGGCTCCAGAGCAGTTGACCGATCCGGAGGTTCTTGAGCACGAACACCTCGACCCGGAGACCGGATTGTGGTGGGACATCGGTGATTGCGTCAACTGCCTGCGCTACCGGAACGACAAGCTGTTGCGGGAACGCCGCGAGAAGTTGGCGAAGGTCCTGCTGGCTGCCGCGGTCAGCACCGACAAGCTCGACCCTGATCTGGTCAACTCGCTGCTCGACAAGCTACGTGGGATGGCCGATAAATGACCCGCCGGACGACCGAGGATGCCCCCGCCGAGCGTGGCGGGGGCACTCCCCGGTCCCGAGAAGTGTCATGCATCCCGGTGTACGAACTGCTCTCGCCACTGCTCGGCAACCCCGACCTAATCCCCGGCACCCCCGTGTGGTGCGAACTGGACGACACCGACCCCGCCAAATGGCAGGCCATCCTCTGGGCCGCCGTGTGGTGGGCAGTCGGACAAGACACACGCCAGGCGGCCCTGTCAGACGCCGCCCACGAAATTGCCGACATCACCGACTGGAGCGCTGTTGCTCAACAGATCCGCTCCGGTCGTGGACGCGCCTACATCCCGCGGAGGGCTGCATCTTGAGACTCGCCGATGAACTCCCCGACAACCCGTTCGCCGGCCTCGTCGACACCATCGTCGATGAAGCGAACCGGCGCGGTGACACCTCAACCGAAGGAATCGCGAAACTGGTGACCGAAGCATTCCAACAGCCAGCCCGTGAAACTGAGCCACCTGAGGATCTGTTCGAAGAACGCGAATCGCTGCGCCGCATCCGCGACTTCGCCCGCCAGCACATGGTCGCACCTGGTGCAGTTCTACTCGGTGTTCTCCAGCGCGCGGAGACTGCCGCACCGCAGCACGTGATGATCCCGCCGATGATCGGCAGCCCGAAGCCACTCAACACCGTGGTCGTCAACGTCGGCCCGTCCGGTCACGGGAAGACCGCCAGCGACGACACCGCCGAGGAATACTGGCCCGCAGAGCTTCCCGTATTCCCGCTGGGCACCGCCGAGGGCATGTGCCAGGCGTTCGATCCCGACGAGGACGGACAGCCGCAGGTGCCCAACATCATCTTCTCCAGCAGCGAGATCGATAACTGGGCTGCCCTCGGCGAGCGGGCAGGATCGATGATCTTCCCCGTCATGCGCCAGGTCGTCACCGGGGACACCATCGGCCAGAAGAACGCCACCAAGGGCCACACCCGCATCGTGGCTAAACGCACCTACGGCTGCGGAATCAACCTGTCCGCACAACCAGGGTCCAACGGGGCCGCGGTTCTGTTCCGCGACGCCCCCGGCGGATTCCCGCAGCGGTGTGTGTTCGGGTCCGTTTTGGACCCTGACGCCCCCGATGAGCCGCCCACCGGGATCGAGCCCTACCGACCCGCGCAGGAACCGGACTTCACCCCCAACGCCGGCCCCTACTACGAGATCCCGTTCCCCGAGTCCGTCGTCGCGGAGATCCGCGCCCATCAACGAGGAGTCCTGCGGGGAGAACCCGGCTTGAACCCCCTCGACGGGCACCGCAACCTGTGCAAAGCGAAAGTCGCTGCCGGCCTGATGCTGTTGGAAGGCCGCAACACGGTCACCGAGGATGACTGGCGCATCGCCGAACGCATCATGACGGTCTCGGATCGTGTGCGAGCAGACTTGATCCGGGCCACCGAGGACACCGCCCGCACCGCCAATCGCGCCCGCGCGCTGGCCGCAGCAGACCGTGACGAAGTGGTCGCCACCACCAAGTTGCAGCGCGCCAAGAACACCATCATCAAGCACCTCGCGGAGAAGGGGGAACTACCGCGCCACGAGCTCCGCAAGCGTCTGCGCTCAGACCAACGGGAGCACTTCGACGCCGCCGTGGCAGAACTAGAAGATCAAGGTCGACTGTTTGCTGGCGAGTCTGGCACCTCGACCGTGTACCGGATCTCATCAGATTCAGACGGCCAGTCCACGTGGACCGAAAGTCCACGCCCTAAACCGCAGGTCAATGACCGTGGACCGAAAGTCCACGTGGACGCCGCCAACAACGTCACGCCGATCAAAACCCACAGTTCAGGGCAGCGCACCCCCGAGAAGCTGACATGTGCGCAGTGGTTCAACAATTGGATCGCGGACCTTCAGAACCAGGGCTACACCACCGCAACATCGTTTGCTGCGATAGAGGCAGGCATGGCTCTGGGCTACAGCAAGGGCAATATCCGGGCAGCGGCATCAGCGCACCCAGACGTGCACACAATCAACCGCAAGGGCGGCACCGCGACCTGGTCGATCCAGCCTGGCTACCGGCCACCCGCATACGAGGGGGCACCGGAGTGGCTCGATAAGTGGCTCGATCAACAAGACGAAGGGTTCGTCCTACCCGAGGACGCCAAGCTCGCCGGTGAAGCCGCCGGCCACCCCTGGGACTCCGTGCGCCGCGCCGCCGGATTATCACCCCGGATCGAATCAGTACCGGCACACGGCGACAGCCGCAAAGACCGCATCTGGCGGATCACCGACTCCGACGGCGAAGGGGAAACCGCCTGACCGCTATGAGACCCGCACACCGAATCCGACTGTCCTAGAAAGGAACCAATCCATGTATCCCCACGTAACCCCAGAGCGCACCGCCGCAGCCCCCGAGGACGCCTTGATGATCGCCCGCCGCTTTCTGGCCGGCGACGAGATGGCGGCCGGCATCCTCCTCGGATCATCCGACCCGTACTCCTGCACACTGCAACTCGCCGGGTGGCTACGCACCGCCATCCAGACCGCCCTCGAATACGGCGCAGGAGAAGAATTCGACGACCAGACCGTCGACGATGTCCTCGGCCGCTGGCTAGACCAGATCCGCAAGGAAGCCCGCCGATGACCACCATTGCCGGTGTCGGAGAACACCGCCCCGACGAGTACCGCGGCTGGCTGGTTTTCGCCACCCTGCCCGACGAACTACGCCGTTCCGAAGACGCCACCCAAGCCGCCGACGTAGAGCTGGCCAACCGCGACGGCCGGCCCTGGCGCAACCGACCTGCCACCACCGCCGAACGCGCCCTCCTCGAGCACCTCGGCTACCAACTACCCGACGACCTCTACACCCGAGTGCAGTGGCGGCACGGCACCCTACGCAACCGCCGCTGGCCCCAACTCGAAACCACCTAGGAGACAACACCAATGTCAGAACAGATCGACCCCGAAGACACCACCCCCGACAGCACACCTCCAGACAAAGCCGCACTCGACACGACACCACCATCGGGACCGGGTGACAAGACCGGCAGTGAAGCGGCCCGCTACCGCGTCAAGCTCCGCGAAACCGAAACCGAACGTGATGCCCTCGCAGCACGATTGACAACCCTGCAACGCCGCGAAGCGGAATCCGCCGTGGCTGATCTGCTCGCCCAGCCCGCAGACCTCTGGGACCTCGGCAACGCGACCGCTGCGCAATTCTTCACCGACACCGATGAACTCGACCGCGACGGCCTACGGGCCGCCGCAACCGAACTCCTCAAACTGCGCCCACTGCTGGCCAAACCCCTTGACCCCGAACCCAAGCAGTGGGGACAGCACAGCAGTGCAATCGGCCCGTCCGGCGGCGTGTCATGGGGAGAGGTCATAGGTAACGCCTAGACTGTGAGGTGACGCCGGGAAGACGGCAGGACCGAACCGGCGTCACCGAAGCAGGGCCAGGAGCCCAGCCGATGAACTCCAGGTGAGTCACGGATACCCCGTACACAACAGCGCGCCCACATGTGCGCGGCTCACCTGAAAGGCCCATCATTATGGCTGGAACAACCACCAACTTCGCCCCGCTGCTCACCCCCGAACAGGTCGGTGACCTCGTCATCCGCCCGCTCATCTCCGAGTCCATTGCCGGGCAGGTGCTCACGGCCGTCTCGACTGGCTCTCACGTCCACCGCATCCCTATCGTCACCGCCGACCCGTCCGCATCCTGGACTGCGGAGGGTCAGGAAATTGATGTCAGTGATGGCACCGTCACAGAGCTGGAAGTCGAGCCGAAGAAGCTCGCCGGTCTGACCGTCATCAGCTCCGAACTGGCCGCCGACTCCAACCCCGCCGCCGCCGATGTCATCGGTGCCGGCATCGTGCGCGACCTGTCCCGCAAGGTCGACCAGGCGCTGTTCACCGCGACCACGGTCAACGGGCCCGGTGGCCTGCCCGGTGTCGTCGGTATCTCCACCGTCGAGGTCGAAGACGAATACGAAAACGTTGACCCGTTCTCCGACGCGATCTACACCGCCGCCGGCCACAACGGCACTGTCACCGCATGGGTGACCCACCCGGACACCGCCAAGCTGTTGGCGAAAGTTAAAGAATCCGCGTCGTCGAACCGTCCGCTCCTTGGAGCCGACCCGACCCAGCCCGGACGCCGCCAGATCCTCGGCATCCCGCTGCTCACCAGTCCCTACGTCGAAGACACCAACGGCGAAGTCTGGGGCATCAGCAGCACACACGGATACCTCGTGATCCGCGAAGGGGCCGAAGTCGAAGCCGACCGCTCGGTGTTCTTCTCCAGCGACCGGGTAGCCATCCGCGCCAAGCTGCGCGTCGGGTTCGGATTCCCCGCACCCGCCGCAATGGTCCGCATCGCCATCGAAGGCAGCTAGAAACCTGGTGGGACGTGGCGTCAAACCATCGGTTACTCAGGCAAGGACCCGCCACGACGAGCCCCGTCCTTGGGCTCCGAGCGAGTACCTGCGCCACGCCCCACCGCCCAAGCACCCCCCATGGGGTCAACCCCTCCCCGGGGGTCAAAACCCTGACCCCGGCCCACCTGGCTCGCAGTTTGTACGGGTCTGGGCATTTTTCCGAGCAGGGACATAACGTCACTAGCTGCAGTTTTTCCCGACCCGGGTGGTCTCCAGCTGTCGATTTCGCGGTTACGACGCTGCCAACCGGAGGACCCGCAACGACTGAAACGGCGTGCCCCGTCAGTCAGGCAGTCCGCACCTGTTCTAGAGGGCAACGATTTGCCGCTGTCCTATGGAACGGTGGTGACGGCACCCGCAGCGAGGCCAAGTGTCAGGACGCCGACAACGCCGAGCGTCATCGACCATTGCACGGCCACGTGCTTACTCCAGGCGATCTTGCTCATTTCGACGAGTTGCTTCGCGAGCACAGGCTTGATCGGTGTCTCGTCGAGGTGCTTGAGTACAGCATCGCGGTCGAGGTGACGCAGGTGCCCAAAGTAGGTGTAGTGGTGTTCGGACTCGGCTTTTAGGTTGGGGGTCCGCAGGCGAGGTCGGACGACCCAGACTGCGCATAAGACAGCGGCAACCAGAACGACGATGCCCACGACGTAGAGCGTGATTGGGAACCATCCCGTGATGTTTCCGAACACGCGGTCGGTGCCTGACAGGGTCACGACGCCGGCCAGGAGTGCGGCCTCTATAGTCAGCGCGAACGATGCTTTTGTATCAACTTTGCCGGTCCAATCGACCAGAGCCGCGTGGATCTTCCACGCGTTCTCGACTGCGTCGTCGTTCATCTGTAGGCCTTCCACCATGTTGAAGTGCGGACGAATTCAAACGTTCCGCCGATGTCGACGAAATTGGACTCTGTCCAGATGCTCTTCAATTCACCGGCCGGGTCAGATCCTGACGAATACTGGTGCTCGTAAGAGAGTTGGTCGTACACATCGTCGGTGATGATCGTTCGGCCACCGCCCTTGTAGTCGCTGAGCTTGGCGGCCACGTTCGGCGGACTACCGATCGACACTAGGTCGTTGTCTCCGCGGACGCCGGCGCGGACGATGAATGCGGTGCCGATATCGATTCCGGTTCGATGCCTGACGCGCCAATCGCTCTCGACGTACTCCTTGAAGTACGCGCTGTTGTGTGTCAGCAACTCGTCATGGACGATGTTGCTCACGACCCAGTTAACGCGTAAGGCAGCATCAACTGCATTGTCGGCGGCATTTTCACCCACAAAGATGGCCATCACTCGGTCGCCGTCGAAACTTCGAATTGCGCCACCTCGATCTTTGAGGACTCGTGTCACGGCGTGCAGGTAGGCGCGGATTATCTTCGCCGCATCCGTAGCTTGGAATTTTTCGGCCATGCCAGTCGAGTCGGCCATGTCCGCGTAGAGGTAGGCGGCCGTCAGCCACACCGCTCCGTCTCGTTGGACTATGGATTCTGAGGTTGGCACTTCTCTGCCCGAGCGGGCATTGAAGGGCGTCTTGACTATGTCGCGGACTGCTTTCTCGCAGTCGTCCTTGAAACCCATTCCGATCTTTCCGTCCGCAGCGCGTCCGCAGCACTTTCGCGAACCCCCGTCGCGAACCAACATAGTCAACACCGTGACCAGGGACTTGCTGGACGCGCCAACACTGCCAACTTCTGCAAACGCCAAGAGTGACGAACTGTAAATCCGTCGGCTAACGCCTACACAGGTTCGAATCCTGTACCTGCCACACTGATCAGGCCCCCTCTGCGGAGGGGGCCTGACGTGTTTGTGGGCGCGGAATTGTCACGGATTGTCACAAGGTGCGACGAACTCTGCGCCGATACTTGTCGCTGTCACGGCCCGTCGCCACCCTAGTGCGCTTTCGTTTCTTTCGATTTACCATGGTGGTGTGACTGCAACTACTGAGCACACTGTCTTTCCAGCCGACACCGACCGGGGTCTCGCCGCGCTGCTCGTCGCCCTGCAAACGGCTGCGCCGTTGGTTATCGAAACGACCGATGGCCAGTCGTTTCCCCTTACGCCCGAACTGCGTGATGTGCTGATTCATGCAGCCCATGCGCTCGTCGAAGGCCAAGCCGTCACTCTCGAGCCGCAAAGTGTCGTCTTGTCGACGCAGGAAGCCGCCGATCTCCTCGGGGTGTCCCGACCGACTCTGGTGAAACTGCTCGAAGCGGGCGAGATTCCCTACGCGCAGCCGGGCCGGCATCGCCGGGTGCAGCTCACGGACCTTCTGGCCTATCAGCAGCAGATTCGCCATCAGCGGCGCATCACCCTCGATGAGATGAACGCCGAAGCAGCCGCCGATGATGCATACGGTCGCCTCGGCGAGTTCGGTGAGACGCGCTGACCAGTGTCACGAATCCGGGTGCTTCTCGATGCTTGTGTCCTGGTGCCCTACCAACTCGCGGACCTTCTACTGCGCATCGCCGACGCTGAACTGTTCGAACCGCTCTGGTCAGACGAACTGCTTCCGAGGTCGAACGCAATGTCGTCAAGCTCGGGATAGGGCCTGACAAAGCTGCCCGTCGGATCGCGCAGATGGCGTCAGCATTCCCCAACGCGACTGTGACCGGGTTTGAGCATCTCGTACCCGCGATGACCAACGATCCCAAGGACCGCCACGTAGCGGCAGCAGCTGTTCGGGGTGGGGCCGCGCTCATTGTCACAGCGAACACCCGCGACTTCCCCTCGGAAGCGTTGGCGCGGTACGACATTGAGGTCGTCAGTCCGGATGACTTCCTTCAAGACCAACTTGATCTCGCCGAGGCCGCCGTTCTGACCTGTCTTCGGCAGCATCGTGCGTCCTACACCCGGCCACAATTCACCGTCACCGAGTATTACCTCGGTCTCGAGCGGACGGTACCCGTCTTCGCCCGCTCGGCGATGCACGCTGAGGTGCGTCAGAGCGGTCACCAGGCCGGCGATCCACTGCCATTGGAAGTGCGCGAAGAAGATGAGGTCTTGAAGGCCTTCTTCCCGCGTGGCGGACCGACTCCTGACGAGCCACGCGGAGCGGCATTCATGTGGCGCCAGGCGCTCAGTGGCAGGCCCGAATTC
The DNA here is from genome assembly GCA_900078775.1 of Mycolicibacterium aurum. Taxonomy (GTDB): domain Bacteria; phylum Actinomycetota; class Actinomycetes; order Mycobacteriales; family Mycobacteriaceae; genus Mycobacterium; species Mycobacterium aurum_A. The sequence continues at coordinate 5,858,189 of LT549889.1, forward strand.
CTGACGGCGCTGCACAACCTCACCCTGGATCCGTCGATGTGGGGTGACTTCAATCAGGCCGAAGAGGTTCTGCGCGGCCACGGCATGACTCAGTTCGTCGAGCGGTGCCCTGGCGATCGTGACATCGCGTATGTCAAGTTCGTGCCGAACGGTCAGCAGTCGGTTGTCGCATTCGCAGCGGCCCCGATCGATGACGTGAAGATCCTGACGCTTGTTCGATGCGCTGACGGAATCTGGCGAGTTTGGGGATTGAGCCTGAGTCGCTTCCCGTCGGGCGACGAAGTACGAGGGCAGTGATGCGCGCGCCACTGGGCGCGGGCGCCTGCCGCTGATCAGGTCCGGGGCGACGTTTGCCTCTCGACGCGAGCGGCTACGTTGAACACCATGGCCGAGCGCGAGTTGCTGTCGGGCCGCTACGAGCTCCGGGGAGTGCTGGGCCGCGGCGGGATGGCCGAGGTGCGCGACGGCTGGGACACCCGTCTGCACCGCGCGGTCGCGGTCAAGCTGCTCCATCCCGCGCTCGGCGCGGACGCGGGTACCCGGCGCCGGTTCGAGGACGAGGCCCGCGCCGCGGCGGCACTGAATCACCCCAACATCGTCAGCGTGCACGACTGCGGGGTCGACGACGGCCGGTTCTTCATCGTGATGGAACGCCTGCCCGGACAGACCCTGCACGATCTGATCGCCGGCGGGCCGTTGCCGGCGCCGCGGGTGCGGGCGATCCTCGACGACGTGCTGGCCGCCCTCACGGTGGCTCACGGCGCCGGGGTGCTGCACCGCGACATCAAACCGGCCAACATTCTGATCTCGGCCGACGGCGGCACCATGAAGGTCGCCGATTTCGGCATCGCCAAGACCGGCGGGGCCGCGCACACCATGACCGGGCAGATCATCGGCACGATGGCCTATATGAGCCCGGAGCGCCTCGCCGGCGCGCCGGCCTCGGTCGCCGACGACATCTACGCCGTCGGGATGATCGGCTTCGAGGCAGCCGCCGGGTTCCGTGCGCTGCCCGGGGACAACCCGGCCGTGCTGGCCCGCGCCATCGTGGACGGGCCGGCCCCGTCGCTGGCCGCCGCCCGCCCCGATCTCGATCCGGTGCTGGCGGCCGTCGTCGACCGGGCCCTGGCCAAGGACCCGCGACAGCGGTTCGCCGATGCCACGCAGATGCGTGCGGCCCTGACAGCCGGCCGACCGGCCACCCGGGTGCTCGATGCGCCCCTGCCGCCCGCGCACCCGGACTACTTCGTGCCGGCCCGCAGGAAGCGCCGGCCGAGCCGAAACCAGACGTTCCTGGCTGCCGCCGCGGCGTTCCTGGCAGCCCTGGTGGCACTGCTGGTGCTGACCGTCGACTCCGCGCCGGCCACCGACCGCACCGAGCCCGTCGGCACCAGCACGGTCACCCCGCCGCCCCCGCCGCCGCCGACCTCGACGCCCGTGCCGGTGGTTTCCGCACCGCAGCCGCAGCCCGCCCCGCCCAAGGAACCGAAGGGACCCAAGGGGGAGAAGAAGGGCAACGGGAACCCGGGCAATCCGGGCCCCGGGAACAAGCGGCGGGACGGGCCGTAACGATTCAGGAATCGGCGCGGACCTGCCAAGATGTCGTCATGCGACTGCACAGCGTGTTCCGGGCCGCCGCGGCGGCGATCGCCCTTGCTCTGACGGCGGCCCCGACCGCGCATGGCGAGACGGCGCCGACACTGCCGGAGTTCGTCCCGTACCCGTCGGCGTGGGCCCCGGACTACAGCCTGTTCCCGTACAACCTGTGGCAGATCCGGGTGACCCCCGAGCAGATCACCGCCCAGCGGGACGCCTGCCAGTGGTTCAACGCGCAGTACGGTGACCTGGCCGGCCAGGTGCACGGCTTCAACAACTTTCTCGACGACGCGGGTGACGACTGGTCGGCACCGGGAGTGCGGCAGACCGCCGAGGTCGTCACCGCCAACCTGAACCAGACCGCGGACTTCCTCGACCCCCGGGTGCACACCCTGTACATCACGAATTACCCTGACCAGAGCCAGTATTCACCGCTGTACAACGGGGATTCGTTCTATCACCTGTGGTATCAGTACACCCAGATCGCCGATAAGATCGGCCGGCAGTTGCCGTCCGGGCAGATCCACGCCAACGTGGTGACCGCCGACGTCTACGGCAATGTGATCCGCGACTCCGGCGTCTGTAACCGCGCCTGAGTCAGTCCAGTTCGGCCAATGCCCGCCGGGCGGCCTCCAGTTCGGCCTCCAGCGCAGAGACCTTGGCGGCCTGCTGAACCCGGGACTCCTCGATAACCGCGTCGATCGGGCCGGACAGGTCGGTGTGCAGTTCGCGGGCGGCACGGGATACCGCCGCCGCGGCCACCGCGAGGTCGCGCGCCAGGAAGTTGCCGCCCTGTTTGAGTTCGGCGCGCCACTCGCCGTCGGCGGTGCCCGAGACGGTGAGGACGAGCTCGAGCATCTTGGCCTTCTTGCCGGCAGTCCTTCTGGCCTTGGGCTTTTCGGCGGTCTCGGGGCTTGCTTCCGGCGGGGCTGGGGCGTCTACAGTCATCGTCACGGTGAACTCCTCGCTGAACATCACCCGCATGGGCAGGCCTACGGTCCGATAATTAGAACACACGTTCGACGCTGATGGGTGTCGCGATGCGGGTGTGTTGCTGTGGATCGGCTGCGGGATCGCTGAATCCGCTTACAGCAGTTGGTCAGAGGCTTCACAGTGCGCGGCACTGGTATCCACAGGTGTGCGGATGTGACCCTGTGCGAATCGTCGGCCGTACAACGCGGTGGCCGCGACGAGCGGATCTTCACTGACGAACGCCGCTGCGCCTCACTTCTATTCCGTCACCGCGGCGGCGTTGGCCTCCGCGGATGTAATGCAGGGGACATCCATGAACATCAACCGCACGAAACGCACGCTCACCCTCGGTGCCGTCACGGTGCTGGCATCGGCGGTCGTGGGCTTCGCCGCGCCGGCCCGGGCCGCCGACGGCTTCGTGATGCCGAGCACCACCGGGATGAACCTGCAGGAGGCCGAGGATGCGGTGGCCGCGGCCGCGCACGGCATCCCGATGCAGATGCATTCACACAACATCAAGGGGCTCAAGCAGCGTCAGCTCAGTCTGGCCGACTGGCTGGTCTGTGAGCAGGTGCCGGCCGCCGGCGAGAAGATCACCAGCGCCGCGGACGTGGATTTCGGCGTGGTCCGCGAGTTCGATGCCGCCCGCAACACCTGGGACGACATGGTTGCGCACGCCTGCGACTGAACCCTCGGTCGACGCTGTCCGGATCGGGCCCCTGGTGGGGCCCGATCTTTTTGCGTTCAGAGGGTTACGTTGAGCCACGTTGGCTAGATTGATTATTCACCATTCAGGAATCAATGCAGGTCAATAGCATCTTGACGCAGCAATAACTTGAAGTTATCGTTCACAACAACATTGGAGTCAGGTGAAGGGACGCGGTTGTGACGGGACGGCTCGAAGGTAAGGTTGCGCTGGTTTCAGGGTCGGGGCGGGGTATCGGTCGCGCCGTCGCCGAGAAACTCGCCGCGGAAGGCGCTCGGGTCGTCATCAACGACCTCGATGCTGAGCCGGCCAAGGAGACCGTCGCGGCGATCGAGGCCGCCGGCGGACAGGCCGTCGCCTGCGTCGGCAGCGTCACCGACCCCGAGTTCGCCGGCCGGTTCGTCGCCACCGCGGTGGACAACTTCGGCGGCCTGGACATCATCGTCAACAACGCCGGCTACACCTGGGACAACGTCATCCAGAAGATGACCGACCAGCAGTGGAACGACATCATCGACGTGCACCTGACCGCGCCGTTCCGCATCCTGCGGGCCGCGCAGCCGGTGATCTCCGGTCTGGCCAAGAAGGAGAAGGCCGAGAACGGGCAGGCCACGCGCCGCGCCATCGTCAACACCTCGTCCATTTCGGGCATGCAGGGCAACCCGGGTCAGGTCAACTACTCGACCGCCAAGGCCGGCCTGCTCGGCATGACCAAGACGCTGGCCAAGGAGTGGGGCCGCTACAACGTCACCGTCAACGCCATCGCCTACGGCGTGATCAACACCCGGCTCACCACGGTGACCACCGAGGAGCAGACCATCGACGTCGACGGCCGCGAGATCAAGGTCGGCGTCAACCCGGCGGTGTACGAGACCGTCACGGCCGGCATCGCCCTCGGCCGTGGTGGCGAGGTCGAAGAGGCCGCCGGTGCGGTGTACCTGCTGTGCGCCCCCGAGTCGAGCTACATCACCGCTCAGACGCTGGTCTGCAGCGGCGGAGCGTGACCGGCGCCGCTCCGGCGGGCCACATCGCGCCGCCGGCCTACGAGGAGATCGACTACCGCTTCGACGACGGCATCGCGGTCATCAGCTTCAACGCTCCGCAGCGCCGAAATGCGTTGCGCAACCAGATGTTGCGTGACCTGTGGCAAGCGCTCGACATCGCTGACCGTGACCCGGCAGTACGCGCCGTCGTCCTGACCGGGGCCGGCGACCACTTCTGCGTGGGCGCCGAGCTCACCGGCCCGAACACGCTCATCGACTGCCTCGAAGAGGATGTCGAGGGCCATACCCCGACCGGCTACCGCGAGCCGGGCGGACGGGTCAGTGAGCGACTGTTCGACATGAGGACCCCCGTCGTCGCGGCTGTCAACGGAGACGCCGTCGGCGGCGGGGCTTCCATCATGGCCGCCGCCGACGTCCGGATCGCCGGGCAGCGTTCGCGATTCGGATTCGTGTTCACCCGCCGCGGTGTGGTGCCCGAGAGCGCATCGTCGTGGTTCCTGCCACGGCTGGTGGGCCTGACGCGGGCCACCGACTGGGTACTGTCCGGGCGGGTGTTCGATGCCGCCGAGGCCTATGAGGCCGGATTGCTCACCAAGGTGGTCGCACCCGAGTCGGTGCTGGAGGAGGCCCTCGCCTACGCGCGGGTGTTCGTCACCGAGACCTCGCCGACCTCGGTCGCGCTGGCGCGCCGACTGCTCGGCCGCAGCTGGGGACATGCCACACCACGGGCGGCCTCCGAGGACGAATCTCGGGTGTACGCCGGCCGGCTGCGCTCGGCGGATGTGCACGAGGGCATCGTGTCCTTCCTGGAACGTCGATCCGCGGTGTTCCCGCCGCTGAGCGACGACCCCGCCGAATACTTCTGACCGATAGCGCGACCCGCAGGATCGAGGACTGATGGAAACGCCAGCACCATTCACCGCATGCCAGTACGGCAATGACGCCGAGTACACCCACGATCCTGCGGGCATCTCCAACTACAACGAGAGCGTCTACGTCAACTTCGTCGACCCGATCAGCGAGGTCAGCGCGCTGATGCGGATCGGGAACCGGCCCACCATGGGCTATTCCGAGGCGACCGTGCAGCTCACCCTGCCGGGTGGCCGGATCGCGCTGCGGGCCGGCCGGGCCCCGAACGAGACCAACGACCGGTGGGCCACGCAGGGCCTGGAGATCGCGGTCGAGGATCCCACCCGCACCTGGACGGTCAACTACCGCAACACCGTTGCGCTGATCAGTACGCCGTCGCTGCTGGCCGAGCGGGGCCGGCAGGCGCTGAAGAACTCGCCCTCGCTGGAGTGCGAGATCTCGCTGCGGTTCGAGGCGTCGGTGCCGATGTTCACCATCGCCGAGGACGGTGACTGCACCCCGGGCAGTTCACAGATCGCCACCGACCACTACGAGCAGTTCGGGCATGTCACCGGCTCGGTCCGGGTGGGGTCGACCACCTGGCACGTCGACAAGGCCACCTCGTTCCGCGACCACTCGTGGGGTCCGCGGGAATGGGCCTCCTACAACGGGGAATGGCTGGCCGCCTGGCTGGCCGACGGCACCGCCATCACCGCCTACGGTGAGGTCGAGCCCAACGGGGAACGGGCCTCCGGCGGTGTGATCGTCACCCCGGACGGTGTCTTCCACCCGATCCGCGACTACACCGTCTATACCGACTACGCCGGGGAGCCCACCTACGACGGGCGCAACATCGGCGTCATCACGGCCGACGGACTTCCGCTGATGGTGCTCGACGGCTCCATCAACCATTTCGTCCCGGTCACCCAGCGCACCGAGGACCGTGCGGCCCGGATGGGCCAGATGTCGGTGCGGTATGCCAACGGCCAGGGCGGTTGGGGGATCGCGGAGTTCCTGCGCCCCATCGCAACTCGCTGACGTCGGAGGAGGCCCCGTGTATTCCGGACGACACGTGCAGGAAGCCCCCGACCGGACCGCGCTCATCATGGCCGGCAGCCGGGAGGCCCTCACCTACCGCGAACTAGACGAACGCGCCAACAGGGTGGCCAACTACTTCCGGGCCATCGGTCTGGGGCGCGCCGACCACATCGCGATCTTCTCCGAGAACACCCTGGAGATGATCGTGACCATGGCGGCCGCCGAACGATGCGGTCTGTACTACACGCCGATCAACTCGTTCCTGTCCGTCGAGGAAGCCGCCTACATCGTCGACGACTGCGGCGCCCGTCTCGTGGTCACCAGCGCGGCGAAATTCGATGTCGCCAAGCACTTCCCGCAGCACTGCCCGAAGGTCGAGCACTGGCTGGTCGTTGGGCTGGACGCACCGGCGGCGCCGTTCGGAGACTTCGCTGCGGTGGTCGAGCACTATCCCTCGACCCCTGGCGAGCACGAACGGCTCGGCACCCCGATGTTCTACTCTTCGGGCACCACCGGCAAACCCAAGGCCGTCAAGCGCGCGCTGCCCGACGTCTCCCCGTCCGAACAGCTCGGCATCGAGGAGATGGGCAAGCGGCTGTTCCGGATGTCCGAGGGCATGACGTTCCTGTCCACGGCGCCGCTGTATCACTCCGGACCGCAGTCCAGCATCTCCATCGGTCTGCGCCTGGGCGCCACCCACATCATCATGGAGCGCTTTGACACCGAACAGTTCCTGGCCCTGATCGACGAGTTCGAGGTCACCCACACCATGGTGGTCCCCACCATGTTCTCCCGGGTGCTCAAGCTGCCCAAGGAAATTCGCGACAAGTACGACTACTCCTCGCTGCAGGCCGTGGTGCACGGCGCCGCGCCCTGCCCCCAGCAGGTCAAGCAGGACATGCTGGACTGGTGGGGCCCGGTGATCTACGAGTACTACGGCGGCACCGAGGCCAACGGCACCTGTGGCTGCACACCGCAGGAGTGGCTGGCCAATCCGGGCACCGTCGGCAAGGCCTTCTTCGGCGAGATCGTCATCCGCGACGAGGACGGCAACGACCTACCCCCGGGCACCCCGGGCACCATCTGGTTCCGCGGCGGCAACAGCTCCTTCGAATATCTCAACGATCCCGAGAAGACGGCCGAAGCACAGGATTCCAGCGGCACCATGTCCAAGATCGGTGACATCGGCTATGTCAACGAGGAGGGCTACCTGTTCCTCACCGACCGGCAGGCGTTCGTCATCATCTCCGGCGGGGTGAACATCTACCCGCAGGAGATCGAGAACCTGCTGATCACCCATCCCGAGGTGATGGACGCCGCGGTCTTCGGGGTCCCGGACGAGGACTTCGGGGAAGCGGTCAAGGCGGTGATCCAGCCACTGGACCCCGACGGCGGCACCCCCGAACTCGCCGAGCGACTGCGCGAGTTCTGCCTCGAGCACCTCGCACGCTTCAAATGCCCGCGCACCATCGACTTCATCGACGAGATGCCGCGACTGCCCACCGGAAAGTTGTACAAGCGCAAACTGCGCGATGCGTATTGGAAGGAAACCGCGAATGCGTAGAACCCTCTACTCCGAGGAGCACGAGGCGTTCCGAAAGGCGTTCCGTGCGTTCATCGACCACACGGCCGCGCCGTATGTCGAGGAATGGGAGCAGGCCGGCACCGTCGACCGTGCCTTCATCCGTGCCGCCGGCGAGAACGGCTTCCTGGGCTTCGAATTCGGCCCCGACTACGGCGGCCTGGGTATCGAGGACTTCCGCTACAACGCGGTGATGACCGAGGAGGTCGTCGCGTCCGGGATGGCCGGTGACCTGTTCTCCATGCAGAACGACATCATCGTGCCGTACCTGCGCGACCTGGCCACCGATGAGCAGAAGCAGCGCTGGCTGCCGGGCTTCACCCGCGGCGAATGCGTCACCGCGCTCGGCCTGACCGAACCCGGCGCCGGATCCGACCTGGCGTCGATCAAGGCCAGTGCCCGCCGTGAGGGCGACGAACTGGTGCTCAACGGGCAGAAGACCTTCATCACCAGCGGTGCGACCTGCGATCTGGCGATCGTGCTGGTGCGTACCGGTGAGCGGGACGGCCGCGGCACGACATTCGTCGCCGTCGAGAACGGCACCCCGGGCTTCGAGCGGGGCCGCCCCATGCACAAGATCGGCCGCAAGGCGCAGGACACCGCCGAACTGTTCTTCACCGACTGCCGGGTCCCGGTCGCCAACATCATCGGTGAGCCCGGCCGCGGATTCGGTTGTGCCATCGCCAATCTTCCGCGTGAACGGCTCTCCATCGCGGTGGCCGCGGTGGCCTCGGCCCGGCACGCACTGGCGCTGGGGGTCGACCACGTCCGGCAGCGCAACGCCTTCGGTGCTCCGCTGGCACAGCTGCAGTCGGTCCGGATGCAGCTGGCCGAGATGCACACCGACATCGCGGTGCTGAGCGAGTACGTCGACCGTTGCGTGCTCGCCCTCAACGACGGTGAGCTGACCGCCGCCGAGGCGGCCGGCGCGAAGTACAAAGCCACCGAACTGCAGTGGGAGGTCCTGGACCGGGTGCTGCAGCTGTTCGGCGGGTACGGCTATATGGAGGAATACCCGATAGCCCGGATGTGGCGGGATGCGCGCATCCAACGGATCTATGGCGGCGCGAACGAGGTCATGAAGGACCTCGTCGGACGAGCGGTGGTGGGTTGATGTCCGGGATGTACGGGCGAGTGGCGTTGGTGACCGGCAGCTCCCGAGGGGTGGGCCGCGGTATCGCGCTGCGGCTGGCCGCTGACGGCGCAGCGGTCGCGGTGAACTACCGCCGGGGCGCCGAGGCCGCCGCCGAGGTGGTGGCCGAGATCGTCGCCGCCGGCGGGCAGGCCAAGGCGTTCGAGGCCGCGATCGACGACAACGCCGCCGTCGACGCCATGGTCGAGGCGATCCAGGCCGAACTCGGCCCGGTGGACCTGCTGGTCAGCAACGCGGGCACCGCGAGCAAGGGGCAGACCGTCGCCGAAACCCCCGGCGCGGACTTCGTTTCACTGCTGCAGGTGCACGCGCTCGGGCCGATCCACCTGATTCAGCGGGTACTGCCCGGGATGCGCGCCGCCGGCCGCGGGGACGTGGTGATGATCTCCAGCAGCACGGTCAGCGAGGCGCCGGAGAACTCCGCCCCGTACACGATGGCCAAGGCCGCGATGGAGATGTGCGTGCGTACCCTCGCCCGCGAGGAACGTCCACACGGCATCCGGGCCAACATCGTGGCACCCGGCCTGGTCGAGACCGATATGGGGCGGCGCCTGGTGAAGGCCGCCACCGGCGGCGGGGCGATCGAGGACATTGCCGGCGGCTACCCGTTCGGCCGGGTCTGCACCCCCGCCGATATCGGCGGGGCGGTGGCCTTCCTGGTGTCCGCAGACGCCGAATACGTGACCGGTCAACGGATCACGGTCGACGGCGGCGGCCGTTCGATCACCGTGGTCTGATCGCGGCAGAGAGGGAACACACGATGAGTGAAACCACAGACTTCCTCGCCGAACTCACCGAGGTGCTCAGCGCCCAGGTGGCAGACGGCCGCCCGGTCACCCTGGTCGACGTCGACAAGCGCAGCGAGGGCAACTCCTGGGAGACCTACCTGATCACCGCGTCCTGGGACGGCGGGACGGCCTCCTTCGCGGTCAAGCGGGAACCGGTGAGCGGGATCGTCGGCAGCTACGACGTGGCCCGGGAGGTTGCGCTGCTGCGCGCCACCGAGGGGCTGGGACTGCCGGTGCCCGGTGTCGCCGCGCATCGTGCGGGGGAGCCGGGCAACCGTGGGTTCTTCGTGATGGAGCGCCTGGCCGGTGTCGTGCCGATGCCGCACAACGTGACCAAGATGATCGCCAACGCCGACGACCGGTCCGCGCTCGGCCGGCGGGTCGCCCGGGAGATGGCGATGTTGCATGCGGCGGCTCCGGAATCGCTGAACCTGACCGAGCTGGAACCGGCCCCGGCGCCGGCCGAGACCGGCCGCGTCGAGAACGATCAGTGGCGCAAGACCTACGACGAGGTCGCGACCCTGCGGATCCCGATCCTGGATCTGGCCCTGGCCTGGCTGGACCACCGCGCCGATCACGTCTCGGGCAGGGTAGCGCTGGTGCACAACGATTTCCGGGTGGGCAATCTGGTGGTGAACCCGGGTGACGGCGCGCTGGTCGGCGTGCTGGACTGGGAGACCGCGCACTTCAGCGATCCGGTCGCCGACCTGGCCTGGTTCTTCCAGCGCACCTCGCGCGGGCGCTCACCGCTGGCCTGCAAGCTGCTGTCCGTCGACGACTTCCTCGACGAGTACGCCGAGGCCGCCGGGTGGCGGCCCAGCCAGCAGAACCTGACCTGGTGGGCCGTGCAGTCGCTGACCAAGACCGCCATCGGATGTCTGCAGGCGGTGGCCATCTTCGAACGCGGAGACCGGCCGGAACTGCGCTACGCGAACATGGCACACAGCGTCTACTACAGCCTGGGATGGCTCAATCAGATGCTGCGCGACGGAGAATGGGGACTGTGAGATGAGCATCTACGGACTCGATCTGGACAAGGTGCACCACGCGATCCGGGCGACGCTGGTCGAACGGGTGCTCCCGGAGGTTACCTCCGGGGACGCCCGCGCCGAACTGATGTCGGTCGTCGAGATGCTGGACAGCCTGCAGGACCGGCTGGCCTGGGCCGCCGAGCCGTTGGGCGCTGCGGTGGCGCGAAGCCGCTCGCTGGGCGCCGAGCTCGGACAGGACGGCGACGCCGGGTCCGATCTGGATGCGCTGTACGCCGGTCGGTCGCGCATCGGTGACGCCCTGAGGTCGGCCTATGCCGATGGCTTCGACCCGGCGATCGCGACGGCCGTGGCCGAGTTCACCACCGCGGACATCCAGGCCGAGATCTCGCCCGGTCTGCGGCCCGGGCTGCCGAGCTAGATTGCGGCTAGGCCGGTTTCAGGCCGGCCGGCAGCACCATGGCGCGCACCAGGGTGGTCAGTTCCTCGGCGATGTTCGGCCGTGCCCGCAGGTGCGGGTTCTGCGTGATGTCGGTGACCACGCCGATGGCCGCCTGGGCGAGCGCGCGGGCATCGGCGGTGGACAGGCCGTCGGACAGTTTCTCGATGACCTCGACCCACTCGGCGACGTACTCCCGCTGAGCGTTCCGCAGGGACTGCTGTTCCTCCTCGGGCAGATACAGCAGATCGGCAGCGAGAATGTGCATGATCCGCCCGTACGGTCCCACCGCCTGCCGGACGTAGGTCTCGATGAGCGCATCCAGGGCGTCCTGCGGGGTGCTCGCGTAGGCCAGCACATCCGCCGTCACGTACAGCAGACCCTCCGCTCCGCGTTCGAGCACCGCGCTGAGCACTTCGGTCTTGCTGGACACGTGCTGATACAGGGTGGCGGTGGACATCTCGGACGCCTTCGCGATGTCGTCGATGTGCACGTCGTAGAAGCCGCGCTCGTTGAACAACTGGGCGGCGGCGTCGATGATCCGCTCCCGCCTACCTGCGGGCCGGCGATGGGCGGGCGCCGGGGCCGGCACCGCGGCCGGGTCGGTGTCCGGCAGCGGGCATTCGATGACGGCCCACGCCACCGCGGTCTGGATCTCCTGCAACCGGTCCGCGGACAGCGTCCCGCGGATATCGGGAGTATTGGAAAACATTGCCAGGACCGCGAATCCGAGGAAATCGGCCTTGTGCTGGCCGAGTTCGGGTTTGAAGGCTGCGATCTGGGCGGCGATCCGTTCCTGGTTGTCGGTGAAGTACGCGCGGAACCTCTCCTGCTCGGCGGGGTCGAGATGGCGTTGTTCGCGCCGCCACAAGGTGGCCTCGTTCCCGTTGGCCGTGAGATCACCGAAGCCGGCGATCAGCAGGTGCAGTCGTTCTTCCGTGGAGGTGCCCTGCTCGTTGGCCGCGGTGTGCAGGGCCTCGGCCAGGTGGACCTGGGTCAGCAGGGCATGCACCAGGATGTCGTGCTTGCCCTTGAAGTGTCGGTAGACGGCCGGGCCGGTCAATCCCACCGCCGCGCCGATCCGGTCGATGCTGACGTTCTGGTAGCCGAACTCCTGAAAGAGCCCGGCCGCGGCCCTGGCCACCTGCTCGGTCCGGTGCGCGCCGCGTGCCGAGGTCCGCAGCGTCGCCTTCACGGTCTCGGCACGAGCCGCCGTCGAACGTGGCATCTCACTCTTTTCCCCCGGGTGGGTCATGGTTCCAGTCTCGCATCCGTGCTGTACCCAACAGCGAGAACCGTATCGACTATATTCCTGATTAACAGGAGACGCCATCGGTGCGGGATAACACGGTTATTGACCCGAGATACTGCCGGAGTTAAAGTTCACGAGATGCCGGCGCTGGGGGCTGCGGCCGGTCCCGATCTGATCGATTCCGACCGCCGTGCGCGTCGACACAAGATGAGAGGCGGCCATATGGGCCACTACAAGAGCAATCTGCGCGACATCGAATTCAACCTCTTCGAGCTGCTCGAGCGCGACCACGTCTTCGGCGTGGCGCCCTACACCGAGCTCGACCTGGACACCGCGAAGTTCATCCTGCACGAGGTCGACCGTCTGGCCCGGGAGGATCTCGCCGAGTCCTTCGAAGAGGGGGACCGCAATCCGCCGGTGTACGACGCGGCGACCAAGACCGTCACGGTGACCCCGGCCTTCGCGGCCAGCTACAAGACCTGGATGGACGCGGAGTGGTGGCGGCTGCGGGTGCTGCCCGAGCTCGGCGGCACCAATGCGCCGAGCTCGCTGAACTGGGCGCTGGCCGAGTTCGTCCAGGGTGCCAATCCGGCGCTGTGGACCTATGTCGGTGTGCCGACCGCTGCGCGGGTGGTGTTCAAGCACGGCACCGAGCGGGACCGCAAGATCGCCCAGGTCGCGATCGACAATCGTTGGGGGGCAACCATGTTGCTCACCGAGCCGGACGCCGGTTCGGACGTCGGTGCGGGCCGGACCCGGGCCGTCCCGAACGAGGACGGCTCCTGGAACATCGAGGGCGTCAAACGGTTCATCACCGCCGCCGAGCATGACCTGGCCGACAACATCCTGCACCTGGTGCTGGCCCGCCCGGTCGGTGTCGACGGCGTCGGCGGGCCCGGGACCAAGGGGCTCAGCCTGTTCCTGGTCCCGAAGTACCTGTTCGATCTGGAGACCGGTGAGCTGACCGGGGAGCGCAACGGTGCCTACGCCACCAACGTCGAGAAGAAGATGGGCATGAACGTGTCCACCACCTGCGAGGTGACCCTCGGCGAGGACACCCCGGCCCGCGGTTGGCTGCTCGGCGAGGTGCACGACGGTATTGCGCAGATGTTCGATGTCATCGAGGACGCCCGGATGATGGTGGGCAGCAAGGCCGTTGCCACCCTGTCCAGCGGTTACCTCAATGCGCTGGAGTACGCCAAGCAGCGGGTGCAGGGCGCCGATCTGGCCCAGTCCTCGGACCGGGCCGCACCCCGGGTGGCCATCACCCACCATCCCGACGTCCGTCGATCGCTGCTGACGCAGAAGGCCTACGCCGAGGGGCTGCGCTCGCTGATCCTCTACACGGCCGCCTGGCAGGACGAGGTGGCCATGAAGACGGCCGCCGGCGAAGACGCGGCCCTGCCCGAGGCGGTCAACGATCTGCTGCTGCCGTTGGTCAAGGGCTACGGGTCCGAGCGCACCTGGGTGGTGCTGGGCACCGAATCGCTGCAGACCTTCGGCGGCTCGGGCTACCTGCGCGAGTACCCCATCGAGCAGTACGTCCGCGATGCCAAGATCGACACCGTCTACGAGGGCACCACCGCCATCCAGGCGCAGGACCTGTTCTTCCGCAAGGTCGTTCGCAACCGCGGGCGGGCGCTGGCCCACGTGTTCGGTGAGATCAAGGCTCTGGTGTCCGACGGTGCCGCCGAGTTGGCCGCCGAGCGGGAACTGCTGGGCCGCGCGGTCGCCGACGCCGAGGCCATCATCGAGCGGATGACGGCGGATCTGGCCGCGTCCAAGGACAATGCCGAACAGGTCTACCGGGTAGGACTCAACGCCACGCGGCTGCTCTACGTGCTCGGCGATGTGGTCGTTGGCTGGCTGCTGCTGCGCGGGGCACAGATCGCCCTGCAGGCGTTGGCCGCCGGCCCGAGCAACTCGGACGTGTCCTTCTACGAGGGCAAGGTGGCTGCGGCCCGGTTCTTCGCCCGCGAGGTGCTGCCCGCGGTGGCGGCGCAGCGCGAGGCGGCGCTGCGGGTGGACGACTTCGTCATGGAACTCGACGAAGCGGCGTTCTGAGCGTCGGCCGGGCGCTACGCCGAGGATCGCAGCCACCTGCTGGCGACGATCCTCGGCGCAAAGTCACGCCGCGCGGAATACGCACCGCGGCCCGCATGGGTGCCCGGTCACCGCGATGCCGAGCCGGGTCATCACCCGCGCCAGCTTGGCCGCGGTGTGGCACGCGTGGTCGAGCACCTGCCGATAGCTGAGCCGGACGGTCGACCGGCCGTCGACGGCGGCATCGAGATCGCGTTCGAAATCCCGGTTTCGGGCCGATGCCGAGTCGTGGAACAGCCGGCCGTCGAGTTCGACCACCAGGCGCCGGCCGTATTCGGTGTCGCGGTAGCAGACGCCCAGCGATGAGTCCGCACGTTGTTGTCGCACCGCGCGGGGCAAGCCGTGTGCCCGCTCCACCTGGTGCAGGTATGCGTGCTCCAGTACTGAACACGCGCCGGTGGAGATGTCGGTCAGCACCGCCTTCAGCCGGTGTCGGCGGCGGATCCGACGACGGGCATCGAGCGTCTGCTGCAGCCGGGCCGCGGTGGTACGCCGGGACTGGCAGGCATCGGCCAGGACTGTGATCGCCTCGAACTCCGACGCGGCCCGGCACGCCACGTCGAGCACGGCGTCCTCGTAGCGAAGCCGGGGCGGGCCGACGTTCCACAGCGCCCGCGCGTCGAGATGTGCGAGATGGTGGATGCGCACACCGTCGGGTTCGACCAGCATCGCGCGATCTCGGGCGACGGCCACGTGGATGACCGAACCGTGTTCGGACAGCGCCGATTCCAGGCAGAGCGCAGCGGGTGCGGCGTAGAGAACCGCGGCCCATGCTCGTTGTGACCAGATCAGCGGTCCGGTGTGATCGACGTAGACGCCGTCATGGACGCGTGCCCACTCCCGACGTCTGAGTAGCCGGCGGATGTGGTGGTTCTGCAGGCCCGCGTCGAGGACCTGCCGACGCGAGATGACCCCGGACTGCTGGTGCAGCAGGTCGGCGATGTCCACGCGTTCGATCCTCGCGAACCGGGGCGCGCCCCCACCAGAGCCGTCGAACGATCTGTGGATAAACGCCAACGCCGAGGATTGTGGCCAGATGCTGACCACGATCCTCGGCGCAAGGGTCCTAGTCGCGCACGATGCACAGCGCGTCGACCGCGACCAGCCCGTCCTCGGTGACCAGCAGCGGGTTGACGTCCAGGGATTCGATCCACTCCTGGCCTGCGGCGGCCAGATTGCCCAGCCCCACCAGGGTGTCCGCGAGTTGCTCCAGGTGCCAGGGCGCCGCCCCGCGGAAGCCGTGCAGCAGGCGCAGGTCGCGGAACTCCTCGATGAGTGCCTCGGCGTCGGACCTGGCCAGCGGTGCCGGCCGGCCACCGATGCGCTGCAGCACTTCGACGAAGATGCCGCCGAGCCCGAGCATCACCATCGGTCCCAGCTCACTGCGGCCGTCGATGCCGATCAACAACTCACCGCGGGAGGACGTCATCGGCTGCACGGCGACGGTGGGGGAGACCCCGTGCTCGGCGGCGATCCGACGCATCCGGTCCACCGCGGCGCCCAGTTCGTCGGCGGCGACGTTCAACGCGACGGCGCCGAGTTCGGTGCGGTGCGCGACATCGGCCAGTTTGACCGCATACGGCCCGGGGAAGGCCGGGGTGTCCTGGTCGCCGAACTCGCCGTCGAGCACGGCGTACGGGGCGGTCGGAATCTCGAATTGCTCCAGCAGCGCCATGATCTCGCGGAACGGCAGGAACCGGCTGCCGTCAGCGGAGGCGACCGTCACCGACGGGCGGGCAATCGGGGCCGGAGCGTCGACGGCATCGCGGACGGTGGCGCGGTCCCGCGCGAAGGTGCCCAGGGTGTGCAGTCCGCGCAGGCTGCCGCGGATCCCGTGGCCCAGGGCGACGGCCCCGTCGGTGCCGATCACCTCGGTGGCGAAGGCGCCGACGTCACCGGAGCCCGCGGCGATGGCGACCGGCTTGCCGTAGCGGCGGGCGGCGACGGCGACGTCGTCGATGAGGCGCCGGTACAGCGGCGAGTCGCTCCACATGTTGACGAACAGCACCGCATCGAGCTCGTCGGAGCCCACGTACCGGTCCACGATGTCGGTCCAGAAGGTGGCGCCGAAACCGGTGGTGTCCAACGGGTTCGGCACCGTGATGCCCGGGATGGTGGCCGCCACCCACTCGGCGAGGCTGTCCAGCGGGGGCAGGGTGAGCCCTTCCTCCTCGGCGACATCGAAGGCCAGCGATGCGAATCCACCGGTACCGGCGACGACACCGATGCGCTGCACCGGTTTACGCAGCGCCGGGTCGAGTTGGCTGACGATCGCCAGCCGGTCGACGAGTTCCTCCAGGTCGTAGGCGAGCTGGATACCCACCTGGCGGAACGTGACGTCATAGGCCCAGGCGTTTCCGGCCAGCGCCCCGGTGTGCGAGGCCGCCATCTGCTGGGTGCGTGCATTGCGCGCCAGCTTGACCGCGACGATCGGCTTACCGGCCGCGAGGCAGCGGCGGGCGGCATCGAAGAACGCCGCCGGCCGGCGGATCCCTTCGACGACGAGGCCGATGGCGGTGGTATCCGGGTCGGTGGCAAGGAAATCCAGGTAGTCGGCGACATCGGTGGTGGCCTCGTTACCGGCCGAGATGAGCCGGGATATGCCCACACCGGTGCGGGCCCGCGCTGCGATCGCGATACCGCCGATCATCGCGCCGCTGTGCGACACGATCGACACACCGCCCGGCGCGGGGTGGTAGTCGGCCGAGGCGGTCAGGTGCAGGCTGCGCGGCACGCTGATATAGCCGAGGCTGTTCGGGCCGATCACGGCCATCCCGCCGCGCGCCGCGGCATCCTCCAGGCGCTGCTGGTAGCCCGCGCCCTCCGCGCCGAGTTCGGAGAACCCGGCCGCGTACACGACCAGTCCGCCGCAGTCGAGGTCCGCGCACTCCTCGGCCAGCGCCACGGTGCGCTCGGCGGACATCACCGACAGCACCGCGTCGATCGGCCCGTCGATGTCGCGGATCGAACGGTGGGCGGGCACGCCCAGCACGGTCTCGGCGGTCGGATGGACGAAGTGGATGTCAGCTGCACTGTTCAAGGTGGGCGCGATGAAGTCGGCAACCGGCGACTTATCGCTGAGCCCGACGATGGCGATGGTCGCGGGATTCAACAGGCGTTCGAGCGGACCCGTCATGGCTGGTGCCCTTCGGTCAAGAGTCATTCTGTGAACAATGATTATGGTATCGGCTCGTCAAATACGACCGAAAAATCCAGTAAAAGTGTACAAAAGTTAGGCTTCGATATGTAGAGTCTCGCTGAACTGCCGACTGATCAGTGGAGGATCCATGGCGAGGACCGAGGCGTTGGCGCGGGTCGAGGACATGTACGTGAACGGGTTCCCCGACGCTGCGACGGCGACCGTGGACGACCTGCGCGCGGCCTACGATGCGCTGCTGTTGCAGTTCGAGCTGCCCGACGGCGTCGAACCGGTCGAGGGTGTCGCCGGCGGCGTCCCGGTGCTGTCCGTGACCGCCGCCGGTGCCACCGGCGACAAGGCACTCATCTGGTTCCACGGCGGCGGCTACGTGCTGGGCAGCGCCCGGGGCTTCCAGGAACTCGGCCACGCGCTGTCGGCTGCCTCCGGGGTCACCGTAGTGCTCCCGGACTACCGGCGCGCACCAGAGAACAAGTTCCCGGCCGCCGTCGACGACGGTGTCGCCGCGATCGAGGACCTGATCTCGGCCTATGGGGCCGGCAATGTCGCGGTCGGTGGTGACTCCGCCGGTGGCGGCCTGACCCTGGCCGCGCTGACGGTTCTGCGGGACAAGGGTGCACCGCTGCCTGCCGCGGCGGTCTTCATATCGCCTCTGCTCGACTTCACCGCCAGCGGGGCCAGCGTCGACCTCTATGACGGCAAAGACGTTGCGGTGTCCCGGGGTTCGATAGCCAATCTGCGGGAGGCGTACCTGCAGGGCCACGATCCGCAGGATCCGATCGCCTCACCGGTATTCGGTGATCTCGGGGGACTTCCGCCGTCGTTGTTCCTGGTGGGTTCCACGGAGGTGCTGCTCGACGATTCATTGCGCGCTGCGACGGCGATCAGCGCGAGCGGCGGCGCGGCGCAGGTGTCACTCTACGAGGACATGGTGCATGTCTGGCCGTTGTTCTCCTCGATCCTGCCCGAAGGCATCGAGGCCGTTGACGAGATCGGTGCCTACCTGAAGAAGGCTTTCGGCGGGTAGCCGCCTAGGGACCACTGCATTCCGGCGATCCGCGACCGTCTGCCGCTTTCTACGCGCAGACCGTCGCGGCCCTGAGCGTGCGCGACCCGGGGGATGACAAGGCTGGGGGGAAGCAATACCCGTCTGTTCATCTATCAAAGGAGAAGGTATGAACAGTGCCGCAACCGCCACCCATCGAGGGTGGCGGAGAACAAAGCTCGGCCGATATGTGGGATCCGTCGTCGTCGCCGGCGCGCTGCTGGTCGGCGCGGCGATCCCGGCCTCGGCGGCAGAACTGATGAGGGTGACCTTCGTCCGTCACGCGCAGTCGCTGGGTAACGCCTCCGGCACCATCGATTCCTCGACGCCGGGACCGGTTCTCAGTGAACTGGGCCAGCAGCAGGCCGCGGCCGTCGCCGCCAGGCTCGGCGATAAGAACTATGACGGGGTGTACGCCTCGACGATGGTTCGGACGCAGCTGACGGCGGCACCGATGTCGCAGTACCTGGGACTGCCCATCAACGTGCTGGCCGGGCTGCGGGAAATCGAGGCCGGTGACTACGAGGGCACCCCGGAGAGCGAAGCCAGCAGCGGCTATATGCTCGCCCCGCTCGCGTGGTCGCTGCAGGGCAACCTCGATGCCCGCATTCCCGGTTCGCTCGACGGCCACGAGTTCAACGCCCGGGTGGGCGGCGCTCTGCAGTCCATCTACGACGATGGCAGTCGTAACGCCGTGGTGTTCTCGCACGGTGCGGCCATGATGTTCTGGACCTTCATGAACGTCGACAACCTCACCGCGGCGCAGAAGATGGAGCTGCTGCGGGCCTCCCTGCGTAACACCGCCGATGTGGTGATCGAGGGTAACCCGGTGGACGGCTGGAAGCTGGTGAGTTGGGACGGGCGGCAGTTCAGCGCCGACCGCACCTTCCTGGGTGAGTTGACGGTTCAGCTGCGCACCTTGGTGCGCCAGGTCGGCGCCGAGTTCCGTTCGGTGCTGGCGGCGTTCGCCACTCGTGACCTGTCGGCGATCGTGAACGCGGTGAACCGGGCCGTCAGCACGACGGCTTTCTCCGCGATCAAGTTCACCCGCGCCATCAACGCCGACGTGGTTCAGCGCATCGAGAAGGTCGTCTCTCGGGTGTTCCCGAAGCCGTCCACATCCGCGGCCACAATGGCCGGCGCCGCAGCGGCGGCCGTCACCGCGCCGACGGTGGCCGAGTCGGTGGAGACGCAATCCGGCCCGGATACTGTGCGGGAGCGTAGATCCGCACGGGTGGAACCGGTTTCGGTTCCCACCGTGGACGAGGTGACGGCGATCGACGAGGTGGTCGAGGTCAATGACGAGGCTGAACTCGATGTCGTCACCGACGTCGAGTCCGACATCACGTCCGACGTCGAGTCCGGCACCGAGTCCGACGGCGAGTCCGATCTGACGGCCGACTCGAAGACCACGGATAAGGCGGATGCACTGGCCGGCGACGAGGCCGACACGGAGGCTGACAAGAAGGCCGATGACAAGGCCGACGAGGACGCCGACAAGAAGACCGGTGACAAGGACGGGGATACCGGCACCAAGGTGTCCGTCGGTGCCACGTCTGCAGCCGGTGGCAGTGACACCGACGACTGACAGTTAACCAGTCAGCAGGGACGAACCCCCTCCGGCCCATCTGGGGCGGAGGGGGTTTCGTCGTCAGTGATGACATTGCCAGCGATGAAAATGGAAATGCCCGGTACCCGCTGAGCGGATACCGGGCATACGCGGAAGCCGGGTCTAGGCTCCGGCCGCCGCGTAGATCGGGAGCAGGTCGGTGGCCGCGTCGGCCAAGAACTTCGGGTCGACCAGCAGATGCTGGGTGGCCACCTGCATATCGCGCACGTACCGGCCCAATGCGCTTGTCCGGCCGATGCTCTGGCTGCCGCTCCAGCGGTGTGCGAAGCCGACGATGCTGTCCATGGCCTCATGGCTGAAGGCCATCTGCTGACGCATCCGGGCCATCTGCTCAGGTGTGCGGGTGTGACCGGCGTTCACCGTGGCTTCGGCCGACTCGACGAGGTCGTAGAACGCGAGGCGGACGCCGTGCAGCAGCGCCTCCATCCGGGCGAACTCGATCTTGAAGATGTCGGCCTCGCCGATCGGCCCGCCGTAATTGGGCCGGAACTTCTTGACGGCCACCGCGGCAAGCAGTTCCAGCGCACGGGTCGCGATGCCGAGCACCACCGGGACGTGCGGCAGTGGGCCGACGAACTCGTTGGACAGCTTGTAGATCGTCTCCGACCGGTACGGCGTGCCGCCGAAGGTGACGATGGTGTGCTCGTCGGGGGCGAACAACTTGTCGACCCGGTAGTCGTGGCTGCCGGTGGCACCGAGGCCCCAGACATCCCAGTTCTGCTTGAGGTCGACCTCGGCCTTGGGGAACATGGCCACCCGGGGCTGTGGCTGACCGTCCTCGCCGAGGATCGGGTTGCCGTCCTCGTCGGCGACGAACACCCCGGCGCCGATCCAGGTGGCATGGTCCGACCCGCTGGCGAAGGCGAAGTTGCCCTCGACGATCAGGCCACCCTCGACCTGCGTGGCCGGGTAGCGGGGGAGCAACTGACCGGCGACGCGAAAGTCCTCGTCGCGGCTCATCAGGTCCTTGGCCACCTCGGGCTTGAGGTAGCCGAGCACCTCGGCGGTCGACCACGAGGTCGCCATGAACGCCCACGCGGTGGACGCGTCGGCCTTGGCCATCTCTTCGTAGACCCGCAGGCCCTCACTCGGCAGCAGCCCGCCGCCCCCGAACTCGGTCGGGATCAGCATGCGGTGCAGGTTCTGCTCTTCGAGTGCAGCGCGGACGGCGTCGCTCAACGTCTGAGCCCGCTCCATGGCCTCGGCCTCGGACCGGATCAACGGGGTGATGGCGCGAACGCGCTGCAAGTAGTCATCCAGCCGCGAGTCGGTGTCGGCGTCACGGGTCAGCGTGTCTGTCATGTCATGCCTTTCTTGCGGGTGTCGATCAGAGCGAACGCATGCCTCAAGATCAAGGCGATAGCGAACCGCATGTGACTAAGGTAACGAAATTAATGCTAATGTCAAGTGGCTTGTATGCAGGCCAGACGCCTAAAGCAATGTCAATCAGACTGAAATGAGTACTAACCATGTACCTGACACAGGCTTTGCATCGCGCGGTCGCGCAGACCCCCGATTTGCCGGCCACGATCTTCGGTGAGCGCATCCGGACCTGGGCCCAGAGTGCGGACCGCGCCGCCCGGCTGGCTGCGGCGTTCCGCGGTCTGGGGGTCGTGGCCGACGACCGGGTCGCGCTACTGGCGCAGAACGGCGATGCCTATCACGACTTCCTCTTCGCGGTGCCCTGGGCGGACGCGGTCGCGGTGCCGGTGAACACCCGCTGGAGCGTCCACGAGATCGCGTTCTCCCTCGAGGACGCCGGTGCCGTGGTGCTGGTGGTCGATGACGCCTTCCTCGACATGGTGGACGAGTTGCGGGTGCTGGCGCCGACGGTGCGGGCCTACGTGCACACCGGCGAGCGGGCCCGGCCCGATGGTGTGTACGGCTTCGAGGAACTCATCGACGCCCACGACCCGATTCCGGACGCGCGCCGTGGTGGGGACGCGTTGGCCGCCATCTACTACACCGGCGGGACGACGGGTACGCCCAAAGGGGTCATGCTCAGCCATGCCAATTTGATGGCGGCGGCGTTGGGGGCGCTGGCGACCGGGCAGTTCCTCGCGCCGCGTGGCCGACTGTTGCACAGTGCGCCGATGTTCCATCTGGCCGACGGGTCCGGGTGGTTGGCCCGCAATGTGGTCGGCGGCAGCCATGTCATCCTGCCGGGCTTCACCCCGGAATCGGTCGCGGAGGCGATCGAGCGTCACCAGATCACCGATATGTTCCTGGCTCCCACGATGATTCAGATGTTCGTCGATTCGCCGGCGGCGGCACGCCATGATCTGTCCAGCCTCAAGCATCTGATCTACGGCGCTTCGCCGATCTCGCAGGCCGTGCTGGAGCGGGCGATGCGGCTGCTACCGCAGGCGAAGCTGCTCCAGGCCTACGGCATGACGGAGTTGGCCCCGACCACGACGGTACTGACCGCCGAGGAACACCTGGATCCGGCGCTGCTGAGATCAGCGGGGCGGGCGGTGCCGATCGCCGAGGTGAAGATCGTCGACGAGGACGACAACGAGGTGCCGCGCGGCACGGTCGGGGAGGTCGCAGCGCGTGGCCCGCACGTGATGCTCGGCTACTGGAACCGGCCCGAGGAGACCGCGCAGGCGCTGCGCGGCGGTTGGATGCACACCGGCGACGGCGGCTACCTGGACGACAACGGGTATCTGTTCATCGTCGACCGGATCAAGGACATGATCGTCACCGGCGGGGAGAACGTGTACTCCGCAGAGGTCGAGAACGCGCTGGCACAGCATCCGAGCGTGGCCACCTGCGCGGTGATCGGGGTGCCCGACGCCGACTGGGGTGAGCGGGTCCATGCCGTTGTCGTACTGCACGACGGTGCGACGACGACCGCCGCGGAACTGCGGGAGCACTGCGGGGCGCTGATCGCGCGGTACAAGGCCCCGCGCACCGTCGATTTCGTCGACGCGCTGCCGCTGACCGCGGCGGCGAAGGTGTCGAAAGTCGACCTGCGCAAGCGCTACTGGGACGGCGAATCCCGCTCCGTCAACTGAGCTCCGTGAGCAACGCAAAAGCCCCCGGCAGGTGCCGGGGGCTTTTGACGTTGTGCCGCTAGCTTTCCAGCGAGGCGGGCGGGGTGAAGCGGTCGCCGTAGCGGGCGGCCAGCTCCTTGGCCCGGGCCACGAACGCGGCCTTACCGACACCGTGCGGTCCCTCGTAGCCGACGATGTACTGCGCGGAACCACCGGTCCAGGCCGGGTACCCGATGCCCAGGATCGACCCGACGTTCGCGTCGGCACTGGTCTTCAGCACACCCTCGTCGAAGCACTTCTGGGTCTCCAGCGCCTCGGAGAACAGCAGGCGGTCGATGGCGTCCTGCAGCGGGACCGTGGTGGACCCGGAGTTGAAGGTCTCGCGCAGACCCGGCCACAACCCGGCCCGCTTGCCGTCGACATACTCGTAGAAGCCCGCACCCTTCAGGCGCGACGGGCGGCCGATCTCGATCATCTTCTCGACCACGAGTTCACCCGGGTGCTCGACGTAGGTCGTGCCCTCGGCCACGGCCGCCGCCTTGGAGGCGATCGAGATCTTCTGCAGCAGTTCCAGGTTGAGCTCGTCGAGCAGCTGCAGCGGCGGCGCGGGGTAGCCGGCCTGGCCGCCGGCCTGCTCGATGGTGGTGGGTTCGATGCCCTCGCCCAGCAGCGCCATGGCCTCGTTGACGAAGGTCCGGATCACCCGAGAGGTGAAGAAGCCGCGGCTGTCGTTGACCACGATCGGGGTCTTCTTGATGGACTGGGTGTAGTCGAACACCCGGGCCAGCGCCTCGTCGGAGGTCTTCTCGCCCTTGATGATCTCCACCAGCGGCATCTTGTCCACGGGGGAGAAGAAGTGGATACCGATGAAGTCCTCCTGGCGCTTCACGCCGGCCGCCAGGCCGGTGATCGGCAGGGTGGAGGTGTTGGAGCCGAGGATGGCGTTGGGTTCGACGATGTCCTCGATCTCGCCGAACACCTTGTGCTTGAGGGTTTCGTCTTCGAAGACGGCCTCGATCACGAAGTCGACGCCCTTGAGGTCGGCCGGGTCGGCGGTCGGGGTGATCTTGGCGAGCAGCGCGTCGGACTTCTCCTGAGTGGTGGTACCACGCTGCAGCGCCTTGGCCTCGATCTTCTCCGAGTAGGCCTTACCCTTCTGCGCGGCCTCGATGGTGACGTCCTTGAGGACGACGTCGTAGCCGGCCTTGGCCGATACGTAGGCGATTCCGGCGCCCATCATGCCCGCGCCGAGCACGCCGATCTTGGTGATCGGGGTCGAGCCGATACCGTCCGGGCGTGAGGCGCCGCCGCTGATGGACTGCTGGTCGAGGAAGAACGCCTGGATCATGTTCTTGGCGGTCTGCCCGGTCACCAGCTGCACGAAGTAGCGGCTCTCGATGCGCGAGGCGGTGTCGAAGTCCACCTGCGCACCCTCGACCACGGCGTCCAGGATGGCCCGCGGCGCGGGCACCGGCGCACCCTTGAGCTGCTTCTTCAACGTCGCCGGGAAGGACGGCAGGATGGCTGCCAGGCCGGGCGAGGAGGGGGTGCCGCCGGGCATCTTGTAGCCCTTGGCATCCCACGGCTGCACGCCGCCCTCGGGGTTCTCCTTGATCCACTTCTTCGCGGCCGGGATGAGCTCGTCGACTGAGCCGACGAGCTCGTCGACCAGACCGATGTCGAGAGCCTTGGCCGGGCTGAACCGTGCTCCGGTGGAAAGGATCTCGGTGAAGGCCTTCTGCACACCGAACATCCGCACGGTGCGGGCCACGCCGCCGCCGCCGGGCAGCAGGCCCAGGGTGACCTCGGGCAGGCCGATCACCACACCGCGCACATCGGCGGCGATGCGGTGGTGGGTGGCCAGCGCGATCTCCAGGCCGCCACCGAGTGCGGCGCCGTTGATGGCCGCGACCACCGGGATACCGAGGGTCTCCAGCCGGCGCAGGTCGGCCTTGGTGGACTCGGCGAGCTCGAACGCCTCGGCTGCGTCTTCCGGGCCGAGCTTGATCAGGCCTTTGAGGTCACCGCCGGCGAAGAAGGTCTTCTTCGCGCTGGCCAGCACCACGCCGGTGACCGATTCCTTCTCGGCCTCCAGACGATTCACCGCGTTGTGCATCGACTCGCGGTAATGGTCGTTCATCACATTGGCCGAGCCGGTCGGGTCGTCCAGTGTCAGGGTGACGATGCCGTCGGCATCCTGGTCCCAGTGAATCGTGTTCTCTGGCATGTACTTAAACCCTCTCGATGATGGTGGCCACGCCCATGCCGCCGCCGATGCACAGCGTGATCAGTGCACGCTTGGCGCCGCGACGTTCGAGTTCGTCGACCATGGTTCCGGTGATCATGGCGCCGGTGGCGCCCAGCGGGTGGCCCATCGCGATGGCGCCACCGTTGACGTTCAATTTCTCGTCCGGGATGCCCAGGTCCTTCTGGAACTTCAGCACCACCGAGGCGAACGCCTCGTTCAGTTCGAACAGGTCGATGTCATCGACGGTCAGGCCGGCCCGGTCGAGGACCTTGCGGGTGGCCGGGGTCGGGCCGGTGAGCATGATGGTGCCGTCGGCGCCGCTGGTGGCGGTGGCCACGATGCGGGCCCGCGGGGTGAGATTCTGTACCTTCCCGGCCTTTTCGCTACCGATGAGCAGCAGGGCGGCGCCGTCGACGATGCCCGAGCTGTTGCCGCCGTGGTGCACGTGGTTGATCTTCTCGACCGTGTGGTACTTCTGCAGCGCGACCTCGTTGAAGCCACCCATGGCACCGATATCGGTGAAGGCGGGCTTGATCTTGGCCAGGCTCTCCAGGGTGGTGGCCGGCCGCATGTGCTCGTCGTGGTCCAGGATGACCAGGCCGTTCTGGTCACGGACCGGCACCACGGACTTCGCGAAGTAACCACCCGACCAGGCCGCGGCGGCCTTCTGCTGCGAACGCACCGCGTAGGCGTCGACGTCCTCGCGGGAGAAGCCCTCCATGGTGGCGATCAGATCAGCCCCGATGCCCTGCGGGACGAAGGACACCTCGTAGTTGGTCTCCGGGTCGTTGGCCCAGGCGCCACCGTCCGAGCCCATCGGCACCCGACTCATCGACTCCACACCACCGGCGAGCACCAGGTCGTCCCAACCGGAGCGCACCTTCTGCGCGGCGGTGTTGACGGCTTCCAGCCCGGATCCGCAGAACCGGTTCATCTGCACACCGCCGACGGTGTCGGGCAGGTGAGCGGCCAGCACCGCGGTACGGGCCAGCACCGCACCCTGATCACCCAGCGGGGACACCACACCCAGGATCAGGTCACTGATCATGGTCTCGTCCAGATCGGGGAATCGAGAACGGATCTCGTCGACCAGGCCGACCACCAGGCTGATCGGCTTGACCTCGTTGAGGGCGCCGCCGCGCTGCTTACCGCGCGGGGTGCGGATCGCTTCGTAGATGAAGGCTTCTTCAGACATGTGTGCTTCCTCGGGTGATGGTGTAGTCCGCCAGGTTCGGTTGGGACGTGCGGGCGAAGTAGTCGGGAACCGCCCACGGGGAGTTGGTGACGACGCGGCCCTTGCTGTTGCGGTAGTAGTTCTGCACGCCGTCCATGGCGTACACCATCGCGTTGTTGGTGTCGTCGAGCTCCTCGTTGTAGTCCTCGAACGGTTCGGGCCGGCATTCGACGGCCTGCACATCGTCGCGGACCATCTGCGTGAGCATGTCCACGACATAGCGGACCTGTGCCTCGGCGATGGTCAGCCAACTCCCGCCGGGGGGATTGGTGTTCGGACCGTAGAGCAAGAACAGGTTGGGGAATCCCGGGGCGGTGATACCGAGGTATGCCCGGGCATTGTCGTCGCTCCAGGACTCCCGGAGTTCGACGCCGTCGCGCCCGCGCAGCTCCATCGGATACAGGTAGCGCTGCTGCTGGAATCCGGTGCACAGGATCAGCATGTCGATCTCATGGCTGTCACCGGAGGCGGTCACCAGGGCGCGCTCGGTCAGGTGATCGATGCCCTCGGCGACCAGTTCCACGTTGGGCCGGCGAAGGGTGGCGTACCAGCCGTTGTCCATCAGCAGACGCTTACCGAACGGGGGATAGCTGGGCGTGCACTTCTCGATGAGATCCTCACGGCCCTCGAGTTCCTGGCTCAGGTAGGCGATGAAGCTCCGCCGGAAGGCATCGTTGAGCGAGCTGATCTGCTTGCCCTTCTCGGCCGCCTTCGGGTCCACTCTCAGTGCGGGGTAGTTGCGCTCGGTGTAGATCCAGTAGAGCCGGAACCGGAACCACGCCCGGTAGTAGGGCACATGGCGGAACAGCCAGTGCCGGCTGGCCGGCTGCTTGCGGAAGTACTGCTCGTTCGGCGTGATCCAGTGCGGTTCGGGCTGGACGACGACCATGTGCTCGACATCTTCGGCGATCTTGCAGACCACCTGCATCGCGCTGGCCCCGGCTCCGACCACCGCGACCTTCTTCCCGTGGTAATCGTCCTCGGGGGTCCAGCGCGCCGAATGCACCACCTCGCCGGCGAAGTCCGAAAGTCCCGCGAACTGCGGGATATTCGGGGTGTTGTGCAGTCCGGCCGCGGTGATCAGCGCAGTGGCACGGACGGTCTCGGACCCGTTGCCGGAGTTGATCTTCACCACCCATTCGCTGCCGTCGGCATCCCATTCGGCGCCGTCGACGCTGACTCCGGTCTCGATGTGCGGCGCCAGATCGAAGTGGGCGATGACATCGTCGATGTACTGCCGGATCTCGTCGGGCTGGGCGAAGTTCTGGCTCCACTCGCGGTGGAAGAACGAGTAGGAGTAGAGATCATTGGGCACGTCTACCCGGGCGCCCGGGTAGTTCGCCTCGTACCAGGTGCCGCCGACACGGTCGTTGCGTTCCAGCACCCGGAACGGGATGCCGGCCTGTTTGAGGTGTACCGCCGCCGCCAGGCCGGAGAAGCCGGCGCCGACCACGATCACGGAGAAGCCGGTGTCGGTGGCGCGATCGGCGACATCGGGGGCGACGAACGGTGCGAACCCGAGTTGCTCGGCGGCCAGCGGGATGTACTTCTCGCCAACCGGTTCACCCATCACCGCGGACATCAGCGCCACCAGCTCCGCGCCGTCGGGCGCCGGGTGTGCGACCGGGGCGCCCGCAGTCCAGTCCATGATCGCGGTGAACGCCGCCGACCGGATCTCCTCGACGCGTTCGGCGGGCAGCCCGCCGTCGTCGTGGCTCTCGAACCCCATGGTGGGGGCGATCAGGTACGGCTCGGCCAACCACCGGGCATCGCCGGTCAGCTGGTAGAGCACGCCGATCAGGCAGGGCACATTGGCTTCCGCCAGGGCGTCCCGCAGTTCCTCGGCATCGAGGGTGGCGCCGGGTTCGAGGAGTTGACTCATGAAATCTCCTTAGCGAGGGCGGCAACGGTTCTGACCGCGTCGAGACGTTCGCCCGCGTCGGTTGCCATGGGGGTGATGTTGACCAGGGGCACGCCCGCCTCATGCGGTGCGGTGAGCCTCCGGTGGATGTGGTCGGTATTCCCGATGAGGGCGGTGGCGTGCACCAGTTCAACGGAGCCGGTGCGGGCCGAGGGATAGCCGAGTTTTGTTGGCGCGTCGAGAGAATACGCGTCTCCGAGGTTGACCGACGAAAGGCCCACTTGCTCCCAGGCGGCGATCTCGTCGCCGACGACCGGCATGGGTCTTCCGAAGTCCAGGACAGTGCCGATTTGCATGTGCCGATCCCTTTCCGGACAGGCGGGGCGACCGAGTGGCCGCCGATCATCAATCCAATGTGAAGCGTAACTTCAGCAAAACGGACAGTCAAACCCCAATTTTACTGGGCAATAGGTGGATTTAGTGAAGAGTCATTCTTTTAGGTGACGATCCGGGCGGCGGGGCCGGAAACGACACCGGCGGGGCCCTCGTACGAGGGCCCCGCCGGGCGTCCGCGACATCGGTGGGGGGTTAGATGTCGAGGACGAGCTTGTCGCTGCGACTCCGGGAGACGCAGATCATCATGCAGTCGTTGCGTTCACGTTCCTCGTGGGTGAGGACGTCATCGCGATGTTCGGGAATCCCGTCGAGAACCGGTGTTTCGCAGGTCCCGCACATGCCGGACTGGCACGAGGACATGACGTCGACACCGTGTGCCTCGATCGCCTCGAGCACACTCTGGTCCGCGGGCACGGTCAACGTCACACCGTGGCGGGCCAGTTCGACTTCGATCGGGGTGTTGACCCATTCGGTCTCGACAGTGCTGGAGCTGAAGCGTTCCAGCCGCAGCGCACCGACGGGCCAGGCCGTGCAGCGTTCTTCGACCGCGGTGAGCAGACCCTGCGGACCACAGCAGTACACCAAGGTGTCTGCTTGCGGGGTGCCGAGGATGTATCCCAGGTCCAGCAGCCCACGCTGATCCTGCGCCCAGAACTCGACCCGGTCTCCGTACGGGGCCAGTTCGTCGAGGAAGGCCATGGAATCGGTGCTGCGGCCGCCGTAGAACAACTTCCAGTTCGCGCCAGCCGCCTCGGCCTCGGCCAGCATCGCCCGGATCGGCGTGATGCCGATGCCGCCGGCGATGAACAGGTAGTTCGGCGACGAAGTGAGTTGGAAATGGTTGCGGGGTCCGCGAATCCGAATCTCGGCACCCTGCTCGAGGGTGTCGTGCACGTAGATCGATCCGCCGCGGGAGTGCTCGTCGGGTTCGCGGAGCACCGCAATGCGCCAGGTTTCCCGGTCGGCGGGGTCACTGCACAGCGAGTACTGGCGTACCAGGCCGGAAGACATGATGAGGTCGATGTGTGAACCGGGCGTCCACTCCGGGAGCGGATGGCCTCCAACCTCTTTCAATGTCAGGGCGGCGATCCCGTCGGCGATGATCTCCTTGCTTGCGATGACAACGTCGGCCTCGTACTCCCGCATCACCAGGCGTACGGTGCTCGGGCGTTCCAGGCAGTCAGCTTCTGGCATCGGATCTACCACGTAACAGGCAGCGACTTCAGCCCGAAGATCTTGGCATCGGTCTTCACCTGGATCTCCTCGGAGGGGGCCGCGACCTTGAGTGTCGGGATGCGGCTGAACAGCGTGCTGATCACCGACTGCAATTCCACGCGGGCGAGCGGGGCGCCGAGGCAGACGTGGATACCGTGCCCGAAGGCGACGTGGCCTTTGGCGTCCGTGCGCAGGATGTTCAGCGTGTCCGGATCCTCGAATTGTTTGGGGTCGCGATTGGCGGCGTCCATGGCCACCATCACGATGTCGCCGGCCGGGATGGTCTGACCGGCGAGCTCAATGTCCTCGGTCAGGTAGCGCGGCAGATTTCCGATGATGTCGAGGAAGCGCAGCAGCTCTTCCACTGCAGCAGGCACCCGGGATGGGTCCTGGCGCAGCAGTTCGAGTTGATCGGGATGCTCCAGCAGCGCGTACACGCCCAGCGAGATCATGTTGCCGGTCGTCTCGTGCCCGGCCATCAGCAGGAACGCGGCCATGCCGGCCACCTCGGGGATTGTCAGGTCACCGCTGCGAACGTGGTTGAGCAGCAAGCTGATCAGATCGTCGCCGGGATCGTCCATCTTGGAGACGGTGAGTTCTCCGAGATACCCCATCACCGATGCGACCGTCTCGGCCGCCTCTTCCGGCGTGGTGTCGAGGCGCAGGAATTTCACTGTCTCTTCCTGGAACCAATCGTGCCGGTCGTAGGGGATACCCAACAATTCGCAGATCACCAGCGACGGCAACGGGAGCGCCAGGGCCTGGACCAGGTCGACCGGCCCGTCCTGCTCGAGCATCTGATCGATCAGCTTGTTCGTGATCCGCTCCACCGCGGGCCGCATTGCTTCCATCCGGCGCGGGGTGAATTCGCGGGAGAGCATCTTGCGCAGCCGGGTCTGGTCCGGCGGATCCATCGCGACGAAGAAGCCGGGCAGCGGCTCGCCGCCCTCGTCGCCCCGGGAAGGGTCGGGGATGTTCCGGACGCTGGAGCGCCGATCGCCGAGCACCGCCTTGACGTCGCTGTAGTCGGTGACCAGCCAGGCCGGGACGATGTTCTTGAACGAAACCTTGCGGATCGAACCGCCGTCGGCGTACTCGTCGGCCGGCGCGAAGGGGCACGTCCGCTTGAACGGAAAAACCGCCAGCTCTTCGGAGTTGGCTGTCGTCGCGTCAGTCTCGGTGGCCGACGTCTGTTCGCTGGTGGTCACTTGAGGCCTCCTGGAAGTTGGGATCACACCGCTGAAAAATGAATGATCTCTGTCACAACAGTGATTGGCGATAGCATCACATAGAAGTCATTTGACCGTCAAGGCGCAGGTCCGCAGGCTTCCGTAGCGGCTCCATTGATGGTTTGCTGTATAGCCAAATCATTTGTCTCACAGTGGCATATAACTCAGAGTGAAGTTGCTGTAGGGCGGGCGTTCAGCGTCACCCGGGAGCGCATCGATCCTGTGCTAGTTAATGCCAGTTCTGGAAGAAGCTGTCGGTGTGCGGGGTGGTGCAGGGATTGCCCGCCCCCTGGGGGTGATGTGTGGTCGCGTGACCCGCCGGGTGCCGCGGTCCATGTGGGCCGGAGTAGGCCATCGGGAGTGTTGGGCGCCTACCGGTGGGGCCGATGACACCGTGGGTCGGTATCCGGAGTCGGGCCGAGGGCCGGCAGGTGGCTGGACCGCGACGTCGGGTCGGGTAGTTAGCTCAGAATGATGATTTACTAACTTAGTCACCAATACAACTCCTTCAAGCCCCTCGGGTGTCCTCGGAATCCTCATCGCATCCCGGCATATTGCGAGGTCAGGCGGCATATCACGATGTGCTGTAGTGCCCGCACGGGTATTGACGGGGAGGTAAACAGTTAGGGCTGCTTGACTGCGAATTTTCCGGTATGCGATGCTATCAGCGATTACAGCTGTGATCGGGGACACTCCGGTCCTCACGGTGTGAGGGCACCACCGGACGCAATGTGAAAGGCAATACGTTGACCGAGGTCGGACAGAATTGTTCTTCACACTCGGACCGTCGCCGGATCGTCGGTGGCGCAGGATCGAGGCCGGCGTGACCATCGCTCACGTAACCGGCGGCGAGGGAACCCGCCGGCCCGGCGACCGCCTACGCGCGATCTCGTCCGCCAAGGCCTCCAAGCCGGTGCGCGCCCTCGGCGACTTCTTCGCCATGGCGTTGGACACCCTTGTCGCGATTCCCCGCCGGCCGTTCGCCTGGCGCGAGTTCCTGGAGCAGTGCTGGTTCGTCGCGCGGGTGTCGCTGGTGCCGACGTTGATGCTGGCGATCCCATTCACCGTGCTGCTGATCTTCACCTTCAACATCCTGTTGCTTGAGTTCGGCGCGGCCGACTTCGCCGGCACCGGGGCCGCCTACGGCACCGTCACACAGATCGGTCCCGTGGTGACCGTGCTGGTCGTCGCGGGAGCCGGCGCCACGGCCATGTGCGCAGACCTCGGCGCCCGCACCATCCGCGACGAGCTCGACGCGTTGCGGGTGATGGGTGTCGACCCGATCCAGTCGTTGGTCGTGCCCCGAGTCCTGGCCGCAACCGTCGTGGCCACGCTGCTGTCCTCGGTGGTGATCCTGGTGGGACTCGTTGGCGGCTTTGCCTTCTCGGTCTTCGTCCAGCATGTGACGCCCGGCGCGTTCATCGGCGGCCTGACCGTCATCACCAGCGCCGCCGACGTCATCATCTCGCTCATCAAGGCGGCGCTGTTCGGGCTTTCCGCCGGGCTGATCGCCTGCTACAAGGGCATTTCGGTGGGTGGCGGGCCCGCCGGCGTCGGGAACGCGGTCAACGAAACGGTCGTCTTCACCTTCGTCGCGCTGTTTGCGATCAACATCATCGCCTCCGCCGTCGGCATCAAGGCGACCCTGTGACCGCCGGCAGTCCGAGCCGGATTCACCCGCGCGTGCGCCGCGCGGTTCAGGGCTGGATCGACGGCCTGACCCGGATCGGGACCCAGGCGCAGTTCTACTTCCAAACTCTGGGCTCGATCAAGGACGTCGTCATCCACTACAAGGTGGAGTTGTTCCGGCTGATCGCCCAGATGAGTTTGGGTGTCGGAGCGTTGGCCGTGGTCGGCGGCACCGTGGTGATCGTCGGCTTCCTGACGCTGTCCACCGGTGCGCTGGTCGCGGTGCAGGGCTACAACCAGTTCGCGGAGGTCGGCGTCGAGGCATTGACCGGATTCGCCTCGGCGTATTTCAACGTCCGGTTGATCGGGCCGGTCATCGCGGGCATCGGTCTGGCCGCCACCATCGGCGCCGGCGCCACCGCACAACTCGGTGCCATGCGGATCAACGAAGAGATCGATGCGCTGGAAGTGATGGGGGTGCGGTCGATCGCCTACCTCGCCTCCAGTCGGGTGCTTGCCGGTGTCATCGTGGTGATCCCGCTGTACTGCGTGGCCGTGCTGTCGGCGTTCTGGGCGGCCCGGTTCGGCACCATTTTCATCTACGGCCAGTCCTCCGGGGTGTATGACCACTACTTCCTGACCTTCCTGAACAAGACCGACATCATCTGGTCCTTCTTCCAGGCCGTCGTGATGGCGGTGGTCATCATGCTGGTGCACACCTACTACGGTTTCACCGCCTCCGGCGGCCCGGCCGGTGTGGGCGAGGCCGTCGGCCGCGCGGTGCGAACCTCGCTGATCGCCGCCGTGCTGGTGGTGCTCTTCCTCTCGCTGGCCATCTACGGCCAGTCCGGCAACTTCCACCTGGCTGGGTAATCGCATGGAACAGAAGACGAAACGACGGGGCATCCATCCGCTGTGGTGGACCGCTGCCCTGTTCGCCACGGTGATCGGGCTGGTTCTGCTGTGCTCGGCGATCTTCGCCGGCACGTTCCGAAAGTACGTGCCCGTCACCCTGACCGCTGACCGGTCCGGTCTGGTGATGGAGACCGGCGCCAAGGTGAAGCTCAACGGTGTCCAGGTCGGTCGGGTGTCCGGCATCGCGGGCGGCAGCCGCACCGCCGCACTGAAACTGGAGATCGACCCCGACCAGGCCCGCTACATCCCGGCCAACGTCGAGGCCGAGATCGCGGCTACCACTGCCTTCGGCGCCAAGTACGTCGACCTGATCTACCCGAGTCAACCCAGCGACCAACGACTCTCGGCCGGCGCGGTACTGCAGTCTCGCAATGTGTCCACCGAGGTGAATACGGTGTTCGACAACCTGGTCGGCCTGCTGAACCAGATCGACGTGACCAAGATGAGCGCCGTGCTCACCGCCGTCGCCGACGCGGTCCGCGGTCAGGGCGAACGGATGGGCCAGGCGACCACGGACGCGAATCAAGTTCTGCTGGCGATCAATCCGAAGATGGATGAGGTCGGTTCGAACTGGACGTCGTTCAAGGGGTTCAGCGACGCCTATAGCAGCGCAGCCCAGAACATTCTGAGCACCCTGGACGCCGCCAGCGTGACTGCGGAGACGGTGACCGCGCACGAGAAGGACCTCGACGCCCTGCTGTTGAGCTCGATCGGCTTCTCCAACACCGGGATCGACCTCATCGCGCCGAACCGAGACAGCATCATCCGTGGCATCAACGTGCTGGAGCCGACCACCACCCTGCTGCGCAAGTACGACCCGATCTACACCTGCCTGCTGAAGGGCGCGAAGTTCGCCCTCGACAACGGCGCCTACAAGAACATCGGCGGTAACGGGCGGTCCGTCGTCCAGGACGTCGGTCTGCTGTTGGGTGATGACCCCTACCGCTACCCGCAGAACCTGCCCAAGGTGGCCGCCACCGGTGGCCCCGGTGGGCAGCCGAGTTGCGGATCGCTGCCCGACGTCAGCAAGAACTTCCCGGTGCGTTACCTGGTCACCGACACCGGCTATGGCACCGGCATGGACATCCGCCCCAACCCGGGCATCGGGTTCCCCGGCTGGGTGAACTATTTCCCGGTCACCAAGGCGATTCCGGAACCGCCGCGGTTGCGTCATCCCGGTGGGCCCGCGCCCGGTCCTGCGCCGGCCGTGCCGGGTGGCGCCCCCTATGGGGCACCGCTGTACGGGCCCGGGGGAGTGCCGTTGTGGCCGGGCGTGCCACCCGCCCCCGCGCCGCCGGCGGCACCGGCACCGGCCCCGCTGCCGGGAGCCTTGCCGGCCGAAGCACCTGTGCCACCCGGCGTTCCGGGACCGTCCGCCGAGACGCCGCCGTCACCATGAGCATCGAGGACCAGCAGTGAACAACAGCTTGCGACGGGTGGTCATCAACCTGACCGCGTTCGTGGTGGCCTGCCTGATGGCGCTTTTCGGATTGATGGCCATCTTCGCCAATCTGCGATTCTCCGATGAGCAGGTCTACCGGGCCGAGTTCAGCGATGTCAGCGGCCTGGAGGTGGACGACTTCGTCCGGGTGGCCGGTGTGGAGGTCGGTCAGGTGAAGAAGATCTCGATCGACGTCTCAGAGGATGCGGCCTCGCGCGCCATCGTCGAGTTCTCCGCGGACCCGTCGCTGGTACTCACCGAGGGCACCAAGGCCCAGATCCGCTGGGAGAACCCGATCGGCGACCGTTACCTGGCGCTGCTGGACGGGCCGGGTGATACCCAGCAGTTGAAGGCCGACGGCACCATCCCGGTCAGCCGCACCGAGCCCGCACTGGACCTCGACACGCTGCTCGGCGGGTTCCGTCCACTGTTCCGGGCGTTGGACCCAGAACAGGTCAACACTCTGTCGAGCGCGC
Source organism: Mycolicibacterium aurum (assembly GCA_900078775.1). Lineage (GTDB taxonomy): Bacteria > Actinomycetota > Actinomycetes > Mycobacteriales > Mycobacteriaceae > Mycobacterium > Mycobacterium aurum_A. The sequence continues at coordinate 5,894,132 of LT549889.1, forward strand.
TGATCCAGGCCTTCCAGGGTGAGGGCGCCACCATCGGCTCCTTCCTGAACCAGGCGTCCATGGTGACCAACACCCTGGCCGACCGCGATGCGCTGATCGGCCAGGTCATCGGCAATCTCAACGTGGTGCTGGGCACGTTCGGCGGGCAGACCGAGCAGTTCGCCAAGGCCGTCGATTCGCTGTCGGAGCTGGTGGCCGGGCTGGAGGAACGCAAGACCGACGTCACCAATGCGGTCGCCTACACCAACGCCGCGTCCGCCACCGTCGCCGACCTGTTGGCCCAGGCTCGTCAGCCGGTCAAAGAAGCGGTGGCGCAATCGGATCGGGTGACCTCCCTGGTGCTCGCCGACCACGAGTACTTCGACGGGTTGCTCGACATGCTGCCGGACGCTTACAAGAAGCTGGCCCGGCTCGGCACCCGCGGTGACTTCATCCCCGAGTACCTCTGCTCGCTGTCGCTGAAGCTGAACGGAAAAGGTGGGCAGCCGGTCTACGTCAAACTCGCCGAGCAGACCACAGGACGGTGTGCGCCGAAATGAAACCCTTCGCCGAACGAAATACGTTTCTCATCGGTCTCTCCGGGATCGCCCTGACCACCGGACTCGCCGTGGCCGCGCTGAACTACGACAAGCTGCCGTTCAGTACCTCGACCGACGACTACTCGGCCTACTTCGCCGAGGCCGGCGGCCTGCGGACCGGAGCCCCGGTCCAGGTGGCCGGTTTCCGGGTGGGCCAGGTGTCCTCGGTGAAGCTGGACGGCGCCCAGGTCCGGGTGGACTTCGACGTGGACGATGACGTTCGCCTCGGGGACCTCACCGAAGCGCACATCCGGACCAAGAGCCTGCTCGGGTCCAAGGTCCTCGAGGTCACCCCACGCGGGCCGGGCCGACTGTCCGAGACCATTCCGATGGACCGCACCAAGTCCCCGTACCAGCTGCCGGATGCGTTGGGGGACCTTTCGGCCACCATCAGCGGCCTGGACACCGACACGGTTTCGCAGTCGTTGTCGACGCTGGCCGAGACCTTCCAGAACACCCCGCCGGACCTGCGCGCCGCGGTGCAGGGTGTGGGCCGGTTCTCCGAGACGCTCGCGGTCCGCGACACCCAGTTGCGCAATCTGCTGAGCAACGCGAGCAAGGCCACCGAGGTGCTGTCGGCCCGGGCCGACCAGATCGCCGAACTCGTCGCCAACAGCAATGCGCTGCTTGCCGAGCTGACTGCGCAAAGCTCGGCGCTGGAGCACATTTCGCGCAACCTGTCGAACTTCGCCCAGCAGCTTCAGGCGTTCATCGACGAGAACCGCCAGCAGATGCGCCCGGCGCTGGACAAGCTCAACGGAGTCCTCACCATCGTGGACAACCGCAAGGAGCGCATCATGCTGGCGCTGAAGTACCTCAACCAGTACACGATGGCGCTGGGGGAGACGGTCGGGTCGGGGCCGTTCTTCAAGGCCTACCTGGCCAACCTGCCGGGCCAGATCGTCCAGCCGTTCATCGACTCGGCGTTCTCCGATCTGGGCCTGGACCCGAATGTCCTTCCGCCGTCGGCATTGACGGATCCGCAGACCGGCCAGGCCGGCACCCCGGCGATGCCGATGCCCATGCCGCGCACCGGTCAGGGCGGGGAACCGCACCTGAACCTGCCCGATGCGATCACCGGGAAGCCCGGGGACCCGCGCTACCCGTACCGGGAGCCCGAGCCGGCACCGCCGCCGGGCGGACCGTCGCCCGGGCCGCCCGCGCTGTGGCCCGAGGGGCAGCAGCCGACCACCGAGGGCCCGACACCGACTCTGGTGCGCGCACCGGGTGAACCCACCGACGGAGGACAGTGATGCGCAAGCGGACTCTGCGTATCGTTCTGGCCGTGGCGCTTTCGGCGGCGGTGGTCGCCGGTGGCGTACTCGGGGTGCGCGCGCTCAACGTCGCCGGCCGCACCAACCTCGTCGCCTACTTCGACAACAGCAACGGGCTGTTCGTCGGCGACGAGGTGCGGGTGCTCGGCGTCCCGGTGGGGGCGATCGCCGGCATCGAACCGGAGCCCGAACAGGTCAAGGTCACCTTCTACGTCGACCGCGGCGTCACCGTGCCGGCCGAAGCGAAGGCCGTGATCGTGTCGCCGCAGCTGGTCACCGCCAGGGCGATTCAGCTGACACCGGCCTACACCTCCGGTCCGGCCCTCGATGACGGTGCGGTCATCCCGCAGGAGCGCACCGCCGTCCCGCTCGAATGGGACGATCTGCGTGCCCAATTGGAGAAGCTGACCGATGCGCTGCAGCCGACCGAGCCAGGCGGTGTGAGCACGCTCGGACAGTTCGTCAACACCGCTGCGGACAACCTGCGCGGGCAGGGCGCCAACATCCGCGAGACGGTCACCGTGATGGGCAAGGCCCTCTCGGCGCTGGGCGATCACAGCGACGACACCTTCGCCAGCTTGAAGAACCTGTCGGTGGTGGTGTCCGCGTTGGAGGACAGTTCGGATCTGCTCGGACAGCTCAACCGCAACATGGCCACGGTCACCGGTCTGCTCGCCGACGATCCCGGTGCGGTGAGCGCCGCGGTCAACGACCTCAATTCGGTGGTCGGTGTGGCCACCGAGTTTTTGAAGGAAAACGGTGAGGCGGCGGGTCTGGCCACCGAGCGGCTGGCGTCCATCACCACCGCGGTCAACGGTGGCATCGACGACGTGAAGCAGGCCCTGCACGCGTTCCCGAATGCCGTGCAGAACTTCGCCAACGTGTACCAGCCGTCCCAGGGTGCGCTGACCGGCATGCTCGCGGTGAACAACCTGGCCGATCCGCTGCAGTTCCTGTGCGGATCGATCGAGGCGGCGTCGCGGATCAACGGTGCGTACTCCTCGCGGCTGTGCGCGCAGTACCTCGCGCCGATCGTCAAGAACCGGCAGATGAACTTCCCGCCGCTGGGCGAGAACCTGTTCGTCGGTCAGGCGGCGCGACCCAACGAGATCACCTACAGCGAGAACAGGTTACGACCGGACTTCGTGCCGCCGGCGATCGCGGAGGCGCCCGCCGCAGCGACCACCGATCCGGCCGCGGGCCTGCCGGGCATGTTGCTGCCGGGGGCGGGAGGATGACGATGAGAGCATTCCGATGGCAGCCCCGAGCCAAGGGGCTCGGCGCGGTGCTGTTGGTGGCCGCGACGGCGCTCACCGGATGTGAGTGGCGCGGCCTGAACTCGCTGCCCATGCCCGGCACCCAGGGCGGTGGCGACGGCTCGTACGTGGTACGCGCGCAGCTACCGGATATCGGTTCCATCGAACCCAATTCACGGGTCCGGGTCGGCGATGTGAACGTCGGCACGATCACCGGAATCGAGCGCGAGGGCTGGCATGCGCTGGTCACCATGCGGCTCAACGGTGATGTCGAGCTGCCGGCCAATACGACGGTCACCGTCGGGCAGACCAGCCTGCTGGGATCGCTGCACGTCGAACTGGCGCCGCCGGTCGATGCGAAGCCGGAAGGCAAGCTTCGCGACGGCGCGTTGATCCCACTGGAATCCGGTGCCGCCTACCCGAACACCGATCAGACGCTGTCGGCATTGTCGTTGCTGCTCAACGGTGGTGGCGTCGGCCAGTTGCAGGACATCACCGCGGCGCTGGCGACCGCGTTCGCCGGGCGTGAGAGTGACCTGCGCAGCCTGATCGAGCAGATGGACCTGTTCGTCGGGCGGCTCAACGGCCAGACCGGGGACATCATCGCGGCCACCGAGAGCTTCGATGGTCTGGTCGGTCAGCTCGCCGAACAGCAGCCGGTGCTGGACAACGCACTGAAGACGATTCCCGACGCGGTCAAGGTGCTCAGCGACCATCGGGAGAACCTCACCGATGCGGTGGACGGGTTCGGCAAGTTCAGCGCGTTGACCGCCGACGTGGTCAACCAGACCAAGCAGAACCTGGTATCGGAAATCAAGTCCACAGGAAAGGTTCTGGGGTCACTTGCGGACGCCGGACCGGATATGACCCGGGCTCTGAGTCTGTTGGCGACCCTGCCGTGGCCCATCGAGAACATCGACAAGATCGTCCGCGGCGACTTCCTCAATACCGACGTCATCTTCGATCTCACCCTGAGCCGGCTCGGTGACGGGTTGCTCAACGGCACCCGTTTCGAAGGTGACCTGACCGAGTTGGAGATGCAGTGGGGACGCACCATCGGACAGTTGCCGAGCCCGTACACCGCGGGCAATCCGATCGTCGCCCCCTACCAGTACCACCAGGGGCCCTGACATGTTGACCAAGCGGATCAAACTCCAGCTCGCCCTCTTCGGGGTGGTGGCGCTGGTGGCCGGCGGCATCATGGCGTTCAGCTACGTCCAGGTGCCCGCCATGTTCGGGGTGGGCCAGTACACGGTCACCGTCCAGCTGTCGCAGGCCGCCGGGCTGTACCAGAGCGGCAACGTCTCCTACCGCGGCACCAACGTCGGACGGGTCAGCACGGTGCGGCTGACCGACAACGGCGGCGTGGAGGCCGTGTTGTCGCTGAACTCCGATGTGCCGATCCCCTCCGATCTCACCGCGGAGGTGCACAGTGCCTCGGCCATCGGTGAACAGTTCGTCGCCCTGGTACCGCGCAGCGCGGACGGGCCGATGTTGAAGAACGGCGATGTGATCCCGGAGGACCGGACCACCGTCCCGCCGCCGATCAACAAGCTGCTGGACGCGACCAACCGTGGTATTCAGGCGATCCCGCGGGACAACGTCAAGACCGTCATCGACGAGAGCTACACCGCGGTGGGTCGGTTGGGGCCCGAGTTGTCCCGGATCGTGCGGGGATCCACCCAGCTCGCCATCGACGCCCGGGCCAACCTCGACCCGCTGCTCGCGCTGATCGACAAGGCCGGACCGGTGCTCGACTCTCAAGCCGACACCGCCCAGTCGATCAACGCGTGGGCCTCGAATCTGAAGAATCTGACCGGTCAGCTCCGTGACGCCGACCCGGCGGTGGCCGGGCTGCTGGAAAAGGGCGCGGCCGCCACCGATGAAGGCCGGGCCCTGTTCGATCGGCTGAAGCCGACGTTGCCCACGCTGATGGCCAATCTGGTCAGCATCGGCGAGGTCGCGGTGGTCTACCAGCCCGCCATCGAACAGGTGCTGGTGCTGGAACCCCAGATCGTCGCCAGCCTGCAGGGTGCGCTGCTGGCGAACAAGGACTCCAGGCGCGAGACGCCCGGGTTGTACGTGAGCTTCAACCTCAACCTGAATCTGCCCCCGCCATGCACCACCGGGTTCCTGCCCACCGATCAGCTGCTGGGGCCGGCCGCCGAGACCACGGCCGACCTGCCGCCGGGTGATCTGTACTGCAGGATCCCGCAGGATTCCTGGAATGTGGTGCGCGGCAACCGGAACTACCCGTGCCTGAACCGGCCCGGCAAGCGGGCACCGACGGCGCGGATGTGTGAGAGCGACGAGGAGTACGTGCCGCTCAACGACGGCTTCAACTGGAAGGGTGACCAGAACGCCACCCTGTCCGGTCAGGCCGTACCGCAACTGCGGCCCGAACCGGCCGCCGGGGCGCCGACGCCGGTTCCGCCGGTCGCGGTGGCGGAGTACGACCCGAACACCGGGGAGTACATGGGCCCCGACGGCCAGATCTACACCCAGGCCGACCTGGGTAACCAGACGGAAGGCAGAACATGGCAGAGCATGCTGGTTCCGGCGGCGGGCTGACCGACGCCACGGGCACCGCAGTGCCGCAGCACAACCCGGGTCTGAAAGCCGCGGTTGTTGTCGGGGCTGTTGCACTGCTGTCGCTGGGGGCGGTCGGTGGATGGCTCGGCTACCGCATCGCCGACGAGCACCGGGACAGCACCCAGCAGAGCCGGTTCGTGCAGGCGGCCCGCCAAGGTGCGATCAACCTGACCACCATCGGCCATAAGACCGTGGACGCGGATATCGACCGCATCCTGCAATCATCGACCGGCACCTTCCACGACGACTTCCAGAAGCGTGCCCAGCCGTTCGCCGACGTCGTCAAGCAGGCGCAATCGACGTCGGCGGGCACGGTCACCTCGGCGGCCCTGGAGTCCCAGGACGGTGACACCGCCCAGGTCCTGGTGGTCATGTCGGTGAAGATGGCGAACGAGGGCGCAGCCGAACAGGTTCCGAGTACCTGGCGGATGCGTATCGGCGTGCAGAGCAGTGGCGGCACCGAGAAGGTCTCCGATGTCCAGTTCGTGTCGTGAGGAGACAACAGTGAGCACCCTGGCAGTAGCCGACCCCGAGATCGATGTCGCCGAGGTGCCGGTAGAGCCGGCGAAGCCACCGCGCAGTACCGCCCGGACGCTCGCCTACCTGGTGTTGCCGCTGCTGGTGATGGCGCTGGCGGCCGGCGTCGGATACCTGAAATGGCAGGCGAGTTCGGCCGCGCCGTCCGGTGGTGAGTCGGCCACGGTGGTGATGGCGGCAACCGAGGGGGCGACGGCGATGCTGTCCTACCGCGCCGATCATGTGCAGGAGGACCTCACCGCGGCCAGCGAACGGATGACCGGCGAATTCCGCGCGGAGTACACCACCCTCATCAATGATGTGGTCATCCCGGGAGCCGAAGAGCAGCGCATCTCGGCGGTGGCCGCCGTGCCCGCCGCGGCCTTGGTGTTCGCGGACGCTGATCGGGCACAGGTGCTGGTGTACATCAACCAGACCACCACGGTGGGTGCCGATCCGCCGACCGACACCCAGTCCAGTGCCCACGTCGATATGGAGAAGGTCGGAGACTCATGGCTGATCTCGGGCTTCCAGCCGCTGTGAGGCGCGCGCTGATGACGGCGGCCGTCGGCCTGACCGTTGCGGCGGCAGGTGTGGTCGCGCCGCCTGCGGCGCACGCCGATGCGGTCGCCTATCTGGTCAACGTGACGGTGCGGCCGGGCTACAACTTCCCGAACGCCGACGCGGCGCTGGCATACGGTAATCGGCTCTGCGACAGGCTGGCCCAGGGCGTCGGGTACAGCGACCTGATGGCCGAGGTGAAGGCCGACTTTCACACCACCGACGAGTTCCACGCCTCTTATCTGATCACCCAGGCGGCAGGTGAACTGTGCCCGGCGCAGATCGGACCGCTGCGCGACTCGGCCGCAGGCTACCGCCCCACGCCCTGACACCTAAGGAATCATGGTGCAATCACTGGCAGTTCGAGCCTCGTCCGCGGCGGTCGGTCTGACGGTCGCCGCTTTGGCGGTAGCACCGTCGGCGCAGGCGGATAACCGCAGATTCAACAGCAGCGTGGTCGACAACGTCTATGCCGTGCAGCGGCAGGCCGAATGCGACAACGAGCTGAAGGTCGAACCCAAGCTGCTGCTGGCCGCGGAATGGCACGCGAAGGATCTGATGAACAACCGCAGCCTGGGCGGCGATATCGGATCCGACGGGTCCACGCCCCAGCAGCGGGCGGCCAACGCCGGATTCGTCGGGACCGTGGCCGAGACCGTCGCGATCCATCCGGCCCTGGCGATCAGCGGGATCGAGTTGATCAATCTGTGGTACTACAACCCGGCCTACAAGGCGATCATGGCGGACTGCGCGCACACCCGCATCGGTGTGTGGTCGGAGAACAGCTGGGACCGGACGGTCGTCGTCGCGGTCTACGGAAGCCCCGCCTGAGCGATTTGTGGAGTCTTACCCGGAATGGTTACGGGTAAGACTCCACAAATCGCAACTACTGGGAGGTGGCGGTGGCGGCGCCCAGGGCGTTCATATCCGGCACGAACGGCTGATGGGCCAGCAGCCCGCCGTCGACCCGGATGGTCTCGCCGTTGATGCCCCGCGAATCGTCAGAGGCCAGGAAGGCGTACACCTTGGCAAGGTCGTTGGGCGCGTTGAGGTCCGGTGCCAGGGTATGCCGGCGGTAGATGTCGGTGATCGTCACCGGCAGCTGCTGGGCGGGCGGGGTGGTGGTGGTGCCCGGGCAGATGGCGTTGCAGCGCACACCTTCTCGGCCGTACTGGGTAGCGGTGTACTTGGTCAGCGCCAGCAGCGCGGCCTTGGTGGCGCCGTAGCCGGTGAGGCTGGTGTCGCCGGCGAAGGCGTGCGTCGAGGCGGTGTTGACGATCGATCCGCCGCCGGCCCGCAGGTGCGGCAGGGCGTGCTTGGTGGTGAGCAGCGCGCTGCGCAGATTGACCGCCATCACGTCGTCCCACACCTCGATCGGCATGGTGGCGACGTCACCGTCTCCGGCCGGGAAGACGCCGGCGATGTTGAACAGCACATTGAGTCCGCCGTAGCTGGACACCGCGGTGGCAACCAGATCCGCGATGGCGGACTCGTCCCGCAGGTCGACGTGCACCGCGACGGCGACGTCGGGGCCGTGCTTCTGGTTCAGTTGGTCGGCAAGAGCCGAGGCGCCGTCGATGTTGATGTCGGCCAGCACCACCCGGGCGCCTTCGGCGACCAGCTCGGTGGCGGCGGCGCCACCGATGTTCAGCCCACCGGGGTCCACCGTGGTGGCGCCGGTGATCAGCGCGATCTTGTCAGAGAGTCGGGGCATGTCGTTCCTTGTGTTGGTTTGTCCGGGCTTCGGTGCCCGGATCAACATCTCGCATGTGAAGGCTAACTTCATCAATTTGGACAGTCAATGTCTTGTTGACTAGTTGTTATAGGAATATAGTTAGTGACGATTCTTTTATCGATCACGTAATGATGGTGGGGATGGATGGGGTTGCTGATGACGCTGACCGAGCCGAACTGGATCAATGCCGACGCCGATGCGCTGCGGCGCGCCGACGACGAGCTGCGCAAGGTCTTCGGTGACGGCCGCCGGCCGCTGGAGGTCATGCGCCAGAACCTCGACGAGATGATGATTGCGCAGGGACTGCCCGACGACGTCATGGTGGACGAGGTGTCTGCCGGGGGCGTCCCCGCCCTGCGGGTCGCCGCCGGAGCGGTGGACGACAGCGCCGCGGTTGTCTGGCTGCACGGCGGGGGCTACGTGATGGGATCGGCGCAGGGCTACCGCGGGGTTGCGGCGGCGATTTCGGCGGCGAGTGGGCACCCGGTCGTGGTGCCGGACTACCGCCGCGCACCGGAGGCGCCCTTCCCGGCTCCGGTGGAGGACGCCGCGGCGGTCATGGGCTGGGCCGCGCAGACCTACGGCGACCGGTGGGTGCTGGCCGGTGACTCTGCCGGCGGCGGCCTCACCATGGCCTCGCTGATCCGCGCCCGGGACAGCGGTACGCCGCTGCCCGCTGGGGCGGTGCTGATGTCCCCGCTGGCCGACTTCACCGCATCCGGGGAAAGCTTCGACACCCACGCGGGCACCGACCCCGCGATCTCCAAGCGCTCGGTGAAGAGTCTCGCGGTCGCCTACCTGCAGGGCCACGATCCGCGAGATCCGCTGGCGTCCCCGGTGTTCGGTGACCTCAGCGGTCTGCCGGCGACGTTCATCCTGGTCAGCGAACGGGAGGTGCTCCTGGACGACGCAAGGGCACTGCACGCCGCGCTGCAGGAGGGCGGATCGCCCTCGACGCTGTCGGTCTATTCCTGGGTGTGTCACGCCTGGACGATGTTCACCGCCTACATGCCCCGTGCGCAGCACGCCGCCGCCGAGATCGGCCACTTCGTGCGCGACGTCCTGCGCTGACTTTCCCTGCACTGCAAGAGGAGCGACACACATGCTGATCATGGTCACCTACCCCGGCGGCGTCCTGGAGGTCCGGCGTGCGGTCGGATCGAGATGGCGGTGGCAGTTCTCGGGCCGGCGCAGGCACCGCACGCAGACCCGACGGCCGGTGCCCGTGAGCTGAGATGCTCTGTGGGCGTGCGGTACCGGTCTCGGCTAGGCGCTGAGCACCGCGCCGACCAGGCGGTGCAATTCACTGGCGATGCCGGCCCGGTTGCGCATGCTGACCGTCTGGGTGATGTCGGTGACCATCCCGATGGACGCCTGCGCGAGCAGTCGTGCGTGCGGGACCGAGACGTCCGGGCGGACGGCCTGGATGGCTGCCACCCACTCCTCGATGTACTCGCGCTCGCTGACCCGAATGGCATCCTGGGCCTGCTCCGGCAGATAGACCAGATCGGCGGCCAGGATCGCCATGATCGGCTGATGTGGGCCCAGCGCCAGTTCGATCAGGGTGCAGGCGATCACGTCGACGGCCTCATCCGGCGTGGTCGCGGTCGGCAGCCGGTGATTGGTCACATAGTGCAGGCCCTCGGCGCCGCGGTTCAGCACCGCCTGCAGCAGTTCGGCCTTCCCGCTGAAGTATTGGTAGAACGTGGCGATCGCGGTGTCGGATTCGGCGGCGATCTCCTCGATCCCGACGGCGTGATAGCTCTGCGCGTGGAACAGGCGGGTCGCGGTCGCCAGGATGCGTTCGCGTCGGCCCGGTGGGCGACGCTGGATGGGGCCGGGGGAGCGGAGGTGGTGATCGCGCCGTTGAGCTCGCACTGCAGGACGGCGTCGGCCATGGCCAGCAGGATGCGTTTGGCTGCGGTGTCATCCATCCGCTTGCGCGCGGTCCCGACGCTGGCGTACAGACCCAGCACGCTCCAGGCCCGCAGTTCGGCCACGCCGCCGGCTTCCTGGTCGTCACCGAGCCCGAGCGCCTGGACCGTCAACCGCAGGACGTGCTGGAGCTTCAGTCGGAACTGTTCCTGCTCGCTGTCCGAGAGCTGGTTGCGCTCACGCTTCCACAGCAGTACCTCTTCGCGTTCCAGCACCAGATCGGCGAGCTCTGACAGGAACTTCGCGGTGCGCTGTTCGGGATCGAGATCGGCCTCCACGGCCGCCGCGGCGACGGCCTCGACGGCGGCGAGTTGTTCGGAGATGGCTTGCGCCAGAATGTCGTACTTCTTGCGGAAGTGCCGGTACAGGGCCGGTCCGGTGAGCCCGACTGCGGAGGCGACGTCGTCCATGCTGACGTTGTGATAGCCGCGCTCGGTGAACAGGCGCGCGGCAGCCTGGGACAACTGCAGTTTGCGTACCGAACTCCGCGCGTGCTGTCGAACGGGTTGCGCCACTCCGGCGTTCCTCCCTTTGCTGGCATCCGGCGGTAGCCCGGCCTGGAAGAGTGAACCATAATCATAGTTCACTCTTCCAGGTTTGCCGGGCTACCGCTCGGCGGTGCCGGTGCCGGTCAGCTGATCGCGACCACGGCCGCACCGCTGAGGGTGACGGTGCCGTCGGCCAGCGTGATGGCCAGTTCGATGGTGGCGCGCTGCTCGCCGTCGACCTCATCGATGCTCACCACGGTCCCGGTGCAGGTCGGCTGGGCGAGAACCGGTGTGATCGAGGTGAAGCGGGTGCTCAGGGCCCGCAGCCGGGACTGCGGCACCCACGAGGTGATCAACCGGCCCAGGTAGGCCATCGACAGCATGCCGTGCGCGAAGACGTCCTCGAACCCGGCGGCCTTGGCCGCATCGATGTCGATGTGGATCGGGTTGTGGTCGCCCGAGGCGCCGGCGAACAGCGCCAGCGTGGTGCGCGAGATCGGCTCGATGACCAGCGGCGGAAGCTGGGTTCCCACCTCGACGGCGGCGGTGGTGGTCATGACGGTGCTCCATTCCGGATGACGGACACGCTCTCCATCTCGGCGACGAGTTCGCCGCCCGAGGTCAGCTGCGATTTGCGCACCAGGAATTCCAAGGCGCCGTTCTTCTTTGAGAAGTAGTCGGTGAACTCGGCGGTCAGTGCGAGCTGATCACCGGCGTGCACCTCGCGGTGGTAGGTGAACCGCTGCTCACCGTGCAGCACCGCGGAGACGTCCACTCCGTTGGCCTCCAGCACGCCCAGGGTGTCGGAGTGCTCCAGATCGAGCCCGAACACGAAGGTCGGCGGTGCCAGCAGATCCGGATGTCCCGCACCGCGGGCTGCCTCGACATCGAAGTAGATCGGGTCGGTCTCACCGATGGCCTTGGCGAACATGACAACTCGTCCGCGTTCGACATCGACGGTGCTCTCCGGCCACTGATAACCCTTGAGGGATTCAGCGCTCATTGGGCGGTCCTTTCGTAGAGGGTGACGACGCACGCGCCGCCGAGTCCGAGGTTGTGCTGCAGCGCCAACTGGGCGCCCTCGACCTGGCGCTCACCGGCCTGGCCGCGCAGCTGCCAGACCAGTTCGGCGCACTGGGCCAAACCGGTTGCGCCTAGCGGATGTCCCTTGGACAGCAGGCCGCCGGACGGGTTGGTCACCACGCGGCCGCCGTAGGTGTTGTCACCGTCGAGGATGAACTTCTCGGCGGTGCCCTCCGGGGTCAGGCCCAGGGCCTCGTAGGTGATCAGTTCGTTGGTGGTGAAGCAGTCGTGCAGTTCGACGACCGGAATGTCCTCGGGCCCAACGCCGGCGGCCTCGTAGACGTCATTGGCGGCCTTGGCCGACATGTCGTAGCCCACTACGCGGCGCATATCGTCGCCGTCGAACGCGCCTGGCAGGTCGGTGACCAGGGACTGGGCCCGGATGTGCACGGCCGCCTCGATGCCGTGCTTGGCGGCGAACTCGTCGCTGCACACGATCGCGGCGGCGGCACCGCAGGTGGGCGGGCAGCACTGCAGCCGGGTCAGGGGACCCCAGATGGTCGGCGAGGACATCACCTCGTCGAGGGTGACCGGGTCGCGGAACACCGCAAGCGGGTTACGGGCGGCGTGCTGACGTGCCTTCACCGAAATGCGGCCGAACGTTTCGGGTTTGGTGCCGAAGCGTTCCATGTGCGCGACGCCGGCGCCGCCGAACAGCTGTGCGGCCATCGGCGCCTTCGGATCGGCTCCGGGGCGGCTCATCGCCACTTCCTCGAACTTTCCGGTGGAACTCGGCCGGTCGTCCCACACCGCGGCGAGCGCGCCGGGACGCATCTGCTCGAAGCCCAGGGCGATGACGCACTCGGCGACGCCGGAGGCGACGGCCTGGCGGGCCAGCCACAGCGCCGAGGAGCCCGTCGAGCAGTTGTTGTTGACGTTGACCACCGGAATGCCGGACAGCCCAAGGTGGTACAGCGTCGCCTGGCCGGAGGTTGAGTCACCGTAGACGTAGCCGACGTAGGCCTGTTCCACCGCGGTGTAATCCAGGCCGGCGTCGGTCAGGGCCGCGCGGGCGGCGTTGGCGCCCATGTCCTGGTAGTCGGCACTCTTGCCGGGTTTGGCGAAGGGGGTCATGCCGACCCCCGCGATACATACAGCGCGGCTCATTTTCACCCTTTACTGGTCGCACTTGACTAGAATCAAAACTAACCATAGGGCGCGTAAGCCGACTATTGCAACAGGGAATGGCAACCAAAAGCTGATATAGGGCATAACAAACGACTACGCCGAGGATCGTGGCCAGTAGCTGGCTGCGATCCTCGGCGTAGTGAGGGGTGGTGTGAGCTGCCTAGCCCGAGGCCCGTTCGAAGTGGCCGTGCACATTGGGGTAGCGCATCATGTGCGCGCCGCCGTTGAGGTCGAGCACCTCGCCGGTGATCCATTGCGCCCGAGCCAGGTACAGGATGGCTTCGGCAATCTCATCCGGGGTACCAGGCCGGCCCAGTGGGATGTTCTCCACGTACTCACTCTGCACGCCGTCGACGCCGAGTGCCCCGGAGGTGAGCGGGGTGTGCACCAGACCCGGGGCCACCGCGTTGACCCGCACCCGCGGCGCCAACTCCAGTGCGGCGACCTGGGTCAGCATCGACAGACCCGCCTTGGCCGAGCAGTAGGCGCTCATCCCGATCGCGGGCTGGCGGGCGTTCAACGAGCTCAGCGTGATGATCGCGCCGTCGTCGGCGATGTGGCGCGCGGCGTGCTGGATCACCAGGAAGGCGCCGGTCAGGCAGACGTCGACGACCCGGCGGAACTTGGCCACCGGCAGTTCGGTCACCAGGCCCAGGGCGGTGATGCCGGGGCAGTTGACCGCGATCTCGAACCGGCCGGCGCGCTGGGTCACGGTGTCGAAGAACGTTGTGACACTGTCCTCGTCGGCGATGTCCACCGCCGCGGCGACATGTCCGTCGCCGCTGAGTCCGTCGACCACCGCGGCAGCGGCATCGGCGTTGCGGTCGCCGATCACGACCGCGTACCCGTGATCGGCGAGAGTGCGGGCGGTGGCGGCGCCGATCCCGGACGCGCCGCCGACGACGATGGCGTACGACTTTTCACTCACGATGACTCCCTGTGTCGGGCAACGTATTCAGCGTCCTGCAGCGCTTGTGGGCAGGCCGACGTGGAACTCACCCGCGGTGGCTGCAGGCGAGTTTGTTAATTGCAGTTCTACCACATGGGGCGGGGTGTGGCCCAGTGGGCGCCGGATCGGCGAACCTCACCACCAGCCGGTGGCGTCCGCCAACTGCCGGCCGAGCTCGTCGGCCATGGTCCGGACGTACGTCCCCGACAGGTGGTGGGTGTCGTGGTAGATCAGCACATTGCCCTCGACCGCCCGGCAGATGGTCGGCCGGCAGACCGCATCGGAGAGGTCGAGCAGGTGCATGCCGGGGAAGGCGGCCACATGGGCCAGCGTCGGATTGCGGTCGCGCAGCGCCTCTTCGCGGGCCAGCCCGCAGGTGTCGGCATCGCCCCCGTCGGACAGGCAGTCCACCGGGGAGAAGAACCGTCCCTCCCGCAGCATCCACGGGGTGTCCCGCATGCCGAGGATCGCGATGCCGTTGGCGGTCAGCTCGTCCCACACGCCCAGGTAGTAGTCCGGGACGTAGTCACCCGGGCCGTCGATCACCGGGCGGGTGGTGGTCAGGAACACGTAGTCCGGCCGGTCGGCGACGAGCTGGGCCAGCGCATTGTCCGACCAGGTGCGGCACGACGGGTACGGGGTGAAGGGGCCGGCGATGATCGGCACCTCGGCGGTGGTCAGCGGGCAACCCATCTTCAGATAAGTGACGACCCGGAATCCGTGCTGGCGGCCCAGCTGGTGCAGCGCGGTCACCCAGTGCTCGGAGTGTGACCCGCCGGCCAGCGCGATGGTGCGGGCCGCGTGCGGATCCCCGTACACACAGGTGACCACCTCTTCACCGCTGAAGTTCGCCAGGCACTTGTCCAGCGTCGTCGGCGGCACATCGTCGGGGGCTTCGAGGCCGGTGGGCCGGAACGGCAGCCGCGGCGTCTTGCGTCCCTCGATCAGCGCCAGCGCGCCCGGATAGTCGCGCAGCGTCAGCGCCACCAACTCGGAACCGCTGTCCCGGACCCGTTCGACGTGACCGCGCCAGCCCAGCGATCCCACCGCGAGCACCACGATCAGACAGGCGGTGACGGTGCCGGTCAGGATCGGATGCCAGGCCGGCCACCAGCGGGTGTCCACACAGCGCCAGGTCGCCCACGCGGCCGCGACGGCCACCAGCAGGATCGCGGTGGACTCGCTGACCCCGACGCGGTCGTTGTTGGTGTGCGCCATCCAGAAGATGAGCAGCGGCCAGTGCCACAGATAGAGGGCGAACGCCCAACCCGCCCACCCGGCGTGGGCCGCGGCCCCGTCGCCGGTCGAGCCCGCCAGGATGACAAGCACCGTCGCGAGCACCGGGACCAACGCCCACGGGCCCGGGTAGTCGGTGACCCCGTCGGCCAGGATCCCGGCCCCGACGACCGCGATCAACCCGGCCGCGAATGCCACCCGGCGCAGCCAGTTCGGCCACCGGATGTGCCCGGCCGCGAACGCCGCGAGGACGCCGGCGAGCAACTCCCAGGCCCGGCCGAACGTGTTGTAGTAGCCCAGGGTCTGCTCGTCGAAGTGCTGCAGGAAGGCCCACACCGCCGAGCCGATGGCCAGCGCGGCGACGACGACGAACAGCGCCGCGCGGCGCCGGACCAGCCGGGCCAGCAGCAGGAAGACCAACAGCACCTGGGCGGCGACCGAGAGCGCCCACAGATGCTGCAGCGGGGTGACGGTCTCCTCGGCCTGCACATAGTCCGCGGCGGTCGTCGCCAGCCACCAGTTCTGATAGAAGCCCAGGCCGGCCAGGGTCTGTTCGGCGAACGCCTCCCACCGGGTCTGCGGCTGCACCAGCAGCGTCAGCCCGGCGGCGGTGCTGAGCAACAGCACCAGCGCCGGGATCACTCGCCGTGCGCACCACCAGATCTCGGTGCCCACCGACCCGTCGGTGGGCCGCAACACCCGGGCGCCGACGTAGTAGCCGGCCAGCACCAGCAGCACGTCGATCCCGGCGGAGACCCGGCCCAGCCAGAAGTGCCCGACGATGACGAGGATGACGGCGACGGCCGCCAGCACGTCCAGGTCGCGACGGGTCTGCCGGGCGATCGGCGTGGCGGGTGCCGGGGTGCGCTGTGTTGTCTGCAAGGTGGAGAGTCCTGGCTCGTTGCCGGCCCGATCTCAGGCACGCGCGTACGCCGCCAGAGAGCATAACGGGGCGTCGGCCGGGAGCAGCATCCCCACTGCTCGGCGCGGTACTACCGGGGGAGTGTCAGCACTGCCCCGGGCGGTTGACGGCCACGGCCGTCCACGACTTGGCGTTGATCTTGCGGCCGGGGCTCGGGGACTGCTTGCAGACCTCCCAGACCGACAGCGCGCGCACCGACCCGGCGTACGGGCCGGCGTTGGAGATGTACTCCAGCCAGGGGCCGCTCTCGCCGACCGTCTCGGAGTACAGCGCCTGGGCCTTGGCCAGGTTCATGCCTTGCAGATCGGGCATCACCCACACCGACGGCGCGGCCGTCGCGGCCGGGGCGAGGGCCACCGACATCAGAAATGTTGCGGCTCCGGCCGCGGCAATCGTCTTCAACACGCGAAACTCCCTGGGTTGTGTCGAGCAACGATAGTCGACCCGCACACCGCAAATTGACGAATGCCACGATTTCGGCGCGGCGCCGCCCGATTCGACGCGGTTCAGCGCCGGTTCAGCGCCCAGATGGAGGTGGACAGCACGGTGGCGAAGGCGCACCAGGCCGGGTACAGCCCGAGCGGTGCGGCCTTGGCGCCGCGCACCGCGACCGCCCGGCGGGTCAGGTCGGCGCCGCTGGCGGTCAGCAGCCCGGCCGTCACCGCGGCGGCGCCGAGCCTGCGCTGGTTGAAGAACAGCCAGGACCATCCGCCGTTGAGCACCAGGTTGACCGCGAGCGCCCGAATGTAGCTGCGCCGCACCTGCGGTGGCGCCTCGTCCAGCGTGGCCGCGGACACCACCGCGATGTCGGCGTACAGCGAGGTCCATGCGATCGGGAAGGCTTGGCGCGGCGGCTGGAACGGCGGCTTGCGCAGCTTGGCGTACCAGGCCGACTCCACCGCGGGCTTGGTGGCGATCCCACCGGCCAATGCCGTCACGGCGACGGCGAGTGCGGTCGGGGCCAGCGTCTTGATCTGCAAGGGACACTCCAGGATGTGCGGGTCGGGGATCCCCACCAAGTATCCGGAAAGCGCAGTCGGCAAACCTTCAGATCATGTCGTTGCGGGTCAGCCAGCGCATCACCGGCCAGCCCACGAAGACCGGCAGCCAACAGGTCAGCACCCGGTACAGCAGCACCGCGGGCACCGCGATGGCCGCGGGCACCCCGAACGCGGCCAGGCCGCCGATCAGCGCGGCCTCCACCGCGCCGACACCGCCGGGGGTGGGGGCGGCCGAGGCCAGGGTGCCACCGATCATGGTGACCACCGTGACCGTCACGAACGAGGTGTCCCCGCCGAACGCCTCGATGCTGGCCCACAGCGCCAGCGCCGAGCCCAGCGTCGTGCCGGCGGCCCCCAGCACGATCAGCCCGAGCCGCTTCGGTGCCCGCGACAGCTGCCACAGATCGGTCTTGACCTCCTGCAGCTTCGGCCGCACCGCCGAGGACAGCCAATGCCGCAGTTTGGGCACCGCCAGGAAGACGCCCACCAGACCGAGCGCGACACCGGCCACCAGATACAGGACGGTCGCGCTCGGCACGAAGTGCTGCAGGTTCGCCGAGGTGCCCGCGATCGCGGTGAACAGGATGAGCAGCAGCACGTGCACCATCACCTGCACGCTCTGCTGCAGCGTGACGGCCGCGGTGGCGCGCATGGTGGAAAGCCCGCCCTTCTGCAGCACCCGGGTGCTCAACGCCAGACCGCCCACCCCGGCCGGTGTGGTGGTCGCGGCGAAGGTGTTGGCGATCTGCATGATCGCCAGGTGCCGGAAGCGCACCAGCCCGTCCGCACAGGCCCACAACGCGCCGGCCGCGCCGAGGTAGCGCAGCCCGGAGACGGCCAGGCCGAGCAGCGCCCACCACCAGTTGGCGTTGCTCAGTTCGTCGAAGAAGGCGGGCACCGTACTGATGAACGGGTAGGCGACGTAGACCAGCGCCACCCACAGCACCAGCTGGATGACCTGGACCCGGGTGAACCGGGTGATGGTCTCGGTGCGGATCTGATCGGCCCCGGTCTGGTGCTGCACCTGTTCCCGGGCCGCGGCGATGACGGCCTTGGCGTCGGGCACCGAATCGCGGATGCGGGCGGGCACCGCCGTTTTGGTCAGCCGCCGCGACGCGGTCAGCACGGTCTCGGTGCCGAACGCGTCGATCGCGGCCGCCACCGCGGAGGCCGGGTCGTACACCGCCGAGGTGGTCACCAGCAGCTGGGCGATGTCGGACTGCAGCTGGGCGTCGGTGGCCCCGTACTCGGCGTTGGTGAAGCCGCCGAACTGCACCTGACCGTCGTGCACGGTGATCTCGCCGCAGCACAGGTCGCCATGCGAGATCTGGTTCTGGTGCAGGGTGTGCAGCGCCTGCCAGACGTCGGCCACCGGGGCGGCCTCGGCGCTGAGCGGCACCCCGCGGGCGGGCTTGCGGGCGAACAACGTCCAGCCGCGGTCCAGCGCGTTCACCGTCACCGAGGAGATGTTGGACAGCCCGAGGTCGTCGATCGCGATGGCCATCAGCGCGCGGTGCTCGACGACGCGGCGCATCGAGGCGTGCAGCGGTGCGGTCTCGTCGGTGCGCAATCGCAGCTTGCGCCACAGTTGGCTGAGCGCGCCGCCGCTGCGCTGATTGGGTCCGTACAACTCGACGACGGCGGTGCTGTCGGGTCCGGTCGCGGCCATCACCAGCGGCCCGGGCCCGGGCGGGCGGATCACCGCGAGCGCGGAGACCACGAAGCCGCGCTTGGTCAGCGCCCGCACCGCGCCGTCGAGCGGGACCTCCAGCGCCGGGGTGCCGACCACCCACACCACCAGGGCGCCGACGAACCAGCCGACCGCCAGACCGAGCAGGGAGCGGGCCGGGACCACGGCGCTGACCACCAGGTGGATCGGCACGAAGGCCAGCAGCAGGGTCCACCAGTAGCGGCGCAGCCGCCGGGACAGCCACGGCCCGGACACCGTGAGCACCGCGGCGAGCAGCGCGATCCAGCGCGGGTCGTCCAGGAACTGGGACAGCTGGGTGTCCAGCCGGTCACCGAGATCGAAGTGCCATTGCGGTGCGGCGATGCCCCGGCCGCTGATGGACAGGGCCAGTACCGCCAGCACCCCGGCCGCGGCGTAGGCGGCCAGCAGTGTCCAGTGCCTGCCGATGATCAGCTGGACCAGGATGATGAACGGCAGCGCCAGGATGGCCACGCCGTAGGCCAGGTAGACCAGGTTGGACTGGGTCGGGGTGAGCACGCCGATGATCTCGGACACCGACCGTTCCAGCGCCACCCAGTCGTTGCGGGTGATCAACGAGCTGGTGATGACGACGGCCAGCCACACCGCCGCCAGGACCACCCGCAGGATCTCGTTGGTCCGACGGGTCAGCGGCTGCAACAGGCTGCCGGTGACGCTGATGTCACGACCGTCGACTCGCACGGGGACCAACGTAACCGGGCGGCTGCGCTCCGCGCGCGAAGCGCAGCGTTGCAAGCTGTGAGAGTATGCGGGTATTCGCAGCCGGCGTGAGGGATTCCGCGTGGCGCACAGCACAGACCCAGACACCTTGGAGCCTCAATGCGTGGCGATCGGATCGTTGAATTGCTGGTAGCGGCGACAGCCGCGGTCATGGCCGGGCTGGCCCTGTCGGCGTCCACGACGTGGCCGACGGCCGCGGTCATCGCCGGCGGGCTGGTCGTCGGCGTGTTGTTCGGCTCGGTGGGCAGGAGCGTAGCGACCGGGGGTTGGAGCCCGGTCGGCCGGGCACCGGCCCAGGGCGCCGGGGCGCTCGCGCCGCGGATCGCGGTCGCGGCGGTGGTCGGCGTACTGCTCGGGGAACTGGCCGCCGTCGTCCTGTTCAGCGGTGCCGTCGACGCCCGGCTGGCTCAGCAACCCACCCCGGCCACCGAGGCGGCCGCGGGGGCTTTGGCGCAGGCCCGCGCGGACCGGGCCGGGCTCGACGAGGCGGTGGCGCGGGCCGATCGGCAGCGCGACGAGGCGCTGGTGGTGGCGCGCTGTGAGGTCAATCCGTCGGCGCAGTGCCCGCAGATCCGCATCACCGGGGTGCCCGGGTCCGGGCCGGAGGCTCGTACCGCCAACGACTTCCTCGGCGACGCGCAACGCGAACTCGACGCGGCGGTGGCCGAGCGGGACAACCGGGCCGCCGCGCTGGACACCGAGATCCGTACCCGGGAGCAGGCGCTGGCGCAGGCCCGCGAGGCCGCTCTGCCCGGAGGCCTGGGCAGCCGGTGGCAGGCGATGAACGGCTACACCCTGGAGCATCCCGGATCGCTGGTGCTGCGCGGGCTGGTGCTCGGCTTCTTCGTGCTGCTGGCGCTGCTGCCGATGACGCTGAAGCGCTGGCGGGGCGCGACCACCGAGGAGGCCGAGTCGGCGGCCGAGACGGCGATCGCGGTGAAGCGGGCCGAGGTGCGCGCCCAGGTCGAACAGCTCTGGGCCGAACAGGAATTGAACAGTGCCCGGATGGCCGTCGCCGCGCAGAACGAGATCGACGCCGAACGGCAGCGGCGTCGGGTGGCCGAGGCGCTCGGTGCGGCCGAACCGGTGGTGGCCGAGCCGGTGCCGGCGATCGAGTCGTCCGCCGGTAAGGATTTGGAGCCGCACCGGGGCAGCCCGGTGCCGATCCTCCCGGACGTCACCAAGGCCGCGGTGCGCTTCATCCGGCCGTTCGTGCCGCCGGTCGTGGCCAACGTCATCGACACGGCGACCAAGCCACTGCGGCAGGTGTTCGAGGAGACCGAGGAGTTCCACTTCACGCTGCGGCGTACCCACCGGGTGACGGTGCAGACCGAGGGCGGGGAGCAGCCGGCGGTGACGACGGAACGCGAATGGGTGGACGTGTCCGCGCCGCGGATCGAGTCGCACCGCGGCATCGTCCTCGACGGATCCGGAAACCAGCCCGAGCTCGGTGCGGCCGACGGTCCGCGCCGGCTGCCGCCCGCCTAACTGTCTGTCCATGACATTTTTGCCATAAGTGATGTAACTTCAGTCGACACATCACGCCCGAAGGCCTGCACCGAGAGGAAAAGCGGTGGATGCGACACCCTTCGGGCACTATCGGCTCCAGGAGCTGATCGGCCGCGGCGGGATGGGCGAGGTTTACCGGGCCTACGACACCAAGACCGATCGCATCGTGGCCGTCAAGGTGCTGCCACCCCAGCTCGCCCAGGATGCCGTGTTCCAGCAGCGGTTCCGGCGCGAATCGCAGGCCGCGGCCGGGGTCAACGACCCGCACGTGGTGCCCATCCACGGCTACGGCGAGATCGACGGCCGGCTCTATCTGGACATGCGGCTCATCGAGGGCCGCACGCTCGGCGCGATGCTCGCGGACAGCGGTAAGCCGCTGGATCCCGAGCTCGCGGTGCAGATCATCGAACAGGTGGCCTCCGCGCTGGACGCCGCGCACGAGCGCGGGCTGATTCACCGGGACGTCAAGCCGTCCAACATTCTGCTGACGAAACAGAATTTCGCGTACCTGATCGACTTCGGGTTGGCCCGCACCGCAGGCGAATCCGGTATGACGACGGCGGGCAGCACGCTGGGCACGCTGGCCTACATGGCCCCGGAACGCTTCGACGGCGGGTTCGCCGACGCGCGCGCCGACACCTACGCGCTGACCTGTGTGCTCTACGAATGTCTCACCGGGGCACAACCGTATCCGGCCGACAGCCTGGAGCAGCAGATCGCCGGGCACATGGTCTCGCCCGCCCCCAAACCCTCGGAATCCAATGCGCGCCTTGCCGCCTTCGACGAGGTCATCGAGAAGGGCATGGCCAAGAAGCCGGCCAAGCGGTACCAGAGCGGCGCAGAGTTGGCGGCCGCGGCGCGGCGCGCGCTGACGGCGCCGGTGCGGGTCACCGGCTCGGGCCGGCACACCGCGGCCCGCTCGAGCCGGCGCGCCGGAAGTGCCGCCGGTGGCCGGCTGCCGAAGCGGGCCCTGCTGGCGGCCGGCGTGCTGGTGGTGGTCGGCGCGAGTGCGGTCGCGGCCTGGAAGTGGTGGGACTCGCGGTCGGCGCAGGACTGGCCCGAGGGGGCGGTACCGGCCATCGCGGCCGCCGTGCCCGCCGACATCCGGGAAACCGGCAAGCTCGTCATCGGGGTCAATGTTCCCTACGCGCCCAACGAGTTCACCAACTCCGAAGGCGAGATCGTCGGCTTCGACGTCGACCTGATGGACGCCGTCACCCGCACCCTGGGCCTGGAACCGGAGTACCGGGAGCAGGAATTCGACGACATCCTGCCCGCCGTGCAGGACGGGTCACTCGACGTCGGCATGTCCTCGGTCACCGACACGCTGGACCGGCAGAAGCTGGTCGACTTCGTCACCTACTTCGAGGCGGGCACGCTGTGGGCGCAGCGCAGGGATTCCGCCGTCGACCCGTCGGCGGCGTGCGGTCTGCGGGTTGGTGTGGCGTACAGCGTGATTCAGGAGACGGCGGAGATCCCGGCGAAGAGCGACGAGTGTGTGGCGGCCGGTCTGGCGCCCATCGAGAAGGTGGTCTACACCCGGCAGGACGATGTGACCGCGGCGTTGGTAGCCGGGGAGATCGACGCCATGACCGCGGATTCGCCGGTCACCGGTTTCGCGATCAAGCTGTCCGGCGGGGCGCTGGTGCCTGCGGGCACGGTGTTCGATTCGGCGCCCTACGGATGGCCGGTGGCCAAGGGTTCGCCGTTGGCCGAGCCGTTGCTGCGCGCGCTGGAGCATCTGATCGAGACGGGCGAGTACAAGACCATCGCCACCATGTGGGGTGTGGAGCGCGGCATCATCGCCGACCCGAAGATCAACGGGGCGGCGCGCTGACACCCCCGGGGTTCATCGGCGTTTCTTGGAGTGCAGGACGTCCTCGGTCATCGAGTGACCGGCGGCGGTGGCGCGTTTGGTTGCGCGCTTTTCCTTCAACGATTTACCGGATTTCTTGGTCATGCTCTGACGTGGCGACTTGTCGGCCATGGTGGCCCCTTCGGCGAGGGGGCCTAAAGCGGTCCCTGTCCCTCGACCATACACGTTGACACCATGTCGGGCGCGGCGTTAACTGGAGTTGAGGCCGCGCGAGATTAATTGCTAATTAGCGGATTTCACGTTCGGTCGGCAGAGAGATGATCATGACGACACACACCACAGGTGCCCGTGTCATCGGCAACCACGCCGACATGGGCCCCCAGCAGCCGAAGATCGATCGGGTCGACGAGGCCGACCGGGGTGGTCAGGTCACCCTGCTCGACATCGTGCGTGCCGGGAAACTCCGCCGCGCGGCCCAGTCGGATGACGATTGCGCCGAGTCGCGGTGGAGCTCCGAGGGCGGCGCCGGGCGCAGGCCCTGACTTCTCAGTCGTTCCGTAGCCGCACCATCCGCGTCGTCGAGCTCTCGTCCAACTCGACGACGTCGGCGCGTGAGCGCAGGAAGTCGCTGAAAGATTTGAAGCCCAGCGACTTTTCACTGAACGACGGGTCCATTCGCTTCATCTGGGCCTTCACCGCCGAATTGTGCAGCCACTCCACGTCATCCTTTTCCAGGCCGATACGCAGGGCACGGGTCAGCAAGGCGGTGGCGGCGGGCTGCGGGTCGGGTTCGGCCTCCAGCTCTGTTTCGGCTCCGGATTCGTCGGTCTCGGCGTCGGCCTCCGCCTTCTTGGAGCGTCTGGTCGTCTTCTTGGCCTCGCCGGCCGGGGCGGGTTCGAAGATCGGCACACCCGGCAGCGCGTCATAGATGACGAAGTCGTCGCAGGCGGCCGCCAGGGCGCGACTCGACGATCCGGCCACTCCGATTCCCACCACGTAGCGGCCGAGGCGTTTGCAGCGTTGGGCCAGCGGGATGTAGTCGGAGTCGCCGGCCACGATCACCACGTGGGTCAGATCGGGCAGCCGGAACATGTCCTCCACGGTGTCGACGGCCAGCCTGATATCGGCGCCGTTCTTGCCGTACGCCGCTGCCGGGAAGAGTTGGACCAGGTCCACGGCGCGTCCCACCAGCTGCTGGCGGTAGCCGGCGTTCACCTCCGCCGACCAGTCCGCGTAGGCCCGGGTCAGCACGAGCGTCCCGAACGAGGATGCGAAGTCCAGTACCGCGCCGACGTCGACGGTCGCGCGGTCCAGGCGCGCGGATGTCAGCCCTTTCGCCTTGTCGCGTTGAAAGGAATTGCGCCCGTTGACCTGGTCGTATCGCGATATGACGATGTTGTCGAAGTCGAGGTAGACCGCGACCCGGGCTGCGGCGATGTCTGTCATGACCCCAGTCTTGCCCATCGAGGTGGCCCGGTGGCGCGGGACAGGCCGGTCGGCCTAGGGTGGGGTAACGCATTTCACCTGGTGGCCCGGACCCCGCCGCCGATCGAACCTTCGGGAAAACAGAATGGCAATCAGTGACATCGCGGCGTACGCGAACCTGACCCGAGCAGATATGGAGGCGTTCGGGGCCGAACTGGATCTCGTCCGCAGAGACGTCGAAGAGTCTCTCGGCGCGCGGGACGCGGCCTATATACAGCGGGTGATCGTCTTCCAGCGGGCGATGGACGTGGCGGCCCGAGTGCTGATCGCCGCGAGCCGTTCCAAGAAGGGATTGCTGGTAGGTACCTGCGCCCTGGCGTATGCGAAATCCATTGAGAACATGGAGATCGGGCACAACGTCAGCCACGGCCAGTGGGACTGGGTGAACGATCCGGAAATCCACTCAACCACCTGGGAATGGGACATGGTGGGTCCGTCAGCTCACTGGCGGTACTCGCACAATTACCGCCATCACGTGTTCAGCAACGTGCTCGGTGTGGACGACGATCTGGGGTTCGGGGTGCTGCGGGTGACCCGTGATCAGCCGTGGAAGCGCGAGTACCTGCTGCAGCCGCTGCGGAATCTGCTGTTGGCCGTCGTCTTCGAGTGGGGCATCGCCCGGCACGGACTGCATTCCGAACGGGAACGGGCCACCACCGAGGACCAGAAGCGCGCGGTGGACCGGGACATGTTCGCCAAGATAGGCCGCCAACTCGTCAAGGACTACCTGCTGCTGCCGGCGCTCAGCCTGCGTAGGTGGCGCAGGACCCTGGCCGCGAACGCCGGCGCCAACCTGCTGCGCAACCTGTGGGCCTACGTGGTGATCTTCTGCGGGTATTTCCCCGACGGTGTGCAGCAGTTCACCCCCGAGTCCCTGCGTGAGGAGACGAAGGCGCAGTGGTATCTGCGGCAGATGTTGGGTGCCGCCAATTTCAAAGCCGGTCCGATACTGGCGATTTCGTCCGGGCATCTCTGCTATCAGATCGAACACCACTTGTTCCCGGACCTGCCGAGCAATCGCTATCCGCAGATCAGCGTTCGGGTACGCGAAATGTGTGAGAAGTATGGCATCGACTACATCACCGGGTCGCTGCCCGGGCAGTATCTGCAGACTCTGAGAACCGACTTTCGGCTCGCGTTACCCGATGGCGGTTGGGTCGCGCTTGCCAGGACACCGAGCCGGGGCACACGTTGACGGTGTCGGTGATCTTGTCGTCGACACCCCGGCCGACGGTGAATCCTGTTGAGCGATTTGGCTTGAGGCTATGCCTGATCGGGAGCTCCCGGTGAACGACGACACGATGTCGACGGCGGCCGATCTGCGAGCCGATCTGCAGGCCGGTCTGAGCCGGCTCGCCGGACTGGTTGCCGACAGTCTCGGTTTACCTCAGGTGCTGGCGGAGGTGGCCGCCTCGGCGGTCCGGGCGATACCGGGTTCCGACGGTGCCGGGGTGACACTGTTACACGGCGACCCGCAGGGCCGGACGGTAGCAGCATCGGCGGCCAGTGCACCTTTCGTCACCGAACTCGAAGACATCCAGTACCGGACGCTGCGTGAGGGGCCCGCTTTCACCGCCGTGGAGCTACGGCGCGCTGTGTGGTCGGGGTCGCTGGGCGGTGACCGGTCGTGGCCGCGGTTCGGCCCGCGTGCGGGCCGGATGGGGGTGCACAGTGCCCTGGCGTTGCCGCTGACCGTCGCGGACCATGTGGTGGGCGCGATCACCGTGTACGGCTACCGCAAGGACAGTTTCGGTGAGCACGCCGCCGAGTACGGAGAACTCTTCGCGAAGCCTGCCGCGGTTGCGGTGCACAACGCCCGTATCCTCGCCGATGCCTTGACCCTGGTCGACCAGTTGCAGACGGCCCTGTCGACGCGGCCGGTGATCGATCAGGCGATCGGGATCATCCGGTCGCGCACGGGTCGCAGTGCCGCCGAGGCGTTCGATCAGTTGCGTGCGGTGAGCCAGGCCGAACAACGCAAACTGGCCGAAGTGGCCGAACACGTCGTCGACGAGGCCGTCCGCAGGGCCCGCAGTCGTCATCGCTGACCAGGTGGGCGCGGGTCAAGAGGTGTAGCGTGGAGCGTGTTGGGACCCCAGCCGGTCCGGGATGGGTCAGCTGTCCGCCGTTGAACTCGACGAGCGATCGCTCGCGCCGGACATTCAGGTGGCATCCGTGTGTCTGGATCACCCTTGACCATTACTTCCAGTTTTCATATTTCGCGTACCCCGCTGTGGGACCGCCCGCGGCCGCGCGTTCCTTCCATCGGCCTGCTCAGCACCTATCCGCCGACGCCGTGCGGCCTGGCGAATTTCAGCGCGGCACTTGCCGACGCCCTGTCCGCCAACGGCGTCCAGGTCAACGTGGTGCGGGTGGCTGACGGCTCGCCCAGCCCCAGCACTCGCGTCGTCGGCGAGTTGATCAACGGCTCACCCGCCTCCGTCGCACGATGCGTGGACCTACTCGGCGACAGTGACGTCGCGATCATTCAGCACGAGTTCGGCATCTACGGTGGCGCCGACGGCGACGAGATCATCGATGTACTCGGCGCCCTTCGTATTCCGTCGATCGTGGTGCTGCACACGGTGCCCAGGAACCCGACCCCGCACCAGCGTTCGGTGCTCGAGTCCGTGCTGAACCTGGCCCATCACGTGGTCGTGATGTCCGAGGCGGCCGGAGCGCTACTGGGTGCCGGGTTCGAGGTGGGACGCAAGGTTTCCACGATCCCGCACGGTTCGTCCGCCCCCACCCGGGCGGCCAACAAGCGCGACGGCCGGCCGACGTTGTTGACGTGGGGGTTGCTCGGCCCGGGTAAGGGTGTCGAGCGGGTGATCGACTCGATGAGATCGCTGCAGGATCTCCCGGGCGACCCGCGGTACCTGATCGCCGGGCGCACGCACCCGAAGGTGTTCGCCGCCGAAGGTGAGGCCTACCGCGATGCGCGCGCGGAGCAGGCGGAGCGGATAGGGGTTGCCCGGTCGGTGTCGTTCGACGCCACCTACCGCAGCACTGCATCGCTGTCGGCTCTGGCCCAGACCTCTGCGTTGGTGGTGCTGCCGTACGACTCCACCGAACAGGTGACGTCCGGGGTTCTGGTGGACGCGATCGCCAGCGGCCGCCCGGTCGTCGCGACGGCTTTCCCGCACGCGGTCGAATTGCTCGCCACCGGTGCCGGCGTGGTCGTCGACCACGATGATCCAGATGCCATGACCTCGGCACTGCGATCCGTCCTGTCCGACCCGCGGTTGGCCGGTGCCATGGCGGCGGAGGCGCGCCGGCTGGCACCCCTGATGTCGTGGTCGGTGGTCGCGAAATCCTATCAGGCGGTGGCGCAGGCGCTCACCTCAAGGCCGCTGGAACGTACATGGCTGCGCTGAGGCCCGGGTTCGACCATCTGTTGGCGATGTCGGATCACCACGGCACCTTCGAACACGCCTGTGGCGCAGAACCGCGCCGCGAGCACGGTTATTGCACCGACGATATGGCGAGGGTGCTGGTGGTGACCACCCGTGAATCAGGCGGTGGTGCGGCCGTGTGCGGTTTGGCGAAGGTCGCGATCCGGTTCCTGGATGAGGCACAGGGCTACCTCGGTGGGTGCCGGAACCGCATGGACTCCAACGGTCGCTGGACCGACGCGCTCGCCTTCGAGGATTGTTGGGGCAGATGTCTGTGGGGCCTGGGCTCCGCGGCCGCACACAGCGACAACGGGCTGATCCGCAGGTTGTCGGTGGTGCAGTTCGAACGTGCCGCGCACGGGCGGTCGGCCTGGCCGCGGGCGATGGCCTTCGCGGCCATCGGTGCTGCCGAGTTGCTCAGCGTCGAGCCGGCCAATGCCGCCGCCGGCAAGCTGATCTCCGATTATGCCGCCGGTGCCCCCGTACCGGGCGTGGACGCCGACTGGCCTTGGCCGGAGCCGCGCCTCAGCTACGCCAACGCAGTGCTCGCCGAGGCGATGATCGCTGCCGGCGCCGCGCTCGATGACGCGCCGCTGAGCCAGCGTGGGCTGGACCTGCTGGGCTGGCTCGTCGAACGGGAGACCCGCGACGGCCACCTGTCACCCACGCCGGCGGCCGGTTGGTCCGCCGGCGAGCCGAGGCCCGGCTTCGACCAACAGCCGATCGAGGTGTCCTCGCTCGCCGACGCATGTGCCCGCGCGGCGACGGTGGACGCCGGTGCGATCTGGCCGGCCACGGTGCGGGCGGCGGTGGCCTGGTTCCAGGGCGACAACGATGCCGGGGTGCCGATGTGGAACCCCGAAACCGGTGGTGGTTTCGACGGTCTACATGCCGACGGAGCGAATCAGAATCAGGGCGCGGAATCGACGCTGGCCCTGCTCTCGACGTTCCAGCAGGCTCGCCGCTTCGTCGCCGTGTCCTCGTGACGTCGGTGCGAGCCCTACCGGTCACGCGCGGCGCCCAGAGGTTGGTGGCCGACAGATCCCGCGTCGTCACCAGATTGTTCGTGCCGGGACATGAGGGTTTCGAGACCCAGGAGTCCCGTGCCGGTGTGGTCGTGAAACGGATCCTGGCGCTCGACGAGGATGACGTGCAGGCCTCCATCGCGGACGTGACGACGCGGTTCGCTCATCGCCATCGCGATATCGCCGCCACGTTCGGCAAGCACGCCCGTGAGCTCGCCGACCGGCTGGATCCCGCGCGCGAGCTTTCCGATTCACGAATGTTGTTGCTGGGAGCGGCTTTTACCAGTGAAGTTTCGATCGAGGGTGCGGCGCTGTGCAACCCGAGCATTGTGGCGCACCCGGATCAGGTCGGTGTGCCCGCTGGCAGCCTGCGCATCGTCATGAGCGTGCGGGGGATCGGGGAGGGGCACCGGTCCTCGATCGGATTCCGCACCGGGACCGTGCACCGGGCGGGTGTCACGGTGATCGACGACCCGATTCCGTTCGCCACGACGGCGACGCCGACGTCGACGCTGCTCGACGCGGCGGTGTTCCGTCACGAACTCACCCGCGCGAACGCCGACGATGCGGCCGACTATGTGCTCGACGGGCTCGGTGAGCGGTTCACCCGGGCCGCTCTGGAGGAGCGACTCGAACGATTCCATCGCCATCGCGTCACCCGCACACATGCCCAGGACACCCTTGTGCTGATCCGGGCGATCGCCGACCGGGCCTACGCCACCGAATTCGGTTCCGATACCGACCTGTCCGAACGGGTGCTCTGGCCGGCGACGGCGGCGGAGGCGGTCGGTATGGAGGACGCCCGGCTGGTGCGGTTCGTCGACGACGACGCAACCGTCACCTACCACGCGACCTATACCGCCTACAGCGGTTCGGTGATCAGCCAGCAGCTGTTGACCACCACTGACTTCCGGTCGTTCACCTCGGCGCCGTTGGTGGGTGATGCCGCAGCGAACAAGGGATTGGCATTGTTCCCTCGGCGGATCAACGGGCGCTTCGCCGCGTTGTCCCGGTCGGACCGGGAGTCGAACTCCGTCGCGTTCAGCGACAGCCTGACCACCTGGACGACATCGACGCAGTGCCAGCGTCCCCAGTTGGCCTGGGAAGCTCTGCAGCTGGGCAACTGCGGGCCGCCAATGGAGACAGAACAGGGGTGGCTGGTGCTCACCCACGGGGTGGGACCGATGCGAACCTACCGGATCGGGGCGATCCTGCTCGACCTCGATGACCCCACCCGGATGATCGGCCGGCTGCGCACGCCGCTACTTGCTCCCGACGACGATGAACAGGACGGGTACGTACCCAACGTCGTCTACTCCTGCGGCAGCCTGCTGCACGGCGACACTCTGGTCCTGCCGTACGGGATCGGGGACGCCCAGATCGGCATCGCGACCGTGCCCGTGCCCGATCTACTGGGCGCCATGGAGCCCGCAGACACTTAGGTTCACTTACTAGGCCAGGTGGTCCCGGGTGCTATGCCCAACTAACAAAATTTCCGTTCCGCTTCCGGGAAAATCCGCCGTGCGCTGGGCAAATGCGCGTAAGTGACCGTCGCGAAAACGTTGCCCGATTGGATGTGATCTACCGCACGCCGTGCGCTACATTGTGACCGCAGTCATACGAAAGGGTCCGATATGAGCGGTGTACTCCTCGCCATTGTGATGGTCTTGCTGGGCGCCGGTTCGATCGCCGCCGTCATCGCCGCCGCCGTGCTCGGCTACGGCACGATCGCCCTGGCGATCGGCATCATCTCCAGCGCCGCCTTCGCCGCGAAGACGGTCTGACCCGCCCGCTGTCAGGGCCGCTGCCGCAGCCGCGGCCCCAGCCCCGTTGCGCGTACCGCCTGCCGGTCGATCGCCGCGCGCACCTCGGCCTCTGAACCCACCACCCGCACCCGGCTCTTGGCCCGGGTGACCGCGGTGTAGAACAGCTCCCTGGTCAGCAACCGGGAATCCTCCGACGGCAGCAGCACCGTCACCTCGTCGGCCTGACTGCCCTGCGATTTGTGGATGGTCATGGCGTGCATGGTCTCCACCTCGACGAGACGGCCCGGCGCGAACGACAGCGCGCCGATCGCGACCCGCAGCCCGTCCGGCGCGGCGACCGTCACCCCGGTGTCCCCGTTGTACAGCTTGAGCCCATAGTCGTTGGCGGTCACCAGGATCGGGCGCCCGGCGTACCAGGTCGACCACAGCGGCTCACCGGTCGCCTCGGTCAGCCAGCGCTCCACCTGACGGTTCCAGTGCGTCACCCCGGACGGCCCGTGCCGGTGCGCGCACAGCAGCCGGTGCTCCTCCAGCGTGGCCGCCGCGGTGGCGGCGTCACCGAGCACGCACGCCTCACGCAACCGAAGTGCCTGCGGCAGCAGCACATCCCGCAGCGAGGCCGCCGAGGTCAGCCACTCGATGTGCTCATCGCCGGCCCGCAGCACCGCCAGCGCGGCGTCCGCATCCCCGGCGCGGATCGCGGCGGCCAGCGCACCGATGGCCGCCCCGAACCGGTGCGAGGTCCGCAACGACGCCACCCGGTCGGCGCCGAGTCCGTCGACCAGATCGGCCAGCACCGCCCCGGCCTCCACCGAGGCCAGCTGATCCGGATCGCCCACCAGCAGCAGCCGGGTCTGCGGGCGCACCGCCTCCAGCAGGCGGGCCATCATGGTCAGCGACACCATCGAGGTCTCGTCGACGACGATCACGTCGTGGGGCAACCGGTTCCCGCGGTGATGCCGGAACCGCGAGGAGGTGTCCGGTCGGGCCCCGAGCAGCCGGTGCAGCGTGGTGGCCTGCAGCCCGGTCAGCCGGGCCCGGTCCTGCTCATCGAGTTCGTCGATCTGCAGTTGCACCGCCTCCTGCAGGCGGGCCGCGGCCTTCCCGGTCGGCGCGGCCAGCGCGATCCGCGGCGTCGGTCGGCCGGCGAGCGCGGCCTGCTCGGCCAACAGCGCCAGCAGCCGGGCCACCGTGGTGGTCTTGCCGGTGCCCGGCCCGCCGGTCAGCACGGTGAGCCCCTGGGACAACGCCACTTTCGCGGCCGCGCGCTGCTCGGCGTACGCGTCGGGGAACAACCGCAGCACATCGGGGGTGTCCCCGGGCGGCACGCTGCCCACCAGCGCCAGCACATCGGCGCACACCTGCTGTTCCTCCAGCCAGTACCGGTCCAGATACAGCAGGTCCCCGAACAGACGCAGCACCGGGGGAGTGTCGGCCAGCGGACTCGCCGCCACCGCGGCCAGCCAGGCGTCGGCGTCCAGGCCCACCGTCGGCGCCACCTCGCGCAGATCCACACACACCGACCCGCCGCGCAGGGCCCGCACCACCAGCCGCACCGCCAGTGCCACCTCCTCCGAGGTTTCCCCGGCCAACGCGGTCAGCCGCAGGGCCACCTGGATGTCGGCGGGTTCGAAGTCGATGTCGATGTCGACGGTCATGGGTGTCCCAACAGGTCGGCGACGGCGATCACCAGCGCCGTCGGAGGCTGCCAACTGAACACCCCGGCCGGATGCCCGTCGTGGGCCGGGGTTTTCGCACCGCACATACCGCGCACGAACAGATACAGCACGCCGCCGAGGTGGCGTTCCGGGTCATAACCGGGCAGCCGCCAGTACAGGTAGCGGTGCAGCACCACGCTGTACAGCAGCGCCTGCAGCGGATAGTCCGAGTGCAGCATGGCCTCGGCCATCCGCTCGCGGTTGTAGTCGGCCGCGGTCAGCGCGGCGTCGGCCACCCCCAGCCAGTTCGTCTTGTAATCGACGACCACGAAACGGTTCTCGATGCGCAGCACCGCATCGATCGAGCCGGACAGGTAGCCGCGCAGCGGTTGACGGCCCAACGCGCCGGCCGACAGCCGCGCCGCGTAGGAGGCCATCGGGTCGTCGGCATCCAGATGGGTGGCGACCAGCGCGCCGACGTCGGCCAGCCGGGCGAACCCGGCGGCGGCATGGTCCCCGCCGGCCATCGGGAACTCGAAGTCCAACTCCCGCAACCGGTCCGCCAACCCGATCCGGCGCAGCGTCATCCCGGGCGCCAGCGGACCCAGATCGGTGTCGTGCATCGGCACCAGCGCGGCGGCCAACTCCGCGGGTTCGACGGTCACCGGCCAATGCTCGGCGTGCCGGCGCACCTGCGCCTCCAGTTCGGCGGCCAGATCCCCGGCCAGCGGATCGGCGGTCTCCAGCACCGCGTGCACCAGCGACCCGAACGCCGCACCGGTGGGCAGGCCGGCCATCGGCGACGGCACGTCCGCACCGGATGCCGGTGCCACCAGGGCGATGTCGGCCACCTCGTCGTCGAGTTCGGCCACCTCGGGTTCGCTGGACACCGGCGCCTCCTCGGCGGCGCGCAGCAGACCCGAGTACGAGGTGCGCCGCCATGAGGTGTCGATGGACCGGTGGAAGTGGCGCACCGCCAGATCGGTGGGCGGCGGTCCGGGCGCCGGCGGGATGATCGGCGCGATCACCGACTCCTCCAGCACCGGCCCGTCGGCCTCCTCCCAGGCCCGCAGTCGGGCCAGCGCGTCGGCATCGGAGATCTTGGCCGGGCTGCACACCGCGGGCACCTCGGCCTCGCCCGGCGCGCGGCCGCGGAGCAACCGGGACAGCCCGCCGTGCGGTTCGTTCCAGGCCGGTGCCCACCAGGCCACCACCTGCGAGCAGGCCCGCGTCAGCGCGACATAGGTGAGCCGGGAGTCGTTGGCGGCGACCTCGGCCTTGCCGGTGCGCAACACCACCGGGTCCGGGTCGCCCACGTACAGGCAGCGCGCGCCATTGTCGTGGTAGAGCACCGGATTCGGGTCCGGGGAGTACCGGTTGAAGGCGAACGGCAGGTACACCACCGGGTACTGCAGACCCTTGGCGGCGAACACCGTCATGATCTGCACCGCGGCCGCATCGCTGTCCAGACGCCGGTTGCGTTCGGGGGATCCGGAGTCCTCGGCCGCCTGGGTGCGCAGCCAGTCCCGCAGCGCGGGCAGGCCGAAACCCTCCCGGTGCGCGGTGTTCTGCAGCAACTGCGTGACATGCGCCAGGTCGGTCATCAACCGTTCCCCGCCCTGCCAGGACAGCACCTCTTTGCCCATCCCGGCCAACTGGGCGGCCTCGAACACCGCGGCCACCCCGCGTTCCCGGGCATGCCCGGCCCAGCTGCGCAGCTCCTCGGCGATCCGGTCGGTCAGCGAGTCACCGCCGGCGGCAAGGGTTTCCGCGGTCTCCCGGAAGAACATCGTCGAGGCCGCCGCCCGCACCAATCCGGGGCGGTGCGGCTGCTCGAACGCCTCCAGCAGACACAGCCAGTCCTGCGCGGCGTCCGAGGTGAGCACATTGGTATCCCCGGTGTAGACCGCCGGGATGCCGGCCTCGGCGAGCGCGGTGTGACACGCCCGGGCGTCCTTGTGGGTCTCCACGATGACGGCGATGTCGCGGGCCTGCAGCGACCGGTCGGCGAAGGTGGCACCGCTGGTCAGCAGTGCGCCGATGTCGGCGGCCAGGTCCTGGCCGATGTGCTCGCGCAGCTGGTCGATGCCGATGGTGCGGGTGCTCTTGGTCCCGCGGGTGACCACCCGCAGCCGGAACGGATCGTTGCGGGGTGCCCCGGCCAATCGGTGCCCCTGGTGGTGCGCGGTGATGTCGTGCACGACGATGCCCGGCCCGCCGAGCTGCGCACCGCCCAGCACCACCTGCAGTCGGTCCACCAGGGCCGCATCGCTGCGCCAGTTGACGCCCAGAGTCTGCTTGTTCCCGGCGGTTTCGGCCGCCTGCAGGTAGGTGTCGATATCACCGCCGCGGAATCCGTAGATGGCCTGCTTCGGGTCGCCGATCAGGATCAGCGTCGACCGGCCGGCGAACGCCCGGTCGATCACCTGCCACTGCACCGGGTCGGTGTCCTGGAATTCGTCGACCATGACCACCGGCCAGCGCTGCGGCATCCGGACCCGCGCGGCCGAATCGGGGGCGGCCAGCGCATCGGCCAGCCGGGTGAGCAGATCGTCGTAGCCCAGGATGCCGCGGCGGCGCTTCCGGATCTCCAGTTCCGCCAGCACACTGCGCGCGAAGCTCAGGCACACCGCGGTCCGCGAGTCCGGGTCGGGCTCGGTCGGGCGCAGTTCGGTGGCCGGGTTGCGCACCACCTGGGTGGCCAGCTGTTTGGCCTCCGGGTAGGTCAGCGGGGGATCGTCGGTCTGGTTGCCGAACCGGGCCAGGTACAGGTCGTCGACGATCTCGGAGACCAGTTCGTCGAGGCTCTCCACCAGGGTGACCCCGCTGTCGCTGTCCCCGGCCACGCCGAGCGATTTCAGCACGATGTGGCAGAACTGGTGGGTGGTCGCGATGGTGGCGGCGTCGAATCCGGCCAGCGCATCGCGCAGCCGCTGCTGCCGCAGGTCGTGGTCCTCGGCGATCAGATGCCGCAGCAGATCGTTGTCGGCGGCAGTCGGATCCGCGAAAGCGGCCAGCGCCCCGACGATCTGGGCGCGGACCCGCTCGCGCAGTTCCTGGCTGGCCGCCCGGCTGAAGGTGATCAGCAGCATCTCGTCGAGCTTGGCCCGGCCCTCGGCGACCATCCGGGTCACCAGGCCGGCCAGCGCGAAGGTCTTACCGGTGCCGGCGCTGGCCTCCAGCACCGTGGTCGACGCCTCCGCGGGCAGCGGCCCGGTCAGGTCGAAGGTGCGCACCTCGGGGCGCACGGCGCTCACGACGTCACCCCCACGGCGTGCAGCAGCGGCATCCACAGCCGCTGCGCATACTCCGGCAAGCCCACCAGTTCGCTCAGGTGCGGGTCGCGGCCCCACACCCGCACGATGGCCGGGTCGTCCTTGTCGTTGCCCCACGGGTATTTGACCGCCTGCCCGACGTCACCGCCGTCCTGTAGCGCGCCGGCCCAGGCGTAGGAGGTCTTGATCGGCAGCGGCAGCGGCCGGCACCGGCCGTCGTCGTACATGGCCACCAGATCGCGCAGCAGGCCCACCGCATCGTCGGGGGCTTCCAGGATCTGGGTGACCGTTGTGCTGCGGCGCCCCCGTGAGCGCCCGATACACACCGCCGAGAACTGCTGGCCACGCTGAGCGGTCAACGCCAGCAACGGAATCCAGGAGGCCAGCAGATGTTGACCGCCGAGCTTGGAATAGGTGACGCTGACCAGCCGGTGCGCGAACACCGAGTTCACCGTCCCGGTCAGCCGGCGACCCTCGCCGAGATCGATGTCCACGTCGATCGCCTGCCCGTCGGCTTGCCGGTACCGCAGCGCCTCGGCGGCCAGCTCGGCGGCCTGATCGCGCAGGGCGACGGCCCGGCGCCAACCGAGCTTGCCCGGCGGCAGCGTGCCGCGCCGCCATTCGGCCTGCTGGGCGTCCTGCGGGGTCATCCCGCGCATGATGTCGCCGAGCATCCGGTCACCGACGGTCCACTCGGCCAGGGCGTCGATCTGCACCGGCATCACATCGGACACCCCGTCCACCTCCCAGGGCAGGGTGTAGTCGAGTGCGCGGAAGAAGCCCTTGACCGGGTTCTTGAAGAAGGCGATCAGATCGGCGAGCGACACGTCGGCCGGCGGCGGTGCGGGCAGCGGGCCGGATACGAACTCCGGTTGCGGGGCACGCCGACCCGACATGGAGCGGGCGGTGTCCAGCACGGTCGGGTCGAAGGTGAACGGTGCGTCCGGGATCAGCGCGCCGGTTTGCACGTTCGCAACGTCGAAGGGCTGCAACGGGTGCCGGGTCACCAGCTTCTGCACGCCGGCGGCGGTGCCGGCCAGGGTGTCCAGCAGCTCGGCGATCGGCACCGCCGGGGGACGGGGCTGTCCGGTGTATTCGTTGGCCCCGGTGTAGGTGATGACCAGGGTCTGGGTGGCCGCGCCGATCGCGTCGAGCAGCAGTTGGCGGTCCTCGGAGCGGATGTCGCGCTCGCCGGTCATCGGGTCGCGGGCCAGCGCGTCGTCCCCGTCGACCGCGCCGAGGCGGGGGAACACCCCGTCGTCGAGGCCGATCAGGCACACCACCCGGTGCGGCACCGAGCGCATCGGCACCATGGTGCACACCGTCAGGGTGCCGGTGCGGAAGTTGGCGCGGGTCGGCCTGCCGGCCAGATGTCGGTCCAGCAGGGCGCGGATATCACTGAGCCGCAACAACACCGAGGAGTCCGCGCGGGCGGCGATATCGGCGAACTCGCGCTGCACCTGGGCGGCCGGCCACTCCTCCTCGTGCAAGGCCAGCCCGTCGATGCCCCCGGCCAGCGCCTGCAGCCAGTCGGCCAGCGGCCGGGTGCCGCTCAGCGCGTGGATGGTGTCGGTGAGCTTCTGCACGAAGTCGGCGAACCGGCCGGCCAGTTCCACCCGGTTGCTGCTGACGTCGTCGAGCGCCACGGTGGTGCCCAGCCAGGCCCGCGAATCGTCGGACATGGCGACCCCGGCCAGCACCCGGTCGATGCCGAATCGCCAGGTGTTGTGCAGGAATTCGACGCCATAGGGCGCGCGGTGCGGCTGGTCCAGGCCCCAGCGGATGTTGGCCTCGCGCACCCAGGCGGTGATGGCGTCCAGGTCGTCGTCGGTGAAGGCGAACCGGGCCCGCACCGGCGCGGCCGCGGCCAGGTTGAGCACCTCGCTGGCGCCGGCCCGCCCGCCGGCCAGGGCCAGCAGCTGCGCGGCGACCGCCAGCAATGGATTCGTCTGCACCAGCGCGCGATCGGCCAGCCGGACCCGCAGCCGGTGCGCCGGGTGCGCGTTGCGGACCACCTCGCCGAGGCCGAACCCGGCGGTGATCAGCGGTGCGTAGGTCTCGATGTCCGGGCACATCACCAGGATGTCGCGCGGTTCCAGGGTCGGGTCGTCGGCGAGCAGGCCGAGCAGCACCTCGCGCAGCACGTCGATCTGGCGGGCCGGGCCGTGGCAGGCGTGTACCTGCACCGAGCGGTCGTCGCGGCGGTGGGTGCGGCCCTCGGGGCGCAGCGCGTCGGCGGCGATGTCGGATTGCAGCCAGCCCAGCAGGGTGTCGGGATGGCTTGCCGCGGGCAGGAATTCGTCGGTCCGCGGTTCGGGCAGCCCGCGCTGCAGCTCACGCAGATCGCGGCCCAGGGTGGCCAGCAGGGGGTGCCCGACGGCGCGGTGGCTGGTGTCCTCGCGGCGCGGGACGGGCTGTTTGAGGTCGTGCAGGGCCTGCCAGAGCGGTTGGCTGGGGTGCGGCAGCCACAGGTGCAGGTCGTGGTGGGTGGCCAGCGCCCCGAGCAGTTCGATCTCGGTGGACGGTAGCCGGGTGTGCCCGAACAGGGACAGCCGTTCGGGCAGATCGCTGGGGGAGTCCCGCAGCCGGGCAAGGGTTTCCGCGTGCCGGACGTGCGGGGGCGGCGCGTCGATGCGCTGCACCAGCCGCTCCCACAGCGGGCGCTGCCAGGCCAGGTCGGCGGGCAGCTCGTCCCAGTCGATGAGCAGCCGGGGGCGTTGCCGGGCGTAGGAGGCGAACAGCCCGGCCAGCCGGCGGGCGACGGCGTAGCGGCGGCCCTGCCGCAGTTCGCGTTCCTCACCGGCGGCGAAGTGGCTGAGGTGGTTGGCCAGGGTGGCACACCACGGCTCGTCGAGGCTGTCGTCGATGACGGCCAGCAGCGGCCACACCATCGCGTCGGCGGCCCACGGGTCGGTGTCGGCGGTATCGGTCAGCTCGGCGATCAACGAGCGCGGATTGCGGAATCCGACGTTCGCGCACACCCCGAGCCGATTGGACAGCCGCTGGCTGAGCCAGCGCTCCACGCCCTTGGCGGGCACCAGCACCAGTTCGGTGGCGAACGGGTCGGCCGACGGCTGCGCGAGGAGTGCGCCCAGACCGTCGGCGAGCTGATCCGTCCGCTCCGCGCGGTGCAGGTGCAAGGCCATCGGCGTTAGCGTAATGCGCGAGTCCGACAGGAGTGCCCGGTCACCGGTGACCGATTCGCGTGGCTCTCCGGAGAAGGTATGCGCGGCCCACCTCCGAGCGACAATTCAGCGACAATCCGGGCTTGTCGGACGGTTCTGCCAGCGTGTGCGCATGGGGACATCGATGCGGGTGCGCGGGACCGACCTGCGCTACCTGCTCACCTGGCTGCTGTGTCAGGACGGCCCGTGTGGGGTCGGGGAGCTGATCGACCGGTTGGCGATGTACGGGTTCGACGTCGAGGGCCGCCCGTCGAAGACGGTGTCCGACGCGCTGCGCTGGGAGATCCGGCGCGGAAGGCTCATCCGCCCGCACCGGGACTGGTACATGCTCGGTGACATCCCGCGCTCGACCGAGGACCGCATCCACAAGCGGGTGCTGCGGCTGCGCGTGCAGGCGGGCACCCAGTCCGAAGAGCGGGCGGTGCTGTACGACTTCTGAGTCTGTCGCTCGTTTGTCGCTGCTAGGTGGGCGCGGGCCATCCCACCCCGGACACAGCCGCGGCCGGCACTCAGGCCCGGGGCATCCCGAATTCGGCTGCCAGCCCGTCGATCCCGGCCTGGATCGCCGCGATCGCCGACTCGCGGGCCTTCAGCTTGCTCGCCACATGCGCGTTGAGATGCAGGGTGCCCGCGTATTCGGCGGCCACCTGCTGGGCCCGGGACAGCACCGCGTCGCGCTCGACGATCTCGTCGAGCCAGCCGGCGGCGATCGCGTCGTCACCGGCGTAGACCGCGGCCAGCGACACGGCCCGGGAGTAGGCCGGGGGCGTCAGGCGCATCCGCATGATCTCCAGCGCCGCGACCGGCAGCGTCATCCCGATCGCCACCTCGTTGGCCTGGCAGCGTGACCGCTCCGAGCCGACCCGGTGATCGCCGCTGAGCAGCAGGAACGAACCCATCGCGATGGCGGGCCCGGTCGCGGCCAGCACGACCGGCACCGGGAACGTCAGCAGCCGGATGGCCAGTTCGAAACCGCCGGCGAGCATGCCGTGCCCGGCCTCCGCATCGCCGGAGGCGAACACGCTGAGCTCGAAGCCGGCGCTGAACACCCGCTCGTTGCCGGCCAGCACCACGGCCTTCACGGTGCCCGCGGCGATGTCGGTCTCGGCCTGATCCAGCGCCTGGCCGATGGAGGCCTGCATCGCGGGGGACAGCGCGTTGACCTTCCCGTCGTCGAGGGTGACGGTCGCGACGGCTTCGTGCACGGCGTAGGTGGCAGTCATGGGGCGGACATTACTTAGCGCGGTGCTTGATTCCGATGGCGGGGCGCCAGTGATGCCGCCCGCCCGGGGACTCCGGCCCGATCCACGGGAACTCCAACTCGGTGGTCTCCTCGGACTGGCTTGTCCGCCAACGGTCCTGGGTCTCGTGCACGGCCCGGTTCATCCGCTCGATCTCGGCGCGGAACACCTCGGGCCGGGTCTCCTTGGAGACGTAGTGGAAATAGGTCAGCACACTGCGCAGCAGCTCAAGCTTCTGCTTCTCGCGCCGGGCCAGGTCGTGGGTGGTCATCAGCTCCAGGCGCTGCACCGGCGGCAGCGTCGCCCAGTCCAACACCACCGCCGTCTGGTAGGTCCGGCGGTCCGCCACGCGCCGCCCGCCGGGCCGGTCCGCGTAGCGCAGGGTGCCCTCGAACCGGGACCCGATCTGCCCGCCGAACCGTTCCCGGCTGATCGCCGAATCCCAGACGGTTCGCCACTCCTGCCCGGGTGCGAGTTGACGGAGTTCGCTGGGCAGGCGGAGCTCGGCCACCTCGGGCAGGCCGTCGGCGGGCCCGTCCTCGTATCTCCCGACGGTCGGCGGATCGGCGAAGTCGAACCGGATGTCGTGCGCCGCGGACCTGCCGTAGTTGCGCACCACCAGTTCGATGACGTGCCAGTCGGACGGGTGCGGCTCCATGAACATCACCACGTGCGGCCGCAGTTCATCGCGCTTGAGCTGGCGATTCCGTTTCAGCGCGCGGGCGGTGAACAGCAGCGCGCCGACCCCGAGCGTCAGTGCCGCCCATGCCGCGACCGTCAACCAGCCCGTCGACCCGAGGCCGCTCAGATCGGCCCACCGATCCTTCAACCATTCCACCGCGTGCCCACCTGTTCGTCCGATTGCGCTTCGGACACTAGCGGTTCGCTGGGATTCTGGTAACCGGGAGGAGGAGTTTAGCTGGCTGCGGCCAGGGTGGACGGTTGCAGCGGAGTGGCCGGTTCGCCGGCCAGCAGCCGCTCACCGCGGTCCAGCCAGTCCTGGTCGGCCCACTGGACCCGGGCGGGCAGCCGGCGCCAGTAGGCCGGATGTGCCCGCACGTGCATCTGCACGCTGGCGTGCACGACGGCGTCGTCGGGCAGCCGGCGCAGCCCCAGGTTCAGTGCCGAACTCTCCGGCTCCACATGCGCCGACGGGGTCCGGTGCACCCGCAGCCCGGCCTGCTCGGCGCCGTCGAGTACCCAGTCCAGGGTCAGCGGGCTGGACACGATGTCGCGGTGCGAGCCGCGGAACCACACCTCCTCGACGCCCTCGACGTGCTGCGGTGGCCGCGCCGCGTCGATGGCCAGGGCGTGCCGGCCGGCG
The DNA here is from genome assembly GCA_900078775.1 of Mycolicibacterium aurum. GTDB lineage: Bacteria > Actinomycetota > Actinomycetes > Mycobacteriales > Mycobacteriaceae > Mycobacterium > Mycobacterium aurum_A. The sequence continues at coordinate 5,935,514 of LT549889.1, forward strand.
ACCACGTCGACCGGGCCCGCGGTGCCGGGGATGCGGACGGTGTCCCACAGTCCGAGGAACCGGACCGCCACGGTGATGTCATCGCGTTCGGCCAGCCCGGCCGCCACCTCGGTGACGTGCCGCCATTCCTGGGCGGTGCGCGCGGTGCGGGGCAGGGCGTAGGTGGACAGCATGTAGCTGCGCAGCTCGCCGTCGAGCACGCCGATGGTGCCCAGCAGCCGGGTCAGCGCCTGGGCACAGGCGGCGCCGCTGCCGGCCCCGAAGACGAAGACGTCATCGCCGGGCTGCCAGTAGTCGACGAGGTGGCTGTAGGCCGAGGCCACCGCGGCGCGGGCGTCCTCGGGGCGGCGGTTGGTGTACTGGCGCCAGCCCACCTGGTCGGCCTGGTCGATCAAGCGGAAGAGGGCCGTGGCGTTGCTTTCGCCAGAATGGTCGAAACAGAGCACGATGTTCTTCACGGCGACCCCCGGGTGCTGCACTTCAAACGAATCTAGCGAACAATTCTGCCAACATGCCCCAGAACTGACCAGGGCGTAATCTCGCTGATTCCCCGCTGACCCTCAACGAATTCAATCGGTATTACGCTAGCTGACGACGAAATCCGTTGTCTGTCCGTCAACTGACGTACACGTCAATCATTTACGGGCAAAACCGCCTCAGGAGAGCGGGATGACGCCGCCCTCGCTGGCGAGGTCCCCGTGCACCTCGATGGACTCCGGTGCGGTGCCCGGCGGGACGTCATAGGCGAAGGCGACGTCGACGGGCTGGCCCGGGTAGAGCACGGCCGAGATGCCGCCGAGATAGAAGGTGCTCTCGGTCTCCGCGTTGAAGGTCTGCCCGCCCGCGGTGAGTATTTGCTGGTCCGCGAGGAAGGTAGCGGGCAGTTCACCGTTGTTCAGCAGGGTCAGTCGCACCACCACGAACTCGCCGGCGGCCGTCTTGGTGAGCATCTCGTTCTCCACCGCCGACACCGTCGGGGTGATCTCGAACCCGTTGCTGGTGATGGTGACCTCACCGTCGACCACCTGGTTTCCGTCCCCGGTCGCGGCCTCCGCGGGCGCGGCCGAGGCGGCAGCGGAATCCGTTGCGGAGCCCGACGTCTCACTGACCTCGGAGGTCTCGTCCGCCCCGGTGGCCTCAGTTGTATCCGAGTCCGAACCCCGGGAGACGAGCACCCACACCAGGACACCGACCAGGACGGCGACCAGCGCGCCGGCACCGAGTAAGACCTTCGCCGGGCGGCCGCTCGATTCGGCCGGTGCCGGCTCGGTCAGTGGGACCGCCACGGTGGGCTGATCCACCGGGGCTCCTCGGGGGCCGGCGGCACCAGCTGCGCGATATCGCCCACGGGTGCGGCGGCGGTTTCCTCGACGGGCTGCTCGACAGGCTCCGCGACCGGCTCCGCGACCGGCTCCGCGACGGGCTCTGCGACGAGGGCGGTCTCGGGCTCCGGCGCGGGTTCGGACACCTCGACCGGCTCGGCGGCGGGCTCCTCGGCGGCCGGCTCGGTCTTGCCGGCCTCCTCCCAGGAGGGCATCTCCATGTCCGCTTCCGGCCACGGCGGCAATTCCGCAGGCCAGGCGGAGGTTTCTTCGGTCGATTCGGGGGCGTCGGGGCGCTGCGCGGTCCACTCCGTGCCGTCCCAATAGCGTTGACCACCGGACCCGTCGGGATCCGGGTACCAGCCGGCCGTGGTCGGCGGTGTCGTCATGCGGGGTTTCCTCCCTATGTGCGCCACCGGGGCGCTCTGACCTCGAAGAATAGTCCAGGCGTGGGTACGCCGCGAGAATATGGCCGGGTCAGCCGCCCATCAGCATGCGCCACTGATCCAGATTGCTGGCCCGGTAGACGTAGTTGGAACGCTTCACATCCGAGAGCGGCGCGCTCGGCTCGGCCGAGTACCAGTGACCTGGGAACACGGTCGGATCGCCGGAGAGCTTGGCCAGCGCCTGCAGGCTGTGGAACATGTCGTCGACGTTGCCGCCGGGGAAGTCGGTGCGTCCGCAGCCCTCCAGGAACAGCGTGTCCCCGGCGACCAGTCGGCCGTCGAGCAGGAAGCACTGGCTGCCCGGGGTGTGTCCGGGGGTGTGCAGCAACTCGATCTCGATGTCGCCGACGTTGACCTTGTCGCCGTGCTGATGCGAGCTCAGTTCACTCATCGCGATCCCGGTGACCCGCGAAACCCATTCGGCCTCATGGGCGTTGACGTGTACCGGCACGCTGACCCGCTCCAGCAGCTCGGCGACGCCGGCCAGCGTGAAGCCCATCATGGTGCCGCCGACGTGGTCGGGGTGGTGGTGGCTGACCAGCACACCGGACAGGCGCATGCCGTCGGCTTCCAGGACGTCGACGAGTTCACCGGCGGCATACGCCGGGTCGACGAGCACCGCGTCACCGGTCTCGCGGTCGCCGATCAGATAGGCGAAGTTGCGCATCTGCTGGGCGATCGGGTCGGCGGCCGCGAAGTCACGGCCCGACAGCAACTGGCGGAAGTACAGGCGATCTTCTCCGGAAGACATGGCGACACTCTAGGGGTAGCCGTTTGGTAGCTCATAACCGCAGGTCTAAAAACCGCACGTCAGAGCGTGTTTAACCGCACAGCCAGAAAAGTCGCATTTTAGATGCAGGATTTGTAGCGTCATGGCCATGCAACTCACCCGGTTCACCGATCTGGGGCTGCGCACCATGATGCTGCTGGCCGCGGGGGATGCGGCCGACCGCCGCATCACCACCCGCAGCATCGCCGTCGGCGCCGGGGCGTCGGAGAACCACATCGCCAAAGCCGTTGCGCGCCTTGCCGAACTCGGCATGGTCAACGCCCGGCGCGGCCGAGTGGGCGGACTGTCGCTCACCGAGGAGGGCCGCACGGTGTCGCTGGGTTGGCTGGTGCGCCGGCTGGAGGGCGACGCCGAAGTCATCGACTGCGACGGCGGCAGCCCATGCCCGCTGATCGCCGGGTGCCGGCTGCGCCGAGTGCTCGCCGAGGCCAAAGAGGCCTTCTACCGCGAACTGGACAACCACACCCTGCAAGACCTGACCGGCAGCGGCTTGCTGCCGGTCGTGACAATTCCGCTGGAAAGGATCACCGAATGACCGTCGTCGCTGCCCCCGAGGAACTGCAGCCCGCACACGCCGAGATCATTACGGCCACGCTGCCCTTGGTCGGTGCCAACATCGATGCGATCACCCAGACCTTCTACCGGCGGCTGTTCGACGCCCACCCGGCGCTGATCCGCAACCTGTTCAACCGGGGTAACCAGGCCCAGGGCGCCCAGCAGCGGGCGTTGGCCGCCTCCATCGCGACCTTCGCGACCCATCTGGTGAACCCGGACCTGCCGCACCCGGCCGAGCTGCTGTCCCGGATCGGGCACAAGCACGCCTCGCTGGGGGTGACCGCCGACCAGTACCCGATCGTGCACGAGCACCTGTTCGCCGCGATCGTCGAGGTGCTCGGCGCCGACACCGTCACCGCCGAGGTGGCCGAGGCCTGGGACCGGGTCTACTGGATCATGGCGCAGACGCTGATCGACCTGGAGCGCGCGCTCTACGCCGAGGCCGGGGTGGCCGACGGTGACGTCTACCGCCGCGCCCGGGTGACCGGCCGCGTCGACGACCCGTCCGGGGCGGTGTTGGTGACGGTCTCCGGTGTCGACACCGACTTCAGTGCGGGACAGTACGTTTCGGTGGGCGTGACGCTGCCCGACGGGGCCCGTCAGCTGCGGCAGTACAGCCTGGTCAACAAGGCCGGCGACGGTGAGCTGACCTTCGCGGTCAAGCCGGCCGGTGAGGTGTCGGAGTGGATCCGGGACAACCTGCGCGTCGGCGATCAGATCGACATCACGGTGCCGTTCGGTGACCTGCCGACCCCGGCCCCGGGTGTCCCGCTGGTGCTCATCTCGGCCGGTATCGGCATCACCCCGATGCTCTCCATCCTGGAGACGCTGGACGGCGACGCCCGGGTGCAGGTGCTGCACGCCGACCGCAGCGCCGATGCCCACCCGCTGCGGGAGCGCCAGCGCGAGCTGCTGGCCAAGCTGCCGAACGCGACCCTGGACCTCTGGTACGAGGACGGCGGCGAGGAGGCGCACAAGGGCTTCCTGTCCCTGGACGGGATCGACCTGCCCGAGGGCGCCGAGGTGTACCTGTGCGGGGCCGACGGCTTCGTGCGGGCCGTGCGGGATCAGCTGCTGGCCCGCGGGGTGACCCGGGTGCACTGCGAGCTGTTCAGCCCCAACGACTGGCTGCTGGACTAGTTGCGAGACTGAACCCACGTAGGTCCGGACCGCCGGACGCCTACGTGGGTTCAGTCGCGTGTGCCGGCAGTTATCCACAGAGCGCCTGCGATGTCCGACTATCCGTCGGTCGGGTGTGCCAGCATCCGGCCATGGGGGTTGTGATCGGCAGTGAGGCATTGGCCGCGGGCAGGGTGACCCGGCACGGTTTGCGGACGCGCTACACCCGGCTCTTCCCGGACGTGTACGGCCCGGCGAACCCCTCGGTCTGGGACAAGGCGCGCGCGGCGTGGCTGTGGTCGGGCCGGCGCGGGGTCGTCGCGGGTGTGGCGGCATCAGCGCTGCATTATGCGAAATGGGTCGACGACGACGTCCCGATCGAACTGCTGTGGCGCAACACCCATCCGCCCGCGGGCTTGATCGTCCGCAATGAGGGCTACACCGCCGATGAGGTGACGACGGTCGCGGCCATCGCGGTCACCACGGCGGCCCGGACGGTCTTCGATCTGGGGCGTCACCTCCCGCGAGATGAGGCCGTCGCCCGGATCGATGCGTTGCTCGCGGTCGGGCGGGTGACCGTCGACGATGTCCATCCGCTCATGGCGCGCCACCCGAACGCACCCAACATGCGCCGGCTCAGGACGGCACTCGGGTTGGCCGACGCCGGCGCGGAGTCGCCTCGCGAAACCCGACTGCGGCTGGCGTTGACCGATGCGGGAATGCCGCCCGACCGCACCCAGATACCGGTGTTCGATGCGCGCGGGCGGATCATCGCGCGGGTCGACATGGGCTATGAGCAGGTCAAGGTCGCCGTGCAGTACGACGGCCGGCACCACCAGACCGACCGGGTGACCTACGTCCGCGACCAGAAGGTGAATCGGGCGCTCGCAGCGCAGGGGTGGGTCGTGATCCGGGTGATCGCCGAGGATGCCGACGCCGACGCGGTGGGCCGGGTCGCGACCGCCTTGTTCAGCCGTGGATGGCGTGCCGCGTAGACGTGGTTTCACCTCTGGTGAGGGGTCGGGCTCGGCTGGGCCGCCCCAGGTTCGGATTGGTCTACCTGGTTTCAGCTCGGTGCGGATCGGGCCCGGTGGGCTGAAGTGAGGTAGCGCTGGGGCACGAACCGTCGACCTGGCTTCAGCCTGGGCGGCCCAGATGCCCCGCGGACCCCCGAAAACGCCCCAAAACCGGCCATCTACCTCACGTTTTGGCTCCACCGTCGCCGGGAATGTACCCTCTTTAAGGCCCTACGGCCGAAGGTAGTGCAAGGCCCCCTTAGCTCAGTCGGCAGAGCGTTTCCATGGTAAGGAAAAGGTCAACGGTTCGATTCCGTTAGGGGGCTCGGTAGACGCCCGGCGGCTCCCGCCCGCGTCGATCGGGGCGGTGTAGCTCAGCTGGTTAGAGCGCACGACTCATAATCGTGAGGTCGGGGGATCGAGTCCCCCCACCGCTACAAGGCAGAACAACGAGAGGCAAGAGACGTGGCGTCGAGTACCGACGTACGGCCGAAGATCACTTTGGCCTGCGAGGTGTGCAAGCACCGTAACTACATCACCAAGAAGAACCGGCGGAACGATCCCGATCGCCTGGAGATCAAGAAGTTCTGCCCGAACTGCGGTCACCACCAGCCCCACAAAGAGTCGCGTTAACTCTTAGTCGTGGCTCTGTCGGAGAAATTCGTCGGGAAGCACTTCCGGTATCCCGACGCCTACGAGGTCGGTCGCGAGAAGATCCGCGAACACGCCCTTGCCGTCAAGAACGACGATGCGTTCTATTTCGATGAGGCTGTCGCCGCCGAGCTCGGGCATGACTCGCTGCCGGCGCCGCTGACGTTCATCTGCATCTTCGGCTACACGGCTCAGATGGCTTTCTTCGACCACGCCGGGATCGGCATCAAGGACGCTCAGATCGTCCAGGTCGACCAGGCGTTGACCTTCCAGCGGCCCATTCGGGCCGGCGACCGGTTGTTCTGTGACGTCTACGTGGACTCGGTCCGGCAGGCGCACGGTACCGACATCATCGTCACCAAGAACATCATCACCAACGAAGACGGTGACATCGTTCAGGAGGCCTACACGACCCTGGCGGGCCGTTCGGGCGACGGAGAAGAGGGCTTTTCAGATGGCACTGCGTGAATTCAGTTCGGTCAGCGTCGGCGACACCCTTCCCGAGAAGGTGATCCCGCTGACCCGCCAGGACCTGGTGAACTACGCCGGCGTCTCCGGCGACCTGAACCCGATCCACTGGGACGACGAGATCGCCAAGCAGGTCGGTCTGGACACCGCGATCGCGCACGGCATGCTCACCATGGGCCTCGGCGGCGGTTACGTCACCAGCTGGGTGGGTGACCCGGCCGCGGTGACCGAATACAACGTGCGTTTCACCGCGGTGGTGCCGGTCCCCAACGACGGTGTGGGCGCCGAGATCGTGTTCAACGGTCGGGTGAAGTCTGTCGATCCAGAGACCAAGTCGGTGACCATCGCCCTGTCGGCGACCACCGGTGGGAAGAAGATCTTCGGCCGCGCCATCGCGACCGCGAAGTTGGCCTGATATGGCGTTGAAGGCAGACATCCTCGGGATGGTCTACAAGTACCCCGAGGTCTTCGTGGTGGGCCGCGAACAGGTCAAGCAGTTCGCCCTGGCCGTGAAGTCTCCCGATCCCGCCTCGTTGTCCGAGGAGGCCGCCGCCGAGCTCGGCCATGACAGCCTGGTGGCGGGCCCGACGTTCGTCTCGATCGTCGCGCTGCTGGTGCAGCAGGACTTCTTCCGCAATGTGGACGTCGGCATGGAGACCATGCAGATCATCCAGGTCGACCAGCGGTTCGTGTACCACCGGCCGATCCGGGCCGGCGACCGGCTGCATGCCGCGCTGGAGGTCAAGTCGGTGGAGAGCCGGTTCGGCGCCGACATCGTGGTGACGCGCAACGTGCTGACCGACGATGACGGCGGGCTGATCATGGAGGCGTTCACCACGCTGATGGGGCATGAGGGCGACAACTCGGTGTCGGTGCGTTACGACCGCGAGACCGGCCAGGTCTTGCGGGCGGCAGCAGGGGATTAGTAACTAGTACTAGGGCCGTTGTACACTCGGCTCTCGGGGTTTTCCCACTACAGCGCGCTGTCCGTCGGTTCGGAAATCGGCCGGTCGGGGAGCGCGTCACTGTGTGAGGCCTCGAACGAAGGGGCGTAGCTCAATTGGCAGAGCAGCGGTCTCCAAAACCGCAGGTTGCAGGTTCAAGTCCTGTCGCCCCTGCTCAAACTGAATACTCGACAGGTGTGGACACTGGAAGGTGACCACACGCAACCAGACGAAAGGCATGCGGTGAGCGACGATCAACCGCCTCTGGGGCCTTCGGCAGGCGAGGGGCCGGTAGACGGCGGGACGAGCGGTCCCGCTGGGGCTCCCGCCGGTCCGCTGCGTCCCACCGGCAAGCGGTCTCGACGCACGGCAGCCGAGCCGGCCGGAGGCGCCGTCGCGGTGTCCGAGTCCGACTCCGATGCGGATGAGGCGACGACCGAGGAGAAGTCGGCCAAGCGGACCAAGACGCCGAAGGCCGCCAAGTCGACCGACGGTGCGCGGCTCAACCCGTTGGCCTTCGTCTGGAACTACCTCAAGCAGGTCGTCGGGGAACTGCGCAAGGTCATCTGGCCGAACCGCAAACAGATGGTCACGTACACCACGGTTGTCTTGGTGTTCTTGGCCTTTATGGTGGCGATGATCGGTGGCGTCGACCTCGGGCTCGCGAAGCTCGTGTCGCTCATCTTCGGCTGACCCACGTATTGAGAGAGGACTGACAACCGTGACTAGCTTCGACGGCGACGATCAACTCGACGCCGAAACGCCTTCGGGTGAAGCCGTCGATGTAATCGACGAGACGCCTGCGGCTGACGAAGCCGGTGAGACCCCGGTGGAGGCAGAGGCCGCTGAGTCCGTGGAAGCCGCAGAGGCTCCCGAGGAGGACGAGGATCCCGCGGTCGCCCTGAAGAAGGATCTGCGGACCCGTCCGGGCAACTGGTACGTCATCCACTCGTACGCCGGGTACGAGAACAAGGTGAAGGCCAACCTCGAGACCCGCGTGCAGAACCTCGACGTCGGCGATTACATCTTCCAGGTCGAGGTGCCGACCGAAGAGGTCACCGAGATCAAGAACGGCCAGCGCAAGCAGGTCAACCGCAAGGTGCTGCCGGGTTACATCCTGGTGCGCATGGAGCTCAACGACGAGTCCTGGGGCGCGGTGCGCAACACCCCCGGTGTCACCGGGTTCGTGGGTGCGACGTCCAAGCCGTCCCCGCTGTCGCTGGACGACGTGGTGAAGTTCCTGCTGCCGCCGGCCTCCGCGAAGAAGCCCGGCAAGGCCGCCGCGGCCGCGGCGGCGTCGTCCGAGGCCACCCTGGAGCGTCCGGAGATCCTGGTCGACTTCGAGGTCGGCGAGTCCGTCACCGTCATGGACGGTCCGTTCGCGACGCTGCCCGCGTCGATCAGCGAGGTCAACGCCGAACAGCAGAAGCTCAAGGTGCTGGTGTCGATCTTCGGTCGTGAGACACCGGTCGAGCTGACGTTCACGCAGGTCGCGAAGATTTAGTTTTCGGGCCCGGATATCGGCCGGGCCCATCGAGAGAAGGAAAAACCAGAGCATGGCCCCGAAGAAGAAGGTCGTCGGGCTGATCAAGCTCCAGATCCAGGCCGGGCAGGCCAACCCTGCTCCGCCCGTGGGTCCGGCGCTCGGCCAGCACGGCGTCAACATCATGGAGTTCTGCAAGGCGTACAACGCCGCGACCGAGTCGCAGCGCGGGAACGTCATCCCCGTGGAGATCAGCGTCTACGAGGACCGCACCTTCACGTTCGCGCTGAAGACCCCGCCCGCCGCCAAGCTGCTGCTCAAGGCCGCGGGCGTGCAGAAGGGCTCCGGCACCCCGCACACCACCAAGGTCGCCAAGGTGACCTGGGACCAGGTGCGCGAGATCGCCGAGACCAAGAAGGAAGACCTCAACGCCAACGACATCGACGCTGCCGCGAAGATCATCGCCGGCACCGCTCGGTCCATGGGCATCACGGTCGAGTAGTACGACAAAGCAATTCCGTGGGAGAGCCCGCTTCGGCTCGCAACCACGAACTCTGAAACTGGAGAACAAATGAGCAAGAACAGCAAGGCTTACCGCGAAGCCGCCGCGAAGGTGGACCGCGAAAATCTCTACACCCCGCTGCAGGCCGCGAACCTGGCCAAGGAGACGTCCTCGAAGAACCAGGACGCGACCGTCGAGGTGGCGATCCGCCTGGGTGTCGACCCCCGCAAGGCAGACCAGATGGTGCGCGGCACCGTCAACCTGCCGCACGGCACCGGTAAGACGGCCCGTGTCGCGGTGTTCGCGGTGGGAGAGAAGGCCGAGCAGGCTGCCGCTGCAGGCGCCGATATCGTCGGCAGCGATGACCTGATCGAGAAGATCCAGGGCGGTTTCCTGGACTTCGACGCCGCGATCGCGACCCCCGACCAGATGGCCAAGGTCGGCCGCATCGCGCGTGTCCTCGGCCCGCGTGGTCTGATGCCCAACCCGAAGACCGGCACCGTGACCGCGGACGTCACCAAGGCGGTCAACGACATCAAGGGCGGCAAGATCAACTTCCGCGTCGACAAGCAGGCCAACCTGCACTTCGTGATCGGCAAGGCCTCCTTCGACGCGACCAAGCTCGCGGAGAACTACGGCGCCGCCCTCGAAGAGGTGCTGCGTGCCAAGCCGTCCTCCTCGAAGGGCCGGTACCTGAAGAAGGTCACCGTCTCCACCACCACCGGCCCGGGCATCCCGGTCGACCCGGCGGTCACCCGCAACTTTGCGGCGGAGGAGCAGGCGTAGTCCTCTCTTTGGGCGCGAGCCCAGACACAGCTAGAACCGAAACCCCGTCCTTGTGGCGGGGTTTCGGCGTTTCTCAGGTCAGCTGGGATCCTTCGGTATCGCGACGGTGGCCACCAGGGCCCGGTGATCGGTGCCGGGGACGTCGACGGAGTGGATGGACTGCACGGCCGAGTTGCGGGTCAGCACATGGTCGATGGCGATCACGGGTGGGATCCACGGGTGCGGGGAGTAGGTGGGCATGAACCCCGCGCCGGTCTGGTTGACCGCGTCGCGGTAGCCGTCGGTCAGCAGATCGCGGAACTGCTTCATGTCCGCGGTGGCGTTGAAGTCACCGGCGATGATCACCGCGGCCGGGCCGGCGGTCTGGGCGTACTCGGAGAATTCGGTCTTGGCCGCGGTGATCCGTTGCTTCCAGCGCTCGAAGGTGTTGGCGCCGCTTGCCACCGGGGACATGAGGTGGACGGCGGCGATGATCGGTTGGTCGCGGACGCCCGGGACGCGCACGCGGGCCGCGATGAAGTTGTTTCCGTGGGTGGACCGGGGGAGCTCGATGAGCGGGTAGCGGCTCCACAGTCCCATGCCGTTGGCCTCAGGCCGCGGTTCGAGGATGGAGTACGGAAAGACCTTGCGAATGCCGGCCGCGCGGAAGCGTGCGACGGCCTCGGCGGTCAGTTCGGGGACGGCGATCACATCCGCACTGCCGGCGGCGAGGTCGACGAAGAACTGCGCGTCGGCGTGCCCCTTTTGGATGTTGGAGGACAGAATCCGCAGATCGGTGGTGTGCTGAAGGGTGTCATCTGGGCTTCCCCGGTAATACCAGGGTGCTTGGACGGCCACGGAGGTGACCAGTAGCAAGGCCGCCGCCGCGGACAGCAGTTTCCTGCGGCAGATGGCCGTGAGGGTCAACGCGGCCAGCGCGACCAGCGGTACGTAGGGGGAACTCGCGGCGAGCACTAGGGCCGGCAGGTTGGACAGGGGGACGCCCCGGGCCACCAGAGCCCCGGCTCCACCGAGCAGCGCGACGACCGCCACCGTGACGGGGAACGACACCGTCCGGGCCCGGCCGGCGCGCCGGCGGCGGTCCGATGAGCGCGCGGTGCTCAGGGGCGGCAAAGTTCGATCACCGGAGGCAACAGGTTCGCAATCTGTCCGCCGACTGCCTGGAAGACCTCCGGGCTCTGGCCGATCGGATCTGAGATGTCGAGCACCTCGTGAGAGGCCAACTGTGGCCTCAGGTTTGCGAGTTCTGCGACCGTGCGCGCTCCGCAGCCGGTGAGGAGCTGCGATGCCTCGGCGAGGGTGAAGGTCCGGTGCAGCTTATGGGGTGCGAGTTCGAGTACGGAATCGCGGTGGCGTCTGGTCATTGTCAGGATGAGATCGGCAGATCCAGCAACCTTCGGCGTCAGGTGTCGGGCGGTGAACCCGGTTGTATCGCCGCCCAAGGTCTGCAAGACACGTGCGGCATCCGGGTGGATACCATGACCGATCACGGCGCGGGTGCCGGCGCTCGACGCGGTGAAGTCGGGGATGCCCTGCTGAGTGGCGTACCTATTGGCGAGCCGTTCAGCCGTCGGTGACCGGCAGATATTTCCGGTGCATACGAACAAGATGTGCAACGTTTGCGCTCCCCGCTGTGTCGTCGAGATTGCGTACGGCCGTACCACGCCCGCACTCCGTCCAGTATCGGCGTGGCCGGCTCAAATCGCGTAGCCGACCCCGCAACGGCCGAGCGGCAAATTCTGACTGCAAGCGGATCTCCTTTCGAAACTCGGCGAATGATCCCGGCGTGGAGTGTCTCCAAGCGCCTCCCGTGGCACCTACGGAATCGCGTGTCTGCAGCGGTCTGAGCGTCCACCGCGTTCGCCGAGCCCATCTTCTTGCGATCAAAACGTTTGCTAAGGGCAGGTACTGTCGCTCCTTTCCGGGGCTCGAACGGGGTGGGTGAACTTGACGCGCAGCACGCTGAACGCCGTAGTTACTACATGGTCAAGAAACGCCAATCGGATCAGCTAATGTCCATCCAGCGAAGAAGGGAACGGGCGTCTCAAAATGACGCTGTTGATCATGGCGAGCTTAGTACGTTCGGAGTATAGGCCCTCAAAACCGCGCTCTACCTGCAGGGATCTGGCTATCGGGACAGGCCTGGGGTCGATCGTAGGTTAAAACTGCGAGAAATCCTCGATCTGACTGTTGATCAACGAATTTGGGCGCGAACATGCTGCTCAGTGGATATTCGGACGGGGGAGCGGCCGCAGCGGCGTGGCGCTTCGCGGTCGACCGGGAAAATCAACGGGGCGGTCATGTTTGGCAAACGGTTGGCAGTCAGTGACAATAAGTGCGCGGGGGTTGCGCGCAGTCGTCGGCCGGAGGGCGTTCGCGCTGGCTATCCCGGCCATCGAGGTGGATTGACGGGCCACGGGGCCCGATTTGCATGTTTGCCGGGTTACGCGATGGTAAATATAGGCGAACTTCGTATGGATTGGACGTCATGACGGTCGTTGACCCCAGCCCCGCTGCCTTTGACCGTCTGCCCGCCGCAAAACCCGACGGCACCAACGGCGGACCTGCGCGCCAAGCTCCCGCTCCGAGTGCACATCCGAGTGCACAACAGGTGGCTCGTCAGCTTGTGAAGGGGCCGCTGCCGGTTTCGAGGGATGTCGCGACCCCCCTAATTCAACGCCAGATCCACAGTGCGCGCGGACCGCGGCGCCACCTGAGCCGGGTGCGTGCCTGGATGGTGGTGCCGGCGGTCGACTTCCTGATGCTGATGGCGCCGCTGGCTTGGCGTCCGCCGCAACCGTTGACGATCCTGACGATGGCGGTGCTGGGAACGCTGCTGCTCTCCGGTGGCACTCGATACGTCGCCCCGCTGCATCTCAGCGTCCTTGACGACCTTCCGCAGATCGTGACCCGGCTGCTTGCGGCAGTTGCGGCAGTTGCGGCCGTAGTGCTTCACCTTCATGCCAAGCCGCAGGTGCTGGTATTCCTCGAAACCGCGTGCCAAGCGGTGGCATTGGTGATCGTCGGCCGGGTGCTGACGACACGCCTGTGTGCGTGGGGACGCCGGCGCGGTATCGCCAAGCACCCCACCGTCCTGATCGGTGGCGGCCCAACGGCCTTGGAGCTGGCCAGAGTCTTGTTGGAGCACCGCGAATACGGCTTGGTCCCGGTCGGACTTGTCGACGACGATGATCGGTGTCCCGCATCGGTAGCGTTGCCACGATTGGGTCAACTCGCAGACCTGGACATGGCGTTGATCACCAGCGGTGCCGACACGATTCTGGTGGCGGACGGTGACTTCGATGAACGGGTGCTCATCGATGCCGTCCGGACGAAGGTGGGGATGACAGCGGAGTTACTCGTGGTGCCTCGCCTTCATCACTTCCATACGTTGACGGGCACCGCGGACCACATCGGATCGATCCCGATCATGCGCATTCGCAATCCAAACCTCCACGGGCCGGCACGGATCGGTAAGCGTGTGTTCGACATCCTTTCGTCCGGCGCCGCACTCATCGTGCTGTCGCCGGTGTTGGCCGTGGCCGCATTGGCGGTGCGCCTGGAAGGGGGGCCCGGGGTCATTTTCCGTCAGACCAGAGTCGGACGTGATGGGCGGCAGTTCGAGCTGCTGAAATTCCGGTCGATGCGGCCGGCAAGCGAGAACGAATCGCGGACCCAGTGGAACGTCGCATCCGACAACCGTGTCGGTCCGGTCGGAAAGTTTCTGCGCAAGACGTCGATAGACGAACTTCCGCAGCTCTGGAACATCTTTCGTGGCGACATGACCGTTGTTGGTCCCCGGCCGGAACGTCCACATTTCGTGGAACAGTTCTCAACGCAGTTCGATCGATATGCGCATCGTCATCGGGTTCAGGTGGGCCTCACCGGGTTCGCTCAAGTCAGTGGGCTCAAGGGAGACACTTCCATCGCCGATCGGTGCCGCTACGACAACTTCTACATTGAAAACTGGTCGCTTTGGCTGGATATCAAAATCATCATTCGAACTTTCCGGGCAGTTGTGCTATATCGCGAGAGGTAGATTTTGTACCATGTCGAACTCCGTCCTGTGGCTTCGAACGGCAAAGGCTATTTATGGAACGGCAAAGGCTATTTATGCAGTCGTACGCGGCACGAATTCACCAAATGAGTGAGTGACCCGTGAACTCAGATCGCGACGCCTACGCAGCCAGCGTGCGGGGTTATACGACGTCGGCGCTTAAAACTGCGCTTATATACGCTATATGAGACACTTAAAATCAGTAGATGCTGTATCCAGGTTGGGCCGCTGACCACAAGAGCCCCCGATTTGGGCTAAGACTCACGCAGCAGTTCGGCGAAACCATACCGCCGAGAGAGAGGTTAAGTTTCAAAATGCGACGAACGATTCAAATTGAGTTCAACGAACTTAGCCCGGTATTACTAGACGAACTTATCGATGCTGGGGAATTGCCAAATTTCGGGCGATTGAGGGATTCGTCAGAAGTATATGTAACCGATGCGTCCGACGAACTGACGCTAGAGCCGTGGGTCCAGTGGCCGACGCTTCATACGGGTATTTGTGACCGAGACCACGGTATCCGTCACCTCGGGGAGTCGGCGAGGGTGTCGGGCTGCGGTATAGCGCGTGAGATGGCTAATGCCGGCTTTAAGGTAGGAATTTTCGGCTCGATGAATCTGGACTACGGCCCGCTGAATGGGTTCGTTGTCCCAGATCCATGGAACCTCGGGGCTGCCCCACACCCTGGCGATCTCCGCGCATTTACTGATTTCGTAGTATCCGCAGTGCAAGAGAATTCAACGGCAAAGCTCGACAAAAGCTCCTTTGTACCATTCCTGAGATATCTCACCACACACGGGCTTACCTTCGGCACAGCTATGTCAGCAGCACGCCAGTTGTTTCAAGAGCGGCGCGATGGAGGACTAAAATGGCGGCGGTCTATAAATCTCGACGAGATATCGTACGATGTCTTTCGAAATCTCGTGCAACGCCATGACGTCGCTTACGCAACGTTCTTTTCAAATTCTACCGCGCATTTTCAACACTACTATTGGCGAAATTTCCGACCGGAATGTTTCGAGGTACCACCACCGGCTGACGATCACATATCTCTCACCGAAGCTATGCTGACTGGCTACCGAAACCATGACCGGTTGCTGGGCCGGGTTTTGTCTGACTTTGCGGATGACAGAATCATCCTCGTAACCGCTCTTTCTCAAGAGCCATGGGACACAACAAAGTGTACCTATCGGCCGCTAAATGTTGAAGCGCTGTTGACCGCGATGGGAGTAGATCTAGCGGAGACAACCGTGGAACCGGTCATGGCCGAAGAGTTCCTGTTGAGCTTTGCAAACAAGAGTACTGAGCAGGATGCATTGGCTCAGTTAAGTAGCTGCAAAATCGACGAAGACCCGCTCTTCAGCGTTCAAGAAACTGAGCCGCTCCGATTCAAAATTGGCTGCGTCGTAAATGATTGGGTCGTAAATGATCTGATTGTGGGCCTGCCCGATGGAAAGAAAGTCCCGTTCCGTGATCTTTTCGTTAGGATTCATGGGCTTCGAAGTGGCCGCCACCATCCGGATGGTTGTTTCTGGGTACAGTCCGCGAAGCCGCGGAGAATGCAAGACAAGATTCCGATTACAGCAGTTGCTCCAACGATTCTTCGAATGTTCGAAATAGACGCGCCGGGCTACATGAAAGAGCCGGCCGTGACCCTGGCCGAGACGAGTCACAGTTGAACGCAGTAGTCTATGCGGCTATTGCAGTGGCACTGGTAAGCGCTGCGGTTGCGCTCCTTCCGCGAGGTTATACGCCGGCCATGGTGTGGGCGTATGCGTGGGCGTTCGCATGGGGATGCCAAGCGGTACTCGGGTCAGGATTCCTACTGGATAATGGGACCGTAGCATTTGTGGCCACGTGCAACTTTGTCTTTATCGTGGGTGCCTTTAGCGCCTCGGCGATTTCTGATCGGCTTCCGGCTGAGGCTACTCTTTCAGATCGACAGAAGAAGCTTGAGGCAACATCCAGGATACGGTCGGTAGCGTGCATCGCCAGCGTGCTGTTGGGACTCATGGCGTTGACCTTTGGCCTGAAAGAGATCGGACATCCTGGGCTTTCCTCGCTCTTTTCCGGTTCCTTCGTCCAGTTTGGAACGTCGCTGGTGGAAACGAAATCCAGCTTAAACATTGATGGTGTGTGGGTCACACCAACTGCTATCACTGTGGCTTCCGCATTTCTGACCTGTGCGAGTGTGCTTTCGGGAGTTGAGTGTGCACTCGCGCATAGAGGTTGGTGGAAAGTCCCCTCCGCGCTCGTAGTTGCTGTTTTGACTTTCGCTTTCATCACAAGTGCAACGACTGGAATACGCAATCACCTGCTTGTCTCGATTCTGATCTTTGCGACTGCTTGCCTCGCAGCTAAAGTTCTCACAACTGGCGGCAGGGTGCGGATTTCTGGACGTGCGTATGTGATCGGGGCCGTAGTTGGCGGGGTTTTCCTAGCATGGGTGGTTATAGTGCAATCCGCTCGGCGAGGAGATTTCTCATTCGCTCGCGTGGGGGCGACGCTCGACTTCCTCCGGTCCTGGTTTGCAGGGTACCTGCCGGCTCTAGCGCAGTGGAGCTCCGATACTGATCCACAAGCGGGTATACCGGGTTTGAACCTGTTGAGAGGTATCTTGACGCCCCTCGGTGTGGTTGAGGGGGAAGGGTTTAGTGAGCAGATTCCGGTTGTATCGATCGGTAATGGCGCCACATCAAACGCGATGACAATTTTCCGAGTGCTCCTTCTCGATTTCGGATACGTAGGGAGCATCGTGGTGTGTGCTGTTGCGGGGTTCATCTCGCAGCGCGTATACACGCGTGTTGTCAACGGTTCAATAAATTCGATTGTTTTGCTAGCAGCTGTATATGCAGCAGCGTTCTACTCCATTAACTACTGGTTCTTCGCCTACGGATCTCGTATCGGCGGGGTAGTACTTGCGTTCGTGGTGATCGCATATTCTATTCGAAACCAATCGACTGAGGGCGTAACTGCGTTGGGTGCAAATAATAAAGCACAAAGCCCACTGGGCGGAATAGCTGACTGTGCTGATCGTGCGAGCTAAAATCGGCGGGATTTAAAAGTAAGGTTAACGATGGTAAGTGCGTTGAAGAGTCGAATTAAGGCCGTACTGCCGGCGTCGGTCGTGAGATTTTACCAACAGAAACGGGTTGCACGGATTCGTCGAATCAACGAGGAAATGTCGACGAAGGAAGTTTTCACGCGAATTTATCGCGAAAAACGATGGAGCGTTAGCTCGCATAGTGAATTTCAGTCAGGGTCGGGCTCTGGTGAAATTCTCGCTGAAGCGTACTCTAAGTTCGTTACCGATTTTGTTAAGGATCGGTCTGTCCTGTCAATCGTAGACCTCGGATGCGGAGACTTTAATATCGGCAAGAGAATCGCTGGTGGCGGTTTGACTTATATTGGCGTGGACATTGTGGAGGATCTGATTGCCCATCACAATGCCAAATTTGGTGACGATGAGATTGAATTTCGTTGCCTAGATATTATCGAGGATGATCTTCCACAAGGTGAACTCTGCCTCGTGCGTCAAGTTTTTCAACACCTTTCGAATCGAGAAATCTTGCGGGTCCTTCCGAAGCTCGCGGCGTATAAGTATGTGCTGATTTCAGAGCACTATCCGGCGGGCGACTTGTGTGCGACTCCAAACATTGACAAGCCGCACGGCGAAGATACGCGGCTATTCGACAACTCGGCTGTATACCTTGATCATCCTCCTTTTTCGTTAGAAAATGTGACTACGGTTTTCTCGATCGATGCGCCGTCGGTCGTGGCCGATGGGGAGACCATCAGGACTATCTTAATAGATAACACCATCAATACTTGAGTCCTAGCTTCCTGGGGGAATGCACACTCAATCGCCAAGTACGTCGAAATAAACGTGCAATACTTCCGCCCGCGGATTTGCCCAAGCTCATAGCTAGTGAGAGCTTATCGTGGCCGTTAAGTAACATTGTCCCTCGTTTAGGAGAAGTGCCACACTTATGTTGAGAGCGCCGCTATTTCGCTATGTCAGGCACCTGCCGCCTAAAATGTTGATCGGAAAATTGCGGCACGCGGTAGTTTCCAGAGTGCTGCTTTCCCGTGCCGCGAGGCCCAAGCCGCTTCCATATATCGATTGGCCCAGTATTTTTGAGGGCGAACAGCTCCGGGCATTCGCGGAGGTGTTCCGCGTGCATGGAGAACGGTTTCAATATAGCTGTGATAAATTGCACGATGGTGAATTCGTAACGAATGGTGTTTCACACATATTCGGGAGTCCAGAAGAAGTGCAATGGACAAATTCCGTGTTGCCGACGCCGAAATACACGCGATGGCATCATGATCTTGCGTTCTTCTCGTACGCGATTCCCTTAATACTAGCGGACCCCGATCGTGGTATTCCCACGATTGCGGCCATGATTCGCGCTCTGGACTCGCAACTAGTGCAGAACCCATCAGAGCTGAGGCGATTTCACTGGTCGCCCATAGCTGTGGCGTCGCGTGCGCTTTCATTGACGACAGCGCTGTCCCTAACTCCTCGACGGGCCCTAGAAAACCACGAAAGGGACGTCACTGATATCGGAAGTCACCTATGGCGTTCTGCTGATGTGCTCGAATTGGGGGTCGAGCGCTACCTGGGCTTCAACCATGCCGCGACAACTGAGGCAGGATTGGCTATCACTTTACTCGTGCAAGGCAGGGTTGATTTTGCTGATCGGAGCATCGCGAATTTGGTTCGAGTCCTGGAGGCTGGCACACTCAGCGATGGTTTGTGGGCGGAGAGATCCCCCGCATACCACATTTATATGCTCGTATTAGTTGATGCTGCCATGGCCCTGTTAGGTCCTACGTCAGCGGATTTTAATCGCGTCGAGGCTTTGTCTAAACGAATGCGGCATGCGATGGCTGCAGTGGTGCATCCGGATGGCGAGATTGCGGTCTTCAATGACGCTGGCGTCGATGACGCTCCAACGCCGAAGGCAGTCGGCTGGTCGCTCTCTGGTTCGCCCGCCAACGTCCTCCTCCCGGAAGCAGGGTTCGCCAGATTGTCACGTGGTGGCACAGTCGTAATCATGGACGCTGGACCCATGGGGCCGGACGCGGCGATCGCCCACGGGCATGCCGACTTCTTGTCGATCGAGGTGAGTGTCGGTACCCGACGTCTGTTCGTTGATCCGGGTGTCGCTTCAATTTCGGCAGGTACGGATCGCATGTGGACTCGGTCGGCCTCGTCTCATAATGGTCCGACGCTACAGGGCTGTGAACCTGCTGAGTTTTTTGGCGCCTGGCGAGTTGGCAGGCGTGGGAAGGCGTGGTTTAACCAAGAAGTGGACGAGACTGCTCAGGCTGTGGCGATATCTGGCGAGTGCGACGGCTATAGACCATGGGGCGTCACGGTCTGTCGTAAGGTCACCGTTGACAACGACGGTCGCCTCACGATCGACGACCAATGGTTGGATTGCGATGAACACCTGCCGGTTGTGACGTTCTTAGTACCTGGAGACTGGTGTGTACTCGAAGAGTCGGCAACTGGCCTGCGGCTCCAGCACACGGACGGTGAACGCGTGGCGCTGCGTGTCTACGACGGAACTCTCGCGAGAGTTGACCGCAGTCGGTACTTCCGCGAGGGGCCGATGCGCGCACTTGGTGCGACTCGGTTGCAGCTGACTCCAGCGGGCGCGACAATCACAACGATAGTGGAGCGAGAGATCCAGTCTGCGCCGTTTCGGTCCGGCATGAAAGTTCGATGACTACAAATCGCGGGGGTTGGCTAAACATGTTCAAATTCAACTGAGTGCGATGGTATCGCCCCGAACCGGGCGACCAGTGTCGCCGCGGACGACTAGGACTTCATCTGGTTTTGCTCGGTTGAGTACCGACTGGCGATGGCTACTCAGCTCGAGAAGCATGCCGAGAAAAGCGCGCTAGTACAAAAATGCCGCGGATAGAATGAAGACGAGCTATGTACGAAAAGTACAGTGCCATGAACGTAATGCCGTAGGTTGCAACGACTGCGTTTAGCTCGCCCCATCTACTGACTAGGAGTTGCGAACCGATCCCGATTGCTAGGCCGATTGTCTGAAAAAGAATAACGTCGGTAGCGTTCCCCGACATCCTGAGTATCTCGTCGACCGGACCTCCTACGCATTCGCCGACAGTGCCGATCAACATAAGCGCGGTAATGACTCCAGCGCCGCGATAATCGTCCCCAAACACTAGACCGATGAGCGAATCGCCGAAGAGCGCAGTGACGGCGACTGCGGTAACCGCCAGGATAGTTGCGTACAGCGCTATGTGTGAGGCGTGATTCTCGATCGCTCGCCAGTTGTCCTGTGCTGCGTCTCGGGCGAGCGAGGGTCGAATTGAGAAGCGTACTGCGGCGAGTACTGCCGCTACGGCAGATACCAACCGACAGGCTAGCCCAACAAGTGCGGCATCAGCCTCACCGAAAGTCAGGCTTACGACCCAGACAGGTGACCACAGGAGACACGCTTGTACGACACGGCCGGCAGCGATTATGGCGCCTTGTCGCCATGCGTCCAGCAGCGGTACGTCGGGCGTGCGGGAGCCGCGCTCACAGGTGAGCCATGCGTAGATCAAGCTACCGATTGCGGTCACAGTTGTGCCAATCGCTGTGGCAGCAATGACGGATTCAAGCTGACTGAGGCCGGCGACGAAAATGGTTGGGACAGTGATGAGAATCTGGCCGATATTGGCAGCCGAATAGAACACGGCCGTACCAATCTCGCCTCGCCCGCTCGCGACGATTGCCTGCGCAGATACGAAGATGATTGCGTAGGCTGCCCACCAAGCGCCGGCGACCGCCGCGATTTGCCAAGAGTTGGTGTAGCTCTGCACGGCTCCAACACATATGGCGGCGCCGATGGGAATCGTTACGAGCGAGTATTTCAACCCGATACTAAGCAGGCCTGTCGCTTCGAGGGTACTGCGAAGCGCCATGAGTGCAGGAACAAAGCGCACGACTCCATCCGGAAGTCCAAGTCCTCCTAGGAAATACGTTGCCAAGATGATGCCCATCAGGACGAAGTACTGCCCTGCGGCATCTTGGCTGAGGACGCGAGTGACAACCGCCATGATCGCAAATTGAACGAATACCGATGCGTACCGCGTTGAAATTGGAACTACATATTTGCGCATGTCACCTCGTCGGAGGTTTCCACGTAGTCACTGTTCCTCCCCGCAACCCTCTTATCACCCCGAGTCCGGTCAACAAAATGGAAAACAAAACGTGAATGGATGCCGAAATAGGCCCTAGCGAGAAAACGGATCCGAGGGCGATGATAGCCCCGGCTACAGCGGTGACGAATAAGCCCGTTGTCCATGACGTCGACAGGCACAGGGCTGCCAGGCCGCTGAGGAAGCCCGAGATAAGGAAAAATCCTCCATACCACCTCATCTGACGGTGTGACCAGAATCGCCAGCGCTCCTCTAGTGGTAGTCGCTTCAGATTTGGCTTTAGCCACATGTAGGTATGATATGAGCGCGTTGCGATGCGGATTCGTCGGCGGAAGTCGTCCTTTCTAGACGCGACAAGTTGCTCACGCGCAATGACTTGAGGTGCCTTTATGAGGCGAAATCTCTGAAAAACAACAGACATAGAAACTGTTAAGTCATCGAGCACCGTGTCCGGAAACTCTGGATACAGAACCCGTCTGATTGAGAAGATTGACCCATCGGCGCCCATGACACTGCCAGTTCGCGACTCGGCGGACTTTATTCTTTCTTCGAGCTCCCAGTAAAGCCCGCCCGCATGTGCTGTGGGAGTCCCGCCACTGTCAACGTACTTTAGGAGTCCGCAAACCCCTCCCACCGTCGAATCGGAGTAGCTCGACCGGAGGTGGGGAAGCGCATCGACATCCAGGACCACATTTGCATCCGTAAAGATGAGAAAGTCACGTTCTGTGAGAGACGCGAGCAACTTCATTCCGTGAGCCTTACCGGTTCGGCCTTTTCCGCGGATCACGCGGATCGCGAGGTCTGCCTGCTCCAACGTTTGAGCTGTGGAATCCGATGAGCAGTCGTCATAGGCGAGTATCTCTAGCTGTGGGTATGCTGCGCGTAGCTGACGTAGATTGTCTATCTTGGCGGGCAATGAACTTGCCTCGTTGTACGCGCAGAACAATAGGGCAAATTCCCCGCCAAGCTGGGCGTCCACGGTGCTAGTGCGGACTGGTTTCGCGGGGTGCATCCAAAGCAGGAGAGGATATATTAAATATGGATACAGTGTGGCGAAGGCGCATAGTCCCGCAATGATCCACAAAGCTGTCTCTATGAGATGACTATACATCTGTGAAACACCCCGTTCAGCATTCTAAGGTTTCTGCGTTCGCAATTGCATGCGTTAATACTTGGGTGCGTGACGATTTGGCTTCGCGCTAAGGGCGGTATGAACAATTCTTGCGTGTTTGTCCCAAGAAAGTTCTTTTGCGACGTAGGATTGCCCCGCTGCTGCCATCAGCTTGTAGCGTTCTGGATTGGTGACCGCGCAGGTCAATGCGGCCTGAATGTCTTTCAGTTTAGTGCCGTCGACAAGAATCCCGGTCTTTTCATGCTGGATGTATTCGGAGGGGCCGGAACCGCCCCCGGCGATTGCCAGGCAGCCAAACGACATCGCATCTGCGATTGAAAGGCCGAACCCTTCAAAATCCTCGCCGTCGCTCAGGTCGATCTGTGGATGTAGGAATACATCCGCCCATCGGTACAGGTCGGGGATATCCTCGCTCTCGACGTACCCCAAGAGCTCTATATTTTCACTGAGGTTGGCTGTTCCAATTTGTCCCTGAATCGCGGCAGCGAGCGGTCCTGTGCCTGCGATTCGGTACTCAAAGTTTCGGTGTCCAGCGTTCCAGAGCGCCTCAAACGCGGCTACGCATCCTTGAATGTTCTTCCGCTCGACGAAGCGGGCTAGCGTGAGAAATCGGATCGGTGTAGCAGTAAACCGGTCCCGACTAGCACTCTGTACCGAATCCCTGTCGCTCACTATGTGCGATAAGCCGTTAGGGGCGACGATCCACTTGGACACCGCGACTGATTCGCCCAGGTGCTCGGTAACACGTGCGCGCGTCGCTGTGGACACAGCCACCACTGCGTCGGCTCGGCGTAGAACCTTGCGCATTGCGGGGCGGATGAGTCTGGGGACTCTGAGCACCTCGCGGCCGTGTACTGTCACAGCAGTCGGCGTTCGGCGGCGCGCGGCGAATAGGGTCATAGCTGGACGCCAAGTTGTGGCGTGATAGAAATCGAATGAATACCGGCGTGTTATTTGGTATGCGGATAGGCACATCTTCAAAGCTGTAGTCAATTGGCGCCCGGAGCCTGTGTTATAGACCGGTATACGGCCCTCTGGATACCTGCGATCCTGCCATCCTCGACGACCTACTGTCTGAGTGATGACCGTGACGTGAATACCCATCCTGAGGTAGGCTCGTGCAATTTGCTCTGAATAAGTTTCTACTCCGCCCGTGACCGGGGGGAAGGCCTTGCATAATAGCAGTGCCTTACCCATTCGGCATTCCTCGTCGGCCGTTGGCTCCATTACGTGGGGCCGCCCGTGGGGATGTCGGCGCTAGATTGGGAATCTTCGGCAACATCGCCTGTGGCAGTTCGCCCCGGCGAGGTATCGAGCTCAGTACCTTTGGATCGATTGGCGCGATGAATTGCCTGCGTCCTCTGTGCAGTGCCGGCGTCTTCGTCGCTGTTGCCATAGCCATAGGAATAGGCATAGCGAGAAACTGAATTTCCACGCGTAGGAACCATTGTGAAAAACGCGCCGAGAAGTCTGGCGTTCACGCTCCGTAGGGAGTCCACTGCGTGCGTAAGTTGATCGCGTTTGGTTTGTCCGTAGCGCGCCGCGATGAGTACCCCATCGGCGCCAGCTGCCAGAATCGCCGCATCCGTTACCGCTAGTAGTGGTGTCGAGTCGACGATCACGTAATCGAAATCAGCGCGTAGTTCGCTGAGTAATTTCTGAGCTGTGACTGAACCAAGAAGCTCGCTAGGGTTGGGGGGGATGGCGCCCGAGGCTAGCACCGTCAATCCAGCGACCCCAGTCGGTTGTAGCGCTTCGGAAAGCGAGGCTTGGCCGCTGAGGACCGTACTCAGGCCTACCAGTCCGGACAGGCCGAGGTATTTGTGCAACGAAGGTCGCCGGAGATCGCCGTCGACGAGCACCACGCTGTGCTCCGCCTCGGCTAACGCCAACGCAATATTTATCGCTGTCGTCGATTTTCCTTCGTTTGGAACCGAACTGGTGATGACAAACGAGCGCGGGGGGTTGTCAACTGCGAGGAACTGCAAGTTAGTTCGAAGCTTGCGGAATGCTTCGGAAGTTCCTGAATTGTCGGTTTCAAATGATATGGCTGCAACTTTGCGACGTTCTTTGTCGAGGGGAATGTTCCCTACAACGCCGGTTCCCGTGATTGCCTCAAGAGTGTCTTTATCCTTGATGGAGTTGTCCAAACGATCACGAAGGACGGCAAGGCCCAAGCCTAGGATTACTCCGAGGGCGAGACCCATCGCGATATTACGAGCTGTCTTGGGCACGATTGGGGTAGTGGGAATGGATGCACGTTGTTCGACAATGACGCGGGCATTCGGAGAAGATCCGTCTTCTGGTGTCTCGAGCTCACGTATCATGCTAACGAACTCGTCGGACAACACGTTGGCGATGTCACGAGCGCGGACGGGTGACTCGTCGAGCACGTTGACATCTATCAACACTGTCGCATGTTTGGCGCTTGCCTCGATATTTTTTTGTAAGTCAACAGCAGCCATATCCAGCCCGAGTTTGTCAACGGTGCGTTGAGCCAGCGTTTGGCCCATGAGTAGCTCGGCATAGGAGACAACACGTTCTTGAGAAAAGCGGTTGCCCTGATATGTGTCAGCGAGCGAAGACCCGCCTGTGGTCGAAACGAACAGCCTCGTGGAAGCCTGGTATAGGGGTGTTGTTATCAACGTGACCAGCAATGCGCCTAGGGTCATTACCAGCGTGGTTACAGCTACGGTGACCCACCGCGCACGTAGAAGTTTCACGTAGTTCTGTAAATTCAAAGTCGCCCCTTCGCTACAGTTCGACCAAATCGCCTTGCGACTGTTTTCCCGATGGATCGGGTATTACACGCCCATTTCTAGCTGGAGCACTCGGGGACCGCGACGCTGGGGACTACGTCGTCGACCAAGGGTTGGACCGGGACTCTGGCAGAGCCGGATGAAATCGGTTCGGCCAATCGGAAACTCAATGTTCCAGACTGACCGGGCGGAATCGCCACCTGAATCTCAAAGGTGGGATGATTCCGTTCGGTCCCCTTGATAACGGCCACCTTCTCACCGTTGGACAGCGCGCTCTCCAACCTGGCGCCAGCAGTGCCGAGTAGGCGTACTGAAGTCACCATCGTGCCACTAGGTAACTCGATGGGGATGTCGGGGTTGAGCCCACCTGAGCCGGCCACATACTCGGGTAACGGAGTACTCGAAACGGCATTCTTCAACCGCACGGTGACGGTAGACATCCTGGTGTCACCCTCGCATCCGTCGGCGACGTACTCGATTTCGCGTTCGAGGTAATAGTCCATCTTGTTGCCGCCGAGGTTGTTGATTACCACCTCCGCGTACGGTGCGGCGTCGTCTGGAACGATGTGTGCCAGGGGAGTCTGTTCCAGCAGTTCCTGCTCGGCCGGCACCGAACTCCAGACCGCGATCCGGCCTTCGCCGACCGCCCGGCCGAGGGCATCCAGCAGCGCACGCGGGGATCCGACCGATGCGGTCATCTTCTCCACGACCGCGCCGGCGATGTCCTGTAGGTACTGCTTGCGCGCGGCCTGATCGGTGGGGAAGCGGGTGTAGGCCGTGGATTCGGTCAGCTCGACGACATTGTCTTTGGTGATCTGTTCACCATCCGCCAGTGTCACCGGTCCGACCGCACCCAGCATGTAGCTGAGGGCGAACGGGTCGAGCGCGATCACGCCGTCGACGTTCATCCCGGTCTGCTGGGCCCACATGGATCTCCAGATCTGGGCGGCGTACGGGAAGTGCGAGCTCAGGTTGCTGTTGCGGAAATCCCCGAACGGATTCGCGTAGCCATACATGGACTCGAATTCAGGTCCGAGATCGATTGGTGTGAACGGCTTGTCGAGTTCGGTGTTGGCGCCCAACGTATCGACAGTCCCGGTGCCGTTCTCGAACCGCAGGACGCCGAATCCGCCCAGTAGGCCACCGGTACCCCGCGCCTCGGCGTTGGTCTGAAAGGCCATGAAGTAGGTACGGGGGCCGTCAGCGCCCATCATCGGCGGCGCGAGGCGCGCGGCCAGGGCCGTATTGTCCAGCAGCCCGGTGATTTCCGCGGTCTGGTCCTGCAGCTGGGAACGGGCATCGGCGAGCAGCGAGACGAACCGGGGATCCGAGATTGCTTGGGCGTCGGTGTTGAGCTTGCTCGCGGCCTGCGAGAGCTGGCTGAGCTTGGGCTCCTCGGCGCGCAGCAGCTGCACGTCTACCCGGCTGCCCTCGATGAGGCGATCCGGGGACAGCGCGGTGCCGGCCTCGGCGGCGGGCTTCAGCACATCGGTGGCCAGTCCGAGCACGACGTCGGATATCTGTTGTCCGGTCTCGAATGGGCTGCCCAACCACGGAACGGCGGATGCGATCGCCCAGGGCAGTGCGTGGGTGGCGTCCCTGGCCTGCTGCGCGTGGAACTGCGCATGGTCGGCGAACCGCGTCGCGTCCTCGGATTTTCCCTGCTGCAGCGCGGTTTTCGCCTGCTGGGCATTGCTGCGCGCCTGTTCCAGGCCGTCCTTCGCATCGAGGCCGGTCTTGACGAGCCAGCCGCTGAAGGCCGCCACCGCCACCAGGGCGACGCCGCTTCCCAGCAGGATCGAGCGGCGATGCCGGCGCAGGGTTGCGCTGATGTTCCCGAGTCTTGCACCTCGGTCGTCATCAGATAGGTCACGTTCGTCATCATCGACAGGTTCGAATTTCGGCACTCAGCGCGCTTTCAAATCAGACGGCGCGGATCCGAACAACGGATCCGCGCCGGCGATGTCAATTCAGTACAGGGCCCAAACTTAGTTGCAGCCTCGTCCGACGGAAAGGCTCGTGGTGCCGTACGGCCCGACCTTCACCGAGGCGCCCAGGAAGCAGGCTTCGAAGTTCAGGTTCTGGGTGAACCAGCTGTAGGCCGGCTTGAGGAACCCGGGTACCAAGCTGAGCGGGGTGAAGGTGAGGATGGTCGCCCGCGCCGGCGGGTTCGGGTTGGCCGGACCGATCCACCACAGATCGTTCTGGAAGATGCTCCGGACGACGCTGCCCGGTGTGGCGGAGGCGCCGACGGCCGTCGGCGCGAAAGCGGTGGCGCAGGGGGTGCCGCTGACCGTGACGCAGTCGGTGTCATCGGTCTGGCCGATCTGGCCGCCGACCACGCCGATGGGCGCCGGGGCGGGCTGGGCGTTCGCGACCGTCACGGGTGCGAGCGTTGCTGCAGCGGCCATGGCTCCGGTCGCGATACCGATGTTGATTTTGCGGGCTAGAGCTGACATAAGTCCCCCTGTATTGACCTGAAGTTGTGAAAAGCATCCCAGAGGTGCAGGTGCCTGTCAACACATCGCTGCAGCTAGCAGGCTATGTTTTCGTCGGAAAGTGGACGAAACGAGTCGTTCATATGAATGCAATGGATAGCTGAAATTTGCGTACAGATAATTCTCAATAGCCGCGTGGTCGGCCCGATTATTGCTGAATCAAAGCGTCGTGCTGATTGTTCGCTGGCGACAGTGGCTGTCGCTCATGTTGCCCAAATCGCGCTCGTATGACGCTTTTGGGCCATCTATGCAGGTAGGTAACCTAAACAGTTAGATCGTGTTCGTAACCACAACTGCGGGCGGCTGGAACGTCCAATGCTGAGGCCGCCACATATTGACGTTGCTGTCGATACCAGGCCGGGCGCACGGCTGGCTTCCGGCCCGTCGCTACAACAACCCTGGGCGGTGCTTGCGCTGGATCGGCTTGCGGACGGCATACATCAGCGGGTGCTCAGCGAGAGAAGTCAGTGCGGTCATGAGCGCGCCTCGCACGAGCGCTATCGCTCCGGATCTGAGTCTGCGCCGTGGTGGCGGTCGTGGACGCCTACCGACCCAGGCAAGAAGGCCACGCCCAAAGCCTGAATCCCGCACCACTACAGGTGATGCGGGATTCAGAAGGAAAGCTGGCGGGTTAGTTGCAGCCGCGTCCGACGGACAGCTTGGTGGTGCCGTAGGGGCCCAGCGTCGCGGTGAGCCCGAAGACGCAGAGTTCCACGTCCCATTTCGCGGTGAACCAACTGAAGGCCGGCTTGAAGAAGTCCGGCACCAGGCTCAGCGGGGTGAACTCGAAGATGGTGGCGCGGGGCTTGTCGTTCGCGCGACCGAGCCACCACAGCTTGTTCTGGATGAGGTTGTCGGGGAAGCCCGGGTCGGCGGCCGCGGCCTGTATCGCGGCGGCACTCGGCAGGCCGATCGGCGCGCACGAGGTGGTCGCGGTCGGCACACACTGCGCCGATCCGATCTGGGAGCCCAGCGAGCCGACGGATGGGGTCCCGGTGTCGGCGGTGGCGACCGACGTCGGCATGAAGGTTGCTGCAGCAGCGATTGCGCCGGCCGCCAGGCCGACATTGATTTTCCGAGCGACGGCGGACATGTGTCTCCCTCAATTGCCGAAATGTGGGCAAAGCATCACAGACCGACGAGCGCCTGTCAACACATCTTCCCAGTTCACGCGGTAGATTCTGGACGAACTGGCCACTGGGCGCAGCGCGTGGCGGCTACGCCAACTTTTCATCTGCAAAGGCATTTTCTTCGCTCGAAATCGCCGATCGGTACGCGAACGCGGCGTCTCGGGATTGTTCGCTGGCCACCCTCGCGTCGGCGACTCCACGTGCGTCGGTCTTTGCTGTATTTACGGATGTGTCTATTGATGCAGGTAGTGGCGCTGCTCGGGTGGCTGCACGGCTCCGCTCAAATCGCCGCGACCCTGGCCGGAAACGGTCCCGTCGGCGGCGGTGCGGGACCCATCCGCGCCAGTTATTGACGTTGCTGTCAACATGCGCCACCACTGCGCCCGTCCGCAAACAGCGACGTAACGCGCTACCGAAATGGCCCGCTAGCGAAAAGCGTTGCCGTGCCGCTCAGCCCAGCACCACGGTGGCCGCCAACGCCAGATGGTCGGACCCGGCGACGGGCACCGTGCGCAGCGACGTCGTCGTCGCATCCCGGGTCAGGATGTGATCGACCGCCAGAAACGGCGGGACCGGAATGTGGGTGGGGTAGGTCCGGGTCAGCCCCGCATTGGCCTGCGCCGCTCCGTCGCGGTAGCCGTCGCGCAGCAGTCGGCGGAACTCGCGGACATCGGGGGTGGCGTTGAGGTCGCTGCCGACCACCACCGGACCGGTCCTCGGCAGAGCCGACAGCGCCGGCCCCAGTCGGCGGATCTCGTCGAGCCAGGAACCGAAAGCCGAACGTGGCGGCGGCATATGGGTCGAGACCACCGTCAGCTCGGCTCCGGGCGCCCGGACCCGGGCATGGATGAAGCCCCGGCTGAAACTCTCATCGCTGCCGGAGTCGACGATCGGGTGCCGACTCCATATCCCGACCCCGGCGGCCTTGTCCCGTGGACGCACCATCGCATAGGGGAAATCGGTTGCCAGCAAGGGGGATAGCGCTGCCGCACAGTCTCCGGTGAGTTCCTGGACGGCCAGGATATCGGCGTGCTCGACGGCCAGTCGGGCCACCGCTGCGGGATCGGCCCGACCGAGATAGAGATTGGCCGACACGACCCGCACCGTGGCGCCGGGCCCGGGCGTGCGGCCACCGAGATACCAGGGCAGGTGCCCGGCCACCGCTGCGATCGTCAGCGCCGCCGCGATCGCGGCCGGTATCCAATGCCCGGACAGCCCGAAAGCCAGCAGCGCCAACCCGGCGGCCGGCATCAGATACGGGGACAGCGCCGCGGTGGCCACCACCCAGCGATTCAGCGCCGCCAGGTTGCGGGCCACCAGCGCACCGGCGGCGACCAGCAGCAGCAGCCAACCCAGCACCAGCATCAGCGGACATCCCGGCACAGGGGTAACCCGCTGTGCTGCAACGGAAGAACTACTGCTTGATGTAGGTCACCAGGCTGACGTCGAGCGACTCGTCCAGGTAGTAGTACTGGCAGCCGGTCAGGTAGCGCATGTAGTCGTTGTAGTGCTGCTCGCCGGCGGCGGCGATCGCCTGCTCCTTGTGCTGCTCCAGGCGGGCGGCCCAGATGCCCAGGGTCTTGATGTAATGGTTGCGCAGCGACAGCGGCTCGGGCACGGTGAAGCCGGCCTTCTCGCCGTGCTCCACCAGCATCTTGGTGCTCGGGATCCGGCCGCCGGGGAAGATCACCTCGGCCATGAACTTGGCGAACCGGGCCAACTCGAAGGTCAGCTTCTTGCCGCGCGCCCGCAGATCGTCGGGGTGGTACCCGCAGCTGCTCTGGATGGTCATCCGGCCGTCCGCGGGCAGGATCTCGTAGGAGTTCTTGAAGAACTGGTCGAAGCGCTCGAACCCGAAGTGCTCGATGGCCTCGATGGAGACGATCCGGTCGACGGGGGAGTGGAACTGCTCCCAGCCCTCGAGGCGGACCTCGAAGCTGCGCTCGCTGTCGATGCCGCCGAGCAGCTGCTCGCAGTAGGCCTTCTGGTTCTTGCTCAGCGTCAGGCCGATGACGTTGACGTCGTACTTCTCCATCGCGCGCTGCAGCGTCAGGCCCCAGCCGCAGCCGACCTCCAGCAGGGTCATGCCGGGCTTGAGGTCGAGCCGGTCCAGGTGCTGGTCGACATTGGCGATCTGGGCCTCCGACAGCGTGGCGCTGGGGCCGGTGAAGTAGGCGCAGCTGTACTTGCGGGTCGGATCCTGGAAGACGCCGAAGAAATCGTCGGACAGGTCGTAGTGCGCCTGGATGTCCTCGAAGTGCGGTCGCAGCTCCGCAGTGCCGGTTGAGTTGTCAGACATGAAAGCGCTTGCCCTCTCCATCGTGCACTGCGGTGCGCACCGTGTTCCGGTGTCCACTTGACGCGGAACCCTACCCGCAGCAATGCCGTTCCCGCGGGATGCCCGCAGCGTGTCATCTATCCCTGCGCAGGCCCTGTCTTGACCGGCGAGGGGCGAACTTTGAAGTTGTCGAACTACTTGGTCATCGTGAACTGGTTGACATCGATGTAGCCCACCCGAAAGCCGTTCGCGCATCCGGTCAGATAGCGCATGTAGCGCTGATAAACCTCTTCTGACTGCACGGCGACGGCCTCGTCTCTATGAGACTCTAGCGCCTCGGCCCAGTGGTCCAGCGTCCGTGCGTAGTGGAACCGCAGGGACTGGCGCAGCGTCGTGGTGAACCCGGCGGGGCTGGCGTGCTCCTCCACTTTCTCGATCGAGGGCAGCCGGCCGCCCGGGAAAATCTCGGTCAGGATGAACTTGACGAATCTGGCAACTTCGAACGTCAGCGGAATACCCTCGTCGATCAGCTGCTGAAACGTCTTGCCGCAAATCGTGTGCAGCAGCATGACACCGTCGTCCGGCAAAACGCTGTGCGCCATCTCGAAGAACGCGTCGTAGCGTTCGAATCCGAAGTGCTCGAACGCGCCGATCGACACGATCCGGTCGACGGGCTCGTCGAACTCCTCCCAGCCCTTGAGCAGGACGCGCATCTGGCGTGGGCTGTCCGAGCGGGCGAACTCGCGCTCGACGAACGCCTGCTGGTTCTCGCTCAGCGTCAGCCCGATGACGTTGACGTCGTAGCGCTCCACGGCGCGGCGCATGGTCGCTCCCCAGCCGCACCCGATGTCGAGCAGCGTCATGCCCGGCTGCAGGCCCAACTTGCCCAGCGACAGATCGATCTTGGCCAGCTGGGCCTGCTCCAGCGTCATATCGTCGCGCTCGAAGTACGCGCAGCTGTAGGTCCGGGTCGGGTCCAGGAACAATGCGAAGAACTCGTCGGACAGGTCATAGTGCGCCTGCACGTCGGAAAAGTTCGGCTTCAGCTTTGCTTTGCGTTCGGTCATACGCGCCCCCACGGCGACCTTGGTGCATGTCCCGATCAACGGTGAGCGGGCTTGCGGGGGATGCTACGCCCGTAGCGCGGCTTACGCCGAGAAGTTCGTCTTGAGTTCGCCGATGATGTCGTCCCACAACGGTTCCGGCAGGTCGTGGCCCATGCCGTCGAACAGCACCAACCTTGCTCCGGGGATGGCGCGCGCGATCGCCCGGCCACCAGAGGGGCGCATCAGCCGGTCGGCCTTGCCGTGGATGACCACCGTCGGGGCGGTGGTGGCCCGGTTGTAGCGGCGCAGGCTGCCGCTGCCCAGGATGGCCGCGAACTGCCGGCCGACCCCGGCGGGGTAGTAGGACCGCTCGAAGCTCTCCAGCGCGTCGGCGCGGATCCGGTCCTCGGGTGCGGGGTAGCCGGGGCTGCCGATGATCCGCGAGACCCGGATCGAGTTCTCGATGATCGCGTCGGGGCTGGGGTCGACGGGCTTCTGCAGCAGTGCGAGCAGTTGCCGCGGCCCGGGCGGCGGCAACAGCGCCTGGTTGTTGGAGGAGAAGATCACCCCCAGCGAGCGGGTCCGGGCGGCGTGCCGCGCGGCGAACACCTGGGCGATCATCCCGCCCATCGAGCCGCCGACGATGTGCGCGCGGTCCAGCCCCAGATGGTCCAGCAGGGCCGCCGAGTCGTCGGCCATGTCCTCCAGCGTGTAGGCCGCGGGACTCTTGACGCCGACGAGGGAACGCGCCATCCGCGGTGCCAGCGCGGCCCCGCTGTGCGCACCGGGCAGCTTCGAGGACAGCCCGACGTCACGGTTGTCGAACCGGATGACGCGCAGGCCCTGGTTGACCAGCCTCTCGCAGAACCCCTTGCGCCACAACAACAGTTGCGCGCCGAGGCCCATGACCAGCAGGACCGGCGGGTCGCCCTCGTTGCCGAAATCCTCGTAGACGATGTCCAGGTCGCCGGACTTCGCGGCGCCGGTGCGCACCCTCATTCGGTCGGCGCCGACTCGTCGTCGGACTTGTGTTCCCGGCTGACCTCGACCATGAAGTTGGCGAAGTACCCGGTCAGCTGCGGATCGCTCATCATCTGCCAGCGCGGGGCCAGCAGCTTCATGTACCGCTCGACGTAGAGGAACTGCTTGCCGATCAGCACCAGCTCCCGGGGCAGCTTCACGTCGTAGGCGTCGGCCAGCGTCGAGAGCTGCTTGCCGATCTCGGCGTAACTCATGTCGCCGAGGGTGGACATCGTCAGCGGGGTGGCGAAGCGCTCCAGGTCCTGGGCGGCCTGCGCCTCGGGTTTGACGGTGCCGACGGCGCCCATCATGACGACGATCTTGCCGGCGGCGGCGTGGTCCTTCTTGACCAGCAGCGCGTACACCAGTTCGCGCAGCAGCCACCGGGTGCGCGGGTCGATACGGCCCATGATGCCGAAGTCGAAGAACACGATCTTGCCGTTGTCGTCGACGTAGAGGTTGCCGGCGTGCAGGTCGCCGTGGAACAGGCCGTGTCGCAGCCCGCCCTCGAAGACGCTGAACAGCAACGCCTTCACCAGCGCTTCGCCGTCGAAGCCCTTCTCGCGGATGGTGGCGACGTCGTCGATGCGGGTGCCCTGGATGCGTTCCATGGTGAGCACCCGCTCGCTGGTCAGATCCCAGTAGACCTGCGGCACACGGATGTCGGCGCCCAGCGGGGAGGCGTGCATGTGCGCCACCCAGGCGTCCATCGACTGGGCTTCCAGCCGGAAGTCCAGTTCCTCGGCGAGGTTGTCGGCGAAGTCGGCGACCACATCCTGCGCGGAAAGACGTTGGCCCAGCTTGGCGAACTCGACCAGGCGGGCGCCGCGCTTGAGGATCTGCAGGTCCGCGGCGACGCGCCGGCGGATGCCGGGCCGCTGAATCTTGACCACCACCTCCTCACCGGAATGCAGTGTCGCGTAATGCACCTGGGCGATGGAGGCCGACGCGAACGGCGTCTCGTCGAAGGACTTGAACAGCTTCTCCGGCCGGGCACCGAGTTCCTCGACGAACAGCTTGTGCACCTCGCCCCGGTCCGCGGGTGGCACTCGGTCCAGCAGGCTGCGGAACTCGCGGCTCAGCGGCTCTCCGAAGGCGCCCGGACTGGACGCGATGATCTGCCCGAACTTGACGTAGGTGGGGCCCAGATCGGCGAAGGTCTTGGGGACCTGCTTGGCGATCTTCTGCTGCAGCGAACCCCTGCCCATGAGGTTGCCGACGACGCGGGCGCCGGTGCGGGTGATCTGCCACCCGGTCGCGCCGATGCGGGCGGCCTCGACCGGCAACGGCACCCGGTCCAGCCTGGCCGGCTCGCGGTGCGTGGGTTTCGGCGTGGAACTCATGTTTGCAGTGTGTCAAAGGCCGAGGTCCGGCCGAAAACAAGTGTGCGCTGCGTCACACTCATGCGAAGCTGTGTTCGACCTCGGAGCGGCTCAGTTCCGGGTCGCTACCCAGCACATACGTCGGCTCGGTGTGCTCGCACGTGGTGCCGCCCGCGACCCGGGCCTGGGCCTGGCGGAATTCCAGCGTGGTGCCCGCCGCGGTGTGCAGCCCGTTGATGATCGACCACACGATGGCGCGCCGGCCGGCCCGCTCGATGGGGTTGGGGTCGGTGTGCCCGATCAGCTGCTTGGCCCACTTGGGCATGGTGTCGCGGATGGCCCAGTCCACCGCGCTCATCGGCATCGGCAGATTCGATCCGGTGGCCATCGCCGCGCCGTGGGTGAGCGCCAGCCGGGGCAGGTAGGAGCGCAGGCAGTCCAGCGTCTCGGCCTTGGTGGTGGGCAGGTCGGTGCCGCCCAGGGCGTGCCCGACCCGGGTGAACTCGCCGTAGTAGCGGTCGAGTTTCTTGCCGCGCAACGGATTCGGATGATAGATCTCGTGTGCGGTGGCGATTCCCCACACCACGGTGGCGTAGTTCCAGCGCAGCCAGTCCGGATCGTCGGCGTCATACACCGCGCCGTCGGGGCGCACGCCCTTGATGGTGTGGTGCATCGAGCGGACCGTGCGGGACACCCGCTCGGCGGTTTCGGTGTTGCCGTAGGCGGTGCCGATGAAGAAGGCGATCGAGTGCCCGAGGCGTACGGCGGCGCCCTTCGGGTCGACGACGGGTTCGGCGATCCCGGTCTCCGGGTCGCGCTTGACCAGCCGCGAGTGGTGCATGCCCATCCAATAGATGGACGGGTCGAGGCGCTCGATGTAGGAGGCGCACTGCAGCCCGAAGATCAGCGCCTCGGTGTGCGAGTGCACGTGCCAGACCGCGCTGCCGGGCCCGAACCAGCCCGGGTCGCCCTCCGGGCCGGCGAACTCCATGCCCTTGAAGTAGTGCTGGCGTACGTCCTTGTCGAACTTGCGCTGCAGCATCGACTCGAGCACCTGGTGCGGCATGTCCACGCCGGAACCCCTCAATCTGGTTTTCGTCCTTCTGGTCACGTCTGTAGCCAGAATACATTTTGGGTACGGCCGTGACCAGTTCTATCATGAGTCCATGACTCGGTGGGCTGGCGTCGCGCTGGACGACCGGCGCGCCGAACGCCGTGGGTTACTGGTCGACGCCGCCTTCGCGCTGTTCGGCGCCGGCGGAGAAGCCGCGCTGACGGTGCGCTCGGTGTGCCGGGAATGCGGCCTGAACACCCGCTACTTCTACGAAAGCTTCACCGACACAGACGAACTGCTCGGCGCGGTGTTCGACAAGGTGGCCGTCGAACTCGCCGCCGCGGTGGACGCAGCTCTGGAGGCCGCGGGGGAGTCGCCGGCCCAGCGGACCCGCGCCGGCATCGCCGCGGTGCTCGGCTTCAGCTCGGCGGACCCGCGGCGCGGCCGGGTGCTGTTCACCGACGCCCGCACCAATCCGGTGCTCACCGCCCGGCGCGCCGCCCTGCAGGATGCGCTGCTGGCCGCGGTGCTGGAGGAGGGCTCGCGGCTGCACCCGGGCTCGGACCCGGTGGCCACCCGCGTCGGCGCCGCCATGTTCACCGGCGCGATGGCCGAACTCGCCCAGCAGTACCTGTCCGGGGCGTTGGGGGAGGACCTGGACGCCGTCGTCGGCGACGCGCTGCGGTTCTTCCGCTGACTCCCTTTTTCTTGCGCGAAACTCGCGTACCCGTCGTTGTTTCGCGAAGATCAGCGACCGGTACGCGTGTTTCGCCACCTATGTGGAGCCGGGGACCGCGCTGGTGCGTCCAACAAGGTATGGCCATTCCCATCCTCGGCGCCGCGGCGGTGGCCGACGGGCTGCTCACCCCGGCGCAGTTGCGTCACCGCTACGAGCCGGTCTTCCGCGGCATCTACTTCGAGAAGGAGTATTCGCCGACGCTGTTCGAGCGGATCGCCGCCGCGCGCCTGGCCGTGCCGCGTGCGGTGATCGCCGGGATCGCGGCATCCGCGCTGCACGGTGCGAAGTGGGTCGACGATGACGAGGTCATCGAGTTGGTCGGACGGTGCCGGCCGCAGCGTGGGCTCAAGGGCCGAGAGGAGACGCTGCGCGCCGACGAGGTCATGATCCGGTACGACGTCCCGGTGACGACGCCGGCGCGCACGGCATTCGACCTGGCTCGCCGGCTGGGTAAGAAGGTCGCGATCGGGCGGCTCGACGCGCTGATGAGTGCCGCACCGTTCTCGATCGAGGACGCCCTGTTGCTGGCGAGGTGCACCCCCGGGCCCGCGGGCTGGTCGACGCGCGCAAGGTGCTGCCCTTCGTGGGCGGCGGGGCGGAATCTCTGCGGGAGAGCCGGCTGCGGATGGTTTTGATCGACGGCGGCTTGCCGGTCCCGACAACGCAATTCACCGTGTATCGAGCGGACGGCAAGTACATCCGGCGGATCGACATGGTGTGGGAGGACTACCGGGTCGGGGCCGAATACGACGGGGAGCAGCACCTGACCTCGCGCGAGCAGTACGCCCGTGACGTCTGGAGTCGCGGCGAACTGCAGAAGCTGGGCTGGTTCGTCATCCACGTCATCAAGGAACACCACGACGCGAACATCGTCGCGGAGGCCCGCGCGGCGCTACTGGCCCGCGGATGGGATGGCCACCCCTAGGGTGGCGAAACTCGCGTACCCGTCGCTCATTCGCGGGAATTCACGACCGGTACGCGTGTTTCGCCAGCCAGGATTGAGAGGATGGGCGTATCAATCAGGGCGAATTCGATATTTCAGAATATCGCTGAACCGGCCTACCGTCGAGGCATGTCCGATGTCGTGATCTGCAACCCACTGCGTACCCCGGTCGGGCGGATGGGCGGGGCGTTGTCCGCCCTGACCGCCGCCGACCTCGCGACCGGCACCCTGAAAGCGCTGCTGGCCGCCACGAAACTCGGCGACGCCGACATCGACGACGTCATCCTCGGCAACGGGTACGCGAACGGGGAGGCACCGGCGCTCGGCCGGATCGCCGCACTCGACGCCGGCCTGACCCGCGTGCCCGGCCTGCAGATCGACCGCCGCTGCGGATCCGGACTGCAGGCGGTGCTGTATGCCGCCGGACAGGTCGCGACCGGCGCGGGCCGGGTGATCGTCGCCGGCGGAGCCGAATCGATGTCCAACGTCGAGCACTACGCCCTCGGACTGCGCACCGGGGTGCGCCAGGGCGGGATCGCGCTGCAGGACCGCCTGGACCGGGCCCGCGAAACCGCCGGTGGGGCATCGCATCCGATCCCCGGCGGCATGATCGAAACCGCGGAGAACCTGCGTAAGGAGTACGGGCTCAGCCGTGCGGACCAGGACGCGCTCGCGGTTCGGTCCCATCAGCGCGCCGTCGCCGCGCAGCAGGCCGGGTATTTCGCCGACGAACTGGTCCCGGTCACCGTGCCGGGCCGGCGCGGTAGGCCCGACGTCGTGGTCGACCGCGACGAACACCCGCGTGCCGACCTCGATCTGGACACGCTCGCCGGACTACGGCCGATCCGCGCCAAGGTCGACCCCGCCTCGACGGTGACCGCCGGGAACGCCTCCGGCCAGAACGACGGGGCCGCCATGTGCGTGGTCACCACCGGCGCCGACGCCGAACGGCTGGGGCTCACCCCGCTGCTGCGGCTGCGGTCCTGGGCGGTGACCGGATGTCGCCCCGAGATGATGGGCATCGGCCCGGTCGCCGCCACGGCGGCCGCGCTGGAGCGCGCCGGGCTCACCCTCGACGAGATCGACCTGATCGAACTGAACGAGGCGTTCGCGGCCCAGGTGCTCGCGGTGCTGGCGGAATGGAAGATCGATCCGACCGATGACCGACTGAATCCCAACGGATCCGGCATCTCGCTGGGACATCCGATCGGCGCGACCGGCGCCCGCATCCTGGCGACCGCGGCGTACGAGGCCCGCCGCCGCGGTGCGCGGCACGTGCTGGAGACCATGTGCATCGGCGGCGGGCAGGGCCTGGCCGCGGTGTTCGAGGTGCTCCGATGACCACCGTCGACGTGCACGCCGTGGTGACCGGACGCGCGGAGGGCCCCGTCGTGGTGCTGTCCAACTCGCTGGGCTCCACCCACCGCATGTGGGACGCCCAACTGGA
This sequence comes from Mycolicibacterium aurum, assembly GCA_900078775.1. Lineage (GTDB taxonomy): Bacteria > Actinomycetota > Actinomycetes > Mycobacteriales > Mycobacteriaceae > Mycobacterium > Mycobacterium aurum_A. Next base: position 5,974,206 of record LT549889.1, read on the forward strand.
GGCGCTGGAGCGGCGATTCCGGGTGGTGCGCTACGACACCCGCGGCCACGGCGGCTCTCCGGTGCCCGACGGCCCGTACTCGATCGACGACCTGGCCGACGACCTGGTGGCCCTGCTGGACCGGCTCGGCGTGGCAAAGGCCCACCTGGTCGGGCTGTCGCTGGGCGGCATGACGGTCATGCGGGTCGCTGCCCGTAACCCCGAACGGGTAGGCCGAATCGCTTTGCTGTGCACCGGTGCTCAGCTGCCGCCGGCCAGCGCCTGGCGGGAACGGGCGGCCACGGTGCGCGCCGAGGGTAGCGCGGCGGTGGCCGAGTCCGTCGTGGCGCGCTGGTTCACCCCCGGCTACCTGGACGCCAATCCGAGCGTCCGCGCGGCGCACGTGCAGATGATCGCCGGCACGCCCGCCGAAGGCTACGCCGGATGCTGCGAGGCGATCGCGCAACTCGATCTGCGCGAACAGCTTTCGTCGATCACCGCGCCCACCCTGGCCATCGCCGGGGCCGACGACCCGGCCACCCCGCCGGCGAAACTCGAAGAGATCGCCGAGCAGATCCCCGAGGCCGAACTGCTGACGGTGCCCGATGCCGCGCATCTGGCCAACGCCGAGCAACCCGGCGTCATCACCCCAGCCCTCATCGATCACTTGGAGCAGCGATGACAGTCAACAAACTCATGGACTCCGCAGCCGATGCGGTGGCCGACATCCCCGACGGCGCCCGGCTGGCGGTCGGCGGCTTCGGCCTGGCCGGCATCCCGTGGTTCCTGATCGACGCCCTGCTGGAACAGGGTGCCCGCGACCTGACCATCGTGAGCAACAACTGCGGTGTCGACGGCGGCGGGCTCGGACTGCTGCTGGAGGCGCACCGGATCTCCCGGGTGATCGCCTCGTATGTGGGCGAGAACAAGGAATTCGCCCGCCAGTACCTCTCCGGCGAGCTGACCGTCGAGCTGACCCCACAGGGCACGCTGGCCGAGCGGATGCGGGCCGGCGGCAGCGGTATCGGCGCGTTCTTCACCCCGACCGGGGTGGGCACGATGGTCGCCGACGGTGGCCTGCCGTGGCGTTACCGCCCCGACGGCAGCGTCGCGCTGGCCTCCCCGCCGAAGGAGGTCCGCACCTTCGGCGGGCGGCAGATGCTGCTCGAGGAATCCATCGTCACCGATTACGCGCTGGTGCGCGCCGCGGTCGCCGACAAGGCCGGAAACTGCGTATTCCACGCTGCCGCACGCAACTTCAACCCGCCGGCGGCCATGTCGGGCCGCATCACGGTGGTCGAGGCCGAACGTGTGGTGGAGGTCGGACAACTGCACCCCGACGCCGTGCACCTGCCCGGCATCTTTGTGCAGCGGGTCGTCGAACTGACACCCGAGCAGGCCGCCCGCAAGGGCATCGAGAAGCGCACGACCCGTCCCCGCCCCACCGCACAGGAGGTTTCGCGATGAGTTGGACCCGTGACCAGATGGCGGCCCGCGCCGCCCGCGAACTGCGCGACGGCGACTACGTCAACCTCGGGATCGGCCTTCCGACCCTGATCCCGGATCACCTGCCGGCGGACTCGGACGTCACGCTGCACGCGGAGAACGGCATCCTGGGGGTCGGACCGTTTCCCTACGAGGACGAGGTCGACCCGGACCTGGTGAACGCCGGCAAACAGACGGTCTCCGTCCTCGCCGGTGCCTCCTTCTTCGATTCGGCGACCAGCTTCGCGATGATCCGCGGCGGGCACGTCGATGTCGCGGTGCTGGGCGGTATGCAGGTCGCCGCCAACGGGGATCTGGCCAACTGGATGGTGCCCGGCTCGATGGTCAAGGGCATGGGCGGCGCGATGGACCTGGTCAGCGGGGCCGAACGGGTCATCGTGCTGATGGACCACGTCACGAAATCCGGTGCGGCGAAACTGGTTCTGGACTGTGACCTGCCGCTGACGGGCAAGGCGGTGGTGAGCCGGGTGATCACCGAACTGGGAGTCTTCGACGTGACCGGCGGGGGTTTCGCGGTTGTGGAACTGGCCGACGGGGTCGCCTTCGCCGACGTGGTCGCCAAGACCGCGGCGCCGGTGTTCGACGGCCGTCAGCGATTCAGCGCGGCGAGTTCGGTACGGGAACGCACACCGAGCTTGGCGTAGATGCGGGTGAGGTGATACTGCACGGTCTTGGCCGACACGAACAGCTCGGCGGCGACCTCGCGATTCGAAAGGCCTTGGGCCACCAGCGTGGTGACGGCCTCCTCCTGCGGGGTGAGGGTGACGTCCGGCCGGTCGACGCGGCTCTGGTGCAGGCCACCGGCCTTCAGCTCCCGGTCGCATCGGGTGACGTACGTGCCGGCGCCGAGGGCGAGATAGAGCTCGCGGGCGGTGCTGATGACCGCATCGGCCTGGGCGCGTTTCCCGGCCCGCCGCAGGGTCTGGCCGAACGCGAAGTTCACCCGCGCGGTGTCGTAGCGCAGCGGCAACCCGCTGAGCAGGTCGAGCGCGGCCTCGAAGGAGCGCCGGGCCGCATGGATGTCCCCGCGCGCCCCCTGCAACCGGCCGCGGGCATAGCCGAGCCGGGCCTGCGCGGAGCGGTGCTTGCGGGCTTTCGCGCGCTGTTCATGCGGTTGCAGGAACGCGTCGGCCTCGTCCAGTTGCCCGCTCTGCACCATCGCGTTGGCCAGCAGATCGGGCCACGGCCAGTAGCCCGGTTCCTGCAGCGAGGTTCCCGGTGCCATCCGGATGAGGGGTTCGGTGATGCGGCGCACCTTGGCGTAGTCGGCTTCGGCCTCGGCGATCTGCGCGCGGGCCAGCAGCGCCGGGATGACCATCATCGGGTAGTCGCCGGCCGGGGCCGCTGCCGCCTGCGCCGCCGACGCGGCGGCCGCCCAGTCCCCGCGCAGCGCACCGATCTGTGCGGCCGTCCACTCCAGAAGTGGTGTGGTGACCACGATTCCGCTCACCACCGCGAGCCGGCGGCCACGCTCCACGGACTCCACGGCGCGGGACCAGTCGCCGAGGGCGAACTGCACGCGGGCCAGCCAGGCCAGCGACCACAGGGTGATCCGGCGCGAACCTCCCAGTTCCGCTGCGGCGACGGCGCTTTCCAGGCTGGCCTGGGCGCCCTCGATATCGTCGCAGATGAACTGCACCCAGCCGCGGCCCATGGTGACCCGTTGCGCCTGCGGGCCGTGCCGGACCCGGGTGCTGAGGTCGGCGTAGGCCGCGTTGGCCCGGCGCGGGTCGCCGGCGGCCAGCAGACCGAGACCGCGGATCGCGGCGGATTCGACGGCCGCCGCCGAATCCGGTTCCGCGAGTGACAGGGCACGGTCGGCCCAGTCGACGAGTTCCTCACCGCGACAGCGGATCAGCGAATGCAGTACGCGGCGCTGCGCGATCAGGGCGGCGGTGCCCGGTTCCCGCTCGTGGTTGACGATGTCCCAGGCCCGGTCCAGCCGGATCTCCGCTTCGGCCGCCCGGCCCCGCAGGATGGCCAGATAGGCCAGCACCGCGTTGCGCAGCGGCGTCTCGCGCAGGTTCTCCACGGCCGGGATCCGGGCCGCCGCCGCGATACAGTCGCCGGCGGCGATGAGGGCGTCGACGCCGCGGATGATCCGTTCATCTTTGGCCGGACCCGGTGCGGACAGCCGAGCCGAATCGAGGAAGAGGGAGGCGGCCTGCCGCCAGGCGCCGGCCGCGCCGCGGGCCGACGCGAGTTCGGCGACCTCGTCGGCGAGCGCGGGATCCGGCAGGGGAGTCGCGGCCACCAGGTGGGCGAGTCGGCGGGCCGGGTCCTCGACCAGTGCGGCGGCGCGGCGATGGGTTGCCGCGGCGCGCGCCACCCCCATCAGTTCCAGCACGGCGGCTGCGGTCGCCGGGTCGGCCAGCCGCGGCGCGAACGGGGTGGTCGTCACCAGCAGACCGGCGCCGACCGCGGCGTCGAGTGCGGGCAGCGGATCCTGCACACCGGCGAGTGTCGTTGCAGTGGAGAGGGTTCCGTCCTCGCCGAGGATCGCCAGCGCCTCCACCAGCTGCCGGGCCTGCGGTGTGCACCGGTCCATCCGCATCCGGGTGCGGGTGCGCACGGTGTCCGGGCTGGGCAGCACCGCGTCGGGCTGTGCCCACACCGTGTCGGGCACCTCGTCGAGCAGGGCGGTGATGTCGCGGGGATTACCGCCGGTGTGGCGGACCAGTTCGGCGACCATCGCCGGGTGCAGGGTGCGGCCCCGGCCGGCGGCCAGGGCGGCCACGCCGGGTTCACCCAGCCCGGCCAGGAGGAGTTCGGTGTCCGCGACGTCGATCAGTGCGTCGCCGAGGCGGGTGCCGGTCAATACCAGCAGGACCGGCAGCTCCCCGTGATGCCGGCGGAACGTCGAAAGTGCTTGTACCGAAAGCGGGTCGGTGTGCTCGGCGTCGTCGACCACGAGCAGGGTGGGTTCGTCCGGGCTGATCCGGGTGGCCAGCGCGGCCGCCGCGGCGACCGGGTCCGGCGGCGGGTCGGTGCGCAGCAGCTGGGCGAGCACCCCGCCGGCCAGGTCGGTCTCCCACGGGGTGGCCCGGGCCCACAGCACATGCCCGGCGGTGCGGGCCAGCTGCTGGGCCAGGGTGGTCTTCCCGATGCCCGGTGGCCCGAGGAGCGCCACCGACTGCACGCCGTGCTCGGTGCTGCGGCGCAGCGCCGCGGTGAGTTCGGACAGTTCGGTGTCCCGTCCGAGACAACCGGTTCGCCCGCTCGACACCGTCACATCGTAGTGGCGAGCTTCGCTGCCGTGGGGCGAGTCGGTGCAGAAGGCTGCTCGGGTGCGCGCGGGACGCAGGAGGTGACCAGTGCGCCGGCCACCGCGAGGCCGGCGAAGAGCACGAACCCGGTGGTGCCGCCCAGGCCCGCGCCGACCAGCACGCCGCCGGCCACCGGGCCGACGATGCCGCCGAGCCGGCCGAACCCGGCGCACCAGGCGACGCCGGCCGCCCGCGCGCGGGTGGGGTAGTAGTTCGACACCAGCCCGTAGATCAGCACCTGGGTGCCGATGGTGCCGGTGCCGGCGATCGCGACCGCCAGCAGCAGCACCGGCAGCGGGATCTGCACGGTCAGCAGCATCAGCGTGAGTGCGGCCAGCACGAAGGTGGTGGCGACCACGCGTTGCGCATCGCCGAGCCGGTCGGCGGTGTAGGAGGCGAGCAGCCCGCCGAGGATGGCACCGAGGTTGAGCACCAGCAGGAAGGTCAGCGAGTAGGTCTTGCCGAATCCGTTGTTCTGCATGATCTGCGGCAGCCAGGTGTTCAACCCGTAGGTCAGCAGCAGCCCGACGAAGCTCATCATGCCCAGCAGTGCGGTGGGCAGTGCCAGCGGGCGGCGCACCAGTGCGGCGAAACCGACGGGGCCGGGATCGGGGGAGACGGCGAACAACCGCACCCCGGTCCGGTCGGCCAGGGCCTCGGCCTGCTCGGTCAGGCCCCGCGAGGCCAGCCACTGCGGGGACTCCGGCAGCTTCCACAGCGCCAACGGCAACAGCACGAACAGCGGCAGCGCGCCGAGCAGGAACAGGGTGCGCCAGCCCTCGCTGTCGGCCAGCGGGATCGCGGTCACCGCGGCGAGCACACCCCCGGCCGGAATGCCGCTGTAGACCACGGCATTGAGCCGGTTGCGTTGCCGCGGTTCGGCGAACTCGGCGACCAGTGCGCCGACGGTGGCCACCAGCGCGCCGACCCCGATACCGGTCAGGAACCGGAACGCCCCGAACGTCGTGGCGGACCCGGCGAACGCGGTCAGGCCCATCCCGATGGAGAACCAGGCCAGGTTGATCACGATCACCGCCCGCCGGCCGATCCGGTCGCCCACCGCGCCGGCGGCCAGTGCACCCACCATGACGCCGACCAGCGCGTAGCTGCCCAACGCGCCGGCCTGCTGCGGGGACAGCGCACCGAGTTGGGTGGGGTCGCCGAGCAGTACCGGCACCACGGTGCCGTACACCACCAGGTCGTAGCCGTCGAAGATGAGCGCCAGGGTCGAGATGGTGACCACCCAGGCCAGCGAGCGGGTGCGGGATCGTTCAGACATGCGGGTACTCCGATTTTCCGATGGGAATCAGCCGACGTCGCCACCGGCGACGGGTAGGACGGTCGCGGTGATGTAGGACGCCTCCTCGGAGGCCAGGAAGCAGATCGCGGCGGCCTGCTCGTCGAGCGTGCCGTACCGCTTGAGCAGGGAGGAACCGATGGTCTGCTCGATGTGCGCGTCGAACCAGCGGCGTTCGGTCTCGTTACGGGGATCCGGTGTGCCGCGGGAGATCCGGCGGGCGGGCGCGCTGGTGCCGCCGGGGGCGGTGGCGACCACCCGGATGCCGTCGGGGGCGTACTCCATCGCCAGGGAGGCGGTGATCGCGTTGATGCCGCCCTTGGCCGCCGAGTAGGGGATCCGGTTGATGCCCTTGGTCGCGGCCGAGGAGACGTTGACGATGACGCCCTGCCTGCGGTTCACCATGCCCGGCAACACCGCCCGGCACGAGTAGAGCGTCGTCATCAGCGACCGATCGATCTCGGCGCGGATCTCGGCGTCGGTGAACTCGGTGAAGGGTTTGAAGTTGATCGCCCCACCGACGTTGTTGATCAGGACGTCCACCCGCCCGTATGTCGAACTGGCCTGCCGGATAACCGATTGCGCGCCTTCATAGTGTTCGAGGTCGGCGGTGACGGCGAGCGCCGGGCTGCCGCCGTGACCGGCGAGCTCGTCGGCGAGTTCCTTGACCAGTTCGGACCGGTCGGCCAGCACCACGGTGCCGCCCTCGGCGTGGACGCGGCGCGCGGTGGCCTCGCCGATCCCCTGGGCGGCCCCGGTGATCACCACCACCTTGCCGGCGAACCGTCCGGGCGTGACGAAACGGGGGCGGCGCGCGGCGCGGGCGGCGTCCCGATCTGTCATGGCCCGGCGCATGGTCTGCTTCGCGCATTCGCTGTGCGCCATGATCAGGGTGCGCGCGGCGGTGCGGTCGGCGGCCTCGAAGGCCTCCACGATGCGGACGTGGTCCTGGGCGCACAGCGGGTGGCACCAGGTGGCGTCGCGCAGCGCTTCGCTCATCCGGCCCTTCACGTCCAGCGCCTGATACGCCTGCAACAGATGGGCGTTGCCGGTCAGCGTGAACAGGTAGTCGTGGAAGGCCGCGTTGGTCTCGGTGTACTGCGCCGCATCGATGAAACGGTCGTCCTCGACGAAGGGCAGGGTGGATTCGGCCAGCAGCCGGTAACCGGCCAACTGCTGGGAGGTCAACCGGCCCAACGTGAGTTCCAGCGCTCCGAGTTCGAGGGCCTGGCGGGCTTCGAACACCGCGTCGGAGGCGTGCACCTCCGGGTGTTCCTCACCGATCTGGTAACCGTCGGCGGAGACCACCGGCGCCACCGGCTGCACCGCGGCGGGGAGGACCGGCGCCGGTTCGGCGGTGGGCGTGCGGGATTCGGCGGTGCCGGTGCTGGCCGGTGCCGCGCCGAACAGTGTCTGCCCGGCGATGGTGCGGGCGTCGGGGGCCGGCAGCAGCTCCTCCTCGTCGGCCGCGGCCGAAGGGTGCGGTGCCGGCGCCGGGGTCTCCGCCGCGCCGCCGTGGGCCAGCGCGAACTTCTCGTAGTAGAAGCCGGTCGGCTCGATGCCGGCCGTGGTCATGTGGGTGCGCACCGCCTCGACCATCGGCGGCGGGCCGCACAGGTACACCGCGACGTCCCCGCCGTGCAGGTGCTCGGGCCCGATCAGCGCGGTCACGTAGCCCTTGTTGGCGGCCTGGGAGGCGGGGTCGGAGACGCAGTGGTCCCAGCTGAATCCGGCTATCTGCGAACCGATCTGCTCGATCTCGTCAAGGGCCACCAGGTCCTCGTCGGTGCTGACACCGTAGATCAGGTGGACCGTGCGTGAGCTGCCCCGCAACGTCCGCAGCATGGACAGCACCGGCGCGAGTCCGGTACCGCCGGCCAGCAGCAGCACCGGTCGTTCGGTCTCCCGCAGGAAGAACGACCCGTTGGGCCCGGTGAACGAGATGGTGTCCCCGACGGCGGCCCGCTGGGTCAGATACTCCGACATCACGCCACCCGGGGTCAGCTTCACCAGGAAGGTGAGCCGCTCCTCATCCGGGGCGTTGGAGAACGAGTAGGACCGCTGCTCGTCGGTCCCGGGCACCGCGATGTTGACGTACTGTCCCGGCAGGAAGGCCAGTTCGGCACGATTCGGGATGTCGATGCCGACGGCCACGGTGGTGGCCGACAGCCGCTCCAGCGTCGCCAGTGTCCCGGTGTAGGTGGCCGCGGATGTCTTCGCGACATCGGAGGTGGTGGCGATCTGCAGCACCAGGTCCGAGCGCGGTTTCATGCTGCACGGCAGCACATATCCCGCGGCGGCCTCGTCGCCGGACAGGGCGTCCTCGATGTAGGTGCCCCCGTCGTAGCTGCCCGATTCGCACATCGCCTTGCAGGTGCCGCACGCGCCGTCGCGGCAGTCCAACGGGATGTTGATGCGTTGCCGGTAGGACGCGTCGGCAACGGTCTGATCTTCCCGGCAGCTGATGAACCGGGTGACGCCGTCCTCGAAGGACAGTGCCACGGAATAGGTTTCGGTGTCCACGGTGGCGGTCGTGATGGTCATGGCGATCCTAGAAGTGGTAGACGTCCACGACGTGGTGGATGTAGTCGTTCTTGAGCACGACGGTCTTGCGCCGGATCAGCGGCTGGTCACCGCTGAAGTCGACCGTGTAGAAGGACGTCCCGTAGTAGGGATCGACCGTGTTGTAGCGGAAGTACATGGTGTGCCAGTTGAATCGGATGTCCACCAGGTCCCCGCGGCGCTCGATCACCTCGACGTTGGAGATGTTGTGGCTGGTCCGCGGTTCGGGCAGCGACGTCGCCGAGGAGCGCTCGGTGCGAATCCGGAACACCCGGTCCTCCAGGCCGCCCTTGTTGGAGTAGTAGATCAGCGAGATGTCGCGTTGCGGGTCCTGCACCAGGGTGTCGTTGTCGTCCCAGGACGGCATCCAGTACACGACGTCGTCGGCGTAGCACTGCAGCCACTTCTCGAACTCGCGGTCGTCGAGATACCGTGCCTCACGGTAGAGGAACTGCTCGATCATGTTCTGCGTGATCAGCTTCTCGGTGCTGGTCTCGGTGCTGGTCTCGGTGGTGGTCATGCGCCGATCTCCTCGTGCTGCTCGGATTCCAGTGCGGCGCGCATGGTGTCCAGCCAGTAGCCGTGCTGCACGGGGTAGAGGCCCTCGTCCTCGTTCTTCACGCCGGCGGAGATGACACCGTCCATGCCGAGTGAGCGGGCCATGTCGTCGGGGCCGGACAACCAGTGCTCGGCGCCGCGGCTCATGTCGTTCCACGGTGCGGCCTGCGCGCGGAAGGTCAGCTGGCAGGACCGGAACTCCTCCAGGTCGTCGGGGGTGGCCATACCGGAGGCGTTGAAGAAGTCCTCGTACTGCCGGATGCGGTGTGCGCGTGCGGTGTCACTCTCGCCCACCGGCGCGATGCAGTAGATGGTGACCTCGGTCTTGTCCGGGGCGATCGGCCGGAAGTGCCGGATCTGCGTCGAGAATTGGTCCATCACATAGACGTTCGGGTAGACGCACAGATTGCGCGAGCCCTTGACCATGAATTCGCCCTTGGCGTCGCCGAATTGGCGCTTGAGCTCGTCGAGCTTGTCCCAGAGCGGGCGGTCCTGCGGGTTGCCCGCCCAGGTCCACAGGCACAGATGGCCGTGCGGGAACGACCAGTAGCCGCCGCCGGACTTGCCCCAGCTGCCGGCGTCGAGGGCCTTGGTCTCGTTCTTCGATTCGCCGCTGCTGCGCCGGCTGGTGGTGGCGGCGTAGTTCCAGTGCGTGGCGGTGACGTGGTAGCCGTCGGCGCCGTTCTCGGCCTGGACTTTCCAGTTGCCGTCGTAGGTGTAGGTGGAGGACCCGCGCAGCACCTCCAGCCCGTCGGGGGACTGGTCGACGAGCATGTCGATCACCGTGGTGGCGTCGCCGAGATGCTCCTGGAGCGGCAGCACATCGGGGTTGAGGCTGCCGAACAGGAATCCGCGGTAGGACTCGAAGCGCGCCACCTTGGTCAGGTTGTGGCTGCCGCCGGAGTTGAACGATGCGGGGTAGCCGGCGCCCTCGGGATCCTTGACCTTCAGCAGTTCGCCGTCGTTGCGGAACGTCCAGCCGTGGAACGGGCAGGTCAGCGTCATCCGGTTGTCGGTCTTGCGGCGACAGATCATCGCGCCGCGGTGCGCGCAGGCGTTGATCAGGCAGTTCAGCGTGCCGTCCTTGGCGCGGGTGATCACCACCGGCTGGCGGCCGATGTAGGTGGTGAAGTAGTCGCCGGGTTTGGCCACCTGGCTCTCGTGAGCGAGATAGATCCAGTTGCCCTCGAAGATGTGCTTCATCTCCAGCTCGAAGATCTCGTCGTCGGTGAAGATCCGGCGATTGGCGCGGTAGATACCCGCGTCGGCGTCATCGATCACGGCGTCGGCCAGGACGGTGGCGATGTGCCGGGTGCCGGTCCCGATGTGCGCGCTGGATGCGGTCATGCTGTGCCTCCTGTGTGAGCTGTCGTAGACACGTTCCCAAGGAGTGGCGCCAGTCACACTAGGTATTTTCCTAGTCCTGACCTGGCAGATGATTAATCGATGATGTCGATTAATCATCGGTGAATGAGTACTTGTCTGCTATGGATCGTCGGCCTACCGTCAAGGTGTCGGCCGTCACACCCACGGCCACCGATGAGATTTCGACCCGGACGGACACACCAACCATGGAACTGCGCCATCTGCGGTACTTCGCGGCGGTCGCCGAGACCTGCCATTTCGGCCAGGCCGCCGAGCAGTTGCACATCGCCCAGCCGGCGCTGTCGTATGCCATCCGTCAGCTCGAAGACGAAATCGGTGCCACGCTGTTCAATCGCACCACCCGCCAGGTGGCGCTCACCGCGGCCGGCGAGTTCCTGCGCGGCGAGGCGGCCCGCATCCTGGCCGGGGTCGACGACGCCGAACGCGGGGTGCGTCGGATCGCCGCCGGCCGGAGCGGGCTGCTGCGCATCGGGTTGACCGGTACCGCCGCCTTCTCCCATCTGCCGCGCATCGCCCGCATCCTGCGCCAGGAACTGCCGGCGGTGGCCATGGAGATCCACGCCGACATGCTGACACCGGATCAGTGCGACCGGCTGCGCTCGGGGCGCCTCGACGTCGGGGTGCTGCGTCCGCCGGCGGTCGGCGACGACATCGACGTCCGCACCATCGAGGCCGAACCCCTGGTGCTGGCGGTGGCGGCCGACCACCGGCTGGCCGGCGAACCGGTGGTGTCGCTGACCGATCTGCGTAGCGAACCGTTCGTGTCCTACGCCAGCCGCGATTCCGCGGTCGACGACGCCGTGCTGCGCAGCTGCAAGCGGGCCGGCTTCGTCCCACACCGCGCCCACGGCGCGCCCGGGACCGCGGTGCTGCTCGCGCTCGTCGCCGCCGGCTTCGGCGTCGCCGTGGTGCCGGCATCCGTGCGGTCGCTGCCGTTGCCGGGCTTGGTCTTTCGGGAGCTCACCGACGCCGGCAGCATCGACCTGGCACTGGCCTGGCGGCGCAGCGCCGACAACCCGGTCGTCGAGGCGGTCGTCGAGGTCCTGTCGAACGCATTCATCCCCACGTCCACGGAGGCACCGCTGTGAAGATCACGGCCATCGAGGCGATCCCGTTCGCCATTCCCTATCTGAAGCCGCTGCGGTTCGCCTCCGGCGAGGTGCACACCGCCGAACACGTCCTGGTGCGCGTGCACACCGACGACGGCGTGATCGGTACCGCCGAGGCGGTGCCGCGGCCCTTCACCTACGGCGAGACGCAGACCGGCATCGTCGCGGTCATCGGGCAGTTGTTCGCGCCCGCCCTGACCGGCCTGACGCTGCTCGAACGCGAGGTCGCCGGCGCCCGGATGGGCCGCACCGTCGGCAATCCGTGCGCGAAAGCCGCTGTGGACATGGCGATCTGGGATGCGCTGGGCCGAACCCTGGAGCTACCCGTGACCGGCATGCTCGGCGGATACACCGACCGCATGCGCGTCAGCCACATGTTGGGTTTCGACGAACCCGCGGCGATGGTGGCCGAGGCCGAGAAGATGATGGACACCCACGGCATCACCGTCTTCAAGGTGAAGGTCGGTCGGCGCCCGGTGACCCTGGACACCGCCGTCGTCCGCGCCCTGCGTGAACGGTTCGGCCACGGCATCGAACTCTACGTCGACGGCAACCGGGGCTGGACCGCCGCCGAATCGCTACGCGCCATGCAGGAGATGGCCGACCTGGGGCTCACCTTCGCCGAGGAACTGTGCCCGGCCGACGACGTGCTGGGCCGGCGCTGGCTGGTGGAGCGCGTCGACGTCCCGTTCATCGCCGACGAATCCGTGCCCACCGCAGCCGATGTCACGCGTGAGGTGCTCAGTGGCGCCGCGACGGCGATCAGCATCAAGACCGCACGCACCGGCTTCACCGCCTCGCAGCGCGTGCACCACCTCGCCGAGGGGCTGGGCGTGGAGGTCGTGATGGGCAACCAGATCGACGGTCAGATCGGCAGCGCCTGCTCGGTGGCCTTCGGTGCCGCCTACGAACTGACCTCGCGGCGGGCCGGGGAGCTGTCGAACTTCCTGGACATGTCCGACGACCTGCTCACCGAGTCGCTGCAGGTGCGCGACGGCGTGCTGCGGGTGCCCCCGGGAGTCGGCCTCGGCGTCGACATCGACCCCGACAAACTCGCCCACTACCGCAGCGACCGCTGAAACTTGCCCGCCGGCAGCCCCGGTGGGACAACCCGACAGATCACCGAGATAAGGAAAAAGAAATGACCACCATGGAACACCCCATCGAAACCGCCAGCGCGGCCGCATCCGGAGCGTCGGCGACCGAGCGCTTCCACACCGACAAGTCGCCGTACGCCGCGGTGGCGGGCACCCCGCCCGAGCGGGTGAACACGCTGGCCCGGGAAGTGCTCGACGCCGTCCACGACACCATCCGCCGGCACCGGGTCAGCTACGACGAGTACAACGCGCTCAAGGCGTGGCTGATCGACGTCGGGCAGACCGGTGAATGGCCGCTGTTCCTCGACGTCTGGCTGGAACACGTGGTCGAGGACGTCGCGACCGATCACCGCCAGGGCAACAAGGGCACCATCGAGGGCCCCTACTACGTGCCGAACTCGCCCGAGCACGGGCCACGCGGCACCATCGACATGCGTGCCGACGAGAGCGGGACCCCGCTGGTGTGGACGGGCCGGATCACCTCCACCGACGGCACCCCGCTGCAGGGCAAGGTCGAGCTGTGGCACGCCGACGCGGAGGGCTTCTACTCGCAGTTCGCGCCGGGCCTGCCCGAGTGGAACCTGCGCGGCAGCTTCACCACCGGCCCCGACGGCGTCTTCGAGATCACCACGATTCGCCCTGCGCCGTACCAGATCCCGACCGACGGAGCCTGCGGCAAGCTCATCGCGGCCGCCGGCTGGCATTCGTGGCGGCCGGCGCACCTGCACGTCAAGGTGTCCGCGCCGGGGCATGAACTGCTGACCGCGCAGCTGTACTTCCCGGGCGATGAGCACAACGACGACGACATCGCCGGTGCGGTCAAGCCCGAACTGATCCTCGACCCGCAGGCCCGGCCCGACGGATCGCAGGCCGTCGACTATGGCTTCGTGCTGGACCCGGAGCGGCGCTGACATGCGGTTCCACGTCCGGATGGACGTTGGCATCCCGGGCGACCTCGATCCGCAGGTCCGCGACGAGCTGATCGCCCGGGAGAAGGCCTACTCCCAGGATCTGCAGCGCCACGGTAAGTGGCCGCACATCTGGCGCATCGTCGGCGAGTACGCGAATTACTCGATCTTCGATGTCGACTCCAATGATGAACTGCACCAGATACTTTCGGGGCTGCCGCTGTTCCCGTACATGAAGATCCAGGTGACCCCGCTGGCGGCGCACCCCTCGGACATCAACGCCTGAGCTAACGAACAGGGCCCATTGATAGGGCTATCGTCTCAATATGGAGTTGCGCCATCTGCGGTACTTCCGGGCCGTCGCCGAGGAACTGCACTTCGGCCGGGCCGCGGAACGTCTGCACATCGCCCAGCCACCGCTGTCTCAGCAGATCCGGGCGCTGGAACGCGAACTCGGAGTGCAGCTGTTCGTACGCAGCACCCGCCGGGTGGAACTGACCGCCGCCGGGCGGGCGTATCTGCGGCGGGTGGTGGCGATCCTGGACGGGGTCGACGATGCCGGGCGCCAGGTCCGCCGCATCGAGGACGGTACCGAGGGGCAGTTGGCCATCGGCTGCGTCGGCTCGGCGACCTACTCGTTGTTGCCGCAGTTCGTCCGGGCCCTGCGTGCCGAACTTCCCCTCGTCGACGTCAGCGTCCGCGGCGAGATGCTGGCCCCCGCCCAGCTGACCGCACTGGAGGCCGGGGAGATCGACATCGCGCTGCTGCGCCCGCCGGTGGAGGTACCCGGGGTGCGGGCCGAACTGCTGCGCCGCGACGGGCTGCTGGTCGCGCTGCCCGCCGGCCACGAACTCGCCTCCCGCGACCGGCTGAGCATCGGCGACCTACGCGACGTCGACTTCATCGTCCATGCGGGGCAAGGCCGTTCGGCGATGGGAGACCTGGTCACGACGCTGTCGGCGGCGGCCGGTTTTCGGCCCCGGATCCGCCAGGAAGTGGAGGAGACCTCGACGTTGGTGACGCTGGTGGCCGCCGGGCTCGGGGTGGCGATCGTGCCCGCGCCGACCCGTGCGCTGGACCTCGGCGGCATCGCCTACCGGCCGTTGGAGCCGGACGATCTGGGCGTCGACCTGTGGGTGGCCTACCGTGAGGTGGCCTCGCCAGTGGTGGGCCGGGCCGTGGAAATCCTGCATCGGCTCGGCCTCGGCGAAGTCCGGTGATACCCCGCCCAGACCCCTAGGACGAGATCGATCCCAGGGTCGCGGGTTTCCGTCCGCCGGCCGACATCGACGACCCTCAGATCGAACTCGGCCCGAGTTCGATCTGAGGGTTGCTCCGCCAGCCCACCACGCGAAAATCAGCAGCCCTCGCCTCGATCTCGCCCTAGGGGTTTCAGAGGGAACCTCCGAGGAGCTCGCCGCCCTACGCCACCGGCTGTTTACCCCACGGTGTCAGCCACGGCGTCGGCTCCCAGTCCTCCAGCCCGGCCAGCAGCTCGTAGAGCGTGGCGCCGTCGATGCTCTCCCGGATGATGTCGCCCTGCCCGGCGTGGCGCGCGAGCTCCTCGATGAGGTGGAAGATCACCCAGCGCACCGACCACGCCGGGATGTCCTTCGGGAACCACGGCACGCCCGGCGGAATCGGCACGGCCGCACCGAGATCCGAGGTCTCGATCAGCCGGATCGTCTCGGCGTTCTGCTCGTCGAAGGCGGCCAGGATGTCGGCGAGCGTCTCGTCCGCGCGCATCACGAACTCGTCGCCGTAGTCGGCGGCCTGCTCGTCCATCGGCCGCGTATCGCTCGCGGTCAGCTCCGGGGCCGCGGCCACCCGCTCCATCCAGCCGCGCTGGCAAGACGTGACGTGCTTGATCAGCCCGCCGATGGACAGCGAGCTCACCGAGGGCGCCGACCGGGCCTGCTCGTCGGTGAGACCGTACGCGATCGCCTTGAACGCGTACTGCTGGGCGGCGACGTACTCCTTGAGGCCGGTGCGCTCATCGGCGATCGGCGGGGGCAAGGCGGGCATGAGTCATTTCTCCTGGTCGTTGTCGATGTGGTTGTGGAGGTACAGGTCTCGCAACAAAGAGATCTCGGCGCCATGGTGGATGACCTCGCGGTTGATGTGCAGCACCAGCGCGGACATCGGATAGTCGGCATACGGTCCCTCGGCCGGCCCGCACGGCTCGGCCAGGGCCTCGTCGGACAGCCCGCGCACCCCGGTGATCCACCGCTGGTACTCGGTGTCGAGCTGGCGCAGGGCGGTCCCGGCGTCGGTGGCGTACGGCCAGCTCTGGTAGTCGGCGGGCGGGCCGCCGAAGTGCGAATGGCTGCGCATCGCGAGGACGCCGATGATCACGTGCGCCAGCCGCCAGGCGATGGTGGTGAACGGCGCCGGCTCGGGCGGGGGATAGGTGAAGTCCACGCCCCCGTCGGGGTGCACGGTCCAGCAGCCGTCGACCGGCTCCCAGAAGTACTCGTCATCGGTGAGGCCATCGAGGCGAGGTCGCAGCTGGTGTTCCCAGTGGAAACTCAACTGGTCGGCGAGCAGTTCGCTGTTCATGACTCCAAGACTGACACCTATATAGGACAGATTCGGTCCTATGAATGCGGCAGGATGTGAACATGAGTACGGCAAGGGTGTTGCAGCTGCTCGGCCTGCTGCAGTCACGCCGGGTGTGGACCTCCGAGGAGCTCGCCGAACGCCTCGAGGTCACCACCCGCAGCGTGCGCCGCGACGTGGACCGGCTCCGCGAACTCGGCTACCCGGTACACGCCAGCAAGGGCCACGGCGGCGGCTATCAGCTCGGCGCCGGCGCGGCCCTACCGCCGCTGCTGCTGGATCCCGACGAGGCGGTGGCCATGGCGGTCTGCCTGCGGCTGGCCGCCGGCGGCAGCGTGGCCGGGGTGGGGGAGTCCGCGCTGCGGGCGCTGTCCAAGCTGGACCAGGTGATGCCCGCGCGGCTGCGCTCCCAGGTCGCCGCCGTGCACGACAGCACCGTCACGCTGGCCCCCACCAGCCGCGATGTGCCCGTCGACCCCGAGGTGCTGATGAGGCTGGCGCGGGCCTGCCGCGACCACGAGCACGTCAACCTCACCTACACCGACATCCGGGCCAACGAGACGCAGCGCCGGCTGGAGCCCTATCAACTGGTCACCACCGGGCGGCGCTGGTACCTGCTGGCCTACGACCGGGACAAGCAGGACTGGCGCAGCCTGCGGCTGGACCGGATGGCCGAGGTCCGCGCGCTGGGCAGCACCTTCATCCCCCGCCGGGCGCCGGACGCGGCCCGGTATGTGCAGCGCGCCATCACCAGCTCGCCGTACCGGTACATCGCCCGGGTGCGCTACCAGGCGCCGCCCGATGTTGTGGCGCAGACCTTCTCGTCGGCGTCGGTGCAGATCGAACCCGACGGCCCGGACGCCTGCATCATGACCACCGGCGCCGACGATCCCGACGTGATGGCGCTCTACCTGGCCATGCCGGGCTGCGAATTCCAGGTGCTCGAACCCCCCGAGGTCGCCGATGCGGTGCGAACCGCCGCCGAACGGCTCCGCAGGGCGGGGGCCCGAACGTAGGGTGCTCAGAATGCGCGTCACCGCTGCGGAGTCGACGGATCTGTTCGTCGGGCCCTCGGACGCACCGGTGCAGCTGGTCCGCATCAGCTACACCGGCTGCACCGCACCGACACCCGTGCGGGTGACCGGGACCGGCCTGCTCGGTGAGGCCGTCGCGCACCCGGGCGCCGACGTCGTCGAGGTGCCGATGCAGGTCGAGGACCCGCACCCCGGCCGCCGGCGCGCGGCCGCCATCGGGGACACCGGGTTCACCTTCGTCGATGCCGAACCCGGCTGGACCATGCACATGATCAGCCACTTCCACTACGACCCGGTCTGGTGGAACACCCAGGCGGCCTACACCAGCGTCTGGACCGAGGAGCCGCAAGGCGCCTGCCGGCAGACCAACGGCTTCGATCTGGTGACCGCGCATCTGGAGATGGCGCGCCGCGACCCCGACTACAAATTCGTGCTCGCCGAGGTCGACTACCTCAAACCATTCTGGGACACCCACCCCGAGGAACGCGCCGACCTGCGCCGGCTGATCGGCGAGGGCCGCATCGAGATCATGGGCGGCACCTACAACGAGCCCAACACCAACCTCACCAGCCCGGAGACCGCGATCCGGAACTTCGTGGCCGGCATCGGTTTTCAGCGCGACGTGCTCGGCGGCGACCCGGCCACCGCCTGGCAGCTCGACGTGTTCGGGCACGACCCGCAGTTCCCGGGGATGGCCGCCGACGCCGGGCTGACCTCCAGTTCCTGGGCGCGCGGCCCACACCATCAATGGGGCCCGATGGCGGGCGACGGCGACCCCGAACGCATGCAGTTCGCCAGTGAATTCGAGTGGACCGCCCCATCCGGGCGGGGCCTGCTCACCCACTACATGCCCGCGCACTACGCGGGCGGCTGGTGGATGGATTCCGCGGCCACGCTGGCCGACGCGGAGGCCGAGACCCACAAGCTGTTCACCGACCTGAAGAAGGTGGCGCTGACCCGCAACGTGCTGCTGCCGGTCGGCACCGACTACACCCCGCCGAACAAGTGGGTCACCGAGATTCACCGGGACTGGAACGCCCGCTACACCTGGCCGCGGTTCGTCTGCGCGCTGCCGCGCGAGTTCTTCGCCGCCGTACGCGCCGACCTGCAGCGCCGCGGCGCCCGGCCGTCCACCCAGACCCGCGACATGAACCCGATCTACACCGGCAAGGACGTCTCCTACATCGACACCAAACAGGCCAACCGGGCCGCCGAGAACGCGGTGCTGGAGGCCGAACGGTTCGCGGTGTTCGCCGGGGTGCTGGGCGGGGCCCCCTACCCGCAGGCGGCGTTGGCCAAGGCCTGGGTGCAACTGGCCTACGGCGCACACCACGACGCGATCACCGGATCGGAATCCGATCAGGTGTACCTCGACCTGCTGACCGGGTGGCGCGACGCCTGGGAGATCGGCCGCGGTGCCCGCGACAATGCACTGCGGCTGCTGTCCGGAGCCGTCGACGCCCCGGTGGTGGTGTGGAATCCGTTGGCACACAGCCGCAGCGACATGGTCACCGCGCATGTCGACGAACCGTTCACCGGGGCGGTCTGCGATATGAGCGGCCGGGCCCTGCCCACCCTGGTCGACGGCCACACCGTCACCTGGCGCGTCGACGGCATCGGCTCGCTGGGCTGGCAGGGCTACCGGCTGCGCGCCGACGCCGAGGCCTCGCACTGGCGGGCCATCGACGGCACCACGATCACCAACCAGACCCACACGCTGACCGTGGACCCGGCCCGTGGCGGCGGTGTCCGCTCGCTGACCGTCGACGGGCGCGAACTCATCGCCGACGGGCGGATCGGCAACGAACTGGCCGTCTACGACGAGTATCCGGCGCACCCGCAGTCCGGGGAGGGACCGTGGCACCTGCTGCCCAGCGGGCCGGTGACCGGTTCGGCGCAGTTCCCCGCGACGGTGCAGGGCCGGCGCTGCGCGCTGGGTGAGCGCCTGGTGATCACCGGTGCGATCCCCGGCGTGCTGCGCTACACCCAGACCCTGACCCTGTGGGACGGCATCGACCGCGTCGAATGCCGCACCGAGATCGACGAATTCACCGGCGCGGACAAACTGCTCCGGCTGCGGTGGCCGTGCTCGGTGCCCGGGGCGATGCCCGTCAGCGAGGTCGGTGACGCGGTGATCGGCCGCGGCTTCGGCCTGCTCCACGACGGCGCCGCCGCGGTCGACTCCGCCCGGCACCCGTGGACCCTGGACAACCCGGCCTACGGCTGGTTCGGGCTGTCCGCCACCCTGCGGGTGCGCATCGGCGCCGGCGCAAGGGCGGTCTCGGTGGCCGAAGTCGTCACCCCCGACCCGGATTTCGACGAACGTGCCCTGATGGTCGCGCTGGTGCGGGCCGGGGTCACCGCCACCTGCAGTACCGCCGGGCGGCCCCGCTACGGCGACCTGGCGGTGGACTCCAACCTGCCCGACGCCCGCATCGCGCTCGGGCACCCCGACGAGAATGCCTTCACCGCAGCGGTATTGACGACCTCACCCGAGCACCGGGCCGAACTGGACCGCCAGATCGGGGTCACCGGGGCGGCCCGGGTCTGGGTGCCGGCCGCCGAACCGCTGGCCGCCGAATGGGTGCCCGGCGCGGACCTCAGGGGCATCCGGGCACTGCCGGTGCTGATCGTCGTCGGCGGGATCGACGCCCTGGTCGACGACATCGCCGACGCCGAGATCACCGTCGCGCAGAACGCCCCGGCCGGCCTGGAACCCTTCGAGTCGGCGACGGTGGCCGTCCTCAACCGCGGGGTGCCCGGCTTCGCCGTCGAACCCGACGGCACCCTGCACACCTCGCTGATGCGGTCCTGCACGGGCTGGCCGTCGGGCACCTGGATCGACCCGCCCCGGCGCACCGCACCCGACGGGTCCAGCTTCGGGCTGCAGCACTGGACACACACCTTCGACTACGCGCTGGCCGCCGGTGCAGGGGATTGGCGCGACAGTGAGATCCCGTACCGCAGTGCGGCGTTCTCGCACCCGCTGCTGGCGGTGCGCAACCGGCGGGGCGGCACCGACGGCCTGCCCGCGCACGGCGCCCTGCTCGACGTCGACTCCGAAGGCGGCAGCGTGCAACTGGCCGCACTCAAAGCGGCGGGCAACCCGCTGGCGGCCGGCAGCGTGCGGATCGCCGACCCGGCCACGGCGGCCCTGCGGATCGTCGAAACCCACGGCCGGGAAACCCGATTCGTGATCCGCTCCGGTCTGGCCGCGGTCGCCGCACCGACACCGGCCGATCTGCTGGAGCGCCCAATGGAGCGGGACGCGGCCTTCACCCTGCACGGTTACCAGATCGCCACCCTGCTGACCCACCTGGACGCGGTCAAGATCCTCAACGCCGACAACGAGACGCTGGCGCCGGAAGCCGAGACGGCGCAACCGCTGTACGGCCGCTACTGGCTACACAACCGCGGGCCCGCCCCGCTCGGCGGGCTGCCCGCCGTGGCGCACCTGCACCCGCACCGGCTGCGCGCCGAACCCGGTGCCCCGGTACGGCTTCGGCTCACCGCGGCCAGCGACTGCACCGACGCCGCGGTGCACGGCCGGGTCCGGGTGATCTGCCCGCCCGGCTGGAGCGTCGAGACCGAGGAACTGCCGTTCGTGCTGCCGCCGGGGGACTACCTGGACACCGAGATCAGCGTGGCCATGCCGGCGGTGGTGCCGCCCGGGCTGTACCCGGTCCGGGTCGAACTCGCGCTCACCGGCCGCGGTGGGCTGCCCACCTCCTGGCGTCAGGTCGTCGAGGATGTCTGCATCGTGCAGGTCGGTGACGCCTCGGGGGAGGTGCTCAAGCTGGTGGCCGAGCCGGCGGCCGTGGCGCTGCGGGCCGGGGAGAGCGCCCTGTTCGGTGTCACCGTCGGCACCGACGCCCGCGCCGATCTGGCCGCCGAGGCGCACCTGATCAGCCCGTGGGGAACCTGGGAATGGCTGGGCGCCAACGTCGTCGGTGTCGAGATACCGGCCCGCGGCAGCACTCGCATCGAGTTCGAGGCCGCGCCGCCGCCGTGGGTACCGCCCGGGAAGTGGTGGGCGCTCATCCGGGTGGCCTGCGCGGGCAGTCTGGTCTACTCACCCGCGGTGCCGGTGGTGGTCACATGACCGCGGCCCACGTCGGCGGACAGGTGGTCACCGTCGCCGAGATCGACGAGCGGGAAAAAGCCTTGCGGGCAAGCAATCTGGCCGCGACGCTACCCCGGCCGGGTACCGGCGAGGGCCGTCAACTGCGGCGCTGGCTGACCCAGCTGGTGACGGCCGAGCGGGTGGTGGCCGCCGAACCGGGTGCCGAGCCGGCCCCGACGCTTCAAGAGGTGCTGCCGGATACGGCCGCGCGCCTGGAGATCGGCAGCATCGCCGCGGCGGTGCTGGCCACCCCGGCGGGCCGGGCGGCGTACGCCCGTGTCACCGCGGACGTCGACGTCACCGACCTGGAGATCGCCTCCTACCACCGCCGCAACCCGGGGCGATTCGCCGCTCGGCGCACCGAGACCCTGGACTTCGCCCTGGCCCGCCCGCTGATCACCGAACACCTGCGGGCCGCCGCGCGGCGCCGCGCGTTCCGGGTGTGGCTGGATGCGCGCTGCGCCGAACTCGTCCACCTCGCCCCGGGCTACGAACACCCCGGTGACCCCCGCCAACCCGACAACACCCACCGGCACTGATGTCTCCTGACATCCCGGATCGCTTCGCTCCTGCCCGCCGGACCCTCGCCCTCGATATCGGCGGCACCAAGCTCGCCGCGGCCGTCGTCGACGCCGACGGCACCGTGGCGCACCGCTTCCAGCAGCCCACCCCGCAGACCAGCGCCGCGGACGCCTGGCGGGTGACCGCCGACCTGCTCACCGAGGCGCTGGCCGCCGCCCCCGCCGACGCGGTGGGTATCGCCTCGGCGGGGCCGGTGCACCTGGACAGCGGCACCATCAGCCCGGTCAACATCGCTGTGTGGCAGGACTTTCCGATCGTGGATCGGGTCGCCGAGCTGACCGGGCTGCCGGTGCGCCTCGGCGGGGACGGGGTGTGCATGGCGCTGGGCGAACACCGGCACGGGGCGGGGCGGGGCGCCGGGTTCCTGCTCGGCATGGTGGTCTCCACCGGCATCGGCGGGGGACTGGTGCTCGAGGGCGCCCCGTACGACGGGCGCACCGGCAACGCCGGGCACGTCGGGCACATGGTCGCCGACCCCGACGGTGAGCCCTGCGCGTGCGGGGGAACCGGCTGCGTGGAGACCATCGCCTCCGGGCCGCGGATGACCCGGTGGGCGCAGCGGCAGGGCTGGGTCGGGGCGGACGCCAAGGACCTGGCCGCCGCGGCGGCGGCCGGCGACGAGATCGCGCTGGCCGCCTTCGCGCGGGGGACGACGGCCCTGGCCGCGGTGATCGCGTCCACCGCGGCGGTCTGCGACCTGGATCTGGTGGTGATCGGCGGCGGCGTCGCCAAGGCCGGTGACGTGCTGTTCACCCCGCTGCGCAGGGCACTGGACCGCTACACCGGGCTGAGTTTCATCCGGGGGCTGCGGATCGTGCCCGCCGAACTCGGTGGGGACGCCGGACTGGTCGGGGCGGCGGCGCTGGCTCGTGAGGCCGGGTAGCTCCGGGACGGTCATCAGTCAGCCGGACAACACTGCGCAAGTCGCGGTACTACCGGTAGTACCGCTGCGCCGGTAGTACTACCCGCAGTACTACCTTCTCAACAGCGTTGTCTGCCCGGACAGCGCCGGCGGACCGGACGACAATGGCCCGTTTTGGCTGATCGGGCCGCGACAGGCTATCCTTGCCGGGTTCCACCGAAGACCGTCGGTCACCGAGCAATCGGTTGAAGGTCCCGGATCATCCGGGCGGCCCACGCAGGAGGACGAGGTAGATGCATTCTTGCGCGCCCCGACCTGTCTGCGTCGGGGCGTTCGTCTTTTCCGGGCCCCTCTCTCGAAACCCTCCGCCCGATGGTCGTAACCATTACGAGGAGGCAAGCATGGCCAAGGCTGACAAGGCCACCGCGGTCGCCGACATCGCCGAGAAGTTCAAGGAGGCGACGGCCACCGTCGTCACCGAGTACCGCGGCCTGACGGTGACCAATCTTGCCGAGCTGCGCAGGTCCCTGGGTGCGGGGACGACCTACACCGTCGCCAAGAACACCCTGGTGAAGCGTGCCGCGACCGAAGCCGGCGTCGAGGGTCTGGACGATCTCTTCACCGGCCCGACCGCCATCGCGTTCATCAACGGCGAGCCCGTCGATGCCGCCAAGGCGATCAAGAAGTTCGCCAAGGAGAACAAGGCCCTGGTCGTCAAGGGCGGCTACATGGACGGGAAGGCTCTTTCCGTCGATGAGGTCAACCGCATCGCCGATCTGGAATCGCGCGAGGTCCTGCTGTCCAAGCTGGCCGGCGCGCTGAAGGCGAAGCAGTCCCAGGCCGCTGCGCTGTTCGTGGCGCCCGCGTCCCAGGTCGCACGCCTGGCCGCAGCTCTGCAAGACAAGAAGGCCGCCGAAGACTCGGCTGCCTGAGATACCACCCCACCAAAGACAAGATAAGGAATCACCATGGCAAAGCTGTCCACCGAAGAACTGCTCGACGCGTTCAAGGAAATGACCCTGCTGGAGCTCTCTGAGTTCGTGAAGCAGTTCGAGGAGACCTTCGACGTCACCGCCGCCGCTCCCGTCGCCGTCGCCGCTGCCGGTGCCGCCCCGGCCGCCGCCGAGGCCGGCGAAGAGCAGAGCGAATTCGACGTCATCCTCGAGGGTGCCGGCGAGAAGAAGATCGGCGTCATCAAGGTCGTCCGCGAGATCGTCTCCGGCCTGGGCCTGAAGGAAGCCAAGGACCTGGTCGACAGCGCCCCCAAGCCGCTGCTGGAGAAGGTCACCAAGGAAGCCGCCGAGGACGCCAAGGCCAAGCTCGAGGCTGCCGGCGCTTCGGTCACCGTCAAGTAAGTTTGCTTCACGTTCTGTGGGCCGGGTCGATTACGACCCGGCCCACAGTCGTATCCGGGGGCGGTGAGTGTGCGGTTAGTTGGTTGCTGGAAAACCGCGTAGGTTACAGTGACTCAAGCCACAGGCGGGGCAGCAGGTGGCGTGGTGGGGCCGTGAGCCGGAAGGAATTTGTATGGGCGTCCAAATCGACGTAACTGGGCTGAGTAAATCGTTCGGATCGTCGAAGATCTGGGAGGACGTCACGCTGACGGTTCCCGAGGGTGAAGTCAGCGTGCTGCTGGGCCCGTCCGGTACCGGTAAGTCGGTGTTCCTGAAGTCGCTGATCGGTCTGCTGCGCCCGGAGCGGGGCTCGATCGTCATCGACGGCACCAACATCCTGGAGTGCTCGGCCAAGGAGCTCTACGAGATCCGCACCCTGTTCGGTGTGCTGTTCCAGGACGGCGCGCTGTTCGGTTCGATGAACATCTACGACAACACGGCCTTCCCGCTGCGCGAGCACACCAAGAAGTCCGAGAGCGAAATCCGCAACATCGTGATGGAGAAGCTCGAACTGGTCGGTATGCCCAACGACGGGCACAAGTTCCCCGGTGAGATCTCCGGCGGTATGCGCAAGCGCGCCGGTCTGGCCCGCGCGCTGGTGCTCGACCCCAAGATCATCCTGTGTGACGAGCCGGACTCCGGTCTGGACCCGGTGCGTACCGCCTACCTGTCGCAGCTGCTGATCGACATCAACGCGCAGATCGACGCGACCGTGCTGATCGTGACGCACAACATCAACATCGCCCGGACCGTGCCGGACAACATCGGCATGCTGTTCCGCAAGAAGCTGGTCATGTTCGGCCCCCGCGAGGTGCTGCTCACCAGCGAGGAGCCGGTGGTCAAGCAGTTCCTCAACGGTCGCCGTATCGGCCCGATCGGCATGTCGGAGGAGAAGGACGAGGCCACCGCGGCCGCCGAGCAGGCCATGATCGACGCCGGCCAGCACGACGGCGGCGTCGAGGAGATCGAAGGTGTGCCGCCGCAGCTGATGGCCACCCCGGGCATGCCCGAGCGCAAGGCCGTCGCCCGCCGTCAGGCCCGGGTGCGCGAGATCCTGCACACCCTGCCGCCGGCCGCGCAGGAGGCCATCCGTGACGACCTGGACGGCACCCACAAGTACCAGGCGCACGAACCCGGCCACGTCGCACGCACCCACCACGAGGACGACACCCCGACGACGTCCATTCCGGTCACCCAGGAGTAGACGCAGACCGCCAGAAGACCGCTCGGGCCGAGGCCCGGGCGGTCTTCTGCTGTCAGTGGGTGGCCCCGATCCGGTCATGATCAAAAACTCCACCCCCCGACACGGCCTTATCTCTTGACGGACGGAGGCAAACGAGCCAGTCTGTTGGGCAGCAATGTGTGAAGGGGTGAGAGGTATCGAGTCGCCGGCCAGCGCTTGGCTCGCCCCCGCATGCGGTGGTTGAGGAATGTTGCGTCGTGCGCTATCGTTGGACGTTGCGCTGGCTGCATCCTGCCCACCCTTCACTGCACCTGACACCGCGGACCTAGCCTGAGCCCTGCTCAGCGATCTAGAACCGTGCCCTGTGCCCTGAGGCCTCCGGGCTTGAGAACGCCAGCCAAACCGATGCAGATATAGCTGGAAGGGTGCATCTTGGCAGTCTCGAGCCAGAGCAAGTCAGATTCCACTAATAGCTCCGTACCTGGGGCGCCAAACCGAATTTCCTTCGCCAAGCTCCGTGAGCCTCTTGAGGTTCCGGGGCTACTCGACGTTCAGACCGACTCGTTCGAGTGGTTGGTCGGCTCGGACCGGTGGCGCACGAAGGCAGTCGACCGTGGCGACGTGAACCCGGTGGGTGGCCTGGAAGAAGTACTTGCCGAACTGTCGCCCATCGAGGATTTCTCCGGCTCGATGTCGCTGAGCTTCTCCGACCCGCGCTTCGACGAAGTCAAGGCGCCGGTGGACGAGTGCAAAGACAAGGACATGACCTACGCGGCGCCGCTGTTCGTCACCGCCGAGTTCATCAACAACAACACCGGTGAGATCAAGAGCCAGACGGTCTTCATGGGTGATTTCCCGATGATGACCGAGAAGGGCACCTTCATCATCAACGGCACCGAGCGTGTCGTGGTGTCCCAGCTGGTGCGTTCGCCGGGCGTGTACTTCGACTCGTCCATCGACAAGGCCACCGAGAAGGACCTGCACAGCGTCAAGGTCATCCCGGGCCGCGGTGCGTGGCTGGAGTTCGACGTCGACAAGCGCGACACCGTCGGTGTGCGCATCGACCGCAAGCGCCGTCAGCCGGTCACCGTGCTGCTGAAGGCCCTCGGCTGGACCAACGAGCAGATCGTGGAGCGCTTCGGCTTCTCCGAGATCATGATGGGCACGCTGGAGAAGGACAACACCGCCGGCACCGATGAGGCGCTGCTGGACATCTACCGGAAGCTGCGCCCGGGCGAGCCGCCGACCAAGGAGTCCGCGCAGACCCTGCTGGAGAACCTGTTCTTCAAGGAGAAGCGCTACGACCTGGCTCGCGTCGGCCGCTACAAGGTCAACAAGAAGCTGGGCCTGAACGCCGGCCAGCCGATCACCAACTCGACGCTGACCGAAGAGGACGTCGTCGCGACGATCGAGTACCTGGTGCGCCTGCACGAGGGCCAGACCACGATGACCGCCCCCGGCGGCGTCGAGGTTCCCGTCGAGGTCGACGACATCGACCACTTCGGTAACCGCCGTCTGCGCACCGTCGGCGAGCTGATCCAGAACCAGATCCGGGTCGGCCTGTCCCGCATGGAGCGCGTCGTCCGCGAGCGGATGACCACCCAGGACGTCGAGGCGATCACCCCGCAGACCCTGATCAACATCCGTCCCGTCGTGGCGGCGATCAAGGAGTTCTTCGGCACCAGCCAGCTGTCGCAGTTCATGGACCAGAACAACCCGCTGTCGGGTCTGACCCACAAGCGTCGTCTGTCGGCGCTGGGCCCCGGCGGTCTGTCCCGTGAGCGCGCCGGCCTTGAGGTCCGCGACGTGCACTCCAGCCACTACGGCCGGATGTGCCCGATCGAGACCCCTGAGGGCCCGAACATCGGCCTGATCGGTTCGCTGTCGGTGTACGCCCGGGTCAACCCGTTCGGCTTCATCGAGACGCCGTACCGCAAGGTCATCGACGGCCAGGTCACCGACCAGATCGACTACCTGACCGCCGACGAGGAGGACCGCCACATCGTGGCGCAGGCCAACTCGCCGGTCGACGGTGACGGCCGCTTCGTCGAAGAGAAGATCCTGGTTCGTCGTAAGGGTGGCGAGGTCGAGTTCGTCGCCGCCACCGACGTCGACTACATGGACGTCTCGCCGCGCCAGATGGTGTCGGTCGCGACCGCGATGATCCCGTTCCTCGAGCACGACGACGCCAACCGTGCCCTGATGGGTGCCAACATGCAGCGCCAGGCGGTCCCGCTGGTCCGCAGCGAGGCCCCGCTGGTCGGTACCGGTATGGAGCTGCGTGCCGCCATCGACGCCGGTGACGTCATCGTCGCCGACAAGACCGGTGTCATCGAGGAGGTCTCGGCCGACTACATCACCGTGATGGCCGACGACGGCAGCCGGCAGACCTACCGGATGCGCAAGTTCGCCCGGTCCAACCACGGCACCTGCGCCAACCAGCGCCCGATCGTGGACACCGGACAGCGGGTGGAGGCCGGTCAGGTGCTGGCCGACGGCCCCTGCACCGAGAACGGTGAGATGGCCCTGGGCAAGAACCTGCTCGTGGCGATCATGCCGTGGGAGGGCCACAACTACGAGGACGCCATCATCCTCTCGAACCGCCTGGTCGAAGAGGACGTGCTCACCTCGATCCACATCGAAGAGCACGAGATCGATGCCCGCGACACCAAGCTGGGCGCCGAGGAGATCACCCGGGACATCCCGAACGTCTCCGATGAGGTGCTGGCCGATCTCGACGAGCGCGGCATCATCCGCATCGGCGCCGAGGTCCGCGACGGCGACATCCTGGTCGGCAAGGTCACCCCGAAGGGCGAGACCGAGCTGACCCCGGAGGAGCGCCTGCTGCGTGCCATCTTCGGTGAGAAGGCCCGCGAGGTCCGCGACACCTCCCTGAAGGTGCCGCACGGTGAGTCCGGCAAGGTCATCGGCATCCGGGTGTTCTCCCGCGAGGACGACGACGAGCTGCCCGCCGGCGTCAACGAGCTGGTCCGCGTGTACGTGGCCCAGAAGCGCAAGATCTCCGACGGCGACAAGCTCGCCGGGCGCCACGGCAACAAGGGCGTCATCGGCAAGATCCTGCCCGTCGAGGACATGCCGTTCATGCCCGACGGCACCCCGGTGGACATCATCCTGAACACCCACGGTGTGCCGCGTCGTATGAACATCGGCCAGATCCTGGAGACCCACCTCGGGTGGGTGGCCAAGGCCGGCTGGAACATCGAGGGCAACCCGGAGTGGGCGGCCAACCTGCCCGAGGGCATGCAGTCCGCCCCCTCGGACAGCATCGTGGCCACCCCGGTGTTCGACGGCGCCCAGGAGCGGGAGCTGGAGGGCCTGCTCGGCTCGACGCTGCCGAACCGTGACGGCGAGGTCATGGTCAACGCGCAGGGCAAGGCGGAGCTGTTCGACGGTCGTTCCGGCGAGCCGTTCCCGTACCCGGTGACGGTCGGCTACATGTACATCCTGAAGCTGCACCACCTGGTCGACGACAAGATCCACGCGCGTTCGACCGGCCCGTACTCGATGATCACCCAGCAGCCGCTCGGTGGTAAGGCGCAGTTCGGTGGTCAGCGATTCGGTGAGATGGAATGTTGGGCCATGCAGGCCTACGGCGCCGCCTACACCCTGCAGGAACTGCTCACCATCAAGTCCGACGACACGGTGGGTCGGGTCAAGGTGTACGAGGCCATCGTCAAGGGCGAGAACATCCCGGAGCCGGGTATCCCCGAGTCCTTCAAGGTGTTGCTCAAGGAGCTGCAGTCGCTCTGCCTGAATGTCGAGGTGCTGTCCTCGGACGGCGCGGCGATCGAAATGCGTGACGGTGACGACGAGGATCTGGAGCGCGCAGCTGCCAACCTCGGAATCAACCTGTCCCGCAACGAATCCGCCTCTGTCGAAGATCTCGCCTAAGTAATTGGCTACAAATCCCGAAAGGGGAAAGGGAGTTACGTGCTAGACGTCAACTTCTTCGATGAACTCCGCATCGGTCTCGCGACCGCGGACGACATCCGCAACTGGTCCTTCGGCGAGGTCAAGAAGCCGGAGACCATCAACTACCGCACGCTCAAGCCGGAAAAGGACGGCCTGTTCTGCGAGAAGATCTTCGGACCTACTCGCGACTGGGAGTGCTACTGCGGCAAGTACAAGCGGGTCCGCTTCAAGGGCATCATCTGTGAGCGCTGCGGCGTCGAGGTGACCCGCGCCAAGGTGCGCCGTGAGCGGATGGGCCACATCGAGCTGGCCGCGCCCGTCACCCACATCTGGTACTTCAAGGGCGTCCCGTCGCGCTTGGGCTACCTGCTGGATCTGGCCCCGAAGGATCTGGAAAAGATCATCTACTTCGCGGCCTACGTGATCACCGCGGTCGACAACGACATGCGCCACAACGAGCTCTCCACGCTGGAAGCCGAGATGGTCGTGGAGAAGAAGGCCGTCGAGGATCAGCGTGACGCCGACCTGGAGGCCCGGGCCCAGAAGCTCGAAGCCGACCTGGCCGAGCTGGAGAAGGAAGGCGCCAAGTCCGACGTGCGCCGCAAGGTGCGTGACGGCGGCGAGCGCGAGATGCGTCAGCTGCGTGACCGCGCCCAGCGTGAGCTGGACCGGCTCGACGAGATCTGGACCACCTTCACCAAGCTGGCTCCCAAGCAGCTCATCGTGGACGAGGTGCTCTACCGCGAGCTCGTCGACCGCTACGGCGAGTACTTCGAGGGCGCCATGGGTGCCGAGTCGATCAAGAAGCTCATCGAGACCTTCGACATCGACGCCGAGGCCGAGTCGCTGCGCGACACCATCAAGAACGGCAAGGGCCAGAAGAAGCTGCGTGCGCTCAAGCGGCTCAAGGTCGTCGCGGCGTTCCAGATGAACCGCAACTCGCCGATGGGCATGGTGCTCGACGCCGTTCCGGTGATCCCGCCGGAGCTGCGCCCGATGGTTCAGCTCGACGGTGGCCGCTTCGCGACCTCCGACCTCAACGACCTGTACCGCCGCGTCATCAACCGCAACAACCGGCTCAAGCGACTGATCGATCTGGGCGCGCCCGAGATCATCGTCAACAACGAGAAGCGCATGCTTCAGGAGTCGGTGGACGCGCTGTTCGACAACGGCCGTCGTGGCCGGCCGGTCACCGGTCCGGGCAACCGTCCGCTCAAGTCGCTGTCCGATCTGCTCAAGGGCAAGCAGGGCCGGTTCCGTCAGAACCTGCTCGGTAAGCGCGTCGACTACTCGGGCCGTTCGGTCATCGTCGTCGGCCCGCAGCTGAAGCTGCACCAGTGCGGTCTGCCCAAGCTGATGGCGCTGGAACTGTTCAAGCCGTTCGTGATGAAGCGTCTGGTCGACCTGAACCACGCGCAGAACATCAAGAGCGCCAAGCGCATGGTGGAACGTCAGCGTCCCCAGGTGTGGGATGTCCTCGAAGAGGTCATCGCCGAGCACCCGGTGCTGCTGAACCGTGCACCCACGCTGCACCGCCTGGGTATCCAGGCCTTCGAGCCGCAGCTGGTGGAGGGCAAGGCCATCCAGCTGCACCCGCTGGTGTGTGAGGCGTTCAACGCCGACTTCGACGGTGACCAGATGGCCGTGCACCTTCCGCTGTCCGCGGAGGCGCAGGCCGAGGCCCGCATCCTGATGCTGTCGAGCAACAACATCCTGTCTCCCGCGTCGGGCCGTCCGCTGGCCATGCCGCGTCTGGACATGGTGACCGGTCTGTACTTCCTGACCACCGAGATCGCCGGTGACACAGGCGAGTACACCCCGGCCGCCAAGGACACCCCGGAGACCGGCGTGTACAGCAGCCCGGCCGAGGCCATCATGGCCATGGACCGCGGTTCGCTGAGTGTGCGCGCCAAGATCAAGGTGCGGCTGACCACCCAGCGTCCGCCGGCCGACATCGAGGCGCAGCTGTTCCCGGAGGGCTGGAACTTCGGCGACGCCTGGATCGCGGACACCACGTTGGGTCGCGTGCTCTTCAACGAGCTGCTGCCCAAGGGCTACCCGTTCGTCAACGCGCAGATGTTCAAGAAGGCGCAGGCCGCGATCATCAACGATCTCGCCGAGCGTTACCCGATGATCGTCGTCGCGCAGACCGTGGACAAGCTCAAGGACGCCGGCTTCCACTGGGCCACCCGTTCGGGTGTCACCGTCTCGATGGCCGACGTGCTCGTGCCGCCGCAGAAGGCGGAGATCCTGGAGCGCTACGAGAGCGAAGCCGACGCGATCGAGAAGCAGTACCAGCGCGGCAAGCTCAACCATGTCGAGCGCAACGGCGAACTGGTGAAGATCTGGCAGCAGGCCACCGAAGAGGTGGGTAAGGCCCTGGAGGCCTACTACCCGGAGGACAACCCGATCATCACGATCGTGAAGTCCGGCGCCACCGGCAACCTGACCCAGACCCGCACGCTCGCGGGCATGAAGGGTCTGGTGACCAACCCGAAGGGTGAGTACATCCCGCGTCCGATCAAGTCCTCGTTCCGCGAGGGTCTGACCGTGCTGGAGTACTTCATCAACACCCACGGTGCCCGTAAGGGTCTGGCCGACACCGCGCTGCGTACCGCCGACTCGGGTTACCTGACCCGTCGTCTGGTGGACGTGAGCCAGGACGTCATCGTGCGCGAGACCGACTGTGAGACCGAGCGCGGTATCAACGTCACCCTCGCCGAGCGCCAGGATGACGGCACGCTGGTCCGCGATCAGCACATCGAGACCTCGGCCTACGCCCGCACGCTGGCGCAGGACGCGGTGGACGCCGACGGCAACGTGGTCGTCGAGCGTGGACATGACCTGGGCGACCCGGCCATCGACGCGCTGCTGGCCGCCGGCATCACCGAGGTGAAGGTCCGCTCCGTGCTGACCTGCACCACCGGTACCGGCGTCTGCGCCATGTGCTACGGCCGCTCGATGGCCACCGGCAAGCTCGTCGACATCGGCGAGGCCGTCGGTATCGTCGCCGCGCAGTCCATCGGTGAGCCCGGTACGCAGCTGACCATGCGTACCTTCCACCAGGGTGGTGTCACCGGTGGCGCCGACATCGTCGGTGGTCTGCCGCGTGTGCAGGAACTGTTCGAGGCCCGCGTGCCGAAGAACCGTGCCCCGATCGCCGACGTCACCGGCCGGGTGCAGCTGGAGGAGACCGACAAGTTCTACAAGATCACCATCGTTCCCGACGATGGTGGCGAGGAAGTCGTCTACGACAAGCTGACCCGTCGCCAGCGCCTGAAGGTGTTCAAGCACGAGGACGGCACCGAGCGTCTGCTCTCCGACGGTGACCACGTCGAGGTCGGCCAGCAGCTCATGGAAGGTGCTGCCGATCCGCACGAGGTGCTGCGTGTGCAGGGCCCGCGCGAGGTGCAGATCCACCTCGTCAAGGAGGTCCAGGAGGTCTACCGGGCCCAGGGCGTGTCGATCCACGACAAGCACATCGAGGTCATCGTCCGGCAGATGCTGCGCCGCGTCACGATCATCGATTCGGGCGCAACGGAATTCCTGCCCGGTTCGCTGACCGAGCGCAGCGAGTTCGAGTCGGAGAACCGTCGGGTCGTCGCCGAGGGCAACGAGCCCGCGGCCGGCCGTCCGGTGCTGATGGGTATCACCAAGGCGTCGCTCGCCACCGATTCGTGGCTGTCCGCGGCGTCGTTCCAGGAGACCACTCGCGTGCTGACCGATGCGGCGATCAACTGCCGCAGCGACAAGCTGATGGGTCTGAAGGAGAACGTGATCATCGGCAAGCTGATCCCGGCCGGTACGGGTATCGCCCGCTACCGGGACATCCAGGTCAACCCGACCGAAGAGGCCCGCGCTGCGGCGTACACGATCCCGTCCTACGAGGATCAGTACTACAGCCCGGACTTCGGACAGTCGACCGGCGCTGCCGTGCCGCTGGATGACTACGGATACTCGGACTACCGCTAGCCAGTACGAAAAAGACCCCAGGACTTCGTCCTGGGGTCTTTTTCATGGCCGCGTCGTTCGCGAACGTGCATTCCACGCGGACTTCTCGCGGTTTCGCCGCAGAGGTTTCACGCTCGTGAGTTCCATACCGGGCCGAGGCGGGCCAACACGCTGTCCTCGGTGTCGGCGGCGGTGATCCGGAGGATGATCCAGCCGAGTTGAATCAGCCGCTCCAGTCGCGGGATGTCGCGCTCGTAGGTCAACGGGTCGCTCTGGTGGTGCTTGCCCTCGTACTCCATCCCGATCTTGCGGTCGGCCCAGCCGAGGTCGATGTGCGCGAACTCGTAGCCGTACTGATCAAGCACCCCGATCTGGGTCTGCGGGCGGGGATACCCGGCCCCGATGACGAGCAGGCGCAGCCAGGTCTCGCGCGGGGACTGCGCACCGGCGTCGACGAGATCGATTGCCGGGCCGACGTTCCGATTGCCACGCCGGCCCGGGTAGCGGGCCATCAGCTTCTCGACGGCCGCCATGTCCAACCTCGTCCGGTTGGCCAGTGCATCGATCGCGGCGACCGCGCGGTCCAGTGGGTAGCGGTCGGCGATGTCCAACGCTGCCCGCGCCGGGGTGGAGGTCGGTATCCCGCGGATCTCGAGGATCTCGTCCTCGGCGATCCGGTCGGACCAGGTGTGAATCCCGCGCGGTGGGTGGCGGTTGGCATAGATGAGTTCGGCGGGACGGTGGGCCTCGACCCACTTGGCCCGGTGCAGGGCGGCCGCGGAGTTTCCGGCGACGACGCCGCGACGCTTCGACCATAGCCAGGCCGCCTCGGCGCGGGTCGCGGCGGTGAGTTTATCGTCGCGGGGCAGATAGATGTTCGGGTAGATGGCGGCGAACCGGGTGCGCAGCGCGTGCGCGGACAGCGTGCCATCGGCGACTGCGGTGCTGCCTACGAATGGTTTGCCCATGCAGCAAGTCTCGGGCCGCACGCTCTGTGGGAGCTCTGAGACTTCCGAGCGTGAACCCACCGCGGGAAATCTGGCGACCTGGCGCAGGGCCGGCACATTGGGCAGTTCGGGATAGGCTCGTCGCGATGATGATCGACGCCGTCTGGTTCCTCGCGGGATTGGTCGCGCTGATCTTCGGTGCCGAGATCATGGTCCGCGGCGGTGCGGAAGTCGCGGCGCGCCTGGGCATCAGCCCCATCGTCATCGGCCTGACCGTCGTCTCGATCGGCACCAGCCTGCCCGAACTCGCGGTCGGTGTGGTCGCCGTGCAGGAGGGCAGCGGGGCGCTCGCGGTCGGCAACATCGCCGGCACCAACGTGGTCAACCTGCTGTTGATCCTCGGGCTGAGCGCGCTGATCGTCCCGCTGGCGATGGCCGCGCGCACCCTGAGCTTCGAACTGCCGGTGATGGCCGGCGCCGCGGTGCTGATGCTGCTGCTCTCGCTCGACGGCGTGCTCACCCAACTCGACGGCCTCGTCCTGGTGGCCGGCGCGGTGGCCTACACCGTGACGCTGATCCGGGTCACCCGCCGCGAAACCGCCGCCGTCGTCCACGAATACGACGAGGAGTACCCACCCGAAACCGTCGCTGTGCGCACCCGCACGTCGCTGCACGTGGCCATGATGCTCGGCGGGATCGCGATCGTGGTGATCGGCGCGGACTGGCTGGTCGACGGTGCGGTCGGGATGGCGCGCGACTTCGGCGTCTCCGATGCGCTGATCGGGCTGACGGTGGTGGCCATCGGAACCTCGGCCCCGGAGCTGGTGACCACGGTGGTCTCCACCATTCGCGGTAACCGCGACATCGCGATCGGCAACCTGCTCGGCAGCAGCATCTACAACATCCTGCTGATCCTGGGCGCCACCTGTCTGGTGGCCTCCGAGGGGCTGGTGCTGCCGGCCAGCCTGGTCCGGATCGACATCCCGATCATGGTGGCCGTCGCCCTGGTCTGCGTCCCGATCTTCGTGTCCGGCCGCCGGGTCACCCGCGGCGAGGGTGGCGGCATGGTGCTCGCCTACCTCACCTATCTGTCTTTCCTGCTGCTGACGCAGAGCTGACGGATTTCGCGGCCACCATGCGTTCTGACAGGTAGTACTACGGGCAGTACCGCGCTGGGGTGGGTACTACCGGCAGTACCGCATCCGACAAACGGTGGCCCCGCCGGACGGTCCCGGCCGTGCGCCGGGCCGGCGCGTCGGACCGCGTGCCTAAACTGGCCACGTGCTCATCGGATCCCATGTCAATCCCGAAGACCCGATCGCCGCGGCCGCCGCCGAGGGCGCCGACGCGGTGCAGTTCTTCCTCGGCAATCCGCAGAGCTGGAAGAAACCCAAGCCGCGCGAGGACGCCGAGCTGCTCAAGGCGTCGGCCGTTCCGCTCTACGTGCACGCGCCGTACCTGATCAACGTCGCCTCGGCGAACAACCGGGTGCGCATCCCGTCCCGCAAGATCCTGCAGGACACCTGCGACGCGGCGTCCGAGATCGGCGCCACCGCCGTCATCGTGCACGGCGGGCACGCCGACGACAACGACATGGACGCCGGTTTCGAACGCTGGGTGAAGGCGCTGGACGCGCTGAACACCGATGTGCCGGTGTATCTGGAGAACACCGCCGGTGGTGACCACGCCATGGCGCGGCACTTCGACACCATCGCCCGGCTGTGGGATCACATCGGCGACAAGGGCATCGGATTCTGCCTGGACACCTGCCACGCCTGGGCCGCCGGGGAGGCCCTGATCGACGCCGTCGAACGGATCAAGGCCATCACCGGCCGGATCGACCTGGTGCACTGCAACGACTCTCGGGACGCCGCCGGTTCCGGCGCCGACCGGCACGCCAACTTCGGCACCGGGCAGATCGACCCGCAGTTGCTGGTTGCCGTGGTGAAGGCGGCCGGCGCCCCGGTGATCTGCGAGACCTCCGAAGAGGGCCGCAAGGACGACATCGCCTTCCTGCGCGACAACCTCTGACGCGACACCGACGTCTCGGCAAACGCCTGGTGAACGTGTTCTGAACTAGGCTCACGTTTCGTGGCCACGATTGATGAGGACCAGTCAATCGTCGTCGCGGCGCCACCGGAACCCGGGCGTCGCGCCCAGCGCCTGCGTTATCTGCGCTACGGCGCGGTCACCGTCTGGGCGGTGGTCATCGCATGGCGCACCGCCGCCGACGGCTTCGCCTTCAACCGGGAACTGGTGCTGGTCTACATCAGCACCGGGCTGATGGCCGCCAGCATCGGTCAGGGCCGGCGGATGCTTCACGTCATCCGGGACTGGCTGCCGTTCGCCCTGCTGTTGATCGCCTACGACCTGAGCCGCGGCGCGGCCGACCTGTTGGGCAGGCCCACCCTGTGGCACTGGCAGGCCGACGTCGACCGCTGGCTGTTCTTCGGCACCATGCCGACGGTCTGGCTGCAGGAACGGCTCAAGCTGCCCGAACCTCCCCTGTGGGAGGTGGTGATCAGCTCGGTCTACATGTCGTTCTTCGTCCTGCCGTACGTGATCGCCGGCGTGCTGTGGCTGCGCAACCGCGACGAGTGGAAGCGTTTCGTCCAGCTGTTCGTCGGCTTGAACATCGCCGGGCTGGTCATCTACGCGCTGGTGCCGGCCGCCCCGCCGTGGGCGGCGGCGCGCTGTACGGCGGCCGATGTGGCCGACGGCCCGTCCGGGCCGGCCTGCATGTTCCGGTCCGCGCGGGAGGCGCCCGACGGTGGGGTGCTCGGCGCGATGGCGTCCGTGCGCGACGGTGCCAACGACTGGGTCGAACGCATCGTCGGGCGGGGGTGGCGGGCGCTGGACCTGAACACCGCGTCCGCCCTGCTGGATCAGGGGCAGGCCAGCGTGAACCTGGTGGCGGCGATCCCGTCCCTGCACGCCGGCATGTCCGCTGCGCTGGCCGCGTTCCTGTGGAACCGGCTGAGCCGCCGGTGGCGGCCGGTGCTGGTGGCCTATCCGCTGGTCATGGCGTTCACGCTGGTCTACACCGCCGAGCACTACGTGATCGACATCCTGCTGGGCTGGGCGCTGGCCGCGGCGGTCGTCTGTGCCGGGCACGCCTATGAGCGGCGACGCCGACGCGCCTGACCGTCAGGCCAGATAGACCTTGCGTAGCGTCTCGGTGACGGTCCAGGTGGTCTCGGCGCCGGCGGCCAGTCGCACCACGTCGCCGGCGGCGAGGTGCAGGGCCGGGGTGCCGTCGGCGAACTCCACGGTGGCCGCGCCGGACAGCACCACGAACACCTCGTCGGCCTCCACGTCGGTCATGATGCCCGGCGTCATCTCCCACACCCCGACGTCCAGCCCGCCGAACCGGGTCAGCTCGGTGACCCCGGTGCTCGGGTCGCCGGCCACCGACTGATCGGCCGGGACGGCTTCGAGGGGCAGGTTCAGGTCGGTGGCGCGGATCGCGGTGTTGGGTTGCACCCGACGATTATGCGCGGTGTTACGCATCTTGTGCAGTTGTCGGGAAAATGTAACAGTGGATCATGGCCGAAACCCATGTCGTCACCAATCAGGTTCCGGCGCTGCTGGAGCACAACCCCGCCACCTCGCCGGTGCTGATGGAGGCCCTGGTCCGGGAGGGCGGCGGCTGGGGCGTGGACGAGGTCACCGAACTCGGCGCGCTCAGCGGATCGGCGCGGGCCCAGCGCTGGGGTGAACTCGCCGACCGCAACCGGCCGGTGCTGCACACCCACGACCGGTACGGGCACCGCGTCGACGAGGTCGAATTCGACCCCGCCTACCACGAGCTGATGAACGTGGCCGTCACGCACGGCCTGCACGGCGCCCCATGGGCCGACGACCGGACCGGCTCGCATGTCGTCCGCGCCGCCAAGACCTCGGTGTGGACCCCGGAACCCGGGCACATCTGCCCGATCTCGATGACCTACGCCGTCGTCCCCGCGCTGCGCAACAACGCGGAACTGGCGGCCGTCTACGAACCGCTGCTGTCCAGCCGGGTCTACGACCACGAAGTGAAGGTGCCCGACACCAAAGCCGGTATCACCGCGGGCATGTCGATGACCGAGAAACAGGGCGGCTCCGACGTCCGGGCCGGCACCACCGCCGCCGTCCGCAACGCCGACGGCAGCTACACCCTGACCGGGCACAAATGGTTCACCTCGGCGCCGATGTGCGATGTGTTCCTGGTGCTGGCCCAGGCCCCCCACGGATTGTCGTGCTTCTTCCTGCCCCGGATCCTGCCCGACGGCACCCGCAACCGGATGAACTTGGTGCGCCTCAAGGACAAGCTCGGCAACCACGCCAACGCGTCCAGCGAGGTGGAATACGACGGGGCGACGGCTTGGCTGGTCGGCGAGGAGGGCCGCGGCGTCAAGACCATCATCGAGATGGTCAACCTGACCCGGCTGGACTGCACCCTGGGCAGCGCCACCAGCATGCGCACCGGGCTCACCCGGGCCATCCACCACGCACAGCACCGAAAGGCGTTCGGCGCCTACCTGATCGACCAGCCGCTGATGCGTAACGTGCTGGCCGACCTGGCGGTGGAGGCCGAGGCGGCGACCATGCTGGCCATGCGGATGGCCGGGGCCACCGATCGCGCGGTGCGCGGCGACGAGCGCGAATCGCTGCTGCGCCGGATCGGTCTTGCCGCCGCCAAGTACTGGGTGTGCAAGCGGGCCACCCCGCACGCCGCCGAGGCGATGGAATGCCTGGGCGGCAACGGCTACGTCGAGGACTCCGGCATGCCGCGGCTGTACCGGGAGGCCCCGCTGATGGGCATCTGGGAGGGCTCGGGCAATGTCAGCGCGCTGGATACCCTGCGCGCGATGGCAACCCGGCCCGAGTGTCTGGAGGTGCTGTTCGACGAGCTGGCCCAGGCCCAGGACCCGCGGCTGGATGCTCACGTCACCGGGTTGAAGGCGCACCTGAGTGATCTCGACGGTATCGAGTACCGGGCCCGCAAGATCGCCGAGGACATCTCGCTGGGGTTGCAGGGTGCGCTGCTGGTGCGCCACGGCCATCCCGCGGTCGCCGAGGCGTTCCTGACCAGCCGGCTCGGCGGGCAGTGGGGCGGGGCGTTCGGCACCCTGCCCGCCGGGCTCGACCTGGCGCCGATCATCGAGCGGGCGATGGTCAAGGGGTGAGTCCGTCCGTGGACACGCTGACAACGCCGCCTTTGAAAACCATGACCTACGAGGTCACCGACCGCGTCGCCCGCATCACCTTCAACCGACCGGACAAGGGCAACGCGATCATCGCCGACACCCCGGTCGAACTCGCCGCGTGCGTGGAGCGCGCCGACCTGGACAGCGACGTCCACGTGATCCTGGTTTCCGGTGCGGGGGAGGGCTTCTGCGCGGGCTTCGACCTCGGCGCCTACGCCGACGGCAGCTCCTCGGCCGGATCCGACCGGCGCGGCACCGTGCTCGACGGGCACACCCAGGCCGTCAACCACCTGCCCGACCGGCCCTGGGACCCGATGCTCGATTACCAGATGATGAGCCGGTTCGTGCGCGGGTTCGCCAGCCTGATGCACTGCGACAAACCCACCGTGGTGAAGATCCACGGGTACTGCATCGCCGGCGGCACGGATATCGCCCTGCACGCCGATCAGGTGATCACCGCCGCCGACGCCAAGATCGGCTACCCGCCGATGCGGGTGTGGGGCGTGCCCGCCGCCGGGCTGTGGGCGCACCGGCTCGGTGACCAACGGGCGAAAAGGCTGCTGTTCACCGGGGATTGCATCACCGGAGCCCAAGCCGCCGAGTGGGGGCTGGCGGTGGAGGCACCCGAACCGCAGGATCTCGACGAGCGGACCGAGCGCCTGGTGGCCCGCATCGCCGCCATGCCGGTGAACCAGCTCATCATGGCCAAGCTGGCCTGCAACACCGCTCTGCTGCAGCAGGGCGTGGCCACCAGTCGGATGGTCAGCACCGTGTTCGACGGGATCGCCCGGCACACCCCGGAGGGGCACGCCTTCGTCGCCGACGCCCGCGAGCACGGATTCCGCGAAGCCGTCCGGCACCGCGACGAACCGCGCGGCGACCACGGCCGCCGCGCCTCGGGGGTGTGATCGGTGCGCCTGACCGCGCGGTCGGTGGTGCTGAGCGTGCTGCTCGGCGCCCACCCGGCCTGGGCGTCCGCCGCCGAACTGGCCGTGCTGACAGCCGATTTCGGTATCCGCGATGCCACCCTGCGGGTGGCGTTGACCCGGATGGTGGGCGCCGGGGACCTGGTCCGTTCGGCCGACGGGTACCGGCTCTCGGAGCGGCTGTTGGCCCGGCAGCGGCGTCAGGATGACGCGATCGACCCGCATGAGCATCCGT
The DNA here is from genome assembly GCA_900078775.1 of Mycolicibacterium aurum. Lineage (GTDB taxonomy): Bacteria > Actinomycetota > Actinomycetes > Mycobacteriales > Mycobacteriaceae > Mycobacterium > Mycobacterium aurum_A. Next base: position 6,014,792 of record LT549889.1, read on the forward strand.
GGGATGGCACCTGGACGACGCTGCTGATCACCAGCGTCGGCGCCGACGCCCGCACCCGGTCCGAGTTACGGAACACCCTGCTGCAGAACCGGTTCGGTGAGCTGCGCGAGGGCGCGTGGCTGCGGCCGGACAACCTCGACGTGAGGCTGCCCGAGGACGTCCGCGCCCGGGTTCGGATCCTGCACAGCCGTGACGAGGAACCGGCGGAACTGGTCACCCAGCTGTGGGACCTGACGTCCTGGGCGCGCGAGGGTGACCGGCTGCTCGCCGAGATGGCCGCGGCTCCCGACGTGCCGGGGCGTTTCGTGGTGGCCGCAGCGATCGTGCGGCACCTGCTGACCGACCCGGTGCTGCCGGTACAACTGCTGCCGCCGCGTTGGCCGGGGGAGCGGCTGCGGTCGGCCTACCGGGACTTCGCCGCCGAACTGGTCGCGCGGCGTGACAATCGGGTGGAGGCGGTATGACGGTGCGCGTCGAACGAAACGGACCGGTGACCACGGTCATCATGGACCGGCCGAAGGCCCGCAACGCGGTCAACGGCCCGGCCGCGGCCGAACTGGTCGCCGCCTTCGAGGAATTCGACGGCGACGAGACGGCTTCGGTCGCGGTGCTCTGCGGGGACAACGGAACCTTCTGCGCCGGAGCCGATCTCAAGTCGCTGGGCTCCGAGGAAGCCAACCGGGCCCACCGCAGCGGTCCGGGCCCGATGGGGCCGACCCGGATGGTGCTGTCCAAACCGGTGATCGCGGCCGTCAGCGGCTACGCGGTGGCCGGCGGGCTTGAGCTCGCACTGTGGTGCGATCTGCGGGTCGTGGAGGAGGACGCCCAGTTCGGGGTGTTCTGCCGACGCTGGGGTGTGCCGCTGATCGACGGCGGCACGGTTCGGTTGCCGCGGCTGATCGGGCACGGCCGGGCCATGGACCTGATCCTCACCGGTCGGGCCGTCGGCGCCCAGGAGGCGCTGCAGATCGGGCTGGCCAATCGGGTCGTCGAGAAGGGGCAGGCCCGCGCGGCCGCCGAGGAACTGGCCGCCCAACTTGCCGCCCTGCCGCAGCTGTGCCTGCGCGCCGACCGTCTCTCGGCGCTGCATCAATGGGGCGAAACCGAGCAGGCCGCAATGGATTTCGAGTTCGGTAGCCTGGCCAAGGTGTCCTCGGATTTGCTGGCCGGAGCGCAGCGGTTTGTCGACGGCGAAGGCCGGCACGGCGCTTGAGAATCAGCGGCGATCCTCGATGAGGGTGTTCAGCAGCGCGACGATCTGTTGTTGGCCGGCGGCGGTGGCATCGAACTTGCCGCGCATTTCTGCGAACCCGCGGTCGATGTGTCCGCCGAGGACGCCGAAGTCCTCCCGGAGGTTATTGAACTCCTGACGGAGGTCGACGAAGTCCTGCCGGAGTGCGTTGAAACTTGCCCCGGTGGCGTGGCGGAAGTCGCGTAGTTCGGCGCGGAACTCACTCACATCGCGGTCGGCGGCTCCCGCGAGCACCCGGGCTGCCGCGGCATCCTGCTCGCTGCCCTTCACTCGCCTCCGCAGGTCGCGGATCTGCTGTTCGAGAGCGCTGACCCGCGGTTCCAGATCGTCGGACGCCATGCGTCGAGGCTACCGCGGTCGGGGTGGCCGCGACGACACCAAATCCGGGCTGACCGCCGGGCTAGCCCTTGCTGACCTTGTTCCCGCTGCCGAGGTCCTCGACCTTCGGGTCGCCGCCTTGGTAGACCACCGTGTTGTCGATGCCGACCACACTGATCTCGGTCTCGACGTTGTCCAGGGTCACCTTGTTGTCGGCGCCGCCGATGTTGACGCTGGAGCAGCTGCCCTTGATGGTCAGCGTGTTGTTGGAGCCGCCGATGTTGAGCGACTTGCCCTCCGCGCAATCGAGTTCGGCGGTGGTGCCGAAGGACCCGTAGTTGATGGTGTTGCCGATCTGGACCTGCGCGCCCGATGACCCGGCCGTCATGCTGGGTGCCGCGGAATCCCCGTCGGATCCGCATCCGGTGAGGCCGAGGGCGAGTACTGCCGCGGCGACCGGTCCGGCGATGTGAGTGCGCATAGCTCCCTCGATTCGTAGCTGGTCGATACCCAGACTAGGTGACGGGGACGTTGATGATGGGGCGCCGTTCGCCGGCACCCGGCCCGTCGAAATGCCACCACTCACCGGAGTACACGGTCAACCCGCCGGCGGCCATGGCCTCGCGCAGCACGGCCCGGTTGTACTGGGCGGCGGCACTCACACCGGTGGTGGCGTAGGCGTTCGCGGCCGGCCGGAAATCGTCGAAACCGGTACCCATATCGGTCAATCCGGTCGCGCTCGCGGTCGTCACGTCCACCGAGCGGCCCGACTCGTGGCTCTTGGAGTACGGGCCGGGCTGGGCCACCCACGCCGGATTGGACACCACCTCGAACATCCGGACCTGCACATCGTGCGGCCGGTAGCAGTCCCAGAACACCAACCGCAGGCCACGCGCGCGCAGTTGTGCTGCGGCCGTGGCCAGCCCGGGCGCCAGCGACTCGTGGATCAGACAACGGGCCCCGGTCGGATACAGCTGGGTGCCGGTGAAGTTGTCCGGCCGCGCGTAGCGCAGGTCGATGACGGCGTCGGGCACCGCATCACGCACATCGATGAAGCCGACCGTGCGCGCGGCGGCCGATACCGGGGCGGCCGCACTCATCGGCGCGGTGGCCAAACCGGCCGCGCCGAGCATCCCCGAGACGAGGAGGGCGACAAGGACGGCAAGGCGGCGCACTGGATCAGGCCGGGGCCCAGCTGATCCGGTTGGTCATCCCGAGCTCGCGGCCGCGGTCGATCAGCGCCGGTGCGCCCCCGTGATAGATCACCGTCTGGTCGTAGCCGTAGACGGTGATGTCGTTGACCACGTTGTCGGCGATGACGATGTTCGACGAACCCTGCAGCGTTACCGCCCAGCAGGAGCCCTTGGCGTTGATGGTGTTGCCGCTGCCGTTGACGAGCAGCGTGGCGTTGTTGCAGTCGATGGTCTGCACGATGCCCTGCCCGGTGATGTGGGTGTCACCGTTCTTGGCGTGCGCGGCCGGGGCGGCCAGGCCCGCCAGGACCAGGGGAACGACCAGCGCGCCGGCCGCCGTCGATCGGCGCCGACTCTGCAGACTCAGGCTCACCATGGGCAACAGAGTACGGTGCCTGCGCGCGGCCTGGGCACCCCTTGGGAGTGTTTGCGATCAGGTCGCCGACTCGGCCCCGGCTGGGTAGCGTGAGCAGCGATGCGTGGGCATGGCTTTGGGTTCGTCCCCCGAGTGACCGGCACCGTCGCCACGGCAACCGCCGTGCTGGCGCTGGTCGGCTGCGCCCATCAGGTCGACGGGCTGGCACAGCCGGCCCGCACCGTCGACGCCGAGCGCAGCTACGGCTACGCCGACGACCGCTGCGGGCTGCTGAGTGACTCCTCGGTGCAGGCGGCGCTGGACGCGGACGAGGTGACCCGCCCCTACAGCGGCGCGGTCTGCCAGTACGTGCTGTCCCGGTCGGGCGTCATGGTCGACGTGACGTTCACCTGGTTCGACACCGGCGACCTGGACCGCGAGCGCGCGGTGGCCGTCGACCGCGGCGCCCAGGTCAGCGACACCCTCATCGAACGCCGGCCCGCCTTCCTGGCCCGGCGGGACACCACCGGTGCTGCCTGCGCGGCGACCGCGGCCGTCGGCGGGGGAGTGCTGAGCTGGTGGGTGCAGATGCGCAAGAGCGCCGGCGATGTCTGCCCCGACGCGCAGAAGCTGCTGTCGGCGACGCTGAAGTCGGACATGTGACATGCGCCGCCTCCCGCTGATCGCCGCAGCCCTCGTGCTGGCCGGCTGCACCGGCCAACAGCCCGCGCCGGACCCCGTGGCGGCCCCGCCGGACCGCCCCGCCGATACGTCGGCGACGTGGGGCATCGGCACCGACTGCAACGGCATCACCGACGCCGACGTGGCCCGCGCGACCGGCACCGCCCTGTTCACCAAGGTCCTGGTCAACGACGTCGGTTGCTTCTGGCAGGAGAACTCGGTGACCGGCACCTTCGGCGCGGGCATGGGGATCTCCACGTGGCGCTACCGGGGCAGCGACATCGCCGCCGAGCGGGAACTCGAACAGCGGTCCGGGCGCACCCTGACCGAGGTGACGATCCAGGGCAACAGGGGATTCAAGGCCTACGACGCCAACGCCTGCAGTATCTATGTGGCCAAGGGCCGGGACCTCATCACCTGGTCCGTCCAGACGATGAACCCGTCCACGCTGCCCCCGCTGTGCGGGATCACCGACCAGCTTGCCGAGCTCAGTCAGGACCGCGTGAACTAGAGTCATTAGTTGGCCCGGCTTCGGGTGATACCACCACTCGAAGGGCGGGCGAATGGCAGCGCGGGCGACAAAGCTGAGTCGCGACTCGATCGTGAACGCCGCGCTGGCCTTCCTGGACCGCGAGGGCTGGGACGCGCTGACCATCAACGCGTTGGCCACCCAGCTGGGCACCAAGGGACCCTCGCTCTACAACCACGTGCAGAGCCTGGAAGACCTGCGCCGAACAGTGCGGATGCACGTCATCAAGGACATCATCGGCATGCTGAACGCGGTCGGGGAAGGGCGTACCCGCGACGACGCGGTGGTCACCATGGCCAGCGCGTACCGCAGCTACGCCCACCACCACCCGGGCCGGTATTCGGCGTTCACCCGGATGCCGCTGGGCGGCGACGACCCCGAATACACCGCGGCCGCGCGGGAGGCCGCCGGCCCGGTGCTGGCCGCGATGGCCTCCTACGGGCTGGTCGGCGATAACGCGTTCTACGCGGCCCTGGAGTTCTGGTCGGCCCTGCACGGATTCGTGCTACTGGAGATGACCGGGGTGATGGACGATGTGGACACCGATGCGGTGTTCACCGACATGGTGCTGAGGCTGGCGGCGGGCATGGAACGCAGGTAGCGTTCGACTGACCTGATCCGGCGCCCAGCGCGGCCGTAGCGTCTGACCTGCGATAAGGCGCTCACGCGCGGGTTTGGTTCGGCACGCCCACCCCTGGTATTGTGGAGCTTCGTGCCTGGCTGTCAGGGGGCGCATGCGGCCGCTGAAACGGCCCGTATGCCCGCAGGTCGGGCGAATTCGTGTGTCTTCGTGTGTTCAGGATGCATCGAAAGTTCGATGTGGGCACGCGCGACACGCCCGGACGCGGGGTACGTGACCGGGTGATAACTGCAGTACAGAGACTTGAGAACACCGAGAAGTAGCAACACAGAAAGCCGGTACATGCCAACCATCAACCAGCTGGTCCGCAAGGGTCGCCGCGACAAGGTCGCCAAGGTGAAGACCGCGGCCCTCAAGGGCAGCCCGCAGCGTCGCGGTGTGTGCACTCGCGTGTACACCACCACCCCGAAGAAGCCGAACTCGGCGCTTCGGAAGGTCGCCCGCGTGAAGCTGACGACGGGGGTTGAGGTCACCGCCTACATCCCCGGCGAAGGCCACAACCTGCAGGAGCACTCGATGGTGCTGGTCCGCGGTGGTCGTGTGAAGGACCTCCCGGGTGTGCGCTACAAGATCATCCGCGGCTCGCTGGACACCCAGGGTGTCAAGAACCGCAAGCAGGCACGTAGCCGTTACGGCGCGAAGAAGGAGAAGAGCTAATGCCGCGCAAGGGTCCCGCGCCGAAGCGCCCGCTGGTCAACGACCCCGTTTACGGGTCGCAGCTGGTCACCCAGTTGGTGAACAAGGTGCTGCTGGACGGCAAGAAGTCGCTCGCCGAGCGCATCGTCTACGGCGCCCTGGAGCAGGCCCGTGACAAGACCGGCACCGACCCGGTCGTCACCCTGAAGCGCGCTCTGGACAACGTCAAGCCCGCCCTCGAGGTGCGCAGCCGCCGTGTCGGTGGCGCCACCTACCAGGTGCCGGTCGAGGTTCGTCCGGACCGCTCGACCACGCTGGCGCTGCGCTGGCTGGTCAGCTTCTCCAAGGCTCGCCGCGAGAAGACCATGGTTGAGCGTCTCGCCAACGAGATCCTCGATGCCAGCAATGGCCTCGGTGCCGCTGTGAAGCGACGCGAAGACACGCACAAGATGGCCGAAGCAAACCGGGCATTCGCGCATTACCGCTGGTGATGTCGGCCCTGCGCAGAATCCCTGGGCGGGGCAACACACCAACTAGCAATCAAGCAAGCGAAAGAGTGGGAATCTAGCCGTGGCACAGGACGTGCTGACCGACCTCACGAAGGTCCGCAACATCGGCATCATGGCGCACATCGACGCCGGCAAGACGACGACGACCGAGCGCATCCTCTTCTACACGGGTGTCAACTACAAGATCGGTGAGACGCACGACGGTGCGTCCACCACCGACTGGATGGAACAGGAGCAGGAGCGGGGTATCACCATCACCTCCGCAGCCGTCACGTGCTTCTGGAACCAGAACCAGATCAACATCATCGACACCCCCGGTCACGTCGACTTCACCGTCGAGGTGGAGCGTTCGCTGCGCGTGCTCGATGGCGCCGTTGCCGTGTTCGACGGCAAGGAGGGCGTCGAGCCGCAGTCCGAGCAGGTGTGGCGGCAGGCCGACAAGTACGACGTTCCGCGTATCTGCTTCGTCAACAAGATGGACAAGCTGGGTGCGGACTTCTACTTCACCGTGCAGACCATCAAGGACCGCCTCGGTGCCAAGCCGCTGGTCATCCAGCTGCCGATCGGTGCCGAGAACGACTTCGAGGGCATCATCGACCTGGTCGAGATGAACGCGAAGGTCTGGCGCGGCGAGACCAAGATGGGCGAGAGCTACGAGACCGTCGAGATCCCCGCGGATCTGGTCGAGAAGGCCGAGCAGTACCGCAACGAGCTGCTCGAGACCGTCGCCGAGACCGACGATGCGTTGATGGAGAAGTTCTTCGGTGGCGAGGAACTCACCATCGACGAGGTCAAGGGCGCGATCCGCAAGCTGACCGTCAACAGTGAGATCTACCCGGTGCTGTGTGGCAGTGCGTTCAAGAACAAGGGCGTGCAGCCCATGCTCGACGCCGTCATCGACTACCTGCCCTCGCCGCTGGACGTCGAATCCGTGCAGGGCCACGTGCCCAACAAGGAAGACGAGATCGTCAGCCGGAAGCCTTCGGTCGACGAGCCGTTCTCCGCGCTGGCATTCAAGATCGCCGTGCACCCGTTCTTCGGCAAGCTCACCTACGTCCGGGTGTACTCGGGCAAGGTCGAGTCCGGTGCGCAGGTGGTGAACTCCACCAAGGGCAAGAAGGAGCGGCTGGGCAAGCTGTTCCAGATGCACGCCAACAAGGAGAACCCGGTCGAGCGTGCCTCCGCCGGTCACATCTACGCCGTGATCGGTCTGAAGGACACCACCACCGGTGACACCCTGTGCGACCCGAACGATCAGGTCGTGCTGGAGTCGATGACCTTCCCCGATCCGGTGATCGAGGTGGCCATCGAGCCCAAGACCAAGAGCGACCAGGAGAAGCTGGGCACGGCCATCCAGAAGCTGGCCGAAGAGGATCCCACCTTCAAGGTGCACCTGGACCAGGACACCGGACAGACCGTCATCGGCGGCATGGGCGAGCTGCACCTGGACATCCTGGTGGACCGCATGCGTCGCGAGTTCAAGGTCGAGGCCAACGTCGGCAAGCCGCAGGTGGCCTACCGCGAGACGATCAAGCGCGCGGTGCAGAACGTCGAGTACACCCACAAGAAGCAGACGGGTGGCTCCGGCCAGTTCGCGAAGGTCATCATCAGCCTCGATCCGTTCGAGGGCGAGGACGGCGCGACCTACGAGTTCGAGAACAAGGTCACCGGTGGCCGCATCCCGCGTGAGTACATCCCGTCGGTGGATGCCGGTGCGCAGGACGCCATGCAGTACGGCGTGCTCGCCGGCTACCCGCTGGTGAACGTGAAGGTCACCCTGCTCGACGGCGCTTACCACGACGTCGACTCGTCGGAAATGGCCTTCAAGGTGGCCGGTTCCCAGGCGCTGAAGAAGGCCGCGCAGTCGGCCCAGCCCGTCATCCTGGAACCGATCATGGCTGTCGAGGTCATCACGCCCGAGGACTACATGGGCGATGTGATCGGCGACCTGAACTCCCGCCGTGGTCAGATCCAGGCCATGGAGGAGCGCAGCGGTGCGCGCGTCGTCAAGGCGCAGGTTCCGCTGTCGGAGATGTTCGGCTACGTCGGCGACCTTCGGTCGAAGACCCAGGGCCGGGCTAACTACTCCATGGTGTTCGACTCGTACGCCGAAGTGCCGGCGAACGTGTCGAAGGAGATCATCGCGAAGGCGACGGGCCAGTAGTTTCTGGTCCATCCGCCTTGGCGGACCACACAACTGAACACATCAACACACCTGCTTAAGTAAAAGCACCAACAAGTCCAGGAGGACACCACAGTGGCGAAGGCGAAGTTCGAGCGGACGAAGCCGCACGTCAACATCGGGACCATCGGTCACGTTGACCACGGCAAGACCACGCTGACCGCAGCAATCACCAAGGTGCTGCACGACCAGTACCCCGATTTGAACGAGTCGCGCGCATTCGACCAGATCGACAATGCGCCCGAGGAGCGTCAGCGCGGTATCACCATCAACATCTCGCATGTTGAGTACCAGACCGAGAAGCGTCACTACGCGCACGTCGACGCCCCGGCCACGCTGACTACATCAAGAACATGATCACCGGTGCGGCCCAGATGGACGGCGCCATCCTCGTGGTCGCCGCCACCGACGGCCCGATGCCGCAGACCCGCGAGCACGTGCTGCTCGCCCGCCAGGTCGGCGTGCCCTACATCCTGGTCGCGCTGAACAAGTCGGACATGGTCGAGGACGAGGAGCTGCTCGAGCTCGTCGAGATGGAGGTCCGCGAACTGCTGGCCGCCCAGGACTTCGACGAGGACGCCCCGGTCGTCAAGGTTTCGGCCCTGAAGGCCCTCGAGGGTGACGAGAAGTGGGTCAAGTCGGTTCAGGACCTGATGGCCGCTGTCGACGAGTCCATCCCGGACCCGGTTCGCGAGACCGACAAGCCGTTCCTGATGCCCGTCGAGGACGTCTTCACCATCACCGGTCGTGGCACCGTGGTGACCGGTCGCGTCGAGCGTGGCGTGATCAACGTCAACGAAGAGGTCGAGATCGTCGGCATCCGTCCCGAGACCACCAAGACCACGGTCACCGGTGTCGAGATGTTCCGCAAGCTGCTCGACCAGGGCCAGGCCGGTGACAACGTCGGTCTGCTGGTTCGTGGCATCAAGCGCGAAGACGTCGAGCGCGGCCAGGTTGTCGTCAAGCCCGGCACCACCACCCCGCACACCGAGTTCGAGGGCAGCGTCTACATCCTGTCCAAGGACGAGGGTGGCCGCCACACGCCGTTCTTCAACAACTACCGTCCGCAGTTCTACTTCCGTACCACGGACGTGACCGGCGTGGTTACCCTGCCCGAGGGCACCGAGATGGTGATGCCCGGTGACAACACCGACATCTCCGTCAAGCTGATCCAGCCGGTCGCCATGGACGAGGGCCTGCGGTTCGCCATCCGTGAGGGTGGTCGTACCGTCGGCGCCGGCCGCGTTACCAAGATCATCAAGTGATCTAGTTCTCCGCACGATGGCGGCGCTCACCCGAAAGGGTGGGCGCCGCTTTCGTTTTGGGTTCAGAACCAGGGGCCGGCCAGGACGCCGTCAGGTGCGTGCACCAGTCTGCCGTCCTCGTAGCAGATGTACCGCAGCCCGTCGAAACAACTCGCATATCCGTTGGACACCGGACCGTCGACGACCATGAACCAGTCGTCGTCGACGATGTCCACCGGGCGCACCGACCAGCCCGAAGACACTTTGTCCGAGGTGGTGATGTCGATGACCGGACTGTCCGCATCGTTCTCGATGTAGAGATAGTTTCCGGCTAGATAGACGTCCTCGATGTTCAGTCCAGAGACGTCTGCGCCCTCCCGGGTGAAGATCACCTGTCCGGTGTTGACGTCCCACACCTTGATGAACGTGGTGTCCTCGTCAGTGAGGGTCCGGTGGTATCGGAGCATCCTGTTGCCCCAGAGTTGCCCTTCGGATGGCAACGGACCCTGGAACTGCGCGGTCCGGGTATCGAACAGCATTCGCTCCCATTGTTCCTTTGTGCCGCGCATGGCCATGAAACCGTGCGGGTATGTCTCGATGTCGAGATCCGGGCCGACGGTGTGGCCGATCTCGGTTCCGTCCTTGGCGGAGTGGTAGGCGATCCGGTACAGCTGGTCGCGGGAGTCTCGCGCGTCGCCCTCGCGCGACCAGAACGCATACCCGTCGAAGTTGACCGCGGCGGGCTTGGTAGCAGACTGCCAGGCCAGATTCATCGAAGCGATGTCGAACCCGAGCACACCACCGGACCCGTAGGCCATGAATCCGTGCACGGTGGGCTGTAGAGATTCGAAGTTGTACAACGGGTACTCGACCGGCCAGATGCCGGTGGCGGTGGGCGCATCCGGCGCGGTGGGGTCGAATGCCAGGATCTGGGTTTCGGTGCTCTCCGGGGTGAGCCCGGAGGACGGCGTGCGCAGCGACACAATATGTACCACCCGGATGTTTCGGGCATCGCCGGCGACCAGGCACTGGGTCGCCACCACCAGCTTGCCGTCGGGGATGGTGGGCAGCGGTAGGTCCACGTTGCGACCTGTGGTGGGCAGGAAGACCTGGCCCCTGCTCAGTTTCACATCGTCGCCGAAGACGAGGGATCCGCCGCAGCCCGTGTACACCGTCGATGGGCCGCGGAGCAGGTCAGCGTCGTCGTCTCCGGCGCCGGGAACATCTACGCTGGTGGGGATTTTGGGCGCACTCGTGGTTGAACTGGGGGTCGCCGACGGCCGCGGATGCTCGGTGGAGGTCTCGGTCGCCGCGGCGGGCATGTCGTCGACCAGCTGGCGGCCCGAGCAGCCGGCTGCCGCGGCCGCCGTCAGGACTGCAGTGAACGCGACCGCCGTCCCTGCTGTGCGCCACCGTCTAGCGGTGTTGGATGTCATCAATCACTTTCCTCTGGTGGGCTTCCGGTTCAGTGTGTCCTGATTCGTCGGTGCGGGTTGACTCCGAACCGAGGACCCGGCTCGACCGGGATGGTAACCCGCTGCCCCGGACAGAAACTGTCCGCCGAACATCCGACGTAGCGGCGGCGCAAAGCGGTTGCAGAACTGACGAACTCGCCCGCACGACAACGAAATCGCAGCACCCAGTGAGATTTCGGCGGTGACAGACGGCATATCAGATGTCGGTCGATCGGGGGACTCTTATCGAGTTCGTGCAGTGTTAGCTTCGTCGCGATGCACACGAAACTCCCAGTGATGCAACGTCGCTCCGACAGAAATGGATACCCGAGATGACCCAGGACAATGCCTACGGCGCTCAGCCTCAGTACTCGCAGCAGCCGCCGCCGTACGGCCCACCGGGAGTGGAGCAGAAGTCCAAGGTGGTTGCCGGCGTTCTCGGGATTCTTCTGGGCAGCTTGGGTATTCACAACTTCTATCTGGGGAACACGACGCGCGGTATCCTCCAGATCGTGGTCACCCTGGTCACTTGCGGTATCGGCGGTATCTGGGGCGGCATCGAGGGGATCCTGATCCTGGTGTCCAAGCCGGGGACATCCTGGCACCAGGACGCCGCCGGAGTGGAACTCACTGACTGAATCTGCCACCGACCGGACGCTGATCAAGCCTGTGCCGCTGGCGGTTCAGTTACTGCGTAACACCCGCGCGGGATCCGGGGGCGGTGCGGTCACGTAGCGCTGCACCGGATCGTCAACCACGCGGTGTCCCCGGCGACGGTCAGCTCCACGTCCTCGGATTCGAGCGATACGTACCCGGAGAGCATCTGCGGGTCCTCGATGTCCGAGCTGACGATGCTGGCGGTCAGCCCGTCGGCCGAGGTCGTCAGCGCGATCCGCGCCGAGGTGGTGGCCACCTTGAGGCCGTGCTCCAGCGCATCCACGATCCGCTCGATCGTGGCGTCGGCGATGACGGGCAGGTCGTTCTCCACGTGCACCGACACGTCGACGTCGCGCTCTTCGGCGGCCGTGACGGCCGGCCGCAGCCGGGCCAGCAGCGGGTGGTCGAAGCTGGCGGACTGATCGAACAGCACTCGCATCCGCTGACACTCCAGGCGTGCCCGCCGGCGGAACGACTCGTCCAGCGGCCCGCCATCGCGCAGCGTCTCCAGCAGCGGCCGGACATTGTCCATCAGCTGCGCATAGCGGCGGGTGTACTCATCGGCAAGTGCTTGGGCCAGACGATGATTGGCGATCAGCCGGACCCGCTGCACGGTCTCCTCGTGCGCGGCCACCGACGCGTCGGCGATCAGGGTGTGCAACAGCAGCACACACAGCTGGACGGTCAGAATGCTCGCCGTGCCGAACCCGGCATTGACCAACGTGTCGGCGGTCGGGCTACGCAGCAGACCCAGCACGACGGGCACGAACCAGTACAGCACCAGCAGGCCGGACGCCCGGCCGGCGGGCATCCGCAGCAGCAACGGCATCAGACACCACCCGATCGCGTTCTGGGACCACTGGGCCTGGCCGCCGATCAGGTGCGGCGGCACCGACATGGTCTGGACCAGCGCCACCAGCATCAGGACGGCAGCGCCCACCGCCGGCGTCCCGCCCCGCCCGGTGCGGATCATCGGTATCGCGCTCAACGTGCACGCCGACGCGATCACCGCGAGCAGGATCTGCAGACCGGTGTTCGTGTTCGGCACGGAAAACGGTGCCGTCACAGCCACATTGAGCACCGCATAGACCACCATCCCGATACCGAAGCCGGTGCGGGTACGGGCGATCAACTGATCCGGGTCGCTGCGCCCGTCGGGACGCTGCGTGGTCCAGAGCAGGTCCACGGTGGTGCCCGCGCCGGGGCGGGAGGTGATGGCCGCGCGGCCGCCCGCCTGCGCCATCCGGCCCTGCACCGACGCGGACAGGCCGAATCCCCGCGTCGGGACCGCCGGGTCGAAACCCACCCCGTCGTCGGTGACGCTCACCCTGGTCGGTCCGACGTCGATGGTCACCAGGCTCGCGTGGGCGTGCCGGTCCACGTTGTTCAGCACCTCGCGGGCCGCGGCGATCACCGCGACGCCGATCTCACCGCCGACCCACCATTCGTCGAATCCGTTGAACCGCACCGGCGTCTGCAGATGGGCAGCGAGTTCGCGCAGCCGCCCGACGAGTTCGACGGAGCCGTTCGCGGTCTGCGGAGGGCCGGCGGCGAGGACCTCGAGATCGCGGCGGGCCTGGGCGGCCAGACGCGCGGCCGGGATATCGGTGCCCTGGCCGGCCAGCATCAGGGTGGAGGCCACGGTGTCGTGCAACAGCCGGGTCTGTTCCCGGTCATAGGCGCGCACGGCCGCATCGACCGCCTCGTTGACCTCCATCACCTGGCGGGCGTGCCGTGCGGCGTCCACGGCGTCGGCGACGCGCAGCGTCACGAAGCGCATCACGACCGAGGCGGTCCACTGCAACCCGAAGTAGTAGAGATTGAAGATCTCCGGCACATGAGCCCAGCCGACGACCCGGGCCGAGCCGTAGGCGTAGGCCGCGGCGATGGCCAGGGTCATCGGCAGCGATACCCGCGGCCGCAGCGACAGGGCGAAGGCGACGACCGCGGTGCCGGCCACGGCGATGGGGGCACAGTTGGACAGATGGAAATCGGGCCCCGGCACCAGCAGCGGCACCGCCAGGCAAACGGCAATGGTGGCAACGAAATCCAGCGCGGTCATGGTCGCCGACGCCGACCGGGTGAGCAGCCGGAAGGCCGACCAGAGGCCGACCACGCCGAGCAATACGATGCCCGCCGGGGCGGCCATGTCGGCCGGGTCGGTGACCATGGTCAGCGCCACGATCACGTTCGCCCCGTGGCGCATCAGCAGGGTGGAGGTGGTGGCCCGGCCGATGATATGGCGTCGCGCCGAGTCGAGCCGTCGGCCGGCGGTCGATTCCGTTGTCATCACGCGTCTGTGGGCGACCCGTCAGAATTCGTCGACGCTGATCAGGCCGTCCTGGATGGCGCGGGCGACGAGGGCGGCCTTGGTCGTCGCGGGACGCCCGACGGCGGCGTACTTGAGCCGGATCCGCTGCAGGTGGGTGCGCACCGTCGCCGGGGAGATGAACAGCCGGTTACCGACGAGTTCCTTGCTCTCGGTCTGGAACCAGGCCACCAGCACCTCCTTCTCCCGGGCGGCCAGCGAGGGCCGTCCGACGGTGCTGTCACTGTGCAGCGCGCCGGCCATCCGCGGTCCGACGTACGGGGTGTCCGAGGCCGCGGACCGCACGGCTTCGATCAGGTGCCGTTTGCCCTCGGACTTCACCAGATAGGTGACCGCCCCGAGATCCAGGCAGCGCAGGATCACCTCGTTTTGTTCGAGATGGGAGTAGACCACCACCCGGTGGCCGGCGTCGACGATGCGTTCCAGGGCTTCGAAATCCGGTTTGCGACAGGTGAGTTCCAGGTCGACCACGGCCACCCGCGCCGCTGCCGAGGGGGACGGGTGTGCGTCGAGGAACGACGCGGAGTCGAGGAAGCAGCCGCTCACCGTGATCGGCGGCGCGGTCGCCGCACACCAGGCCTTGATCCCGCTGTGGACGATGTCATGGTCATCGATGACGGCGATGCACAACGCACCTGGATGCACGGACGAGCCCGTCCCTTCCCCGTGGACGACTAGAGGTCTTCGATGCTGAGGATGCCGTCCTGCACCGCGCGGGCGATCAGCGCGGCCTTGGTGGGCGCGGGGCGGCCGACCGCGGCGTATTTGGCGCGGGCCCGCTGCAGGTGGGTGCGCACCGTCGACGGTTCGATGAACAGCCGCTTGGCGACGAACTCCTTGTTCTCGGTCTGGAACCAGGCGATCAGCACCTCCCGCTCGCGGGTGCTCAACCCGGGCCTACCCACCGTGCGGTCGTTGAACAGCGCCTTGGCCATCCGGGGACCCACGTACGGGGTGTCGGTGTGCGCCGCGTAGACCGCGTCGAACAGGTGCTGTTTGTCCTCACCCTTGGCCAGGAACGTGATGGCGCCGGCGTCCAGGCTGGACAGGATCACCTCATCGGTGGCCATGTGCGAGTAGACGATGACGCGGTGTCCGGCCTCGCAGACCTTCTTCAGGGTCTCGAACTCGGGCTGGAACCGCTCGTACTGCAGATCGAACATCACCACGTCGATGCCCTGACCGCCGCGCGGGTGGTCGGTCAGGAATGCTGCGGGATGCGGATAGTCCGCCACCAATTCGATGGGCGGATCACATCCGGCAAACCAGGCGCGCACTCCGGCGTGAATGACGTCATGATCGTCGATGAGGGCAACGGTGATGCTGTCGGTGGTTCGGTCCATTACCCGGCTCACCGCCTCAATCATGTGTTTCACCCAAAGCAGGAACGATCATAAAATGGCCCCCAGCGTGTAGCAATACACGTGACTTTACCCCTTATACGCCGAGTTTTCGCAACAGATTGCGCTTTCTGGCTAACGTTATTGTCGCGTGGGTAGATTTTATGCGATGTCGGCGTGGTCCTCGACCTGAGCGTCGGCCGGCAGCGGATGATGCACGCTGATCCACACCGTGTCGCCGATCTCGGTGACCTCGATGCGCGGTGTGCCGGGTCCGGCCGGCCGCGACTGCACCGGCGTGCCGGTCGCATCGCAGATGATGCTGGCGACCAGTTCTCCGGGCACCACGGTCACGCCGATCCGGGCGTGCACGGTCGCCCGTTCCAGTGCCGATTCGATCGGTCCGAGCAGGTGCTCCCGCTCCTCGCGATCGAGCTCCGGCAGGCTGTCGTCGGCGTTGAGGGACACCGACACTCCGCGCGTATCCGCATCGTCGATCGCCGGCTGCAACTCGACGATCAGCGGGTGGGCCGAGGTGCGGGCCTGGAAGATGTACAACCGCAACCGCCGGGATTCGATACGCGCCCGCCGCCGGATCTCGGGGTCCACCGTGCCGGTACTGAGCGCCTGCAGTAGCGGGAACACCCCGCGGATCAGCTTCGAGGTGCGCTGCACGTAGTCGTCGTGCAGCGCGTCGGTGATGCGGCGTTGGGTGTCCTTGGCCCAGCGGTCGCGGATCTCCTCGGCCGCGGTGGCATTGGCGTCCCGTAGCAGCAGCGGAAAGCTCAGCGCGAAGATCTGGAGCACCACGACGCCGGCCGTGTACAGGGCCAGGTTGTAGGCCGTCGCGATGGTCGGGTCGTGGACGAAGTTCATGGTCATGGTGCCCAGCCAGAAGACGAGCATGACACCGACCGCCGACACCGGCCGGATCCGCAGCAGGTGGGGCAGGACGCACAGCGCGGTGGCCAGCAGCGGCCATTGCGCGAAACTTCCGACCCGGTCGTCGTGCAGCGACGCGGCCTGGGCGTAGATCACCGCGGCCATCAGGATGAGCGCCGGGATGGTGAGATTCGGTTTCCGGTCGAGTACGCGCGGGATGCCGGCCAACGCGACCAGCGCGGCGGCGAAGCCGAGGCCGTACTGCGCGGCCGGGTGGTCGCTGCTGGCCGCCCCGTAGGGCACCGCCAGGGCCAGATACACCAGCGCGAACGCCACGATGCCCAGGCCGAACCGGATCAGGATGCGCTCGGTGAGCTGGTCCACGTCCGCGACGGTCGGGGCGCCGGGTGTGGACCGCCGCAGCTGATGCCAGTTGATGGTGACGACGGTGCCGTTGCCCGGAGCGGATCGCACCGACGCGGAACCGTGCGCGCGCCGCATCCGCCCGACGATCGACTCGGCCACCCCGTTTCCCAGGGTGGTGCCCACGGGATCGAAGCCGACTCCGTCGTCGCTGACGGTCACCGCGGTGGGGGAGACGTCGATGAGGATGCGGGAGGCCCGGGCGTGCTTATCGGCGTTGTTGATCGCCTCCCGGACGACGGCCACGATCGCGTTGGCGGTATAGCCGTCCAGGACCAGCCGGCTCAGACCGGTCAGCTCGACGGGGGTCCTGGCGTGCCGGGTCTCGGCGCGGATGGCCGCGGTGACATCGGTCGGTGTCTCGGTGTCCAGCGTGACCGGTTCGCTGGCCAGCAGCGCCAGGTCGCGGCGGGCCTGTGCGGCCAGCCGCTCGGGGGAGACCTCGATGCCCTCCCCGACCATCCGAAGGGTCGAGGCTGCGGTGTCGTGCACCAGCGCCATGTGCTCGAGTTCGTGATCGCGCACAGCCGCCGCGATCGCATCGCGCAGAGCAGCGTCGCGGTTGTCGGCGCGGGCCTGGTCCACCCGCCGGGCCACCTTGCGGGCGGTCCCCATCAGGCCGGCGGCGACGAGCCACGCGATGACCAGCGTGTAGTAGAGCACCGGGATGCGGAACACCTGGTCCCAGCCTGCGATCTGCGCGCAACCGACCATATAGGCCGCGATGATGGCGATCAGGATGGGCAGGCTGAACTTGGACCGCTGCCCGACGGCGGAACAGACGACCGCGGTCCCGGCGATCGCCTGCGGCACCGAGTTGGTGTAGAGCAGCAGCGGATCGGTGCCGAAGACGGGCGCCGCCGCCAGGACGGCCAGGACAAACCCGAGATCGATGAGCCGGACGGTCAGCGACCGGGACCGGGTCAGCAGGCGGTAGCCCGACCAGCCGGCCAGCAGGACCAGCGCCACGAATCCGACATCGGATTCGGGGGTGCGCGGCAGCAACAACACAGCTACCGACACGACGAGGGTGACGGTGTTCAGCAAGACGGCTGACATGTCCTGGGCGCGGGCCACCACCTGCTGCTCAGACACATGAACCGTCGGGTTGTGGCCGCGCTCGAGCACAGGTAAATATGTACTCGATATAGATGGCAAAGTCAGTCAATTGGCGGACATTGCCAGATAGATCACGTGCGCTGGGTGCTGAGAGGCGAGGGGAGTCGGCCGGTGGTATGGCGTTACGTGAAGGCCCAGGCCATGGTCCTGCTGTGCGGTGGCCTGGTCGGGCCGATCTTCCTGGCGGTCTACTTCGCCACCGGCCAGGACCCACTGATGAGGTGGATGTTCTGGACCGGACTGCTGGTCACGGCCATCGATGTGCTGGCGGCGCTGGCGCTCGCCGGCTACGGAGCCAATGCGCAGGCGAGGTCCGCCCAGCTGGAGGCGCACGGGGTACTGGGGCTCGCGCAGATCCTGCGGATGTCCGAGACCAACACCCGGATCAACGACCGGCCGGTGGTCAACCTCAGCCTGCGCATATCGGGTCCCGGGCTGGCCACGTTCGACGCCGAGGACCGGGTGATCGCCGACGTGACCCGGCTGGGCATGCTGACCGCGCGCCGGCTCGCGGTGCTGGTCGATCCGTCGACCGGACGTTTCCAGATCGATTGGGAACGCAGCGGTTTGATCACCGGGCAGGTGCCGGCCACCTTCTCCATCGCCGAGGACAACGCCACCTATGACCTGTCCGGACAGGTCGAGCCACTGATGGAGATCCTGCAGATCCTCAAGGCCAACGGCATCGGGATGAACAGCATGATCGATCTGCGCAACAACGCGGTGGCCCGCGGCCAGGTGCAGGCCGTGGTGCGGCGCGCCGCGGCGGCGCAGTCCCAACAGGTGCAGCAGGCGCCGCCGGTGCCCGCCGGCGGCTATCCGCCGCCGATGCCGGAGGTCAGTACCGCGCGGCGACTGCAGGAGCTGGAGACGCTGCGGGCCACCGGCGCGATCTCCGCGGACGAGTACACCGCGAAGCGGCAGCAGATCATCGCTGATCTGTAGTTGGCGCGGTCTGCCAATTTCGTATTTGGGATACCGCCTGCGCTGCTACCGTCCGACGTAGCTGTCTGCGATCGGGGAGGATCCGGTGACGGATGCGCAGGGGTCTACCGCGGTGCGACCGCCCTCGCTATTCGACGCTCTCCTCCCGCTGGGAGTCCTCGCCGGACTGATCGCGGGTTCGCTGGCACTGTTCGGCCTCGCCGCCCTCGACGGGCCGATCCAGGTGGCGCTGGTGCTGTGCTGCGCGGTCGCCGCGCCGGCCGGTCTGCCGTTCGCCTTGTTCAACATCTTCAGCCCGGCACTCAGCGTGGTCTATGGCTTCACCGGATTCCGGGTGCTGAAAACACAATCCGACGAGGAAGCCGGGGTCGAGCCGTGACCACTGCCGAAGCGGCAACCAGCGAAAGCGACCAGAAGGTCAGTCTCCCGACGCTGACGGCGATGGTCATCGGGTCGATGATCGGGTCCGGGGTGTTCCTGCTTCCGCAGCGCTTCGGTACCGAGGCCGGCGTGGCCGGTGCGTTGATCGCCTGGATCATCGCCGGTGCCGGCATGCTCATGCTGGCCTTCGTCTTCCAGCGGCTGGCCACCCGCAAACCCGACCTCGACGCCGGCATCTACGCCTACGCCCGGGCCGGCTTCGGTGACTACGTGGGCTTCAACTCCGCCTTCGGGTTCTGGGCCTCGGCCTGTGCGGGAAACACCTCCTACTGGGTGCTGATCATGGCGACCACCAGCGCGCTGTTCCCGGCGCTGGGCGCCGGGGACACGGTGCTGGCGGTGATCTGCTCCTCGATCGGGGTGTGGCTGTTCTTCTACCTGATCATGCGCGGAGTCAAGGAGGCGGCGATCATCAACAGGATCGCCACCTTCGCCAAGATCGTGCCGATCCTGGTGTTCATCCTGGTCGCCCTGATCGCCTTCAAGGCCGACGTGTTCACCGGCAACTTCTGGGGTGGAGACGGAAACTATTCCTGGACTTCACTGTTCGAGCAGGCCAAGGGCACGATGTTGATCACGGTGTTCGTGTTCCTCGGTATCGAGGGCGCCAGCGTGTACTCGCGGTTCGCCCGCAAGCGCGAGGACGTGGGCCGGGCCACTGTCATCGGCTTCCTGTCGGTGCTCGCGGTCTTCATGCTCGTCACACTGTCCTCCTACGGGGTGATGACGCAGAGCGAACTGGCCGGCGCCGCCCAGCCGTCCATGGCCTCGGTGATGGAATCCGTTGTCGGCGAGTGGGGTTCGGTGTTCATCCGGGTCGGAGTCATCCTCTCGGTGCTGGGCGCCTATCTGGCCTGGACGTTGATGGCCGCCGAGATCCTCTACATCCCGGCGAAGGCCAAAGACATGCCGCGCTTCCTGGCCAAGGAGAACGCCAACGGCGCCCCGGTGCCGGCGCTGGTGATGGCCGCCGGCCTGGTGCAGCTGCTGCTGATCCTGCTGCTGTTCACCTCCGAGGCACTGGACTTCATGCTCGATCTGACCGCCGCGCTGGCACTGATCCCGTATCTGCTCGCCGCGGCGTACGCGCTGAAGCTGACCGTCACCCGGGAGACCTACGGGGACCGGCGCTCTCTCGTCCCGGACATGGTGATCTCGGCGGTGGCCACCGTCTACACGCTGTTCCTGGTGTACGCGGCGGGGTGGGATCACCTGCTGCTGTCCTGCATCCTGTACGCGCCGGGCGCACTGCTGTATTGGAAAGCGCGGCGGGAGAACAACATCCGGGTGTTCACCCCGGCCGAAGCCGTGCTGTGCGCCGTCATCGTCGTGGGTGCGGTGGCCGGCGTCGTCTTTCTGATCACCGGCGCGATCACAATCTGAGAGGACTCGATATGACGACCCAACCGTCGGCCACCTACGGGGTGCACTCCGAGGTCGGCACCCTGCGCAAGGTGCTGGTCTGCTCACCGGGGCTCGCCCACGAGCGGCTCACCCCGACCAACTGTGACGATCTGCTGTTCGACGATGTGCTGTGGGTGCAGAACGCGCGGCGCGACCACTTCGACTTCATGTCCAAGATGCGCGACCGCGGGGTCGAGGTCGTCGAACTGCACGAACTGCTCACCCAGACCATGCAGATACCCGACGCGAAGTCCTGGCTGCTGGACCGCAAGATCGTCGCCAACGAGGTCGGTCTCGGCCTGGTCGAGGAGACCCGGGCCTTCCTCGACGAATTGGTGCCCAGTCGCCTCACCGAGTTCCTGATCGGCGGGATGTCCATCCGGGACCTGCCCAGTGAGATCGGTTCCGGTTACCGGGCCCTGGCGCGGGAGGACACCGGCGTCACCGAGTATCTGATGCCGCCGCTGCCGAACACGCTCTACACCCGGGACACCACTTGCTGGGTCTACGGCGGGCTGACGCTCAACCCGCTGTACTGGCCGGCCCGGCACGACGAGACGCTGCTGATGAAGGCCATCTACGAGTTCCACCCCGACTACGTGGGATCGACGGTGTGGTGGGGCGATCCGGAGAAGTCATGGGGGTTGGCGACCATCGAGGGCGGGGACGTCCTCATCCCGGGCAACGGCGTGGTGCTCATCGGGATGAGTGAACGGACCTCACGCCAGGCCATCACCCAGGTGGCGGCGGCCCTGTTCGCGCGGGCGCTGCGGAGAAGGTGATCGTGGCGGGCATGCCGAAACTGCGCGCGGCGATGCACCTGGACACGGTGTTCACCTTCGCCGACCGTGACGTGGTGACGATCTACCCGGACATCGTGGACAACATCGCCGGTTCACCCTGCTGCCCAGCGATCGGAATCCCGGGTCGAGGTCATCGAGGAGACCAAACCGTTCACCGAGGTGGTGGCGGCCGCGCTGGGCCTGGCGGCGTTGCGGATCGTCGAGACCGGCGGCACCCGGTACGACTCGGAACGCCAACAGTGGGACAGCGGCAACAACCTGGTGGCCGTCGAACCCGGCGTCGTCTTCGCCTATGACCGCAACATCCACACCAATTCACTGCTGCGCAAGGCCGGGGTAGAGGTGATCACCATCGTGGGCGCCGAACTGGGCCGCGGCCGCGGCGGCGGGCACTGCATGACCTGCCCGATCATCCGTGACCCGGTCACCTTCTAGTCCCCCCGGGACCTACTAGAACACGTTTCAGTCGGCTGCTAGCCTGACCCGGGCCGACGAGAGGACTGGGCATGGCGGGCAATCTGGAGGGCAAGGTCGCCTTCATCACCGGGGCGGCCCGCGGCCAGGGCCGGGCGCACGCGGTCCGGTTGGCGACCGAGGGCGCCGACATCATCGCTGCGATATCTGCGCACCGGTGTCGAGTTCGATCACCTATCCGGCGGCCACCGCCGAGGACCTCGCCGAGACGGTGCGGGCGGTCGAGGCCACCGGCCGCAAGGTGCTGGCCCGTGCGGTCGACATCCGCGACCTCGCGGCCCAGGAGCAGTTGGTGGCCGATGCGGTGGAGCAGTTCGGCCGGCTCGACATCGTGGTGGCCAACGCCGGCGTGCTCAGCTGGGGCGACTGTGGGAGCTCACCCCGGAACAGTGGGACACCGTCGTCGATGTCAACCTCAACGGCACCTGGCGCACCATCCGGGCGACGGTCCCGGCCATGATCGAGGCCGGCAACGGCGGGTCGATCATCATCGTCAGCTCCTCGGCCGGGCTGAAGGCCACCCCCGGCAACGGCACTACGCCGCGTCCAAGCACGGGCTCACGGGCTGACCAACACGCTGGCGCTGGAGGTGGGGGAGTTCGGCATCCGGGTGAACTCGATCCACCCTACTCGATCGACACCCGATGATCGAGCCCGAGGCGATGGGCGCGCTGTTCGCCAAGCACCCGAGCTTCCTGCACAGCTTCGCCCCGATGCCCTACCAACGGGTGACCGACGGCAAGAACGAGGGGCTGGCCGCCTTCATGACCCCTGAAGAGGTCGCCGATGTGGTGGCCTGGCTGGCCGGCGACGGTTCGGCGACGCTGTCGGGCAGCCAGATCGCCGTCGACCGCGGCGTCATGAAGTACTAGACGTCGGTCAGGGCCTCGGCGAATCGGTCCACCGCCCAGTCGATCTCGTCGGCGGTGATCACCAGCGGGGGTGCGAAGCGCAGGGTCTGGCCTGAGTGTCCTTGACCAGGACGCCGCGTTCGGCCAGTCGCAGACTGACCTGTTTCCCGGTGCCCAGGCCGGCGTCGATGTCGACGCCGGCCCACAGCCCCTTACCACGCACCGCGGTGACGCCCGGACGCCGGCCAGCCGGGCATGCAGATGTGCGCCGAGTTCGGCTGCGCGGGACTGGAATTCACCGGATTCCAGGATCTCGACGACCGTCGATCCGATCGCGGCGGCCAGCGGATTCCCGCCGAACGTGGAGCCGTGCTCACCGGGATGCAGCACGCCGAGCACGCTACGGTCGGCGACCACCGCGGACAGCGGAATCACCCCGCCCAGGGCTTTGCCCAGCACATACACACCACACCCCAGTGATCACAGGCGAAGGTCCGGCCGGTGCGCGCCAGGCCGGACTGGATCTCGTCGGCGATCAACAGCACATCGCGCTCGGTGCACAGTCGGCGCACCCGGGCAGGAAGTCGTCGGGCGGCACGATGATGCCGCCTCACCCTGGATCGGCTCCAGCAGGACGGCCACCGTGCTCGCCGCGTCCGCGTCCCCGAACGGGACGGACCGGAAGCCCGGGTGTACGGGCCGAAGCCGTTCCGGGCCGCCGGGTCGTCGGAGAAACTGATGATGGTGGTGGTGCGGCCGTGGAAGTTGTTCCGCGCCACCCACGATATTGGCCGCGGCGCGCCGCGTTGCGCGGGCCTTGATGGCGCTCTCCACCGCCTCGGCGCCGCTGTTCATCGGCAGCACCATGTCCTTGCCGCACAGCCCGGCCAGTGCCGCGCAGAACGGGCCCAACCGGTCGGAGTGGAATGCCGGCTCACCAGCGTGACGGTGTCGAGTTGGGCGTGCGCGGCGGCGGTGATCACCGGATTGCGGTGGCCGAAGTTCACCGCGGAGTAGGCGGCCAGGCAGTCCAGGTAGCGGCGGCCGTCCACATCGGTGATCCAGGCGCCTCGGCCGACGCCGCGACCACCGGCAACGGTGCGTAGTTGTGCGCGGTGTGCAGCTCCTCCAGGGCGATCGCGGTATTGCTGAGCTCATGCATGATCGTCACGAATACACCTCCAGCGTGCAGCATTTGACGGACCCGCCGCCCTTGAGCAGCTCGGACAGGTCCACCCCGACGGGTTCGAAACCGGCGGCGCGCAGCTGATCGGCGAA